>CAVWBK010000001.1:0-289304 GCA_963753245.1 uncultured Solirubrobacterales bacterium
TAACTATCCGAAAACCCTCGGGCGGTTATGACCGCTTGAGCCGCCGGAACCAGAGCAAGGCGCAGGCGAGCTGAACCATACCCTCGTAGTTCTCGGCCTTCCTGTCATAGCGCACCAGGATCGCCCGGCACTTCTGCAGCCAGGCGATGGTGCGCTCGACCACCCAGCGCCGGGCGGGATGCGTCTTCTCGCCTCGCCCGTCGAGCTTCTCCTCGCCGATGCGGCGGATGTGGGGAACGTAGCCGGCCTTCTCGCAGACGCCATCGCTGCTCTTGTCGTAGGCCTTGTCCAGGCAAAGGTGCTGGAGGACCCGCTCGGGATCGGGGCGCTCGATCACGATCGCCTCGATCGTGTCCTCGAGCAGCAGGTGGTGGTTGACGTTGGCGGCCTCGACCACCAGCCCGAGCGGCCCGCCAGCCTGCTCGACCAAAAGATGCTTCTTGGTGCCCATCTTGGCTCTGTCAGTGGGATTGGGTCCTCTCTTGCCGCCCTCAAAGCGCGACTTGCCCATCACTCCGTCGGCGGCCTGCCATTCCCACAGGACCGCCTCCAGCTCCTCGCACTCCGCCGCCAGGGCCGCCCAGATCTCGACCAAGACGCCGTCTTCTACGAAGCGCTGGAACCAGCCGTGCACGGTGGAGTCGGCCCCGAAGCGCCGCGGCAGCTGGTTCCACTGCACCCCGGAGCGCATCCTGTAGATCAGGCCGTCGAGAACAAGGCGCAGATCGGCGCGGGGTCGGCCTGTGGCCGCGGCCGGGTAGCGGCGATCGAGGATCGGCTCGATCCGCTCCCAGAGCTCATCGGGTAGCTCCCAGATCGTCGGCAGGGGGCGGTCAGGGGTAGGGTCGGTAACAGGCAAGGCACTCTCCTTTCACGAGGGATGTGCCTTGCCGTTTCAGTTCAGGGCTACATAACTCCTGCCCCGCCCAGGAGTTTCGGATAGTTACTTAGTACCTGCCCGATGGTCTCGATCCACCCCCTCAGGAGCGGACGATCGCAACACAGGAGAGCTGCTTGCCGGCCCGCGGAATCTCCTCCAACGTCAACGGCGAGCGCGAACGCGTTCCCGCGTGTCGGCCGGAAGCTGGCGGGTCTCGATCAGCTCACGAAGCTCATCACGCGCCGCGCGTGACCTCGATTTGAACTGCGCCTCGATCCGGTTCAGCTGTGTAGCGTCGTCTTGCCTGTAGGGCCTTGTGTCGCGTAGGCGCTGCTCGAATCCTCGCAGCAGCGCTCCGCCCCCGACGAGGGTGATGTCGCGGTCCATGATGTCACCAGCCAACTCCGGCGGCGTGCGGTCGAGGGTCTCCTTGATAGCGCCGATGATGTGTCCGATCGGTTCCTCGAGCGCCTCGCGGATCTCCTCGGAGCCGAGAGTGACAGTTTTCGGCAGGCCGGCGATCAGGTGGCGGCCGCGAACCTCGGTGTGCACCTCCTCGACCAACTTCGCCGCCGATCCCGACCTTCAACTTCGCGTCCTCCGCGGTCGATATGCCGATCGCCAGTTTGTAGATCCGTTTGCAGTGGCCGACGATCGCTTCGTCGAGCTCGTCGCCGCCGACCCGGATCGACTGCGAGACGACGATGCCGCCGAGCGAGATCACCGCGACCTCGGTGGTTCCGCCGCCGATATCGACGATCATCGAGCCGGTCGGCTCGGCGACCGGCAGACTGGCGCCGATCGCCGCCGCCATCGGCTCCTCGATCAGGTAGACCCGGCTGGCGCCGGCCGTGAGGCAGGCCTCTTCGACCGCCCGCTTCTCGACCCCGGTGGCGCCGGAGGGCACGCAGACCACAACCCGAGGGTGGGCGAGGCTGTTGGAGCGGACCGCGTGGATGAAATGACGAAGCATCTGCTCGGTGACATCAAAGTCGGCAATCACGCCGTCCTTGAGCGGGCGGATCGCGACGATCGTGGCGGGCGTGCGTCCGAGCATCCACTTCGCGTCGGCGCCGACGGCATGGACCTGACCGCTGCGGGTGTCGATCGCGACCACCAAAGGCTCTGAGAGGACGATTCCACGCCCGCGCACGTAGACGAGGGTGTTCGCCGTTCCGAGGTCGATTGCCATGTCCCGGCCGCGTCGTGTGAGGAAGCTGAAGACATTCATACGCCGTTCTTTGGGCATGATCCCAAGGGCATCGGTTTGACGACAGCCTGGGAGGGGTTCAAGAGCCGAGAAGCGAGTGACCGAAGCCGCGACTGCGGAGACCGGCAAGCTTGTCAAGCAGAGGTTGGAAGCCGGGAAAGTCCTCCTCGGCCGCCCGACTCCACGCGGCGGATTTCAATCCAACCTCACCCATTTCGGGCACTTCTTGCCGAGAGTCGCCCGAATCGGCGACATATCCGCGCACAGCTACGCACATCGGCAGCGACAGGCGGAGCTCAACCGAAGAGCCGTTCTGGGTTCAACCGTCGGCCCTCATGAGGCGGCCCGTGTTTCAAATCCCAGCGGTCCGCTTCAGCGGCAGCGGGGCCGGCCTCGTAACCTCAGCCGTGACGGCCCGTCCGGGCGAGGAGGAAGGTGACCACCGTTGTGGCGAGCGCGGGAGTGCCCCGGTAGCTAGGCATAAACGTCAGCGTGACCTTGATGCGAAGGCGGTGATGCCGGGCTCTTCTCAGGGCTGCCCTGCCTGCACCGTTCAACGAGAGGCGCAGCGTGACGACGCCAGCGGCGTTCGGGTTGGCTTCGACGTTGCGCAGCAAGTCATTGAGGCCGCTCAGATGGCCGGCTCCGGAGACGCTTGCAGCAAGCACGACACCCCGCTTTGTGTGGAGCTTGCGCAGCGTCAGGGTGGGGGTGGGCAGGCGTTGCGGAGCCGGGCAACACCTCGGCCGGAGGGCTTTCAATGGACGGCACTTGGGGCGTGAACTCCGCCCCCACCGACTCTGCCTGGCTCATCGGCACGGCGCAGAGCCCGTCGCCCGAGCAGCCCCCGCTCCAGCCGGCAAAGGCAAAGCCCGGATCAGGAGAGGCGGTCAGGTAGGCGATGCTCCCTTCGTCAAAGTGGGAAGAGCAGCTCCCCGGGCAGGAGATCCCCAAGGGATAGCTCGTCACCTCGCCGGTGGCCGGAGACGGGAGACGCTGAGGGGCTGGGGCGGGATGGGCGCGAAGGAGACGCCCACCGAGCGGGCTTCGCTCATCGCTCACCATGCACCAATGGGGGCCGATCAGGGAGTCGCAGCCGCTCCAGGAGGGGATCTTGTAGTGGGGGGCCGGCTTGGCGATAAGGATGACGTGGCGCCCTTCGGCGAATTCTTCGGTGCAATGGGGCGGGCAGGAGATGCCGGCCGGTTCGCTTGCCACCGTGCCCTGCCCGCTGAGCGAGACTGCGAGCGTCTTTTGGGGCGCCCTTTCGAAGTCTGCCTTCACTTCGACGTTGCCGAGGAGGTCGACGGTGCAGTCCATTTCCACGCAGGCTTCGCCGCCCGGCCCGCTGGCGCTCCACCCGATGAAGTTCGAGTGGGCGTCGGGCCTCTCGAAGAGGTCGATGTGTGTTTCTTCTTCGGTATTCGGCCCCGCAGGCCGTGCCGCAGTTGATTCCCGAGGGCTTGCTCGTGACCATGCCGCCGCCCATGCCGATCTTTGTGACGGTCATTGTGAAGGCCGGCATCGTGTTGGGGGCGAACATCCAGACCGACCCTCCTTCGTTGTTGCCGGCCGACACGTAGACGGCCTCGTTATAGACGACGCTGCCTTCACGGTAGGGACCGATCGCGATCCCCGAGGGTTCTGCCTCGGTCATCCGGTGGACAACCGGGTATAAAGCCCAGGCCGATAGGTCTTGATCGGCGGCGGCGCGAGGATCTGGCCGCGGTAGTTGCCCGCTGTGTTGAACTCATCGACGACGATTTCAGGTTCTTCCGAGAGGCCGTGGCCGACCTCATCGATGACGAAGAGCTGCCCGTTCGTGGGGTTGACCGCGGCTTCTGATTCGCCCAGGTAGATGAAGCCCTTATGCGGCGTGCCAGAGCCGTCGATCACCTGGACCGGGTTGGTGAAGCTCTTGGCAGGGTCATAGACCTTGACCGTGTTCGTGGCGGCGTCGGGGACGTAGATCTCCCCTGCGGTTTCGGGGTAGGCGGAGACGGCGAGGCCGTAGCCTTCCTTGAGCGTGCCTTCGCCGATGCGAAGCGGCTTGCCGCCCACTTCGACCGGTGCCCCGGAGGGTTCGTAGGCCGAGACATAGGTGCCATCATCGACGTAGATGCGGTTCGTGGTCGGGTCGAACTTGACCCCGTTGGCGGGGCCGGGGTCAATCGTGCCGTCGCGGCCCCAGGCGGCTTCGGTGGAAGGGGGCGTGAACTTGACGACCTCATGGCGCCAGTTGTTAACGAAAACATCGCCTGCCGAGTCGACGGCAATGCCGCAAGGGCCGTTGGTCGGGTGCTCGTTTTCGATCCGGCTGCGGAGATCGAATTCGGGGTTGAGGACTGCGACGAAGTCTTCGTAGTAATGGGAGACGTAGATATCGCCAGCTGAATCGAGGGTGACGCCGCAGGGGCCTTCGAAGGTGCCGGCCGCACCAAGGAAAAGGAGGGGGTGCTTGATTTCCCCAAAGGCATGCGTCGGGAGCGCAAGGGCCAGGCTCAGCACAAACGCAAGCGCGAGGAGGCGACCAGCGAAGCGCGAGCTCCCAGTTGCCGCCCTGCGGGTCATGCTCGATCGAGGCGAGGCCAGGAGGGCAAGCGATTCGCGGACGCCAGCTCTTCGCCTCCACTCCCGGTCTCGAGCTAAGCCACTTCCATAGCGGGGAGGAATCGTAGGGGCCGCGGAGGCACCGGAACCGCTCAGCTCACGACTCTGTTTCACCAGCGGACATGCACAGTCTGCTGGCCCGCCTCCACCCTCCGGGGCCGGTCTTGCCGCTGGGTCGCGCTCGGCGAACAACCGCTCACAACATCGCCGTCGCGTTCCTTTGCCTGGGATCGCCAACAAAGCTTCACTTGCCCTGGGCCGCTGTCATTGCCCGTCTAGCAGATTTGGCCTCCCAGGGTAGCAGCGGAGATAGCACTGCGCACACCCTGTATGACCCAGCTAGCTACATGAGCCGGGCCGGGTTTCATGGAGACTCCACATCAAGCGTGGCCCGGCTCATGTTGCTACCTGGGTCATCTTGTTGCTCCTTGCTATGCGCCCCCGCCCGATGCGGGAGCCGGTGCCCCCGCGCCGCACGCGCAGCGTGCGATCCTGGCGGGGGTCCGGCTACCCGAGGGCGGCGAGCTCCAGCGCCCGCCCGCTTCCCTTATGGCTCATCGGGCAGGCGCCGAGACGCTCCGCGCGACGGCGGTAGTCGGCGATCAGCACCGCCAGCTCGGCCTTTGACTCGAAGCCCTTCTCGACGAAGTAGCGGCGGCCGTTGTCATCAGCCGGGTAGTCGTAGAGATAGACCTCGTCCTCGATTCGTCGGCCGACCAGGACCCGGGCTTCGTCGGGAACCGAGTAGCGACCGACGACGTTCAGCTGCGGCTTGAACTGGACTGCGGTGGCGCTCATCGCGTGCCTCCTTGGGCTCGTTGACGGAAGTCGTCGAGCCGACCGGCGGCGGATCAGGCGGTGCGGAACCCGAGCGCCAGCGAGGGCGCGTCAGCGAGGCCCGCGAAGCGGTGCCTTGCAGTGCCGCCGGCCGCTGCCAGGCTCGGGCGACTTCCGTTACCGGGCCAGGTCAGCGGCCTTGATCACGGGACCGCGCGCTTCAGCGTTGGGCGGTCTGCGTATGCACCTTGTTCAGGGTGGGTTGCGGAGCGCCGGAGAAACAACAACGGACTCGGGCCTGGCTGGCCAAACCTGCACAAAGCCCTCTAGGGACTCCGGAGTGATTGGGGACACCCTGCCGCCGAGATAGGCGTAGAGGCCACCAAGCATGACTTGGTATCCCGGGATCGGGATAGAGGTCGGGCTACCAGGAGTAACCGAGCCGTCCGGATTCTGAATATCGACCGTGAGGCGCATGGTGCCGCTGATCGGACGCACGCCGAACATGCGAAGGCCCGCCACCTCGGGAACCTCCGGCAGGGTGAATGGCGTTGGGGGTGCCGGCCCGGCGTACATCATGCAACCGGGTCCAGCTTTCTGCGAAGTCCGAAATCCCTCGCGCAGCGGGACCAAGTCACCATCGTTCCCGTTCGCTGCGGCATCAAAGATCAACGCGCACTTGTAGATCCACGCGGCGAACACCGCCTGCTCCTCCTCATTGAGCACTACGGCATCGTCCCCTCGGATCAGCGGCTTGAGGACGTCCGCGGCAGCGCTGTCGATCACGGACAGCCATTCGTTGTTGCAGCCCCGACAAACGACCTTCGCCGTTGAGATCGGCTCCTCGGGACTGAGGCGCATTTGATTGGGGCCGACGAAGCTGCCGCTGAGACCGGCGTCTGGCTTTCGCTGCCGGTGAAACGCCCGCGGGACCCATGCCGCGATCAAATGCTCCTCCGTCATGTCGGGGCCGCCGCAGAAGATGCACTCGTCAAGCTCGCTCATTGAGGGCACAATTGAAGCCTCTCAATACTTCCTGCCGACGCTCCACGCGCGGCAAAAATGCCGAACTTAGTACCCACTTAGTACCCGCGCCGGATGAGCCGAGCGAACTCAGAACACGAAAAAGCCCCGCTTGCGGGGCCTTTTCCTATAGCGGGGGCAGGATTCGAACCTGCGACCTTCGGGTTATGAGCCCGACGAGCTACCTGGCTGCTCCACCCCGCGACGCCTGGCGAATCCTAGCAACGCGGTGGGGCTCGGCGATTAGAGTGCCGCCTCCCATGCACGCGGACACCAACCGGATCGCCGTTGTCGATATCGGCAGCAACTCGACGCGCTTGTTAGTCGCCGACGTCAGCGGCAACAGCGTCGCCCAGGTCCTGCGACACAGCCGCGTTACGCGCCTGGGTCGTGGGGTCGACCTCTCAGGCCAGCTTTCCGATGAAGCAATCGAGGCTGCCTGCGCGGCGATCGCCGACTATATCTCCCTCTACGAAGAGGCAGGCGCGCAGGGTGTGGCGGCAATCGCCACCAGCGCGGTTCGCGATGCCTCAAACGGTGAGGCGTTCATCGCCGAGCTGCGCGAGCGCTTCGCGCTTTGGGCACGGGTGCTGAGCGGCGAGGAGGAGGCCAGGCTCACCTACCTCGGTGCCAGCGCCGAGCGGCCGCTGAGCTCACCGACTCTGGTGATCGACATTGGCGGTGGCTCAACGGAGCTGATTCTTGGCAGCGGTGCGGTGATCGAGGATCACGCCTCGCTGCAGCTCGGCGTTGTTCGCCACACCGAGCGACATATCGCCTCCGATCCTCCGGCCGCGATCGAGCTGGAGGCGCTGGCCGCCGACGCCCGCGGCCCGATCGAAGCTGCTGCCACCCAGATGAGGGGGCCGAGAGCGGTCAGCGGGATCGCGGTCGCCGGCACCCCAACCTCGCTTGCCGCGATCGAGATGAGTCTTGACCCCTATGACTCTGAGCGCGTGCACCGGCACACCCTGACGCTACCCGCCGTCCAGCGGTTGCTCTCGCGTCTTGCCTCGGTCTCGCTCACCGAACGCCAAGAGATCGCCGGAATGCATCCGGATCGCGCCCCGACAATCGTCGCCGGCGTCGTGATCCTGGTCGAGGTGATGCGCGCATTTGACCTTGAGCGCATCGAGGTCTCCGAGCACGACATCCTCTACGGGGCCGCGATCGAGGCGGCAAGGCGCGGCTGAGGGCCGGTTTGGACAGAGCGTCTGCGAAAACCAGGACATATCGTCAAAAGGCGGTATCGAAGCTTCAAAACTCAGTAGCGTTCAGGTACGATTTCTTGGTAGGCGCTTTGAGGCCCGCTAGACGCAACGGATAGTCGGGCAGATAATCGCCTCATCGGGAAAACCGTGGGACACAACCCGCGGCCGCTCTCGGTACAGGGTTCGGACGATTGCCGCATCATGGCGCCTCCCGCCGTCTGGGCCCAACATATAACTGGTCCCTGAAGACGTACCCCTGCCCGTCCTGAGGGGCCAATCTGAATCGACCGCCCCCGTGGCGGTCGATTCATTTTCCGGGCCTGCCAATCGCGTCCCGACACCGCTGATAATCGCCTCTGTCAGGCCAAATTGGACTTGCGCGGGTAGACCACCTCGGGATCGGTGAGGACGTTGACTAGGGTCGGCCGTCCGGAGGAGAACGCCTGCTCCAGCGCGGTTCTCAACCGCCCCGGCTCGCGGACCAGAATGCCATCGCAGCCGAGCGCCTCGACCATCTGCTCATAGCGCGTCTCGGGCCGCAGCTCGGCCGCAACCGAGTATCCGTAGAGGAACTTCATCGGGTGATGCTCGAGCGCCCAGATGCCATTATTGCCCATCACCCCGACCACGGCGAGCCCGTGACGCGCCATCGTGTCGAACTCGACCCCGGCAAAACCGAAGGCGCCGTCGCCGAGCAGCAGGCAGACCTGACGCTGCGGATGGGCGAGCTTGGCTCCGATTGCCTGACCGGGCCCGGCTCCCAGACAGCCAAAGGGACCCGGATCCATCCAGCAGCCGGGCTCATAGGTATCGATGAAGCGCCCGGCGTAGGAGACAAAGTCACCGCCGTCGCCGATCACGATCGCGTCACGGTCGAGCACCTGCGCCAGCTCGTTATAGACGCGAACCGGGTGCAGCGGGGTGCGCCCGTCTTCGAGCTCAGCCCGCTCGCCCCGGCGCCTCTCGGCCTCGACCCCGCGCAGCCGCTCACACCAGGCACGGGTCCGCTTGGGATCGCCCGCCGCGGTCTCGAGAATCGCGCTGAGACTGGCGGCGATGTCACCGACCAGATCCAGCTCGGGTAGGCGGTTCGCGCTGAGAGCGTTTGGGGCTGGATCAAGGCGCAGGATTCGGGTTGCCTCGCCAAAGCTCTCGCCGAAGCCAAGTCGAAAATCGAGCGGGACACCGATGACGAGGGCGACATCGGTGTCCCTTAAGCCGACGCCGCGAGCACGGCTGAAACAGAGCTCGTGGTCGGCGGGTAGGCACCCACGACCGAGGCCGTTGAGGAAGACTGGGACCCCCATCGCCTCGACGAGCGCGCGCAGCTCGGTCTCCCCCGACCCCAATACAGACCGCTGCCGGCCATCACCACCGGCCGCTCGGCGCCGGCAAGCAGGGCCGCGGCCTCCTCGACCCCATCGGCGGGCAAACCCGGTATCGCGGGGGGCGGCGTGACCTCGGGGCTCGCCTCGCTGAAGACGACATCGAGCGGATAGTCAATGAAGGTCGGACCCGAGGGGGCGGCGAGCGCCAGATCGATAGCGGCGGCGGTGCGCGCCGCTATCTGGCCGGGGTCCTTGACCGTCTCCGCGGACTTGGTGATCGATTCGACCACCGGCAGGTGGTCGAACTCCTGCAGGGAGCCCGAGCCCCAGCGCATCTCGGGGGCGCGGCCGCCGAGCACGCAGATCGGAGAGCGATTGGCCTGGGCGCCGCTGATCGCGCTGACACCGTTGGTCACCCCGGGTCCGGCGGTGAGCGCCGCGACCCCGACTCGCCGGGTCGCCTTGGCAAAGCCCTCGGCCGCAAAGACGGCCGACTGCTCGTGGCGCACGTCGACGATCTCGATGCCCTGCTCTTTGCAGCCGTCATAGATTGAGAACAGGTGTCCGCCGGAGAGCGTGAAGAGGTGGCTCACATCCCGCGAGTTCAGGACCTCCGCGACTATCCGCCCCCCGTGCTCGGCCATCAGCAGGCACCATATATAGGGCCGGCGCCGCCGGCACCCCCGGCCTTCGATGCCCGGGGCGGGACTCGAACCCGCAAGCCCCCGGAGGGGCAGCGCCTTTTAAGGGCGCCGCTTTTGCCAGTTTCGCCACCCGGGCAGCGCCGATAGTAACCGCGTCCGGAGGCCCGAGAACTCTAAATCCACGCTAAAAAAGCGCCCGGGGCGCAACTATTCCGCTGATACGGTGTCAATGATCACAAGAGACCTAGTCAACGCCTTCCCTGGAGATCTAGCTTGGAGGCTTCCGCTCTAACACATGCCAGTCAACGCGGCCTACTAGCCCGCCGCTCTCCGCTGCTCAAACTGCAGGGGGACGAACGCCTAATCGCGATGGTGCGCAACGGTAACGCCGGTGCCTTCGAAACGATCGTCGACCGCTACCAGGGTCGCCTGCTCGGCTTTTGCCGCCAAATGCTTGGCTCAACCGAGGATGCCGAGGACGTGCTGCAGGAGGTCTTCGTCAACGCCTACCGGGCGATGCTCCGCGACCAGCGCGAGATCAATCTGCGGCCCTGGCTTTACCGGATCGCGCGCAACCGCTGCCTCAATCATCTGCGCAAACCGACCGCCGATGCCCAGGAATCGATGGACATGGTGCCGATGGTCGAGGCCGCCTCAACCGCGGAGAAGGTCCACAACCGCGAGGAGTTCCGCCAGCTGCTCAGCGACGTCAGCAAACTTCCCGAGACCCAGCGCTCGGCCCTCCTGCTTCGCGAGATGGACGCCATGTCCTACGAGGAAATCGCGCAAGCAATGGAGACCAGCGTGCCCTCAGTCAAGTCGCTTTTGGTGCGGGCCCGGATCTCGCTGGCCGAGGCAAGTCAGGCCCGCCAACTCACCTGTGGGGAGGTCCAGCTCGCCCTGGCCGAGGCCGCCGAGGGGCTGGCCAAGGTGTCGGGGCCGGTGCGCCGCCACGTCCGCGAGTGCGAGGAGTGCTCAGACTTCCGCGCCCAGGTCCGCTCCAACGACAAGGTTTTGGCGGCGCTCTTCCCGGCCGGGCCTCTGCTGGCCCTGAAGGGCTTCATCGCTTCCAAGCTCGGCTTCGGCGGGGCTTCGGGCGGAGCGGGAGCTGGAGCGGGGGCAGGCGCCGGCGCAGCCGGGGCGAGTGCCGGCACCGCCGCCAGCGGTGCGGTCGGTAGCGTCGGTGCCGCACTTAGCAGTAGCGGCGCCGCCGGGGGAATCGGGGCAGTCGGCGGTGCGCTGGGGACCAAGGCGGTTGCCGGAGTTGTCACCGCCGCGGTACTGACCGCCGGTGCGGTCGAGGTCAAGCAGCAGGTTGCGCCAGCCACACCGACCCCGGTTCGCGCCAGCAAGATCATGCGGGCGTCCACCCATCCAGCGCCGCTGATCGCCCATGCCCGCCCGGTCTACCCCGACCCGGCTCAGGCCGCCGCCCGGCCGACCGAGCCGACGCCAGCGCCGGCCGTCGCGGCACCCAAAGCTGAACCGAGTGTGGCGGTGCCAGCCGAACCGACGCCGCCGAGCAAAGAAGAAGCATCGATCCAATCGGCTACGACCGAAACCACAAGCGATGCAAACACGACCAAACCGCCGACCGCGGGCCTGACCGACGCCACCGCCCAGGCGGGCGCGCCGGCCGCCAGCGGCGGAACCCTGGTGGTGACAGTGGGCAGTGGTACAGCGCCCGCCGAATCGGCGAGCCCACCGCCGCCAGCTCCACCGCCCAGCGAATCAGTGGCCGAAGACGGCGAAGTGCCGGCCTCGGCGGGGCCCGCGGAAGAACCCTAGGTCGCCCGCCCCGCGCACCGCTACGGCGGCGGCCCGACGGCGAACCGTCTGTGATCGACTCCGGCGCCGCTAGGGGCTGTGGGTCTCACCGGGCTCGAGCACGATCACCGACGAGGAGGTCTTCTCCTCGACCTCGGCCTTGAAGGCTCCCGCGTCGGTCTCGATCGGCGGGAAGGTGTTGTAGTGCATAGGAATCACGGTCGCGGCACCGATCAGCTCGGCGGCGAGGGCGGCGTCGTAGCGATCCATCGTGTAATGGCCGCCGATCGGCAGCAGTGCCACGTCGATTGGATTGCGCTCCGCGATCAGCTTCATATCCCCGAACAGGCAGGTATCACCCGCGTGATAGACGGTGAGGCCACCGATGTTGATCACCAGCCCAGCGGCGGTGCCGATCGAGATCCCGTGCTCGGCGCTAAACGGCGCCTCTTCGGAGCCGGGAATCGTATTCGTATGCCAGGCGGGGACCAGCTTGACCGAGCCCCACTCGAGCTCCACGGTGCCGCCCAGATTCGGATCGCTGACCGCCTCGGCACCCTGTGACTCGAGCCAGTTGGCGAGCTCGACTATCGCGATGCAGTGCGCGCCGGTGCGCTTTGCGACCGGGACCGCGTCGGCGAGATGATCGGCGTGGCCGTGGCTGAGCGCGATGTGGGTGGGCTCGACGTCCTCGGCAGTGGCGATCGCCTTCGGGTTGTTGGGTTTTAGGAACGGATCAACCAACAGTCTCGCCTCACCCTCGATCAACTCGAAACACGAATGGCCGTGAAACTTGATCTCCATCGCTATCGGTCCTCTCCTTCGGAATCGCCAGAATCTTTCAACTCATCGTGTAATGCCCAGCCGACCGCAACGCCAACCATCATCGCCATTCTGGCCTCCTCGGCAAGCAGCGAGCCAACCGCCGCGATTCGCTCGTCGGGATCGGGAACGGTTGCCGCTTTGAGCGCCTCGGCTCGGTGTGACTCGCCAAACCAGCCACCCTCGGCCAGCGCGGAGACGAGCACCCGCTGCAGGGCTGGCGCGGCCCTGGAAATGATCCGCTCTGCCTCTGCGAAGCGCTCAGAGTCGGTGAGCCGCTCGATTGCGGCCTCGAGCCGCTGCTCCTGATCAGCCATCCTCGGAGCCTAGCCGGGTGCCCGCCGCGAATCGGGGCGCCCTCCCTCAAGGGTGGCGCAGCGCCGCCGCGACCAACCCGGCAAGGCCTCCGACGGCACCGCCGATCAGGCCGGCATAGAAATTTGCGGTCGGATCGAAAAGCGGCAAGAGCAAGAGGACGACGGCGGCGGCGGCGACTCCGATCCGGTCGTACTCCTGATCGATCGCCCCCTGCGTCTCTGCCCGCCGCATCGTGAACCAGGCGGCGACTGCGCCGAGCGCCATGCCGTTGCCACCGGCGATGACCTCGAAGCCGTTCGGGTCGACGATGCCGCTCGCGGCCAGCATGCCGAGTGAGCCGCAGGCGAGCAGCAAGAGCGCCATCGCGCCACTGCCGAGCCGGCGCTCGAGTGGGATCGCAAAGATCGCCAAAGCGACGGCGACGACAAACAGGTAGCCGACATCCAGGTAGGCAAACGGCGCGCTCAGAACCCGCCACCAATCGCCTTCGATCGGCAGGATAAGACCGCCGAAGCTCTGCAGCGGATCGCCACTTGCCTTCTGGATGAGGAGGAGCAGGGCGGAACCGATGATCACCGCCAGCGTCGCGTAGGGCCGCTCGGCCCGCAGCCAGCCCCTGCCCCGCAGGCGCTCACCGAACGGACGGCGGCGCGGCTTTGGCTCCAGTCCGTCGCCGCGGCGCTCGAGCTTCGGAGCCCGCTTGCGCAACCGCGCCCCGCAATAGGGGCACTCGGTGACGTAGGGACTGACCTCCGAGCCGCAGTTCTTGCAGATGACGCTGAGCTCAGTCTCGCTCATGATCAGTCGAGGATAACCGCCCGGCCCCGGCCCGCTGCGGGCACCCTCCCGATGGCATACTGCGGGGACACCGATTCTGAGGAGGAAAACGCGTGGCTCTCGACACCCTGACCGAGCAGAAATCGCTTCTGGCCGAGCTTGCGCCAGGCAAACGGACCCGCCTGCGCCGCCTGCTGTTCGAGTTTGGTCCCGGTAACGGGACCCTGATGCTGCTCCCGATCGATCAGGGAATCGAGCACGGACCGCGCGATTTCTTCCCCAACCCGGATTCGAAGGACCCCGATTACCAGTTCCGCCTCGCGGCGGAGGCCGGCTACTCGGCGCTCGCCTGTCAGATCGGCATGGCGAGCAAGTACTACCCGGACTACGCCGGCCGGGTGCCGCTGATCCTCAAGGTCAACGGCAAGACCGACCTGCCCTCCTCCGCCCAGGCGTTTTCGAGTTGCAACGCGAGCGTCGAGGACGCGGTTCGGCTCGGCGCCGACGCCGTCGGCTACACCCTCTACGTCGGCTCCCCGCGCCAGGACCAGGACCTCGCCCAGCTGCGCCAGGTTCGCCAGGATTGCGATCGCTTTGGGATGCCGCTGATCGTCTGGTCCTATCCGCGCGGAGAAGCGGTCGACGCCAAGGGCGGGCCCAACTCCTTTTATGCGATCGACTACGCGGCGCGAATGGCGATGGAGATGGGCGCCGACGTGGTCAAGCTCAACATGCCCAAGATCGATCCCGAGAAGGATAAGTCTGCTCCGGCCCCCTACAACGAGCTGCAACTCACCCAGGAGGAGGCGATCGGGCACTGCGTCGCCTCGGCCGGGCGTTCCCTCGTCGTCCTCTCGGGGGGCTCCAAGGTCGATGATGAGACCGTCCTTCACCACACCCGCGAGATCATGGGTGCGGGCGGCTCGGGGGTGATCTTCGGTCGCAACGTCTGGCAGCGCGAGTGGGGCGAGGCGCTTGAGATCATCGCCCAGATCAAGGAGACATTGCTCGCCAGCGTCAGCCGGGTCCCCTAGCCAGATCGCGCGGCGCCGGCGCGCGGCGCGCCGGGATGTTGTGACTATCGGCACTTCTTGCGTCTGCAAGATCGCTTGCGGCTTTGCTACGGTGCGCCGCGGCCCCCGCGGCCACCCCCTTATGAAGATGCGACAGAGCATTTCCCAGTTCGAGTCGGCTTTCGAACAGGAGACCTCCCTCGAGCGACGCCGCCGAGAGCAGCTGCGCCGACGCGCAGTAAACCGCTCGCGGGCGCGACGCATCGAGCGCACCGAGCAGGAGAGCAAGGTGCGCTTCAGCGTGCTGGCCGTCTGTCTCACGGTAACCGTCGTCGTGGTGGTCGTCTCGATGTTCGAGGCGCTCGCCTTCCTGATGGCCTAGGCGACCTGCGGTCACGACCCTCGTTGAATAGACTCGCCCGCCGATGGCCAGACGGTCACTAAAGCCACAGCTCAACCAGATCCGCGCCTGGGTGCGTCAGGGTCGCACCGATGCCTGGATCGCGCACCAACTTGAAGTCAGCACCTCCGAGCTGCGCGAGTTTCGCAAACAGCACGGCTTCACGCCCGACGAGGAGGACGCCGGCTCTCCCGAACTCGACCTGCGCGATGAGATCGAGGCGGAGATCGAGGCGGCGACAGCCGAGGAGGCAGGCTCTGATGATGAGGAGACAGAGGACGCCGAGGCGGAGGACTCCGAGGACTCCGAGGCCGAGCGCGGAGCCGATGGTGAGGAGCGGGCTCGTCCGCGGCGCAGGCGCCGCGGACGACGCGGTGGCCGCGGTCGGCGCAAAGAGCTAGAGGCGAGCTTCGACCACGGTGAGACCGACGGCTATGGCCTCTGGCTCGACCCCTCGGTCAAGGACAACCCGGTCTACACCGAGCACTGGGCCGGCCAGCGCGAGGTGACGGTGCGGATCGACCCCGATCAGATCGTGATCCGGCGCCCCTCAAGCGCCGCCGAGAGCGCTGACCCCGACAGCGAGGAGTAATTCAGGCCGTCCAGCTCCCGGCGGGGACCCTAGGTCCCGCTCCCTGGCTGCTGGGGCACACCCCGCAGGGGGGCGTTGCGAGGTGCCCTGCAGCTGCGCGGTTCGAGGCGCCCGTCGACTCGCCAAACCGTGACCGGACCGCTGCGCTGGATCGGGTGCATCGCACGATCGCCGCGCAGCCAGCGAGCCTCGGGCGAGCTGATCGGCCGGCCGGTCTGGATGAAGTTCAAAAACGGCGAGGTGACCAAGTAGTCGAGCTGGGCGGCGTTGACGGCCGAGCGGAAGGCGGCGCAGCCGGGGATCGCGTTGAAGGCGCCGTCGGGACCCGTTTCGCCGAGATAGATCACGTGGTTGGATAGATCGGTGCCGTAGAAGCCGTACTGCAGAAAGCCGGCCGTGGTCCCGGCCAGGCCGATTGTGGCGTCGCTGATGCCTCGCGCCCAGCGATAGGCGGAATCGAGGTGCATCTGGGGAATCTGATCTTCCTCGGGCCCATCGTTTAGGTAGCGATCGTCAAGATAGTGACGCTGCAGCGGGTAGCCGATCGCGACGATCGCGAGTACGAGGGCGCCAAAGCCGACGAGCACCATGGCCAGCGAAACTCCGCGCGAGCGCAGCGCCAGCAGCCCCGCCGGAATCACCACCAGGAGGAGCGCCAGGGCCAGACCGAAGAGACGCGAGGGATCGCGCAGCACCGCGTCGGAGCGATCGGTGAGGACCAAGATCAGGAGTAACAGGGCGAGCAGGGCCCACTGGCGGCGGCGGTCATCGAGCGCGCGAGGCAGAGGCAGGAGCGCGAGCGCGGCGAGCATCGCCGGCACGACGTAGCGCAGGTTGATCGCAAACCCGCTGGGCGCCCCCTGCGCGCCGGCGGCGCTCAGCGGCGTGAACAGGTAGGCGATCATCCCCAGCAGGGCGACCGCGCCGATCCAGCGCACCATCCGGTCGCGGCCGGCGAGCAGGGCGAGGAGCGCCGCGAGAACGGCGCCGATCACGATCAGCGGCCAAAGCGCCCCGAACTGGTCGTGAAGCCCGGGAGCGAAGTAGTGGCGCCAGACGCTGGTGTCGGTGGCGTAGTGGACGATGCTGAAATCTGGCCGGGCACCTTGCAACCGCTCGGGGTGGGGCAGGGTGATCGGGCCCAGATGGGCGATCTCGGGCAGCGGGTTGCCGACCACGATCAGGTTGCGCAGATACCAGAACCCCCCACCGGCAAGAGCGGGCAAAAACCACCAGCCGGCGACGGCGCGGCGGCGGCGCGGCGGGGCGAGCCAAATCACCGCGAGGCTGAGCCCCGCCGCCATCGCCAGCACGGTGAACTTCGTCCCCACCGCCAGACCCACCGCCAGACCGGCCACCGCGAGCGGCCAGCCGGGGGCCAGCCGGTCTCCGGCACGACTCTCCCTGGCAGCCCAGGCGTTGATCAGGATCGCGAGCGCGGCCAGGACCAGGGCGGCGGTGGCAACGTCGTTCTTCGCCGCGCCGGGCTCCCGTACGACCAGGGTGTGGCACTCGAGCAGGATCGCCACCGCGAGGACGCTGAGATGCCCGCGACCGTAGGGGCGCCCGATGCACCAGGCTGAGAGGAAGGCGAGTGCCAGCCAGCCGAAGTTGATGAACAAGGAGAGCGTGTCGCGGTGCGCGATCGTGATCCCAACCGCGTGCAGGAGCTCGGAATTCTGCGGGTAGAACCAGTTCGTGAAGACGGTCTCGTTGTGGTGGAGTCCGAGCACCGAGTGACTCTGAGCGATGTCGGCGGCAAAGGGCAGGTGATACCAGAGCGAATCGAAGTTAAAGATGCCGCGGTCAAGCGCGTCCTTGGCGGTCAGACCCCAGTGGGCAAAGACGAGGGCGATGACGCCGAAGGTGATGACCAGCTCCCAGGCAGGCGGCCGATCGGGGCGGGACCGGCGGGGCCGCTGCCCAGCGAGCGGATGCAGGCGCCAGGCGAGCGCCCCCGCCACCAGCAGGCTGAGGGCGACCAGGGCCCAGCCGTAGAGCAGGCTGAAGGTGCCGAGCAGCTCGGCGAACCAGACCAGCAAGGCGATCGCGAGGATCACCTCCAGCAGCCGGGCGGGCGGGCCCTCCCAGGTCGGGATCAAGCGGGCACGCAGCCGCAGGGCGCTGAAGCCCAGCGAGAGGACCAGTGTCAGCCCGGCGAGCGCGCTCAGCAGGTAGGAGCCGGCACTAACCACCGGGCCCCTCCAGCGGCGCTAGCCGTGGCTGGGGCGGACGACGATCGGGGTATCCCCGGCGCCAACCAGACCCTGTCCGCGCGCCTTTTCGTCGAGGACGATCGGGTCCTCGGCATGCTGGACCCGCCAGTGCAGCCGCTTGTTTTCCGCCAGCGCTTCGTGGAACTGGACTTTGGCCGCGCTGGTCGCCGTGTAGGTCTTGACGAATTCGATCGCCGGGTTCAGATAGGAGTAGACGACCGCGGCCAGGACGAAGGTGAGGGCGATGCGCCCGACCCTCTCCCAGTTGATGCGGCTGGCGGCGCTGCGGGCGGCGGGCCGCCGGCGGGCGGCCGGTCGCCGCCGCGCCCGATATGCGGTCGATCCCGACGCGCGTGCCTGGGCGCTCATGCCCGGTCCTACGCGGCCGAGCCCGGCATTCCTTCACTACCGGGACGCTTGGGCGAAGGCCTGCAGGCCCGGGAACTCAGCGGCGGCGCCAAGCTCCTCCTCGATTCGCAGCAGGCGGTTGTACTTCGCGACCCGGTCTGAGCGCGACGGCGCGCCGGTCTTGATCTGTCCGGCTCCGGTCGCGACCGCAAGGTCGGCGATCGTGGTGTCCTCGGTCTCTCCGGAGCGGTGGGAGATGACCGTGCTGTAGCCCGCCTCGCGGGCGATTCGGATCGCCTCCAGTGTCTCGCTGAGGCTGCCGATCTGATTGACCTTGACGAGGATCGAGTTGCCGACGCCGAGCTCGATCCCGCGCCGCAGGCGCTGCGGGTTGGTGACGAAAATGTCATCGCCAACGAGCTGGATGCTCTTGCCGAGGCGCTCGGTCAAGAGCTGCCAGCCCTGCCAATCCTCCTCGTCCATGCCGTCCTCGATCGAGATGACCGGGTAGCGGGCGACGATGTCGGTCCAGTAGGCGACCATTTCCCCGGCGTCCAGCGAGCGGCCCTCGTGCTCGAGACCGTAGCCACCGGCCTCAAAGAACTCGCTGGTCGCCGGGTCAAGCGCGATGAAGACATCGGCCCCGGGCTCATAACCCGCGTCCGCGACCCCGACCAAAACAGCCTCGAGAGCAGCCTCATTTGAGGGCAGGTCGGGCGCGAAGCCACCCTCGTCGCCGACCGCGGTCGCCAACCCCTTGGCGGCCAGGCTCCGCTTCAGGGCGTGAAAGACCTCAGCCCCGATTCGCAGGCACTCAGAGAAGCTGGTCGCGCCCGCCGGAACCACCATGAACTCCTGGAAATCGACGGAGTTGTCGGCGTGGGCGCCACCGTTTAGGACGTTCATCATCGGCACCGGCAAAAGCGTCGGCTCACCGCCGCCGTAGAGCTCAGCGAGGTAGCGGTAGAGGGGTTGACCGGAGTCAGCCGCGGCCGCCTTCGCCGCGGCCAGCGAGACGCCGAGGATCGCGTTGGCCCCAAGGCGTCCCTTGTTGGGGGTGCCGTCGAGCTCGATCATCGTCTGATCGAGAGCGCCCTGCTCGGCCCCGTGCGCGCCGCGCAGAGCGCCGGCGATCTCGCCGTTGACATTTGCGACCGCGCACGAGACCCCCTTACCCCCCCAGGACTCGCCGCCGTCGCGCAGCTCGACCGCCTCGAACTCCCCGGTGGAGGCGCCCGAGGGGACCGCGGCGAGACCGCGAGCGCCGGACTCAAGCGCGACCTCGACCTCAACAGTCGGGTTGCCGCGCGAGTCGACGATCTGGCGTGCGTGGATGGAGGTGATGGTGCTCATGGACCCGCCGGCACTCTATTGGTCAAGGAGCGGTGGCTCGTTGAGCGAAGAAGCGATGAACTAGGGAGCGCTCGGGACTCCGGAGGGGATGGAGCCGCTGAGGCTCGGGGTCGTCGGTGATTCAACTGCCGGGGGCAGCGAGCGCTGGGCGAGCTGCAGGCCTTTGGGCGCGACGATCGTGACCGTCCCGGGGAGCGCCGGTTTGAGCTGCAGCACGGGCGCCGGGCAGCCTTCGGTTTCAGGCGTCGCTTCAGGTTCTTTTGCTTTTTTCTTTTCGCCGCGGCAGGCGGGGCTGGCTTCTTCGTTTTTGGGGCTGCCCTTGAAGTTCGAGCAGACTTTTTCGACCGTGAAGCCCGAGGCGCAGTAGGTCCGCGCCCGCCACTTGCTGCGGAAGTCTTCAATGAAGCCGGTGAAGATCTGTTCTTTGGTTTTCTGTTCGAGTTCGGTTTTGATTTCCGCTTCGGCTTCGCCCAACGGGCGGACTTCTTCGGGCGTCACTTTTTCGACCTCAAAGACGATTTCGCCGAGCGTGTATTTGAGCGGCCCCTCGAGTTTGCCCTTGGGGGCGCTGAACATCGCTTCACCAACCGGCCCGGCGTACTGTTCTTCGGTCACCCCGGGCTGCAGTCCGCCGGTCGAGGCGGTCGTCGGTGAGACCGCGTATTTCTTGATCACTTTTTTCCAGCTTGCTTCCGAGTCATTCTTTTCCAGCGCCGCTTTGCCGGCCTCGGCTTTCGTTTTGCCTTTGGTGATCAGAATGCGAACGTCGCGGCTTTCGGGTTTGGTGAAGCGGGTCTTCTTCTCGGCATCGTAGGCGTCACTGATTTCGCTCGCGCTCGGGGCCTTCGCCGCGGCTTCTTCTTCCAGCGGTTTGGCGAGTTTGGCGCTGACGAACTGGACCTTCAGCCTTTCGTTGACGTCCTGCTGGGTGTAGCCGGAGGTTTTCAAGAATTCCTTGAATTTCGCCGGTTTGCCTTCGAAGCTTTTCTTGATCAGTTTCTGTTCTTCTTCTTTGATGTCTTTGGCCGTCGCTTCGATGCCTTCTTCGGCGGCGAGCGCCTGCAGCCAGATGTTTTCAATCAGGCTGGTGATCGCGCCTTCATGCAGCGCTTCGTACTGTTCTTCGCCCGGTTTCGGCGGTTTTTTCAGACCGGACCCGGCGGCCAGCTGTTCGAAGGCGCAGTTGTACTCCTCTTCGGTCACGACGCCCAGATCCTGGCTCACTTCTTTGCCCTTGCAGTCGGTGTAGGGCTTATCGAAGGGCGCGGCGGCGTTGGCTGGAACGTCTTGGATCACGGCGATCGCACCGGCGGGAATGCTCGGCGGCCCGACGCCCTCGGCGATCGCGACGATCGCGAAGAGCAAGATGAAGACGATTCCAAAAATCGCGACCGCCAACCGTTGCGTCTCCTCGCGCCCGGGGCCGCGCTTAGCGCCACCCCCCCCTTTGTCGGCTCTGGCTGCGCCCTTACGGGTCGCGGGCCTCTTTCCCTTGCTCGGACTCACGAAGCGGGCAGCATATCCGCTTCGGCGCTCGGGGACCCCTCCGCCGTGCGCAGCCCTTTAGCCATCGTTAAGACTGCCGCCAGCCGCTGCTCTGGATCCTCGGGCACGCGCAGCGAGGCGGTCTTCTCACGCCACTCATACAGAGCGCCCTCGACCTGCTCACCCAGCACCCCGGCCTGCTCGGAATCGAGCTCGACCCCGGTCACGCTCAGCCGCCCGCCCCGCAGCTCGACACTGCGCGCGCCGGCAAGACCGAATTCGATCCGCGCCCTTTGCAACGCCAGCAGGTTCTCGACCTCCGGCGGCGGCGGGCCGAAACGATCCTTCAGCTCATCGCCGATTGCGCGCAGCTCCCCGGGCGCTCGGGCGGCGGCGACGCGCCGGTGGACGTCGATCTTGGCCGCCTCGAAGGGGATGAAGGCGGCCGGCAGGTAGGCATCGACCGGGACGTCGAGGCGGACCGGCTCGGGGCTCTCCTCCCCATCGGCGCCGGCCGCCGCAGCCGCCTCGGCGACCGCCTCGTCGATCATCTGGCAGTAGAGCTCAAAGCCGACCGCGGCAACGTGACCGGACTGCTCCTCGCCGAGCAGATCGCCGGCCCCACGGATATCGAGATCGCGCATCGCGATCTTGAATCCCGAGCCGAGCTCGGTGTGATCGGCGAGCGTCGTCAGCCGCGCCGCGGCGTCCTCGGTCAGGGTTTCCGCCGAGGGGTAGAGCAGGTAGGCGAAGGCGCGCTCACGAGAACGGCCCACACGGCCGCGGATCTGGTAGGCCTGGGAGAGGCCGAGCTGGTCGGAGCGCTCGACGATCAGGGTGTTGGCGGAGGGAATGTCGAGGCCAGACTCGATGATCGTCGTCGTCACCAGGCAATCGGCCCCACCGCGCAGGAAGTCGAGCATCGTCTCCTCCAGCCGGCGCTCATCCATCTGCCCGTGCGCTTCGGCGAAGCGCGCCTTCGGCACGATCGCCCGCAGGCGCTCGACCACCTCCGGCAGCGAGTCGATCCGGTTATGCAGGAAGAAGGCCTGGCCGCCGCGCTCGACCTCGCGCTCGATCGCGTGGCGCACGAGGTCCTCATCGTAGGGGCCGACGTAGGTGCGGACCGGTCGCCTGCCCTCTGGCGGCGTCTCGATCACGGAGATGTCACGCAGGCCGGCGAGGCTCATCTGCAAGGTGCGGGGAATCGGGGTCGCGGAGAGCGAGAGGACGTCGACCTTGAGCTTCAGCTGGCGCAGCAGCTCCTTTTGTTTTACGCCGAAGCGCTGCTCCTCATCGACGATCACCAGTCCGAGCTCCTTTGCACGAACGTCACGTGAGAGCAGCCGGTGGGTGCCGATCAGCACGTCGACCTTGCCGGCCTCAAACTCGGCCAGCACCGCTTTGACCTCGGCTGGCCTGCGCAGGCGCGAGACGCCCTCCACGACGAAGGGCAGGTCGGCGAGTCGCTCGCCGAAGGTGCCGAGGTGCTGCTGGGCGAGGATCGTCGTCGGCACCAGCATCATCACCTGCCTGCCGTCGGAGGCGGCCTTGACCGCGGCGCGCAGCGCCACCTCGGTCTTACCAAAGCCGACGTCCCCGCACACCAGGCGGTCCATCGGCCCCTCGGCCTCCATGTCGCCCTTGACCGCCTCGATTGCCTCGATCTGATCGGCGGTCTCCCGGTAGGGGAAAGCGCTCTCCATCGCCATCTGCCACTCGCCGTCGGGGGCAAAGGCGTGGCCCTTGCGGGTGCGCCGCTCGGCGTAGAGGTTGAGCAGCTCACCGGCCAGCGCGCCCGCCGCCCGCCGCGCCCGGGCCTTCATGTTCTGCCAGCGCTTGCCGCCCAACGCCGAGAGCGTCGGCGAGCCGCCGGCGCCGACGTAGCGACTCAGCTTGGCGAGCTGATCGGTGGGGACGTAGACGCGGTCCTCGCCCTTGTATTCGAGGTAGAGGTAATCCCGCGTGACCGAGCCGACCTCGCGGGTCTCAAAGCCGGCAAAGCGGGCGACACCATGATCCTCATGGACGACGTAGTCACCGACCCGCAGGTCGCTGAAGACGAGGCGACCGCGCCCGGTCCCCGGCGAGCGCTGCTCGGGGGCGCGGCGGCGGTGGACCAGGCGTCGGAAGGGGAAGACCGCGATCCGCAGCTCGGGGCTGATGAAACCCTCGCGCAGCCGCCCCTCGGCAAAGCTCAGTCCCGGCTCGGGGGAGACGCTTCCGCCGTCAAGCAGCGAGGTGTCGAGGCGGTCGAGTCCGTAGCGGGTTCGTTCGGCCTCACCGAGGCTGTCGAAGGCAACGACGGCGCGATAACCCGAGTTGACGAGTTTTTGCAGCTCGCCCTCCGCCTCCCTGATGTTGCGGGCCGGGGACTCGGCGCGCGAGGCGCGAAAGCCGTCCTCGTCCTCCTCCCCAGCCCCGCTCAGCGCCAGTGCGGCGCGCGCGGTCAGCGGAGCGGCGACATCGACATAGAGTCGGCGCGCGTCCTCGGCGTGCATCGCCGTGGTCGCATCCTCCCAGTGGTCGCGCAGGGCAGGCTCGATCTCCTCGGCGGCGGTGAGGATCACGACGGCCGAGTCGGGGACCAGATTCAGCGGCGCGCCGAAGCGATCAAGCGGCAGGATCTCGGCAAGGCTCGGCGCCTCGCGGCCCTCCTCCTCGGCCTCCATCGCCGCCAGCTCAGCAAGCTCGCGGTGCTCCGCGTCGAGCTCCGCCGCGGGCGCGAGCTCGACCTCCTCGGCCTCACCGAGCGAACGCTGGGTGAAGGTCGAAAACCAGCGCATCGACTCCACCTCATCACCGAAGAGCTCGATCCGAACGGCTCGCTCCTCAGTCGCCGGATAGACGTCGAGAATGCCGCCGCGAAGGGCAAACTGACCGCGCTCCTCGACCTGCTCGACGCGCTCATAACCGGCCGCGAGCAGCTCGCGGGTGGCGGGTCCGAGCTCCAGCTCGCCACCAACTGAGATTGAGAACCCCGCCGGGCGCAGGGAGGCATCGGGGACCGCCTCGGCAAGGGCGGTGGCACTCGCCACCACGATCGGGTCTTCCTCGCGCCCGAGCGCGTCCAGGGCGTCGATGCGCAGACCGACGAGGTGCGGCGGCGGCGCCACGTGTGAGCTGTAGCCGGTCCCTCGCGAGGGATAGAAGCGCACCCGGCGCGGCGCCAGGTAGGCGCGCAGATCGGCGGCCAGGTCGCGGGCGGAGCGATCGTCGGGGCTGACGAGCAGAGCGGGGCGGGCGGCGAGACCGCGGTCATCTTCCAGGAGCGCCGCGAGGAGCAAGGGGCGCAGCGTCGCCGAGGCCCGCAGGCTGAGCGCCTCGCCACCCCC
This sequence comes from uncultured Solirubrobacterales bacterium, assembly GCA_963753245.1. Taxonomy (GTDB): domain Bacteria; phylum Actinomycetota; class Thermoleophilia; order Solirubrobacterales; family 70-9; genus VRUE01. The sequence continues at coordinate 24,110 of CAVWBK010000001.1, forward strand.
GGCGGCCTCAGCGGCGCGAGCGCTGAGAGCGTGCAGGCGCTCGTTCTCGGCGGCTATCTCAAGTATCGGTCGCAGGCTCATGGCACGCAGAGCGCCCGGATCGCGTGATCCGGGCGGCGCTACCGATTCTAGAACCCAGCTAGGCTCTGCCGGGATGAGGCTCCGACGGCCATTCGCAGCTGGCTCGGTGCTCGGTGCGCTCGCCCATCACGGGTTCGAGACGCGGGCCGGTGTGGGGCTCGTCTTTGAGCCGCAGCTCGGCCGGCGCGGCGCCTACGCGCTCTGGGGCACCCTCTTCCCGCTGATGCTCTTCAGCGCCGCTAGGGGGGGGCGCATGAACGAGCGCCTCTGCGCCATAAACGCGGGGATCGGCGCCGCCGGGGTCGCCGTGCACTTCGCCGCCTGGCCATGGTCGCTGCACGGCGGCGTGCCGATGCTCGACCAAGCCGAGGGCCTGGGCGAGGAGCAACTTCCCTCCTACAACTCGGTGCTCTGGTTCTGGGCGATCTGCAGCGTGCTCAGCCTCGCCCTTGAGGTAGATAGCCGCTCGCGACGTCTGGGCCTGATCGCAGCGGCGCTTAACTTCCCGCTGCTTTTGATCTCGGCCCGCCACCACTTCCGCTGGGCCCGCGAGCAGGCGCAGCTCGAACCCGAGCGCTGGAGCCCCGCTCTACGTGACTCGTGAGCGAGGGGCGCTGGCCAAACGGCGCCCGGGGCGCGCTTTGCCTGAGCTTCGACAACCTCGGCGAGGCGGCTGAAATTGAGCTCGGCGCGGCGCCCGGCGAGGCTCGAAGCGGGCCGCACCCGACGCTGACCGAGGGCCTGCCTGCGATCCTCGCCGCGCTCGCCGCCGCCGATCTCGCCGCCACCTTTTTCCTCGAGGGGCTAAATGCCGAGCTTTACCCCGACGCGCTCGGGCAGATCGCCTCGCAGGGTCACGAGGTCGCCTTCCACGCCTGGCGCCACGAGGAGTGGGCCGCCTTGCTACCCGGCGAGCAGGCCGAGAACCTGAGCCGCGGCCTGAGCGCCTTCACCGGCCTCGGGCTCAGCGTTACGGGCATGCGCCCGCCCGGCGGGGGCCTCGGTGCTGAGGGGCTTGATGTCGCCCGCGCCGCCGGCCTGCGCTACTGCTCACCGGCGGGAGCGGGGATCGGCGTCGAGCGCGGCGTCGCCCTGCTGCCCTTCCAATGGCGCCACGTCGATGCCAGCTGCGTGTTGCCGGCGCTGGGCGCGGTGCGCGAACAGATCCACGCTTCCCCGGCGCCGCTTGAGCCGGCCGAGTTCCTCACCTTCTTGGGCAGCGAGCTCAGGCGCCTGGCCGAGGAGGGCGGCTTCCTGGCGATCGTCCTGCACCCCTTCATGCTGGGCTGGTTTGGCGAGGATCGTCTCGCCGCGTTGCTTGACCGAGTCGCCGCCGCTGCCCAGACAGGCGAGCTCTGGGTGGCGCCCGCCGCGACGATCGCCGCCCATCTCCTCGCCGACCCGGGGGGCTCTTGCGCCGGCGTCAAGCTCGATTCGACCAGCTGGAGCTAGGGTCGGGCCCTGAGCGCCGCGACGGCCTGGCGCAGCGTCTCGCGAGCATCATGGTGGGGCATCCAGTGCAGGCGCCGGCGCGCCTTGGTGGTGTCCATCAGGACCGGCCGACGGAAGGCCTCGATCCAGGCGAGCTCATCGGGCAAGCCATAGGGCACGTGGGCGAGCAGCTCTGCGGTGACCCCGACCGCCAGACGCGGCGCCGGCAGCGCGTGCCAACCGAGCTCGTGGGCGAGCTCGGTCACGGTCAGCTGACCTGGCCCGGCGAGGTTGTAGGTGCCCGGCTCGCCGACTCCGATCACGGCCGCCGAGAGGGCCGCGGCGACATCATCTTGGTGCACGAGCTGGAACGGGACCCCGGGATCGGGCAGGACCGGGCGCAGCGAGGGCGCCCTACCGAGCGCCCAGCGCAGCGCTCCGGGGATCCTCCGACCGAGCGCCACCAGCGGGATCAGATCCAACAGCAGGGTCGCATCTGGGCCGGCGACGATGCAGGGGCGAAAGATGTAGGCCGCGGTATCCGAGCCCGCGATCGCCGTGCTCAACTCAGCCTCGACCGCGGCCTTGTGCGCTGAGTAAGGATGGCGGCTGGTACCCCTTGCCGGCAGCTCCTCGGTGAGGAGTTCGGGCATATCAGCGTGAAAGCCATAGGCGGCCACCGAGGAGGTGTAGACGAGTCGCCGGGCGCCGGCGGCAACCGTCGCCTCAAAGACGTTGCGTGAACCCCGCAGGTTGATCTCACGGCTCTGGCGCTGGCCGGCCACGATCACAAAGGCGAGGTGTACGACGACGTCGGCCTCCTCGACGAGCGAATCGACCGAGTCGCGGTCCAGCACGTCACCGCGCCTGTATTCGACCTTCTCCCAGCCATGAGCGCCGATGTCAAAGGGACGGCGAGCCATGCCGATCACCCGCTCGACCTCCGGGACGCGCTCCAGCGCGGCGAGAAACGGCTTACCGATCTCGCCACTCGGCCCGGTGACGGCGACGGTCAGGCTCTCCTGCTTTGCGGGCAGGGCTAACCCCCCGCCCCCGGCAGCCCGGGGCCGCTGCGCTGCCAGCGCACCTGGCCTTCGCCCTCGGCCCGCGAGCGGCCCTCGACATCGTCCCACTCATGCAGCATCCGCTTCAGGCGCGCGAGGCCCCGCGGGGGGTGAGCGGCGATCTCCGCGGCCAGCTGCAGGGCGCCCTGCTCGGTGAGCGCCGCCGGCGCCACCCGGTTGACCAGACCCAGGCGCAGGGCCTCATCGGCGCCCACGGTGCGCGAGCTGAGCAACAGATACTTGGCGGTGGCCAGGCCGCAGAGCGTGACCAGGCGCGCCGGGCCGACCGGCACCTCGAGCGCCGCGCCCGGGAAGCGCATCCGCAGGTTGGCTCCGCCGACCCGCATATCGCAGGCGATCGCGATCTCCGCCCCGCCGCCGACCACGTCGCCGTGGCAGACCGCGATCGTCGGCTTCGGGAAGCCGACGATGCCCTCATAGACGTCGGCGAAGAGCTGCATGCGCTGCACCTTCTGGTCGGCATCGAGCGCCTCCTTGATGTCGGCTCCGGCCGAGAGGCCCATCTGATCGGAGGAGCTGATCACCACCACCCGGACCGCCTCATCCTCGCGAGCCACGGCGAGGTGCTCGAGGATCTCGACCAGCATCTGAGTGTCGATCGCATTGCGCACAGCGGGGCGCTGCAGTTGCAGGAGCGCCACCCCATGCTCGTCGACCCGGTACTCGCTGCGCCGCTCACTCATCGCTGATCTGTTGCCCACCCTCGGAACCTAGCCGCTCGACCAAGCGCTCGGCCTCGCCGGCGGCGAGGGCAAGGAGGCCCGCCACCTCCTCGCGCGACTCGCGAAAGGCGGAGAGGACGAAGGAGGAGACGACCTCGGGATCGGTCGAGTCCGGCCGTCCGACCCCGATCCGCACCCGCCAGAACTCAGCGCCGCCGAAGCCGCCCTTCAGACTCTTCAAGCCGTTGTGACCGGCCAGGCCACCGCCGAGTCTGACCTGGACCTCTCCGAAGGGCAGGTCGATCTCGTCATGGAGGACGACAACCCGCTCTAGCGGGACCTTGAGCGAACCCCGCGCCGGGCCCGCCGAGTCGCCCGATTCGTTCATGAAGGTCTGCGGCAGCAGGATCGCCACCCGCGGCCCGCCAGGACCGGCTCGCCCTTCGGCGAGCAGCCCGCCGAAGCGCTTCTTCGCCCCCGAGAGCTCCCAGCGATGGGAGAGCTCGGCGCCGAGCGCTGCGCCGATGTTGTGCCGGGTCCGCGCGTATCGCTCGCCGGGGTTGCCGAGCCCGACGATCAGGATTCGCTCGCCGTTGCGCCCCCCCGCGCGGCGGGCAAACAAGGACAGGGGCTACTCCCCGTCTGCCTCGCCCGAGCCGCTCTCGGACTCCTGGGCTCCATCGGCCTCGGCGCCCTCCTCGGCGCCCTCCTCGCCAACCAGCTCGGCCTCCTCCTCGACGGCGGGCTCGGGCTCTTCCTCGACTCGCGGTGGCGAGAGGGTGGCGATCGTGACCTCGGCGGGATCCTCGGCGACGAGTTTGACGCCCTCGGGAACCGGGACCGCGGAGAGCTGCAGGGTGTCGTTTATCTCCATCGCCGAGACATCGGCGACCAGTCGCTCGGGAATCTCAGTGGGCAGCGCCTCAACGCCGACCTCGCGGGTGACGTGCTCGAGCACGCCGCCGGACTTGATCCCCGGCGCCTCATCGACGCCCTCCAGCTCGACCGCCACCTCGGCCTGGATCGCCTCGTCGAGCTTGACCTCCTGCAGGTCGATGTGCTCGAGGCTGCCGCGGACCGGGTGAAGCTGTTGCTCCTTGACCACGACCGGGACCTTTTTCGATCCCTCAAGCTCGAGGTCAAAGAGGGCCTGTCCGGAGAGCACCGTGCGCGCCTCGCGCTCGATCACCTGGAAGGCGCGCGCCTCTGAGCCACCGGCGTAGACGACACCGGGAACCAGGCCGTCGCGACGCAGGCGGCGGGAGATGCGCGAACCGAATTCGGTGCGCGGGGCGGCTTTCAGGGTTTCGCGGGTGGCTGCCATCGAGGTGGAGAGGATAGAGAACCGAGGCGAAGGGGAACCTGTGGCAACCTTCGCCCGTGGCGGACGACTCCAAGATCCCCAAGGGAAGGGTGCGACGCTCGGCGAAACTGGGGTCGATCGTCGGCCTGCAGGGCGCCCGCTATGCGGGCACCAAGGCGACCAACGTTGCCCGCTCAGAGGAGGGCAGCAAGGAGAAACTCGAAGAGCGCCACCTCGAAACGGCGATGAAGATGGTCGGCGCGCTGGGCCAGATGAAGGGTGCAGCGATGAAGCTCGGCCAGTTCGCCTCCTTCATCGACACCGATTTCCTCCCTCCCGAGTACGCCGAGATCTACCAGGAGCAGTTGGCGAAACTGCGCACCGACGCGCCCTCGATGCCCTGGGAGAAGGTCGAGAAGGTGCTGGGCGAAGAGTACGAGGGAGAACCGCTGGCGGAGATGTTCGCCGAGTTCGAGCCCCAGGCCTTCGCCGCCGCCTCGATCGGCCAGGTGCATCGCGCCGAGCTGCTCGACGGGCGCCGGGTCGCGGTCAAGATTCAGTACCCGGGCATCGCCGAGGCGCTGGAGGCCGACCTGCGAAACGCGGGCACGATCGTCCGGCTCGCCCGCGCCCTGGCTCCCGGCCTCGACGCCAAGGCGATCGCCAACGAGCTGCGTGAGCGGGTGATGGAGGAGCTCGACTATGAGTATGAGGCGCAGAACCAGCGCAGCTTCGCCCGCGCCTACCTCGAGCACCCGTTCATCTATGTGCCCGAAGTGATCACCAGGCTCTCGCGCCGGCGGGTGCTGGTCACCGAGCTGGTCGAGGGGATCGGCTTCGAGCAGATCAAGGAGCTCGGCGGCGAGCAGCGCAGCCGCTTTGGCGAGATCGTCTTCCGTGGCAGCTTTGGCTCGATCTACCACCTGCAGCACTTCAACGCCGACCCCCATCCGGGCAACTACCTTCTGCTCGACGATGGTCGCGTCGCCTTCCTTGATTTCGGCATGACGAAGAAGCTCGACCGCGAGCAGATTCTGCTCGAGCAGCGCGTGATCGACGCTGCAATCGGCGAGGATCCCGAGGCCCTGCGCGCTGCGCTGCACGATCTGGGCTTCGTCAAAAACCCCTCCAAACTAGACGCCGAGCGACTCATGGAGCACACGATGGCGGTCGCCTCCTGGTACCTGGAGGACCGCGAGATCGAGATCAGCCCGCGCCGGGTGATGAAGATCATCGAGTCGACCAACGACCCGCGCTCGGAGTACTACGACCTGATGCGCCGTGAGTCGGTACCCGCCGATGAGCTGATGGGAAGGCGGATGGAAATCGGCGTGGTCGCCGTGCTCGGCCAGCTGCGCGCCAAACGCAACTGGCACCGGATCATGCGCGAGTGGGTCTACGCCGACCCGCCGGCGACCGAGCTCGGCGAGCAGGAGTGGGACTACTTCGAGGGAAGAGGAGTCGTGCGGATACCGGGACTGGCCAGCAATCGGTAAAAGGAGACGAGGATGAGCAGGATTCGGCGTGGCTGGGCACTGACCAAGAAGAGCTGGGGGCTGCTGAGGGCCCACCCGGAACTGATTCGCTTCCCGCTCTACGGCGCGGTTGCCACGGTCCTCTTGGCGATCGTGACGCTCGGTCCAGGGCTCTATCTCTTCGAGCAGGACACGCTCGCGGGCGCGATCCCGCTGCTGGTGATCGGTGTCTATGTGCTGAGCGTCGTCGGCTTCTATTTCAGCGTCGGCCTGGCAGCCGCTGCCGACATGATCTTCCGCGGCCAGGCCAACGTCACCGTGGCGGACGGCCTCGCGGTCGCCCGCAGCCGCTTCAGCCAGATCTGCGGCTGGGCGGCGCTGAGCACGGCGATCAGCCTGGTGATGGGGTTGCTCGAGAATCAGGGTGGGATCGGCGGTCAAATCGCAGCCCGCGTGGTCGGTATGGCGTGGGCGCTGGTCACCTTCCTGGCGGTACCGGTGATCGCGCTCGAGGGCACCGGCGCGATCACCACCCTGAAGCGCTCTGCCTCGATCTTCCGCGAGCGCTGGGGACAGCAGATCACCGGCAACATCGCGATCGGGGGCGCCGTCGCGCTGCTCGGCATCCTGCCCTCGGCGATCGTGATCGCGATCGGGGTCGCCGCCTGGTCCTCGGCGGCCTTCATCGGCGCCCTGCTGGTGATCGTCGGGGCGATCGGCCTGGCGGTCGCGTTGCTGATCTCAAAGGCGCTGAGCGGGATCTTCGGCGTCGCCTTGTATCGCTACGCGACCGAGGGTCAGGCCCTCGGCGGTTTCACGGCCGAGGAGCTGGAGTCCGCGGTGAAGCGCAAGAAGGGCGCCCGCAACACGCCGCCGACGGCGACTCCGGGGACCGTCTAGAGGCGTCATGCGGTGAGCATCGCGAGGCGGCAGGCGACGGTCCTCTATGACCGCGACTGGGGCTCTTGCCGCTGGGCCCTCAACAAGGTCCTGGCCTGGGATCGCGGCGCCCCGAGGCCGGTCGAGATCCAAAGCCAGGAGGGGGCGCGGCTGCTGCCGAGCTGCCGGAGTCGGCGACTTGGAGTCCTGGCATCCGATCGCGCCCGCAGGCGAGCTGCGCTCCGCTGGCGCCGCCGCCGCGCCCCTGATTTCGCCGGCGGTTTTCCGCGCCCTCCCGGCGAGCACCGACGCTCCTCTCGCCGGGTCACCGCCAACCGCGAACGCTTCGCCGGTCTGCTGAGGATCGACGCCAGCTGCCAGGTCAGGCGCCCCTGAGCGCCTGGAGGCCGGCGAACAGGCGGGGATCGTTGGAGCAGATGCCGTCGACCCCGTAGTCGACCAACTTTCGCATCCGCTGCTGGTCATCGACCGTCCAGGCGATCAGCTCGACACCGGCGAGCTTGCAAATCCGCGCCAAGCGCGGGCTGATCAGCGGGTGATAAACCCACATCGCGGCGACCCCGAACTGCGGCAGCTTCTCCGCCGCCAGGCCGGGCAGGCGGTGGCGCATGCCAACCAGAGCCGCCTTCAGCGCCGGTTTGGCCCACGGCTTTGAGGTCCAGTCCTTGGTGACCTTGGGATAGGTCCAACCGCGGCGCAACCGCGGTTGGAGTTCGAGGATGCGTTTGAGGCTGTACATCTCCATCGTCGAGATCATCGCTCGCTCGGTGAGGCCACGCTCGCCCAGCGCCTCGACGATCTCCTCCTCGCGACCGGGAAGTTTGATGTCGAGGTCAATCTCGATCCCTTCCAGCGGTGGTTGGAGGAAGGCATCGAGCGCCTCGGTGAGGCGCAGCGGCGTGCGGCGCTGGGCGTCCTCCCAGTCGTGGGCGACGATCAGCGGCGCGCGCTGCTCGACGGGCAGGTGGGCGTCGCGCAGCCAGAGCACGTCGAACTCGATCGTGTCGACCCCGGCCGCGGCGGCCGCGGCGAAGCTCGCGAGCGTGTTGCCGGGCGCGATCAGGTCGGCGCCCTTGTGGCCGACGAGCCTCAACGGAGGATCCCGCTCGCGAGCGCCGGCGCGAATCCGGCGCGAATGCGACCACCACGCCGGGCAACGGCGGGCGCCGGTGTGGCGAGCAGGAACGCGCCGGGGGCCCCTCCTCGCGCTGGTATCCGCGCGCATGATCGCCAGCCGCGATCGCCGACCGGGGGGGCAGCGATCACCGCGAGGGGAGTAAGGAGCTCAATCAGGGGGAGTCCGAGCCAGCGAGCGGGCCGCTAGAAGAGCTGGTTCTCGCCGGCAAAAATCTCGGAGACGGAATCGTCGGTGAATATGCGGCGAATCGAGTCGGCGAAGGTCCCGGCTGTGGAGAGCACCTTGATGTTGTCCGGGGCGCCGGAGCGCAAGGGCAGCGTGTCGGTGACGACGATCTGCTCGATCCCCGAGTTCTCATAGGCAAGCCGCTCGTAGGCAGGACCCGAGAAGACGCCATGGGTCGCGCAGGCGATGACGCGGGCGGCGCCCTCATCGAGCACGGTCTGGGCTGCGGCGCAGAGCGTTCCCGCCGTGTCGATCATGTCGTCGACGAGAACCGCGGTGCGGCCCTTGACATCGCCGACGACGTAACCGATCTCCGCCACCTGCTGGGCCGGGCGCTCCTTCTCCATAACCGCCCAGTGGGTGCCGATCCGGCGGGCGAAGTTGCGCGCTGTCTTCACCCGCCCGGCATCGGGGGAGACGATCACGAGCTCGTCGGTCAGGTGCTGGTCGGCGAACCACTGGGTCAGCATCGGCATCGCGGTCATGTGGTCGACCGGGATGTGGAAGAAGCCCTGAACCTGGCCGGCGTGGAGGTCCATGGTCAATACCCGGTCGACCCCGACCCCCTCCAGGCACTTGGCCACGATGCGGGCCGTGATCGGCTCGCGCGGCGCTGACTTCTTGTCCTGACGGGCGTAGCCGTACCAGGGCATGACGGCGATGATTCGGTGCGCGGACGCGCCCTGGGCGGCGTCGGCCATCGTCAAGAGCTCAATCAACGCGTCGTTGGGGGTCATCTCGGTCTGCTCGTTGGCGCAAGTCGACTGGACCAGAAAGACGTCGGCGCCGCGGATCGACTCCTCATAGCGACAGTAGACCTCGCCGTTGGCGAAGGTCTTCAAGGTCACCTGGCCGAGGTCGAGATCGAGCTTGCCTGCGACCTTGGCGGCAAGCTCCCCCGAACTGCGCCCGCCAAAGACCATCAGACGCTTGGAATAGTCGTGGGGAATCGCGGTCGGGGCCGCGTCTGGGCGCTGCTCGATCGTGCTCACGAGTGGTCTTCCTCTTTTGACTCCCTGGCCTTGCGCTCGGCGTAGCCCTCGATATTGCGTTGCTCGTTTTGACTCACAGCCAATGCCCCATCGGGAACGTCATCTTGAATCACCGCTCCTGCGCCAGTGTAGGCGGAGTCGCCGACTTCTACAGGGGCGACCAGCATCGTGTCAACACCGATGCGGGCCGCGGCGCCGATCACGGTCCGGTGCTTGCGGAAACCGTCGTAGTTCGCGGTGATCGTGCCGGCGCCCAGGTTGGCACCCGGCCCGACGTCGGCATCGCCCACATAGGCGAGGTGGGGAACCTTGGACCCGACGCCGATCCGCGAGTTCTTGATCTCGACGAAGGTGCCGGCCTTGGCGCCGCTCTCGAGCACGGCGCCGGGGCGCAGGTAGGCGAAGGGCCCGACGCTGCAACCGTCGAGGACATCGCACTGGGCCAGATAGGAGTGCGGGACCCTGACCCCCTCGCCCAGCCTGGTGTCGGTCAGCGTCGTCAGTGGCCCGACCACCGAACCCGCACCGACCACGCTCTTGCCGCGCAGGCTGGTTCCCGGCTCGAGCCTTGCGTCGGCGCCGATCTCGACGTCGGCGTCGACCCAGGTCGAGCCCGGATCGACGACCGTGACGCCGGCCAGCATGTGGCGATTGAGGATGCGGCGTCGGGCCTCACCCTCCACAGCGGCGAGGTCGGCACGGTTGTTGACGCCCATCGTCACCGCGCGGTCCTCGGCGAGATGCGCGGCGACGGCATTGCCGGCCTCGCGCAGGGCCGGGAAAACATCGGGCAGGTAGTACTCGCCCTGGGCGTTGTCGTTGCAGAGCTCGGCGAGCGCGCTCGCCAGCGGCGCGGCGTCAAAGGCATAGGTGCCGGCATTGACCTCATTGATCGCCAGCTCATCGGCCCCCGCATCGCCGCCACCTTTTGCCTCGACCACGCGCGTGACCCAACCTTCGCCGTCACGAATGACGCGGCCATAGGCGCCCGGCTCGGGTAGCTCGATCGTCAGCATCGTCGCCGCCGCGGCCGAGGAAGCATGGGCCTCGAGCAGGCCAGAGATCGTCGCCGCCGAGATCAAAGGCACGTCACCGGAGAGGACGAGCACCGTCTCGCTCTCCCTGACCAGGGCCAGGGCGGCGCGGATCGCCCCGCCGGTGCCGTCGGCCTCGGGTTGCACAACCGTCTGCACCTCAGGCGGCAATCCGGTTTCGATCTGATCGCCAGGGGAGACGATCGCCGCGACCTGGCCGGCGCCGGCCTCGCGGGCGGCGAGGATCGGCCAGGCGACCATCGGCCGCCCGCAGACGGGGTGAAGCATCTTGGCCAGGCTCGAGCGCATCCGGGTGCCCTTGCCGGCGGCCATGACTAGGACCAGGGGCGAACTCACCCGCAGATCGTAGAGGCGCGGGGCGCGGGGCGCATGGATTTTTCGCAGGTCGGGCGGCTCCTGTCGCGGGCAATCACCGCGATCCGGCGCCGCGCTGCCCCCCGAGCGCTAGCCGCTCGCCCGCGAGATGTCTTTGCCGACCAGGGCCACGGAGGTCAGCGTCCAGCCCGCGAATATGAGGTCGATGCCGACCAGCAGGCCGATCGCCCAGTCGGCTGAACTCGGGAACTTGGCGAGGACAAGGATCCCGATCAGAAGGCCGGCGAAGCCGCTGAGGCCGACAAGACCCGCATTGGGCTGGCCGCGCCCGAGGAAGGCGACCGTGATCCGGGTGGCGCCCATGAAGAGGAAATAGACGCCCAGCACCAGCGTCAGGGTCAGCGTGCCGCCATGGGGTTCGACGATCAGATAGAGGCCAACGGCCAGGGTCACCAGGGCCCAGAGCAGGCGCCAGACCACGGTTCCCACCGAGTGTGCGGTGAAGGCGCCGGCGATCAGAAAAGCGCCGGCGATCAAGAGGATCCAGCCGATGAAGATCGCGGTCCCGACCGAGGCGACCGCGGGGATGATGATCGCAACGCAGCCGACTCCGATCGCGATGATCCCGACCGCCAGCAGCGACTTCCAGCTGCGCGCCAGCCCTGCGCGCACGGCGGGATCCATCGAGGCTCCACCCATCTCCATGGACGGGAGCCTAGGAGCAGGCCCGGACAGCGTCTGACCTCGGGTGGGCGCGTCTATCGCCGCTGCCGGGGCGAGCCCGCGGGCGCTAGGCTCGCAATCGATCCGGGGTGGTGTAGTTGGCTAGCACGCCTGGTTTTGGTCCAGGAAGCGGGGGTTCGAGTCCTCCCCCCGGAATCGCCGCCGCTGCTAGTCCTCCGCGGCGCGGGGGACCTGGCCCGCTTCGGCCCCCGGCTCAAGCGCCGGCCCGCGCGGGGAGGCGATACCGAGCACCCGCATCGCCTTCAACCCGAGGCCGAGCTTCTCGCGGCCCTCGGTTGCCGAGACGTCGTGGCCGCAGAGTTCCCTGACGCGCTCGAGTCGGTAGCGGATCGTGTGCCGGTGCGTGAAGAGCTGTTTGGCGGTTGCGGCGACATTGCCGTCGTTGCCCAGGTAGGCCTCCACGGTGGCGACCAACTCGGTCTCATACTGCTCGTCATAGGTCGACAGTGGCGCCACCGTCTCGGCGTAGAAGCGCTCGAGCTCGCGCGGGTCCTCGCTGATCGCCGGCAGCAGCAGGCGATAGGCACCGGTGTCCTCGAAGGCGAGCAGGCCCCGTTGCTCTGCCTCGCCCACGTTGACCGCGAGCCGTGCCTCGTTGCCGGCCCGATAGAGGTCGACCGGGTCGGCCGCCCAGCGACTGTGACCGATCGTCAGGTGAAAGCCCGAGAGCCCATCCTCGAGCTCGCGCGCAAGACCTGCGGCGGCGCGGGCGAGAGCATCGTCGTCCTCTGCGGGAACGATCGCGGCCAGTTCGGCGGGCGCAGCCTCACCGCCAGCGGCGCCGGCCATCGCCCCGGCGGCGAGCGAGCGCAGAGCGCGCAGAGCCAGGGTCATCACCCGCGCCCGCCACTCGCCGCTCTGTGCCGCGCGCGGCGCGGCGCGAATGATGATCACACCGGCGCCCGCCTCGAGGTTGGCACCCATCTCGGCGGCTCGGGCGACGATGTCGCCGCGATCGGTGACCTGACGGGCGAGCACCGCGGCGACGAATGCACCGGCCACCTCCTCGCTCTCCCACTCGGGTGAGCGCGAGCGCTCCAGCTCGAGCGCAAGCAAGGTACTGACCATTCGCGAGATCGCCGGGTCGGCGGTGCCGGCGCCCCGGTAGCGCAGCTCGCCGACGACAGAATCGGCGACGCGCAGCTCGATCCGAGTGATGTTCGCCCCACCGGCGATCAGCTTCTTCTCCTGATCGGATGATGCCCCAGCGACGGCAAGCACGGCGCTGGAGCGGTCGATCAGGGCGACGCTGGCATCGAGAACCTTGGCGGCAGCGCGCGCGATCGCGGGCAGGCCGGCACCCGACTCGACCGCCTCGGCGAGGGCGTCAAGCGATCCCGGACTGCCGGGATCGGTGGAGCTTTTCCCCCTTTTTGAGGCCGTCGGCATCCGACCATTATCCCCAGCCGGAACTAGTTGTTGATGAAGTGGTGGATCTGGGGGTAGTAGTAGACGATCGCCAGCCCGATCACGACCCCGACCAAGATCAGGGCGGCGAGCACGATCAGCGAGAGCAGCCCAGCGACTGCCTTCTCCCAGATCCGTCCGTAGGCGCCGAGCGCCGGAACGAGGATCAGGCCGACAAAGGCGACAAGTGTGATCAGCCCGGCGACGCCGAACAGCAGGTACTCATTTTCGATCTTCTGCAGCGCCAACGGCAGGGACATCGGCCCCATTGTGCCGCACCGTGGTGATGACCAGCGCGACCGCCGCGCAGAACGAGAAGCTGGCGGCGCCGAGCGCCCATCCCGCGCTGACATCACTGAGGTAGTGGACACCCAGATAGACCCGTGAGAGGCCGATCAGGGCGGCGAGGATGATCCCGGCGGTGATCACCGCGGCGCCGCGTGCCATTCCGGCTCGCAGGCGCACGACGATGGTCACCGAGAGCCAGACATAGAAGGTCGAGTAGGCGGCGTGGGAGCTGGGAAAGGCCGAACCCGAGACACTGACCAGGCCGCCGAAGGGCCGCGGCCTGTCGAGCGCCGCCTTGATCCCGTGGACCCCGAGCACGATCAGCGCCAGACCGCTGAGCAGCACCCCGAGCTCCGCCCAGCGCCCGCGCAGAGCCAAGAACACGGCGCAGGCAAGCGCCAGCGGCAAGACCACCGCCGCCGAGCCCAGCTCAGTGATCAGCTTGGCCAGTTGAATCAGCCAGGGGACCCGCAGGTTTTCGACGATTTCAAAGGCGTTCAGATCCCCCGGGGTCGGGCCGGGGTCACCACTGATGATCACCGTGTAGGCGATCAGGACGAAGAGGGAGACCGCTAGGGCCGCCATCAAAGAGGTGAACTCGAGTCCGAAGGTCCCGCCCGGCGTCACCCGGTTCCAGAGAAAGCCCAGCTGGGGACTGAAGCGCCGCGCCAGGTGAACCAGCCAGCGGGTTGCCTTGTGTGACTGCAGCCAGGCCAACACCGCCCGTCGGTTGTCCTCGACCCGCAGCGTTCGTACCGCGACCACGACCGCGACGACGACCACGATCAGGGTCGCCAACAGAAAAGCGCCCTTGCCTGCGTACTTCGCCGCGCTCTCGATACTGCGCGAGAAGAAGTAGCCGACCAGGATGTGGGCGCTGGCCCAGAGCCCGGTGCCAAGAATGCTGTAAGGGACGAAGGCGCGGTAGCGCATCCCCGAACTGCCGGCGATGAAGGGGGCAAAAGCGCGCACCAGGCTGATGAAGCGCCCGATGAAGATCGTCTTGCCGCCGTGGCGCTCGAAGTAGTCCTCCACCCGTTCGAAGCGGGCGTGGCTGATTCCCACGCGCGGGCCGTTGCGAAGGACGAAGTCGCGGCCGAGCCGGCGGCCGATGAAGAAGCTTGTCGTGTCGCCGAGCCAGGCCGCGAACCAGGCGATCGCGATCAGCAGATAGATATCGATCGCACCTTGGCCGGCGACCGCGCCGCCGAGCAGCATCACCGTCTCGCCCGGTACGACGAGGCCGACGAAGGCGCCGGTCTCGAGAAAGGCAAAGACCCCGACGAGCAGGTAGGTCCAGGCGCCGAGGGTGTTGGAGATGTCTTCGAGCAGATCCTGAAGATTGAGACTGCCCAACTCGCGGCTGAGCAGGTAATAGCCCGCCGCGACGATCACGATGAGGATCGCGACGATCGCGCGCTTGCGCCTGCTCCCCCCCTGCTCCCCGGCCAACCTCATCTGCTCAGGGGACCTCGGCCCGGCCGGCCTCACAGACGATCGCGTCCTGGCGATCGATCCGCGCCGCGGCGAGCTGGGCGGCGGCGAGATCCGCGAAGAGCCCAAACGCGGTCGGGCCGGAGCCGGTGAGCAGGGCGAGCGGGGCACCGGCGCCGCGCAGTTCCTCCAGGGCGGGGCCTATTTCCGGGCGCAGGGCGCGGGCGGCAGGCTCGAGATCGTTGCCGAGAAGCTGGGCGTAGGCGAGCGGCGAGGCCCCCGCGCCGGCGGCGCTCAGCAAGCGGGTGGCGAGCCTGTCGAGCTCGGCCCTCGAACGGCCAAGAGCGAGCCGATCGGCCTCTGCGAAGACCTCCGCGGTGCTCAGCCCGCCGCCACAGGGAAGCAGGACGACGGCGTGGGATCGGGGATCGGGCAGCCGCGCCAACCGCTCACCGGCACCGCGCACGAGCGTCAGGGCGGGCAGCAGTTGAGAGGGAACGTCGGCTCCGAGCTCGACCGCGATCTGCTCGAGCTCGGCGACCTCGCCCGCGGCCAAGCGCAGGACCGCGGCGGCGTCGGCGGAGCCGCCGCCAAGGCCGGCGGCGATCGGGATCCGCTTCTCGATCTCGATCCGCTGCGGCGGGCGCCGCCAACCGCGCCCGCGCAGCAGCGCGAGCGCGCGAGCGGCGAGATTTTCGCCCTCGACCGGCGCGCAGAGGACCTCGTCACGCACCGCCTCGCCGACCGCGATCGAATCCGCCAACGCCAGCGGCTCAAAGAGCGAGCAGAGTTCGTGCAGGCCGTCCTCGCGTGGCGGCCCCAGGAAGAGGCAGAGGTTGAGCTTGGCTGGCGCGTGGGTCTGCATCGGAGAGCTCCCTACTCGGTGGCCTGCAGCTTCTCGCAAAGAGCGGCGAAATCCGCCGGCGCGAGCGCCTCGGCGCGGGAATCCTCAGCCAGCCCGATCGCCGCCAGCGCCGCGCGGGTCGGGGCCAGGGACCCCGGCCAGACGTGCTCAAGCGAGCGCGCCAGTGACTTGCGACGGTGGGCAAAGGCGGCGCGGACGAGTTCACGCGTCGCCCGATCTGCGCCCGGTCCGTTGCGGCGCAGTGCGAGGATCGCCGAGGCGACCCGCGGACGCGGCCGAAAGACGGCGGGATCGACCGTGCGCAGCAGTCGCAGCTCGCAGGCGAGCTGGGTGATGACGCTCGGCGAGCCGTAGGTGCGGTTGCCCGGGGCCGCCCGCAGTCGATCGGCGATCTCACGCTGAACCATCAGCGTCCAGCGTGAGATCGAGGGCAACTGCTCGATCGTGCGCAGCAGCACCGGGGTCGCCACCGAGTAGGGCAGGTTGGCGACCATCGCGGTCGGGACCGGCCGCAGCGCGGCGAAGTCGGTGCGCATCGCATCGGCCCAGATCACGTCGACGTTTGCAAGCGCCGCGAGCCCCGCCAGCGAAACCCCCAAACCGCGGTCGATCTCGATCACGTGGACGTGGCTGACCCGCTCGGCAACTCGTCCTGTCAGCACCCCTTCCCCGGGCCCGACCTCGAGCACCACATCGGCGGGCTCAAGCTCGGCGTCGCGGATGATCGCGTCGAGCAGGTTGGGATCGGCGAGGAAATTCTGCCCCAGCCGGACCATCTTCCTACCAGCCGAAGAGCGCCCGAGCGTTTTTTTCGACGGTCCTCTCCAGCTCCTGATAGGTGACTCCGCGGACCTCGGCGAGGGTCTGCGCGGTGAGCGCCACGTGGGCAGGCTCGTTGGTCTTGCCGCGCAGCGGCTGGGGGGCGAGGTAGGGAGCGTCGGTCTCGACCAAGACCAGCTCCTCAGGCAGCGCCGCGGCGGCCTCGCGCAGACGATCGGACTTGGGAAAGGTGAGAACCCCCGAAAAGGAGCAATACCAGCCGCGCTCGATCGCATCGGCCAGGCGCCAAGGCGCGAGGAAGCAGTGCAGGATCACCGCCGCTCCGCCGGCGCGGGCGTCGAGGATCTCGAAGACCGCATCGATCGCGCCCGTCTCCCCGTCGGGGTCACGAGCATGAATAACGATCGGCAGCTCCTGCTCGACGGCGATCTCGACCTGAGCCTCAAGGGCGAGCCGCTGCTGCGCCGCGGTGGCGCTCTCGCGGTAATAATCGATGCCGGTCTCACCGATCGCCCGCACCCGATCATGACCTGCCAGGCGCCTTATTTCCGCCTCCAACGTCGGCCCGAAGTCCGCCGCGGCGGTCGGATGGCAACCGACTGAGGCGAAGACGCTGGCGTTGCGCTCGGCGGCGGCGATCGCCAGCTCATTGCTCTCAGCACCAAGTCCGACGTTGAGCATGCGGCTCACCCCGGCATCCCGCGCCGCGCCAAGGAGCTCCCGCTCGGATCGCTGACAGAGAAAGAGATGGGTATGAGAGTCGATCATCTCGGGCAGTCTAGGCTCGAATAGCCTTAGTCCGGAATGGCCGATTTCACCGACCACTACCGAGATATCTACCTGAGGGGGACGGCGGGCGAGACACCCACCTTGCCGGTCTCGATCGAGGCTCTCGAGCAGGCGGCCGAAGCTGCGATGGAGCCGTGGGCGGCAAATTATGTCTTCGCCGCAGCCGGCGGCGAGGAAACGATGCGCGCCAACCGCGAGGCGCTGCGCCGGCGCCGAATCGCGCCCCGCATGCTGCGCGATGTGAGCGAGCGCAACCTGGCGAGCACCATTCTTGGCACGCCGCTGCCGGCGCCACTGATGTTGGCGCCGATCGGCGTGCAGAAGGTCGTCCACGAGCAGGGCGAGCTGGCCACGGCACGGGCAGCCGCGACACTCGGCGTGCCGATGATCGTCAGTAGCGCCTCGCACTTCACGATCGAGGAAATCGCCGCCGCGGGCGGCGATCGGGCGCCACGCTGGTTCCAGCTCTACTGGCCCAATGATCCGCGCCTTTTGGAGAGCTTCATCGGGCGTGCCGAGGCGGCGGGCTATGAAGCAATTGTCCTCACCGTCGATGCCTTCATCCCGGGCTGGAAGCCCCGCGACCTACAGCAGGCCCGGCTGCCCTTCCTGCAGGGAATGGGCAACGCCAACTACCTCCAGGACCCGGTCTTCCGCGCCGAGCTCGAGCGGCCCCCAGAGGAGGACCTGGGCGCCGCGACCGGCCACTACCTGAGCGTCCTCGCCAACCCCTCCTTGGCCTGGGAGGACCTCGAGCTACTGCGCGAGCTGACCTCGCTGCCGGTCCTGGTCAAGGGCATTCAACGCGCCGATGACGCCCTTGAGGCGGCCCGCCGCGGGGTCGATGGGATCGTCGTCTCCAATCACGGCGGGCGCCAGGTCGACGGGGCGATCGGCTCCCTCGACGCGCTCGAGTCGATCGTCGCGGCCCTCGCTGACAGCGATCTCACGATCCTCTTCGACAGCGGCGTCCGCAGTGGCTCCGACGTGATCAAGGCGCTGGCGCTCGGTGCCGATGCCGTCCTGCTCGGCCGCCCCTACCTCTGGGGGCTGGCGCTGGAGGGCCAAGAGGGGGTCGAAACGGTCTTGAAGATGATCCTCGCCGAGCTCGAGCTGAGCATGGCCCTCTGTGGTTACGCGCGCCCCGAGCAGATCGGCCCCGATGCCCTCGCCTGAGCCCGCAACCCGGCGCGCCGCATTCGCAGCTTTGCACGAGAGCGGTTGCTTTTTGATGCCCAACCCCTGGGACCGCGGCAGTGCCCAGGCCCTGGCCGGCCTCGGCTTTCCGGCGCTGGCCACGACCAGCGCCGGTTTCGCCTTCTCGCGCGGGCTGCCCGACTCCCCCACCTCGCTTGGGCTCGAGCAGGTCCTCGAGCACATCGCTGAGATCGTCGCCGCGACCGAGCTGCCCGTCAGCGCCGATTTCCAGGCCGGCTATGGCGCCGATGGCGCTGCGGTCGCGGCCAACGTCGGGCGCTGCGTGGAGACCGGCGTCGCCGGCCTCTCGATCGAGGATGCCAGCGGGCGCGAGGAGGCGCCGCTCTTTGAGCTCTCCGAGGCGCTCGAGCGGATAGCCGCGGCGCGCACCGCGATCGACTCCAGCGGAGCCCAGGTGCTGCTCACCGCACGCGCCGAGTGCTTTTTGGTCGGCAGCCCGGATCCGCTGGCCGAGTCGATTCGGCGCCTGCGCGCCTACTCTGAGGCCGGCGCCGACGTTCTCTTCGCCCCCGGTGTGAGATCGCCCGATCAGATCCGCGCACTCGCCGAGGCGCTCAGACCGAAGCCACTGAATCTCCTGGTCGGCGCCGATCTCGGACTGGCTCTCACCGAGCTCGCCGAGCTCGGTGTAAGGCGCGTAAGCCTCGGTTCGAGCCTGGCACGAGTCGCCTGGGGCGCCTTTTTGGAAGCGGCCCAAGGCCTGGCCGAGGACGGCAGCTTCGCCGGCCTCCACACAGCCGCATCCTTCGCCGATCTAAACGCCCGCTTCGAGGAGCGCTAGCTCAGAGGTCGCGTCTGGCGAAGACCAGGCAGGCGAGTGCGAGGACGCCAGCCATGTAGAAGATGGCCCAGGCGATCAGGGCCGGGCCGGCCGCCTCGGACCCACCGAAGGGACCGAGTTGCAATACCACGCCGGTCAGCCCCGAGGTACTTGAGATCAGGGCGTGAAGGCCGCCCGCGTAGAGACCGTCAAAGGGCAGCGCCCAGCTCGCCACCCGCCCGATCGAGTGCAGGGAGTCGGAGTGGATCGCGTGTCCGATCTGCGCCAGTAGACCAGCCGTCAGCCCGGCGCCAAAAACCATGAAGACGACTATTCCCTGCGCGGTGACAGAGAGCAGCGATGAGGCGAGCAGCGAGATCGCAGCGATGATCGCGACGGCGAGCGCCAGGGCCAGCGCCGGTCCGACCACATGGTCGGGGGACCAGTGACCGGTCGCCTCGGTGATCGCCAACTCTGCTGCGTAGACGACCAGGACATAGGCGGCCGAGAGCCCCGCGGCGCCGGCAAAGCGCGAGAGCAGCATCGTCGTGCGCCCGATCGGCCGGACGACGATCGGCTGCAACAGACCGCTCTCGGCATCACCTCGAACCACGCCCAGGGTGAGAAAGACGGCGAGCACCGCGCCCAAGAAGAGCGTCGTGAACATCGCCAGGCCGAAGATCGTGGCGCCGGTGAACGCCCGCGGATCGAGGATCTTCGATTCGCCACCGGCGAAATTGCTGACATCGCGAAAGGCGAAATGCGCGCCCAGGCCATAGAGGGCCAAAAACCCGAGTGTGAGCACGATTACGGCGAGGAATACCCGCCGCCGGATACCCTCGCGAGCGGCGTAGCCGATCACCGTCATCACCGACTGCGTGCTCCGCACTGGGCTCAACCGGTACGCCCGCCGACCGCGTCGAGGTAGACCTCCTCAAGGGAGCTGCGCCGCACCTCGACCCGGTAGACCCTCTCACCCTCGGCCACGAGCTTCTCGACGATCCCCGGCGCCTCCTCGTGTCCGGCCCCCTCGAAGAGTCGGACCCCAGAGTCCAACTCGACCTCCACCCCACGGGCCCGCGAGAGGTCCGCAGGCCGTCCCTCTTTGACCAACCGGCCCGCCAAGATGATTGCCACCCGGTCGCAGACTAACTCGACCTCGCTGAGCAGGTGCGAGTTGAGCAGCACCGCGACGCCCCGCTCGCGTAGCTCCTCGAGCAAGCCGCGCACGATTCGCCGACCGACGGGGTCAAGGGCACTGGTCGGCTCATCGAGCAAGAGCAGGCGTGGGGACCCGACCAGCGCCTGGGCGATGCCGAGCCGCTGCTGCATTCCCTTTGACATCGCCTCGACCCGCTTGGCGCCCGCATCGCCGAGCTCGACCAGATCGAGCAACTCGGCCCGCTCCCGAGCGCCGCCCTCCGAGCCACTGAGGCGCTGATGAAGGCCGAGAAGCTCCTGCGCCGAGCACCAGGCCGGGAAGCGAAAGAGCTCGGCGAGATATCCGAGCACCGAGCGCGCCCGCAGCGAGCCCGCCGCCTCGCCGAGGACCGCCACCTCGCCACCGCTGGGCCGCACCAGCCCACAGGCAATCTTCATCAGCGTCGACTTCCCAGCTCCGTTGGGCCCCAACAGGCCGACCAGCTCGCCAGCTTCGATCTCGAGATCGACCCCCGCCAGAGCCTCCTTGCCGCGGTAGGACTTGCGCAGGTCCTTGGTCAGCAGAGCCGCCGCCATCAACCCTCGGTCTCGATCTTCGGGAAAAGCTGCGCCACCCGCTGCGCCGACTGGCCCCCCGGGCGGGAGCCGAGCTCGGCCAGCTCGCGCGAGTCTTCCGCCAGCGCCGCGAGCAGCGTCTCGCTCGTGCGCGGCAGGTAGGGGACGAGCAGCAGTGTCGTCACCCGCAGTCCCTCAACCAGGTTGTAGAGGACCTCGTCCAGGCGCTCGGGGTCGGCCTCATCCTTGGCCAGCTCCCAAGGTCGCGTCTCCTCCACGTAGCGATTCAGTCGACGCACCAGCTTCCAGGCCTCCTCCAGCGCCTGGGTCAACTCGGCTCGGTCAAGCAACTCGCAAAAGCGCGGCACAACGCCTTCGAAGTCCTCCGCGAGGAGGGCGTCGAGGGCGCCAACCGGCACCACCCCCGCCCGGTAGCGCTCGACCATCGCCAGCACGCGGCTCGCCAGGTTGCCGTAGTCATTGGCGAGCTCGGTCTCATAGCGCGCCTCAAAACCGGCGGTCGAGATCGAGCCATCCTGGCCGAAGCTGACCTCGCGGAAGAGGTAGAAGCGCAGTGCGTCGGCGCCGAAGCGCTCGATCACCGCAAACGGGTCGAGCACGTTGCCGAGGCTCTTCGACATCTTTTTCTCGCCCATCAGAAGGAAGCCGTGGATCACCATTCGGCGCGGCAAATCGAGCTCGGCGGCCATCAGTAGCGCCGGCCAGATCACCGCGTGGAACTTGAGGATGTCCTTGGCCATCACGTGCAGGTCGGGGGGCCAGTAGCGCTCGGTGAGGTCCTCGCCCTCGCGGGCGAAGCTGAGCGCGGTGTAGTAGTTGAGCAGCGCATCGAACCAGACGTACATGCGTTGCTCGGAGTCCCAGGGCAGGCGCATCCCCCACTTCAGCTTCGGGCGTGAGAGTGAGACATCCTCCAGACCCTGCTTGATGAACGAGACCGCCTCGTTGCGGCGAAAGTCGGGGACGACGAAGTCGGGCTGTCCCTCATATAGCGCTTCGAGGCGCCCCTGGAAGGCAGAGAGCTCGAAGAACCAGTTCTCCTCGCGCTCGCGCTCGAGCACGATCTCGTGGATCGGGCAGGTCTGCCCCGGTCCGAGCTCACGCTCGGTTTTGAAGTCAGCGCAGCGCGGGCAATACCAGCCCTCGTAGACCCCTTTCTTGACCCAGCCGTTGTCATAGACCCGCTGGATCACCTCGGCGACCTTGGCGGCGTGACGAGGATCGGAGGTTCGAATGAAGAAATCGTTGCTGGCGTCGATGATCGGCATCAGCTCGCGGAACTTCTCGGTGTTTCGGTCGGCCAGCTCCTGCGGGGTGATCCCCTCGCGCTCGGCGGCGGTCGCGACCGGCTCGCCGTGCTCATCGGTTCCGGTCAAAAAGAAGACATCCTCGCCGCGCTGGCGCCTATGGCGGGCGAGGATGTCGGCGGCCATCGTCGAGTAGGCGTGGCCGAGATGGGGCTCCGCGTTTACGTAGTAGATCGGGGTGGTCAGGTAATAGGTCACCGGGAGGCCAGGCTACTTGCGCGGCTCTCTTCCCGTCAGCGCCCGGTAGAGGTCGTTTGCCCGGGTCCCGGTCAGCGCGGCGACGACGCTGGCCGCGGCGCGCGGGCGGGCGCCCGACTGGACCAGGTGACGGAGCGCATCGACGGCGAAGCCGACGTCCTTGTCGTGCTCTTCATCGGCCGCCGGGCCGATCACCAGCACGATCTCACCCTTGACGTCGCCGCGAAAGCGCCGCGCCAGTTCGGCCAGCGGGCCGCGCGAGATCTCCTCGTGCATCTTGGTCAGCTCGCGGCAGACGGCCGCCGGGCGGTCGGGCGCGATCGCAGCCAGGGCGGCCAGCGACTCACCGACCCGGCGCGGGCTCTCGAAGGCAATCACGGTCTCAGCCGAGCGCAGAACGCGCTCCATCTCTCCGGAGCGCTTGGGCAGGAACCCCTCAAAGCGCCAGCGGTCGGTGGGCAGACCGGAGACGACGAGCGCGACCGGGATCACCGATGGGCCGGGCAGGACAGTGACGTCGAGGGCACGCTCGATGCAACGGCGGATCAGGCGATAGCCGGGGTCTGAGATCGCCGGCATGCCGGCATCGGAGACGAGTGCGACCCGGGCGCCGCGCTCGATCCGCTGGGCCAGCTCGGTCGCTCGCGCCGCTTCGTTTCCCTCATGGTTTGAGACCAACGGCGGGGCCGGCCGGATCCCGAGCTTGTCGAGCAGACCGCCCGTCCTGCGGGTGTCCTCACAGGCGATGTAATCGGCTGAGACCAGCGCCTCGCGCACCCGAGCCGTGAGGTCGTTGAGATTGCCGATTGGGGTCGGGCAGACGATCAACTCGCCCGGCATCAGCCCCCTCCCCCGCTGCCCTCAAGCTCGCGCCGCGCCATCGCCGCTGCGCCGATCATGCCGGCGTCCTCGCCGAGCTCGGCGGCGCGAACCGGAATCTCCCTCATCGGCGGCAACGCGCGCTGGCGAAGCTCCTGGCGAGCGGGCTCAAGCAGCAGGTCGCCGGCGGCGATCACGCCACCGCCGATCACGATCACCTCGGGCTCAAAGATGTTGGCGAAGCTGACGAGCGCGACGCCGAGACGGCGGCCGACCAGATCGAAGACCCCGATCGAGGTCGGATCGCCCGCCAGTGCCGCCTCGGTCACCGCCCTGCCGTCGATCACCTCGCCCTGGGCGAGCATCGCGCCGAGGGCCGAGTCGGGCTCGCGCGCCGCCGCCTCACGCGCCTCACGTCCGAGTGCCGTGCCCGAAGCGTAGGCCTCTATGTGGCCATAGCCGGGGCAACTTCCCTGGCAGGGCAGACCGTCCATCGCGATCACCATGTGGCCGAGCTCAGCGGCGGCACCGGTGGCCCCCCGATAGATCTCCCCGCCGAGGATCAGACCGCCGCCGATCCCCGTCCCGATTGTCAGCATCACCGCGTTATCGGCACCCCGCGCGGCACCGTAGAGGTGCTCAGCGAGGGCCGCCACGTTCGCGTCGTTGTCGACGAAGACCGGCAGCCCGGTGCGCTCGCCGGCGAGCTCGCGAATCGCCAGGTTCTCGATCGGCAGGTTGACGGCGGAGAGGGCGACGCCGCGATCGTGATCGATCGTCGCCGGGATACCGAGCCCGAGCGCGGCGACCCCCGGACGGGCCTGGCGAGCCGCCTCGATCTCGCGCACGAGCAGGTCCATCAGTTGCTCCTCGGATTGTCCGGTCGACTTCTCGCGGCTCTCCCAGGCCACCTGCGAGTCGCGATCAAGGACGCCGACCAGCATCTTCGTACCCCCCAGATCGACCCCGATCGCCTCGGTTGAACTCATGGCTGAATACAGGCGACCGCGGGCATCGCCATGATTTCTACCCCTTTCATGGCTGATAACGGCGAGCAGCGGCCCGAGGGGTCGCCCGATTACAAGGTCTTCAAGTCCCGCAGGGGACTGCTTTCGCGATTCCGAAAGCCCGATGTAACGAGCCTGCGGGGGCTCCGCGAGAAGTCCGCCAAGCCCTCGGGGGGCGAATCGAAGCCCCCTTTGGGAGCCAGGGCCAAGCGGCGTCCGCCGGCCAAACGGGTGCTGAAATGGATCGCGATTGCAGCCGGCGCCTGGATCGGAATCAGCTTCCTCGCCTTTGCCGTCTCGGCCCAGCTGCAGGCCTTCAAGCTCTCCGGCGAAGTCGGGGACGCCCTCCACGGCAACCCCTTCCTGCTGCCCAGCGCGCAGACGATCCTCGTGCTCGGCACCGACGCCCGCCCGCCCGACTCCAAGGAACCCGGACCCGGTGGCGTCTCCGCCGCTCCAACTCAGGAATGCTTCGAACAGCAGGCCCACGGCGACGCTCCCCATGGAAAGTGCTCGGTCGGCCAGTTCCGCGCCGACACGCTGATGCTGATCCGGGCGGGCGGTGGAACCTTCCGCAAACTCTCGATCCCGCGCGACAGCTACGCCGAAATCCCAGGCCACGAAACGACGAAAATCAACGCCGCCTTCGCCTTCGGCGGGGCCGCCCTCCAGATCAAGACGATCGAACAGTTCCTCGGAATCAAGATCGATCATGTCGCGATTGTCGATTTCACCGGCTTTGAAGAACTGATCAACGCGGTCGGCGGGGTCACGGTCAACCTCCCCCACAAGCTCTGCACCGAAATCGCCGGGGGCGCCGGCGGTGGGCAGGGCGGCTACACACTGCGGCTGGGCAAGGGGGAAAACACGCTCAACGGCCAGCAGGCACTGGTCTACTCGCGCACCCGTGAGGTCAGCGAATGCCCCGGGCCTGGACCCAGCGCCTACAGCTTCGGCTACAACGATTTCAACCGAGCCGAAGCCCAGCAGGAAGTGATCAACGGGATCAAGGAACGCCTCACCGACCCGCTTCGCCTCCCCTACAACTTCATCAAGGGCCCGATCATCGGCTGGGATGCGCCGAAAGCCTTCGTCAGCGACATGGGCTTCTTCACGATGCCCCAATTGGTGCTCTCGGCGGCGATCGGTGGCAGCAGTCCCGCCGATGTGCTCTGCGCCCACGGCGAATGCCCCGAAGGACCGGGAGGCAGCATCGAAGTCCCCGAGTCGGTGCGACGCAAGGCCGTCAACCGACTTCTCAACGGCTAGCGCCTACTCGCTGCTGGCGGCCTTGGCCTTCGAGTCGCCCGACTTCGACTGCGAGGACCCCGAGCTCGAATCCGAGGAGCCCTCGGAGGATTTCGACTCCCCGGCGGAGGATTTCGACTGGCCGCCGCCCTCCGTCGGGGATCCGTTGGCGCCGGGTTTCTTCTTTTTGCCGTAATCGGTGTTGTAGAAGCCCGAACCCTTGAAGTGGATCGCCGGGGAGTGCAGAACACGGACCGCGGGCGCGCCGCACTCCTGGCACTGGGTGAGTGCCTCATCGGTCATCCTCTGGATCACGTCGAAGACGTGACCGTTCTCGCATTTGTACTCATAGATAGGCACGGGATGCGGGATTATCGCAGCCGGTACGGTTCCCGCATGGCCGCCGCCGAGCAGAGAACGCCACCCGTTGAGGTCTCGATGGAGGAGATCGTCGCGCTCTGCAAGCGCCGCGGCTTCGTCTTTCCCTCCTCGGAGATATACGGCGGTGTCGGCTCCACCTATGACTACGGCCACTACGGCGTGCTGCTCAAGAACAACGTCAAAGCCGAGTGGTGGCGGGCAATGCTGCAGGAGCGCGACGACATCGTCGCGCTCGACTCCGCGATCATCCAGCACCCGCGTGTCTGGGAGGCATCGGGCCACCTCGAGGGCTTCACCGACCCCCTCGTCCAGTGCTTGGGCAAGTGCAAGAAGCGCTGGCGCGAGGACCATCTGCGCGAGGCGGTCGCGGCCACCGGCGGAGACCCCGCGGCCGAGCTGCGCTGTCCGCAGTGCGGCGGTGAGCTCTCCGAGCCACGCCAGTTCAACCTGATGTTTGAGACCCACGTCGGACCGGTCGCCGGCGAGGGCTCAGAGGTCTACCTGCGACCGGAGACCGCCCAGGGCATCTTCATCAACTTCAAGAACGTGCTCAGCTTCGCCCGCAAGCGGCCGCCCTTCGGGATCGCCCAGATCGGCAAGTCCTTCCGCAACGAGATCACACCGGGGAACTTCATCTTCCGCACCCGCGAGTTCGAGCAGATGGAGATGGAGTTCTTCGTGCCACCAGCCGAGGCCACCCGGTGGTATGAGACCTGGATCGAGGAGCGCGAGCGCTGGTACACGGAGCTCGGAATACGGCCCGAATACCTGCGCGTCCGCGCCCACGGCGCCGAGGAGCTCTCCCACTACTCCTCGGCGACCAGCGACGTCGAGTACCTCTTCCCGATCGGGTGGTCTGAGTTGGAGGGGATCGCCAACCGCGGCGACTTCGATCTGCGCCAGCACGCAAAGTTCAGCGGTGAGAAGCTCGAGTACTTCGACCAGCAGACCAAAGAGCGCTACGTGCCGCATGTGATCGAGCCGGCCGCCGGCGCCGACCGCGCCACCCTGGCTTTCCTCGTCGACGCCTATGAGGTCGAGGAGGTCGAGGGCCGCCAGCGAACCGTGCTGCGCCTGCATCCACGTCTGGCGCCGGTCAAGGTCGCGATCCTGCCACTGGTTTCAAAGCAGGGGATGCCCGAGAGAGCCCGCGAGCTTTTCGAGGAGATCAGACGGCGGGGAATTCAGGCCGAGTTCGACGAGGGCGGCTCGATCGGCAAGCGCTACCGCCGCCAGGATGAGATCGGTACTCCCTGGGGGATCACCGTCGACCACCAGACGATGGAGGACGACACCGTCACCCTCCGTGACCGTGACTCACTCGAGCAGACCAGGGTCGCGATCGCCGGCCTTGCCGAGGAGCTCGCCGAGCGCCTCGAACAGCGGTGGCGCTCACCGAAGTTGGGCTGATCAGGGCAGTCCTTCCCTCAGGGCTCAAGTAAGCCCACCCGAATGCCGATCCGCCTCTTGGTGGAGCGCCGAAGCCCCGATGAGGGCAAGATCGAACGCGGCTGGCGGTTGACCCAGGTCGCCTGGAAACTGATCCGGAGAGACCGCACGATGCTGATCCTCGCCGTGACCGGGGTGCTTTCGGCCAGTGTCTTCAGCGGCCTCATACTCTATTTCGGCGGCTACTTCTCGCAGTCTCGGAGTACCAGCCCGGGTCTCGCACTTCTGACCCTCGTGGCGCTCTATCCCTCAGTGCTGATCAGCGTTTACTTCAACGTCGCCCTAGCCGCTGCCGCCAGTGCCGCCTTCGACGGGGAGCAGATGATGGTTCAGGAGGCCCTGCGGATCGCCTGGGCCAAACGCGCCCGGATAGCTGCCTGGGCGCTGATCTCCGCCACCGTCGGGGCATTGCTCTCCACAATTGCCAACCGCCTGCCACTGGGGGCGAGGCTCGTCGCTTGGCTGGCCGGTGCCGCCTGGGGGCTGGCGACCATGTTCGTCATCCCGATTCTGGCCCTCGAAGGCGGCGGGGCGGTCGACTCCCTGAGGAAGTCCGGGCGCTTCGCGAAAAACCGCTGGGGAGAAGAGGTGACCGGGAACCTGGCGATCGGGGCCTGGACGATCGCCGTCGTGATCCCATTTTGTGTCCTCCTGGGGGCTGGAGCGGCCCTGAGTCGGGGACAGCCCGAGGCGGGACTGGTGCTGACTACAGTGGCGCTGGTCGGGCTCTTCGCGATCTCAACGCTGGTCGCCGCGACGAAGCAGGTTTTCGCCGTCGCCCTCTACCGATACGCGATCGACGCCCCGGCGGGCGGCTTCGCCGCCTCGGACCTCGAGTATCCATTCGTCGCCGACCCCGCCCGCAGGAGGCGCAAGTCGTGGATCTTAAGGATTGGTGTGCCGATCCTCATTCTCTTCTTCGCACTTGGCTTAATCGGCGTCCTCCTCCATCGCGGCGCCAAGACCGGTGCCGAGGGGTACTGGCACCTCTATTTCTCCAAGCGCCAGACCACGACGATCGCGATCGGCTCCCCGGTGCTCGCCGACGGGCGCCAGATCGGGTCCGTGGTCACCCTGGTCGACGCGGGCGACTCGATCAGCATCGGATTTCACATTGACACGGCCTACAACAGCCTCGTCCAAACCGAGCCGGCCTTTGCCGTCGGGGCGCGCCGGCACCAATACCTCTGCTTTGGCACCCGCGGGGAATGCGGGGCAGGTTCTCCGTCCCGTCCGATCCCGCAGCTGAATCCGCCCACCTGATCGGCCCCGGAAGCTGCCAATATCCCCGCCCAATCACCCCGAACGGAGAGAGATGGCCGAAGAAAAGACGATCCGCGCGACTCAACATGAGGTCAAGGTCCGAAACCTCTGGGCGGTCGCACTTCTGCCCTTCATCACCCTCGGCGTCTATCACTTGGTCTGGTGGTACCGGATCAATCGCGAGCTACGCGACTACGGCGAGGCCAGGGGCCATGACCTCGGACAGAACCCGACGAACTCGCTGCTTGCCTTCTTCCCGGGTGGCCTGATCATCGTGCCGGCTCTGGTCAGTCTCTGGCGTGGCACCAAGCGGGTTCAGGCTGCCTCTGGGGTTGCTGGCCAGGAGCCGCTGAACGGTTGGATCGCCCTAATTCTCTACCTCCTCTTGGCACCAGCGCTCTGGGCCTACATCCAGTCTTCGTTGAACGCGATCTGGGAAGCCGAGGCAGATCCCACCTGAGTCGGTGATCTGCACTGGGCCAGCGATATTGGCGGCCCGATTGCTCAGCTGCTGACCGGCGGGTTTGGCGAAGCTGATCCACGACGCCGAGTCATGCGCAGTTCGGTTCTCATTATCAGCGAGGTGGACGGCCCGCGCCACGTGCTGCACTGCCCCGGATTGCTGCGATACTCGCGATTATGGCCGAGCGCTTCGGAGCAAGCACGACAATCCAGCGACCGGTCGAGGAGGTCTTCGCCTTTCTCGCCGACGGCGAGAATGACAGCAAGTTCAGCGCCCGCATTCTTGAGATCGAGAAAAAGACCGAGGGCCCTGCCGGCGTCGGCACGGTCTATGCCAGCACCGCCAAGGACGGCGGGATCAAGGCCAAGCACGAATTCGAACTGACCGAGTTTGAGCCCTCGAGCCGGATTCGTTGGAAGGAGCTCTCTCGTTCGACCCCGGTGATCGTCCCGCTCGGTGGCTATGACCTCGCTCCCACCGATGACGGCAACACCGAGCTCGCCTTCTTCAATGAGCTGCAGGCCGGCAACTTCTTGGGCAAATTGATCGTCGGCCTTGCCCTGCGCTCGGCGCGCAAGGGCGCCGAGGACTTCGCCGCTGCGATCAAGCGCGCCGTCGAGTCCAGCTAGACACCCGTCATGAAGCGCTCGACGTCGGCGGCGTCGGCGGCGAGCTGCCCGCGAACCTTGCGGGCGATCGGCGCCAGGGGCTCGAGCGAGACTCTGCCTTTGACCAGGCGCCAGGTCGCCACGGCGCGGCCGCCGACCATAGCGAACGGTCGAAAGATCCCGTTTGTTGTGACCAGCTGGGTGCGTGGGCCGAGGATCTCCGCCCGCGAGGTCCAGCCGAGCAGCACCGGGTCAAAGGCGCCCAGGAGCCGCGGCGCCGGCAGCGGCGCCGGCGCGGGCCCGCCGCGTGGTTGCAAGAGCCCGTCCTCGCGCTCCTCAATCTCGGCGTGAATCGCCCGCAGAGCGGCGCGCGCATCGCGCAGCGGCAGACCCGCCCACCTGGCCAGGTCACGATCATCGGCGGGCGCATGGCCGACCAGATAGCGACGCGCAAGCTCGGCGAGGGCACGGTCGCGATCGACCGGCTTGTGCTCTCCGAGCCAGTCGCGAACCAGGGCATAGGCGTGCTGTTTGCCAACCATCGGACCGCGCACGGTAATTCCTCGCACCGCGGCGAGGAAGAGCAGGTGAAGCATCGCCTGGCCCTCGGTGCGCACACCGAGGGCATCTACTCGCTCGCGCAACTGGAACCGGGTCAGTGGGCCCTCCTCGGCCAGTGAGCGCTCGATCCTCGCCAGCGCCCGCTCGGCCGCGGCTGGCGTAACTCCCTCCTGGGCCAGGCGCCGGGCGCTGAAGCTGAGTAGGCGCGGCGTGGTCAGCGCCTGCAGCCAAGGGTAATCCTCGCTGCACACCAGGTGCAGGGTGCCGCGGTTTAGCCAGGTGATCACCAACGAGCGCTCCTCGCTCAGGCAGCGGTCTACGTCGGCAGCGCTCAGCCCCTCGGTCCGAGCCCGAACCGCGAGCCGGGCGCCACGCGGATCCTGGCCCTGGATCGCAAGCAGGCGCTCGGCGACGGAAACCGGATCGCCGAGCGGGGCTCCGGCGAGACCCTGTGCGCGGAGGCGCTCGGCGAGGCTCAGTTGACGGCGAGCAGGTCGATCACGAAGACCAGCGTTTCGTTCGGACCGATAGCCGGCGGCGCCCCGGCTGAGCCGTAGGCGAGATTCGGCGGGATGATCAGCTCACGCCGGCCGCCGACCTTCATCCCTTCAACTCCCTTGTCCCAACCCGGAATCACCATATGGGCGCCGAGTTTGAAGCTGAAGGGTTCGTTGCGGCTCCAGGATGAGTCGAATTCCTTGCCGTTCTTGTAGTTGACCCCGACGTACTGGACGGTGACTTCATCACCGGCCCTGGCTTCCGCGCCGCTGCCGGTTTCGATGTTCTTGATTTCCAGCTTCTTTGGCGGTGGGCCCTTGGGCACCGTCACCTTCGGCTTCGTCTTGGTCGTCGCCGGGGTCGTTTCTGAGGACCCGGCTTCGCTCGGCGTGCTCGCCGCGCCGCTGGCTGCGGTCGAGCTGGTCGAGGAGGAGGAGCCGCCGCCACAGCCGATCGCGGCGAGCGAGAGCACGGCCGCAAATGTCAAAGCAAGGATCTTCAAGGCGCGGAATCGTACAGGCAGAAGACTAAATTGGGCCAAAGCTCCCGGAATTCGAAGCTCAGCCCTTGCCGGAGATCAGGTCCCAGGCACGGCGCAGTTTCTGGTGGCGGGCGCCGGGGAGCATGTCATCGGCGCCGACCTCGAGCACAGCGGGGTTCGCGCTGGGTTCTGGCAACTTCTGCGCGGCGGCCGCATCGATCTTGAGCACGACCCCGCGTTCGAAGATCTCCTCGACCTCGGGAGCATCGACGAAGCGGTGCCCGCCGGGAAGGACGCTGGTGTCGATCACAAAACCGTCGAAGATGTCCTCCTCGGGCACCTCGAGCACGTGCTCGACTTTGCCCAGCTGCTTGCCGTCGCTGGAGTAGACCGCGACGCCATCGGCGAGCACGAGGTAGGAGCTTGGTTGGCCGAGGTCATCCATCCCGCTGAGCATATCCGCTGGTTTATGCTCGCTCGACCGGATTGCCTACCGAGGGGGGTTTGTTGCCGTGGGACTGAATCTCGCATCGATCCTCACCAATAGCGCCGCCGAGCATCCGAATGCGCCGGCGATCCGCCTTGGCGACCTCGAGCTCACCTATGCGGCGCTCGATCAGGCCTCGGCCCGCCTCGCCGGCCTGCTGCGCGCAAGGGGCCTGGGGCGCGGCGACCGGGTCGGGGTGATGCTGCCCAACGTCCCCGAGTTCCCGATCGCCTACTACGGCGTGCTGCGCGCCGGCGGTGTGGTCGTGCCGATGAACGTCCTGCTCAAGCGGCGCGAGATCGCCTTCTATTTGCAGGATTCCGGCGCCGAGTTACTGCTTGCCTGGCAGGGGTTCTGTGCCGAGGCCCGTGAGGGAGCCGGGGACGCCGGCGCCGAGCTGATCGAGATCGCCTCGGGCAGCTTCGATCAGATGCTCGCCGAGGTCGAGCCCGAATCGGCGCTCGCCGAGACCGGGGAGGGCGACACGGCGGTGATCCTCTACACCTCGGGAACGACGGGTAAGCCCAAGGGCGCCGAGCTGACCCACCTAAACCTTTACCGAAACGCCGAGATCTCCTCGCGGACCACCTGCGAGGTCGGTCCCGGCGATGTCGTGCTGGGCGCCCTGCCGCTCTTTCACTCCTTCGGCCAGTCGGTCGGGATGAACGCCTCGCTACTGGTTGGCGCCTGCCTCACGCTGGTGCCGAAATTCGACCCCGGCGAGGCGCTGGCGACGATCGAGCGCGACGCGGTCACACACTTCTATGGCGTGCCGACCATGTACGGGGCGCTGCTAAACCACCCCGAGCGCGAGAGTTTTGACACCTCGAGCCTGCGCAACTGCATCACCGGCGGCGCCTCGATGCCGGTCGAGGTCCTGCGCGGCTTCGAAGACGCCTTCGGGGCGATCATCCTCGAGGGCTACGGGCTCTCAGAGACTTCTCCGGTCGCCTGTTCGGGCCATCCCGATATGGAGCGCAAGCCGGGCTCGATCGGCACCCCGATCGAGGGGGTCGAGATGCGGATCGTCGACGAGGACGACAACGACGTCGAGCCGGGCGAGGTCGGTGAGATTGTGATCCGCGGCCACAACATCATGAAGGGCTACTGGCACAAACCCGAGGCGAGCGCCGAGACGATGCGCGGCGGCTGGTTCCACAGTGGCGACATGGCGCGCACCGACGAGGATGGCTACTTCTACATCGTCGACCGCAAGAAGGACCTGATCATCCGCGGCGGCTACAACGTCTACCCACGCGAGGTTGAGGAGGTCCTCTACGAGCACCCGAAGATCCGCGAAGCAGCCGTGCTCGGTATCCCCCACGATCAGTGGGGCGAGGAGATCGGCGCCGCGGTTGTGCTGCACGAAGGCGAACAGCTGAGCGCCGAGGAGGTCAGCGCCTACGTCAAGGAGCGAATCGCCGCCTACAAGTACCCGCGCGCGGTCTGGTTCCTCGACGAGCTGCCCAAGGGGCCGACCGGCAAGATCCTCAAGCGCGAGATTGACCCGCCGAAGGCGGCGGCGTAGGCACCTCGCCCAGCGGCTCGATCTCCTCCAGCCGCAACCCGCAGGACGGGCAGGCGCCCGAGAGCTCGACGAGGAAGCGGTCCGGCCCGGCGTGCAGGGCCGCCGCGGGCTCGTAGGTAACCTGGAACTCGGCGCCACACTGGCACTCGACGTAGAAGATCCGCGAGCGGTCATGTCGCTTCCAGGGGAATGGCATCGGACCCACCATATTGTCCACCCCGGTCTGGCTGGACAGCCAGTTTCGCTAGGCTCAGGCCGTTGAGAGCGCAACCCCAAAAGGAGAAGCAATGAGCGTCGCCGCCCAGAGTCTGATGGCCAACGTCAGCTATGTCGACCTCTACCAACGCTGGGAGCACGGTAACTGGAGTGCCTATGACATCGACTTCTCCGAGGATCAGGCGGGTTGGGATGGACTCAGCGAGATCCAGCGCCGCTCGGCGATGTGGATCTACTCGATGTTCTTCTATGGCGAGGACCGGGTCGCCGATACCCTCGCCCCCTACATCAGCGCCGCGCCCAGCGAGGAGCAGGCCTACTTCCTCGCCACCCAGCAGGTCGATGAGGTTCGCCACTCGGTCTTCTTTCACCGCTTCTTCAAAGAGGTGATCGGCGTCAGCGGCGACTCGCTGCAGGCGACGCTGGCCTCCACCCTGCCCCAGCTCAACTGGGGCTACCACGGCATCTTCGATCGCCTCGACGTGATGGCCGAGGAACTGCGCAAGGACCGCTCACTGCCCAAGTACGCGCAGGCGATCACCCTCTACCACCTGATTGTCGAGGGCAGCCTCGCCCAACCCGGGCAGCACTTCATCGAGGACTTTCTCGCCAAGGAAGGGACGCTTCCTGGCTTCAGCTCGGGCATGGAGAACGTCTCCAAAGACGAGCAGCGCCACATCGGCTTCGGGGTCAAAGTGCTATCTGAGCTGCTCGCCGAGTCGGAGGAGTGCAAGGCGGCGGTGGTCGAGCTGCTGCGCGAAACCCTTCCCTACGGGGTTGCCGTATTCACACCTCCCGACTGGGACCTCGAGTACACCGAGTGCTACGGCTTCAGCCTCGAGGACATCTTCGCCTTCGGCCTGAAGCTGATCCGCCAACGCTGGCGGACGATCGGGTTCCCGACCGAGGAGATGCCACCCGGGGTCTTCCCCTTTGACCACGAGCTCTCCGAGGAGGAGATCGCCGTCAACCAGATCAAGCTGCTGAAGGCTGGCGTCGTCGGCCAGCCCGGCCTGGTCGAGCCCGAATCCTCGCCCGAGCTGCAGCGACTGTTCTTCGACATCGTCGCCCGTTCGGCCGACGGCGGCGCCGCCAACGGCTCGCCGCTGGTCTACCAGTGGCGCTTCAGTGATGCCGATCCCTGGCACTTGGTGGTCGATAACGGCGCGACGCGGGCCGAGCCGGGTGAAGCGCCCAACCCAAGCGTCACCTTCGAGACGACCTGGGCCGACTGGGTGCTGGCAACCCGCCCCGGGACGAGCCCGGTGAGGTCGATGTTGCGCGGCCGCATCCGCCCGCGGGGCAAGATCCGCGAGCTGGTGCGAATGAGACGCGTCTTTCCGGCCTAAGTCGCCGACCCAGCGAGGAGCCCTCTCGCCGCCCCGAGGAGGGCGGCGTCGTGTCAGCCCAAGCGCATCAGGAGATCGGCGGGCGCCGGTCGGCCCACGGCCGCTCGGCCTCAAGCTGAGCGGCGAGCGAGAGCAGGGTCGACTCCTCGCCGGGGCGGGCGATCACCTGAACCGAGAGCGGCATGCCATCGGCGTCAAAGCCCGAGGGGACTGCCATCGCCGGGTTCCCGAGGTGGTTCCACGGCACGCAGAAGGGATAGAAGCGGCTCATGCCAAGCACCGTGCGGATGGCGCCCTGACCCTCCCAGCGGCGTACCGGCAGGGCCGTTCCGCCCATTACCGGAGTGAGCAGAACATCGACGGAGTCAAAGATCGCGTTGACGCGGGCGGCGTCGGCCTGACGGCCGCGCATCGCACGCTCAAATACGGCATCGGGGAGATTGCGCCCAAGCCTCCCGAAGCCCCTCGTCCGCCGTTCCAAGCGCTCGGGATGGGGAACTGAATCTACGGTCTCTGAGACCCCGCGCAGAAAACGTGGCGTGACGTTATTACCGATCGCCCCCCAGGCCGGATCCCGTTGGCTGACCTCATGCCCGAGGGAGGCGAGTAGCTCGGCGGTGTCGGCGACTGCTCTCTTGACCTCTTCGGAAATCAGTGGCGGCGCGGCGGCGCGGGGCGCGGCGGTCGACCAGGCGACGCGCAGCTTGCCCGGTGCGGTCTTGGCCGACTCGACAAACGCCCGCTCCGGAGGTGGCGGTGCCTCGGGCTCGCTCGAGCCGCCGGCGACGATATCGAGCCAGAGCGCCGAGTCGAGCACGGTCCGAGAGAGGCTGCCAAGCACCGCGAGGCCGGTCCAGCCTTCGAGGTCGGGGGCAAGGGAGATGCGTCCGCGCGAGGGCTTTAGTCCAAACAGCCCACAGGAGGCGGCCGGAATGCGGATCGAGCCCCCGCCATCGCCGGCTGAAGCGATCGGGACCAAGCCGGCGGCGACGGCGGCCGCCGAGCCGCCGCTGGAGCCACCCGGGGTCCGCTGCGGGTTCCACGGATTGCGGGTCACCCCCTGCGTCGCGGACTCGGTGAAGCCGCAGATCGCGAGCTCCGGCAGGCGCGTCAGGCCGATGATGATCGCTCCCGCCTCGCGCAGCCGCCGCACCATCTCAGAATCCTCTCGGGCCGGCTCGGTGAAGGCGTCGGTCCCATGCATGTTGATCTCGCCGGCGACGTTGACTTCGTCCTTGATCGCGATTGGCACGCCCAAAAGCGGGCGCTCCTCGCCCGCCTTGAGGCGCGCCTCTGCCTGCTCGGCTTCGAGCAGGGCCTTCTCGGCAAATACCTTGCGAAAGGCATTTAGCTCAGGGTCAAAGCGCTCGATCCGCGCCAGTGACATGCGCACCAGCTCACCGGCTGAGACCTCGGCCGCCCGCAGTGCCTCGGCCTGGTGCGCGGCGCCGACGAAAGCGAGGTCGCGATCGGGGTCGGCTCGTGTCGAGGTCGGTGCGGCCACGTTTCAATCCTATGCCCGCGCGGTGCTCAGGCCTAGTCCGCGGCTAAAGGCGATCACCCCAACCCCCCTCAGCTCAGCGAGTCGACTCCAGGATCGCGGAGCCGATCCGGACACCGAGCCGCGCTGCGTTAGGCCTCAGGCCTCGACCGGCTCGGGCCGAGCGCCGCGGTCCTCGAAGTTTAGGTTGGGCAATACCCGCTCCAGCCAGGAGGGCATCCACCAGTTCCAATCGCCGAGCAGCTTCATCGCCGCCGGCACCAGGATCAGCCGCACCAGGGTCGCATCGAGAGCGATCGCAACCGCACAGCCGAGGCCCAGCTCCTTGATCGAGGGCACGCCGGTGAGGACGAAGACCGAGAAAACCGAGGTCATGATCAGCGCCGCCGAG
Source organism: uncultured Solirubrobacterales bacterium (assembly GCA_963753245.1). Lineage (GTDB taxonomy): Bacteria > Actinomycetota > Thermoleophilia > Solirubrobacterales > 70-9 > VRUE01. The sequence goes on from CAVWBK010000001.1 coordinate 60,549, forward strand.
GAGATCGTGCGGGCGCTGGAGGAGAGCCCCTCGGCGACCGCTCTCTCGTTGTCGCCGTGCACGGCGTAGCGCTCACGAATGCGCGACATCAGAAAGACCTCATAGTCCATCGAGAGGCCGAAGACGATCGCGAAGATAAGCGGCACGTTGATCGTGTCAAGCGCGCCCTGACTTTCAAAGCCGAGCAGGCCGTCGAACCAGCCCCACTGGAAGACCGCGACCAAGACCCCGAACGCTGCCCCGATCGAGAGCAGGTTCATGATGACCGCCTTTAGCGGCAAGAGCAGCGAGCGCAGCATCACCATCAAGACCAGGAAGCTGAGCGCCAAGACGAAGAGGACGATCTTCCACATCGAGCCGCTGATCTGCACCCGGGCATCGTGGCTGCGCGCGGTTTCGCCGCCGACGTCGACGCTCGCGACCTTGGCCAGGGCGCTCGATGGCACCACCGCGTCGCGTAGGTATTCGACCAGCCCGACGGCGGCGTCTGACTCGCTGCCGGCCCTCGAGATCGCCTGGATCAACACGCTCCCCGGAGCGAATGCCGGCGGCTCAACCGAGGCGACCCCCGGCGTCGAGCGCAGGCGCCGCTGGAAGGCCGCAACGGCGCCCCGCTCGGTGGGACCGTTGAAAACCGCGGTGATCTGGACCGGATCGGCGCCCCCGCCGAGCTCTCTGGCGGCCAGTTCGTTGCCGACCCGAACGTCGCTGCCCCGCGGGAACTGGGTCAGCGCCTGGGTCCCTGTTTGGATCGAGAGCAGCGGGATCGCGAGGATCGAGAGGAAGGAGCCGACGAGGATGATCGCGGTCCAGGGTCGGGCCATCACCCGCGCCGTCCAGCTCTGCCAAAACGCCGAGGACTCCACCACGCCTTCGACACTCGCCGGCGACGCCACGGCGCCAGATGATGTGCGCTCCGCTGCGCTCCGGCGGAAAATTGAGCGTTTAAAGAACCCGATCACCCTCGCCACCACCCCGCCCGCCATCACCCGATCGCCGAGCATCGCGATCAGCACCGGTAGCAGGGTGATCGCGGTCAGGATCGAGACGGCGACGACGACCATGGCGCCAAGCGCCATCGAGCGCAGCGCCTGATTCTGGATCATCCACAGACCGGCCAGCGAAACGACCACGGCGAGGCCCGAGAAGCTGACCGCCAACCCGGAGGTCGCGAGCGCCTGCGAGCGAGCCTCCTCGGGACCCCGCCCGCCGCGACGCTCCTGGCGGTAGCGGGCCAGGATGAAGAGTGAGTAGTCGATCGCCACCCCGATCCCGATCATCGAGGCCATGTTCGTGACGAAGACCGAGGTCTCCATCTGCAGCGAGATGAAGTAGATCAGCGCCCCGGTGATGATCACGCTGATGAAGCCGAGCGCCAGCGGCAGGGCCGCGGCGGCGAGCGAACCGAAGACGATCAGCAAGATCAGGGCGACGATCGGAAAGCCACCCGCCTCGGCTTCGGCCAGGTCCTTCTTGGAGAGTTCCTGCATCCCCGCCCAGACCGTTGCCTGGCCCGCCAGATACGGGGTCACGCCGCCGACAGCCTGCCCCGGGGAGAGATCAGAACGCAAGGTCGAGGCCGCATCGGTCTGGCGGTCGGGGCTCAGGTCGCTGTCGAGGGCGAGCATCGCTGTGCCGGTCCTCTGCAGCTGGGACCCTGCGCGGCGAACCGTGGGGGCGGAGAGAGCCAAGCCGCCGACGCCCGCCACGGTGTGTCTGACTCGATCCACGGCGAGCACCCGCGAGCGCCGATCGGCGCCCGGCTCGGCTCTGAGAATCACAGCGATGCCACCGGTACGCGAGGCGTAGTTCTGTTCGATCTCCTCGCCAACCGCCTTGGACTGGCTGCCCGGCACTTCGAAGCCGCCGCCGGTCAGGTGGTCGGTCTGGTGGGAGGCGATCGGCAGGGCGATGGCCAAGGCGACGATCCAACCGCCGAGAACCCAACGGCGGTGACGTCCGAGGAAACCCGAGAGCTGGATCATTGAGGCGCGCATTGGCTCACCTGCCAGCCTCTGCCCTAGCTACCCCCGGTGTCTGTGAGGAGAGTCACGGCTATCCCTTCGTTGTCGAAGCTCCTAGATTGCGGAGCATGAAATTCCCGCGGCGAAATGCTCGCTTTGAGCACGTCTTCGTAGCGCTCTGAACCTAGGTTGGCGAACCCGACAGCGCCCAGGATGCGACCCTGACCAAGGCGTTTTGGGCGGAGGTGCCCGCTGAGGCGGAGGCGGAGCGGTTGAACGCGGAGAACTCGCCCGACTGGAGATACGGGGTTCAGGTCGCGCGTCTCGTCCCCGACGATCAAGATTAGGCGCAAAGGCCCGCTTGGCGGGACTTTCTCGTTCTGGGTCGGCTTGGCGGCGAGCAGTCCCAAGACTCGCCAGCGTCCATCGAAATACACAGATACCTCACGGGTCGATAATAGTCACGCCACAAACCCCGGACATGGAGGTTCGCGCTTCTACAACTATGGGATAGGGGTGAGGAGGGTCACTCGTCGACGAGCAAGAAACGCGCCGAGGAGGTGCCGGCCGCGAGGGCCGCGTCGAGGTCTCGTCCGGGATCCGAGAGAGCTTGCAGGGCAAATCCGTCGCCGACAGCAAAGAGAAAGCAGACAATCGCCTCGGCATCGTGGCGGAGACTGAGGACACCCTCGCGCTCCTTTGTCTCAAGTACCTCGGCGACGTGGGTCCTGGTGCGCTCAAAGAGCTGGCCGACCTCGCGTTGGATATCCGGGTTGCGCCGCCCGGCGCTGAACAGCTCATAGAGCAGGAGGAAGAATCCGGGCTCGTTCTCGATCAGGTCGGTGAGGCTGGAGACAAGGACGTCGAGAACGTCATCGACGGACTCGGCCTTGGCCAGCGCCTCATCGAGGCGCGCGACCCGCAGCTCACTGTCGCGACGGACGACCTCGACCAGCAGCCGCTCCTTGGTCCCGAAGTAGTAGTGCAACAGGCCGCGGCTGACACCCGCCTTACCGGCGACGTGCTCGAAGGTCGATCCCGCAGCGCCGCGCTTGGCAACGCTCTCACGCATCGCGTCAACGATGCGCTGGGCCTTCTCGCCGCTCAGCTCGCGGTCTTTGGTGGCTGCCTCCATTAGCGCCCGATCACGATTCTGTCGGCTAAGGCGAGGCGGGGCACTAAGCCCCGTTGATGCTGGTGGAGCTCGTGTACTCGAACTCCTCTTCGGCCCCAAAGAGGGCGTCGAGCACCGTCTTCCGGGCACCCTCGCTGAGCACCAGTGCGATTCCTCCGGCGACGACGCCAAAGAGGATCAGCCGGCCCAGACGGCTGCCCTTGCGCTTGCGCGGGGCGCGGAGCTGATCGGTCGCCTCGCGCAGGCTCTCCGCCGCCTGGCGCAGGTCACGCTGGACCTTGCGATCGCTGGTCACGGCCTTGACCGGGCCCTTGCCGTTGCCGGTGGCCCGTCCGTAGGCGCCGCGGGCGGCTTCGAAGGCCTCGCGCAGGTTGTCGCGCAGGTCATCGTCCTCGATCAGGCGCTGCACGTAGGGGTTCTCACGCGCGGCCGAATAAAGGTCGGCGGCGCGGTCGGCGGTCTGTGTCGCCTTGGTTGTATTGGCCATGCCCTCTCCTCACTGGATCTGCGGTTGCCGTCGGAGGATAGACCGTCAAGAGCAAGCGACGGGCTAGGGCCGGTGTTTGCCAGCCTTGTGTTTACCCGGTTTCTTGTGTTTCCTCACAGTCTTGCTGAGCTGAACCGGCCCAGATGGCGTGTTGGGAGCTTCGTTGGGCGGGGTGAAGCGTCCCCTTCAATTTGCCGCTGCGAGCCCGGGATTTGATCCCTTTGCCCGCCGCTTTGATCGTGATCTGAATCTTCCCTGCCGCCTGGGGTTGGGGAAGCTGGGCGCTCAGCTTGTTGCTGAGGCTCGCGGCGAGCGAGCCCGGACCAGGGAGTGTGACGCTCAGGCTCAGCGTGCCCTTCTTCTTGTTCTTGGTGGCCTTACCGACGCTGAAGGCGTTGAATTCACACGGCGGTCGGCGCGCAGCAGGATCTCCGTATTTTTCGATTCGACCAAGTACTCCGACCTAGATCGCCCCGCGGCAGTCCGATGCGATGCTTTCGGTTCAAAGAAGGGCCAATCCTAACCCGGTCCAACACCATTGACCAAGACACCGTTATTGCGAAAGTTGAGTTCCGCCTCGCGCACGGTCGGCAGGCGCAGGCGTCCAAGGTCGGGACCGGGAAGCGCGTAGCGGCGCAGATACAGACGCCCAAGCGATTCGTAGGAGACCTGGCGAAAGCCCGGTCCGAGCAGATGCCGTGAAACCGGGCGCGAGGGTCCGTCGGAAACGAAATCGACTTCGTGGACCTGCCAGTGCAGGGGTTCCTTGGCGAAGACCTGAAACGAGCCGCCGGCCAGGTAGTGGTGAAGGGGCGCCTGGCCCAGGGTCCAGGTGACGATCGCCCGCGGCGCACTCGGCTCGCCGAGGCGTTCTGCAACCCCGTCCCAGTCGGGGCGCTGCAGGGCCGGCGAGACACTGGCGAGGATGCAAAAGACCAGCGAGTAGGCAAATAGGCCGGCGCCAAGGAGGCCGCCGAGGCGGCGCGCCCTCGGCATCGTCACGCCGACCGCCACCGCGACGAGCAGCGGGATGAGGGCCGGCAGCAGATTGCGGGCGAGGACGTAATCCTCTCCCGGCACGAGGATCGCTAGCGCCAGCGGCAAGCCGACGGTGGCGCCGGCGAGGATCAGGGGAATTGCCGCCGCGCGATGCTCTCCGCGCTCGCCACGAAGCCAAACGAGGAGCAGCGCGCCGAGCGCAAGGAGGAAGGGCACCAGGGCCGGCCAGGGGCTGTCGGGGCGGGCGATGATTTCGCCTGTCTCGCCGACCATGAAGGTCGAGGCTGTCTCCCAGAGACGGTGTCCGAGCGCGTGCTCGCCGATCCACTCGGCGTGGCCAATCGAGGTCTGGTGGATGACGAGCGGCGCCAGCGCGACTCCTGCGAGGAGCAGGATCCAAAGGCCCGAGAGCGTGCGCCGGCCGCGGCGCCGCAACAGCCAGAGCGACTCGGCTGCAATCGGGAAGAAGGCGAAGTAGTGGGTGGCCAGGGCGAGGGCCGAGACGATCCCCCAGGCGCGCAGATCCCTGCGCCGGCCAGCTTGCAACGAGCGCAGGAAAAAGAGGGCCGAGATCGCGGCCAGGAGCGTGAACAGCGCGTAGGCGCGCGCCTCCTGTGAGTACCAGAGAAGCATCGGGTTGACCGCGATCAGCGCCGCGCTGACCAGCCCGACCCGCGTACCGCGCAGTTCGCGGCCGATCAGGTAGCCGACCGGCACGGTCGCCACCCCGGCGAGCGCTGAGAGCGCCCGCAATCCGAATTCCCCGGTCCCGGTGAACTGGGTCCAGACCCAGGCCAACGCGTAGTAGAGCGGCGGAGCCGACTCGCTGTAGTTCACCGCGTTCATCGCGTGAATGAAGCTGCCGTTCAGGACGCGCACCGCGGTAACGATCTCGTCGTGGTGGTAGGACTGCACACCAAGGCTGGCAAAGCGCAGCCCAGCGGCGAGTAGCGAGAAACCGGCGACGATCCAAAAAGCGCGCGAGCGGGCGCCGGCCCAGGCTCGGGTCGCCGCCAAGTATGGAATTCTGGCGCCGCCCAGCGCCTCGGCTGCCTCCATCAACGGGAAGGCTAGGTGAGGGCGGCCTCGATCGCCTTTGAGACCTCGTCGACGTAGATGAACTCAAGCTCGCTGCGCTCGCGCTCGGGGATCTCGCTGACGTCACCCTCATTGCGCTCAGGAACGAGCACGCGCTTGATCCCGGCGCGCTGGGCGGCGAGGGACTTCTCCTTGAGGCCACCGATCGGCAGCACCTGCCCGGTAAGGGTCACCTCGCCGGTCATCGCCACCTCGTTTCCGACCGGCCGCGCGCTTATCAGCGAGCTGAGCGCGACCGTCATCGCGACCCCCGCCGAGGGCCCGTCCTTGGGGACGGCGCCGGCCGGAACATGGATGTGGATGTCGTGCTTGGCAAACCATTCCTCTTCGAGCTCGGGGGCGATCTCTTGCCAGTGGCCACGCACGTAGGAGAGCGCCGCCTGCGCGGACTCTTTCATCACGTCACCGAGCTGACCGGTGATCGTCAGTCCACCCGAGCCCGGCATCGCAGTCGCCTCGATGAAGAGGACATCGCCTCCGGTTGGCGTCCAGGCAAGACCGGTCGCAACTCCGGGATCCTTGGTCCGCCGTCGCTGCTCGGCGAAGACGCGGCGGCGGCCGAGCAGCTCACGAGCCCGTTTGGCGGAAACCCGGACCTTTCCATTGATCTTGCCCTCGGCAACTTCGCGGGCGATTTTGCGGCAGACGCTGCCGATCTGGCGCTCCAGATTGCGAACCCCAGCCTCGCGGGTGTACTCCTCGATGATCGCGGTCAGGGCCGGCTCGGCGAACTCGATCTGGGAGGGCTTCAGCCCGTTCGCAGAGATCTGACGCGGAACCAGGTAGCGGCTGGCGATGTGCTTCTTGTCATCGAGCGTGTAGCCGGCGAGTTCGATCGTCTCCATGCGGTCTTGGAGCGCCGTCGGGATCGTGTCGAGCACGTTCGCGGTGGCGATGAAGAGCACTTCTGAGAGGTCGAACTCGAGGTCTAGATAGTGATCGCGGAAGGAGTCGTTTTGAGCCGGGTCGAGGACCTCCAACATCGCCGAGGCGGGGTCGCCACGAAAGTCGGCACCCATCTTGTCGATCTCATCGATCATGAACACGGGGTTGCGGGTGCCGGCGTCGCGCAGGGCGCGGATCATCGTCCCGGGCAGGGCGCCGATGTAGGTGCGACGGTGGCCGCGTATCTCCGCCTCATCACGCACCCCGCCCACCGAGATCCGCTCGAACTCGCGGCCGAGGGCTCTGGCGACCGAGCGCCCGAGGCTGGTCTTGCCGACCCCCGGTGGCCCGACGAAGCAGAGGATCGGGCCGGGCGAGTCTGGGTTCAGTTTGCGCACCGCCAGGTACTCGAGGATCCGGTCCTTGATCTTCTCGAGGTCGTAGTGATCTTGATCGAGGACCTCGCGGGCATGACCGATGTCGAGGTTGTCCTCGGTGCGTTTGGACCAGGGCAACTCGACCAGCCACTCCAGATAGGTGCGGATCACGCCGTGCTCGGCGGCAGCCGGCGGCAGTTTTTCCAGTCGCGAGAGCTCGCGGTCGGCGGCCTTGCGGGCATGCTCGGGCAGCTCCGCGGCCTCGATCTGTTCACGCAGCTCGTTGGTTTCGGCCTGCTCCTCATCGCCCTCGCCGAGCTCGTCTTGGATCGCTTTCAACTGCTGGCGCAGGATGAACTCGCGCTGCCCTTTATCGACTTCGGATTGGACCTGGGACTGGATCTGGGTGCCGAGTTGAACGACCTCGAGCTCGCGGTTGAGAATCTGGGCGAGGTGACGAAGTCGCGCAGCGACGTCCTCCTCCTCCAAGAGCTGCTGCTTCTCTTCGGTCCCAATCCGCAGGGCGCCGGCGATCAGATAACAGAGCGCCGATGGCTCGTCGATGTTGGCGACCGCCAGCTGCAGCTCTTCGGGCAGGTATGGAATCTGCTCGATGATCTCTGAGAAGGTGCGCTGCACGTTGCGAGTCAGCGCCTCCAGTTCGGGGCTCGCCTCGAGCTCCCTATCTGGGAGCTCGGAAACGCGGGCGACCAGGTAGGGCTCCTCGGCGACGTAGGGACCGAGGCGGACACGTTGAGTTCCCTGGACGAGGATCCGCAGAGTGCCATCGGGGACCTTCATCATGCGAGCGACGACGCCAACGACCCCGACCTCGTGCAGCTCGGCAGGGCCCGGCTCTTCGTTCTCGGGATCGCGGGAGGCGACCATGACCAGCATCCGGTTGGCACCGAGCACGTCATTGACCAGCTTGATCGAACGCTCCTGACCAACCGCCAGCGGCGTAACCGTGTCGGGGAAGGTGACCGTCTCGCGCAGCGGCAGGACCGGCAGCGCGTCGGGGAGAGGGGCGTTTGCGCGGATCGCGTCTTCGGCGTCAAGTGGTGAATCGACCACTTCCAAGACCGGGCTGCCCTCCATCAGTCGCGCCCTATCGGCACCCGCCGGGTGGACTCTGAGGGATCACGCAGCGGCAGCTCGATTCGCAATACCCCGTCCTCATATGTGGCCTTGGCCGCATCGGGGTCGACGTCGACCTGCAGCTCGACGATGCGCCGAAACGGGCCCGAGGGAATCTCAACCTGCTGGTAGACGCGTCCCTCGGTCTCCTGCACCTGTCGCTCGCCGACGATCGCCAGCTGACGGGCACTCACCTCTATGCCGACGGCCTCGAGGTCCATGCCGGCCAGATCGACCTTGACCACCGCTCGCTGGGGCTCGCCGCAGTAGTAGACGTCGACATTGGGCGAGAAGCCGGTTGTGCGCCTGCTCACGTAGGTCGCACGACTCCAGCTATCGCCGAGAGTCAGGGCGAAGAGATCATGTCGTGGCATGGGGAAAACATAGCCAGCCTCGGTTGTTGGGGCGAGCAGGGGGCCACACGCCTTGTTCCGGGGCTCATCCAGGCCCGTGGATTCGCGATTGCGGCAGTGATGCAGGTCGAGCGGGCGCTTGAGCGAGAGGTCCTGGGGAGGACCCGGCCCGCATTTAGGCGGCTTGGGACTGAGTCGCCCAGCGCGGGGGGCGCATCAGGAGCACCGGCTGGCGCGGGGGGACCAATCCCTCGGGCCTGTCGGGGCGAAACGTCGTGCAAGGCTCCTCGAGCTCAAGCGCACAGAGCATGTTCTTGCGAAAGAAGCACTCCTCGCAACTCGGCGGCTTGGGCTTGCGCGGCATCGCGGCGCATCTTGCCAACGGCGGCGGAATCGCGTGGCCGCCATTCCCGCAAAGCGCAACGTCTTTGACACATTCTGCTCACAGCTTCCCCGCGTCTTGCGGCAGCGGCACGCTGCGTCGCTACCATGAAGACGCAATGGAGGCTCACAACCGCAGCGAGGATCTCGCCGCCTCACCGCAGCTGTTCGAGAGCGATTTCCTCAACTTCTTTTCGCGCGTGCACCCAGCGGTGCCGGCGATCGTCTTCGTCCCGGTGATCATCGCGATGCAGTGGCTTGGCCTCGCGCGCGGTCAGTCGGTCTGGGAGCTGCTCGCGCTCAACCTCGCCGGCATCGGGATCTGGACCCTGACCGAGTACTGGCTGCACCGGCTCGTCTTCCACTGGGAGCCCGACAACGCCTTCGGTCGCCGCATGCACTTCATCATCCACGGCATCCACCACGATCATCCCAACGACAAGTTGCGGCTGGTCATGCCCCCAGCGGTCGCGATCCCACTGGCCGCCCTGTTCTTCGGCGCCTTCGTCTTGGTCTTCGGAACCCCGGCCGCCTTCCCGCTCTTCGGCGGCTTCATCGCCGGCTATTTGATCTACGACTACACGCACTACTACGTGCACCACTTCGTGCCCAGGTCTGACCTCGGCAAACGGCTGCGCGAGCAGCACATGCGCCACCATTTCCAAGACCATCGCTACGGCTTCGGGGTCTCCTCCCCGCTTTGGGACGCCGTGTTCAGGACCCTGCCGAAGATCCGCCGACGCTGAGCCGGCGGCCCAGGGCCGCCTTCAGCACAAACCGCGGCCCGGATCGGTCGAGCTCTGCTCGCCGAGCAACTCACCCGGCCGGGCGATCGGTAGCGCGCCGTCGGGGATGGATGTGGAGCCCAGCCGCCAGCGCGACCGAATTGCCAATCGTGACGTCCATAAGCGTGCGCGGTCTTCCATCCAGGTGGCCGCCTTCGCGTTCAGCGAGTCGCGGCTCGCCAGGCATCGCTCGGCGATCGGTTTCCCGCTGAGCGCGGGGGCGGCTCACCGACGTGGGCCTCGGAGCGCAATCGGGAATAATCCGCACCAAGGCCATCGCGGCAGCCCGCGCGGTGATGTTGCCAATGGGCTGTGGCATGGGGGGTCGATGGCAACCAGGGCAGGGCGGGCTGGAAGCGCTTCACCCCCGACCGCAATGAGGATGCCGGCATGTGCGCTATCTGCCACAACTCAGCCCCCCCAAGCTTGCCGGCCTCGCCCCCGCGGCGCTCGCCGGCGCGGGCACCGGTCGGCCCTGGGGAGGACTTCATCGTTCACCATGTCACCTGGAGGCTCAACTCGGTGTGCCACATCCTCGGCAGCGGGCGCTTCGACAGAGATGACAGGTCCACCAGCAGTGTTCGGGCTTGCCCTGCTCCACTCGGTGAGTCATGGACCCACAACTGATGTCTTTCTCACCTGGCCTCAGGTGCCCTGAGCACGCCCCTCCGCGGCGATCTTCTCGGCGTGGAAGGACTTGGGCTAGTGCGGAACGTGATACGAATCCCGGAGGAGTGTCAAACTCAAAGAGTTATCTGACCTGACCCGAACCCTCCCAGTTTCGACCAAATAGACAATCGCACCTCGGCGTGATTGTCGAGCTGCACTCAGTGTCATAGTGACTGTGCGACACTCCAGATCTGTGGGACTACCGAGTGTGGGAGGCGAAATGCCGATGGGAACGAAAGGAAATACACACAATGCCTAGCATCACCAACGCGCTCGACGAGGCACGTGAGCTGGTCAAGAAGCGCCTCGCCGAGCTAGACGACGAGCGCAGACGTCTCGAGCGGGCCCTCGCCGAGCTTGGTGGTAAAGCCACCGGCACCGGCCGGCGCCCGGGTCGCCCCAAAGGTTCGACCGCAAAAGCGTCAGCTCCGTCAGCTCCTAAAAAAACCCGCCGGCGTCGTCGTCGTCGTCGCAGCGGCGGCACCCGCGCTGATCAGGCGGTCGAGCTGATCAAACAGAATCCCGGGATCACGGCCTCTGAGATCGCGAAATCGATGAAAATCAAGCCCAACTATCTGTACCGAGTGCTCAGTGACCTCGAGAAACAGAAAAGGGTCAAGAAGAAAGGGCGCACCTACAGCGCCTCCTAGTTCGCACCCGATCGACCAGCTCGGTTCAGAGCAGGCCGAGCTGGTCGACCGCGTCGCGCTCCTCGCGAAGCTCGGCAGCGCTGGCGTCGATCCTCGTTCGCGAAAACTCGGGGACCTCGAGCCCCTCGACCGGCGACCACTCCCCGCCTGAACAAGTGCAGGGCAGCCCGGCGACGATTCCCTCTTCGACAGCGTAGGAGCCGTCGGTGGGGACGCCCATCGAAACCCAGTCTCCATCGGGGGTACCGAGGACCCAGTCGTGAACATGATCGATTGCCGCGTTTGCCGCTGAGGCGGCGCTGGAGGCTCCCCTCGCCTCGATGATGACAGCGCCACGTTTTGCCACCCGGGGGATGAACTCCTCAGCGATCCAGGCCTCGTCATCGACGGCCGCCCAGGCGCTCTCACCGCCGACCTTGGCGTTGATGAGGTCCGGATACTGAGTGGTGGAGTGGTTGCCCCAGACGGTCATGTTGCTCACCTCTGCCAGGGGCCGGCCGAGCTTATTTGCAAGCTGTGCGCGAGCACGATTGTGGTCGAGGCGCATCATCGCGGTGAAGCGCTCGCGCGGCACGCCGTCGGCGTTGGACATCGTGATCAGGCAGTTGGTATTGGCCGGGTTACCGACGACCAGGATCCGGACGTCGGACTCGGCACCGGCGGCGATCGCCTCCCCCTGCGGCTTGAAGATTCCGCCGTTGGCCTCGAGCAGATCGGAGCGCTCCATCCCCGGCCCGCGCGGCCGGGCACCGACCAAGAGGCCGATGTTGCAACCGTCGAAGGCTGCCTTCGGCTCATCGAAGATATCGATCCGCGAAAGCAGCGGGAAGGCACAATCGTCGAGCTCCATCGCCGTGCCCTCGGCCGCCTTGATGGCGTCGGGAATCTCGAGCAGGCTGAGCTCTACGGGGGTCTCAGGTCCGAGCATCTGGCCGCTGGCAATCCTGAACAAGAGTGCGTAGCCGATCTGTCCTGCGGCGCCGGTGACTGTGACTTTGACGGAAGTGCTCACGGAATCGTCTCCTAGATTCGGGGGGTGCGCTTTGGCCTAGGCCATCGCCTGGCGAAGGTTCTGATCAATTGAGCCGAGGAACTCCTGGGTGCTCTGAAACTGCTGTCCGGCGCCGACGAGCAGCGCCAAGTCTTTGGTCATCTTGCCGCCTTCGACCGTTTCCACGCAGACCCGCTCCAGAGTCTCGGCAAAACGGGAGACCTCAGGCGTCTCGTCGAGTCTTCCGCGCGCCGCGAGGCCACGGGTCCAGGCGAAGATCGAGGCGATCGGGTTGGTCGAGGTCGGCTCGCCCTGCTGATGCTGGCGATAGTGACGCGTGACGGTGCCATGTGCGGCCTCGGCCTCCACGGTCTTGCCGTCTGGGCTCATTAGCACGCTGGTCATCAGGCCGAGCGAACCGAAACCCTGGGCGACGGTGTCAGACTGCACGTCGCCGTCGTAGTTCTTACAGGCCCAGACGTAGCCACCCTCCCACTTCAGGGCGGCGGCCACCATGTCGTCGATCAGGCGGTGTTCGTAGGTGATCCCGGCCGCCTCGAACTCGGTCCTGAACTCCGCCTCATAGACCTCGGCGAAGAGGTCCTTGAAACGGCCGTCGTATTTCTTCAAGATCGTGTTCTTGGTCGACAGGTAGACCGGATAGCCGCGATCGAGGCCGTAGCGCATCGAGGCGCGGGCAAAGTCGCGAATCGAGTCATCGAGGTTGTACATCGCCATCGCGACACCGCCGGCGGGGAACTCATAAACCTCGAGCTCCTGCGGCTCCGAGCCGTCTCTGGGCGTGAATGTCAGTGTCAGCGTTCCCTCGCCGCCAACCACCATGTCGGTCGCCCGGTACTGGTCACCAAAGGCGTGACGGCCGATCACGATCGGTTTGGTCCAGCCCGGCACCAGCCGCGGCACATTGGAGATCACGATCGGCTCTCGGAAGATGACTCCACCGAGGATGTTGCGGATCGTCCCGTTGGGTGAGCGGTACATCTCTTTGAGGCCAAACTCCTGCACCCGTGCCTCGTCGGGTGTGATCGTCGCGCACTTGACCCCCACGCCGTGGTGCTTGATCGCATTCGCCGCATCGACGGTGATCTGATCCTCACTCGCGTCACGACTCTCGATTCCGAGATCGAAGTAGATGAGCTCGAGGTCCAGATAGGGGAGGATCAGCTGCTCTTTGATGAAGGCCCAGATGATCCGGGTCATCTCATCGCCATCGAGCTCGACGATCGGGTTCTGGACTTTAATCTTCTCGGCCATCGGCGCGCGATGCTATCGAGGCGGCGCGCCGGGCAGCGCTACCGGCGCAGGCCGGTGAGCAGGTCGGTGACCACCGCTTCGGAGCGCTCCCGAGCGAGGCTTCGATCCTCGGCGACCACGATCAGCATCGCCGCCTCGATCATTGCGCCCAACACGATGATCGCCAGCACCTCGGGGTCATGCGGAGGCAACTCCCCCGCCTCGATCGCCGCAGTAACACCAGCGAGCGCGAACCCGACTCCGAGCTCGGCTGCCGCCTGGCGCCAGCCCTCCCAACCGAGGACGGCTCGGCTCTGCCCGAGCCCGATGCGCTGCAGCTCTAGATCGGTCTCCGCCGCCCGCATATAGGCCTGCGCCGATTCGACCAGGGCGCCCAGAGGACTGCCCGAAGCGCCCGTCAGCTGCGACGCAATCCGTTCGAGCACCCGCCGCTCGCTGGCCTGAAAGACTGCCTTGAAGAGCTCGAGCTTGGTCGGGAAATGGTGGTAGAGCGCGCCGCGGCTCACCCCCGAGAGCCCGATGATCTCCTCGATCGAGACTTCCTCGTAGTCGCGCTCGACGAAGAGTTCGGTCGCAGCCGCCAAGACCGCCTCGCGCGCCCCCTCACTGGGCCTGCCCCTCATTCCTGTGCGCGCCGCCACGGCCTCGAGTATATTAACCGACCGTCGGTCGGTAATTTAGCCAAGCGAGCGAAAGGAACGAGACAATGAACACCTACGTGATCCGCAGGACGCAGGCCTGGCAGAGCGCGGCGGAGCTCGAGGCGACCGCCGCGCGCTCCAAGGAGGTCGCCAATAGCGACTTCCCGCAGGACATCAGCTGGATTCGCAGCTACGTGATCGCCGAGCCGGGAGGAACGCTGGGCACGGTCTGCGTCTACCAGGCGAGCGGCATCGAGGCCGTTCGAGACCATGCGGGGCGAGTCGGGATGCCGGCCGATGAGGTCCTCGAGGTCGCCGACACCGTGATCATCAGGCCCGATCCACAGCCCGAGCCGGCCTCGGCCTGACCCGCAGCGGGGTCTCCTGCGAGAATGGCGGTGTGGCAACCGTCGAGCCCCCAGCTTCGCGGGAGACCCACGAGGTCTTCAACCAACCGTCCCCCCTTGTCGACTACAACGTTTATGAGGCCGACGTGCCCCTGCGCGAGGCGGTGCACCGCGAGGGCGCCGGGTGGGCCGAGGAGCGGATCTCAGCCGTGGGGGCGCTGGCGGGCAGCGCCCGCATCATCGAGCTCGGCGCCCAGGCCAACGAGAACCCGCCGAGGCTGAGAACCCACGACCGCTTCGGGACCCGGGTCGACGAGGTCGATTTCCACCCCGCCTGGCATGAGTTGCTCGGTCTCGCGGTCAGCCATGAGCTGCACGCCTCACCCTGGAAGGAACCTCGCCCCGGCGCCCACGTCGCGCGCGGTGCCGCCTTCATGTGCATGTCGCAGGCCGAGGCCGGGATCGGCTGTCCGATCTCGATGACCTACTCGGTGATCCCGGCGCTGCGGTCCCAGCCCGAGATCGCGGCCGAGTGGGAGCCACGCTTCCTCTCCGCCGAGTACGACCGGCACGACGCACCGACGAACGAGAAGAGCGGGGCGCTGGCGGGGATGGGGATGACCGAGAAGCAGGGCGGCAGCGATGTCCGCGCCAATACCACCGTGGCCAGGGCCGTCAACGGCGGCGGCCCCGGTGCCGAGTACGAGCTGACCGGCCATAAGTGGTTCATGTCGGCGCCGATGTGTGACGCCTTTCTCGTTCTAGCCCAGACCGAGGGCGGCATTTCCTGCTTCCTCTTCCCGCGTTGGACACCAGATGGCGAGCGCAACCGCTTCCGCCTGCAGCGGCTGAAGGACAAGTTGGGCAATCGTTCCAATGCCTCGAGCGAGATCGAGTTCGATGCGGCCTCGGCCTGGCTGATCGGCGATCAGGGCGCCGGGGTTCCGACGATCATCGAGATGGTCAACCACACGCGCCTGGATTGCGTGCTGGGCGGAGCGACTGGAATGCGGGCGGGTGCCGCCCACGCCCTCCACCACGCCGAGGGTCGCTCGGCCTTCGGCACCGCGCTGATCGACCAGCCGCTGATGCGAAACGTGCTCGCCGATCTCTGCGTGGAGTCCGAGGCCGCGACGATCTCGGCGATGCGACTGGCACGTGCCTATGACGAGGCGATCGCCGGCGACCCAGAGGCCCAGAGCCTGAAGCGGATCGCAAACGCCGTGCTCAAGTACTGGATCTGCAAGCGCGCCCCCGCGCACGCTGTCGAGTGCCTGGAGTGTCACGGCGGCAACGGCTTCGTCGAGGAGTCGGGCATGCCACGGCTCTTTCGGGAGAGCCCGCTGAACTCGATCTGGGAGGGCTCGGGGAACGTCCAGTGCCTAGACGTGCTGCGCGCGATGGTCAAGAGTCCCGCGTCGGTCGATGCCTTCTTTGCCGAGGTGCTCGAGGCGGGGGGAGCCGAACCGCGACTCGATGCCTATGTGGCCGCCCTGCGAGAGGAGGTGCCGGGCGAGGTCGAGTCGATCCAGTCGCGCGCCCGCCGGGTGGTCGAGAGGATGGCGATCGCCCTGCAGGCCTCGCTGCTCGTCCGCCACGGCGACCCGGCGGTCGCCGACGCCTTCTGCGCCTCGCGCCTGGCCGGGGACTGGGGCCACGCCTTCGGCACCCTGCCCTCTGGCACCAACTTCAGCCGGATCATCGAGCGCCACCGCCCGCGGCTCTCCGCTTAGCCGAGCGAGCCCCGTGCTCCGCTCGGAGGCGTCGTGCTGCTCAGATCGGCTCCGGGGCCATCTAACTAGCCGGTGGCTTTCCGCAGCGCCCGGCCGACCTGCTCGGCGGTAATCACTCCACTGAGGCGCCCGTCTGCATCAACCGCCATCAACGCCCCGAAGCGGCGCAGATTCTGATTGCCCAAGAGCGAGTCCAGGGGTGCGTCGTCGCGGATCTGAAGGACCGCTGCGCCGTCTCCCTCGAGCAGGTCGGCGACCAGAGCCGTGGAGCGGGAGACCTCGGGCACCTCATCGGCGCGGTCGCGAAGCAGAAGACCGAGAAAGCGCTGGGCGGCGTCGACAACCGGGAACCAGGGCCAGCTATAGCGCAGGAAGTACTGATCCAGTGCCTCCTCGACGTTGAGCTCGCCCGGGATCGCGACCGGCTCGCGGTCCATCACATCAGAGACCCGCAGGCCCTCGATCCGACCCGAGATCGCGGTCTGCATCGTCGCTGCTCGTGCCGAGCTGTTGATCACCATGCCGATCACGGCCAGCCAGGCGCCGCCGAACACGTCGCCGGTGGCGAGCAGGAGCAGGCCTGCGCCGATGAAGATGTAGGCAAAGACCCGGCCCAGGCCGGCGGCGAAACCGGTCGCGGCGCTGCGGTCCCCGGTCCGACTCCAGGCGATCGCCCGAGCCACACGGCCGCCGTCCATCGGGAACGCGGGCAGCAGGTTGAAGACGAGGATGAAGGCGTTGATCGAAGCGAGCCAGGCCAGCATCGCGACGACGCCTGACACTTCGGAGTCAGCGCCGAAGCCGAGGGCGTGGCTGAAGTCACTCCAGCCGGCGAGGGCCGTTCCCGCGGCGCCCAGGACGAGGACGATCGCCAGGGTCACCAGCGGCCCGGCGATCGCCACCTCGAACTCCGCCCTGGGCGTCTCGGAATCGCGATCCATGCGGGCGACTCCGCCGAAAATCCAAAGCTGGATGCTGGAGATTCCGATCCCGTTGCGGCGCGCCGCGGCGGCATGGCCCAACTCGTGCAGGACGATCGCGCCGAAGAAGCCGAGCGTGCTGAGGACCGCCAGCGTGAACGGTGCCGTGCCGCTGCTCGACTCGCCCAGGACGTTGCCATAGAACTGAGAGAGCCAGTAGATCAGCAAGAAGAGGATCAGAAACCAAGACCAGTCGACCGAGATCCTGATCCCGCGCACATGGAAGAGCGTTATCGAGCTGCCACCGAGCATCAGCCAATGCTACGGCCTGCCTTATCGGTGCAGGCTAAATCCGACTGCGCCGTCGGAGTTCCCATCTATAGGATCCGCGCTCGTGCCCACCCATGACGTATTGGTTATCGGCGCCGGCCTGGCCGGGCAAAGGGCCGCCCTGGCGGCGGCCGAGCAGGGCGTTTCGGTCGGCATCATCAGCAAGGTCCATCCGGTGCGCTCGCACTCAAACGCCGCGCAGGGTGGAATCAACGCGGCGCTAAATCCCGGCGACTCGTGGGAGTCACACGCCTACGACACGATCAAGGGCTCCGACTACCTCGGCGACCAGGACGCGATCGAAATCATGACCCGCGAGGCGCCGGAGGAGATCCTCCACCTCGAGCACCTCGGGGTCACCTTTCACCGAAACGAGGAAGGCAAGCTCGGCACCAGAGCCTTCGGCGGCGCCTCCGCCGCCCGCACCTACTACGTCGCCGACATCACCGGCCAAGCGATCATGCACGTGCTCTATGAGCAGTTGATGAAATACGCCGAGGCCATCAGCCGCTATGAGGAGTGGTTCTCGACCGCGCTGGCGATCGATGAGCAGGGCGAGTGCTGCGGGGTCGTCACCCGCAACATAGCCGACGGTTCGATGGAGCTATTCCGGGCCAAGGCGGTGATCCTCGCTTGCGGGGGGAACGGCCAGGTCTGGAAGCCGACCACAAACGCGCTGATCTGCACCGGCGACGGGATCGCGATGGCCTACCGGGTCGGAGCAAAGCTGATGGACATGGAGATGATCCAGTACCACCCGACGACCCTGGCCGGGAAGGGATTCCTGATCACCGAGGGCGCCCGTGGCGAGGGCGCCCACCTGCTCAACGCCAAGGGCGAGCGGTTCATGGAGCGCTACGCGCCGAACAAGATGGAGCTCGCCTCCCGCGACGTTGTCTCGCGCGCGGAGCAGACCGAGATCAACGAGGGTCGGGGCTTCCCGGACGGCACCGTCGCCCTCGACATCACCGTCGTCCCCAAGAAGCGCGTCCACGAGGCGCTGCGAGAGATCGTGCTCGTTGGCCGCGACTTCGCCGGCGTCGATATCACCCAGGAACCGATCCACATCAAGCCTGGCAACCACTACACGATGGGCGGCGTCAAGACCGACGTCGACGGGCGCACCGATATACCCGGCCTCTACTCCGCCGGTGAGACCGCCTGCGTTTCGGTGCACGGCGGCAACCGGCTGGGCGCCAACTCGCTGCTTGACACCCTGATCTTCGGTCGGCGCTCCGGGGTCGATGCCGCGACCCGCGCCAAGCAGATCGAGGGCTCGCGACCCTCCAAACAGGTTCTAGAGTCCGAGCAGGCCAATATCGATGCGATCTCTGCCCGCGAGAAGGGTTCGGGACGCCGCGTCTCAGAGATCAAGCTCGAGCTGGGCCAAACGATGGACGCGAAGATCGCCGTCTTCCGCGACGAGCCCGGGATCCAGGAGGCACTGGAAACGGTGCGACGACTCAAGGAGGAGGCGCAGTCCGCCTACATCGATGATCGCGGATCGATTTTCAATCAGGACATTCTCGGCGCGATCGAGCTCGGCTACATGCTCGATAATGCGGAGACCACCTGCGTCGCGGCACTGGAGCGAAGGGAGAGCCGCGGGGCCCAGTACCGAACCGACTTCCCCGAGCGAAACGACGCGGAGTGGCTAAAACACATCGACCTCCAGCAGGGCGATGACGGGCCCGAGATCTCATACTCAGAGGTGACCATCACCCAATGGGAACCTGAAGAGAGGACTTACTGATGGCCGAGTACACGCTGAAAGTCCGCCGCTACCAGCCGGAGGCAGGAGAGGGTCCCTACTGGGAGGAGTTCAGGGTTGACCTCGATCCCTCGCTCGCTGTGCTTGACGGGATTCTGCAGGCCAAAGACCGAGACGATGGCTCGCTCTCGGTGCGCTGCTCATGCCGGGCTGCGATCTGCGGCTCCTGCGGGATGAAGATCAACGGCCAGTCTGGGTTGGGCTGCAAGACCCAAATCGGGGAGGCCCAGGAGCTGGCGAACAAGAAGGCCGGGGCGGTGAGCGCCAGCGGCCCCAGCGGCGACGTGCCGATCGTCGTCGAGCCGATGGGCAACATGCCGGTGATCAAGGACCTGATCACCGACATGGAGTCCACACACTGGAACAAGATCCGCCGGGTCACTCCCTGGCTGCTTCCGCACGGAGAGCCGCCCGAGCGCGAGTACATCGTCGAGCCGGAATCAATGATCGACATCACCCAGTCGATGGCCTGCATCCAGTGCGGCGCCTGCGTTTCTTCCTGTCTCTCGATGGAAGCCGATCCCGAGTTCATCGGCCCGGCGGCGCTGGCCAAGGCCTACCGCTTCGTCGGCGACCCGCGCGACGCCGAGACCAAGGAGCGCCTCCACGACCTCGCCGAGGACCCGCACGGGATCTATGACTGCACCCACTGCTTCAGCTGCGTTGACGCCTGCCCCAAGGGCGTGGCGCCGATGGACCAGATCATGCGTCTGCGCCGCAAGGCCGGCGAGGCGGAAATCGAGGACCCCAACGCCGGCCACGCCCACGAGCTCGCCTTCGTCAAGATCATTGAGAAGAAGGGGACCCTGGACGAGGCGATGCTGGTCCAGGAGTCCTACGCCCCGGGGATCAAGGGCAAGCTCAAACCGAGCAAACGCGGGATCCGGGAAACAATCAAGTCGCTGCCGACGATCATGCGCCCATTGCGCAAACGAAAGGTCAAGCTCCGACAGGCGATTCCCGGCACCCACCACAAGCTTCCCGGCGGCGCGATGAACGACGTCAAGGCGATCTACGCCCACGCCGAGGAGCACAGCGAGGAATTCAACCTGTACATCAGTGGCGATGAGGGTGAGTTGGCCGAGATCGAGGCCGAGGAGAGTCGTGAGCAGACCGCCACCGCGACCCCCGACGAGGAGGTTTCAAATGGCTGATCAGATCAAAGTCGCCTACTGGCCCGGCTGCGTCTCGCGCGGCTTCACGCCTGAGCTGCACGGCTCGATGGCCTTCGTCGCCGAGCGGCTTGGAATCGAGTTGGTCGAACTCGATCGCGCCAACTGCTGCGGTGCGGGGGTGATCGCGGAGCACAACCAGGAGCTCGCCGACACCCTCAACGCCCGCACCTTCGCGCTCGCCCAGCAGACCGGCCTGGCGATGATGAACATCTGCTCGACCTGCCAGGGCGCCCAGTCAGAGTGTCAGCAACGACTCGACGCCGACTCCTCCTATCGCGCCCATATCAACGAGGTATTGAGCGGCCAGGGGCTCTCCTATGAGAAGGATAAGGACGGCTTCACCAACAAGAATTTCCTCTGGCTCTTGGTCGAGGACTACGGCCTTGAACGCCTTGCTGGGGAGGTCAGACGACCGCTCTCAGGGCTGCGGGTAGGGCCCTTCTATGGCTGCTATGTGATCCGCCCCAAGGAACGCCTGGGCTACGGGGAGTTCCCCGACCGCGACATCTATCTGGAGAAGGTGATCCTCGCCCTCGGCGGAGAGGTGGTCGAGTACGACGGGGCACGCAAATGCTGCGGCTTCCCCGTGGTGACGATGAACCGCGAGACATCCCTAAAGCAGGCCGGAACCCACGTCGGCGACGCGATCGACGCCGGCGCCGATTGCCTTGTCACCCCCTGTCCGCTGTGCCATCTGAATCTCGACATGCAGCAGCCCGAGGCCGCGAAGATCGTCAACCGCGACCTCGGCCTCGCCGTCTTGCACCTGCCCCAGCTCGTCGCCCTGGCGCTCGGAGCAGAGCCCAAGCAGCTGGGAATGAGCAGACACGTTGCCTCAACCGGCTGGGTCGAAGAGCGTTTGGCGGCGGTTCCCGCCTAGCGAAGCCTGCGCCTCGATTCGATCTCCCCGCAGGCGGGCGATCGAGGCTCCTGGAGCGCCTTCACCGCGCCCGGCAGAGCTCACTGCGCCGAGGGCTTCGCGTCTGCCGCAACGCCAGATCGCGCTGGGAGGCCGACCCGCCGCGCCATCCATTTGGCGCCAACCGTGTCGGTCAGGCCGTGGGCGACGATCGAGCAGATGATCGCGATCGCCGCGATGTCGAAGACCAGGCCGTTGTCATCGATCTGAGACTTGAGGACGAAGAGGGCAAAAAGCATCGAGGCGACACCCTTGGGCCCAAACCAGGCCATGAACAGCTTCTGGGGGCGCGGCAGGCCGGTGTGGATGAAGGAGAGCATCACCGCCGCCGGCCGAGCAAGCAGGAGGGCGAACAGCACAAAGACGACGAGCGGCGGCACGCTGTGGCTAAACCCCGTGGCGACGATCAGGGCGCCGAAGACGAAGAAGGTGATCACCTGCAGGATCGCACTGGCGTTCTCGGCAAACTCGACGAAGCCCTGTGGTACGTCGCGCTCGGTAGCCCCCATCGCGATCCCGCAGACGAAGGCGGCAATCAACCCGTTGCCAAAGCTGACATCGGCGAGCCCGAAGGCAAAGAGCGCAAAGCCGACCGCGTAGATGCCCTCATAGCGCGCGGTCAGCCCGCCACCGGGGAGCCGCGGGTGCAGGCGCCCGGCGAGGACCCCCAGGCCGACCCCGATCGCCGCTCCGACCAGCGCCTCGCCGGCGAGCTTCGCCGCTTCGGCGCCTGCGTCCCCCCCGGGCGAGGCGAGGACGAGAAAGAAGAGGACGAAGGGCAGCGCCAGCCCATCGTTTAGCCCCGACTCGAGGTTGAGTGTGTGGCGGACCGCGCTCGGCACCAAACGCGAGGTGACCACCGCGGAGGTGACGACCGGATCGGTGGGAGAGAGCACCGCCCCAAGCAGGAAGGCCTCGGCCCAGCTGAGCTCGGGAAAGAGCGCCTTCGCGGCCCCCGCCAAGAGCGCCATCGTGATCGGCATCGCGATCACCAGCGAGCGCGCCACCGGGCTCCAGTGTCGACGCAGGAGCTCGCGCTCGACAAACATCCCGTCAGAGAAGAGGGTGAGGATCAGGGCCAGCTCGATCAACTCGACGATCGCCCCGCTGGTCGGGTTGACGTCGACCACATTAAGGGCAGCGAGCAGGATGCCCAGTGCCACCGAGAGCACCGAGGCCGAGAGCACCGTGCCGCGCATCACCCCCGAGAGGGCGGCGACGACGGCGAGCAGGCCGCCAAAGAGCAGCACGGCTTCCCCGAAGCCGATGCCCATTGCCTAATTCCGTCCGTTGAGCAGCCCGCGCTCGGCGAGCAGCTCGGCGACCTGTACGGCGTTGGTGGCCGCGCCCTTGCGCAGGTTGTCGCCGGCGACCCAGAGGTTCAGACAGCGCTCGTGGCTGGGATCCCGGCGCACGCGGCCGACCAGAACCTCGTCGCGCCCGGCGGCGTCAATCGCCATCGGGTACTCACCGGCTGCGGGTTCATCGACCACCAGAACTCCGGATGCCTCGCCGAGCAGCGCCCGGCACTCCTGCGGGGAGAGGTCCGCCTCGGTCTGCACGTTGATCGACTCCGAATGGCCGCTGAGCACCGGCACCCTGGCGCAAGTGACGGAGATCCCGACCTCCTCGCCAAGCTCGAGGATCTTGCGCGTCTCGGCCATCACCTTGCGCTCCTCGGTGGTGTAGTCATCACCGTCCTTGAAGATCTCGACCTGGGGCAAGACATTGAAGGCGATCCGGTGCGGATAGACAGCCGGCGGGGTGACATTCTCTCCGGCGAGGACGGCGCGCGATTGCGCGAGCAGCTCCTCTATCGCCCGCTGTCCTGTGCCCGAAACAGCCTGGTAGCTGGAGAGGATGAGGCGCTGCAGGCCCACCGCCCGGTGAATCGGCGCCAGCGCCATCAGCGCCACCATCGTCGTGCAGTTCGGGTTCGCGACAATCCCCTGATGCGCCGCGGCGGCCTCGGGGTTCACCCCGGCGATGACGAGTGGCACGTCGGCCTTCATCCGCCAGTAGCTGGTGTTGTCGATGACCACCGCACCGGCCTCGACGAAGCGCGGTGCCCACTCGGCACTGACCTCGCCACCGGCCGAGGAGAGAACCAAGTCGAGGCCCTGGATCGTCTCCTGATTGAGCGAGCGACATTCGAGCAGGGCGCCGTTCCACTCGATCTGGCGCCCGGCGGAACGTTCGGAGGCAAAGGGAACAACCTCTGAAGCCGGGAACCGACGCTCGGCCAGCACGCCGAGGATCGTCGCTCCGACCGCACCGGTCGCGCCCACCACCCCGACTCTGTATCCGTCCGCGCTCATCTCAGCGATTATGACCGGCCGCGCGGCCGCGCTCACGACCGGGCTACTCTTCGCGCTGGACTCCGTCTTGGTCCAAATCAAAGGCGCGATGAAGCGCCCGGACCGCATCGCCGAGGCGGTCGGCTGCGATCACGCATGAGATCTTGATCGGCGAGGTGGAGATCATCTCGATGTTGATCCCCTCACCACCGAGCACTTCGAAGACCTTCGCCGCGACCCCCGGATGGGAGCGCATGCCGGCGCCGATGATCGAGACTTTGCCGACCCGCTCGTCGGTCTTCACGCCCTGGCTCAGGCCACCCAGGGCCGCGATCGTCTCGGTCGCGGTGAGCATGTCAGAGCGCTCAACGGTGAAGGAGAGATCGGCCAGCTCGTCTTCGCCAACCGGCTCGTTTTGGATAATCACATCGACGTTGACGTTGGCATCGGCGAGCGCGGTGAAGATCCGCCCGGCGACGCCCGGCTCATCCCTGACGCCGGTCAGGGTCACCCGTGCTTCGGCATCAGAATGGGTCACGGCTGTAACGAATGGCTGCTCCACGGTTTCCTCCTCAGCAACGACGAGCGTACCGGGGCCGTCCCCAGAGCTACTACGGCAGTGGATGCGAACCCCGTGGTTGCGGGCGTACTCGACCGAGCGCAACTGCAAGACCCTGGCCCCTGAGGCCGACATCTCAAGCATCTCCTCAAAGGAGACCATCGCGAGCTTGCGCGCCTCGGGGACGATCCGCGGGTCGGCGCTGAACACGCCCGAGACATCGGTGTAGATCTCACAAACACTTGCACCGAGCGCCGCGGCGAGGGCGACGGCCGTCGTGTCGGAGCCACCGCGGCCGAGCGTGGTGACGTCATGGCTGTCGGTCGAAACACCCTGAAATCCGGCAACGAGCACGATCCGATCATCACCCAGCGTCGCCCTGATCCTGTCGGCTCGCACGTCAATGATCCGGGCCTTGGTGTGCGAGGAGTCGGTGACGATCCCGGCCTGGGAGCCGGTTAGAGAGATCGCCTTATGGCCGAGGTCATGGATCGCCATCGCGCAAAGCGCGCAGGAGATCCGCTCTCCGGTGGAGAGCAGCATGTCCATCTCCCGCGAGTCGGGCCGCGCCGAGATCTCAAGCGCCTGGGCAACCAGCTCATCGGTGGTCTTGCCGCGCGCCGAGAGCACGGCGACGACGCGGTTGCCGGCCTCGCGAGCGGCGACGATCCGCGCAGCGGCGCGCTTGATCTGCTCGGCACCGGCTACAGAGGTGCCGCCGAACTTCATCACGACGATGTCTGAGTTAGCTGC
This sequence comes from uncultured Solirubrobacterales bacterium, assembly GCA_963753245.1. Classification (GTDB taxonomy): domain Bacteria; phylum Actinomycetota; class Thermoleophilia; order Solirubrobacterales; family 70-9; genus VRUE01. The sequence goes on from CAVWBK010000001.1 coordinate 85,180, forward strand.
GGCCATGTGCGGCTGAGGATAGTCCGGGCTTCGAGTTGATCGGCCGCTGGCCGAGCGGGTAGTTTGCCTGTCGTGGCCGCCACACAACCCGACCAGGCAAAAAGGGAGACCTTTGACGCGACCAGGCGCACCCGGCTGGCGACCGAGCGCACAGAGCTGGCCTGGTGGCGGACCGGACTCACCGCGCTCGCCGTTGCGCTCGGTGTCGGGCGCGTGGTCCCCGAGCTAAACCACGGTCTGGCGCGCTGGCCCTACGTGGTCGCCGGCGTCGGCTTTGCGATCTGGGGCATCGTCGCGATCGCCTACGGCTCCTCGCGGGGGGCCGCGATCGAGCGGGCACTCTCGCGGGGCAGCTTCGATGAACCCCCGGCCTGGGCCCTGCGGGCTCTGACCTGGGGGGGAATCGTCCTCGGGGTCCTGACCGGCGTCCTGATCATCTTCGACTGACCCCAACCGTTGGCCGCAGGGCCGCCGTTCAGGATTCGAGATTGTTGTAGACCGATTCGTCAAAGCCGAGGACGACGGGTTCGGCGGCGTAGCCGAGTGGACTCAGGCCGAACAGTTCCTCGACGCTGTGCAGAAACGAGAAATGGTTGAAGTAGCCCGACGAGTTGACGCTGCCGGGCAGTACATACGGCGAGATAAGCAGCATCCCGACCCGTCCGCCGCCGCCGGTCGGTTTGACCGGCCCGCTCGCCGTCGGCGCGGCAACCGCGAGGGGAGCGGTTCCCAGGTTGGGGTATTCCGGAGTGCCACAGCAGGCGCTCGGGTCAGCCGCGGGGCCTGTCTGGGGGGCCGCGGCAAAGGTGATGGCGATCATGCCCCCGACCTGGTAGGCGGGCGAGGCTTCAATCTCGGGCACCACCGTCTGCAGAAACGATTCGGCGCCGGCGAGACCGGCGGGCTGTCCCGGCGCGCAGGGGGTTTCAGAGCCGTCGTGGCAGGCATTGGGGACGATGAAGGACAGCGATGGAACTTCGGTGCCCGCCTTCAGCTCGGGTGCGAGTTGTTCGAGGCCAACGTCAGACGCCGCGCATTCGCCGCTGTCGAGGAGGGCATGGAAATAGGCCATCGGGTTGCGCCAGGTCTCATAGGCGTCGCCGGGTCCGGGGATGAAGTCCGGGTCCAGCGAGCCAGTCGCGGGATGCCTGCAAGTTGTGGCCGCTTCGGGGCCGCCATTGCCGACGTCCTCGACGTAGGCTTTCCAGGAGTCCCCTGCGGCGGTGAGCTGCCCGGGCAGAGTCTGGGTCGCCGCCGGGTAGACGCAACCGGCGCCTTCGACTAGTTCGGTTGTGCCGGTGGTCAGCGGGTCGATCGTGCCGGGCGTGATGTCGGTGTATTCGGGGCAGTTGGCAGCCGTCTGCACGGTCGGGCCTTGTCCGCTTAGCAATGCCACCTCGTTGGCGAGATCACTCTGGGCCACGGCGTAGTAGTTGCTGAGGACCTCGCCTTTGGCGGCCAGGGTCTTTGAGAAGTAGGGCGAGGTCGACTTCTTGCCGAAGGTCGTTTCAAAGCCTTGGTCACCGAGCACGATCATGAACAAATGACTGACCGGCGGCAAAGCCGCTTCGGGCGGAAGTTCGAGCGGTTTTGCAGGTTTGCCCGGCGCTTCTTCGGGTGTTACTTCTTCGGGCAGCGCTTCTTCTTGGAGCAGCGGTTGGGCGGCCGGCGACGCTTCGGGCGCGGCTTCTTCGGCGACTTCTTCTTCCACCGGTTCGGGTTCGACCGCTTCTTCGGGCGCCGCGCGGGGGGCGCTGACCATGACGATCGGTGCGCTGGCGCTTTGCGCGAATGGATCGGTCACCGCACCGAGCACGACCCCGGCGGCCAGCAACGCCATGACAGCAACCGCCGCCGCCTGCGGAGTGGGCATGTAGCGATCCAGCACCGATTCGCCCTCTTTCGCGTCGCCCTCGGACTCGCCCGCCACTCCATCCGACGCCGCGCTCGGTGGGGTGCCCGCAGCGCAGTGGTCGTCCCGGAAAGGCCTTAGCCAGCCGGCGACAACCGCGGGCAGCGGCACGTTGCGCTCTCCACATTGCAGGCAGTAGCGCTGGCCACTCGAGAGTGGGGCCGCGCAGCTGGAGCATTTCGCGGATTCCTGCGGACGAATCGGGTCGTTCATCGGGTTGACACCTTTGTTCCATTTTCACGACCCGCGAACGCCTAAATGTGAAGATTTTGGGCCCTCCTCCGTGCCTATCTTTTACATTTCGGCAACATCTCGACCAGGCCAGGGGGTGACCATAGCCCTCAGTTCCCAATCTGGAGGAAATGGCCGTGGAGTGGACAACCGAGAACGAGGCGCGCACGCATGAGGCGGCGTCCAACGGCGAGTCCGACACCCAGCCATTGCCGGTGCAGCCGGGAATGGACAGCGCCCTGACCCCCAGCGAGCTGCCCGCCCCCCCGCTGCCGCCGGTCTCCTACCCGCCCCCGATCCCACCGGTGCCCAGCGCCAGCCCCACCCCGCCAGCCGCCCCAATCCCACCGGTCCCTACCCGAACGGCGCCGGTACCCGCGCAACCGGCCAACCCCGCGGCACCGGGCGGGTTCGAGCACTGCCCCTCCTGCGGGGCGCTGGTCGCCAACGACCAGCGCTACTGCCTCGAGTGCGGCCAGCGGCGTGGCGACCCGCGTTTGCCGTTCATGGACGCCGTCGTCTTCATGGACGCGATGAACCGCCCCCCCGAGCCGGCGAGCGCACCGAAAAAGCGGAGGAGAGGGATCTCTCCGAACACGGCGCTGATCGCAGGCGTCGGCACGCTGCTGCTGGCGCTCGGCATCGGGGTGCTGATCGGGCGCTCGGGTAATCACTCAACAGCTAGTGCGCCGGCCCCACAGGTCGTGACCGTTTCCGGTGGCGGCGAAGAAGCCAAAACACCCAGTGCCGGCACGACTTCAGCATCGGGCTCCGGTGGAGGAAAGACCAAGAACCCCAAAGCCAAACAGAAAGCTGAAGAAGCGAAGCCCGGCGGCAGCGCGTCGAACATCCTGCCCAGCAACCCAAATGTGAACCTGCCTCCCCCGAAAGTTGAAATTGGAGAAAAATGCGAAAAGCAAGTTGCCGGCTGCAGCAAGAACGGCAAGTTTGAAGGCACCTTCTTCGGAGAATGAGCTTGCCGTGATTGGTTCGATCAGATGAGCAGCTTCGGCGGCCGCCTACGCGGCATGGTTCCCCGTCGCCGCAACGCACTTGCGCCGGCGGCACCCACCGCCGTGTCCCCCTCGGGGAACGGCGCGGCGCCGCCCCACACGACGAGCATCACGGTTGACCTCGGACGCCGCCGCGACCAGCTCGTCGCCCGGGTCGCCGAGTTGCAGTGGGACCTGGGTGGGCTCGCCTACGAGATGGCGATCCGCAATCACGTCCAGGTCGATGTCCTCGTCAAACGGGCCGCGGCATTGCAGGATGCCGACGCCGAACTGAACGAGGTCGAACGGCTGGTGCGAATGGAGGAATCGGCGACCGCAGGCTCCTGCAGCTCATGTGGGGCCCCGCACAGCAGTGGCGCCACCTTCTGCTGGCAATGCGGCCAGCCCTTGCTGCAGCAGGTCTCCAGCGACGCGATCCTGCGTCGCTGAGCTCTGCCTCTCAGCCGAAGCGGCCAGTGACGTAATCGCGGGTCCGCGGGTCCGCGGGGTTGGAGAAGATCACCTCGGTGTCGGCGAACTCCACAAGGGTGCCGACCGGTTCGGCGGCGCTCGAATCGAGGCTGAAAAAAGCGGTCTGGTCGGCGACCCGAGCCGCCTGCTGCATGTTGTGGGTGACGATCACGATCGTGAAGCGGCCTTTGAGGCTGTGCATCAGGTCCTCAATCGAAGCGGTCGCGATCGGGTCCAGCGCCGATGCCGGCTCATCGAGGAGCAAAACGTCGGGCTCGATCGCGATCGCACGGGCAATGCAGAGCCGCTGCTGCTGGCCGCCGGAGAGACCGAGGGCGCTGTCCTTGAGGCGGTCCTTCACCTCCTCCCAGAGAGCCGCGCCGCGCAGCGCCTTCTCGACCCGCTCGTCGAGGCCATGGCGCAGGCCGAGGTTGCGAGGAGCCCAGGCGATGTTGTCGTAGATCGACTTCGGGAACGGGTTCGGTTTCTGGAAGACCATGCCTATCCGGCGCCGCACCTCGACCTCGTCGACGTTGCCCGCGTAGAGGTCCTGTCCGTGGTAGAGGATCTGGCCGCCGAGTCTGAAGCTAGAAACCGAGTCGTTCATCCGGTTGAGGCTGCGAATGAAGGTCGACTTGCCGCAACCCGAGGGGCCGATCAGGGCCGTGATTCGGCTGCGTGCAACCCTCAGGTTGACGCCACTCAGCGCCCGTTTCGCACCGTAATTCACCGAGACCTCCCTGGCCTCGAAAACGGCCTCGACCGGAACTCCGGCGGGCCGTCCGGCACTCGGACCTGCCTCGGTCAGCGGCCCGGTCTGGATCCGCACCCGGGATGGCACGGGCGCGCTCATGCTCCCAGCTTCCTTTTGCTGCGCGCCAGCAGCATCCGCGCGCCCAAACTCGCGAACATAATGAAGGAGAGCAACGCCAGGCCGGCGCCCCACGCCCGGGTAAACCCTTCCGGATTCGCTTCTTCGGAGAGTCTGTAGATCGTCACGGGGATGTTCGGCACCGCTTCGAGCGGGTTGAGCGTCACCTTCGTGCCGTTGTAGACCGAATCGAGGAGGAGAAGCGGTGCCGTCTCGCCCGCCGCCCGGGCGAGGGCGAGTACGGTCGAAGTGACGATGCCGCCAGCCGCGGTCGGCAGGATCACAGTGATCACCGTACGCCAGCGACTCACCCCGAGCGCATCGGCAGCTTCGCGCAGGCTGTTGGGAACGAGGAGAAGGATCTCCTGTGTCCCCCGGGCGATCAGCGGCACCATGATGATCGAAAGAGCGACCGACGCCGCCAGGGCGAACTGGGGTCGCCCTTCGACCAGCAGGCCGAAAACGAAGAGGCCGATGATGATCGATGGGAGGCCGTTCATCAGGTCAAGCGCGAGCTTGATCCCCGCCGCCAGCCGGCCCTTGCCGAACTCAGTTAGGTAGAGAGCCACGAGGACAGCAATCGGCGTCGCGATTGCAGTCGCGATCAGGGCGATCTCGGCGGTGCCGACGATCGCTGGCCCGATCCCATTCGGTTCGCCTTCGAGGAAGAAGTCTAAATTGAGCGCCTTGGCACCGTGGATGACGACTGCGGAGACGACGATGACCAAGACCGCGACCGCCGCCACGGCGGCGCCGGTCGCGCTGTACTCGGCGCCCCGGCTGACCAGCTGCCGCCGGCGCAGGTTTCCGGTCGGCGTCAACGGCGCCGCGGGGTCGAAATCTAGCTCGCCATACTCGCCGTTCATCGTCCACCCTGCTGGGCGCGATCGAAGTGTTTGCGGATGAACTGGGCAGTAAGGTTGGAGATCAGCCCGATCACCAGCAAGATCAGGCCGAGGTAAAAGAGCGAAGCACGATCGAGTTTCGTCAGCGCTCCGGGGAACTGGTTCGCGATGCGCGCCGCCAGTGTGTCCCCAGTCTGAAATAACGAAGCGTGGATCGCCGAGCCGGCGCCGATCACCTGCGCGACCGCGATCGCCTCGCCGAGGGCTCGCCCGAGCCCGAGCAGTGAGGCAGCCATGACACCCGACGCGGTACTGGGCAGGACGACGCCGCGGACCACCTCCCATCTGGTCGCTCCGAGGGCGGCGGCACCATCCTGCATCTCCTTGGGCACGGAGAGGAAGAGGTCGCGGGAGATCGAGGCGATGATCGGGATGATCATGATCGTCAGAATCAGAATGGCCGTGAAGACGCTGGAGCCCGTCGACTGCGGAGGGCCGAAGAGTGGGATGAAGCCCAGCGTGCTGTGCAGGAACGGCTCGAGGTGTTCGTGGGCAAAGGGGGCGAGGATCAGGAGGCCCCAGAAGCCGAGGATCACGCTCGGGATCGCCGCCAGCATCTCGACCAGCGGCGAGACGATCCCGCGCACGCCTTTTGGCGCGAGCAGACTTAGGTAGAGCCCGATCGCGATCGCGATCGGTCCGCCGAAGAAGAGCGCGAAGAAGGAAGTGACCATCGTCCCGACGAGGAGCGTGCCGGCGCCGAATTCTTCAAACGGCGGGTTTGGCTTCCAGGTCGTGTGGAAGACAAAGGCAGCGCCGAATTTAGAGATCGACGGACTGGCGCCGTGCACGACTTCATAGCCAACCAGGATCAGGACAACGACGGCGACCAGGGCGGCCAGGGCGCAGACGCCGAGCAGCAGCCCATCGCCGAAACGGTCGAACGAGCGCCGCCAATCACGCCGGCGTGGCGCCGGCGCCGGCGCTTCAGGACCGATCGGGGGAGCCATCGTGCCGCTCATTGCCGCGCAGCGTAGAGGAGCGAAGAGCCCATTTCATACCGCCGAGATCAATTTTCACAAAATTGACACAAGTGCATTGAGCCGCGTTCACGAAATGTCAACAAGTGAGTGTTCAAACTGCGGCAGTTACAACTTTGAAACACAACCTCTTTCACACGATTGACACAACTGTGCCCTGCCCTGGCGCAATCCTGCCGTCGCCAAGGCGTATCCAGCAATGCCTGTGGCGCAAAGTAATTAACGAGCCGAAAGGAATCACTTTTGATTCGCAACAGGTTGCTTGGATTGTCACTCGCGGTGGTGGGAGCAGTGGGCGGTATGGCGTCGATCTCGACCGCCGCAGCGAACGCCGAACTCAAAGGGGCCGGGTCCTCCCTGGTCGCACCGATCATGGCCAACTGGATCACGGGCTTCGAAGCCCATTCCAACGCCGCGATCAAAGTCACCTACGGATCGGTCGGGTCGGGTCAGGGGATCGCTCTGATCACCGCCCGCAGCGTTGACTTCGGCGCTTCCGATGCCCCGCTGACGCCCGAACAGGCCGCCGCTTGCAATGGCTGCGTCCAGATTCCCTGGGGCCTGACCGCCACCGGTCTGGGTTTCAACATCCCCGGTGTGAAGAAACTAAATCTGAACGGGAAACTGCTCTCCTCGATCTACCTCGGGAAGATCACCAACTGGAACGATCCCAAGATCAAAAAACTGAACCCAAAAACCCACCTGCCGAACCTGGCGATCACGCCGGTCTACCGCAGCGACGGCTCTGGTGACACCTACGCGTTCACCAACTACCTATCGAAGGAAAGCCCGGCCTGGAAGTCGAACGTCGGCTTCGCAACGACGGTCAGCTTCGGCGCCGGTGTCGGAGCTAAAGGGAACCTCGGTGTGACACAGTCGGTAGAGGCCACCTCGGGCTCGATCGGCTACATCTCCGCGTCCTATCTGATCGCGGCGGGCCTCAAGGTCGCCGCAGTGGAAAACGCGGCCGGAAAATTCGAGTACCCGAATCTGAAGAACATCTCCGCCGCCGCGGAAATGGTGAAGAAGGTGCCGGCGAACAACGAACTCCACATCGTCGCGCCGCCGAAAAAGTTCGCGACCGCCTACCCGGTGTCGACGTTCACCTACTGCATCGTTCCCCACGGGTCGCCGAAGAAGGCCGAACTCGAAGAGTTCATCGGCTACGTGCTCGGTACGGGACAGAAATACGGTCCAGCGCTCGATTTCGCACCGCTGCCGAAAATTGTCCTCAAAGCGGGCCAGAACGCCTTGGCCTCGCTCTAGTTCCAGTCGCGCGGCGGGAGGCGCCGCTGATCGATAGCAAGAGCCGGTACGGGACCCAAGTCTCCCGTGCCGGCTCTTTCTTGGCCGACTCGTCGGTCTAGGCGCTTGCCTGGGTGGCGCGCCGGCGCAGGTCGGCATTGAGCATTCCGGTCACCTGACTCGGGCGGTCCCCGGCGGATGGGACCGCATCGCCGATCAAACCGCGAGCGCGGAAGCCAAAGAGGGGAGCACCGATTCCCAGCTCGCGGATCTTGCGGACCAGCCGCACCGCGGAGGCGGTATCGGCGCCCGGCCCGCAGAGCACGAGCGCAGTCGGGTCGAGGGCGCGCAGGGCGCGCTCGAGGCGCTCATCGCCGAGCTCACTGGAGAGCATCAGGACGCGAAATCCGGCCCTTCGCAGGGTCAGGTCCAGGGCCTGGGAGTGAACCGCCTCGACATCCTGGCCGCGACTGGAGTCGAGCAGCAAGATGCCGGCGGGCCGTGAGGCGGCCGAGGCCAGGCGCCGGGCCCCGTGCAACCAGCCCATTGCCCAGCGCGAGCCGAATTCGAACTCCGCCTCGCGGTCGGGGTCAGAGGCGAGACTGTCGATCGAGGGCAGCAACAGCTCCTCGACCGTTCGCTCCAGCGGCCGCAGGGCGAGGCTCTCCTCAAGCGCACGATCGGCGGCGTCCTCGTCAAAGCTCTCAAGCGCGCTGAGCAGATCGCCGCTACTCGCCGGCGCCGCCTGCCGCTGGCGAGCCAGCTCGATTGCCGAAGAAATGTTTCCGGTCTGAGCCAGGGCATCGCGCAGGGTCTGCAGCTCGATCAGCTCGTAGTTGCGGTGATTGCCCGCCGTTCGCTTCGGGGTCGGGAAGCCGTAACGCCGCTCCCAGCTGCGCAGGGTATTGGGGCTGACGCCGAGCACTTCGGCGGCTGCGTTGGTTCTTATTCCGGGCATGGGATCGCTTGTGGACTCAGTTTGGGCTGCGGTAAAGGCGTTCGCCGCTGGACAGGATTCTCCCACCGGATTGGCGGGTTTACGCAAGTTATGGACGGATTTCGCGAATCTGTTAGCGATCTTGCAGAAGGCCGACGCCTACCGGCTGGCCGACCGCCCGGGCGCGCCACATCGCTTCGTCGGCTTTGTGAAGAAGGGTCTCAGCCTCACCGCCGTGCTCCGGACAGGCGGCGACCCCGGCGGAGACCGCGATTGGCAGGCCGCCCGCTGCCTCGAGCTCCTCGAGCTGGCGCAACAGGCGCTCGCTCATCTGTACGCCGCCCACCGTGTCCTGGTTGGGAGCCAAAACGCAAAGTGCTTCCTCCTCAAGCGGGAACGCCTCATCGACGAGCCTGATGCTTTCCCGCAGCGCCGCCCCGACGACCGTCAGCGCCGCATCGGCGGCGCTGGGGCCGTGTCCGTTTCGCGTCGCCGGCCCGTGCACGTCAAAGACGACCAGGCAAAAAGGGTGCTGATAGCGACGCTGGCTCTCGAGTAACTGATCGAGCCGGCGGCGCATTTGGCCGGGACGGTAGAGGCTGGCGTGTTCAGCCGGTTGGGGCATCTCCTGCAGCGCGGGGAATGACTCCGAGCGTGATCGCGGCGACGAGCGGGCCGCGGCCGGGCGGGAGCCAGAGCTGATCGGGTCGATGGTCGCGGCTGTGACCGAACCAAATGCTTCGGCCAGCCGTTGGGCGGCGGAGGCGAACTCCGCGACCTCAGCTTCAGGCATCTCCGTCGCCAGCTTGCCGAGCAGATTCGCCTGCAAAGCCGAGACCTCTCGAGCCAAACCAGCCACCGCGCTGCCCTCGTGCGGCTCGCTGTCGGTGCTATTAGCTGCCTGGTCGCGGGCCACGCACAGACCTTCTCGCAAGAGGCGGACGCCAGGCGGTCAAAAAGACGCTATTTGCGAGACGATGATCGTCCAGAAAATTTGGCCAATCAACCGATCTGCCGTCGGCCCGCAAGAGCCTTGCCGAGCGTTACCTCATCGGCGTGCTCCAGATCGGCGCCGACCGGCAGACCGCTGGCCAGGCGCGTGACGGTGACCGGGCCGTCAAGAAGCCCGGCAATATGAAGCGCCGTCGCCTCCCCGGTTGTGGTCGGATTCGTCGCCAGGACCACCTCACCCACGCCGCCCGCCTGCACTCTGTGCACCAGCTCGGCGATCTTCAGGTCATCGGCATCGATGCCGTCGATCGGCGAGAGCGCACCTCCGAGCACGTGGTACAGGCCGCGGTATTCGTGGGTACGCTCAATCGGGATCACGTCGGCAGGCTCCTCGACCACGCAGATCGTTTCCTGGTCGCGGTCGGGGTCCGCGCAGATCCGACATACAGGGCCCTCGGCGAGGTTGAAGCAGCGCTCGCAAAGACCAACCTTCTCCCTCACCTCGGTGATCGAGGCGGCGAGCGCCGCCGCCTCTTGGTCGGGGGCTCGAAGGATGTGGAAGGCGAGACGCTGCGCGGTCCGCTGGCCGATGCCGGGCAAACGGGCGAGCTCGGCGACGAGGCGAGACAGCGGGGCGGGCCCTTCGCCGCTCACATTCCCGGGAGGCCGCCGAGGCCGCCCGTGATGCCGCCCATTTTCGAGCTGGCCAGCTCCTGAGCAGAGCGCAGCGCCTCGTTGATCGCGGCCTGCACCATCTCGGCCAAGAGCTCAACCTCCTCGGGATCGACGGCGTCAGGATCGATCTTGATCTCGCGCACGGTCAGATCGCCGCCCATTTTGACCTTGACCATGCCCCCACCGGAGCTGGCCTCGACGACCTCGTCTTTGAGTTGTTCCTGGGCCTGAAGCATCTCGCTCTGCATCTGCTGCGCCTGCTTCATCAGGGCGTTCATGTCAAATCCCCCCGGCATTCCGCCTCTGCTCATCAGTCCTCCTCCCGGTGCGATCGACCCAACGGCGGCAGCGGCAAAACGGGCGAGCGTGCGAGCAGCGCGAGTCGCCCCGCTACTGGGCTCAACCAGGCGCCATCCAGGAGATCGGAGCTCGTCATCTCGATCGAATCCTAAGGGCAGTCGCGCTCAACCGACCTCCTCCGCGTTGAACTCGCTCTTCAACTTCTCGACCAGCGTGTCGTGGTCGACGTCGTGCTCGGCCGAGTCGCCTGTCGCCGGCGGATCGTCCTCGTCGAGCAAGACATAGAGGGGACGCAGACGAGCCCCGAGGACTCCCTCGACGGCATCGGCGAGGAGCTCCCGCTTGTCGGGGGTCTCGGCCTTGCGTTTGTTGAAGGTCGACCCCGGCGGAAAGCCGATCGTCAGAGCCAGGTCCTCGACAGCGATCGGCCGGGCGCCCTCATAGGTCGCCGCCAACGCCGGCGCCGACTGCAGCAGGCGATCCAGAACCGCCGACCAGACCTCAGCGACCTCTGCCAGTGAGACGCCGCCTGCCCCGGCCTCCGCGGGGTCGGGTGCCCGCGGGGTTGCGGACGCCGCCGGCCCCTGCTCAGCGCCGTCGCCCTCATCGACGCCAGAAGGACGATCACCCATCTGCTTGGCTTCTGGCGTTGGGACTGAGGCACCATCTTTGACCGGAAGATCAGCCGCCGAGTCGGAACTGCTCGCCGCTGGGGCTTGGCTCGAGGGTCGGCCCTCATTCGCCGTGCCTTTGGTCACCGGCGTGGCGACCGACGGGCCATCGCCCGCACGGCCTCTCTCGAGTCGCTCGACCCGCCTCAGCAGACCCTCAGCGGAGGGGTCGAGGTCGGGTCGGGCGGCTTTCAGCAGCGCTATCTCCACCGCCATCCGAGCATCATCACCCTCTCGCACGGCGCTCAGGGCGCCTGCCAACTCATCGATCGTCCTGACCAAGGTCGCGGCGCCGATCGCACTCGCCTGTGCCGAGAGGCGCCCTTCGTCGGTAGCGGTGATCACAAAGGTCTCGGGCACCTCGCCGATCGTCTGGATCACGAGTAGGTGGCGCAGATGGGCGAGCAGGTCGCGGGCGAATTGCCCCGGGTCACGGCCCGAGCGTGCCATCTTCTCGACGCCGATCAAGACGGCCTTGGGGTCCTCGGCAATCACCCCATCGACAGCGCCGAAGAGCAGCTCTGCATCAACGGCGCCGAGCATCTCCATCACCGCTTCAAGGCTGACCTTCTCCCCACCAAAGGCGACGAGCTGATCGAGTGTGCCGAGGGCATCGCGGAAACTCCCCGACGCCGCGCGGGCGATCATCGCGGTGGCGCCACCTTGGATCTCGATCCCCTCCGCATCGGCGACCCGCTCGAGCACCTCGGAGATCTGCTCAAGCGAGGGACGCTGGAAGTCAAAGCGCTGGCAACGATCGGCGATCGTCGCCATCACCTTGTGGGCCTCGGTGGTGGCGAGTACGAAGACGGTGTTGGGGGGTGGCTCCTCGAGCGTCTTGAGGAATGCGTTCCAGGCCTCCTTGGTCAGCATGTGCGCCTCGTCGAGGATGTAGACCTTCCAGCGGCCACCGAGCGGCGCATAGGCGACGCGCTCGCGCAGATCCCGGACGTCATCGACCGAGCGGTTGGAGGCGGCGTCCATCTCGATCACGTCGACCGAGGTGCCGGCGGCAATCGTGCGACAGGACTCACACTCCCCGCAGGCCTCAAGGCTCGTGCCTCGATTTTCGCAGTTGAGGGTGCTGGCGAGGATCTTCGCCAATGAGGTCTTGCCCGTCCCGCGCGAGCCGACGAAGAGATAGGCGTGGTGGACCTTGTCCTCAGCGACCGCGTTGCGCAGGGTGCGAACGACATTCTGCTGTCCGACGACCTCGTCGAAGGAGCCGGGCCGGTGGCGACGATAGAGGGAGGTTGAGTCACTGTGAGACGGCACTGGAGCCAGTCTATCTGCGGGCAGCACCGGCTCCGCGCCGGGGCGTGAACCAGGTCGCTAAAGAAGTCGCCGCGCTGGGCCGGTACCGTGCGCCGGTGCCATCCGGTGCCCGCAAATGGCTGACGCCGGCCGCCTGGGTCGCCGCCGTCGCAGCAGTGCTGCTGTTGCTCTTCCCAGTCGGCTTCCCCAACTACGACACCATCTACGCCTTGGTCTGGGGACGCGAACTGGCCCATGGGGTCGCTCCCGACTACGCTGCAGCGCTGCCCCCCACCCCGCACCCGCTTGCCGACCTGCTCGGACTCGTGACGACGCCACTCGGCGACGGGGCGGTGACGGTCACAGTGCTGATCGCCTACATAACCCTGGGCCTCACTGGCTATCTCGTCTACCGCCTCGGGGAGCTCTGGTTTGGTCGCGCGATCGGCGTGCTCGCCGCGCTCATCGTCCTCACCCGCGCCCCCTATCTATCCAATGGTCTGCGGGCCTACGTCGATTTGCCCTTCATCACCCTCTGCCTCGGTGCCCTGCTCCTCGAGAGCCGCCGTCCGCGGGCCGGCTGGCCAGTTCTGGCGCTGCTCGTCCCGGCCGGTCTGTTGCGGCCCGAGGCCTGGCTCTTCTCCGTCGCCTACCTCGCCTACCTCGTCTTCTTCCCGGCGGAGGGACCCAGGCTGTCATTGGCCAGCGCCTTCTCGGCCGAGCGGCGTAAGTGGCTGATCGCGATGGCGTCGCTGGCCTTGGCGGCGCCGATTCTCTGGGCCGGGTTTGACTGGGTCACGGCGGGCAGCCCCACCTACTCGTTCACCGGAACCCGCGAAACGGTCGAAACCCTGAGTCGGCATACGGGTCCCGTTGACCTCGTGCTCTGGGGGCCGCGCGCCCTCGGCGAAGTGCTGCAGTGGCCTGGGATGATTGGCGCCACGGGCGGGGTGGCGCTCGGCTATCTCTTCCTGCGGCGCCGCTCCGGGTTGGGAATAGCTGCGGCCATTCTCGCCCTCGGGGCCTTCGCGCTGCTCGCGATCGGCGGACTGGCGATCATCGCTCGCTACACGATGCTCGCCGCCGCCCTGCTCTCGATCTTCGTCGCGCTTGGCTTGCTCGGTTGGCGCCTCCTCGAGCGCGATCACCCCTGGCGCCGCGCCTGGCAGATCTTTGCCGGCGTCGTCGCCCTGATGTTCGTGATCTGGGGCCCCAACCAGTACGACCTCCTGCACCGCGTGAACATCGACTTGACCAACCAGTCTGAGATCGAGGGCGACCTCAACGACCTTGCCAATTCGGGCGCCTTTGCGCCGATCTGTGGGCCGATCTCTGTGCCCAATCACCGCGCTGTCCCGCGCCTTGCCTTTGACCTCGAAGTGCGGCCGAGCCAGATCATCAGCTCGACCGAGCAGCGCCAACCTCGCCACGGCGATTTCCTCGACCCCGCCAGCCCCTTCGTCGTCCACAATTTCATCCTCGACCCCAACGACCCGGCGCGTCTCAACACCAGCGTGCCGGCCGGCTTCCAAAAGGTCGCCGTCAATCGCTCCTGGCTGCTTTACCGGCGCTGCTAGAGCGAGTGAGCCTCCCGGCAAGCAACTCAGGTCGCCGAGACGAGCCGAAAGTGGACGTGCTCGGATTGGACTGCCCCGCGCGACGAACTGATCCGATTCTGCCGTGAGCGCCAAGGCTCGAAGAGCTGGTCGGGGCCCCTGATCGGCTCAGCCACCCTCGACGCTGGCAACGGCGGCATGGGTGGAAGCAGAGAGGTCGGGGTCCCCGAGACTGACTCGGGGTGGCAGCTCGACATGCAGCTCGGCAGAGGAATCGATTCTGGCCCGCACTTTGGCAACTCGCGAGTCGAGAACGTGCCCGCCACGGCAACGATCGGCAGTGATGAAGTGCAGGTGGTAGCCGGCGACCTCGATTCCCTCGGCATAGCTCGGAAAACGGAAGCCGAGCATCGTCCCCTCGACGGCCTCGAACTCGAAGACCTGCTGATCAGCGACGACCTCGGTGAGTGGTCGGTAGGGCGGATTTTGGCGCGGCACCGAACGCGCGCGCACAAGTTCAAAGCTGCCCTCCAGACACAGCGCGCACGAGGGCGCTTCGGGAGGAAGCAGCTCGTCAATCCTCTCCAGAAGGTCCGCGTGAGAGAGCGGGCCTGAAAGCAACGCCGAGACGGTCGGCTCAAAGTGGGTGACAACCGCGAAAGGGGTCCTCGCCGCCGGCCCGATCGGGTGTATCGCACCTTCGACGTCGGCCCTATAGAAGCTGCCGTCGAGGGCGATCATCTCGCCATCGAGGCCGTTGAGGGTGCCGAGGCCAAGGTCACCATGCTCGGCGAGTTCGGCGAAGCTCAGGTCACCGTCGTAGGCGCCGTCCAGCAGGGCACCGATCGTCGAAGCCTGAAAAAGAACGTGCGGCTCGTGCTCGTCGCAAAGGTCCTCCTGTCGCATCACCTCCACGTGCAGAGCCCTGATCCAGCGCTCGTCGAGCATTGGCGCAGTCTCGCAGCCAGTCATCGATGGGGCCGATCCCGTCGAGGAGAGGAGAAATCGGCCCGTCGGCGGCTGTTAGCCTCGCGGCGTGCTGAGACGGCCCTTGCAGATGACCCTCGGGCGCCTCGCCTGGTTGATCTCGGCGTGCTCATTGTCCTCGTCGGCAGTGCGGCTCTGGCCCACTTCGCGTTCAGCCAGTACCACGACTTTGGCGAGTCGCTCTGGTCGATCGGCCTGCACGTTCTCGAGACCTCGAGCCTGCATCAGGACAGCGGCGCGGCGCACGGTCGGCGTCTTCCAGGTTCTCACCGGGTTGATCCTGATCGTCGGCCCGCTGTTCACATTTCTCGCCGGGGTACTCGGCAGCTCGCTCGAACAGTTCGGCCAGTCCAACCGACCCTTCCACGGCCGTGATCACCTGATGATCGTCGGCGGTATCGATCTGAGCGGGGTCGCCGCCCGCGCGGTCTCGGACACAGGGCACGACGACCTGAGTTTCGAGCGGCTCGTCGTCCTGGCACCCGAGGGGGGCCCGGAGGCCCACGCCCAGATCCGGGCGAGCCTCAGGGAGGCTGCCGGGCGGCTCAAGTTCACCCTCCTGTTCGGTGACACCTCCGGGACTCGGGCTTGGAAGTGGCGGGCGTCGAGCGGGCCCGCGCAATCCTGCCGATGCCTCGACCAGCGACTCGGTGGTCGCCGAGGCCGCTGATGTCGAGATCACCCAAAGCAGCCTGGCATTACGCGAATACCTGAACCAGCGCCAGCGCGGTTGGGGCGAGATCGGCGCGGGTTGGCGCTGAGGAGCGGTCGATCCGGCTGGCAATGGTCGGCTGCGGGGTCAACGCCGCGGCGCTGATGGACGACCTGGCCGAAGTCAGAAGTGCCCGGTTCACCGTGGTCGACTTCATCGAGGCCGAGCAGACCGACCCCCGGACCGCTGCGAAAGGCGATGGGGGAGGTCGATCGGGAACTGGCTATCGTCACCCTCACCCCGACCAGTTGGGATCTGCGCACATCCGATTCCAACGCAACCCGTGCAGCCCGGTACGTGATGCGGCAATCGATCAGAAGGTGCCGGTGCTGGCGGAGTCTCCTTCCCGAGAGCGCCGCCCGGCTGCCCCCCGACCCGCGTTTGTTCGCGCTCTCGGGCCTACGCGCGGTCGCCGTTGGGGTCGCGCTCCGCATCTTCGAGGCGCCAAAGACGGCCCAGCTCGAGGCCCAACTCGCCGCCGACGCAGAGCCGCCCGAAGGCGGCGCGGCGCGCGCGGCGAGGTAAAAAATGGACCGTGCGCCCGTCTTCGAAACCAGGTCCCCGGGCGTGGCTGTCGCATTTGGCTCAGGCCGGGCTCGCCTGCGGCACCCGCGGCATCCGCTTAAGGCTGCTTCCTTCCGGACCTGACCTGATTCACGTGCCCACGTCGCGCAGGACCCGGCCGTCGACGCCTCCAGCGGCGCACTGACCCCGAGGGCCGGCTCCTCAGAACGGAGTTCGGCCCCGCTAGAGCGGATTGCGGGTTACAGGGCACCGCTGATTCCCCGCCTAGCACGGTCCGCTGGCGATCCTACCCTGCCGGCCGTAGGATCGCCCCCAAGACCCGCGTGATCAACGTCGACACATCCTCGTTTTTGCCATCGTTCTGGTCACCGCGATCGCCGCGGTCACGGTCGTCATCGTTCCGCGCCGCTACGCGCCCCCGGTCCTCGAGCGCTTCATGGGCATCGTGATCGGCCCGCAGGTCTCGACTTCGCCCACTCCGACAAGTTCATCGAATTCCTCTCCGACATGGGGCTCGGCATGCTCTTCTATTTCGTCGGATATGAGATCGACTTCGACCGAATCAAGGGCAAGCCACTGGAGTTCGGCGCCTGTGGACAAGAGCCAGGACTACCCGAGCTGGACCAATTAATTTGAGTGGGGATGGACGTATGGCCGGCCGGCCGACCCCTGCAGCAGCTCAACGTATGATCCGCTGTTCTAGGGCGCGTAGCTCAGTGGGAGAGCGCTCGCTTCACACGCGAGAGGTCGCTGGTTCGAAACCAGCCGTGCCCATAGCCCGCAAACCCGCATTCCTCCTTGTGTTCCAGCTAGCCATTGGAAACAGCAGCGGGTTCACCAAGAGCCTTATTTAACCCCGTGGTGTCATTCGTGGTGTCAAACCGACCGCGCCTGTGAGGCGTTTCGGGCTCATCTGAGAACCTCATCAGTCGCCAGACGAGGTCACGATCGACGCGCTGACGCTGCATCGTCTGCGCGTAGACCGCGAGGGTGAGGCGGGCATCCTTATGGCCCATCTGCCCCATGACCCAGGCGGGATCGCGACCGGCGAAGAAACAAAGGCTGGCGAAGGTGCGACGCAGCGCATGCGGAGTCACCGCCGGCAACAGCATCCTCCCCTGCCCAGCTCGACGGTCGTTGGTGCGGGAGACCACCTCGTGAAGTAGGCGCTGGCGGATGTTGCTGGGATTGAGCCGACCGCAAGGTGGTGTCGCAGACGCTGGGCAGGAGCGAGAGCGATAGGTGGCGCGACCCCCACAACTACAGCGAGTCGGTGAGCTACCAGACGCAGCGACAGCGGGTGCTGGGGCCGGGAGAGGTGGCGAAGCTGCCGGCGGGGCAAGGGCTCTTGCTGCGGGGCGCCGAGTGGGGGCTGATCGGGCTGACGCGGTGGTTTGAGAGCGAGCCGTGGAGGAGCTGCGCAGAGGCAGCAGCGTGAAATGTTCTCCTATTGTAGATAATGCTGGCTAATTCACGTTAAACGTGTATAATGCGTCGTGAAATCCAATGACCCGTCTTTTGCTGAAACCACTTGACGATCGTCTCGCCGTCGGCAAAACGACGCTGACGAGTCGAGAACTGCGTGAGGAGCTGGGGCTCTCTCCGAGTGCGGCATCCAACCTGCTTACGCGGTGGCACCGCGCAGGGCTGGTTGATCGGGTGGCTCGTGGCCGCTACGCGATCCGCCAGATCGGACTCCTGGGCACGCGAGCCTCATCGGAGGACGTAGCCCTCGCGGTTGCCGCTTTGGTCGGTGGGCACGCCCACAGAATCGCCTACCACTCCGCGCTGGACTTCCACGGTCTTTTGACCCGCCCTGTGCGTACCGTCCAGATTGCCTCCCCGCATCGCTTTGCGAGCGCCATGATCAGCGGGCGGCCCCTGGTGGTTGTCTTCGAGCGCGTCAACACTGTCGGGCTCGGCACCGAGCCCGCCGGGTACGGTGCCGTCGTTTCCAACCTGGAGCGAGCGCTGCTGGACGCTGCCGCCCGCCCAGACCTCGTGGGCGGCTACTTCCCCCTTGCGGAGGCGCTAGCCGCCTCCAGTCCCGATGCGACTCGCCTGCGGGACTTGGCCGAGCAGCTTGGCGCCAGCCCGGCCCTGCGGCGAATCGGGTCGCTCGTCGATCGCTTGGAGCTCGCGGGCCTGGCCGGAAAGCTTGAACCCCTGGTGCCTCCGGACTGGGACCTCGACCTAGACCCCGGGCTGCGGGAATCGAGCGGCGTCTTTCGCGACAGTGCTTGGCACATCCGCTGGCCTGTCGATCCTCGGGCGGTTGCGCAGGAGGTGGCACAGTGATCCACCAGAACCTGATCAAGCGGCGGGCCGATGAGGACGGGCTGTCGGCTCCTGCGGTGGAGCGCGACTATGTCCTCACACACTCCCTAGCCGCGATTTCTGAGCATGATCGAGAGGGCCGGCTTGTCTTCAAGGGTGGAAGTGCGCTGCGGCTTTGCCACTTCGAGGACTATCGCTACTCGGCTGATATGGACTTCAGCCTGATCGGTGGCTTGGATGTCGAGAGCGCGCTTGGCCTCATCGCCGACGCTCTCGTCGAGTGCGGGGAGCGCGTCGGCTTTCCGCTACTTGGACTGGATGGAAGCACTCCTCCGCGCATCGAATACGTCGGGCCTCTCGGTGCGAAGCCTCGATTCCTGAAGCTCGACCTCGCAGCCGACGAGCTTGTCGAGAACATGACAACCCTGCCGATCAGACGTCGTTACGAAGACCAAGAGGAGCGTCAATGTCAGGTCTACGCGCTCGAGGAGATTGGCGCCGAGGTGTTGCGCTGCGTCATGCAGCGCCTTCAGTGCCGCGACCTCTATGACTTGTATGAGCTGTTGGTGGTGAACGGCGTCGACGCGGAAACGATTTGGCCGCTATTCGAAACCAAGGCGCGCCATCGCGACCGTAACCCCGACCGTTTCGGCGATTCCTTCACCGGCCACGAACCGCGTTGGAGAGAGCGCTGGGAAAAGGAGCTCGTCGAGTACGTTACGTCGCCGCCTCAGTGTGATGGTGTGTTGCGCGCCGTTCGGCGCGAGTTGCGATTTGCTCTCGCGGGCTGAATCGGCCGCGGACCAACTCCGCAAGCTCGGCGTGAAGAATGTCCTTGTGCAGATGGCCGAGCGCGGCCAGCTCCTCGCCCTGAAGTGCGAGATGCCGCAGTGCTACCACCACAACGGGCGCGGCGAGTTCTCTCCGGTCGGGACGCCGGGCAACAAGTGGATGCCCTCGCGCGACCACTACCCGATACTCAAATCGGATGGCGGTCAGTTCGTCGCCGAGAACGTTCGACTCTCCCACTCCTGGTGCAACAAGCGGGACTGGGGCAGGCGAGGGCAAGTCCGGACGCAGCTCGCGAAGGGAAAGTCCCTCGCCGACATTGCCGAGTTCCTGAACCGCAAGGGTGTTCCCCCCGCACACGGCACGAACCAATGGACGGCCGCCATGGTGCGCAAGGCCTACGTGTCCTAGTTCGGGTTCGGCGCTGGGTGCCGCTTCGCGCGAAAAGCAGAAGTGCCCGCGCGGCGCTCGGGCGCCAGGGCTTTCAGGTGTTCCACCCCATATCGAACAGGATGCTCTTACCGACGCTGAGAATATCTATCGGGCCCTAAGCGCTGGGCCTCAGTGGGCCTCAAAGCCGAATTGCACGTTCCCGGGATAGTTCTCAAAGGCCGGAACGGAGACCTTGACCACCAGCGAGGTTCCTGGTCCGACTGTCACGGATTCCCCCCCGCTATTGCACGTGTTACCCCCGTTTGGAACCGTGCAAGAGATCACCGTAACGACTTCGTTGGCCACGATGGCAACGGTCGCGGCTCCGACAGGGCAGCAAGAATTGGGAACATAGACCGCGAGGTTGCTGATCGTGACCGGCGCGTTGGGGGTAAGGGTTTCCACTGGGGTCGGCGATGATCCTGCTTTGGCGGCTCCGTCGATGGGTCCATAGGTCGGTGGCGCGGTCAAGAAGGCGTCCAACAACGAGCCGCTGTGAAAGGACGCCTTAACGAACGCGGAGCTTGGGGAACCGCCGAGCTGGTCGGAATCGGCTGCGTGGCCTGCCTCGGCTGACCTATCCGCGCTAGGAACCGTGCCGAGTGTCGCCGCCTTGATGTCGGAACCGGTCAGCGATTCATCGGCGACCTTGGATCCGATTACGGCATTCTTCTTGATCTGCTTTGTGCCGACACTGTTCTTCGGCAGCTTGGCGGCCGCATACGCGCCGCCGCCCAACAGGATGAAGAGGCAGAGAGTCGAGACGACGTTTGAATAGGTGAGCCTCGGCCGAAGTCTGCGTTTCAAGCTGATCCCTTCTCTTCCTATCGGTCACGCTTAAAGGATTCCCTGCGTGAAGCGGGGCAATGATTGATGTCGGCAGCATCCCTGAACCAACAAGGGCGGTCAAGCCTCTGTGCCCAGCCTTCCAGGAAACTTGGCACGTTGAGAGCCTGGAAAGTGCCAGCACTGTCGCTGTGGGCGCCAGCTCAGCCTCCCGGCCGAAGTCAAATGGGTTCGGCTCCACCTCGCCCTTGGAAAGCGTCACGGCGCTGGTGTCTACTTCGATTCGGGGGGAAAGAGCGAGGCTGATCCCGGAGAGCGCGGGAGTTCTTGGATCGCCGTTATCCCCCCTGAGCTTCACACCGACACCCAGTCTCGCCAGCGCGGGCTGGGAACCCCGATGCGCCTGCACCTGCAGAGCGCCGTTGAATCGGGCTTCAACATTCCCGCGGGCGTCGATCGTTGCGCTGGCGACGCCAGAAAGCACGACCAGGCTCAAAGCGGAGATTGAGAGGATTTGCTTTGCGCGCATACGGGGCCATGCCGATCGTAAACCGAGTCGGGGGGTTGAGCCCCTCCCCCGGCATTAGATGTCGAGCCAAGGTGCAGCGCCCCTGAGGAGCGGGCTTACGAGGCTGACGGCCCATGCCTCACCGACGGGAACCTGCACCGTGATCTAGCTTGGTGGTCTGGGCCTGCGCCGCGGTGCCACCGAGCGCCAAGGCCGCGATAGCTGCCAAGGTCACACCCAAGCCATACCCCCTCTGAACAATGCTATTGCCTACAGCCTGCCTGGAGCTGATATGTCGCGGTGCTGGAGTCAGCCTTGGTGCTGGCCCGGAGAAGCACGACCGCTGAGGAAAGGTTCTTTGGCGGGGCGTACTGCGCCGCATAGCTGCCAAGGTGATGGTGGACGGGTCGCAGATGCAGCACAACGGCTTTTTGGCCTGCGATAAGCACTTGGAAGACCAGGTGTGCGCCCCTTGTTGGGTGTCCGGACGCGCTCACACTGGCCGTGAAGCGCAGCGTCGTTGCGCCTGAGGCATGCTTGCCTTTCAAATGGACCTGTGTGGCAGAGAGCTTGACCTGCAGCGGCGGGTGGCCGAGCTGAACCGCGATCGAGACCGGCTCTTGGGGTGTGCCAGTGGCAGAGCTGGCTTGCAGTTGCCAGGTGCCTGCAAGCGGCGACTTGACGCTCAGCGTCCGGAACAGGCCTGCAGCTTCGGGGGTGCCCGCGGTGATCGTCTGGGCGAGGTGACCGTGTGGGTCGATTAGCTTCGTCGTGACGGTGGACTGGGCCAGGACTACGGCGCTGAGGCTGCCGGCGTGAGCGGGTACATGGATCGCCATCGACGCCTTGCCACTGGCCTGTACGGTCGTGGTCTCACCAGCGGAGAGCGAGGGCACAGGCGCGGCGCTCAGGCAGAGCTTCGCCTTGCTGGTGTGGGTGGCGCTAGCTCCTCTTGCCTTGGAGGCCGACACTGCCCGAGGGCCGCTGGCATTGGCCAGATGTGCGCGGGCGAGATGATGCGTCCTGACCCGGGAGCTGGACGCGAGCGGCGGCCCCCTGTAAGTGCCACCGCCCGCGGCGGTGGGTCCGCCCGCGAGGTGGGGCTTTACCCACTTCACAAACGCTTCTTCGGAGCCAGTCTCTGAGGTGTGAATCAGCGGGGCCGTCGTACGGTCGGGGATCGTCCACCAGGCGCTTTTCTCCGTCACGACCCCGTCATTGAGTTCGCCGGGCGTGGTGCACACCGAGGCCTTGCGAAAGCCGGTGCCCGCAAGAATCGAGAACGGAACGCCTCTGGCGTTGGTGATTTCCCTGTTGAACCCGGTCACATATCCGGTTGTGAGCTGCAGGATCGGCTGGTTGGTCGACGGAGTTCCACTTATAACCTTGTACAACTGCTGGACCGCAAGCGCATAGTAGGCGCAGAGGGAGCCTTCGTTCGGGGTCCCCATCATCACCAGGTGTGAGACGACAGGCTTGGTGTCGCCAGGCAGCGGTTCGGGCATCAGTTCCTGCAGGTAGTAGCGCGAGATCAGACCGCCCATCGAGTGCGCGACGATGTCCACGTGGTCAGCGTCGGTGCTTTCGCGGACCCCCTTTATGTACGTCGCCTCTTGGAAGGCGTTTTGGGCGATCGTGCTCGCGGGGAATTCGAACGGTGAGGTGTTCATCACGCCGGGAGCCTGGCCATCGCCCACCGCGTACCCCTTCCACCGGGGGTTGACTTTCGCCAGGAAGCCGCCGCTCCCCACATAGGCATGCCATGTCGCGGCACTGCTCCACAGCCCGTGCACAAGGATCACCGGCTTGGGATTTACCGTCAGCGTCGCTGTTTCATTCGTCCCGTCTGCGAGCGTGATCTTGATCGCCCGTTCTGGATCGGGTTCGCCGCCTTTGGTCCAGGCCAGGCCGTTGGTGTTGAGAACCTCATCGACATTCATTGAGGTTTCGGCAGGCACGCTAACACCGGACTTCGTGATCCCGACCGAGGCGCTGTTATCCATCGGATTGCCAAAGCTGACATTGGTCTTCTGGGCGGTGGCCGTGTTGTTATGCAAGGTCGCGATCACGTCGACCTGGTTGCCGTCGATTGTGCCGGTCGAGGGGACAGTCTCGACCTCGTCGATGGCGACACTCAGCTGCTGAAACTTGATCGCTGTGATCGCGATCGGCCCCTGGCTGAAGTTGATCGTTTCCCGTGCGCCCGAGGCGAGCTGCAATTGACAGCCATTTGCAATTGCGCTGCCACCCGGGCACTTGGATGCGAACAGTTCGCCTGGAGCTGTGCTGGGCGCGGTGGCGGTGAGCGCATAGCTGCCAGGGTCGACGTAGAGCGCGTATTTGCCGGCGGTGTTGGTTTCGATCTGGCGAGTGACCGTCTGGCCGGACGCAGCGGTGCCAGAAAGTGTGATTGAGGTGTTCGCGAGCGGCTTGCCGTTCTTGCCGTTCGCTGTTCCCGAGATCCCTGGCACTGTGATCGTCCCCTGCGCGCTTCCCGCTTCAGAGCTGATCGGCAGCCCACCGCTCACGCTGGTCAGCTGCACCTGGAAGCCCTCAGTTTCGGTGTTCGCCTGCCCTGAGCCGTCATCCACCTGCACCTGGATCTGGGCGCTGGTTTCACCGGCCGGGATCACTACCGACCCATCCGGGACCGCCGTGTAGTCATTCGCCGTCGCGGTCGCGGTGCCATCCACGGTTTCATAGTTGACCGTGACAGGTTCAGACTGTGCGCTTGGCAGGTTGATCGTGAAGGTCGCCGGGACGCTCCCGGTCGCGGGCTCAGGGACCGCGTTGCCGGAGGAGATCGAGACCCCTGACTCCTTTGTTCCCACCGTGAAGCTGGCGGTGGTGGATCCGTATTCGAGTTCGATATCGCAGGCATTGCCTTCGGTACTCCCCGAGCATTCCTTGACTGTTATGCCTCCAAGTCCCCCCGATTCAGACACGCTGACCTTGTAATTGCCCGCCTGCCCCAGAGAAGCCGTGTAGAAGCCGGCTTCGTTGGTCTGCGCGCTGGTTCCTTCTGGGCCCGCTATGGATACGGTCGCATCTGGCACGGGTTTGCCTGAGCCTTCGAGCACATGGCCGCTGATCGATGCGGTGCCCAACGTGTAGTAATAGGTGTCATAGTTGGCGCAGCCATTGAAGCCGCAAAACCCGGCCCCATAGATCACCCAATTCGTGGGCTTGCCAGGGGCAGGGTACGGGTAGCCATATTCTTCCTTGAAGCCGCAGCTGACACTTGTCTTTGTGCAGCCTGATACATAGCCTGGGAAGTTGACCGGTTCTTCGTAACCCCATCCCTCGAACGTTCCGCCATTCTTGGTCGACTCTGTGAAGATTATTTCTTCCCCAGCGTGAATGACATGACTGGACGCCGTGATTTCGCCGTAGTAGGTCTGTTCAAGACCTTCCGGCGGTGGCCCCAGCATTCCGGTGGCGTGGGCATCTGGGCTGCTCAGCGCCAAGAGGAAGGATGCCGCCAGCATGACCCCGCAGAGGATGCCTAGCCAACGCATCCCTTTGGATGCAGTGCTGATTGGGTCCTGGCAGCCGTCGCTGACTTCCGTGACGAGGGTAGTGGGCACTGCCCCGATCCTATACCCGCCTCCCCGGAAAACCCGCTGGAATGAGAACGGCCGCGCGGAGGTATTGGCGCGGCCGTCCCCTCAATGGGCAGGTGCTCTTTTCAAAGAGAGCTTGGCGATCCTCTCAGGGTGGACAGGACGGCGAAGGTGTTGAGGTCATAGGCGAAGGTCGCCCAGCCGGTCCAGATGCGCTCCCCCTCGGCCCCCTTCAGCCGCGATCTCCTCAGTCCGCAGCCACGCTTTCAGTGGGAGATCCCGACCCTCGGTGCCGGTGCGATAGCGGCCCAGCTGGCGTCGGGTGTCATTGGAGTCGGGTTCGCGGCGGCGGCGATGAAAGTTGCGCCGCGGTGGGGTGTGAGGGTGGTGGCTGTTGGCGGTTAGGGCTGCTGGATCTGGCTGGGGACGAGGCCTTGCTTCTGGCTGTTCTGTCCTCCGCTGTTTCGGTGTTGCTTTGGTTCTGGCTCTTTCTCCTTGGCTATTTGGGGCTCTGTGGCTTTGCAATTTGGCTTCTTGGCTGGCCGTCCATGATGGACTCGGATCGCGGTCTGGCCGGCTGGTGGACCCGGGCCGCACCCGTATTGCTTCTATGCTCAGCGGCCAGATGCAAAATCCATGGAAGGCGCTACCGAAGCACGGGTTGGTACTCCCGGAGGACCAGCCGCACGTCGAGGCGTTCAACCGTGACGTCGACCCCAAGTATCGCCTCAATACAGCTGTTCTTCCCCAGCCATTTCTCGGACGCCGGGATGCCCGTCTGGTGATCTTGGCTCTAAATCCGGGAAAAAGGGGATGGACCGATGGCCCGTACGCCCGGGCGCTGCGAGATGACCTGACGTCGGATCAGGGCACGCCATTCCCGCCTCTTCGGGAGGAGTTCGTTTCGGGTGACGGAAGTTGGTGGAAGACGTGTCTTGGGGCAGTCGCCGCTTCTGCCGAACGTCCGATCAGCTCGCTCACCGACGACATCCTCTCGGTTGAGTTCCTGCCCTACCACTCGGCCTCCTATCGGACCGTCCCGGTGACGCTTCCGTCCCAGCGCTACTCGTTCAGTCTCGTCAGAGCAGCAATCGAGCGAGCGGCAACAATCGTGCTGCTCCGGGGAGAGCGGAGCTGGACCGTTGCGGTCCCGGAGCTACTCGAAGCTGATGTTGTGCTCTCCGGCAATCCTCGGGTCGGCGCGATCAGCCCCGGAACTCTTGGGGAGGACTCGTTCAACCGGATCGTGGATATCTTCGGATGAGCTCAAGGCTCGGTTGCCTCCGTAGTCGGCGGAAGCCGATGCATAATCCGGTTTCGAGCGACAGTAGGGGTAGAAGAGATGCCCGAGCCCAATCTACTCACCGAGCCGCTGCTCGACGCCCGCGAGGCGGCCAAACTGCTGCACTTGCCGCGCAGCACGCTCTACGAGCTGGTGCGCTCGCGGGGCCGCACGTGAAGGTCGGGCGAGGGCTGCGGTTCACGCGAGCGGACCTGGGCGCCTGGATAGCTGACAACAGCTACGGCCGTAGGGCCGCGCACCGGTAGTCAGAGAACGACCAGCTCGCGCTCTGGCTTCTTGGCCGGCCCGAACTCAAAACCGAGGACCGCCCGCGCACCGAAGGCGTTGGCGAGCTTCTTCAAGGTCTGGGCGCTGGTGGCGTGTTGGCCGCTCTCAATCCGCGAGATCGCCGAGGCCGTCGTCCCCATCCGTGCCGCCAACTCCGCCTGGGTCAGACCGAGCCCAGCGCGGCGCATGATGACGATTCGGGCAAGCTCCTCGTAGGGCGCGAGGCGTTCGTACTCAGCCCGGAACTCCGGGTCCTTGAGGGACTCCTTTATGTGGTCGGAAACACTGCGTCCGACCGGACTGACTCGCTTGCTCATCCCTCGCTCACTTGGTTGATAGCGTCAACTATGTTAGCAGCGCTGCTAACACGTAATCCCGCATTCAAGGGGCGTCGTGCCCAGCCGCACGCGGCGGCTTTCGAGGCCGAGCTGCCATCCGAGCCTTAAAGTCCTCCCAGCGACCTTGGGCGATCTTGATCTCGCCGGGCGGCAGCTTCCCGGTTCGCTTCGGGAATATGTGCAGGAGTACAAGTAACCGCTCCGAGCGGCGATACAAGACCCGGTAGTGCTCCGAGCCCATGTGGCAGCGCAGCTCCCGCAGCTCTCCGACAACCTGTGAACTGTGCGGGAACGGGAGGTGCGGCACCGCGTCAGACAGGCCATTCACTCGGTCGATCTGGCGAAGCAGCGCGGCACGCCGCTTTGCGTCCAGACTCTTGATGAAGTCTAGGACCGGCTCGCTACCATCGGCTGCGCGGTAGTAGACCGCTTGGAGATTGCTCACGCCGCAATTGTCGAGGCAGGGGCGGCGGTCGAAGCCTCGCGCAGCGCCGCCGACAGCTTTTCGGCGGCGTCCACCTGCGGGACGTGGTGGACGTAGATCATCGTCGTCGCGATGTCGGCGTGGCCCATGTAGGCCTTGACGTCGGTGAGCGGGAAGACCTGGACGGCGAAGGTGCCGAAGCTGTGGCGGAGGTCGTGGAAGCGGATGTGCTTGAGGCCGGCTGCCTCCAAGGCCGCGTAGAAGCGGCGGCGCAGGGCGCTGTCCTCGATGTGCTCGCCGGCCGGGCTGACGAAGACGAGGTCCTCTTCCCCGGTCCAACCGCTGCGGCGGCTGAGCTGATCGAGCGCGACGGCCACCTGGTCGATCATCGGCACGCTGCGGACCCGGCCGGACTTGGGCGCGTCCTCGTTTCGCATCACGTAGGAGTGGCGAACGTGGATCAGGCGCTTGGCGAAGTCAAGGTCGCGCCAGCGCAGGCTGCGCAACTCGCCGAGGCGCAGGCCGGCGTAGGCGGCGGTGAGGAAGATCGCGCCGTCCTGCTGGTCCTGCTGGCGCAGCTTCGCCCGCCATTCAAGGCCGGTCGGGTGCTTGGGCGGCTTGCGGTGGCGCCCCTCGCGGGCGACGCGAGCAAGGGCCTCGACCTCCGCCGCTGAGAGCACGTCGAAGTCGCCGGAACCGGTCACGGGCTGGCGCTCGGCCCAGGCGGCGGCGTTCGCCGCGAGGCCGTAAGTCCGCTGCGCCCGCTTGAGGATGCTGTGCATGACCCCGAGGTACTTGTTGATCGTCCGCGCCGAGAGGCCCTCGCCGTCTGCGATGCCTCCCGCCGCGACCAGCTCGACGCGCCAGTTGTCGATCCGCTGCGTCGTGACCGACTCAAGCGCAAGCTCGCCGAAGTCAGGGAGCAATCGTCGCTCAACGATCCAGCGGTAATCGGTGATGGTCGACGGGCGCCGCTTGCGGTCGTGCTCGACGTAGCGCAGCCACTCGCGCGCTGCCTCCGCAAACGTCACGGTGCTGGCGAGGCGCGGCTGGCTCATCAGGTGGTGACGCCGGGTATCGGCGAGGATCGCGTCGAGCTCGCGCTGGGCGCCCTGCTTGGTCAGGTAGCCCTCGGCGGGCCTCCCCCGCTTCGTCCACGCCTTGCCGAGGACGACTTGGTAGCTGGCCCTCGGCGTCGCGCCACTTCGCCATCCAGCGGTCGCCCGACTTCCGCTTCCGGCGGAAGACGTGGCCGCTGATCGGGGCTTCACGGAAGACGACCGAGGACGAACTCATGCCTCCAAGGTGGGCCGCTCTCCGGACCGAAAAATGTGTCCCGAAATGTGTCCCCAACTAGGCAAAAACGTACCCTTCGGGGCACAACGAACTGGACGGAATTCGGCTCTACAAAGCCAACTGGAGAGACAAGACGCCGATCATAATCCGCGTGTCGAGCCAAACCCCTTGTGCCGAGGCCGTCCCTTGGGAGGTCAGAAATGTATGGCCAGAGCACTACAGGCCTTGTTCGCGAGCTTTCTCACGTTCTTGGAGCCGGATAGCAGCTCGACGGTCGAATGAACCGCAATGCCTTTCTCGACTCGCTGGCTTCGGACCTTTGTGACAACGCCGATCAGCTTCAGGGTCCTGCCGGACTGCTTCAGCGGGGCGCCAAACGCCCGGCCCTGCCTTCGCGCCGGGCGGCCAGGTGAGACGCGGTGGCGGTGCGGATTGACGGGGTGCGGGCGGCGGGTTTCTCGGTGGCGGGCATTGACGCTGCAGAACCAGGTTAGCCAGAGAGGGGTCATTTTGAAGTGCTCTATCGCCTATCCCCCAACAGGCCGACGTGACCGTCGGTTTGATTCGGTCGATCTACGCGGAGGCGTCCGCTCTCGCCGCCCAAACTCGATCCCACCGAGCTTCGTGCTCCAGTCATCGCGATCGAGAATGAGGTCAAACGGATCTCAGCGGAGATCGATGTGTTGAATGCGGCCCTGGAGG
Source organism: uncultured Solirubrobacterales bacterium (assembly GCA_963753245.1). Lineage (GTDB taxonomy): Bacteria > Actinomycetota > Thermoleophilia > Solirubrobacterales > 70-9 > VRUE01. The sequence goes on from CAVWBK010000001.1 coordinate 114,040, forward strand.
AGATCGGGCGAGACTTGATCTCGGAGGCAAAGGCGATCGGCGCCACATTGACAAGGCATATATCGACGAGCGGCTGCAGGAGCTCAGCTTCGACACAGTGTGCTCCTCGACGAGGCCTCGATAGCCCCAATACCCGCCCTTTGGGCCGCCACCGGGTCAGCAAGCCGCAACGTGGTGATCGTCTGCGACCAAAACAGTTGCCCCCGATCTCCCATGCGTCGGATCCGCAGAAGTGCCCGGAGGCACCTGTCACGCGTGGCTCGGCCGAGACGTCTTCACAGCCGCCGGCTATGGATAAAGAGCCACCTTGGCTCATCCCGGTAAGGACGCAGTACCGGATGAAATCGGCAATCGGCGCCTTCGCTAATTCGGCGAGGGATGGATTTCGGCGCGGTTGAAGCATCGCCGGTTCTCCACGGCCATCCGGTCTGGCTGAACAGACAGGCGTACTCTTCTACTAATGACGGAGCACCCAGAGCACCTGCCTTTTCGCTCGGCGGCCTAAGGTAGACCGCTCAGTGTGATGCCCCTCAAGCCCCCCTCCAGTGGTCGTCCGAAGCTGGTGATGGAGAGCCTGGGCGTGGTCCAGGAGGTCATCTACATCGTCGTGGGGCTGTTGCTCGTGGTCGCGGCGATCGGGGTGGTCCTCGGCACGGTCGAAGAGCTGGTCAACGGCATCGGGGACGGCACCGATCCGGTGACGATCGGGCTTCTGGTTCTCGATCGCATCCTCCTCCTCCTCATAGTCGCGGAGCTACTCCACACCCTGCGAATCGTGCTCTATGAGGGCGATATCTATGCGGAGCCATTCCTCCTGGTCGGCCTCATCGCCGTGGTGCGCCGGGTGGTCGTCGTCACCGCCCAAGTCGAGCAGAGCTCGGGGCGACCGCTGACCAATCTGCTGCTTGAGCTGGGAATGCTTGCCCTCTTGGCGCTCGCCTTCGGCACCGCCATCTACCTGTTGCGTCGCGGGGCCGCGCATGAGCCTCGATCCGATCCGGAAAATGAATCATCACAGGCTTGATTTCCGATGGTCGGGGGTCAGCGCTCGCTGGTTCTTAGCCCGCCAGCCCGGCGGGGTTCCTGCCAACCCCCAGGCCCGCAGCCACTCGTTCCCGGCCGCACCCTGTCCCGCGGGGCCCTACCAACCCCGCCCGCGCCAAGGCAGGGCCCCAACAGCTCCCGCCCGAGTCCCAGCCCCCGGCCTGCAGACGCCCTGGCCAGTCTCGACGACCTCACCGCGGCGGACTCTCGACCCCTCTGGGCTCGAAGGCGATCCAATCGGCGGCAGGCTTTACAGAATGCACACCCGCTCAACCGCAGATGACGGTGTCGCTCAGGGATCGCACAGCTCCTTTTAGGTCTGAGCAGACCCTTGTCATCAGTCGGCGGGCTGAGGCCAGGGAATGGCATCGGCAGCATCCTGATCGGAGGGCTCCGGCCATTCGCGGATCTCTCGCAACTCGGTCTCCGCAGCGTCCTCGGTGCTGAAGGGTTCATTTGCGTGGATCGCGGCCCCGCTCGCCGGCACAATCGCGAATCCCTCGGTCGGTTCGTCGCTCAACGTCCCAACCTGATCGCCCCAATCGACTTCGGACACCGGGATCACCCGGCCCTCGATTTGGAGGATCTTTACCTGCGCCGCGTCGTAGACAAACTTTGGCATTCCATCTCTCCTCTGTAATCCAAGGCTTCAGCATCACAAACGAAATCTCTTGGTCCTCGGTTGACACTGATCTACCCGACCGGCGTGGGCCTAAGCAGACTCTCAGGCTGTTTTAGAACCAAACATAAGTTCGCCCGTCAGGGTCGAAGGGCGATCACAAAGAATCCACTCCCACTCGACCTTCGGAGGCAAGAAATGTCAACCTCCCAAATGTTGCTACTCAATATTGGCGCCGTGGTGTTTCTGGCGCTGATTTTAACCACGCTGATGCTCCTGCCGCGCTATCTGCGAGCGCACCAGCACCCACACTTGGAGCGCCGAACCGAGCGACCGCGGAGGGCGATGGGCGCCGAGCGTCGCAGCCCGCGAACCCAGCGCTCGCCCGCGGCCGTGGGGTAGTTACAGGTTCCTAAAACTGGGTACCCAAATACTATGTCGACGTCAACGATCATCCTCATCAACGTCCTCGCCGCCTCAATCTTGGTGGTGATCCTCACCTCGATCATGCTGACCCCCAGCTACTTGCGCCGGCCCGTTGCCGAGGGTCCCACGCACCGCCGAAAAGCGGTACTGCGCGCCCACAGACGGGCCACGGCCGCCGCCAGAGACGCCAAGCCGAGCATCAGGCGCCCTGGCGCGCGATCCAAGAGGTTTAGGCACTCAGGCGTCGCCGTTCGGCCGGCCCTAGCTGGATTCGCTGGCGAGCGTCTTTAAGTCGGTGCTAATCCAGGTTGGCAAGAAGGGATAGACCATTCCGGCCCGCTCGAAGCCGCTCGAATCGATCAGATAGAGCGCGTCGGTGTGTTCGATGTCAGCGCTGGTCCGCCGAACCTCGATCCGGTAAAGGCGCCAGACCCTTTCGAGCTGAGACTTCGAGCCCAGAAGCCAGCGCCAGCGAAAGCCGCTGAGGCCAAAGCGTCTTATCGCCCGGCGGGCAGAGGCTGGCGTGTCTTCCCAGGGGTTGACGCTGACCGCCACCACAGTCGGGCGCTCCGCTCGTGGGGTCAAGCGGAACCCGGCCGCCAGCGCCCGACCCTCCAGCGGACACTCCTGATGGCACTGGGAGTCCATGAAGGTGACGATCACCGGTTGACCCCTCAGCGAATCCAGCGAAAACTGGTGGCCCTCTGAGTCTCTGAGCGAAAAGTCCGGCGCCCGCCTGAATCCCGCCGGCCAGATCGCCTGGCCGCGGACCTCAGCCGCCTGACCCTCGCCGGAGCCATGTTTCGCGAGACTGTGGACCCCGACTCCGAGCAAGATGCCGAGGACCGTTGCTATCCCGAGCGCGGTGAGGGTGAAACGCCAGGTGGCTCGCCGCCCCTTCAAGGCCCAGCCCGCTCGATGTCCCGGCGATTCACGAGTGCCTACGGCTCACCGCCGCATAACAGAGGAGCACCGCTATCAGGACGGCGAGGGGAAAGACGGTCGAGAAGACGCCCGAGAAGCTCGTCCATCCCGCGTCTGCGAATAGCTGCGGAATTAGCTGCATGTCATCCAACTCCAGTCGGCACGGTTTTGGGCTGGGCGGCGCGACGCCGGCGGACCTCGCCGGGCTCCAACCAACGATAGGCGATCACGACGATCGCGATTGTGTAGGAGATCGATCCGGGCACCCCCCCCCCGGCCCGGCAGCCGCCAAGCCAGGCGCAGCGCCGCACAGAGAACCCACAGCAACGCCGGACCGCCGGTCCAGTCAAGGGGCGTGGTCGGCGCCCACATGCTCAGACCAGGTAGAGGACTACCCAGGCGAGAACGCCGATCGTGGCCAGCAGGGCCCAGTAGATCGCCCCCGGGACGAAGCCCTCAGGCACAGCGGCATCGGGACGACCACGGTTGCGGATTCCGGCGGCGAAAACCGTCTCAACCCGGTAGAGCGCAAGCGCAGTGACGACCACGTAGAGCGCAGTCCAGCCGAAGAAAACGCTGGCATAGCCGCCGCTTTCGGGGCCGAAGGGGATATGGGCGTACTCAACGCACTGCGCGACGCAGGCAAAGAGACCGAGGAGGAGGGCGATGCCCGACGCGGCGATCCAGCCCGAGCGCTGCTCCCTGGCGGCCAGGGCCGCGTAGCCAAAGGCGAGGGCGCTGAGCGCCAGCGCGGCGGCGATCGCGATGCCGTAGCCAGTCGGCGGTTCGACCCCGGAGGGCCGCCAGAGCCCGTTGTTGTCGAGCGAGCGCAGATAGAAATAAGCGAAGACGAAGCCGAGGAAAAACATCACGGTTGCTCCGCCGATCAGCCCGAAGCCGATGCGGTCAATTCGCTCATGGAGCTCGGGGGTCTCGGCGTAGGCGTCGGGCTGGGTTGGGGTGATGGTGTCGGTCATCTCGCTCCTAACCGGTGGCTGGGGCCTGCGCCGGGGGCGGTGGACGCCTCACCGGCGGCACGCCGTAGTCGTAGGGGTCGGAATCGATCACCGGTGGGCGCTCGAAGTTCTCCACCGGCACCGGCGTCGGCGTCTGCCACTCCAGCGACCTCGAGTCCCAGGGGTTATCCGGCGCGGGCTTGCGGACGAAAACGAGTGAGTAGACAACGTTGAAGAGGAAGACCAGCATCGAGGCGCCGAGGACGAAGGCGGAGACCGAGACCCAGTCGTTCAGCCCTTGCAGGTGGGAGGGATAGGTCACGACCCGACGCGGCATCCCCATCAGGCCGAGCGCGAAAAGCGGCGCAAAGGTCGAGTTGAAGGCGATGAACATCACCCAGAAGTGGATCTTGCCCAGCTTTTCGTTGAGCATGACGCCGAACATCTTTGGCACCCAATAGTAGATCGCCCCGAAGAAAGCGAAGACCAGGCCGCCCATGATCGTGTAATGGAAGTGCGCCATCACGAAGAAGCTCCCATGGGTCGCGACGTCGCTCGGTACGTCGGACAGGAAAACGCCCGAAGCGCCGCCGATGAAGAAATTGAAAAACCAAGCGAGACAGAACAACATCGGCACCGTGTAGCGAATCTTCGCCCGCCATAGCGTCGCCATTCCGGCCAGAAATACGAGGCCGGTTGGAACCGAGATCGTCTCGGTGGAGAACATGTAGAAGGGCCGCAGCGAGGAGTTGAGGCCGCTGACGAACAGGTGGTGCTGCCAGACGAAGAAACTGAGCAGGGCGACGCCGAGGATCCCGGCAACGGCGATCCGGTAACCCCACAGTGGCTTGCGGGCAAACACCGGCAGGATCTCGAGCACGATCCCGAACCCCGGCAGGGCGAGGACGTAGACCTCCGGATGGCCGAAGAACCAGAAGAGATTCTGAAATAGGTAAGGACTGCCGCCGGCGCTGGAGAGGAAAAAGGAGGTCTGCACAGCTCGATCGAAGCCGACCATCAGCAGCGCGGCGATCAGGACCGGTGCCGCCAGTACCATCAGCACCGAGGTGCTGAGCGCCCCCCAGCAGAAGATCGGCAGCCGGCTCCAGGTCAGCCCCGGGGCGCGCATCGAGATGATTGTGGCGATCATGTTCAGCCCCAGTAGCATCATCGATAGGCCGACCAGCGCGAAGAAGAAGATGTAGGAATCGAAGCCATAGTTGGCCTGGACGTTGAGCGGCGCGTAACCGGTCCAGCCGGTCGGGAAGCCGCCGAAGAACAGGGTCGACATCAGGATGGTGCCGGCTGCCATCAGCAGCCAAAAGGTGATCGCCTCGACCCGCGGGAAAGCCATCCGCCGCGCGCCGATCATCAACGGCACGAAGTAGTTGGCAAACGGTCCCAGCACGCCCGAAGTCATGATCCCCATCATCATCGTGCCGTGGAGGCCGACGAGGGTGAGGTAATTTCCGGCGCCGAAGAGCTGCGGCGAGGGCCGTAGGAGCTCGGTCCGAATCAACATCGCGTTGAGGCCGCCGATGAAGAAAAAGAGGCCGATCCCGATCATGTACTGCTTGCCGACCACCTTGTGGTCGGTGCAGAGCCCGAAATAGCGGTCGACTCCGCCGTGCTCGTTTTCGGTGTGCGAGCGTTCGTGGCCCAACATCCGTGCCAGTGGGTACCGGGCAAAGCCGAGGCCAACCAGGAAGCCAACGACGGAAAATAGGTATCCAAGCATCAGCGCAACATCGTTCTGATTGGTATCGCCGAAGAAATCGAGACTGTCGGCCTTGATCTGGTGTCCAAGCCACCAGCCGAAGTAAAAGCCGATGATCCCCAGCACGATCCCGCCGAGCAGGTTGAATCCGATCAGGCGCCGCCACAGCGGTTTAGTTGCCGCCTCGCTCATCCGCCCCTCCTCTCAGGTTCGGGGAAGTAGTGGTTCGCATAGGGGGGCAGAACCTTGGTCGCCGGCGCGAACACCTTGCGCTGTTCTTCAATCCATTCTTCGAAAGCGCTTTCGCTGACCACTTCGCCAGTATCGAACATGTAGCCGTGCCAGAGCCCGCAGAGCTCAGAGCAGTGGATTTCGAAGCTCAGTTCTTCTTCGGGCTTGACGTAGGCGACGTTATCGACGCCGGGGTTGGCATCGGCCTTAACCCCGAGCTTCGGCGCCCAGAAGGAGTGGATCACATCGAGCGAGGTAACGTGAAAAGCGATCTGCTTGCCGATCGGCAGCTCCAGATGCGGCGTCTCGACGCCGCCGTAGGTCGGGTAGCGATAGGTGAACTCCCACTGCTGGGCGATCACCTGCACCGGCAGCACTTCACCGGAGGGCTTGAACGCCGGGCTCGGCCCCTGCCCACCGCCGGCCCCCGCATCGGCCAGCTCGACCGTCCCGAAGGCGGCCAAGAAGAGGACGATCAGGGTGGTTACCACCAACCATGGTATGTGCACTCCCGGATTGTCGCGGGTGGCCTCCCCTTCCTCGGCCAACTCCCCCTCGCGGCGCCTGAAGACAAACAGCGTATAGCCGAAATAGACGGCGATCCCGACCGCGATCGGAGTGACGATCCCAAACAGCACCGTGTCATCGAAGACCTGCCCCGAGGAGGCGCTGGTCGCGTTGCCGGGCGGCAGAGTGGGAGCGATTACCGCGACAACGATCGGAGTCAGGATCGCGCTGAGCACGAACCAGGCAATTGCGATCCTCCGCGTGTGGTTCGGCTCTTTCACTCAGGTCACGCTCATGCGACCTGGAGGAAGCCGTCCATGTAGCCGATCGTCTGCATCGGTCCGCCAAAACCGGCGAGAAAACCCGCCGCACAGGGGACGAAGCACTGCCAGCGATAGCGGCCGGGTTCGCCGGTGTGGATCGTGAAGGTGATCGTTCTATGCGCCTGAGTCACGTTGCAAGGTCCTTCTTCACATTGGTTTTCAGCTTCTTCATGCACGCCGGGCAGGGGAACGATCAGATTGAGCTGCGGCACCGCGAAGGTGTGCGAGGCTTCTTCAGGAGGAATCGACCGCGTCGACTTACCGTCGACCACCATCCGGTCACCGACCGTCCCCTGTACCTGGGAGAGAAACGGGTTGCGAAGCCCGCTTTCGCCGTCAAACTGAAAGACCGTGACGTGAACCAGCGCGTGCGCCGGGACCTTGAAGATCGTGCTGTGCACCCATTCGCCTTCGGAGTTCTTGATCAGATAGGAGACCCAGGGCGGGTTGGAACCCTGGGGTCCAACCGCGGCCTCGGTCTTGAGTGTCAGCTGCGCGGCGTGGCTCGCCGTCTGGCTCGCTGAGACGGTGGGGGGCGATCTGAGCAGGGTGGCGACGTAGAAGCCGATCAGAGCCGCAACGAGGACAACGGCAACGAGGACCGCCGCAAACCTGGCTCCGATCGATGTCAAAAAAATTCCCTTCTCGCGTTACCCAGGCGCAACGCTCCCGAAGCGCGACGCCGCCAACAAACCGTGCTTCCCTTGCCACCCTAGTTGAGCAACACCGCACTTGCAAGTGGCTTCGGCCAGGTGGCTGTGCGGCACGCATTCTGGCCCGCCACCGAGGGCCGGACCGCAGCCTTCTCCACTGCTGCGCCAGCGCGCTGTCACTGAGATGCGGCTAGCGTCGATGGGCGCGCTCCCTCGCCTGAAAGCGCCACCTCGCGCGATAGGCGGCCCACTGCCGACGTGTGTGGCCCTCAGCAAACGGCCGGCGCAAACGCGTCGGGACGACCATCACAGCCGCCAAGACCGCAATCAGGAGGACCGCCGCTACGGCACAGACTATGACCAGGGTTGTGCTGGACATGAGCATGGGTTACCCGTCGCGGCACTGGCCTAACCACCAATTTGACCGGGGGTCTTGGTGTCGCCGTCTCGCTGCCACTGAGCTCATCGTGGCTAATCGGGCAGCCTGTGAGCCAACCAGACCCCGCAACTCGGTCGATGGGCGAGGGCATCGATCAATGACGGCAGCCCCTCCCCGTGCGTCTGTGGTGGCGGCCGAAGCCAGGCTCCCTCCCGGGTCAGGTCCCGCCCAGATTTCGCCGGTTGCGCCAGGTCGGGTCGGATACAGGCCGACCGAGAGGTAGCGATGCCGAGCCAGAGTGCCCCTCGACGGTGACAAGTAGGTTCACCGGACCGCCGCCGATCACCCTGATGCCGCCTCTCCATGTCGTCGCCGACCTGTCCCGGCAAGGGCGCAGCTCCGTTTCGGCATAGCCCCGCGCTCGGTGCGGGGACTTGGTCGGATTTCCATCGCTGTCGAGAATCCGGCCGTAGTAGAGGAAAACGCGATCGCGCAGCGCGAGCGGAACGCTGAGCACGACGAAGTGATGGCCTCTCACCAAGAGCTCCATCCGGGTATAGAGCTGACCTTTCCTCGTCTCGCTCATCCCCTGCAGCGGCTGGCGGTGAACCGCGACCGGCCCCGCGCTGATCGAGCTGCGCCAACCTGCCGGCCCCGACCGAATCGTTGTCTGGGCCGGGTTGCAGGCCGCCACGTTCGCTTCCCTCACTTCGATCGGTTCCGAGGCGCCGCCAATCGCCAGGACGATCGCCACGACAGCGGCCGCCCCAACCAGCAAAGCTTTCTTCACCATCCCGGCAGGTTATTTCGAGAGACCACGCTGCCAGGCGGAAGAATACGTCGAGCCGGCAAGCACCCCGACTGAACGAGCTCGATGGGTAGCAACGAGATAGGCCCACCGGCTCGAATGTTTCGCCCTTCCGCACACCTGCCTTCAGGTCCAGCTGAAACCGATTCCCGGCCATCGCCTCGGCCCCTCAGTTCGGGCGGAACCCCTTCGCCGCGACCTTCGCCCCAGTCAGGGCTTAGCCGTGCGATTGACGAAAGGCTGGTAGACGCGGCATGGCTCCCCCCGCAGGCTCGGACACGGCGGCAGGGGGGTTGGCACACTGACCCCGGGCACAACCGGCAGGACGAGCTTTGAGGGCATCTGCTTGGAGTAGGCGATCGCGACCTTCGCGGTTTCCTTCGGCTGGGCATGATCGAAGGCCCAGATCGGCTGGCTGCCGTTGGGCGCGCTGAGGGTCACCCGAATCCGCGAGCCGGCCCGGTAGGCGTGACCCTCGTAATAGAGCGGGATCGTGACCTTGACAAAGCGATTGCGGGAAAGGGGCGAGACGTCAGACTTGCGCAGGCTCAGGACCGGTTCGAGCGGTGTGCTCTTGCGAGGGTCGAGTTTGCGCTCGTTCGCGCGCAACCAGCCGTTCTGCACGAAGGTCTCCATGCCGTCGGGCCTGACCTCACTGACCGTCGCCTGCAGGTCCACGTTGGGAGTCGAGGAGCGCACCCAGAGACGCAGCGCACCGGCGCCGATCACGGTGGTGTTCTCTGGCAGCGGATCGCTCAGATAGGAGACCGCGCTACCGGGAGGGTTCTGCGCCCAGTTGTATTCGGGCAGCGCGGTCCACAGTCCACCTTCCCCGGACCCGGTATCGCCCTTGAAGTCGGTATTCGGCAGCGCTTCAGAGTTCCAGCTGAAGGAGTCGGCATGCGGATGGGCGGACGGCGCCCCGCGCAGGGCGCCCTTGGTCGAGAGGTACCAGGCACGGGCCTCAACGCCAGGGATCGGGAAGGCGTCGAAGGACTGTTCAAAGCCCGGGTAGGGTTTCCCGGACGAGGCACTGCCGGCGCCGTTGTCGAACAGGACCCGAACCGGCGGCTGAGCTTCAAAGGCGGCCAGCGCGCCAGCGTAGGTCGGCTGCTGTTGGATGGGATCGGGGGGCAGCGTCATCCCCGAGATTCCCATCGCTTCCTGGTAGATCAGCGGTGCTGCCGCGTGGATCAACGCCGAGCGAGTGATCGGCGCTTGCCCCGCGACGTAGAGCTCGAGGAAGTCATACCAGCGATTGAAGGTGGCGGGGTCCAGCGAGTCGATATGGGTGCCGTTGGTGAATGTGAACCACTTCTGCTGGGTGCCGGTGAAATGCTCGGCCAGGTCGGGGCAGTGTCCACCGGTCTGCTCGTCGGTCCACTGGCAGGCCATGAAGGTCGGCACTTCGATCTTGTTGACGAAGGTGATCGGCGCCAGTGGATCGGCAACACTTGGCACGTAGTGGCTGTTTGCCTTGACCTTCGCCAACAGGTTGACCGCCTCGCCGTGGAGTGCCTGGTTTTCCTTGCAAGTCTGATCGCCTTCCTGGACTCTTTGGTAGGCCCACGGCTGGCCCGCGGTCGCCGAGGCCGGCTGGGCGTCGTTGACCCTTTCCTTTGCCCAGGGGACTGCGAACCCCGTGTTCAGGATGCCACCCGGGTAAAGCGTTGTCTGCGTGCTGTCGAGCACCGAGAGGGGCGCGATCGCGGCCAGACTCGGTGGCCTGGTCGCGGCCGTGAAGAGCTGGCTGATCCCGCCATAGGAAATCCCCATCATTCCCACCTTGTGGTTTTGGACCCACGGCTGGGCGGCAATCGTCTCGACGACGTCGTAGCCATCGAGGTTCTGCAGCGGTTCGAAAAAATCAAAGGCGCCGCCCGAGCATCCCGTGCCGCGCATATTGACGTCGACCACCGTGAACCCCATCAGATTTGCGAGGATCGCGATCCCGCTCTGCGGCCCGACCGGGTCGGCGTATCCATAGCCGGAGTACTCGATCAGGGTCGGCGTGGGGCCGCTCGGCAGACTCGGCACTTCCAGGCCAGGGTCGATATGGGTCACGTCCTGCGGGGGGTGCACGTCAATCGCCAGCCTGGTGCCGTCGCGGGTCGTCAGGTAGCCGTAACCGCTGGAGGCGATCGGTTGGTTGTAGAGCTCGGTGCTGGGCGGCGCAGACCGGGTCGAGAGAACCCGAAGGGGGGCGGAGCGGGGGCCTCCGGAGGCGAGGCGGATGCGGTAGCCGCGCCCCGGAGCCACGTTGCGAAAGAGCACGCCGCCGAGGCCGTCGGCCGGTTTGCTTGTGAGTTGCCGACCCCGGCGATCGAAGAGCACCACCCGCGCGCCCGGCCTCAGCCCGGTCGCGTAGACCTGCTCGACGCTACCGTGCGCCTGCAACGATGTCGCGCTCTTAGCGGCCGCGCTGGCAGGGCCCGTGATCGCCAGGAGGGCAACCGTCCCGAAGCCGAGCGCCACGCAACCGAGCGCCACGCGCCTCCGATCCCCGAGAACCTCTCTCAACTTCAAGATCTCTCAGTTCTAGCAGGCGGGCGGCTCTGGCCTGCGGAAAACAGCTGCCCCGCCTGGCAGGCGCGCTCGCCACCCACCAGCGGCGGGCGGCGCCGCACGATTCCCCCTCTCGGTTGACTCGCGGGCCGATCGAGCTAAGCCGCGAAGCGCTTCTCGGCGCGGGCGCGAGCCCTGGCCGCCTCGAGCTCGCGATCCTTGGGCGGCGCCGCGGTGATCAGCCGCTCTAGCAGTCGCTCAGAAGCCTCGGTGACGGCCTCGACCGCCTCATCGAAGGCCGCAAGGTTGGCCCGCGAGGGTTTGCTGTAGCCGCTGATCTTTCTCACGTACTGAAGGGCGGCGGCACGCACCTCCTCCTGCGCTGCGGGGGGCTCGAAATTGTGGAGTGTTTTGATATTTCTGCACATGCATCGATCTTAGAGCCCATCGGATGTCGCCCGCCTAGAGCAGTCTGGTGGCGCTGTAGCCGGCCGCCCGCACCTCCTCGATCAACCGCTCTCCGTGCTCTTGGCTGCGGGTTTCGACGACGACCTCTACCCCGGTCTCCTCAACCTCGAGCGCGACGCCGTCGCGCACGTGCATCACGTCGGTATCGCTCGCCCGCCTACACCCACGCGCGGATCAGGGAGACCTATGAGACCTATTACGACATCCGCTACCCAAATCACGAGCGCGCGGCGGGGCGACCGCTGCGGATCTCACCAGTCAACGCCTGGCACGGCGAGCAAGGCGCCGCCTTCGGGGAAAAGTCGGGCTGGGAGCGGGTCAACTGGTATCAGCCCAACGCCGCCCAGGGAGACGAGTCGCTGCGGCCGCGGGGCTGGGCTGGCCAGCACTGGTCCCCGGCGATCGGGGCAGAGCACCGGGCGACCCGCGAGGCGGTCGCCCTCTTTGATGAGTCCTCCTTCGCCAAGCTCGAGATCGAGGGAGCCGGCGCCGCCGCCTTCCTGGAAGGGCTCTGTGACAATCGTGTCGCCCGCGGCCTCGGGCAGATCACCTACACCCAGATGCTGAACCTACGTGGCGGCGTGGAGTGTGACTTCACCGTGGCCCGTTTGGGCGAGGAGCACTTCTTGATCGTCACCGGTACCGCCTTTGGCAACCACGATCGCGAGTGGATGCGCCGCCACCTGCCACCGCGCAGCGGGGTCCAGATCCACGACGTAACCTCACACTGGGCCTGCTTTGGGATCTGGGGACCGCGAGCGCGAGAGGTACTGGCGCCGCTGACTCCGGCAGCGCTCGACAACGAGGCCTTCCCCTATATGAGCCTGCGCGAGACGACGGTCGGTGATGTTCTCGTGCGGGCCCTGCGGGTCACCTATGTGGGCGAGCTCGGCTGGGAGCTCTATTGCCCGAGCGAGTACGGGCTGGGGCTTTGGCGAGCGCTGTGGGAGGCGGGCCAGCCCTACGCTGTGGGAGGCGGGCCAGCCCTACGGCATGCTCGCCGGCGGCTATCGCGCGATCGACTCGATGCGACTTGAGAAGGGCTACCGGGTCTGGGGCGCCGACATCACTCCCGACCAGACTCCCGAGGAGGGTGGCCTCGGCTTCTGCGTGAAGATGGATAAGGCGCAGGACTTCATCGGCAAGGTGGCACTGGCCGAAGCGAGAAAACGCGGCCGCCGCGCTCGACTCTGTTGCCTGCGGCTCGAGGACCCGCGTTCGATCGCACTCGGCAATGAGCCGGTGCGAATCGGCGAGCAGATCTGCGGGCGGGTGACCAGCGGCGGCTACGGCTACACGGTCGAGAGCTCGATCGCCTACGCCTACCTGCCCCCCGAGCAGACCGATCCGGGGACTGAGATCGCGGTCGAGATCTTCGGACGCTGGGTGGCCGGCGAGGTGGCCGAGGAGCCACTCCTCGACCCCCGGGGCGAGCGAATTCGCGCCTGAGCTCTCAGCCGGAGGCGCCCAGTGCCGGGACCGCGCGCGGACCCGGCAGCAGACCGGCGAGGATGTGCTCGGTGCCCTCGATGTGTTCGCGCATCAGGGCGACTGCACGCGAGCCGTGGCGCTTTCGCAACAGCGAGGCGAGCCGGCGGTGCTGATCGTTGGAGCGACCGAGAACCTCGGCCGGGTGCGCAATCAGCGCGATCAGGTCGGTCATCTGCCCCTGGGTCTCGGTCATCGCGCTGACCAGGCGCGGTGAACCCGATGCCTCGGCAATCGCGATATGAAAGCGGATATCGGTGCGGCGGTACTGCTCGAATTCATCGACCTGCGCCGCCATCTTGGCGACCAGAGCGTCGACCCGCGCCAGCTGCTCCTCACTTGCCCGCTCACAGGCAAGCAGCGCCGAGCCACACTCGACCGCGACTCGATAGTCGAGCACGGACCAGGCCTCGCGCTCAAGCGGCTCGCCCTCATGGTCGGCCAGAGGCGGACGCTCGGAGACAAACGTCCCGCCGGCGCGACCTCGTCGCGAGACCAGGTGACCGCTCTGAACCAGGGCGGTCAGCGCCTGGCGCAGGGTCGAGCGCGAGATTCGCAGCTCGCCAGCCAGCTCACGCTCGGGGGGAAGGCGAGTGCCCGGCGCCAAGAGGCCGAGCCGGACCGCGGTGCCGAGGCGCTCCACGGTCTCCTCGAAGGTGCTCGGCGGCCGCACCGGTTTGAACACTGCCGCCAGCGCCGCATCGCGTTCCATCTACACACCGTAGCGCTGCGTCGCCGCCAATCTCTCCCGCGCAAGGCGGAGGTGGCGCGCTAGCCCAGAGCCCGACAGACGAAGATCCCAACCACGACCAGCGCCACCCCACCGAGTACCCGACGAAAGAGATTGACGCCCCGCACCAGCTCCTGAAAGGCCCAGATCGCAAGCGCCAGGTAGAGGATGGAGCTGGCGAGGTCGTTGACGGTGCCCGCGCCGACGAGGAGCGATACGACCAGCGCCACGAGCGCAATCCAAAGCGCTCGGTTTGGGGATTGGCCGACCGTGTAGCCGCGGATCTTGTAGTCACGGGACACGCGAAGGGCTCCTCCTTTGGTGGCGCTAGTTAGTGGTGGTGGCGCCTTGCCTTCGGCGGCCTGACCTGCTCAGCGAAGGCGAGGCACTCAGCTGCCCTGCAGTGCCTCGACCCTAGCGTGGGAGTCCTCCTGCCCCCACTCGGCGAGGAAATCGGATAAGTAGCGGCTGACTATCTTGCCGTGCTGCTCGGGCCAGGGTGGCCGCACCGTCAATGCCGAACATTCCCCCTGCCCGCCGGTGGGATGGCCAAGCAGATAGCGCGGCCCGGCGCCGGTCCAGAGCACTCCACGCAGGACGGGTTCAAGCGGCCGGGGATCGAGATCGCAGCCAATTGCGGCGGCAATCGATTCGGCAACGACATCTGCCTGTTGGCAGGCGATCCCGCCCTGCTTCACCGGAAAGGTGGTGATGTCACCGGCAGCGTAGACGCCCTCCATGCCGGGAACCCGTCCATGCTCGTCGGTCGGGATGAATCCCCCGTGGTCGTGGGGGATGCCGGCAAACCGCCGTCCTTCCATCCGCGGCAGGCCGATCACGCCTTCGGCCCCGATCGCGTTTCCCGGAGCAATGGTGAGCAGATTCCGCTCCCGATCGAAACTGATCGGGTGGGTGGCGGTGCGCACCTCGATCTGGCGCTCCTCGAGCAGGGCGGCCACCGCCTCACTGGCCCCGCGTCCGAATACGCGAAGCGGCGAATCCTCGGGGGTGACTATTGAAAGACGGGTCCGCCTGTTCCTAAACGCCTCGCCAGATTGGCGGGCCGCGGCGAGGAAGGCTAGCTCGTAGAGCGGCAGGCTCCAAGAATGGCTGGCGGGCATCGCGAAGACGAGATGGCGAAGGTTGGGAGTGCCGAGACTGCGGATCACACCTTCGGCATCGAACTCGTCGGCCAGACCCCAGAACATCGTCGCCCCCGACACCGACCGAAGGTGTTTCACCCCGGCGGCGATTACCAAGTGGTCATAAGCGCGTTGGTCTTGGTCGAAGGTCTTCACCAGCTTGCGCTCGCCGTCGACCGAGTCAAGGCTCGACCAGGTGTAGTCAAACCCGCAGCGCCCGGCGATCTCCGCAAGGCCGTAGCTCGGAACCTGCGAGGAGCCGTAGGGCTCGCCGACCGCGAAGGGGCGATAGAGAAAGTCTCGCCGCGGGGCGCAGATCTCGATCTCGACCCGTTCGCCGGCGAGGGCGCGCAGCGCCAGGGCTGTCTCAAGGCCGGCGACCCCACCACCGGCGATCAGGACGCGGGCGCTCATCTGCTCGCCCCTGCCCCCGCCCTCGCGCGCATCTCGGCAAAGAACGGGGTGAGGTAGCGGCCGACGAGCTTGCCCTGTTCGTCGTCATTCCAGGGCGCCTCATCGGTGGCGGTTGAGGTTTCCCCGCGGCCGCCGCCGAGGTAGTTCGAGAGATAGAGGGGTTGGGCGCCGGTCCAGAGCACGCCGCGCAGAATCGGATCAAAGGGCGCGGCCGCCGCGTCACAGCCGAGCTCGGCGGCAATCGCTTCGGCCACAACGTCGGCCTGCTGGGTTGCGATACCGCCCTGCTTGACCGGGAAGTTGGTCACGTCCCCGATCGCGAAGACGTGCTGCATCCCGCCCACGCGGCCGTGGGCGTCAACGGCAATGAACCCTTCCGTGTCGTGCGGGACGCCGCCGATCAGCCGACCTTCCATGCGTGGCAGGCTGAGGACTGCATCGGCCTCAACGCTCGCACTGGGTGAGAGGGTCAGGCAAGCATTGTCGTACTTGACCGGCGTGGCGGCGGCGATCACCTCGATCCCTCGCGCGCCCAGCAGCTCGCCCACTCTCTGGCTGGCACTGGGTCCAAAGAGATGCAGGGGCGCATCCTCGGGGGTGACGATGGTGAGCTTCGTACCCTTGACGCCGGCCTTCGACAACTCGCCCTCGGCAAGCAATACCAGCTCATAGAGCGGCAGCGCCCAGGTGGCGCCGGCGGGCATCGTGAAAACCATTCGTCCCAGCTCGCCGCCGCGCAGCTCGCGAACCAGGTCCTGGACCCTGTGGTCCTCGGCCACCCCCCAGAAGGTCACCGCGCCGGAGACCCCGGAAAGCAATCGAGTCCCGCAGGCGGCGATCAGGCGGTCATAGGGGAGCTCCTCGCCATCGTGGGTCCGGGCGTGGCGTGTCGCGGCGTCAACTGACCCAATGCTCGCGAGGCGAAAGCTGGCGCCGCAGCGCTCGGCCAGTTGGCGCAGGTCATAGCGCATCGCGTGGGAGGCGCCGTAGGGCTCGCTCACCGCGAAGGGCCTGTAGATGAAGTCCTCGCGGGGTGAGCAGATTGTCACCGCGGCCCGGTCTCCCGCCAGGTCGCGCAGGGCGATCGCGGCCTCAAGCGCCGCGACCCCACCGCCGGCGATCAGAATTTGCGAGCTGCTGGATTTGGAGTCTTGTTGGCGCCTCATTGCAATGGCAGAAGTCTTCAACCTGACCCGCGCCGGGGCATCCGCAGAAGGCCGACTTCTCCTTGCGGGTTTTCACCGATGCCGGCAGTGCTGTCAGGTCGAGCGGGTGGCGATCCCTGGCGCCTGCGCCAGCTCCAGAGCCCGCAGCACCTCGGTGACATCGGTGATTGAGAGGATGCCGAGGTCTCCGCTCGGAGAGGTGACCAGCGCCCGACCGACCCTTTGAAAGGCTGGTCGCTCGAGCAGCTCCGCCACGTCCTGGGATTCCCCGATGATGAGGCTCGGCTCCTGGATCGCGATCTCGCCAACGGTGGTGCCCGAGCGCCGCTCGGGCGGGACGCGATCGACCGCTGCACGGTCGATCAGGCCCACGGGGTGCTCACCATCGAGCACTGGAAAGGCCGCGAAACCACGGGCGATGAAATAGTTCTGCAGCGCATCTGCAACGCTGATCGCGGCGGGCACGCAGACCGCAGGGTGGGTCATCAGGTTGCGTGCTTCGCGCCCCGCGAACGCCGTGCGGATCCGCAACCCACCCTGCTCGGCCTTCGCCGCAGCGATCACAAAGAGCCCGATCAGGGCCAGCCAGATACCGCCGAAACCCCCGGAGAGGGCCGTAAAGACCCCGAGGCCGATCATCAGATAACCAAGACCCCGACCGATCGAGGCGGCGGCGTCGGTCGCCCGCGAGAGGTCGCCGGTCCGTCCCCAGATCAGCGCTCGGAGGACCCGGCCACCGTCCAGTGGGAAGGCCGGCAGCAGGTTGAAGCCGAGGATCACGGCATTGATGTAGAGCTGGTAGGAGATCAGCGCGGTCAGCGCCGGCGGGGTCGAGGCAGGCAGCACCAGAGCGATCAGCCCAAAGAGACAGGCGATTACAAGCGTCACCGCCGGGCCCGCGAGGGCAAATCTCAACTCATCGCCGGCGGCTTTCGGGTACCCCTTCATCCTCGCCACTCCACCGAGCAGCCAGAGGTCGATCTCCTCGATCTCAACCCCGTAGCGACGGGCCACGGTTGCGTGTCCGAGCTCGTGGAGGAGGATGCTGGCGAAGAGCAGCAATGCGCTCAGCAGGCCGAGGCCATAGGCCGCTGCGGGTGCCAGCCCGGGGGCCTGGTCGGGGTAATAGACCGCGCCCAGGGACCAGGTGATCAAGGCGACAATCACCAGCCATAGCGGCTGGATCCCGATCGGCACGCCACCGAGGCGGCCGATGCGCACGCTGCGCAGACTCACGATCCCTCAGGTCACGCCGAGGAGGTCGCGGGCCTCCTCGGGCTCGAGGTCCCCAGCAGAAACCTTGAAACCGACCGTGTCGGTGTATTCGCCGCCTCCGGCGTCCGTCTTCATCCGGGCGTCGGCGGCACTGACCCCAGCGTCGGTGAGGTCGCGTGCGGCATTGGGGTCAAAGCAGCGCGCGTTCAGCCACTCCTCGACCTCGCCTGGCTCCAAGCCGGTTTCAGCCCAGGCCTCGACGGTGTCGTCAGGATTTCCCCCGTGGGCGAAGTGCCCCTGTTTCTCGATTACATCGCGGATCGTCATTGTCGGAAGCCTCCATCCAAGTCGAATCACGTCGTCGCGTCGTAGCGGCTGAGCCGGGCCCCTCTGCCTCTGGTGGCCTGCGGTTGGCGTCATTGCCCATTCCTCCGTGGCGTGAAATTGGCGCCTGCGATCCTCCGCCTGATCGCTCCTCGGCACATCGGTGTGTGACCGCCCATTCCCTGTGGCCTTTCCCGGATGTGAGGGCACCCCGGCAGATCTAGCTTCGGTGCAGGCCAAACCCAGACCAAGGAGGCTCTGATGGGGACAGGAAAAAGCGGGCGAGAGCCACTCTTCAAGATCGTCGCGGAGGGCATCCTCACCGAGACGAAGCCGAAGGCGGTGGCGCAGCCGTGCGATTGCTGATCGGCGTTGACGGCAGCGACGGCGGTCGCGATGCACTCGAGTTGGCCCGTGTGCTCCTCGCGCAGGCTGGCGGCAGCGCCTTGGTCGCCACCGTTCTCTTCGGCGGACCGCTGCCGGTCGAGCTCGCCGGGCTCTCCCCGCAGGAGTCCGCCGAGGCCGAGCCGATCTTCGAGCAGGTGCGGGCGAAGCTGACCGGAGTCGAGCTGGAGACCCGGGCCTTCGGTGGGGCATCTCCGGGGGCGATCATGACCGTGCTCGCCGAAAGGGAGAATTTCGACGCGATCGTGGTTGGCTCCCCACATCGGGGAGCGATCGGAAGGGTCCTGATCGGCAGCGTCGCTCGAAACCTCCTAAACGGCGCGCCCTGCGACGTCCTCGTCGCCCCCAAGGGATACGCGGATGAGAAACACGACCCACTGCGCACGATCGCGATCGGCTACGACGGCAGCCCTGAAGCGAAGGCGGCGCTGGCACGAGCCGAAGCGCTCGCCGCCACCTCCAACGCCAACTTGCGGGTGCTGACCGTGGTCACGCCGCCGGTCGTCGTCGCCGTACCCGGGGGTGGCTACACGCCCCAGAGCCCGGCGGAGCCCGAGAAGGTAATCAGCGAGGCCGTCAACTCGATCGATCCCAGGTTGGGCGCCCAGGGCCAGCGGCTGGACGGCTCCCCGGCCGAGAAGATCAAAGAGGCCTGCGAGGCAGGTGTCGACCTGCTGGTGCTCGGATCCCGCGGGTATGGGCCGATGACCCGGGTACTGCTCGGCTCGGTCTCGAGGAAGCTGATCAACGACGCTCCCTGTCCTGTGCTGGCGGTGCCGCGACCATGATCGCGGTCGATGAGGCATTGGCGGATTTCGAGCGGCTGGGACGTGAGGACGTCGATTTCGCCGGTGGCAAGGGCGCCAACCTCGGCGAGCTGACCGCCGCAGGCATCCCGGTTCCGACGGGCTTCGTGATCGGCGCTCCCGCCTATGCGGCGTTCTGTGATGAATCGGGGCTGCGGAGCTGGATCGAGAATCATCTGGCGAAGGTCGACATCGAGGACACCGCGGCCCTCGAAGCAGTGGCCGATGAGATCCGCGCGAAGATCGAGGCCGAGCCAGTACCGGACTGGCTCGCCACGGCGATCCGCGGCGCCTATCTGGGGCTCGGCGAGGGCGGCGAGCCGGTGGCGGTCGCGGTGCGCTCCTCGGCGACCGCGGAGGACACCGCGGCGGCGTCCTTCGCCGGCATGAACGAGACGTTGCTCAATCGATTGGGGGCCGAGGAGGTGCTCGATGCGGTGCGCCGCTGCTGGTCCTCGCTGTTTGGAGCACGGACGATCTACTACCGCTCCCAGAAAGGTCTCGGTCAGGCCGAGATGGATATTGCGATCGTCGTCCAGCGCCAGGTTGAGGCGACTCGGGCCGGCGTGATGTTCACGATCGATCCAGCCACCGGAGCGAGCGACAGACTGGTGATTGAGGGCGCTTTCGGGCTCGGCGAGTCGGTTGTCTCCGGCGCGGTCTCGCCGGACCGCTACCTCGTCAACAAGACTGGGCTGGAGATCGAGGCGCGTGAAATCCGCCACACCGGTGCGGGAACCGCGCTCCTCGCGGCGCCGGGGGGCGGAACGGTGGCCCGCGAGTTGACCGCTGGTGAGATCGAGCGCGCGGTCCTGAACGATGAGGAGATACGCCGAGTCGCTGCGCTCGGGGTGCGGATCGAGGCTCACTACGGCTCCGCCCAGGACACGGAGTGGGCGATCGACGCAGAGGACAAGGTCTGGATGCTGCAATCGCGACCGGTGACCAGCACCGGGTCCGAAGTTCACTCGCCCAATCTCAGCGGCACCGCCAAGGCGCTGGCCCGGGGTCTCGGCGCCGCACCAGGGGTGGGAGCGGGGCCGGTGCGCGTGGTCAAGACCCGCGAGGAGGCGGCCAGGCTGTTCGAGGGGGAGGTCTTGGTCACCCATATGACGACCCCCGATTGGGTTCCACTGATGCGCAAGGCGGCGGCGATCGTTACCGACTCCGGGGGCATGACCTGCCACGCGGCGATCGTCTCGCGAGAGCTGGGCATCCCCTGCGTGGTCGGCGCCGGCGACGCCACCGCGGTCCTCACTGATGGCGACTCGGTTACCGTCGACGCCGGCGCCGGCGTTGTGTATGAGGGCATCGTCGCGCTCGCCAGCGCGCCAGCCGCCGATTTGGACCGCACCGAGCCCAACGCGCCTGCCCAAGAGCTGCGGACCAAGCTCCTGCTCAATCTCTCCGAGCCATCCCAACTCGAGCGCGTGAAGGACCTCGAGGTGGACGGGGTGGGCCTGCTGCGGGCGGAGCTGATGGTCGTCGAGGCGCTGGAGGGAGAGCACCCGCGGGCGCTGCTGGAGCGCGGCGAAGGCGAGCTCTTCGTCGAGCGGATGGCCGACTCGTTGAGGCAGTTCGCGCAAGCGTTCACCCCGCGCCCGATCACCTACCGGACGATCGACTTTCGCAGCAACGAGTTCCGCGGGCTGCGCGGCGGCGAGCGCTTTGAGCCCGAGGAGGCGAACCCGATGATCGGCTACCGGGGCGCCCTTCGCTACACCCGCGAGCCGGATCTGCTGGCCCTGGAGCTGCGTGCCCTCGAGCGCGTTTGGGCCAATGGCCTGACCAATATCCACCTGATGCTGCCCTTCGTGCGCACTCCGCGCGAAGTCGAGTTCTGCCGGGATCAGATCGAACAGGTCGGCCTCCTCGCCCGGCCGGGGTTCGAGCTCTGGGTGATGGCAGAGGTTCCCTCGGTGCTCTTCCACCTCGCCCGCTACGCGGATCTCGGAATCGCCGGCATCTCGATCGGCTCAAACGACCTGACCCAGCTCCTGCTCGGAGCCGACCGGGACTCCGAGCTGGTCGCCGAGGTCTTTGACGAGCGCGACCCCGCCGTCACCGAGTACATCGTCGAACTGTTGAGCCGTGCGCAGGGACTCGGGCTGAAGACCTCGATCTGCGGACAGGCGCCCTCGGTCTATCCCGAGTACGCGAACCTGCTGGTCGCCTGCGGTATCGATGCCATATCTGTCAACGTCGATGCCGTCGGGCAAGCCCGTCGCCTGATCGCAGCAGCCGAGTCGGGGTCCTCCCTGGACCGAGATCGACCCGAAGGAGAGGCATCGTGAAGGCCTATCAGCTGACCGCTTGGCAAAGACCGCCCGAGATGCGCGAGGTCTCGGTCCCCGAGCCGGGGCCGGGAGAGGTGCTGATCAAGGTCGGCGGCGCCGGAGCCTGCCATTCCGACCTGCACCTGATGGAGTGGCCGGAGGGCCAGATGAACTTCGAGCCGCCCTTCACGCTCGGCCACGAGAACGCGGGCTGGGTCGAGGCGCTCGGCGCCGGGGTGCAGGGCCTGCACGAGGGTGACGCGGTCGCTGTCTATGGCCCCTGGGGCTGCGGCAGATGCCGCTCCTGCCGTCTCTCGGCGGAGAACTACTGCGAGCGCCAGGCCGAGATCGGCGCCTTCGGCGGCGGGCTCGGGCTCGATGGCGGGATGGCCGAGTACCTGCTCGTTCCCCACTCGCGCCTGCTGTTGGCGCTCGGCGACCTCGACCCCCGCGATGCCGCGCCGCTCACCGACGCGGCGCTCACCCCCTACCACGCGATCAAGCGCTCGCTGGCGCTGCTCGGGCCCGGTTCCTGCACCGTGGTTATCGGCGTCGGTGGCCTCGGTCACATGGCGGTGCAGATCCTCCGCGCCCTGAGTCCGACCCAGGTGATCGCCGTCGACACCTCAGCCGAGAAGCTCTTGCTTGCAACGGAGATCGGTGCCCACAATGCCGTCGAGGTGGGGGCGGGGGCCGCGGGGGCGATCAACGAATTGAGCAACGGACGCGGCGCCGAGCTGGTCCTCGACATGGTCGGATCCGACGACTCGATCGCCTTGGCTGCCCAGGTCGGCCGCCCCCAAGGGCACCTCACGATCGTCGGCCTGGCTGGGGGGAAATTCGAGTTCGCCTTCGGGGCGCTGCCCTTTGAGGCCCAGTTGACGATCCCCTACTGGGGCAGCGCGGTCGAGCTGGAAGAGGTCCTCGAACTGGCCCGCGCCGGCGCGATCAGCCCCCACATCGAGCGCTTTCCCCTCGACCGCGTCGAGGAGGCATACGCGCGGATGCGGGAGGGCACCCTGAGTGGGCGGGCGGTGATCTGCCCTCAGGACTAAAGAGGGCAGACCGATGCTCTACTTCAGCCACCCGGCCAGCCTCGAGCACGATCCGCGGGCACACATGCCCACCCACCCCGACACTCCCGAGCGGCTGATCGCGATCGAGCGCCTGCTCGCCGAGCGCGACTGGCTGGGCTGGGAGCGGCGCCCCGCACCGGCGGCGGATGAGAGCGAATTGGAGCTTGTCCATAGCAGCGGCCATGTCGAGTCGATCCGTGAGCTCTGCCTCGCCGGCGGCGGCGCGATCGACGCCGACACCTTCGTCGGCGAGGCCTCCTACCGTGCCGCCCTGCACGCGGCCGGCGGCGCCTGCGCGATGACGCGGGCGCTGCTCGGCGGCGAGGACCGGGTCGGTTTCTGTGCCCTTCGCCCCTCGGGCCACCACGCCGAACCGCGGCGCGCGATGGGATTCTGTCTCTTTGACAACGTCGCGATCGCCGCCGAGCTGGCCGTCCGCGAGCTCGGGGCCAGTCGCGTCCTCGTCTTTGACTGGGACGTCCATCACGGCAACGGCACCGCAGAGGCGTTTCGACATCGCTCCGACGTCCTTTTCATCAGCATCCACCAGGCGGGGATCTTTCCCGGCAGCGGCGCTTCAGGAGACTTCGGCTCCGGCGCTGGCGCCGGTTACACGATCAACCTGCCGGTGCCGGCGGGGTCCGACGGGGAGCTGTGGCTCTCGCTGCTTGAGCACATAGTGCTCCCGGCGGCCGCTTCCTTTAACCCCGACCTCGTTCTCGTCTCGGCCGGCTTTGATGCCCACCGAGAGGACCCGCTCGCCGATTGCCGCCTGGAGACGGCAACATTCGCGCAGATGGCCTGCCAGGTACGCGACATGGCGATGCAGGTTGGGGCGCCGCTCGGAATGGTGTTGGAGGGTGGCTATCACCCGCCCTCGCTTGCCGAATCGGTTGCCGCGACGCTCGCCGCGCTCGGTGGTGAGGGCGAGTCGATCTCCGCCGCGCCCGAGGCGCTGCTCACATCCCGTGCCGCCGCCGGCGTGGCCCGCTACTGGTCGCTGTGAGCTGAATGGCACATCCAAAGAACGTCGAGATCCCTGCCCAGTCCCTCGACCGCTTCCGGGCGCTTCTGGGCGAGGACTACAAACGGGTCGAAGAGACCGCCGATCACGCCCGCGAGCTGTTCGAGGGCCGGGCGATCTGGCACATCAGCTCAACCGAGTCCGGCGGCGGCGTCGCGGAGATGCTGCGGGCGCTGCTGCCCTACGCCCGCGGCGCCGGAATCGACACCCGTTGGGTCGTCCTGCGGGAGCGCCCCGAGTTCTTCGAGCTGACCAAGCGCCTGCACAACCACCTGCACGAGGACCCCGGCGATGGGGGAAATCTGGGCGCCGATCAGCGCGAGCTCTACGAGCGATGTCTGGCCGAGAGCGCCCGCCACCTCGCCCCCCTCCTGCAGGAGGGGGACATCGTATTTCTCCACGACCCCCAGACCGCGGGGCTGGTGCCGGCAACCATGGCCACCGGGGCCACAGCCGTCTGGCGCTGCCACATCGGGACCGATAATCCCGGTCGGCTCGCCCGCGATGCCTGGGACTTCCTCGCCCCCTACATTCAGGCGGCGGATGCGTTTGTCTTCTCCCGGCGCGAGTACTGCTGGGGGTTGCTCGACCACGAGCGGCTGTGGGTCATGGCGCCCTGCATCGACCCCTTCTCGCCAAAGAACCAGGAAATGGACGCGGCGACCGTCGAGGAGATAGTCGGGCAGATCGGCCTTGGCTGCGAGCCACCGGCGCTGCCGCCGACCTTCACCCGAGCTGATGGCACTCCTGGCCGGGTCGAGCGACGGGCTGAGATTCTCCAGGAGCAATGCCTCCCTGCAGGCGCGCCGCTCCTCGCCCAGGTCTCGCGCTGGGATCGACTCAAGGACCACGGCGGCCTGCTCGCCTGCTTTCAGAGCCACGTCAGCAACCAGGATCTGCACCTCCTGCTCGCCGGCCCGGCTACGAGCGCGGTCGCCGATGACCCCGAAGGAAGCGCGGTCTGGCACGAGGTGGGTCGAGCCTGGCACGAGCTGCCGGTGCAGACCCGTCGCCGGGCACACCTGGTCAGCCTGCCGATGGAGGACCTCGACGAAAACGCGGCGATGGTCAACGCCGTGCAGCGTCGGGCAAGCATAGTCGTGCAAAAGAGCCTCGCCGAGGGCTTCGGCCTGACCGTTGCCGAGGCAATGTGGAAGCGCCGGGCGGTGATCGGGACCAAGGTCGGTGGGATTCAGGACCAGATCGTCGATCAGCTCAGCGGGCTGCTGATCGAAGACCCGGCGGACCTCGAATCCCTGGCGGAGGCGATCGATGCGCTGGCCGCAGATCGGGGTCGGGCGGCGGCGATTGGCGAGCAGGCGCGGCGGCGTATAGCCGAGCACTTCCTTGCACCACGAAGGCTGATCGAGTACGTCCATCTGCTCGCCGGACTCGACTCCGCCAGAAATCGATGAACATCGCCTACCCCAAGCACCGGGAGGCAGACGTCGTGCTGCGCGATGGATCCACCGCACATTTGCGCCCGGTCCGGGCGGAGGACGTCGACACGCTGCTGCACCTCTTCACTGACCTCGACCCGGCCTCGCAGGCCTTTCGCTTCTTCTCTGGCGCGGTCGACCTCGAGCAGGTCGCGCAGCTGATGGCGAGCGTCGATTACGAGGAGCGCTACGGGCTGATCGCCAGCCGCGGTGCCGATGGACACCCGATCGGCCACGGCGTATACATCGCGCTCGGCGAGGGCCGCGCTGAAGTCGCCTTCGCAGTTGCCGAGCAGATGCAGGGCCAGGGTCTTGGCACGATCCTGCTCGCCCATCTGGCGGAGGCGGCGGCGGAAAACGGGATCACAACCTTCCTCGCCGAGGTGCTGCCGCAGAATCACCGGATGATCAAGATGTTCCGCGAGAGCGGCTTTCGGGTCGAGACCCGGGCGACCGCGGATGGGGTGACCGTCGAGTTCCCAACCTCATTCTCGGCGGCGGCGATCGCCCGCTTTGAGGACCGCGACCGGCTCGCCGCTCGCGCCGCGGTGACCCGCCTCCTAAAGCCGCACTCAGTCGCCGTCGTCGGCGCGTCGCGGCGCCGGGGAACGGTGGGCGGCGAAGTCCTCCACAACATGCTCACCTCGGGTTTCGCCGGTCCGCTCTTCGCGGTCAACCCGGCCTCCGACAGCGTGCAGTCCGTTCCCGCGTTTCCGAGTGTGAATGAGATTCCCGGCGAGGTCGACCTCGCCGTGATCGCGGTTAAGGCCGAGGAGACGGTGGCGGTCGCGCGGGAATGCGCCGCGAAGGGAGCCCGCAGCCTGGTCGTCCTCTCCGCCGGCTTCACCGAGGTTGGCACCGATGGCGCCGGGCGCGAACACGAGCTACTGGAGGTCTGCCGCGATGCCGGGATGAGGCTGGTCGGACCCAACTGCCTTGGCATCCTTAACACCGCGCCCGACGCCGGCCTAAATGCTTCCTTTGCCCCGACCGCGCCGCCACCCGGCAACGTCGGTTTTGTCACCCAGAGTGGTGCTCTGGGCCTGGCCCTGATCGACTTCGCCGCCTCGAGGGGAATCGGGGTCTCCTCCTTTGCCTCGGTCGGCAACCGCGCCGACATCACCGCCAATGATTTGCTCGAGTACTGGGAGGAGGACGAGGGCACCGCGCTTGCCCTTCTGTACATCGAGTCCTTCAGCGACCCGCGCCGCTTCGGGCGGGTGGCGAGGAGGGTGGGCCGGCGCAAGCCGATCGTCGCCGTCAAGAGCGGCCGCTCGGCCTCTGGAGCGCGGGCTGCGAGCTCCCACACCGGGGCCCTGCTCGCCGCCTCAGACCGCACCACCGACGCCCTCTTTGAGCAGTCTGGAGTGATCCGGGCAGAGACGCTGGCCGAGCTGCTCGATGTCGCTGCGCTGCTCTCCTCCCAGCCGCTTCCGGGTGGCTCGCGGGTGGGGATCATCACCAACGCGGGCGGGCCAGGGATCATGTGCGCGGACGTCTGTGAGGCGGTCGGCCTCGAGGTGCCGCTGGTCCCCGACTCGCTGCGAGCCGAGCTCGGCGAGTTTCTGCCGGCCGCGGCGGGGCTCGGTAATCCCGTCGACCTGATCGCGACCGCAAGCGCCGAGCAGTACCGCAAGGCGATCGGCGCAATGGCTGCCTGGGATGGCATCGATGCGCTGATCGCAATCTTCATCCGACCGCTGCTGACCGAGGCCGAGGACGTGGCCGCGGCAATTCGCCGCGCGGTCGATGAGCTGCCCAGAGCGATCCCGGTGCAGGCGGTCTTCATGTCGCCCGCCGATGGCACTGCGATCTCCGATTCGGCACAGATTCCGACCTATGTCTATCCCGAGGACGCCGCCACGGCGCTCGGCAAGGCCGTGCGCCACGCGCTCTGGCGCGATCGGCCTGACCCAGCCCTGCCCGAGTTCGGCGACCTGCGCTCCGACGAGGCGACCGCGATCCTCTCCGCGGCCCTCGCCGCGGGCAGCGAGTGGCTCGGCGCCGAGGACTGTGTCCGCCTTCTCGACTGCTACGGGATCGCCACGCCTGAGGCGATCACAGTCGCTGCTCCCGAGGAGGCCGCTGAGGCCGCGGCGCGGCTGGGCGGCCGCGTCGCGCTGAAGGCCCACGGGCCAAAGATCCTGCACAAGAGCGAGCTGGGTGCGGTGCAGACGGGGCTGGAGGGTCGCGAGCAGGTTCTGGTGGCGGCGAGGCGGATGGATCGGGCCCTGGCCGAGGCGGGAGTCGAGCGATCCAGCTTCCTCGTGCAACAGATGGTCGAGGAGGGAGTCGAGCTCCTCGTCGGGGTTGCTACCGATCCGGTGTTCGGCGCCGTCGTCGCCTGCGGGGCCGGCGGTACGGCGGTTGAGCTACTCGGCGATGTCTCGGTCCGTGTCTGCCCGCTCGCTGGCAACGATGCTGCCGAGATGCTCGGTTCGCTGGCAATCGCTCCAATGCTCGACGGCTTCCGGGGATTGCCACCGGTCGATGCCGAAGCCCTGCAGGCGCTCCTGCTGCGGGTCAGTGCCCTGGCAACTGAGCGCAGCGAGATCACAGAACTCGACCTAAACCCAGTCCTCGCCAGCCCCAGCGGCGCGCTCGCCGCCGACGTCAGGATCCGGATCGGCCAACCAAAGCCGCCCCGGTCCTGGCCCCGAACCTGGGACTCGGGCCGCGTCTAGCGATCATCAACCCTCGATCAGGCCATGATCGAGGGCGTAGCGGGTCAGCTCGGGACGGCCGTCGAGGCCGAGCTTCTGTTGGATGTGGGCGCGGTGGGTCTCGACCGTTCGCACGCTGAGCGATAGCTGCTCGGCGATCTCCCTATTCGTGTATCCGAGCGCCATCAGGCGCAACACCTCGGTCTCGCGCGGGGAGAGTGCGGACCGCTGCGCGGCGCCCTTGTCCTTGAGCCCAACAGCCACCGCCGCAGCGAGGTACTCACGGCCCTCGGCAGCGTGGCGCACCGCATCGATTAACTCAAGGTGCGCCGCGTCCTTGAACAGGTATCCGAGTGCGCCGGCCTCGATCGCGCGCCGCGCCAGCGTCGGGTCACGCTCCATGGTCAAGAGCACGACCTCGGTCTGCGGAGCATCCTCTCTGAACCCACCCAGGGCATCGACGGCGAGACCGTCGGGCAGATTGACGTCGAGGACCAGGACATCCGGGCTCGCGGCGGCGAGCGCCGCTCGCGCGGAGGAGAGATCGCCGGCCTCCCCGATCACCTTGAAATCGGGTTGGTCATCGAGCAGCGCTCTGAGCGCCCCCCGGACGACGGCGTGATCATCGACGAGGACGATCGTGATCTTGCGCGCGGCGGATGTTTGGCCCTCAGTCAACGCTGCTCGAGCGTATAGAGAACCCTCGCCGATAGACCTCATCTGAGCCGCAGGCGAAGAGTGACCAGCCTCAGGCCTGCGCCCCAGCCACGGCGACCTCGCCGTGATCATGAGCGACGGGCTGCATCTCGAAGACCAGACGCGGCTGCGGGGAACTTCCGTCGAGAACTTCGACGATCGCCTCATTGACGTCCTCAAGGCGACGCTCGGCGCGCAGGACGCGTGTCTCGCCACGGCGCTGCAGCTCGAACACCTCCTCAAGGTCACGGTGGGTGCCGACGATCGAGCCCTTCAGGCTGAGGCCGCCCAAGACGGTCTCAAAGATCGGCAGCCGCAGCTCGTTGTCGGCCGGCAGCCCAACGCAGACCAACCTCCCACCGCGCGCCAGCGATCCCATCGCCTGCTCAAAGGCGAGCGGGGAGACGGCCGTGGCGATCGCGACGTCGGCGCCGCCGAGGCGCTGGATCACCTCGGCTGGGTCTTCCTGGGAAGCGTTGACGAGGTGCTCGGCGCCGAGCTCGCGCGCCGTTTGAAGGCGATCGGAGTTGATGTCGACCGCGATCACACAGGCACCGGTGATGCGCGCGTACTGGACCGCGAGGTGACCGAGACCGCCAACGCCGAAAACCGCGACCAGATCTGCGGCCCGCGCGCCGGACTCCTTGACCGCCTTGTAGGTGGTCACCCCGGCGCAGGTCAGCGGCGCGGCGTCGAGCGAGTCGACCTCGTCCGGGACCCGCACGACATGGCGCGCGTAGCCAACCGCGAGCTCGGCGAAGCCACCGTCGATCGAGTAGCCGGTGTTGAGCTGGCTCGGGCAGAGGGTCTCGCGGCCGCTGTTGCAATAACGGCAGTCCCCGCAGGCATAGCCCAGCCAGGGAAGCGCTACCCGCATCCCGACCTCGACGCCGTGGGAGTTCCCCGAGCCCAGACACTCGACGACCCCCACCCCCTCGTGGCCCGGGATGAAGGGCGGGCTCGGCTTCACAGGCCACTCGCCGTGCGCGGCGTGGATGTCGGTGTGACAGAGACCGCAGGCCTCGAGGCGGACCAGAACCTGCTCGGCGCCGGGCTCGGGGTCGGCGACCTCCTCGATGCTCAGGGGCCGGCTGAAATCGTGAACGACGGCTGCCTTCATGTCTGAATCTCCTCGTGGTCGGTTGGGGTCGGGCCTCGGCTCGTGAAATGAACGCCCTCAGGTCCCTCCAGCGAGAAGCTCTCTGCTGCACCTGGGGCGACGTCGATCAAGAAGTCGGGATGGCCCCAACGAGCGTGCTGCTCGCGGTCGATCACGAATGGGGTGTCCGCGATCGTCGCAAGCTGCACGTCGTTGGGGCCGGGGGGAAGCTCTGCTTCGGTCAAACACATCGGGGCGCTGCCCTCACAGCAACCGCCGGATTGGTGAAGGACGAGCGAGCCGTGCTTGCGGCGCAGCCGCTCGATTGTCTCCACCGCAGCCGGGGTGGCGGAAACGCTTGCCATCAAAAGAACCCCATCGGCTTGTGGTCATAGCTGACCAGCAGGCACTTGGTCTGTGAGTAGTGATCGAGCATCATGCGGTGGTTCTCACGGCCGACGCCCGAGATCTTGTAGCCGCCAAATGCCGCGTGTGCCGGGTATTGGTGGTAGCAGTTGGTCCAGACTCGACCGGCCTGGATGCCGCGCCCCATGCGGAAGGCACGGGAGCCGTCGCGGGTCCAGACCCCGGCTCCGAGACCGTAGAGAGTGTCGTTGGCGATCCGCAATGCCTCCGCCTCGTCCTTGAAGGTGGTGACCGAGACGACCGGACCGAAGATCTCCTCCTGGAAGATCCGCATCTCATTGGTGCCCTTGAGGACCGTCGGCTCAAAGAAGTAGCCGCCCTCCAACTCGGGACCCAGATCGGGCCGCTGTCCACCGGCGAGCAGCTCCGCGCCCTCCTCAAGGCCGATCTTGACGTAGCCCTCGATCTTCTCGAGCTGGGCCGCGGAGACCTGCGGCCCCATCATCGTCGCCGGGTCGAGCGGGTTGCCCTGCACGATCGCGGCGACGCGCTCGAGGGCGCGTTGCATGAACTCCTCATAGATCGACTCGTGAATCAACGCCCGGGAGGGCGCGGTGCAGACCTCACCCTTGTTGAATGCGTAGAGGACGAAGCCCTCTATGGCCTTGTCGAGGAACTCATCGTCGGCGGCCATCACGTCCTCGAAGAAGATGTTCGGCGACTTGCCGCCGAGCTCGGTGGTCGAGGGGATGATGTTCTGGGCCGCATAGCCCATGATCAGCCGCCCGGTCACGGTCTCACCGGTGAAGGCGATCTTGGCGATCCGCTTGTTCGACGCCAGCGCCCGGCCGATCTCGGCGCCGGGGCCGTTGACGATGTTCAGGACCCCCGGCGGGACGACGTCTTCGAGCACCTCGGCCAACTTCAGGATCGACCACGGGGTCGGGCTGGCTGGCTTGATCACCGTGCAGTTGCCAGCGGCCAGCGCCGGAGCGATCTTCCAGGCCGCCATCAGCAGCGGGAAGTTGAAGGGGATGATCTGGCCGACGACGCCGAGTGGCTCGTGGAAGTGGTAGGCGACTGTGTCGCCGTCGACCTCCGAAATCCGGCCCTCCTCGGCACGCACGGCGCCGGCGAAGTAGCGCAGGTGATCGATCACCAACGGGAGGTCGGCCGCGAGCGTCTCGCGAACCGGCTTGCCGTTGTCCCAACTCTCGGCGATCGCCAGCATCTGCAGGTTGTCTTCAACCGCATCGGCCATCGCGTTTAAGACCGCAGCGCGTTCTGGGGCCGAGGTCGAGGCCCAGGCGTCCTTGGCAGCATGGGCGGCGTCCAACGCGAGCTCGATGTCGGCGGGAGTTGAGTCGGCGACGCTGCTGAAGGCCTCACCGGTGACCGGAGTCAGATTGTCGCGGTAGCGGCCCTCGCTTGGCGGCACCCAGACGCCGCTGATGAAGTTCTCATAGCGCTCCTTCAACTCGACCGGGCTGTCGGGGTTCCCCGGCGCCTCCAGTGCGCTCTTCCTCTCGATCGTCGCCATCGCCCTCTCCTCAGTTCGCGGTTTGCAAGAGGGACTTCACCACCAGCGTCGATTGACGCCATCCGTAATCGAGCGCAGGCTGGGTGAGGGAAACCCCGCATGCCCACGCGCTGTTAACAGGCGAGCTCGGCCGAGCTCGATCGCTCGCCAAGCGCGGTGATCTGGGTTCCGAGGGTGCCGCTGGCGATGCCGATGAGATCTGCGGGCGCGCCGATCGCCGCCCGGCGATCGGTCGCTTCGACGAAGCGACAGGATGCCTCAAACCCGGGGCTCATCGAACCGGCCGCGCAGTCCATCGCTCGAAGCTCCGCCGGCGAGGTCGAGCGCAGGGCGCGATCGGGATCTGAGCTCCAGGCCCGGAGATCGGGACCATCGCTGAGCACGAGGAGAAGGTCTGCATCGAGGCGGCGTGCGAGCAGCGCGGCGGTGAGCTCGCGGTCGACCACGGCCTCCACCGGGCGCATTCTGCCCGCAGCATCGATCGTCATCGGGTCTCCTGCGCCGGCTGCGCAGATCACCACCACGCCGGCGTCGATCAAGGTCCGCAGGCTTCCCAACTCGGCGATTGCGTGGGGCTCCGGGGCGGGCACCAAGCGCCGAAACCCATCCCCGCTCTGGGCCACCGACCAGCCCAGCTCGTTGACCAGCCGCAGCGCCTCCTCGGAGGTGTAGGTGCGCCCGATCGGGGTTGAGGGAACCTCAAAGGCGGGGTCATCGGCGCTGACGACGACCTCGGTGAGGACGGTGAGCAGGTCACGGTCAGGCAGCGCGTTTCGCAACTCCAACTCGAGCCGGGTGACCTGCACCCCGGCGCCGCCGAGAAGCACAAGCTGGTCTTCGCCGGCGATCGATGCCAACGCCTCGGCGCTGACCTCGGCTGCAGCGCTCAACGCAATCAGGATCCGCATGGACGGAAGGCTGCCGAATCCGGCGGCGTCCGCCATCGGCGCTAAGCCACATCTGGCGGGGGGGCACGCAGCGGAGTGACGCCTGGCAAACTGAGCCGGAGAGCTCAAATCGAGGAGAAGCCGCAGATCAGCGTTGTCCTCGCCGACGATCACAATGTGATCCGCGCCGGCCTGCGCAGCATGCTCGAAGAAGAGCCCGACCTGCGGGTGATCGGCGAGGCGGCCGACTCAGCCGCCGCCAGCAAGCTGACCCTCGCTCGGAAGCCCGACGTGCTGGTCCTCGACCTGCAGATGCCCGGAGCCGAACCCGGCCGCGATATCGAAAGGCTTCGCGAGGCGACGCCGACAACGGCGATCGTCGTGCTGACGATGCAGGTCGATCCGCGCAAGGCACGCGACCTGCTGCGCGCCGGGGCGGTCGGTTACGTCCTCAAGCAAGCCGCCGAGCGCAACCTGACCGAGGCGATCAGGATCGCGGCCGCCGGTGGTTCCTACATTGACCCCGAGTTGGGCGGCGCCCTGGCCAAGCTGGAGGCCGACCCCCTGGAGTCACTCAGCGCCCGCGAGCAAGAGCTGCTGCGGCTGCTGGCCCTCGGTCACACCAACCGCGAGATCGGCGAGCGTCTCTTCCTCAGCGTGCGGGCGGTGGAGGTAAACCGCGCGAAGCTGCTGGAGAAGCTCGGGCTCGAGTCGCGACCCGAGCTGGTCCGGTTTGCGATCACCCACGGAGTGATCGAGGCCGGTGGCCAGGCCTTCTAATCGAGCTGGACCGGGACCCGGGCGGAGATCCGCGTGCCGCCCTGCGAGGCAGAGCGCAGCTCGAGCGCACCGCCTAGCAACTCGATCCGCTCCTGCATTCCGACCAGCCCGCGGCCACGGACGACCGACTCCGGCTCAAAGCCGGAGCCATCATCCTCGACCAGGATCACCACCTCCTTGCCGACCAAGCGCGCCGAAACCTTGGCGCTCCTCGCCGAGGCGTGCTTGAGCACATTGTTGAGCGCCTCCTGGATGAGCCGATAGATGACCCGCTCCTCCTCGCCGCTGAGCACCGCGCCGATCTCGATATCGGCCTCGATGCCAAAGCCCCCACGCGCCGAGCACTCCTCCACCAGGGCCCGCAGGGCGCCAACCAGACCCAGGTGCTCCAGGGAGGCCGGCCGCAGGTCGTTGATCAGGCGGCTCAGCTCGTTGATCTGCTCCTCGAGACGCTCGACGGTCTCTGCCGCCGCGCTCTCGATCCGTTCGGCTCGATCTGGCGCCTTGCCGCCGAGCGCGCTCGCCAGCGATATTCGGATCGCCGCCAGGCCCTGCAGGGCGTCGTCGTGGAGCTCCTGGGCCCAGCGCCGGCGCTCGCGCTCGCCGATCTCAATCTGCTGTTGGAGGCGGTCGGACTCGACCGACTGGGCGGTTGCGACGGCCGAGGCCGCGCTCGAGGCGAAAGCCTGCAGGAGACGCAGATCCTCCTGGTCGAAATCCGTCCCTCCCGCGACCCGGTCAAGAGCAACCAGCGCCCCGACGGCGCGTCCGCGGAAAAGCAGCGGCACGACCAGCGCCGCCTCCGCCCCGAGGCGCTCGCGCAGCCGCGCCTCTGAGGGCTGGGTGCCTCGCTCGAGGTGCTTTGAGACCCGCTCCTTCATTGCGGCCTGAAAGATCGCGTCCTCGGTTGGAATTGTCAGGTGCTCGACCTCCTCGCCGACTTCTCCCGCCCGCGCGGCGACGACCAGGCGCCCTTCGCGGCGCAGGAGGACGAGCAGAGCCTTGGCATCGACGAGGGCGCGGGCGCGCTTGACGATCAGGTCGAGCACCCGGACCACGTCTGTTTCCCCGCCGACCGCGTGGGCGATGTCGACCGAGGTCTCAGAGCGTCGCAGCGCCCGCTCGACCTGGGCCTCCCTTTCGCTCAGCGTCGTGTAGAGACGGGCGTTCTCGATCGCGATTCCCGCCCAAGTGGCAAGCGTCGTGGCGGCGAGTTCGTCCTCGTCGTCGAACTCCGAGCCATCACCTCCCTTCTCGGTCATATAGAGATTGCCGAAGGTCTCGCCCCGAACCGCGATCGGCACGCCGAGGAAGGAATGCATCGGCGGATGGCCGGGTGGGAAACCGTAGGCGTGCGGATGCTCGTTGACATCGCTGAGGCGCAGCGGGCTCGGCTCGCGGATTAGCTCGCCGAGGACCCCACGCCCGCGCGGCAGGTTGCCGATCTGTTCTTTCGTCTCGTCATCGATCCCGACCTGGATGAAGCGCTCGAGTTCCTTGCCGTCGGCGTCGAGCACTCCGAGGGCCGCGTAGCGGGCGGTGGTCAGCTCCCGCGCCGCCTCGGCCACCATGCGCAGCACGGACTCGAGGTCAAGCTCAGAGAGAAGCGCGTTACCGACGGCGAGCAGGCGCCTGAAGCGTTCCTCCTGCGCCTGATCGCGCGACTGATTGGGCACGGGCACGGCTGAGAATCATCTCACCACCGCCAACTTCGGGTGACATTGTCTGCGCAATCGATCAGCGGTCTACCACCTGATCGATGGGGAGTTCATCGGATCCCCTGGCGCCCTCGCTTGCCTAGCTTCAAGGGCAAGCAACTAGAGCCCGCCCGAGCGGGGCCCAAGGAGAGGGGACAGCTATGGCAAAAACGCAGGAGGCAACCCGCCGCGAATCGTTCACCTCGCCGACCTTCGCGGCCCCGGTGCTGGTCGGGCTCGACGGCAGCGCGGGGGGTCGCGATGCGCTCGAGCTGGGCCGCGTGCTCGCCTCGATCAGGGGTGCCCGTCCGATCGTTGCGGTGCCCGAATTCGAGCCGATGTCCTCTGAGGCCAGAGCCGTACTTGGGGATCCCCAGGTCAAGATTGACCCGATTGGAATCCTCGCCCCCGCCCGCATGCTCCTCGAATGCGCCAGGCGCGAGAACGCGGGCACCCTGGTGGTCGGTTCCACTCGTCGCGGCAAGGTCGGCCGCGCGCTGCTGGGCAGCGTCGGGGGGCAGGTCTTGCACCGGGCGCCGTGCGAGGTGCTGGTGGCCCCCCGTGGATATGCCTCCGAGCGCCATCAGGGATTCGCCAAGATCGCGGTCGCCGTCGACGGTACCCCTGGATCGAAGGTTGCACTAACGCGAGCCGAAGACCTGGCACGCCAAGCTGGTGCCTCACTGGAAATCCTCGTCGCCGCAGACCCGCTTGTCGCCGGCGTCGAAGCTGAATTTCCAGCCGCGGCTCCGACTTCCCTTTCCTCAGTACTCGAGGCCGCGATCGGCGCGGTCGACCCAGCCCTGGCAACGACCGCCAGGTGGGTCGACTCCGGAGCGCGAGAGATCGCTCGCACGATCGCCAACGCACTCGCCGAGGCCTGTGATCCCGAGGTCGATCTCCTTCTCGCCGGTTCACGCCGCCCGCTGGATCGCTTCCTGATGGGCTCCGTGACACGCCATCTGATCGCGCATGCACCCTGCCCGGTGCTTGTCATTCCCCACGCTGAGTAGACCAGCGGACGCCGGCAAGACCCCCCACCGGGGGGTAAGCCCTCAGCAGCAGCTCGCCCATTCTGAATTGAATTCCGCCGGCCTGGGTATGGGTGGCGCATGCCGGATAAGAAAGCCCATCCGGTGGGGAGGAAAAAGGGCACGATCGCCGGCGGGTTCGCGCGTGCGATTGTCTGGCTTCGCTTCCTCATCCTCCCCGCCTGGATCGCCGTCGCGGTGCTCGCCTCGGGCCAACTGCCGTCGATCTTCAACTCCGATTCAGCACAGCTCGGCAGCCTCCTGCCGCGCTCCTCTGAGGCGGTCAAGGTCGAAACCGAGGCGATCAAATCCTTCGGGCTGCCACTGCTCAGCCGCACGATTGTCGTCGCCCGCCAGCCGACCGGACTGAGCCCCGTCCAGGAGGAGGCGGCGACCAGGTACATCTCCGCGATCGATCGGCGCGGAGCCAGGGGCGCGGTCCACGCGATCCCCCTGCTCAATGCCCCCGGGGTTCTGCACTCGCGTGATCCGGGCACAACGCTCGTCGTCTTTCTCTACATCGACCCCTCGCTGAGCGAATCAGAAGCCGATCATCTCGCAACCAGCTTTGCCGGCGGCCTGAGGCGGGCAACGGGGATTGCGGTGGCCGAGGTCACCGGAGCGCTACCGGCCAGCGCCGCTGAAACGAGCATCGCCCAGAGCGACATGCTCTGGGTCGAGCTGGCAACGGTTCTGCTGGTGGCCGGGGTCCTCGCCTTCTTCTTCCGCTCGGCCGGGATCCCTCTGCTCGGCCTGGCCAGCGTCGCCATCGCCTATCAGCTGACCGATCATGTTCTGGGCTGGATCAGCGAACGCTACGGGCTCGAAATCCCCCGCGAGGTCGACCCGGTGGTGATCGCGCTGCTCTTCGGCACCCTCACCGACTACCTGGTCTTTTTTGTCTCTGAGTACCGGCGTCGACTGCTAGAGGGAGACCGCTCTCACCAGGCCGCCACCGGGGCGACTGCCGAGCTGCTCCCGGTGATCCTCACGGCCGCCTTGATGATCGCCGGCGCGACGCTGACCCTGCTGATCTCAGGGGTTCGCTTCCTCTCGGCCTTCGGTCCCGGGATGGCGGTCGCCGTCCTGATCGGGGCAGCGGTCGCGATCAGCCTCGTCCCCTGCGCTCTGGCGGTCTTCGGCCACCTGCTGCTGTGGCCGTGGCGACCGACGGAGGCGAGAAGGAAGGCGGCCGCTGAGGCAGCCTCCAACAGGCGCGGGCGCCTGGTCGGTTTCGCCGCCCGTCGGCCCCTGATCGTGGCGATCTGTTGCCTGGGGGTCCTCGGCGCCGCGGCCAGCGGACTTGGCGAGATCGCCCTCGGCAACCCTCTGATCCGCGGACTGCCCGACTCGAGCTCACCCAAACGCGGCTATCAGCTGCTCGCCGGAAGTGTTGGTCCCGGGGTTGAGGGACCGACGATGCTCGTCCTCGAAGGCCCCGATGTGGCCGGTCAGGCGGCCCCGCTGGCTCAGCTCCAGCGCAGCCTCGCCCGGGAGCCCGGCGTCTCGGCGGTGCTCGGCCCAGCCAGCCAGCCGCTGCAAAACCGCTACGGCGTCTTCCTCGCGCCGAACGGCACTGCGGCGCGCTACCTGATCGTCTTGGATGGTGACCCAGACGGTGCCACAGCGGTCGCAGCGCTGGCCAACCTCGAAGCGGCTTTGCCGGGGATGCTCAACCGAGTCGGACTGCCGGCGAGCACCGCAGTCGGAGTCACCGGCGATACGACGATCGCCACCGAACTTGTCGAAGAGACCTGGAGAGCCCTGGCGCGGGTCGCCCCCGCAGCGATTTTCGTCCTGATCCTCATGCTCTGGATCCTGCTCGGCAGCTGGGTCGCACCCCTGTATCTGGTCGGCGTCAGTCTGCTCACCGTGGCGGCAGCGCTGGGGTTGACCGTCTATGTGTTCCAGGGGCTCTTGGGCGATGGCGAGCTGGCCTTCTTTGTGCCGGTGGCTACCGCGGTCGTCCTGCTCGCGCTGGGCGCCGACTACAACGTCTTCTTGATCAGCCGAATCTGGCGCGAGGCCGAGCGCCAGGACCTGCGCCCGGCGATCCAGACCGCGGGCTCACGGGCGGCACGGGCGATTACCGTCGCCGGGGTGATCCTCGCCCTCTCCTTCGCGGCGGTGGCCCTGATCCCGATCGAGAGTTTCCGTGAGATGGCCTTCGCGATCAGCGTCGGCCTGCTGCTCGACACCCTGATCGCCAGGACGATGTTGATCCCGGCACTGGTCAGCCTCTTCGGTCGCGGCGCAGCGCCCGCTCGCGAGCCCGACCAAAAGGCGGCGATTGGTTCACAATTCCCCCAACGACGCGGAGAAACCACTTGAAGTTCAAGTCGAAATCAACTCGCCTTCCCGGCATCGCTGCCCTCCTCGGCTGCTGCATCCTGGTGGTTTTCGCCCTCGCCGCCTACTCACCCCTAGCGCAGGGCAGGGGCTCGCCGACCCCGAAGCCCGGCACCTACTCCGGACTCGCCGGCCCAGATGCGATCAGCTTCAAGGTTTCGGCCGGCGGTGGCTCGGTGAGCGGCCTATCGAGCAGCTTCAATCCGGCATCCTTCTGCGGAGTTCCGACCAGCGGCGAGCACGAGCGGTTCCCATCGATGCAGGTCAGGAACGCTCATTTCAGCGGCTCGACGGCGAGTGGCGGCGAATCGGGTGGCACCGTGACCCACTTTGCGGTCCAGGGAAGATTCACCAGCCCAACCCGCGCGACGGGAAAGATCAGCGGCCACTTCACGGTTCGCTCCTTGCCGCCCTGCCACGCCTCGAGCAGCTTCTCGGTCCGGCGCAAGGGCAAATAACCCGACTCGGTCGAACCCGGTCCTGCGTGAAGAGTTCCAACAGGTGAATAAAAACCAGAAGAGGAGGTCACCAGGATGGCCGATGAGACGATCAATTTGACGATGTCGCGGGCCGATGCCGAGGTGCTGCTCGGGGTGCTCTCGTCTGAGAGATACAACGCCGAGGTCGAGGCCGTCTGCGACGCCCTGCGATCCCAGCTCGATGAGAAGCTCGCCGGGTCGGGTTGATGCTCCCGCGACGGCCGCCGGCGCCCAGCGCGCCCTCGGGGCGCACGAGCCGTCGGGGTAAAACCGAAGCGATCGGGAGGGAACTTCCCCGATGGCCCCCGCTCCGCCCGGGGGGAGAATCGCTGCATGACAGAGCCATCCGCGGCCGCGCCCCTGGCCCCGATCGAGGCGGAGCAGGCGATATTCGCCGATCGCAGCGATGCTGGACGCCAACTCAGTCGACGGCTGGCGCCGCTGGCCGGGGAGCAGGTTGTCGTGGTCGCCCTGCCGCGAGGCGGTGTGCCGGTTGCCGATCAGGTCGCCGCCGCCCTGGATGCGCCGCTTGAGATCCTCGCGGTGCGCAAGCTCGCCGCCCCGCAGAGCCCCGAGTACGGGATCGGCGCAATCGCCGAGGACGGTAGCTGCGTAATCGACGCCGAGGCCACCAAGGTGTGGGGCATCAGCAACGGGCAGCTCGACGCGATCATCGCCGCCGAGACCACCGAGCTGGCCCGGCGGGTGGCCGCCTACCGTGGCGAGCGGGCGCCGATCGACATCGAGGGCAAGACCGTTGTTCTCGTCGATGACGGCGTCGCCACAGGAATCACAAATATGGTGGCGCTGCGGGCGCTGCGGCGCCAGCGTCCAGAGCGGATCGTCCTGGCGGTTCCGGTTTGCTCCCCCGACGCCCTCAGGCGCTTGCGCCCCGAGGCGGATCAGGTCATCTGCCTGCGGGTACCGCGGCGATTGCGTGGCGTCGGCCAGTGGTACCGCGACTTCTCGCAGGTATCGGATGAGCAGGTGCTCTTGGAGCTCCAAGCACACACCGCCACGGCGGGGTGACCGCCGCTCAAACGTGGTCGCTGGGCAGATGCCAGCGTCGCGGCGCGATCAGCTCGTCGATCTCCGGCGGTCCCCAGGAGCCCGGCTCATAAGGGGCCACCGGCGATGGTTTCCCAAGCACCGGCTCGGATATTTCCCAGAGCCGCTCGATCGCATCGGAGCTGGTGAAGAGGGTGCGGTCGCCGACCATCACGTCATGGATCAGACGCTCATAGGCGTCAAGCGCCTGGCCGGGTCCGCCGAAATGATCGGCATAGCTGAATCGCATCTGGGCCTCGCCCAGTTGCATCG
Organism: uncultured Solirubrobacterales bacterium; assembly: GCA_963753245.1. Taxonomy (GTDB): domain Bacteria; phylum Actinomycetota; class Thermoleophilia; order Solirubrobacterales; family 70-9; genus VRUE01. The sequence continues at coordinate 154,012 of CAVWBK010000001.1, forward strand.
TCGGACCGGGCACCTTGGCGAGGAAGGAGGCCGAGATGCTGCCCGGGTCACCGAGCTCAAAGGTGAGATGGTCGCGCCCGAAGTCCTCCTCGATCTTGCCGCAGTCCAGGGGAAACATGCGGCGCGGCGGCTCGGTGAAGGCGACCGTCAGCAGGTGGCGATCCTCGTGCAGGCGCTTGCCCGAGCGCAGGTAGAAGGGCACCCCCTCCCAGCGCCAGTTGTCGACGAAGGCCCTGATCGCGACAAAGGTCTCGGTGTCTGAGTCAACCTGAACCCCATCTTCGTCGCGGTAGCCGAGGTACTGGCCGCGGACGACATTCTCGGGGCGCAGCAGCGGCATCGAGTCAAAGACCTTCTCGCGCTCCAGGCCGAGCGCTTTTGGCTCGAGCGAGGTCGGGGGCTCCATCGCGACGAAACCGAGGACCTGGAAGAGATGGGTGACGATCATGTCGCGAAAGGCCCCGGTTTCCTCGTAGAAGCTGCCCCGCATCTCAATCGAGAGCGTCTCCGGAACGTCGATCTGGACGTGATCGATGTGGTTTCGGTTCCAGATTGGCTCAAACATCCCGTTCGCGAAGCGCATCGCCAGCAGGTTCTGGACCGCCTCGCGCCCCAGGTAGTGATCGATGCGATAGATGCAGCGCTCCTCAAAGACGGAGTGAAGCTTCGCGTTCAGCTCGCGGGCAGCGGCGAGGTCGGTGCCGAAGGGCTTCTCGGTGATCACCCGAGCCCCCGCTCCCAGGCCGACCTCCTGCAGGCCTTCGATCGTTCCACCCGCGGCCCCCGGCGGCAGCGAGAGGTAGAGCAGCAGACCAGCCTCGGGCCCCAGTTCCTCGCGGGCGCGGGACACCGCCTCGACCAGTGGCTCATAACCCTCCCCCACGCCGGCGAAACTCAGCGATTGCGCGAAGCGCTGCCAATCATCCTCCTTGAGCGGCTTGCGTCCCGAGCCCTCAACCGACTCACGGGCCAGTTCGCGAAATTCCTCGTCACCGATGCCGCGCCGCGCCGCGCCGATGATCCGAAAGCGCTTCGGCATCAGACCGACCCGGGCGAGATGAAACATGCCCGGCAACAGCTTGCGCTTGGACAGATCGCCGGTCGCGCCGAAGAGCACGATCACCTGGTCGACGGGCACCTCCGACCTCGCGGGCGGTGCCGCTTCTCCCTCGCTCACGCTCTCACGACCTCATCCGGTAGCGCTCCGGCACGTAGGTCTGGGTATCGGCGGGTGGGCGCACGTAGGCGCGCTCCTGGCGCGGCGGGAACTCGATCGGCTCGCGGTCGACGCGCTCATAGGGGATCTGCTCGAGCAGATGGGCGATCAGGTTCAGCCGGGCGGCGCGCTTGTCGTCGGCCTCGACCACATACCAGGGCGAATCCTTGGTGTCGGTATAGGCGAACATCTCATCCTTGGCCTCGGCATAGTCGACCCAGCGTGCCCGTGCCTCGATATCGACGGGGCTGAGCTTCCAGCGCTTTGCCGGATCCTTGAGCCGCGACTCGAAGCGGCGCTCCTGCTCTTCATCGCTGACCGAGAGCCAGTACTTGAGGAGCAGGATGCCGGAACGCCCAATGATTCGCTCAAAGTGTGGACAGGTGCGCATGAACTCCTGGTACTCGGCGTCGCTGCAAAAACCCATCACCCGCTCGACCCCGGCACGGTTGTACCAGCTGCGATCGAAGAGGACCATCTCCCCGCCCGCCGGCAGATGCGCGACGTAGCGTTGGAAGTACCACTGGCTGCGCTCGCGATCACTGGGGGTGGCGAGGGCGACGGTGCGGATCACGCGCGGATTGGCTCGCTCGGTGATCCGGCGAATTACGCCGCCCTTGCCGGCGGTGTCACGGCCCTCGAAGAGAACGACCACCTTGGCCCCCTCCCGCACGATCCAATCCTGCAGCCGCACGACCTCGACCTGCAGCCGCGCAAGCTCCTTCTCGTACTGGGACTTGCTGAGGATCGTCGTCTCCACAAGTCGACATTAACGCCGAGGGGCCGAGATCCGGAGCCTAGGCCGAGAGGTCGCGACGTTCAAAGAGCCAGGCCCCAAGCGCCGCCAGAGCCACCGCAACGGCGGTCACCCCGCAGAAGGCGAGTGGTTCGATCCCGTCTTCAATCGCCTTGCCGTAGTACTTGAATACCGACAGATAGCGGACCCCTGAGAGGCCTTGATCAAGGCGCCCGATCAAATCGATCACATACATCGAGACCAAGATCCCGGCGACTGAGCCGGTGACGACACTGGTGCGCAGCGAGAAGCCGGTGGCGACGATGCCGAGGCCCGCGAAGAGAAGCGCCAGTGGCCAGACGTTGGCAAAGCCGGCTAGGGCAGAGCCCAGGGAGAGCCCGGCACCTGAAACCAGACTGCCCAAGCCGGCGAAGGCGGTTGCGATCGTGAGCACCACAGCGAGCTCGATTGCGGTTGCGGCGAAGCTCGCCGCGGCGAGGCTGGCGCGCGAGACCGGGGCCGAGAGCAGGACATCGAGACGACCACTTTCGGCGGCGCCACTGAGGCCACTGGCCACCGCCCGCACCGCGAAGTAACCGAGGGCAAGGGGCACGATCAGGCTCAGCATCTCCGCCTGCAAATACTGCTCGACAGTGGTCAGCGCGCTGACTCCGAAGGCTTCTTTTAGAACAGGCGGATAGTTCTTAGCCAGCTTAGAGAGCGTACCTTCAATCGAGGGGAAGATCGAGACGATGAAGGCCGACCACAGGCCGAGCGGAATTCCCCAGGCCAAGAGCGAGCGGCGCCGGTCGTGAAGGTTCGTGACGAGCAGATACCTCATCTCCCCCCACCCTCCTGGTAGTAGGTGAGAAACACCTGCTCGAGCGTGGGCCGGGCGATCTCCAGGTCGACGACGTGGTGGGTGGCGAGAAGCTTGAGCGCCCGATCGACATCGCCGCCGATCATGAAGGTCGCGCGGCTGCCTTCGGTCTTCAATTCGCTGACCGCCGGTAGCGCCGACAACTCGGTGAGATCCGCGCTCTCGCCCAGCTCCAGCCTGACCCGTCGCAGCGCCTTGGCGAGCAGGTCGGCGACTCGCTCGATCGCGATCAGCCGACCGCCGCGGAGGATGCCAACCCGGTCGCAGACTCGCTCCACCTCGTCGAGCTCATGGGAGGAGATAAAGACGGCGCAGCCCCGCTTGCGCTCCTCATACACGAGGTCGAGGAACTCCTCCTGCATCAGCGGATCCAGCCCGCTGGTCGGCTCGTCGAGGATCAAGAGCTCTGGCGAATGGAAGCTCGCCAGGATCAGGCCGACCTTCTGACGGTTGCCGCGTGAGAGCTCCCCCAGGGGACGGTCCAAGTCAGCACGGAATCGGCGCGCCAGCTGCTCGGCGCGCCCGACCCCTTCGACCCCGCGCAGGTTCGCCAGGAGATGCAGAGCCGAGCGACCGGTCGAATCGGCGCCGTATCCGAAATCGCCCGGGAGATTTCCGAGCCGGGCGCGGATCGAAACGCTGTCGCTGTGGGTGTCGAGCCCGAAGATGCGAGCGCTGCCGCGGGTCGGGTGCAGGAGATCGAGCAGGGTGCGGATCGTCGTCGTCTTGCCGGCCCCATTTGGCCCGAGGAACCCGAACACCTCGCCGGCCTCAACCGAGAAGCTGAGGTCCTCGATACCACGCGCCGAGCCGTAGGCCTTGGTCAGGTCCTCGGTCTCGATCACGGACACCTCGCCAATGCTCCCAGGTCGGGGATTCCCAAGCCGCTCTGCCGCCTTCTCTCCCGCGAGGAATCCTTGACCTCCTCTTGGCGTTGGCTTGGGAGTCATCTTGCCCGCCGGGGCGCAGGATTGATCGACAAAGTCCAAAGGAGGAACCATGAAGAACCGAAGAGCAAGGCTTGCGACGGCGGCGACCGTGCTCGGTCTCGGCGCCCTCGGCGGGGTCGCTCTGGGCAGCAACCCCGGCGTGCCGAGTACCACTCAGCAGGCCTCCAGCAGATCGGCGCCGATCATCACCAGCGCCAGTGGCGCGGCGACCGTTGTGACTCAGCCAGTCGCAATTCGTGCGGGCGCGCGCACCCAGGCACCGATCGTGACCGGGACCAGTGGCGCTGGCAGGCTTGCTGGCACAGAAAGCGACGACTGAGGACGCCGGGAATTCAGAGAACTCTCACCCCGAGCTTAGCGACGGGTTAGCGAGCCGCGTCACCCTCGGCGGCAGGGTCCACCCCACAGAAGGAGAGAGCAATGTCTTCAAATGCAAGTGTCCTCGTGGTCGCCAACCGCACGGCAGACTCGCCAGAGCTGATCGCCACCCTTAGCCAGCGCGCTGCTCGCTCCCCCGCCCACTTCACTCTGCTCGTCCCTGCTGTACCGCGTGGCCTGGCCTGGGCCACCGATATGAAGGCGGGCGGGCGCGAGGCCCTCCCCCGCGCCGAGCTCGGTGCTGGACGGATGCGAATCGCCGGGCTCGATCTGCGAAGGACGATCGTCGGCGATCCCGACCCGCTGGCCGCGATCGGCGACGCCCTCCGGGGAGGCAAGTTCGACGAGGTGATCATCTCCACCCTGCCGCGGGGAATATCGCGGTGGCTGCGACTCAGCCTGCCGCACAGGGTGCGGCGGATAACCGACATTCCGGTGCTTCATGTGACCGCGCACCCCCGCTCAGCCCAGCAATCCCCCAGGTCCCGCGAGCCGGCCGGCGCGGCTGCCTGACTCAGTCGTCGGCACCTCCTCCTCTACCACCACCACCTGAATCGTCGCGGTGTTCGGATGGTGCCGGGACCGATTCTGGCGGCGTCGGCGTGATCGGCTGCACTGGTTCTACCGGCACCGGTTCTACCGGCACCGGCTGCGTCGGGGCCGGTGGGCTGTGGGGCCGGTGGGCACCGGCCCCCGAATGAACCGGGGCCGGATTCTTACCCAGATGGCCCACCGGAGCCAGGGCGTCTCCAGCTGTGATCGGCTGCGAGGCGAGGCCGATCTGCTGGCTCGCCAGGCGGCTCGCCGCGATCGAGATCGCGGCTGCGATCAGTATTCCGAGCAGCGCCAGGCCGACCCAGCGCAAGGTGGTTGTCACCGACCCTCCCCCCTTCCGGAGTCTTGCGGTAGCCGGATCGCGGCTTGGGTACCACCGCCCTCACGGTTGGCGATCGTCACCTCGCCCCCCCACTGGCGAGTCAGCTCGCGGGCGATCGCCAAGCCGAGGCCGGTTCCGCTCGGCCCCTGGCGACCGGCGCTGCCGCGCCGGAAGCGATCGAAGATTGAGTCCTCCTCGCCGGGCTCCAACCCCGGTCCCCGATCGAGAACCTCGAGCGTGCCGGGACCGATCGCGATCATGACCCGCGAGCCGGCGGGCGAGTAGCGCAGGGCATTCTCCACCAAGGCGTCGAGCGCCCGGTCAAGGTCATGGCTCGCACACCATGCCATCGCCGTCATTCCTCCATCTTGAACCTCCATGGCGATCGAGCTCTCCGCAGCATTGCCCCGCCAGCGCTCAACCGCCCGATGGGCCGCATCGCCAAGCTCCACCCGCTCCGCCGGCAGCTCATGCTCGCCGGCGCGACTGAGGATCAGAAGCTCATCGACGATCAGTGAAAGGCGGTCTATCTCCGCCAGCCCGGCCTCGAGCTCGGCTGCGTGTGGTTCATCGCCGTGAAAGCGTTCGGCCATGCTCTCGAGGCGCAGACGTAGGCCGGTCAGCGGGGTCCGCAGCTGGTGGGAGGCGTCAGCGACAAAATCCTGCTGGACCCGCAGCAAGCGCCTGATCCTCGTGGTCATCTCATTGAATGCCCGCGCCAGCGAGCGCTGCTCGGTACTGCCCTCGACCTCGACCGCCGCGTCGAGCTCACCGGTGGCGACCCGGCGCGCGGCCAAGTCGAGACGACGAATCGGCCTAGCGATGCGCTGGGCGACAACCGCACCCGCGGCCAGCCCGAGCAGCAACACAACGCCGGCCAGTGCCGCGAGGTCGAGAATCGACGTCTTCACCGCCGAGTTGACCGCAGAGACGCTCTGTGTGACGCGCACCGCACCGTCGGTGTGGCGATGGTTGAGCACCGGCGCCGAGGTGGCGAGAATGTCCGCGCCGAGGGTCTGGCTGTAGCGGGTGATCTGCACGCCGTGACCGTGCAGCGCTGCCGCGACCTCTGGCCGATCGGCGTAACTGCGACCGCGCGGCGCCCCGGCGGAATCCGCAAGCAGGCGGCCACGGCGGTCGACCACGATCACCCGACCGCGCACGCTCTCGGCGGAGACATCGACCAGTTTGCGCAAGTTCGAGCGCGCTCCGGGACCGAGAAGCTCTGAGGCCGAGGCCGCGACAACGTCCGCCTGGCTGCGTGCCTGGCCCTTGACCTCAGCGTCGACGCGGTCGCTGAGGCTTACAGCGAGAGGCAGACCGAGGGCGATCAGCGCCAGCAGCAGGACATAGGCGAGCGCCAGTAGAAGGGTGGCCCGGAGGCTTACGGCTCCTCGACCTCCGGTGCGGCGAAGCGGAAACCGACACCCCTTACCGTCTCGATGAAACGCGGCCGATTGGGATCGTCCCCGAGCTTGCGCCGCAGCCATCCGATGTGGACGTCGAGCGTCTTGGTCGAGCCGAACCAGTTGACGTCCCAAACCTTCGACATCAGCTCCTCGCGCTTGACGACCCGTCCGGCGTTGCGCATCAGCTCGGCCAGCAGATCGAACTCCTTGCGCGAGAGGTCGAGCTCCCGCCCGCCGAGGCGGGCGATGCGGGAAGCGGGGTCGAGCGCCAGATCAGCGATCTGGATCGCCTTCTCCTCGCTGCCCCCATTACGGGGGGCGCTGCGCCTCAACACGGCCCTGATCCGCGAGATCACCTCGCGGGCACTGAACGGCTTGACGACATAGTCATCGGCCCCCAGCTCGAGGCCGACGATGCGGTCCATCTCGGTGCCACGTGCGGTCAGCATCACGATCGGCACATCGGATCCCCGCCGCAGTTCACGGCAAACGTCGCGACCATCGCCGTCGGGCAGGCTGAGGTCGAGCATGACAAGGTCCGGTTCAACCTCCTCGGCCAGCTCCATCGCCCCCGCAGCGGTGCCCGTGACGATCGCCTCGAAGCCCGCCCGCCGCAATGCCTCCGCGAACGGCTGGGAGATCGAATCCTCATCCTCGACCACCAGGATCCGCCCAGCCGGCGCCGCGTTTCTTGCCATTGGCCCACTGTAACGGCGCGTCTGGGCGTCTCTCGCTGGCCGGGCCGATGTTTTGCCGCCCCTTTACCTGCGCCTTGGGCGCACTTGAACGCCCCCTCCGCAGACTGCCAAGGACCAATTTCGGCCAGGAGGTGAATGACGTGAAGAGCCTTAAGACCCGGATCGCGGCAATCGCGACGATCGCCGGCCTCAGCGGCCTCGCTGGCTTCGCGCTCAGCGCCGGAAACCAGAAGTCGGCTTCGCTGGCGGACAAACCGTTGGTCCAGACCAAGGTGATCCGGCGCACCGTCCACGTCACCAAACATCGCCACCCGAGGGATCCGGCTGGCCCTGGCTCCGGCTCGGGCATCTACACGGGTCCCGGTTCATCCGGCGCTGGTTCGAATGGGCTCGTCACTGGCTCTTCCTCGTCGGGCTCTTCTTCGGCTCCCTCTTCGTCTTCAGCTTCTGCCCCGCTGAGCACCGGCTCCAGTGGCTCGACCAGCATTCCCTCCGGTTCGGGCAGTGGCAGCGGAAGCGCCACACCCGTCGTCACCCACTCCAGCGGTTCGCGCGGCTCCAGCGGCTCGCTTCATGGCGGAACAGGCGCTCACCACGGTCCGGTCGTGACCCACTCCAGCGGCTCGCATGGCTCCCATCACGCGGCCGGCGGCGGCGGCAGCTCCCCGGTTGTCACTTCACTCCAGCGGATCGAGTGCCGGCGCAGGCGGTGGCGGTGGCAGCACGACTCCGGTCGTGACCAGCAGCAGCGGTGGAGGCGGTGGCGGCGGCGAGCACGAGAGTCACGGCGGCGGCGATGACTGAGCGCCCCCGCAACCACCGGCCGGGGCCCGCGGCGGTTATCTTCGGCTCGATCGGGCTCTTCGCGGTGCTCTTCGCTCTGCTAACCGCACAGCTCGCCGCGAGCCAACCGCCACCACCGCGCCCGGTTTTGGTCCGCAAGGTAGTCAAACGGCGGGTGGTGACAACGATCCTCCCCACCCCGGGGCGCTCGACCGTGACCACCAGCGGTCAGGTCAGCGGCTCGATCCCGACGGCGGAATACGCGCCCCTAACGACAGGCGCCTCATGAGCACCCACGAGCATGACGTCGTTTTTGACGCAATGGGGAGCCATGTCCGTCTCTTGATCGGCGAGCCTGGGACGGGAATGGCTTCCGCCGCCGTCGCCGCCGAGCAAGCGCGGCGTTTTGTAGTCGATTTCGATGCCGCCCTGTCGCGATTCAAACCCGAGAGCGAGCTCTGCGCGCTGAACGCCGACCCGCGCGAGCGGGTGCCGGCCTCGGAGCTGCTGCGGACCGCTGTCAAGGCCGGCCTCGCGGCGGCCGAGCGCAGTGGTGGTCTCGTCGACCCGACCCTTGTCCGCGAGATCGAGTCCGCCGGATACGTGGCCTCACGAGCCGGAGTGCCTGGCGCTCCGCTCGGTGCGGCGCTTGCCGAGGCTCCTCCCCGTCATCCCGCGTCGCCCAACCCGGCGGCCAACTGGAGGCGTTTTGAGGTCGACGATGAGGCGGGAACCATCACCCGGCCGGTCGGCGTTGGCTTTGACACAGGCGGCGCCGGCAAGGGCCTTGCCGCCGATTTGATCGCCAACCGCCTGCGCGGCTACTCGCGCTTCGTCGTCGATTGCGGTGGAGACATCCGGATCGGCGGCGCGGACGCTCTCGTGCACCCCTATGAGGTGCAGGTCGAGCACCCGCTGACCGGCGAACACGGTCTCGTCTTGCGCCTTGGCTCGGGCGGGGTTGCCACCTCAGGGCTGAACGTGCGGATCTGGCGCGACGCCGAGGGACGCTACGCCCATCACCTGCTCGACCCCGCAGGTGGAGAGCCCGCCTGGACCGGTCTGATCGGAGTCACGGCCCTCGGCGACAGCGCGGTCGAGGCCGAGACCCTCTCCAAGGCGGCCCTCCTCGCCGGGGCCGAGGGCGGCCGCACGATCCTGGCCGAGCTCGGCGGCCTGCTGGTTCACGACGACGGCAGGGTCGAGCGAGTCGGCCCGCTCGCCGTCACCCCCCGATTCCGCATCCCCGATCTGCAGGCGGCGGCGTGAACCCCGCCACCTCGACAACCCTTCAAACCCACGGCTGGTGGCTCGCCAGCCGTGCATCGGGCCTGCTGGCTCTGGTCTTGGTCACGATCTCAGTCGGAATTGGGCTGACGATGGCCGGCAAGATCATGCGCCGCCCGGGGCTTTCGCGCAAGTTGGTCGCGATCCACGAGTACACCGCCGTAGCGGGGATCGTCGCGATCGCAGTGCACGGCATCACCCTGCTCGGCGATCCTTGGCTGAACCCGGGGATCGGCGGCATCACCGTGCCCTTCTCGATGGGCTTTCGGCCGCTCTTCACGGGTCTCGGTGTGATCGCCGGCTACCTGGCGGCGCTGCTCGGCCTCAGCTTCTATTTCCGCAGGCGCATCGGAGCTCGCCTCTGGCGCAAGGCGCACCGGGCGACCGTCGCCGTCTACGTGCTTGGATTGATCCACGCCTTCGGCGCCGGCACCGATGCCTCGGCGGTCTGGTTTCGCTGGTGGGTGATCCTGACCGGGCCAGTGATCGGCGGCCTCTTCGTCTACCGCGTCCTCTCCCCGCGAGGCGCGAGGGGCACCGCGCGCCAACCGAGCTCCCTTCCCAGACCAGTCCAGGTGATCCCGATGACCGAGGAGGCATGATGAATAAGCAAGGAACACTGATAGTGGGCGGCGGCCTGGCGGCGCAGCGATGCGCAGAGACCCTGCGCCGACGCGGCTATGAGAAGCCAATCCGGATCGCCTGCGCGGAGCCCGACGCCCCTTACGATCGACCGCCCCTCTCCAAGGTGCTCCTGGCCGGCAAGGTTGAGGAGGAGACGGTCGCCTACCGGTCGCCGAGCTGGTACCAGGAGCAAGATGTCGAGCTCCTGCTCGGCGCTCGAGCCGAGCAGCTAGACGACATCGCGCACACGGTCCGGCTCGACACCGGGGCCGAGCTCAGCTACGAGAAGTTGCTGGTCGCGACGGGTAGCTCGGCGCGCCAGCTGCCCTTCCTCCGCGACTTCGAGAATGTCCACTCGCTGCGCACCCTCGCCGACTGCCGGCGGCTGCGCACCGAGCTCGCCCCCGGAGCCCACCTGGTTGTCGTCGGTGCCGGCTTCATCGGACAGGAGGTGGCAGCCACCGCCCGAGAAATCGGAGTCGAGGTGACGATGATCGAGGCCCTGGAGACCCCCCTCGCGCCGATCCTTGGCCCCAAGATCGGCACCTGGTTCGCGGATCTGCACCGCGAGGAAGGCGTCGAGGTGATGACCGGCTCGATGCTGGAGAGGGCCCGCGGCTCGGAGCGGGTCGAGGAGCTGATCCTCCTCGATGGCCGCAGGGTCCCCTGCGACGCCGTCCTCGTCGGTGTCGGCACCGTCCCTGCCACCGCCTGGCTCCAAAGCAGCGGTCTCGATGAGGGTGGCGTTCACACCGATACGTCCGGTCGCTCCAAGCTGCCAGACATCTTCGCCGCCGGAGACGCGTCGGTCCCCTTCGAGCCACGCTTCGGCGTCCACACCCGCACCGAGCACTGGGATGCCGCTGCCTGGCAGGGAGCGGCCGCCGCCCGGGCGATGCTCGGTGAATACCCGGGGACACCACCGCTGCCGAGCTTCTGGAGTGACCAATACGGGGTGCGAATCCAATACGTCGGCCATGCCCACCACGCCGACGCGGTGATCGTCCAGGGCGAGCCCTCTGAGCGCGACTTCGAAGCGATTTTCACCCGCGAAGGCACCCCGGTCGGCGGCCTGACGGTCGGACGCCCACGGGCAATCCCAGCGCTCAGGCAACAGATCGAGAGCGGCCACTGGCCGACGAAAGCAATGAGACAGGAGGCGGTCGCATGACCTACATACCCGTGGTGGACCCCAACGAGTGCAGCGCCCACGGCGATTGCGTGGACATCGCGCCGCAGGTCTTTCGCCTCGACGACACCGCAGTGGTGATCGGCAGCGGACCCGAGGCCCTCCTCCTCGAGGCCGCCGAGGCCTGCCCCGCGGTGGCGATCTCGATTGTCGAGGAGGCAACCGGACAGACGATCTACCCCTAGTCAGATTCGACCTCTCGCGCTGCTCCCCGTCCTGCTGCCATTCAGGCGCTCGCTGGGCAAGGATCGGGGCGCAGATGGGTGGCCACGCTCTGGGTCGCCTGGACCGCCTCGCCACCGTGGTTGCGCCGGCCGTGATCGCGGTCTCGGTGCTGGCCCTCGGTGTTTTGTCGATCGCCTAGCTCAGAGACCAAGCAGCACGCTGAGCGCCAGCATCAGAGCGGCGCCGGCGGCGAATCCGAGGCTCGGTCCGAGGCGACTTGGGGCCGAGAGGGCTCGCGGCAGCATTTCCAGGCCGATCAGGCCGAGCATCGCCCCGGCGGCGAAGGCAAAGGAAATCGGCAACAGCCCCGCGATCTCTTCGACCGCCACATATGCGATCAGAGCTCCGATCGGCTGTGGAGCACTGGTCGCTGCGGCGGCCCAGAATTGGCGGCCTCGGCTGAAACCCGCCTCCGCCATCGGGATCGCGACACTGGTCCCCTCGGGAATGTTCTGGATCGCGATCGCGAGGATCACGAAGAGGCTGAGCCCGGCGCGATCGGAGGCGAAGGCGGTGCCGAGCGCGAACCCCTCCGGCAGGCTATGGACGAAAAGGACCAAGAAGACGATCGCCGAACGGCGGGTACCGGGCCCGCTACGTCCCATGAATCCGGTCTCGGGCTTAAAACGCCAGCGCACCAGCGCCAGGAACCCGATGCCGGCCACCAGCCCCGCGCCGACCTGGGCCGCGGAGCCTTCCTGCAGCGCCGGGACCAGCAGGCCGGCGATTGCGGCGACCCCCATGACGCCTGCCGCGAACCCGAGCAGGGCGGGTGCCAGTCCCGCGGCACGAGGCCCGAGCAGGAAGACCGGGATCGCACCGAGCCCAGTCGCCAGTGCGGTTCCGCAGGTCGCGAGCAGCAGGACGACGACCTGGGGCATGCAGACAAGCTACGCCAGCTGCACTCAGGTGGAGCCGAGCGCGAGGACCGCGGCCCCGCGCAGGCGACCGGCGCGAAGGTCAGCCAGCGCCTCGTTTGCGCCCTCGAGCTGATATGTGCTCACCTCGGTGCGCACCCCCACCCGCGGCGCCATCTCGAGAAACTCCTCGCCGTCAGCGCGGGTCAGGTTGGCCACCGAGCCGAGACTGCGCTCTCCCCAGAGGATCTCGTAGGGGAAGGCCGGGATCTCGCTCATGTGGATGCCGGCGCTGATCACCCGCGCGCCCTTGGCGCTGGCCCGCAACGCCGCCGGCATCAGCGCCCCGAGCGCCGCGAAGACGATCGCGCCGTCGAGCTCCTCGGGTGGGCGCTGCTCTGAGGACCCCGCCCACTCGGCCCCCAGCCGGCGGGCGAATGCCTGTGTCTCGGCGTCGCCTGGGCGGGTGAAGGCAAAGACGCGCCGACCCTCGTGCACCGCCACCTGACAGAGGATGTGGGCAGAGGCACCGAAGCCGTAGAAGCCGATCCGCTCCGCCTCGCCAACCAAACGCAGGGCGCGATAGCCGATCAGCCCCGCGCAGAGCAAAGGCGCCGCCTGCACGTCGGGATATCCCGCGGGAATCGGGAAGCAGAAGCGCTCCGCAGCGACCGCTCGCTCGGCGTAGCCGCCATCGAGGTCATAGCCGGTGAAGCGGGCGCGATCGCAGAGGTTCTCGCGCCCGCTGCGGCAGTAGCGGCACTCCCCGCAGGTCCAGCCGAGCCAGGGTACGCCGACCCGCTGGCCTTGATCAAAGCGCTCGGCTCCCTCTCCCCTATCGATCACGGTTCCGACGATCTGGTGGCCCGGGATCAGGGGTAGCTTCGGCTCGCTCAGCTCGCCGTCGAGGATGTGAAGGTCGGTGCGGCACACGCCGCAGGTGTGGACAGCGATCAGCACCTGGCCGGGGCCGGGACGGGGCTCCTCGAGCTCTTTCGGGAGCAGTGGCCCTGGCGAGTGCTCGAGCACCATCGCGCGCATCGGCCAATGATTGCGCGCCGCCGGGCTAGGGGTCCCCGGCGGCCAGCGAGGGAGTGACTCCGTGGCCTGTCGCGCCACCCCGAAGTGCTCGCGCTTCCTTCCAGCTCAGCATCCGACCGCTGCTCGGATCGATCAGCTTGAGGCGGACCGAGTGCAGGGCCTCGCCGATGCTGAGCACCGGCACCTCGCCGAAGATCGGGCTGCCCTCGTGGGCACGCTGCAGGTTGTAGTTGGGGATCTTGGCGCTCAGATGATGGACGTGGTGCAGGCCGATGTTGCCGCTGAAGAACTGGAGGACCTTCGGCAGCTTCAGGTAGGAACTCCCGCGCAATGCCGCCTCGGAGTAGCTCCAGCTCTCGCCGCTCTCCCAATAGGCGTCCTCGAATTGGTGCTGGACGTAGAAGAGGAACACCCCGGCCATGCCGGCGAGAATCGCGATCGGCATCTGCACCAAGAGCCATGCCCCCGGTCCGACCACCCAGATCGTCGCCCCAATCAGCAGCCCGAGAGCCAGATTCGTGGTGAGCACACTGCGACGCTGTCGCGGGCGCATCCGATTTGACCAGATGCGCGGGCCGATCATCAGTGACCAGATCGGGCCGATCCCAAACATCACCAGCGGGTTACGAAAGAGGCGGTAGCCCAGCCGCCCGCTCCAGGAGCGTGAAGCGTACTCATCGGTAGTCAGGGTCGGCACGTCACCGGTCCCGCGCCGATCGAGATCGCCTGATGTGCCGTGATGGACGGCGTGGTTGTGGCGCCAGTTGCTAAACGGCTGAAAGACGAGCAGGCCGGTGATCCGCCCGACCCAGAGGTTCCCACGCTTGCTCGGCAGAAAGGATCCGTGGGCACAGTCATGGAAGACAATGAAGACGCGCAGAAGGAAGCCGGCTGCCGGAATCGCGAGCAGCAGGGCAAGCCAGACGGAGACCTCGAGACAGAGGTACATCGCCACGACCAGCGCCACGTAGGGGATCACCGAGCTGGCCAGATCGAGGAGGCTGAGCCGCAGGGAGGGTCGCTCGTGGCGAGCCACCGACTCGCGCCAGTAGGGGCTACTCGATTGGGACATAAGAACCTCCGGGCCGGTTTGACGGGCGAACGCCGGAAGTCAGATCGTGCGACCGGCGCTGCTCGGCCTCAGTGGTGCCCTCCTGCGGCAAGGGTGCCAGCCTGCTGACCGGCACCACTAAGCCTAGCGCGCCTAGTCCCGTTGGGGGATACCGCCGCCCGCTTGGCCACCTGGTTCGTAAAAGCCTCAGCCCGGGTAGCGGAGCGGTTCAAGAAATCCTGCCAAGCCGACAAGCTTGGAACCGACGCCTGTGGAGAGGAGTGTGGATCAGATGGTCAGAGCTGCAATCGCCGTGCTCATCATTGTCGCGCTCGTGCTTGTCCTGCTCAAGGTCGCGGTCGCCGGAGGGATCCTCGGGTTGATCGCAATCATTCTGCTTGTCCTGCTCTTGCTGGGACGGATCTGATGACGATCGGCGGTTCCATATTCCTGATCGCGGTGGGGGCGATCCTTTACTTCGCGACCAACCTCCACGTGGCGCACGTGAGCATCGACACGGTCGGGCTGATCCTGATGCTCGCCGGCCTCGCCGGCCTGGTGCTGGGCTTCTTCCAGCAGGGCATGGCACGCCGCTCGCGGCGAGAAGTGATGGTCGAAGACCGGCGCAATCCCAGCGAACCCCCGAGCTACTAGAAGAGGAGCACCCCCAAAATGTCCGCAGCAGCAATCGTCATCATCATCGCCGCGGTGATTATCATCGCCGCCCTCCTGTACCTCTCGGCACGGCGCTCACGTACCCGTCAGTTGGCCCAAACCCAGGGCGAGGCCCTCCGCGACGATGCCTCTCATCATCGCGACCAGGCCGAGGGCGCCCGCGCGGAGGCCGAGCTCGCCAAGGAGCGCGCCGAGCGCGCCTCGGCCGAAGCGGAACTAAACGAGCAAAAGGCAAGTGAGCGGGAGCGGGAGCTCGAGAACACCGAGTAGCTCGCGAGCGCGAGAGCGAGTTGGTCCTCGGCTCCTGTTGCGCTAGGTCTCAGAGACGATCCTCGACGGCAGAGCTGCCACGATGCGCCTCGAGAGGACGCTGCCCGGCAAGCGCGAGGAGCACCCGCTGGCAGCTGAGCTTCGAGCGTCGCCTGGCTTAGCCATGAACGAAACCGAGTTCAGACAAGCGATCGTCCACGGACGCACAGTCAGCTACGCCAGCGCCGGCTCGGGGCCGGTGCTACTGCTGATCCATGGAATGGCCGGCACCTCGGAAAGCTGGGAGCCGGTGATCGAGCTGCTCGCCCACGATCACACCGTAATCGCCCCCGACCTGCCGGGACATGGCGGCTCCGCTCCGGGAGCTGGTGACTACTCGCTTGGGGGGCTCGCCGCGGGGCTGCGCGATCTCCTCCTCGCCCTCGGCCACGAGCGGGCAACGCTGGTCGGGCACTCGCTCGGAGGCGGGATCGCGATGCAGTTCACCTACCAGTTCCCGGAGATGGTCGAGCGCCTCGTGCTCGTCTCAAGCGGTGGGCTGGGCTCGGAGGTGAGCCTGATCCTGCGCGCGGCGGCCCTACCCGGAGCGGACCTCTTCATCTCGGCGACCGCCGGGGTCGGGCGCTGGGCGGGCTCGGCGCTTGGCCGCGGGCTCTCGGCGCTCGGCATGCGGCCAAGCGCCGACCTCGCCGAGCTCGCCCGCGGTTACGCCTCGCTCGCCGACGGCGAGCGGCGGGCCGCGTTTCTCGCCACCCTGCACTCGGTCGTCGGCACCTCCGGCCAGCGGGTCGGCGCCGGGGACCGCCTCTACCTGGCCGAGACCCTCCCCCTGCTGATCATCTGGGGCTCAAAGGACCCGATCATTCCGGTCGCCCACGGTGAACAGGCCCACGCGGCACTGGCCGGCAGCCGACTCGAGGTCTTCGATGGGATCGGCCACCTGCCCCAGGTCGAGGCGCCGGGTCGCTTCGTTGCCGTTTTGCAGCGCTTCCTGCGGGAGACCGAGCCGGCGGAGTTCGATCGCGACGAGTGGCGCCGGCGGTTCAGGACGGCCTGATGGCCGCCGCTGGCGATGCTGGCTCAGCCCTCCTGCTGGGTCGGCCGAATCAGGATCTCGTTGAGCGAGACGTGCCAGGGGCGGGTCACGGAGTAGCCGATTACATCGGCGATGTCGGCGGCTTCGAGCATCTGGATGTCGGCAAATCGCTCCCGCGTCTGCTCGCGGATCTCATCGCGGATGTGGTCGGTGAGCTCGGTGTCAACGGCGCCGGGCTCGATGATCGTCGTGCGGACGCGGCGGTCGCCGAACTCTTGGCGAAACGACTCGCTGAAGGCACCCACGCCGTGCTTGGTCAGGTTGTAGACGCCCGAACCGGCGCGCGCGACGCGGCCGGCGACGGAGCTGATATTGACCAGGTCAGCGCAGTTTCGCTCCCCATCCTCGGCCGCGGAGAGCAGGTGCGGTAGGGCGGCGTGGGTGGTGTTGATCAGCCCCTTCAGATTCAGATCGATCATCCGATCCCACTCCTCCGTCGGTGCGTCCTCGATCGGGCCGAGCAGCATCTGGCCGGCGTTGTTGACGAGGATGTCGAGCCGCCCGAGCTCAGCGACGGTGCGATCGACCGCGCCGATCGCCTCCTCCTGAGCGGTGATATCGGCCTCGATCGCCAGCGCCGTGTGACCCTCGCGGCCGATCTCTGCGGCGAGCCGCTCGAGGCGCTCGAGGCGGCGAGCCGCGAGCGCAACCTTGGCGCCCCGGGCGGCCAGCGCGCGAGCGGTCGCCTCGCCGATGCCGCTGCTGGCGCCCGTGATCAGGACGACGGTGCCATCTAGTGCTCTGGCCATGGCCCCAGTACTGCCCGGATCGCGTCGGTTTGAATCAACCCGTGTCTGGGGCCCAATAGCGAGATGGGAGCGCGGCTGCGGGCGTGGAGCTCATCGCGAGGCCTGCCAAAAGGCGTGCGAACACGCCGCGCTCGG
This sequence comes from uncultured Solirubrobacterales bacterium, assembly GCA_963753245.1. Taxonomy (GTDB): domain Bacteria; phylum Actinomycetota; class Thermoleophilia; order Solirubrobacterales; family 70-9; genus VRUE01. The sequence goes on from CAVWBK010000001.1 coordinate 171,138, forward strand.
TCCGCTCTCCGTAGGCGTGGTCGGGGTCGAACTGTGTGAATACAGCGAGCGCCACCCGCTGGCCAGCGCGGGTGAGCAGCACCACCTGGTGATCGACCCGCCCCGTGCCGGCGCCCCAGCCGCCCTTGAAGTAGAGCTTCCACCCCCGTGGTGCGACGCGCCCGATTCCCCAGCGCTGGGAGTGAGTGATGTGGGAGAGCAGCCCGAACGCATAGGCACGATGCTCGCCGGGAATGTAGGAGGCGAGGTTGTACATCAAGCGGGCCTGGTCGCGAGGACTGGTGCGGCTTTCGCCCCAGATCGCGTGGTAGCGGAAGTCGTGCATCCGGCTGATCTGAGCGACGCGCTCGATCCGGCGCACGCCAACGATGTCGCGCACCTCGGTCGCGGCGACGCTGTCAGAACGGCGAATCATCGGGCCGAGGAGCTCGCGGTCGGCTCGCGAGAGCTTGCGATCGTGGCGCATCCGCAGGTAGGCGACGAGCAGCATCACCTTAAAGACGCTCGCCGCGGGCGCCGTCTGGGTGAGATGGAAGCCAGACATACGGCCGCGCTCATCGATAACCGCGAAGGCGACCTCACCGGCGCGCTGGCGCGCGTAGCGTCTTGCCGCAATGACGTCGGGGTGCCAGGTTGCTGGTGCTCGGTGAGAATCCCGCAGCGGGGTTCCCACAGCGATCGCCGCCAGACAGGCTGGCAGGACTAGGAGCACCGGCAAAGCCAAACGCAGCCGAAATCTAGGTGCCATCGCAAGGATTATGCGCCCAAGCGGCGGTGCCCAAGCTCCGAAGTAGACTCGGCCGGTGCAGTTCGGGATCGCCTACTTCCCCACCGATGAGGCCGCCTCGCCGGGTTCGGTCGCCCGCCTGGTTGAGGAGCGCGGGCACGAGTCGCTCTTCTTCGCCGAGCACAGCCACATCCCGGCGAGCCGCGATACCCCCTACCCGGCCGGCGGTGAGCTGCCACGTAAATACAGCCACACCTATGACCTCTTCGTCGCGCTCACCGCCGCCGCTGCGGCGACCTCGAGACTGCGCGTCGGCAGCGGCATCTGCCTAGTGGTCGAGCGCGATCCGATCACGACCGCGAAAGAGGTCGCCTCGGTCGACCAGCTCTCCGGTGGGCGCCTTGAGTTTGGCGTCGGCGCCGGTTGGAACCGCGAGGAGATGGCCAACCACGGCACCGATCCGCGCACCCGGATGCGGCTGCTGGGCGAGCGGGTCGAGGCGATGAAAGCAATCTGGACCGAGGAGGAGGCGAGCTATCACGGCGAGTTCGTCGATTTCCAGAGCATCCACTGCTGGCCAAAGCCCGCCCAGCGCCCCCACCCGCCGATCCTCGTCGGTGGCAACGGGGCGACCGTGCTCGACCGCGTGCTCGCCTTCGGTGATGCCTGGATCCCCAACAACACCGGCGAAGACCTGATCGCCCGTGCCGAGGAGCTCCGCTCCCGCGCCGAGCGACCGATCGAGTTCATGATGATGGGCGCCCGCAACGATCCCGCCGCCCTCGAGGAGCTGCGGGCGGCGGGCTGCAGGCGTGTCATCCGGTGGATCCCCTCGACCCACACCAGCGGGATCGAATCCGCGCTCGAGCGCTGGGAGTCGACGATCGCCGAACTCAACGGCGAGGCGTGACCGAAGCCGAAGCGCGCGAGCGCTTCGCGAGCTCGCGCGTGGCCCGTTTGGCCAGCGCCGATGCGACCGGGCGCCCCCACATCGTGCCGATCGTCTTCGCCCTCGCCGAGGACACGATCTACAGCGCGATAGACGCCAAGCCCAAGCGCACGACGCGCCTGCGGCGGATGGCAAACGTGCGGGAGAACCCACGCCTGAGCGCGCTTAGCGACCATTACGAGGAGGACTGGGGAAAGCTCTGGTGGGTGCGCGCCGACGGTCACGGGCGGGTGCTGGAGGACACGGCTCCCGAGGCGCGGCGCGCCACCGAGCTGCTCGGGCGGCGCTATCCACAGCAGCGGGTCATCGGTGAGGTGCTGGCCATCGAGGTCGAGCGCTGGAGTGGCTGGTCTGCGCTCGCGCAGCCCGGCTGAGACGCGAGCCCTCCGTCAGGACTAAATTGGCCGCCTCGGCGCGCCGATAACCCGCGGGACATGTAGCTCTGGCCCACCAGGCGCTATTTCTCGCGCGATCTGGCGGCTCCACCCAGCCTGGTTCGGCGCTTCGCGCTCTACGCCGGCGTGGCGCTGATCCTCGCCGCCAACCGTTGGCTGGCGGAATTCGGTTGCGACGTCGCCCAGGGCTTCCACTAGGGCCCCGGAATGCCGCCAGATGGCATCGCGCAGTGGTCGATGGCCGCGGCGCTACCGCCAGCCTGACCGCTTGATGTGGGCTCGGGTAGGTTTGGGGGGTGAACGACGATTGGCGCCTGCAGGTCGACTTCGAGCAAAAGCACCACGTCGCTCACCTGATTGACCACCTCGACGCCTTTGAGCTTGACCATGACCTCAGCGTCGCCTACGAGGACCGCGTGATCGTCAGCCGCGACGGTGATCGGGTCTTCCTCTACGCCGGCACCAGAAAGCAAGCCGAGGCAGCCCGGGCACATATCGAAGAGGCAGCCGCCGAGCACGGTTGGCAGCCCACCGTTGAGCTGCGGCGCTGGCACCCGGTTGCCGAGGAATGGGAGGACCCCGACAAGCCACTGCCCGAAAGCGAATCGTCCCGGAGCGCCGAGCATGAAGCTTTGATCGCGACGGAGCGCGGCGAGGAGCGCGAGCAGGGCTACCCGGAGTTCGAGGTGCGGATGGACTTCGCCTCTCGCCATGAGGCGGCCGCCGCCGCCGAGAGGCTGCGCTCGGAGGGTCTGCAGACCGTCCATCGCGCCAGGTACCTGTTGATCGGGGCCACTGATGAAGACAGCGCCAAAGCTATGGCCGAGCGGCTGCAGGGGGAGCTGCCCGCCGGCACCCAGGTCAGGACCGAGGGGACACTGAAGGCTGCCTGGACCGAGCGCCCGGCCAACCCCTATGCGATTTTCGGTGGCCTCGGCGGCTGAGCGCGCCGCAGCGCTATCGTCCGCGAAGCATTCTTTGACCAATTGAAGGGAGCGAGGTTGAACGCGGATGAGCTCAGTGAATTGGGGCCGATCGATTATCTGATCGTCGAGTGGCCTGGCCGCCAGCCGACCGGCGAGGCGGCGCCGCACCTGGTCGACCTGGTCGAGCGCGGCTTGATACGCATCCTCGATCTCGCCTTCATTGCGAAGGGCGAGGATGGCTCGATCACCAGACTGGAGCTCGCCGAGCTCGGCGACCAGCTGGCCTTCTCGGTTTTTGAGGGCGCCTCCTCGGGACTCCTATCCGAGGAGGACACCAGCGAGGCCGCCAGCGCATTGGAGCCAGGAACGTCGGCCGCATTGCTGGTCTATGAGAACAGCTGGGCGGCGCCATTTGCCTCCGCAGTCCGGCGCTCGGGCGGCCAGCTGGTCGCCTCCGGGCGCATCCCGATCCAAGCCGTGGTCGAGACCCTCGACGCGGTCGAAGCCCCCTAGGAAAGGAACCTCATGCCGGGACTACTTCGCGGAGTTGCGCGTACGGCGGCGATCGCCGGGACCGCAACCGCCGTCAGCAATCGGGTCTCCCGCCGCCAGGGCGCGCGCTGGGCACAGCAGGAAGAAGCCCAGCCCGCGGCGGCTCCGCCACAGGCCCAGCCGGCGCAGGCGGCTAGTGGGGAGTCGGTGATTGATCAGCTCAAGGAGCTCGGCGAACTGAAAAGTCAGGGGATCCTGACCGAGGAGGAGTTCGCCGCGCAGAAGGCCAAGCTGCTTGGCTAGTCGCCCTGCAGCAGCGAGAGGATGTTCCCCGCCGGGTCCCTGAACCAGGCGATCTGCGGACCCGGGCCACGGGCGATGCCCTTCTCGTCCTGCTCTATCTCCTCGTAGCGCTCGAACTTGACCCCGGCCGCACTCAGCTCATCGACGGCCGCATCGATGTCGGCGACCGGGAAGTTGAGGATCGTGTAGGTGGCGGGCTCGAAGTCGGCCTTGACATAGACGAAGGTGCCGCGATCGCCGTCACCGGCTAGTTTCAGGGTCATCATCCCCGGCCCCCCATCGACGACGGTGGCGCTCAGCCCGAGCGTCTGGCCGTAGAACTCGTGGGCCACCTCGAGATCGTCAACCGCGAAGCCGCTGAATGCCTTGCTCTCAGCGAGCATGTGCCTGCCCTCCTTGTTTCTCGATCACCGTGAAACCCTTAATACCGGGCTGGGGTCGCGATTACCCGCCGAGTCGGTGCCGAAAACCGAGAGGGTGTGGGCCGCTGCTTCCACCCCCGTCCTAATTCCAATTTGACGACCACGGCGGGCGGCTTTCCCGCGATCGAGTGCCTAGCCGAAGCTCGAACCGGGCCACTTGAGCTGAAGCGGAGAGGCGCTCTGGGCGCTTTCGTCCTTCCTTTGCCCGTCGGTTCAAGGGGATTGGCGATCACCCGCAGCGCCCAGCGAGCAGACCGAAACTGACCGAGAACACTGATTGGGATTTTGACCCGGGCCCGATAGTGCGAACCCCGACTGCTCCTCTGGCCTACCCCGCGAGCTCGGGGATGTGGCGCTCGAGATGCGCCGCGATCGTCTCGCGCACCCACTGTTGGGTCCCAGCGTCAGCCATTCGGTAGCGCCCGAGCAGCATCTTCTGGTCATCGAGCGGCAGGCCGGCGATCTCCCAGCTCACCGCGAGGTGCTCGAAGAGCAGCTCTGAGCGTCGGTGCCAGGCATCCTCCTGGGTCGCTGCCGCAGTCGTCGGTCCCTGCCCGATCTTGCGGATCGTGCCGCGACTGAGCGACTCGCGCAGGATCAGCCTGTTGCCCTCACGGTCCATGTACTCGACGGTCGCCGCCTTCTCACGCTCCCCTCGCTTGTGCTTGCGCTTGGCCACCGCCTCGACTCTAATCGCCTTCGCCGGAGGGCCGGCGGCGGGCCTGCTTGCGCTCCCCGGTGCGCCTCTTGCCGGCCAGCCGCCTTTCCCTCGAGGCTCGGGTCGGCCTTGTCGCCCGGCGCCGGCGGGGCACCACCAAGGCCGCGGCAATCTTCTGCGCCAGGCGCTCCAGGGCCAACTCGCGGTTGCGGGCCTGGCTGCGGGCGTCCTGGGCGACTGCGGTGATCAGGGGGCCGTGCTTGGCCAGCAGCCGCGCCCGCTGGGCGGCGTCGATCGCCGTCGATGCGCCCACCTCAAAAACGGCTTCAACGCGCGAAGCGGTCACGTTCGCGTGCTGGCCTCCCGGCCCCGAGGAGCGGCTCGCGCGGAGCTCGATCTCCGCGAGCGGGACCGAGAGACGCTCATCGATTCTCAGTCGTTCGGGTATACGGAGTCGATTTCCGCGGCCAGCTCGAAGTCGGCCTTGGTCAGGCCGCCCTCGGAGTGGGTCGAAATGGTCACGGTTACCTGATCCCAGGCGACCGCCAGATCGGGATGGTGTCCGAGCGCCTCGGCGGGACCGACAATTTCGGCGACGAACTTGGTCGAGCCGACGAAGTCCCCGCACTCATAGGTCCTTGCGATCGTTTCCCCGGCGCGCGTCCATCTCGGCAGTGCCGCAAGCCGCGCCTCGATCTCGGTGTCGCTCAGGAGGGCCATCCGGACTATGCTGCCACATCACGGAAAGGACGCAGATGAGCGACCCCACCCCCACTCTCTGGCACATCGAGATCTCGCACTACAGCGAGAAGGCGCGCTGGGCCCTCGCCTACAAGGACGTCGAGCACAAGCGCCGCGCGCCGCTTCCGGGCGCCCATATCCCGATCGCCCTCCTACTCACCCGCGGCACCCACAAGACCTTTCCGATCATCCAGCTCGAGGGACAGACGATCGCCGACTCGACCGACGTGATCGCCGCCCTCGAGGATCGCTTCCCCGAAGCGCCGCTCTACCCCGCCGACCCTGAGCAACGCCGACGCGCGCTCGAGCTCGAGGACTTCTTCGATGAGGAACTGGGGCCGCATGTGCGGCTGCTCGGCTTCCATGCCCTGCGCAATGACCCCGAGCGGTTCAAGGCGCTGATGGAACGCGCGGCTCCCGGTCCACTGAGGAAGGCCGCCGGACCCAGCGCCGCCTACGCGCGGATTTACTCAAACCTGCGCTTCGGAGTCGCCGACCCGCAGGCCGCCGCACTTGCCCGCACCAAGATCCTCGCGGGGCTCGATCGCCTTGAAGAGGAGCTCGGCGAAAACGAATACCTGGTTGGCGACACATTCACGGTCGCGGATCTGAGCGCAGCTGCCCTGCTCAACCCGATCGTTCTGCCCGATCAGGGGCCGATACCAAACGACCAGCCCCCGGCCCGGGAAATCGAGGAGTTCCGCAACCCGCTGATGGACCGCGACGGGGTCAGCTGGGTCAACGAGATGTTCAGCCGCCACCGCGACCCGGTTAGGGCCCCCGCCACCGCCTAGTCCTTGTTGCGGTGAGCTACGGGGTGAGAACGATCTTGAGCGCCTCCCGGCGGTCGTAGAGCGCGTAGGCCTCGGCGGCTTCATCGAGCTTCATGTGGTGGGTCACCAAGGCCACCGGGTCGAGCCGGCCAGCCTCGATCAGGCCGATGACCCGATCGACGTGGGCAATCACGTTGGCGAGCCCGAGCCGCAACTGCAGACCCTTGAGCCAGGCGAGTCCGAGCGGCACCTCTCCCTTGCCGGCGTAGGCCCCGATCCCCGAGACCGTCCCGGCATCGCGGCAGAGGCTGATCGCCATCGCCAGTGGCGCCGGGTCACCGACCGCGTCGACCACGACGTCGACGCCGCGGCCCTCGGTCTCCATGCGCAGCGCCCGCTTTGGATCCTCCTCGGTGAGATGAATTGGCGTTGCGCCGAAGCCGCCCGCCATCTCCAGTCGCTGCGCGACCGAGTCAATCGCGAAGACCCTGACCGCCCCGCCGGCGAATGCCGCCTGCACCGCACAGAGGCCGACCGGGCCAAGACCAAGGACGGCGACACTGTCACCGGCCCGCATCCCGGCGTGGGCTATCGAGTGGTAGCCGGTTCCCATCACATCACCGGCAAATAGCGCCGCCTCATCGGAGAGCTGCGCCGGCGCTCGGCGCAGGGTCAGGTCGGCGCGCGGCACGAGCAGCAACTCGGCCTGGGCGCCCTGCAGATCTCCAAGGTGGGAGCCATGACCAAAGGTGCGCTGCAGCGCGCAGCGGTGATAATCACCGCGCAGGCAGGCCTCGCAGGTTCCGCAGGCGGTGTGAAAGCAGCCGAGGACCCGATCGCCGACCCCGACCCGCTCGACACCGGCGCCCACCTCGAGCACCGTGCCGACGTACTCGTGGCCAATCGTGAACCCCTGCTCGACCGGCACGCGGCCGTGGTAGATGTGCAGATCCGAGCCGCAGATCCCGCTCGCCTCGACCCTGATCAGGGCCTCGTCGGCGGCGCCGATCTCGGGCTCGGGCTTCTCCTCGACCCGGACTTGGTTGGCGGCTTGGAAGGTGACGGCGCGCATCGGCGGCGCGAACCGTATCGCCCTACGCTCGGGCGCTCTGCCCTGGCGCCCCGCTCAGGCGACCGGAGCGCCCTGCTTGACCTGGAAGCGATCGGCGCCGTTGCTGGGGCTGGCGGTCTCCGCGATCCGCGACTCGAGCGCCAGCTCCTTCTCGAAATCAGAAGCCTCGGCGTGCTGAAAGGAGACGTCGTTGCCTTCGATCAGCTCGATGAAGATCTCGACAAAATCGGCGTCCAGCTGTTTGCCGGCCACGCGGCGCAGCTCGATGATCGCGTCCTGGGATGACATCGGTGTGCGGTAGGAATCGCGCGCGGTCATCACGTCGTAGGTGTCCGACACCGAGATGATCCGCGAGAGCTTGGGGATCTCCTCGCCGGCGAGGCCACGCGGGTAACCCTTGCCGTCGATCCGCTCATGATGGGCGAGGATGATGTCGGCTACCGGGCCGTAGCCATCGAGCGAAGAGACGACACGGGCGCCCTGCTGGGGGTGGCGCTTGATCAGCATCCAGTCCTCATCGGTGAGCGGCACGTTGGCCTTCAGGATCCGGTCGGGGAGGATGAACTTGCCGATGTCGTGCAGGAGCGCGGCGATGTGGACGAGCTCCTCTTCTTGGCGCGAGAGGCCGGCGCGGTGCGCGATCGCGCGCGAGTAGCGCGCCACCGCGGCGGAATGACGGGCGGTCATCTGGTCTCGCAGATCGAGCGTGCGCAGTAGCGCGCTCAACATCCCGACCTGGAAGCTGGCCAGCTGATTGGTGCGGACCTCCAGCTCGCGGGCCCGCTCCAGCGATTGCAGCAGGGCGCCCAGCAGATACTGAAAGGTGACCAAAACGATGCCGAACAGGGCGACCCCGGCGAGACCGATTTCGTTGTAGGTGAAGACGACCCCGACCGCCATCAATGCCGCCGCGAGCTCGGATGGCAGCAGCGGCAGCAAGACCGTGCGCAACTTCTCGAAGAAGGAGTTGCGATTGACGTAGTAGTCGTCGGCGCCGATCATCGAGAAATTCATCGCCAGGGCGGCGACAAACGAGCCGAAAACCAGTACGTAGTAGGAGAGGTCGCTGGTGGTGACTCCGGTGGCGGCGACTATCTGCTGGAAGGAGACGCCGACGACCAGTGGGAAGCTGATGAAGGTCAGCGCATTGACCAGCAGGTCGTGCATGTTTTCGCGGAAGCGGACCCAGCCCGCGAGGATCGAGATCATCCCGATCAGCGCCCCGGCGGTGCCACCGAGGAGGATCATCGCCAAGACCAGTGCGAGGAAATTGCCCGAGATCTTCAGGTGCGATTCGGTCTCGATCGACATGACGTCGCTGAAGGCCGAAAAAGCCAGGAGAATTCCGAAGAGAGCGAGGTTCCAGTCGGTGTTCGGTGCCTGCCAGACGGCGGCAGCTACAACCACGACGAGGGCAGTCGCCAGGAGCGCGTTGCTCAAGCGTGTGGGCCGCTTGTTTTCCATGGGTCTTTGCTGGGGCCAAGTAGCTGCGCCTCGGCCTCAGTTCTGGGTTTTTCGCGCGGGGCACGCGAATCCTGCGCCGAGAGCTAGTTTGCGGCTACTACAGCCTGGCCCACCAAAGTAGACGGTCACCGCCCACCGGGCAACTCGTCTAGATCACTTGGCCAGATGCTTGCAATTCGCGCAATCAGCGATGGAATCGGCCCTGATCCACGAAGAGCGCCCCGTAGGCGCTCTTCTAGTGGGAGGCTGGCGCCAACTCAGTGCCCGCCATCTGAAGCCTTCTTATTTTTTCCAAGCCATTGTTACAGCCCCTTCCAGTTGAAGCCTTACTGGTGTCTCGCACAAGATCTCGACGAGAACTTCTTCGAATGTCTGGAAAGGTTGTAGCACAAGTTGGCGAAAACCTGTGCAATTGCAAGGAAACTTGTGCAGAAAGCCCTTACAGATAGGCCTTAAAATTGAGTAGTCCACGCCTGCGCGACCCCCTACGACGCTCGACCTTCCGCCGTCTGGCCGCATCGTTTGCGATCAACGAGATGGGCGACTGGATCGGACTGATCGCGCTTTCGGTATTGGTCTTCGACCTGACCGGTAGCGCCCTGGCGACCACCGCGCTCTTTCTGGGCACTGGGATCCTGCCGGCACTCCTCACGCCACTTCTGGTCGTCCGGCTCGAGCGGCCGCCGCCGCGATTCGTGCTGCCGACGATCTACGCGGCCGAGGCGGTGGCCTTCGTCGTCCTCGCGCTACTAGTCGACCACTTCTCGCTAGCGGTCGTAGTCGCGATCGCGGCGATCGACGGGGCGCTGGCGCTGACCGCGAAAACCATCGCCCGCGCCGTCACGGCCGCGATGCTTGAGCCCCAGGGCGAGCTTCGCGCTGGCAACGCGATCCTGAATGTCGCATTCACCGGCGGCGCCGCGGTCGGCCCGGCGGCAGCCGGTGGACTCGTAGCGGCCTTTGGCGTCCAATCGGCGCTGCTCATCGACGCGGGCTCCTTCTACCTGATCGCCTGGATCCTCTTCACCGCAGGCCCCCTGCCCCAAGCCGCGCCCGAGCCGGGGCAGCTGCGCGAGCAGGTGCGCGCCGGGTTTGACTACATCCGCGATCAGGTCACGCTCAAACGCCTGATCGGCGTCGAGGCGATGGCGCTCCTCTTCTTCTCCGCCGTGGTTCCGATCGAGGTCGTCTACGCCAAGGAAGCGCTCGGAGTTGGCGATACCGGCTACGGCGTGCTGCTGGCCAGCTGGGGCACCGGGATGGTGATCGGCAGTCTCGTATTTGCCACCCTGCGGCGTTCCTCTTTGCCACTGCTGCTGCTGCTCAGCACCCTGGCGATCGCGGTCGGCTATCTCGGCATGGCCGCCGCGCCCACCCTGGCCCTCGCCTGCGGCGCGTCAGTGATCGGCGGTACCGGCAACGGGGTGCAGTGGGTCGCAATGATCAGCGCCGTCCAGGAGCTGACCGCGGCCCCGATGCAGGCGCGGGTGCTGAGCGTGCTCGAATCGATCAGCTCAGCGATCCCCGCGGTCGGTTTCGTGATCGGCGGGCTGATCGCCAATGCCCAAGGGCCGCGCGCAACCTTCGTCTTCGCCGGGGCTGGAGTGATCGCGATCGTCGCCGTTGCGGTCCCTCTGCTCGGCTCGCACTGGCCCGTACAGACGGCCAGGAAGACCGGCGAGGACGCCGAAGACGACGTTATGGTGGAACTAATTCCCGCAATGCCTGCGAACGCTACAGGTGGTCCGACTTGGAGGTTTTGATGAGGAAGCGAGGCATGGTTCTGATCGCCTTTGGGCTGATCGCGCTGGCCACTTTGGGTCTCAGTTCCTGCGGACGGTCCAGCGGCGGCAAAGAAGGCGGCACGCTGCGGGTCAGCTTCGCCTCCTATCCAGACGCGCTCGATCCCCAGTTCTCCTACACGGTCGAAGGCTGGTCGGCGATGTGGAACACCTACATTCCCCTGCTCACCTTCGCCCACGGCGAAGGTGAGGCGGGAAGCAAGGTGGTCCCCGGCCTGGCCCGCAGCCTGCCCAAGATCAGCGACGGCGGCAAGACCTACGCGTTGACCCTGGCAAGGGGGGTCAAGTACTCCGACGGGACACCGGTGAAGGCCTCCGACTTCAAGGCCTCGATCGAAAGAATGTTCCTGCTCAACTCGAGCGGCAGCCCCTACTACACGATCATCGACGGCGCCGAAGCCTTCCAGGAAAAAAAGGCCAAGGAAATCTCGGGAATCGAAACTGACGACAAGACCGGCCAGATCACGATCCACCTGACCGAACCGCAGGGCTCATTTGTGGACCTGCTGGCGCTGCTTTTCTCCGCCCCGGTGCCCGCGGACACCCCGGCCGAAACCGCGACCAAGACGGTCGCCCCGGCGACCGGACCCTACGAGATCGTCAAGGTCAAACCCGGACACAGCTGGTCCTATGTCCGCAACCCGCAGTGGAAGAAGAACAACGCCGCGCTGGTACCTGAAGTCCCCAGCGGCCACGTCGACAAGATCGAAGCGGTCGTCACCGAAAACCAATCGACTCAGGTCAACGACGTCGAGCAGGGCCACACCAATTGGATGTTTGACTCCCTGCCTGCCGACCGGGTCGCCGAAGTCAAGAGCAAATACGAAGGCAGCCAGTACCGGACGGTGCCCTCGGTTGGCCTGGAATTCATCTGGATGAACACCACGCAGCCGCCCTTTAACGATCTCAAAGTGCGCCAGGCGGTCAACTACGCGATCAACCCGCGCCAGACCGAAAGGGTCTTCGCCGGAGAACTGACGCCGACCCAGCAGATCATCCCGCCCGGCGTGCCGGGCTACGAAAAGCTCAATCTCTATCCCTATGACATGGCCAAAGCCAAAACCTTGCTCAAGGAAGCCCACCCCTCCGATCTCAACGTCACCTTCTGGACCGACAGCCTCGCCGAAGAAGCGGGCGAAAGCTTCCAACAGATCCTCGACGAAATCGGCTTCCACGCGAAGCTCAAGGTGGTCAATGCCGAAAATTACTTCACGGTCGTCGGCAACGAAAAAACTCCTGACCTGGACCTCGGTTACGGGGGCTATGAAGCCGATTATCCGGATCCGAACGCCTTCTTTGAACCGCTGCTCTCGGGAGCCAGCATCCAGCCGACAAACGGCACCAACCTGGCGCGAATCGACAACCCCGAACTGAATAAGAAGATCGCGCAACTGGCGAGGGAACCGATCGGGCCAAAGCAGGAACGCGAATACGCGGCGCTCGACAAGGCCTACATGCAAGAAGCGCCCTTCGCCCCATATGGAAACCCCGCCGCATCGGTCTTCGTCTCCAGTGATATCGACTTCGAAGACGTGATCTGGAACCCGATCTTCTCCGGTGACCTGACCAGCTTCCAGTTCAAGTAGTGGCCGAGCGCAGCCCCTGGCAAATCGCCTTCGGCCGGCTGCGGTCCAGCCGGGTTGCGATCGCCGCAGCGGTGCTGTTTGCGGCGATCGTCGTCTTTGTCTTGGCGGCGCCGCTGTGGGCAGAGCATGTGGCCCACACCGGACCCGACACAACCCACACCCTGCAGCAAATCGAAGTCGGCGGCCAGAAGAAGGACGTGGTCAGCCCCGACGGAACACCGATCGGGCCGCAGTGGTTCAGCGCCGGCGGCAAGTTCTTCCTCGGCGCCGACGGTCGCCTCGGCCGCGACGAGATGGTCCGCCTCATGTACGCGGGCCGCACCTCGCTGCTGATCGGCTTCTCGGCGGCGCTGATCACGACCCTGCTCGCCGTCGTCCTCGCCCTGCTCGCCGGCTACTACGGTGGCTGGGCCGACAGCCTGATCTCGCGGACGCTGGACGTGATCTGGGCCTTCCCGGTGATGCTGCTCGGTATCGCGCTCGGCGTGGCGCTTGCGGTCGGGGGACTGAAGATCGGTCCGATCGAAATCGAATCGGGCTCGCTCCTGATCCCGATCCTGATCATCGGTTTCGCCCTGATCCCCTACATCGCCCGCCCCCTGCGCGGAGAAGTGCTGTCGCTGTGCAGGAAAGAGTTCGTCGAGGCCGCCGTCTCCCAGGGGGCCGGCCCGCTGCGGGTGATGTTCGGCGAGCTGCTCCCCAACCTCTGGTCGACGATCATCGTCTTCTTCACGCTCGATGTCGCGACCGCGATGCTGCTCGAGTCAAGCCTCTCCTTCCTCGGCGCCGGCGTACAGCCACCGCACTCCTCCTGGGGACTGATGATCGCCAAGGGCTTCAACCTGCTCTACAGCGCACCGACGCTGACCATCGCGCCCGGCGTGATGATCTTTCTAACGGTCCTCTCGCTGAACGTCTTCGGCGACTGCCTGCGTGACGCGCTTGACCCCAAATCCCGGATCGAGCTGGAGGCACATGCCGGGACCTATGAGCCCGAGCTCGACGGAGAGCCGGCCTGATGGGGCGCTTTGCGATCAGGCGCTTGGCGGGGATGGTCGCCGTCCTCTTCGCGATCTCGGTCATCGTTTTTCTCGTCTACAACGTGATCCCGAATTCCGACCCGGCGGCCCGGATCGCCGGTGAAAAGAGTGCCGGAAATAAGCAGCTGATCGCCAACATAAATCAAGAATGGGGCTTCAACGAATCGCTACCGGCTCAGTACGTGACGATGATGAAGAAGGTCTTCACCGGCGATCTGATCTCCTACCAGCGCCACACCAACGTCGATGAAGAAATCGTCAACGGCTTGCCGGCCACGATTTCCCTCTGCGTCGGCGCAGCGGTGATCTGGATGTTCTTTGCGATCCTCTTCGGCTACCTCTCGGCTCTGAAGCCGGGCGGCATCCGGGACCGGCTGCTGACGGTCCTCGCGCTCGTTGGTGTCTCGATGCCCGCCTTCTGGCTGGCGGGCCTCTTGCTCCTCTACCTGACCTTCAAGATCGAACTCTTCCCGGCCAGTGAATACGTTTCGCTGACCGAAGAACCGTTCGAATGGGCCACCCATCTGATCCTTCCCTGGTTCACCCTGGCCTTTCTCTCGATCGGTTTCTACAGCCGCGTCCTGCGCTCGAACATGCTCGACACGATGAACGAGGACTGGGTGCGAACCGCGCGCGCCAAGGGTCTCAGCGAGCGCCAGGTGCGGACCCGACACGTGCTGCGCAACTCGCTGATCCCGATCATCACTCTCTTTGGCCTTGACTTCGGCGCGATGCTGAGCGGCGGCGCGATCTTGACCGAATTCGTCTACGGGCTGGGGGGCGTCGGGCAGTACGCCGCTGAAGCGGTGAAAACCCTCGACCTGCCGCCGCTGATGGCGGTCACCCTTTTCGGCGCCTTCTTCATCGTCCTCTTCAACGCCCTAGTCGACATCGCCTACGCGAAGCTCGACCCCCGAGTTCAACTGGGAGAGTCAGCCAATGGCTGAAGCCAAAGCGAGCCTCCTCGCGGTCCACGACATGCGGGTCTTCTTCGCAACCGAGGAGGGCGAGGTGGCCGCGGTCGCGGGGGTCTCGCTCGATCTCGAACCGGGTGAAGTCTTGGCGATCGTCGGCGAGTCCGGCTCGGGCAAGAGCGTTAGCGCCCAGACGATCATCGGCCTGACCCGCTCTGCCAACACGCGAATCGAGGGCTCGGTTCGACTCGACGGCGCGGAGCTGATCGACGCAAGCGACGCCGATCTGCAGGGGATTCGCGGAGAGCGGATCGCGATGGTCTTTCAGGACCCGATGTCCTCGCTGAACCCGGTCTACCGGGTTGGCTCTCAGATCGTCGAGGCGATTCGGGCTCACCGCCCGAGGATGGGCAACCCCCAAGCACGCAAGCTCGCGGTCGAGATGCTCGACTCGGTCGGAATCCCCGACGCAGTGCAACGCGTGGATGACTATCCGCATCAGTTCTCGGGCGGCATGCGCCAGCGGGCGATGATCGCGATGGCGCTCGCCCTGGAGCCCGAGATCCTGATCGCCGACGAGCCGACGACCGCCCTCGACGTCACCGTCCAGGCACAGATCCTCGCTCTACTCGAGCGGCTCAATCGCGAGCGCGGCCTCGCCACAATCCTGATCACCCACGATCTCGGTGTCGTCGCCGAGCTCGCCGACCGAGTGCTTGTCATGTACGGGGGGCGAGTCGTCGAGGAAGGGACCCTGGATGAGATCTTCTATGACCCCCAGCACCCCTACACCTGGGGCCTGCTCGGCTCGCTGCCGAGGATCGACCGCGCGCGCCCGGCGCGCCTCGCCCAGATTCCGGGCGCGCCCCCGTCACTGCTTGAGCTGGGCGAAGGCTGCGCCTTCGGGCCCCGCTGCCCACACGCACACGACAAATGCGCCGCGATGCCCGAGCTCAAGGCGCGGCTGGGGTCAGGCCCAGCCGCTCATCGCGACCGCTGCTGGCTCTCGGTCGAGCGCAAGCGCTCTGTGCGCGAGGTCGAGGGGCGGATCGGCTTGCAGGCTCCGGCATGAACGCCCAACCGGTGCTCGAGGTCCGCGCCCTGAGCAAGCACTTTGCCCGCCACCGTGGGCTCTTGGCCCGACGCGGAGCAGTGCCGCTCAGGGCCGTCGAGGAGGTCAGCTTCAGCCTCGGGGGAGGTGAAACCCTCGGCCTGGTCGGTGAGTCCGGTTGCGGCAAGTCGACGCTCTGCCGCGCCGTCCTGCAGCTGCTCAAGCCGACCGCCGGTTCGGTTCGCTTCATGGGCCGGGAGATCGCCGGTCTCTCGCGGCGCCAGCTGCGCCCCCTGCGATCTGAGATGCAGATGGTCTTTCAGGACCCCTACTCCTCGCTGAACCCGCGCAAGCGCATCGGCCAGATCGTCGGCGACCCGCTGCGCCAGCTGCAGCCGTCGTCCTCGAAGCGGGAGCTGCGCCATCGCGTCGAGGAACTGCTCGAGCGGGTCGGCCTCGGCGCGGAGCACTACAACCGTTACCCGCATGAGTTCTCCGGCGGCCAGCGCCAGCGAATCGGGATCGCCCGGGCCCTGGCTCCAGAGCCGAGGCTGGTGATCGCCGACGAGCCCGTGTCCGCGCTCGATGTCTCGATCCAGGCCCAGATCATCAACCTCCTCGACGATCTCCAGGACGAGCTGGGGCTGACCTACCTCTTCGTCGCCCATGACATCGGCATCGTTCGCCACGTCTCGGACCGAATCGCAGTGATGAGCGCCGGCCGGATCGTCGAGCAGGGGCCCGCCGAGCAGATCTGCGAGCGGCCCACCGACGCCTACACCAAGACCCTGCTGGCGGCGGTGCCGATCGCCGATCCGCGCGAAAACCGGGCCCGGCGCGCTAGCGTTGCCGGCCTTGACCCTTCCGCTTAATCCGCCGCTCAAGCCGCAGCTGGCACTGACCCGCAAAGCGCTGCCGCTGGGCGATGAATGGGTCTATGAGCCAAAGCTCGACGGCTTTCGCGCAATCGTCTTTGTCGACGGCGCAGACACGTACATCCAGTCACGCGGCGGCAAAGCGCTCTCGCGCTACTTCCCTGAGCTCAGCTTCGCCTCCGGGCGCTACGTGCTCGACGGAGAGCTGGTGATCCGCGACGAGGTGGGAGCGCTCGAATTCGATGCCCTGCAGAGCCGCATCCACCCGGCGGAGTCGCGAATCAACCTCCTGGCCAAGGAGATACCGGCCGAGTACATTGCCTTCGACCTGCTCGCTGAAGATCAGGAGTCGCTGCTGCAGCGGCCGCTGCGCGAGCGGCGCGAGCGGCTTGAGGCGCTCGCACAACGGCTCGATCTGCAGCTGACCCCGCTGACCGCCGACACCGAGCAGGCTGAGGAGTGGCTGCGCAGCACCGAGGGCACGATGGCGAAGCAGCTCGACGCCCCCTACGTTCCCGGCAAACGCAAGGGGATGGCAAAGGTGAAGCGGGAGCGGGAGATCGACTGCGTCGTCCTCGGCTGGCGGCCGGGCAAGGATGAGGGAACGGTCGGCTCGCTGATCCTCGGCCTCTATGACGGAGCGGAGCTGCGCCCGGTCGGCCATATCTCCGGGTTCAGCGCCGAGGCGAAACGCGAGATGCCGGCGATGCTGGCGCCGCTTGAGAGCGGCGAGAGCGGAACCGCGGAGCCGAGCCGCTGGACCGGCGGGCGAGACCTCGAGTGGGTCGCGCTGCGCCCGGAGCTGGTGATCGAAGTCGGTTATGACCACGCCTCGGCCGGTCGCATCAGGCATGGCGCTCGGTTTCGGCGATTTCGGAGCGACAAAGACCCCCGCGAGTGCCTGTTCGCTGCGCTCGATGAAGGCTGAGCTCGCCGCGTCCAGGGCGTCATCGGTGATCGACACTCGGTGAGGGGTGCCGAACCGCTTCCCGCCAGCATCGGTTTCGAACCGGGGATCGACACTGCCGGCCAATAAAAGGTCCTTCGTGTCAGAACAGCGAGCTCTGGGCCGGGGGCGGAGTTGGCGTTGACGTGACCGCGTGGTGGGACCTTGGCTCTGCTCTTGAGGAGGCCTTCTTGGCTCCCCCGCTCGACCCGCGTCCGCCCAGGCGACGCTGTGAGCGCTCTCCCCTGCCGGCCTGCAGTTCTCCCCCTCGAAGGCGTGAATCGCGAGCTCTCCCCCAGCCCTTGACCGTGCGAGTGACACGAGCGCGCTGTTCGGGGCGCATGTAGGCGTGGTCCTTGGAGTAGAGCTGTTCATATTTGGGCAACAGGTCCGGGCGTTTGGCCTCTAGCCAGCCGAAGAAGACGTCGCGCACCTCGCCGCGGAGATGAAGGGCGACGCCACCGAGGAAGGTTGCGCCCGCCTCGCGTGCGCGCGCGACGATTGGCTCAACCTGCTCGGGAGCGTCATTTATCCCGGGCATCAGCGGCGCGATCAGCACCCCCGAGTCGATCCCGCGCTTGCGCAGCTCGCCGACCGCGTCGAGGCGGGCGCTCGGGCTTGGCGTATGGGGCTCAGTGGCACGCCATGCCTTCTCGTCGAGAGTCGGGACCGAGAGGTTGACCGAGACCGACACCCTCTGCGCCATTCGCTCGAAGATCTCGATGTCTCTGAGCACCAGCGGCGACTTAGTCAGGACCGTGACCGGCGTCTCGGCGTCCTCCAGGGCAGCGAGGATCTCGGGCATCATCCGGTATCGACTCTCGACCCATTGATAGGGGTCGGTATTCGTTCCCAGCGCGACCAGCTCACGCTTCCAGCTCGGCCTCGCCAGCTCGACGCGCAGCAACTCGGGAGTGTTCACCTTGACGACAATCTCGCGCTCGAAGTCCCGGTTGGCGTCGAAACCGAGGTAGATGTGGGTCGGGCGGGCGAAGCAGAAATTGCAGGCGTGGGTGCAACCTCGGTATTGGTTGATCGACCAGTTGAAGCCAAAGCCGCCGCCCGGCACGTGATTGAGCGCCGAGCGGGCGCGGACCTCGTGGAAGTTGATCCCCATCGCCTCGGGCGCATCGAAGGTGCGCAAGACGCTGCCATCACCGACTCCCGGCAAGCGCAGGTCCCGCTCGACCCTTTGCCCATCCCATCTCATACAAACACACGTTCGCATAGAGATCGGATGCCTTTCCGCTGCGCCGGAAGCTCACTCCTGACCGGCAACTAGCTAGACGCTCGAACCGGTCTCTTCTCGCCGGAACGTGGCCAGCTGGTCAAGCGCTTTGGCACGGGCTTTCGAGCGCAGCGGCGGCAGCACAGCGACGAGGTTGCCGCTTGCGCCGAGCGCCTGCTTCGCCCAGCGGCGGAAATCGAACTCGTCGACGTGGTCGACGATCAGGCCGTCGGCGAAGCGAAACCTCGCCTGGATGTCGTTGACGACCGGCCGGCCGGTGGAGAAAGTGTAGTTGGCGACCCAGTGCGCGGAGCCACTCTCCGCATCGGCCTCGTGCTCGCCTAGCTCGATCTTCAGGTCGGTCGCACGACCGGTCAGCATCCTCCACATGGCGCCGATCTCCTCGCCTTCGAGGTCGCCGAAGGCCGGGCACAGAAATGGGCATCGGGGGCATAACAGGCGGTCATCGCCGCGCCGTTGCGCTGCCCGAACTCTTCGTAGAAGCGCTCGATCAGCGCCCGGTTTGCCTCGCCAGACATGGCGAGAGCCTACGTCCTCAGCCGGGCAGCTCGCCGCTGATCACGTAACGGAGCACGGCGATCACCTGCTCGACGTCGCGAGCGGTCCCCTGGGCGGCGCGGTCGACCTCCTTCAGGGCGTGATCGATCTCGGTGGCGTGAAGAGTGAGAATCGGCTTGCCGAGCGCCGCCGCGTAACCGGCGTCGAAGGCCGCGTTCCACTGCCGATATTTGTCGCCGAAGCGGACCACGACGATGTCGGCGGCGCGAATCAACGTCTGGGTGCGGATCGCGTTGACCCCGGCGCCCATGTGGTCGCGCCAGAACGGCTCCTCCTCCTCGCCGAGCGTGCCGACCCCGGCCTCATCGGATGCCGCGTGGTCGGTGACCGGCGCGGAGAGCTCGACCGCTAGCCCCGCCTCACGCACGCCGGACTCGATCCGCTCGCGCCAGTCGGAGTGGATCTCTCCGGAGAGGTAGACCTGCCAGGTGCGCTCCGCCACGCTCCCATCCTAGAACGTGGATTCGGTTGTTCCCGCCTGCCGAGAACATGGGCGCTGAGTTCGAGCAGGGGTGGTAGCATATCTGACGTGAACGTAAGAAAGAGATTCCAAGGCGGGCTTGGGGTTTCCGCTGATCACGAGAACTACCGTTGGTGGGCTCTCTCCTGCACCAGCCTCGGGATGCTGTTGGTCGCAACCAACTCGGGAACCCTGATCATCGCCCTGCCCGATCTGGAGCGCTCGCTGGGCACCGGCTTGCTCGAACTGGTCTGGGTGATCCTCGCCTACATGATCTCCTCGACCGTGCTGGTCCTCACCGCAGGGCGCCTCTCCGATCTCTTTGGCCGCAAGACCGCATTCGTCGGCGCCTTCGTCCTCTTCGCGTTCGCCTCGCTCGGCGCGGGGTTCTCAAGCAACGGCACGGAGCTAATCCTCTGGCGGATCCTGCAGGGCGTCGGCGGCGCCTTCATCTTCGCCAACGGTCCGGCGCTGGTCACCGACGCCTTTCCCCAGGAGCAGCTCGGCCTGGCGATGGGGACAAACACGATGGTCGCCGCGATCGGCCTGGTCATCGGCCCGGTGCTCGGTGGGGCCCTGGTCGCCATCTCCTGGCAATGGGTCTTCTGGTTCAACGTGCCACTGGCGCTCGCGGGCGCCGTCTGGGCCGCCCTCGTCCTCCATGAGCTCGCCACACGCGACCCGGTGCGCGGCCTGGACCTGGGCGGCACGATCACCTTCGTCTTCGGGCTGACCGGCTTGGTCTACGGAATCTCGCGCGGCGGCATCTCGGGCTGGGGTGATCCGCTGGTGATCGGCTCGCTGATCGCCGGGGTTGTGCTGCTACCCGTCTTCGTCCTGGTCGAGCACCGCGGCCGCGCCCCGATGCTCGACCTCTCGATCTTCCGAAACCGGCTGTTCGCGGCGGCGACCGGGGCCGCCTTCATCAACGGGCTCTCGCGCTTCGCGCTGATGTTCATCTTCGTCTTCTATTACCAGGGAGCCCAGGGCGACGATCCGATCACGGCCGGGATCAAGCTGGCGCCGATGGCGATCGGGATGCTGATCGCCTCGCCGCTGGCCGGGATCTGGGCCGACCGTCACGGCTCGCGGATGCTGGCGGCGGGCGGGATGCTGGTCAGCGCCGCCGCGCTTGCCGCGATGACGACGCTACGGGCCGACTCGCCCTACTGGCAGAGCCTGCTCTGGCTCGGTCTGATCGGAGTCGGCTCGGGGATGTTCAACTCGCCCAACACCGCCGCGATGATGGGCGCGGTGCCCGCCGATCGCCGCGGGATTGCCGCCGGCGCGAGAACGATGCTGCAGAACACCGGCGCGGTGATCTCGATTGCCTTCGTGCTGGCGATCGTCACCGCCGCGATCCCCAAGCCGGTGCTCTTTCAGATCTTCTCCGGCCTCGCCTCAGGTCTGACATCGGCGCAGCTGGACCCCTTCATCGCCAATATGCACACCGCGCTGTGGGTTCTTTCGATCACCTCCCTGCTCGGCGCCGGAGTCTCGCTGCTGCGCCCCCGCCACGTCGTCGCGATCAGCGACAATCGCTCTGTGCACGGGGTCCGGGCCAGCGAGGAAGCGATCCTCGAGGAGGTGCAAGCGCTGCCATGAACCAGGAGCTGAGGATCGGCGAGGTTGCCAAGCTGACCGCCACCACCCCGCGCACGATCCGCTACTACGAGGAGATCGGCCTGCTGCCAACCGCGGGCGATCGCGAGCCCGGCGCCCACCGCAGCTATCGCGAGGATGACGTCGAGCGCCTGACCGAGCTGCTGCGGCTCAAGGACCTGCTCGGAATCTCTTTGGAGGAGCTGAAGGAGCTGGTCAGCGCCGAGGATGCCCGCGCCGAGCTGCGGCGCGAGTGGCGCAGCGGCGTCGAGGACCCGGTCCGCCGCCGCGAGATCCTCGAGGAGAGCCTCGGCCACATCGCCAAACAGCTCGAGCTGGTGCGGCGGCGACGCGAGGAGATCGCGAAACTCGAGCAGGAGCTGCTCGCCAAGCGCAGGCGGGTTCGCGGCCTTATCCGGGAGACTGCTCCTCGAAGTGCTTACTGAGCATCGTCACCTGGCCCTGGTAGTTGGAGCCCAGATCGGCGCCGTAGAGCCGCTCCGCCGGGGCGCTGGTGCGCTCTAGCGCCAGCTTGCAGACCGGTTGGCGGTGCTCGACCATGAAGGGGACGTCACGCGCCCGAACCTCAAGCGCGGCGCGACTTCCGTGGCGATCGCCGGCGGGGTCATAGCCAAAGCCGGGGTCAAAGAAGCCGGCGTAGTGGGTGCGCAGCTCACCGGCAGTCGGGTCATAGGCCATCATCTCGGCGGCGATCGGCGGCGGGATGCAGACCCCCTCGGCTGAGAGCAGCAGATAGAAGATCTCGGGCTCGAGCACGATCCGCCCACCGCGCTCGGGCAATACCGGGTCCCAGTAATCGGTCCAACGGTAGGCCCTGATCTGTGAGAGGTCGATCGGCAGGCTGTTCTTCTTCGCCCGGTAACCGACTATGCGATCGCTGGGCCCGGAGAGGTCGACGCTCAAAAACAGCCCGTCAGCAAGGGCCAGCTCGGACTCACGCAGGGCGTGGGAATCCAGATAGAGCAGCGGGAACTCGCCCTGCAGACGGCGGATCTCCTCGTCATCGAGCCGCACCTCGCCGCGCGCCAGTCGCAGCTGATTGAGCGAGAGCCCGCTCTGCACCTGGATCGCAAAAGAACGGGGGACGACCTCCAGATAGAGCCTGCCGCGATAGCCGGCACGAATCTCATCGAAGCGATGGTGGCGATCGGTCAGCACCCTGGTGAAGACATCAAGGCGGCCGGTCGAGCTCTTCGGATTGGCCTTCGCGCGCACGTCATCTGGCAGCGCCAGCTCCTCGATCAGGGGCACTAGGTAGGGGCGGTCACGCTCCAGTACGGCGCCGTCGCGCAGGTCGATTTTTTGGAAGGCGAGGCCCTCGATCTTCTCCTCGACGGTCGAGTCGACATCGGGCAAAAAGCTGCAGCGCAGCGCCCAGGCAAAGTCGCCGAGCCGCAGGTCGATGCTGGCCGGCTGGATCGCCTCGGGCCTGATCCGGTACTCGCCGGAGCCGATCCACTCAGCCGCGATCGCCGCCTCCAGCGCTTGGGAGGGAAAGACGCCGCGCAGCGCCGCGGCGGCGTGCTCCTGATCGAGGGCGCCAGACGCGCCCTGGCCTGCTTGGCTCATTCGCGCAGACTATGCGGAGAGAGCGCTCACCCGATCGCTCCGCGGCGCAGGCCTGAGCGCAAAGTCCGCATTTCTTTGGCGCTCAGCGCAGGGTTCTCTCGCTTGCCTTCTCTGCCGCCTCGTCCATCGCAATCTGGAAGACCGCGAGGACGCTGCGCGAGGCGAGCGGTCGCATCCGCTCCAGCGCCTCGCGGATCCGCGGCCACTCGGCCTCCGGCCGGCCGGCCCGATCAAAGGGCTCCCAGATCTCGTTGACGAAGAGGTCGACGAAGGTGCGGGCGGCGCCATCGGAATGGCAGCGCAACTGCTCGGCCGCCGCCATCGCCGGCTCGGTCTGAATCCCGAGCTCGGCCAGCTCGACCGCGGCCAGCTGCAGACTGGGGCTGATCACCTCGATGCGACCATCGGGAAGCGCGCGCAGCATCCCCAGCTCTTCTCCGCGGCGCAGAAGCTCGGGGTCGACGCCCTCGGCCCCCCAGAGCTCGGCGATCTCGGCCGCCTCGTAGATCTCCGGTGACTCATCCTCGAAGGGGACCCGGATCGCCCGGGAGAAGTCGAGGATCTCGGCAACCGAGCCGTCGCTGTTCTCGAGCACTCGGCGGATCGCCTCGAGGTTGAGGCCCTCAGCCTGCATCTCTCGGGTCAGCTCGATCCGAGCGACGTGCTCCTCGTCGTAGTAGCCGGTACGGCCGCGGACGACCGGCGGCGGCAGCAGCCCCCTGGTCTGGTGGGCGCGGATGTTGCGCACCGTCATCCCGGTTCGCTCCGCCAGGCCGCGAATCGTCATCTCGCCGGCGGCTGGGGCGGCCATCTCAGCGCCCGCTAAGAACCAACCGCTGGCCGTTCATCTCGGCGGCCGCATCGGAACAGAGAAACTCGATTCCCGCGGCGATGTGCTCGGCCGGCGTTGAGGTCGGAAACTCCTTGTCGGGGCTTTCCTGGCGCATGCGCGGGGTGAGGATCGCCTCGACGACGACGATGTTGGCGGTGGCGCCACCCGAGGCGGCGAAGCCGTCGGCGAGGGCCAGGGTCCAGGCCTCGGCAGCGGCCTTGGCCGCCGCGTAGGCGGCGCTGGAGTTCGAGGGCGCCTGGGCCTGCTTGGCGGAGACCAGGACGAAGCGCCCGTGGCCTGAGGTGACCAGGGCGTCGTGGAAAGCGCGGCTGGTGTGCTGGACGGTGCGGATCAGCAGCCCCTGCAGGAACTCCCAGTCCTCGAGGGAGGCGGTGTGCAGTGGCTCTCCCCCGCGCCAGCCGCCGACCAGGTGCAGAAGGCCGTCGATCCGACCGAGGCGCTCAACCAGGTCGGCACACCAGGCGCGGGTCGCATCCTGGTCGAGGAGGTCGACAACCTGAGCGTCCCACTGGCCGTCGGGCATCTCGGCTGAGATCGCCTCGAGGTTTGACTGCTGGCGGTCGGTGCCGGCGACGATCGCCCCTGCGCCCGCCAACTGCTTGGCGACGAGTGGCCCGAGGCCGCCGCCGGCGCCGGCGATTGCGATCACGCGACCCTCGAGGGAGTTCATCTGGCCCAGCCTAGCCCCTACGAGTTCTTGGCCTGACTCCTCGCGGCTTGCTCGAGGCGGTCATCGCCGTAGAAGATCTCGCCACCCACCTCGATACACGGCACTCCGCTGACGCCGCGGCCCCAGGCGCCCGCCGTCGAGTCGCGCAGCGCCGCCTTGATCTCGGCCGCCTCGACCGCGGCCTGCATCTCCCCCCCCGGGAGTCCCGCGGAAACCGCGATCGCCGACAGCGCGGCCAACTGGCTCAGGTCTCTGCCCTCCGCGAACGCCGCCCGGAACCCGGCGAGCGCGAACTCGCGCCCCAGGCCCTGGCGCTTGGCCCAGACCGCCGCTCGCATCGCCTTCAGCGTGTTGTTGGGCCAGCCCTCGGGCCAGAGAAGCTTCGCCAGGCCATAGCGCTGGGCCCGTGCCTCGATCTCGGCGATCCGCGCCTGACGTTCGTCGGTGTGGGCCCAGCTGCCATGTCCACGCTCGAGGAAGATGCCGCCGACCAAGACCGGCTCGAGGCGCGGCTCCACTCCGAAGACCTCGCCGGCGCGCTCGACGGCCAGGTAGGCGTAGGGCGAGCCGAGGTCGTAGTAGAGGATGGGCTTTTCGACGAACATAAATAGCTGAACGCTCAGCAAGTTATATCATTAGGTCATGGACGATGACCGAGCCGGTTCCGCAGCGGAGAAGATCCGCGACGCCGACCGCAGCAGGGAGGCGCTGCTGGGCGCCGCTGAGTCGCTCTTCGCCGAGCGCGGCTTCGAGGGCGTCAGCCTCGCCGAGATCGCCACCGCGGCTGGGCTCTCGCGCGGGGCACCCAATTACTTCTTCGGCGCAAAGGAGGCCCTGTACGAGGCGACGCTCGAGCGGGTCTTCGGCGACCGCGAGCAGGCGGTCCGCAGCGCCTGCCGGCCGCTGATCGCCTGGTGTGGGTCCGACCAGGACGAGCCGATTCACCGCCCGCTGACCGAAGCGGTGGAGGGCTATCTGGACTTCCTTCGGCGCCGCCCCACCTTCCTCAAGCTGATCCAGCGCGAGGAGCTGACGGGCGCGAGGCGCCTGGCAGCGGTGCCGCGGGAGTCGAAAGCGATCGAGGAGGCGTTCGCGGCGGTGCGCGCCATCTCCCGCAAACGCGGCCTGAACTCGTTCGCCGTCAACGAGGCCGTGCTGGTCTTCGTGTCCCTGACCTTCTTCCCCCTGGCCCAACGCTCGACATTTATGGCCTCGCTGGGAATCGACCCGAGCTCCGAGGACGGGTGCCGCAGGCTCTCGCGCCTAACGGTAGACCAGCTGCTTCATTTGATCGGGTAGGAACCACCATGATGGACGATAGGTTTGGTCGTCCTTCGAGGGAGGCTGGACCGATCGACGCCAAGTACTTGTTCCCAGTCGCGGTGATCGTTTTACTGGGGTCCTGTGGGATGGCTGCGGCGGAAGTCGTCCCCGATGAAACGGCCACGGTCCGGTTCCACGGCGCTTTGCAATTGCAGGCGGGCGAGGCTCACCGTGCCCCCGCGAGGTTGACCATCGGAGCGAAGGTCAGCCTGACGCCAGACCCCGAAACGTCCCCCTTGCCCTCGGAGATCACGCTTGCCCTTTCGCCTCGGATCGAGGTGGACACCAAGGGCCTGCCCCTGTGTGACCTCGCCCGGCTCCACGATTCTTCTGCGGTCGAAGCAATGCGGGTCTGCGGTCCGGCCAGAGTTGGTCACGGAGCTCTGACTCAGCGAATTATCTCCCGCGAACAGGGAATAATCGGCCTCCTCGAACAGCTCATCGCCTTCAACGGCCGCTATGAAGGCAAACGCGCAATCTTCGTGCGGGCTGAATCACTAGGCAAAGTTCAGGCCCGTACGGTGTTTGTACTCGTCATTGATGAAACTGGCGGCCCGGAGGCGGGCGTCGAATTGGCTGGTGCCCTTCCCAGGCACCCGGGCAACGCGGAAGGGCCACCCAGGTGGGGGATTTCGGCCTTCAACCTGACTCTCGGCCGCTCCTTCGAATTCAAGCGAACACAGAGGAGCTACCTCACGGCCTCTTGCCCAATCAACGCTGAAGCCGACGCGGACTTCACGATGGCCCACGCGACTCTTGGATTCGGCGAAGAACGAGAGGTCCTCACCGGGGCAGTTCGCGGCGAATGCGCGAACTGACGTCCATGGGGGAGGCAGGATTCGAACCTGCGTAGGCATAGCCAACTGGTTTACAGCCAGTCTCCTTTAACCACTCGGACACTCCCCCGAGGCGCGCGATTCTAGTTGCTGGGGAGCTCGACGCCGAGGCGCTCGGCCATCTGCGCGTTGAAGGCCGTGAGCGCCGACATCGGCCGCATGAAGACGGTCAGGTCACTGACCCGGCCGTCCGGGTCAAGCGTCAGGTAATCGATGCCCTCCAGCTCGAGCTCGCCGACCATCGCCTTGAAGCGCAGGACGACCGTTCCGTCACCGACGGCTTCGTCGACGTAGGTGAGATCCTCAAGGACGGCGGCGACCTGGCTGAGGATCATGCCGACCGCCTCGCGACCCTCGAATCCACGGAACAACACCGGGCTGTGAAGAACCACGTCCTCGCGCAGCGCCTCGGTCATCAGCTCGACGTCCTTGGCTTCGGCAGCTCGGCGGAACGGGTGTGGCGCGGCCATGTGAGCCAGACTAGCGCGGCTCTGTGCTTCGAGCCCCCACTTCATGGGCTGGGCGAGGGTGGAAGCTGCCGATCGGCCTCCTTCACGGATCGAGATTTCTGACCCGCATCTGTTGGGGCGGCGCCGGCGTTTAAGAGCACCGATGAGTTTTTTCCGGGTGCTCGTGGGATACTCGCCCAGTGCCGAGCGACCGCCTCTTCTCACGCTTCTCGCACTCACTCGGTCCCACCGGGCTGCGCCTGGCCGGCAAGCTCAACACGCCGCTTTACCGACTCAGCGGCGGGCGGATCGGCGGCAAGGTCAACCGCGCGCCGGTCCTGTTGCTGACCACGACCGGGCGCAAATCAGGCCAGAAGCGCACCGCGCCGGTTGTCTATCTGCAGGACGGCGAGCGGATGGTCGTGATCAACACCAACGCGGGCAACGCTAAGGTGCCGGCCTGGTCGCTGAATCTGGCCGCAGACCCGCGGGCCGAGGTCGAGGTCGGCCGCCGCCGGATCGCGGTTCTCGCCCGCGTCGCGGAGGGCGAGGAGCGCGCCGAGCTCTGGCGCAAACACAACCTGCAGTACTCGGGCTTCGACGAATACGACGCAGAGCTCGATCGCGAACCGAAGGTGATCGTGCTCGAGCCGCGCTCCGCCGGCGCCTAGCCGATCTGCTCAGCTGGCGTCGCGCAGCATCTGCGCCTCGGGCAGGCGCTTTAGCTTTTTCAGCGTGTTGTTCTCGATCTGGCGAATGCGCTCACGGGTGACCCCAAAGGTGCGACCGACCTCCTCGAGGGTGAGCGGTTCCAGACCGGTCAGGCCGTAGCGCAACTCGATCACCTGACGCTCGCGCTCGGGCAGCGCGTCGAGGGCCTTGCGGACCCCCTCCTGCTGGAGATGCTCGCTCGCTTCCTCGAAGGGCTCAAGCACCGCGTCATCGGCGACGAAATCGCCGAGCTCGGACTCATCCTCATCGCCGACCGGTTTCTCCAGCGAGACCGGCAGCTGCGCCACCCGCAGGATTTCCTTGACATCAGAGACGGACCAGCGCAACTCGATCGCGATCTCCTCCGGCTCGGGCTCGCGACCGAGCATCTGGACGAGCTGGCGCTCGACGTAAGCGATCCGGTTGAGCTTCTCGACCATGTGGACGGGGATGCGGATCGTCCGCGCCTTGTCGGCGATCGCCCGCGTCACCGCCTGGCGGATCCACCAGGTCGCATAGGTGGAGAACTTGTAGCCGCGGCGATAGTCGAACTTCTCAACCGCGCGGATCAGGCCGAGCGAGCCCTCCTGGATCAGATCGAGGAAGCTCAGGCCGCGACCCAGATAGCCTTTTGCGATCGAGACGACCAGGCGCAGGTTGGCCTCGACCATCTGCCGCTTGGCCAGCATGTCGCCGCGCTCGATCCGCTTTGCGAGCTCGACCTCCTGGGCAGCGGTGAGGAGCTCGACCCTGCCGATCGAGCGCAGATAGAGCCGCAGGCTGTCGAGGCTCGGTTCGACCGTCAGGTCGAGCTCCTGCTTCTTCGCCCGACCGGCGGCGGCCTCGCGCTGCTCCTCATAGGCGCTGACACCGTCTTCGGCGATCACTTCGACGCCATGCTCGACAAGGTGGGCATGCAGGGCGCTGACCTGCTCCTTGGTGACCTCAACCTCCTCGAGGGTCGCTGCGATCTGCTCGAAGGTGAGGTAACCGCGCTCGCGGCCCAGCGCGATCAGAGCGCGAAGCTCCTCAGAGCCCGCCAGCGGCTGGTCAGCCGATTCTTGGCTCAGTCCCTCGGGGACCGCCTCCAACGGCTCTATCTCGGTGCCTCCAAATGCATCCCTCTCCCCCTTCCCAGGGAACCGACCCCAACGCTTCGGCCACGGCGAAGTATAGGGAGATGTCTACTCTTCATAGCCCGATGTCCACTGAGACAACGACCCTTCCCGACTCCTCGCCCGATGTGCAGGCGGGCCTGCCGGTAACCCAGGTCAGTCTCTCCCGGGTCGGCGTGACCGGGGTCGAGAAGGTGATCCGGGTGCAGGCCGAGGGTGGCGAGAATCTCTACCACGCCGAGTTTGAGTGCTTCGTCGACCTCAACCCGCGCCAGGCCGGGGTCCACATGTCGCGCTTTGAGGAGATCGTCGGCGAGGCGATCGATGAGGTCGTTCTCGGCGAGGCCTTCCGCGCCGAGGTCCTTGCCGCCCATATCGCCGAGCGCGTCCGCAAGCGCCAGGACGGCCTGCGCGCCGAGGTATCGGTCAGGGCGACCTACCCCCAAACCGTCACCACTCCGGTCAGCGCGATCCAGACCCAGGAGATCTACGTCCTCTTCGGCACCGCGGTCGATTCTCCGCAGGGCACGCGAACGCTGACCGGGGTCCAGGCCCAGGGCATGACCGCCTGCCCCTGCGCCCAGGAGATGGTCGCGAGCCTCGGCCGTGAGCGCCTCGCCGAGCGGGGCTTCTCCGCCGCGCAAATCGAGCGGGCAATGGAGGCGGTCCCGACAGCCACCCACAATCAGCGCGGGATTGGCACCCTGCACGTCGGCTGTCCCGAGGGCGGCCCCTCATGGATCGATGCGCCCGAGCTGCTGGGGATCGTCGAGGGTTCGATGAGCTCAGAGATCTATGAGCTGATGAAGCGCCCCGACGAGCTTGCGGTGGTCGCCAAGGCGCACGCGCAGCCGCGCTTCGTCGAGGACTGCGTGCGGGAGATGGTGCGCCAGGTGATCGAGGGCTATACCGAGCTTCCCGGCGAGGCCTTCGTCATGGCCCGCCAGGAGAACCTCGAGACGATCCACCGCCACAACGTCGTCGCCGAGCGCTACGGCACGTTTGCCGATTTGCGCGCCGAGCTTGACCGCGGCGAGCATCAGCCCCGCCAGCTGACGATGAGAGAGTGGCTGGAGGGCCCTAACTCGACTTCCTAGCTCTCGCCGCGGTGCGAGTTTCGTGCTCTGCCTCGATCCGCTTACGCAGGCCGAAGAAGTAGTCGGCGCCGCTGATCAGCGTCGCGGCGACCGCAAGGTAGACGAGGGCATCGACGAGCGCCGGGGCCGGATTGGTCGCGATCAGGGCAAAGACCGCGGCGATCTGCAGCACCGTCTTTGCCTTGCCCAGCCAGCTCGCCGCGATCACCACACCGCGCTCGACCGCGATTGCCCTCATCACGGTGACCGCGAACTCGCGGGCGATGATCACCATCGCGACCCATGCTGCGACCCGGTTCAGCGAGACCAACGAGACCAGCGCCGCGGCGATCAGCAGCTTGTCGGCGATCGGATCCATCAGTTTGCCGAAGGTGGTGACGGCGTCGCGCGAGCGGGCGAAGTATCCGTCGAGGCCATCGGTCAGCGCCGCCAGGGCAAAGACTCCGGCCGCCAGGGCGTCGCCGTTGGGCGTCTCCCCGAGCAGGGCGACGACGACGACCGGCACGGCGAGCATCCGCAGCAGGGTGAGGACGTTGGGAAGGTTGAGCGGAAACACAGGCTCAGTTTGGCCGATCG
The DNA here is from genome assembly GCA_963753245.1 of uncultured Solirubrobacterales bacterium. Lineage (GTDB taxonomy): Bacteria > Actinomycetota > Thermoleophilia > Solirubrobacterales > 70-9 > VRUE01. The sequence goes on from CAVWBK010000001.1 coordinate 201,363, forward strand.
GCCAATTGCGCCATTAGCTGGTCGGTTCGTTTGCCTCGGCCAGGGCGGCGTCGCGCTTGGCGAAGAACTCCTCGCCCTCGATACTGATGTGGGGAATCAGCTTGCCAAGCCAAGTGGGCATCCACCAGGCGCGCTTGCCGAGCAGGACCATCACGGCCGGCACCAGAAGACAGCGGACCAGGGTCGAGTCGATCGCGATCGCAACCGCCAGCCCAACCCCGAACTCCTTCACGATCGGGTTGCCATTGAGGACGAAGCTGGTGAAGACGCAGACCATGATCGCCGCGGCTGAGGTGATCACCCGGCCGGTGTTGGCAAGCCCCTCGATCACCGCCTCGCGCTCGTCTTCGTGCTCACGGTAGTGCTCTCGCATCTGGGTGAGCAGGAAGACCTCGTAGTCCATCGAGAGCCCGAAGAGGATCGCGAACATCAGCAGTGGCACGAAGCTGACAATCGGAATCGAGTGATCGAGGCCGATCAGCGAGGCACCCCAGCCGAGTTGGAAGACCGCTGTCACGACCCCGTAGGCGGCGGCGACCGAGAGCAGGTTCATCGCCGCCGCCTTAACCGGCACCAGCAACGAGCGGAAGGCGAGCAGCAAGACGATGAAGCTGAGCCCGACGACGATCGCGATCATCAGTGGCAGCTTGTCGGCGATCTGGGTGGCGAGGTCGATGTAACCGGCTGTCTGCCCGCCGACGTAGGAGACAGCGCCGGTACCCTGCAGCGCCGCTGGGATAGTTGTCGCGCGCAGGCCTTCGACCAGGCTCACGGTCTCATCGGCCCAGGGCGCCGATTTGGAGATCGCGGTGAAGACGGCGACCGTCCCGGCCTTGTCGAGGTTGGGTTCGGAGACGGCGGCGACATCAGGCGCCGCGCCGACCTGTTTCTCCAGGACCGGCAGCACCCGCTGGGCTTCTCCGGGGGACTTGAACTTGGAGGTGATCAACAGCGGGCCGTTGACACCGGGGCCAAAGCCCTTGGTCAGCTGGTCGTAGTTCTGACGAGCGGTGGTCGACTTCGGCAGGGCGCTGAGATCGTTTTGGCCAAGCTCGAGTTGGAAGATCGGCAGTGCCAGGACAATGAGAACAACCAGCGCGGCGATCGCCGAGCGCCAGGGCCGATCGGCGACCCCGCGCGCCCATCGTCGCCAACCGTGGGGCTCGCTCTCCTCCGGCCCAGCGCTGGTTCCGGGCACCCGCAGCGAGTCGATGTGGGGGCCGAGGGCGCCGAGCATTGCCGGCAGCAGGGTCGCCGCAGCACAGACCGCGACGACGACCGCGATTGCCGCAGTGAAGCCGAGCGTGCTGACCAGCGGGATGCCGGCAAAGGCCAGCGAGCAGAGCGCGATCACGACGGTGAAGCCGGCGAAGACGACCGCGCCCCCCGCGGTCGCGGTTGCCCGCGCGATTGACTCGCGCAACTCCATGCCATCGGCGAGTTGCAGTTTGTGGCGGGTGACGATGAACAGCGCGTAGTCGATCCCGACCCCGAGTCCGATCATCGTCGCCAGGGTCGCCGCGACGCTCGGGACTTCAATCGCGTTCTCGAGCAGGCGGATAACCGAGAGGGAGATCGCGAGGCCGATGATCGCTGAGCCGATCGGCATGATCATCGCCGTCGCCGTGCCGAATGCGAAGAGCAGGATGACGATCGCCGCGGCGATTCCGATCGCGTCGCTGATCCCGGTACTGGGCTTGGAGAGCTGCTGGCCGACGTAGCTGCCGATCGAGGTCTCAAGCCCGGCCCGCTTGGCGGGACCGGCCGCGTTCAGCACCGCCTGCGCCTGCGCTTCGGTCAGTTCGCCGGGTCCCACCCCGAGCACGACGGGGATGTAGGCGACGGTGCGATCCTTGCTGATGAAGGCGCGGCCGGCCGGTGTCAGGGGGCTGATCGCCGAGTTGACGTCGGGCATCGCGCGCAGGTGCTTTGCCGTTTCTTCGATCGCCTTGGCGTACCTAGGTTCGCTCAGCGGCCCGGCCTTTGATTCGAAGGCGAGCGGGTTGCTGCCGTAGGCCTGCGCCGGCAGATTGTCCTCGAGCAGTTCGGTCGCCTGGGTCGAACCGGTGCCAGGTAGGGTCAGGTTGTCGTTGGTCTTATCGCCGGAGGCCTGGCCGGCGATGATCAGCGCAATCGCCACGACTAGCCAGACGGCGATCGTCGGGTAGTGGTATCTCGAACAGAAGCGACCGATCGCGTACAGGGGTGCGGTCACCGCGCAATTATCCCTTACCAGCAGGCGCCACGCCGGGCGGCGGCACTTCACCGGTGTCAAAGGAGTCCGGCACCGCTTCGAGCAGGTCGGCGCCGAGCGCTTGGCGCAGGACGACGAGATGCTGTGCCTCACTGGCGGCAATCGCGGCGGCGATCGACTGCGGCCCGGGAGTTGAGAGCTGGGTGACGTCCCCGAGGAAGTGGGTGAGCTGGGAATTGGTCAGCTCGTAGCTGAACATCAGGTAATCGTGTTCGCTCTTGAGGCTCGAGTAGTCGAGTTTTTCGGCTTCGGAGTCGACCGCCGCGCCGAGGCCGCGCAACTCCCTCATCCAGCCGTCGATGTGTTCCTGCTCCTGGGCGGCGTACTTGCGAAGCACAGCGTGCATCTCAGGGTCGTGGACCGCCCGGGCAGCCCTTCTATAGGCATCGGCCAGGGTCAGCTCCTGGCTGATCGCGACGTTGATCACCCTGGCGTCACTGGCCTTTTCTTCGGGAGCGGCGGGATTGCCCTTCTTGGCACAGCCGACAAAGAGGATTCCGGCGGCGAGGATCGTCGCGATTCCCCAGGAGACTCGCCGAGGCCGAGTCCGCCCCCTTCCCCATGCGCTCATCCTCGGATCGTATTGGCCAAGACCGACAGCGGCAGAGATGATTGATTTCTGAGATGAGCATCACGCCCCTTGAACAGCTGCGCGAGGAGATTCATTGCTGCCGGCGCTGTCCGCGTCTGGTCAGCTGGCGCGAGGCGCGGGCGGCCGATCCCCCCCGCCGCCATCGAGGCAAGAGCTACTGGGCGCGGCCGCTGAGCGGGTTCGGCGACCCCGACGCTAGGTTGGCACTGGTCGGCCTCGCCCCGGCAGCGCACGGCGCCAACCGCACCGGCCGTATGTTCACCGGCGATCGCTCCGGCGACTGGCTCTTCGCAGCGCTGTATCGCGCCGGCCTCGCCAACCAGCCGCGCTCGGAGTCCCGCGAGGACGGCCTGCGGCTGACGGGGGCCTACGTCACCGCGGTCCTCCGCTGCGCGCCGCCCGCCAACAAGCCCTCGACCGCGGAGCGCGACAACTGCCTGCCCTACCTCGAGCGCGAGCTGGCGCTCCTGCCGAGCTGCCGCACCGTCCTCGCCCTCGGCGCCATCGGCTGGGACGGAGCCCTGCGCGCCCTGCGCGGGCTGGGAGTGACCGTGCCCCGGCCACGACCGCGCTTTGCACACGGTGCGGTCGCCGAATTCAGCGACTGGTCCCTGGTCGGCTCCTACCACCCCAGCCAGCAGAACACGTTCACCGGGCGGCTGACTGAGGAGATGCTCGATGCGGCGATCGCCCGCGCCCTCGACCTCGCTCGCTAACTTAGGGCGGTGCGGCTCCCGGCCTCAAGCACACTTCCCTGCGCCGCCGCCGCGCTGGCCCTGCTGATCGCCGGCTGCGGCTCCTCCTCCTCCGAGCAGACGACCGGCGGCGGTGAAACCGGCGGCGGGGCGGCGACGATCTCCAAGGCCCCCTCCGGCCTCAGCGAGCAGAAGTGCGTCGACAAGGCGCTCGACCCGCCCGAAGTCGTGGTGATCGGCACCGGCACCTCGTGCGCGGAAGGGCGCGCGACTGTCAGCGCCTGGACCCACAAGCTCTCCTGCTCGAGCCCCAGTGGCGCCTCCCGCTACGCCTGCTCGGTCGGCAAGCTGCGCTGCCTGGGGACGACGACCGACCGCGGCACCGTCGTCAACTGCTCGCGCCAGGGTCGCTCGATCTCCTTCGCCGTCAAGCCCGGCTGAGCCTCACCCCGCCCCGCTCGACGTCACCCCGGGCGGGGGGCGGCGGAATGTCTCGACGAGCAGCAGGAGCCAGATCAGCTGGGCGATGCCCGGATCGACCACGGCGACTGGAATCGAGAGCAAGAAGACGCCGGCGATGAACAACGATCGGCGGGCGAACTCACGCCTCTGCACCGGGTCATCGTCGGCGAGGCCGGCCCGGCGCGCGTCGGTTGACATCAGCATCCCGGCCAGGACGGCTCCCGCCAGGTTGCTGGCATAGAGCACGATCGCCGCCGTCTCACCGCCGTATTCGCCGAGCACCTCGCTGCTGAAGGGAATCAAGACGATCCATGCGAGATAGAAGAGGTTGAGGCCGAGCAGGCGACCGTCGAAGCCGGTGATTTCGCCGAACAGCTGGTGATGGACGATCCAGAACCGGCCGATCACCGCGAAGCTGATCCCGAAGGCGAGGAGGTTCTGGCGCTGCCCCCAAAGCGCATTGCCCACTTCGTTTCCGTGGAGATGCTCGGGCACGTTGAAGTTGAGGACGAGCAGGGTGATCGCGATCGCGAAGACTCCGTCACTGAAGGCCACGATCCGCGAGAACTCGACCTCGTTCTCCTTGCGCTGCCGCGCCGAGTCCGACCTCGCCATCGGCGGATCATCGACTCTGGACTCGACGGAACCCCGGCTCGATCCTCCTAGAATGCAGCGAGCCCGCCGGCGTAGCTCAGTTGGTAGAGCACTTCACTCGTAATGAAGGGGTCATCGGTTCAAATCCGATCGTCGGCTTAGGGCCGCCAGCAGCTCAGTTGGGCCAGACGGAGCGTGAGCGCGGGCGGCGGCCGGTGAGACGTCGAAAGACCCAGGACAGCGCAGAGATCAGACCGAGCGAGACGAAGAGGCCAAATGCCCCGAGGACAAGCAGGAAGAGCAGGAAGGCCAGCCCTCCCAAGGGGATAATCAGGAGTTTCAGCAGCGAGCCGGCCGCAATCAGAGCCAACGAGAATTGCATGGACACAGCATGCCCGGTCTACCTAAGCGGCAACTGAGCGCCCGCTCGGGTACTCGCCTCTCAAACCTTGGGGCGCGCCGATCAGCGAGTTGAGGGGGACGGACGTCCGCCGCTAACGGGCTGCCAGGCGTGAGCGCGGGGCGCCCGGCCGGCGGGCTCGGAGAGCGCGCCGAGGGCCTTCGAGAGCGATCGAGGCCTTGGCGCCGCCGCCAGTAGCGCAACTTGTCCGCCGTCGGCCTGTTGATGAGTCGACTCCAGCAGGCACCGGGCGCAGGACCGGTGCTCCGCTAGAGTCAATCGGCGCAGGATCCCCGTGGGAGGGGGGCTGTCGACCCACGGACAAGGAGTGAGATGAAGCACAGGTTTGCGGTCCTCGCCCTCATCGCTTTGGCATTCGCCACGATCGGGGCCACACATGCTTCTGCCGCCAAGAGCGGCCACCAGAAGAAGACCCCCAAGTCACGGGTCTTTGAAGTCTGCCTGCATGGGTGCAAGTACCGCAAGATCCAGAAGGCCGTGGATGCCGCCGGCGGCTTTAGGGCCAAGAAGAAGAACGCCAAGGTGAAGGCGATCGTCACGGTCAAGCCCGGCAAGTACATCGAAGGGGTGGTCCTCGACGGGACCAAGAAGAAGAAGAACTTCAACGGGCTAACGATCAAGGGGACCAAGACCAATCCGCGCAAGACGATTCTCGAAGGCAAGAACGCCAAGGGCGAACTTGGCCCTGCACAGAATGGCATCGAGGCGGTTGACGTCGACGGTGTTGTCTTCAAGAACATGTGGGCCCGCAACTATGAATCCAACGGCTTCTTCGTTCATGCGGCGACGACCAGCGGCCAGCACTGCGATGGCTACACGATGGACAACCTGCTGGCCTCCGGAAATCGCTCCTACGGTCTCTTCGCCAAGGGTTGTTTGGGCGGCAAGATGATCAACTCGGCCGGCTACCACCAGGGCGATTCGGCCTACTACGTCGGCGAAACGCCGTGCGATAGGACCACCTACAACGTGCACGGCATCGAAGCTCCTCCCTGCCAGAAGAAGCCGCAGTGGACGCTGCTCAAAAACGACGAAAGCTACGAAAATGTGCTCGGCTACTCGGGTACCAACTCAAAGTACGTGCGGATCGTCGAATCTGACTTCTTCAACAACGGCGCGGGAATCGTCCCGAACACGCTCGACAGCGAGGGATACGAGCCCAACGGCTGGAACGTGTTCGAAAAGAACAACATCTTCTGGAACAACTACAACTACTTCCTCGCTGCATCATCCTTCAAAACGGTCTCCTCGGGGCTCGGCAAAGTCGGCGGCAATAACGTCAATTACCCAACCGGCGTGGGGATCGTCCTCTACGGCAGCGATGGCAACATCGTCAAACAGAACAACGTCTTCGGCAATGACAAGTGGGGCGTCGCCTCATTCTCGGGCCCAGGCGAAATCTTCGTCGCCAACGAAGGCGATGAAGCCAAGAACGTCAACAACCAGATCCTCGAAAACTCGATGGGCCGTGAAGGCACAGACCCCAACGGCGAATACGACTTCTGGAATGACGCCAGCGGCGGCGGCAACTGCTGGGGAGCGAACAGCGCCGGATCCAGTTTCGCGCCCGGAAACGGCAAAGAACCGCTGGCGAAAATCTATCCACCGTGCCCGCAAGCACCGGTCGAATACGATTCCGTCAGCAGCCTCAATGTCGTCGCGGGACTGCAGCTCAACTTCGCCGAAGAAAGTGACCCAAAAACGATTCTCGGCTACGCCGGAACCAGCCCGCCGCAAGACCAGCAGTGCTCCTGGGTGCGCCGGGTCGCCGCGCATCCGGCTTTTGAAAAATTCACGCCGGCAGAGGTTGCCGCTGCGCCCGGAGAAGTGAGCTGTAAATGAGGCGCCTGAGGCGACACCCGCTGCTCAGCTCCGCCCTCGGGCTGACCGTTGGCGCGCTCTCCCTGCTCGGGGCAAACGCGGCGATCGCGAAGGCACCGACGGCACTCGCCCACAAGAGCCCGAAGCCGGCAATCGTCACGGTCGCCGACTTCTACTTCGGTCCGAGCGCGACGACGATCAAGAAGGGGGGCTCGGTCAGATGGATCTGGGCCTCGACCAACACCTCACCCCACGACGTCCACCTAAAGAAAGGTCCCAAGGGCCTGAAGAAGGCGAGCAGCTACTCGACCAAGACAACCGCCGTCACCAACGCCGAATTCAAGAAAACCTTCGAAACGCCGGGCACCTACAACTTCATCTGCACGATTCACCCGACCACAATGAAGTTGACCGTCACGGTTAAGAAATAGGGGCCTGGCATTGAGCCCCGATCCGCTCGACCGCCGCACCTTTCTCGGCCTCAGCGGCGCAACCTTCCTCTGCACCTTGGCGGGCCATCACGTGCTCACCGACGGGAGCAAGGTCAATATCGATCACCTCGCGCGCGAGGTCGACGTGCCGGCCAACGTCGCCGAGCAAAACGGCGCTGCCGGCGCCTCGGCCGCCGAGGTGTCGGCGCTCAGCGCCAGCGGCCCGACCCGCGAATACTGGATCACCGCTGAGGAACGGCGCTGGAACATCGTCCCCACCCATCGCGACCAGATGATGGCCGCCCCGATCAAGGAAGGGCGCACCACCTTCAACGCCTACGGCTACCGGCCCTACTCGGCGAACTTCGCCACGCCGCTGGCTCCGGCGAGTGTTCCCGGACCGCTGATCGAAGCCGAGGTCGGCGAAACCGTGATCGTCCACTTTCGCAACAAACTGAAGGCGCCGGTAACCGTCCACCCGCACGGAATCTTCTATGCAAACGAAATGGACGGCACATACAAGGGTAAGTTCACCGACGCCGGCGGCTTCGTCCAGCACAATCGCACCTTTACCTATATCTGGGAGGCTCGCGAAGGCACGGAAGGTACCTGGATCTACCATGACCACGGGCCGATGGACCCGCTGCCGGTCTTCAAGGGTCTCTTCGGACCGCTGGTGATCCGCAAGCAGGGTGAAGTGCGCCCCGATCGCGAGTTCTTCCTCGGTTTCCACACCTGGGACCCGACTGTTACCGGCCTGCAGGGCGATTACTTCTGCATCAATGGTCACGCCTACGCCGGCAACACACCGACCCTGGAAGCAAAGGTCGGCGAACGGGTCGCGTTTCACGTCTACGGAATGGACAACTTCTTCCACACCTTCCATCTGCACGGCCATCGCTGGACCAGCCCAGATGGGACGATCATCGACACCAAAACCTTCGGGCCGGCTGAGTCCTTCAAGCTCGAATTCATCGAGGACAATCCTGGCCGCTGGTTCTACCACTGCCACGTCTTCGAGCACCTGCACATGGGAATGAACGGGTGGTACGTCGTCTCCTAGGGCGGGGGCGGCGCCTGGGGGCGCTGCTCGCCGCCACCGCGTTGGCAATGGCAATCTCGGCCTCGCCGGCGGCGGCGCTCAACACCCGCGTCTCGATTTCCAACTACGAATGGTCCAACAAGCAGGTCCATATCGATCTCGGCGAGAAAGTCACCTGGGACTGGCTCGGCCCCGATCTCGCCCACTCGGTGACCGGCGTCTCGGCCAACGCGCTGGGCTGGGACTCCGACCCGAACACCGACGCCCCCAGCCATGAGCCCGGGGACTCATACACAATCCAGTTCAGCCAGCCGGGCGTCTACCAGTTCCAGTGCAAACTGCACTCCTTCGTGCGCGGTGAAGTCCTCGTCTCCAACGTCCCCGGCGATCCGAATTCAGACCCCGGGCCCCAGCCGCCGCTCAACATCGACGTGACTCCTCCGACGCTCGGCGATGTGACCCTGAAGCGGGTCAGCTTCAGCAGCACAAAGGGCGTCCCGATGAAGGCCCAGATCAGCGAGCGCGGCACGCTTGATGCCGAGTACTACCGGCTCAACTCCCACGACAAGCGGGTCTTCAGCGGCTACCAGATCTGGAATACCTTCATCGGCATCAATCACATCTCACTCGCCGGGCGCGGCAAGCACTTCAAGGCGCGCCCGGGGCGCTACGTGGCCGTTCTGCGAGCCAGCGACGAAGCGGCCAACACTTCAAAGCCGGTGAGCAAGGCCTTCACGATCACCGGCTAGCGCCGCCCAGGCGCCCGCAGGCGGCGCCGATAGACACTGGTTGAGGGTTGGCGCGTGCGCCATGCTCGATCCCGATCACGGTCCAATCGAGGAAGACCAACCCGCGACAGCAGACGTCATCTGCGACTCAGAGGCCGACCGGGTGACGAGCCACGAAGTTGCCGGTGGGGACCATCCATTCGTGCCAACGCGGCCCGGTTTCGCCGGGCGGAGGGTCGCGGGTATCAAAGCGCAGGCCAGCGATCACCATGAAGGTGTGGTGAGCGTTGGCGTAGACAGTGATCCAGCGCCCCGGACCTGCTTCACCCCAGTACTCGAGCTCACCCGAGACGAGGGTGACTTCGAGCAGCCCGGCCCCGTGCAGGGCGTAGCCGACCGCGCCCGAGCAGTCATAGCCATGCGTCCACCAGCGCAGGTGACCACCGCCCCAGACATAGGGTCGGTGATCGATGCGATTGGCGGCGGCGATCACTTCCTTGACCACGGGAGGAGCATCCGGCGGGGCAACCGCCCTGCCGTCGACAACGCTCGCCCCGCAGGTTGCGGCGCTGCGCGTCTGGCCCGGCGAACCATGAAGACACGGGCCACTCGGACCCATAGCCCCCGCAGAAGCCGAACCAGCACCAGCGGCAAGCGCGATCACGACCAGCAGCGTCGCAACACTCGATCTTCGAATGTAGAGCGCGATCCGCAAAGGCTACGCGAGTGGCGGGGCCGCGCCCAGAAACGTGTTCACCGGGTCGGCCCGTAGGCTGCCAGCTCCGATGAAAGCCCGCCCGCTGATCTGCCTCGCTCTCGCCGCCATCCTCGGCGGTTGTGGGGGCAGCTCGGGGGCCGAATTCCAGGCTCAGGTCCGTACCGCGCGGCTGCCCGACACCAGAATCGCCTGGTATGAACGCGGCCAGGGGCCGCCGCTGGTGATGCTGACCGGAACCGGCTCGACGATGGCCGAATGGGATCCGGCGCTGTTGCGGCTCTTGGCCAACGATCATCGGCTGATCCTCTTCGACTACCCGGGCCTCGGGCGCTCGGGCCCATGGCATGGCCACAGCTTCGCCTCTCTCGCGAGCGCCACGGTCGAGCTGATGAGCGCGATCCACATCTCAAGGGCCGACATTCTGGGCTGGTCGATGGGCGGCTTCGTCGCCCAGCGCCTGGCGATCGAACATCCCCAGCGGGTCTCCCACCTGATTCTGGCGGGTACCAACCCAGGCGGCGGGCAGGCCGTGCTCGGCAGCGCCAAGGCACAGGCAATCGACAGTGAGCCCGATCCCTCGCAGGCCGAAATCCTCCGTGAGCTCTACCCGCGCGATCGCCTCGCCGAGGGACGACGCTTCCTGCGTCGGCTGGAAAGCGCGAGCCAGGACGGCGAAATCCCCAACGACTTTCAGGTGCCCGCCGCGACCACCGACGCCCAGGTTGCGGCCGAGGATCCATGGCTGCGCAGCGACCGCAACTACCGCCAGTTGGCGGAGCTGGGCGCCCCGACATTGGCTGCCGCGGGCGCCGCTGACCCGGTGGTGCCACCGGTGAACCTGCACCGAATCGCCGCGCAGATCCCCCGATCGAGGTTCGCCGTTTTCGCCGGAGCCCACGCCTTCCTCTTTCAGGAGCGCCGCCCGTTCACGCGCACCGTCGACAGATTTCTCAACCACTGAACGCCCAGGATGAGCCCGATCGACCCGACTCGCCCGGCCGATCCCAGCGGCGACCCTGAACCGGTTCAGCTGATGCCCTACGACCGATCCTGGCCAGAACTATTTGAGGTCGAGCGCGAGGCGCTGGGCGAGGCGATCGGACCCTGGGTCATCGGACCGATCCACCACATCGGCAGCACGGCCGTCCCCGGACTGGAGGCCAAGCCGGTCATCGACATCCTCGCCGGAGTCGCCTCGCTGGAGGAATCACGAGCGTGCTTCGATTCCCTGGCGCGACTCGATTATCTGTATTCGCCCTATCTCTGCGAGCTGATGCACTGGTTCTGCAAGCCCGATCCCAGACGTCGCAGCCATCATCTTCATCTCATTCCTGTGAGGAGCGAGCGCTATCTGGCAGAGCTCAGGTTCCGGGATAGGCTGCGCGATGATTTGCGAGTGGCGAACGAATATGTCGCCCTCAAGCGCAGCCTGGCGCAGCAGTTCGGAAATGACCGCGACGCATATACGGAGGCCAAGGGCGAATTCATCCGGCGCGTCCTGGTGGGAGCCCACCCGGGCTCCTAGCGGTTGGTTTCTGAGCTCGGCGCCAACAGTCCGCGACAGGCTCGAAATTGGCGCCGCTACCGGCTGGCGGGTCAACCCAGATCCTCAGGGTCGGGGCCCGCGGCATGGCCGTCAAGCCCACGACATTGGCCAGATGTGGAGAGTCCAGAAGGAGCTCTGAAAGGACGACAGCAAGGGCCGCTGGCCTTCGAGCGCTCCCTCGGGCCAGCGCCGACTTGAACCTCGAGAACGGGATAGCCGTAACCCGGTGGGAGACCAGCGAGAGAGGCCACCCCAAGGTGGCATCGACGAGCACACCAAAAGGAGACAGCAAGTGAACAGGTCATATCTGGCGCTCAGCGCCGCCGCCCTGATTGCCGCCCTGGCGATCGCCGGCTGTGGGAGCAGCGGAAGCAGCAGTTCCAGCTCTGAAAGCAGCGAAGCAACCACCGCGAGCGGAGGCTACGGGGGTAGCACCGAAGCAGCCCAGACAACAGCTGCCGCGACGGAAGGTGAAGCGACCCCAATCTCCCTCCGAAGCGCCTCGGGCGTCGGCAAGGTCCTGGTCGACGCGGAAGGAATGACCCTCTACTACTTTCAAAAAGATCAGCAAAACAGCGGCAAGTCCAAGTGCGAAGGCGCCTGCGCCGAAGCCTGGCCGCCGCTGACCACCGAAGGCGAACCGGAAGCGATGAGCGGTGTCAACCACGCCATGCTGGGGACGATCAAGCGTTCAGATGGAACGACTCAGGTCACCTACGCGGGATGGCCGCTCTACACCTTCGTCGAGGACAAGAAGCCGGGTGAAGACAACGGCACCGATTCAAAGGCCTTCGGCGCCTCCTGGTATCCGCTGCACGGCAACGGTCAAAAGGCCGGTCACTAGGCCGCTCGGTTGCACCGCCCACCGATCTCCTCGCGGTGGGCGATGCAGGGGTTCAGCGCCCGCCATCTCGTCAGTAGTCGAGGCCGGTTGAAGGCTCGGCCTCTATGGCCGTTGGACACCAGGCCGTACTCGGCTGCCACTGGTGAATCGCGCGCTCCTCCTTGCCAACTGCGCGAACGTGCGGCCAGCTGCACTTCGGTTGCCACCTGGCGGTTTCGGATTCAGCCGCTCGGGTTGGACCCTTGACGGAGAGAAAAGCGAAGCGACTCGGCGCGGTGGCCTTGGGTTCAGGATCGAGTCCGGCGCAATTTGACAAATAAAGTCGTCCAATTTCCGTTGAGTACGAAACCGAAGGCAAGGCAGGCCCCTACAATCGGCCCCGGCGGCACTCGATGACAACCGTTACCCCAATCAGCGCCGGAGATGGGCGGGCCTAGAGGGAACATCCTTGCGCTGGGGATGGCCGCCGCGGCTTTCCTTCTCCTCCCCTCGCGCGCCCTGGCCACCGAAACCGTCATTAACTTCGACGATCAGGCCACCGATACGACGATCGCCAACCAGTATGAATCGCAGGGCGTCAGCTTCGATCAGAGGCCAAGCGGTCCGGCTCAACTTCATCCCTTCGTTGCGACTCCATCCAGCGGCGAAGCACACTCGGATCCAAACGTCCTCGACATCAGCCAAAAATGTGGCAGCGAGTTTCCCGAAGCGATGCTCTGGGGCCGCTTCGCAGCCCCTCGGGACTATCTGCGCCTCTTCGTCGGCAACGTCAGTCCCTCGGAAGGTTTTCCGGGCACAATCACCCTGCAGGGCTTCGATTTGGGCGGCAACCCGGTCCCCGGCGCGACCGACAAAGTCAGCATCTCGGGATTTGGGGTCAAAACCGAAGCGGCGATCTCCTCCGCCGAATCAGAAATCAGCTACTTCGAGGTCGCCGGCCCAGGCCTTATCTGCCACGTCGGTATCGACGATCTGGGCTTCGAAACCGTTCCCAGCACGATCCCACCGGACTTTGGACTCTCGGGCTCCAGCCTGGCGACGACGCTCACCCCCGGGGGCTCGGCGAGCCTGGCGCTGGTCTTGCACCGGAACCTGACCTCGGTCGGCCCGATCGGTTTCGCCGTGAGCGGCCTACCGCCCGGGATGAGCGCCAGCGTCAGTCCGAATCCCAGCAGCGGCCCGGATAGAAGCGCACTCAGCCTGAACCTCTCGGTGGCGACCAATGCCCCGCCGGTCTCCAACAACCTGATCACCGTAGAAGGAGTGCCCAGCCCGGGAGCGGGCGAACACAATCGGTCGCTGCAGATTCCGGTCTCGGTGGCGGGGAACTATGACCTGCGCGCGCAGGGCCTCGAAGTGACGCAGGGGATCCAGCACGAAGGCGAACTAAAGCCAAGCGGCAGCAACGAATCGGGGGGAGGCTACGCCGGGGTTGACCTTGTTTCACACAAGCAAACCGCGGTGCGCTTCTTCGCCGATGCCCATGGCCAGATTGCCTCGGGCATCAAGGAAGTCGGAACTCTTCTGTTTGGCTTCAGAGACGGGCACGAATTGCCCGGCAGTCCGCTGCGTCCCGACTACGGCCCACCCTCCACCCAGGGCGGTGGACCGGGGTTGACGAGCGTTCAGGAGCCCGATCCAGCCGCGGTGCTCGAAGCGGAGCGCACGAGCAACGAAAACGCCTACACCTTCACCCTGCCCGTCTCCTGGACCTCGGGGACGATCAGCCTGCGCGGCAAAGTGTTTCAGGAACCGGGATTCCCCGAGCCGGGGCGTCGGCCAGAGTGTTCAACCCCTGAGTGCATGAGCAACAACAGCTTCACGATCACGAACGTCACCTTTCATGACACCAAGACGGTCGAGCTTGACACGGTGGCGCTGAGCGCCAACGGCGAATTGCCGGTCTCTTCGAGCCTCGCCCTGGAAGACGCAAAGCTGGTCACGCCACTGGCGAACCCCGGCTGGAACCTGGGCAATCCCAACGACGGCTTCACCGTCCTGCCCTACCAGGGAATTATCGACATCAGCGACATCGTCAACAACAAGAACAGCAATGAAACGGACATGGGTGCGGCCGCGCACGGGCGGGTCAAGGACTGGGCCTCGGCGATGGGAAACCCTAACTTTTCGACGATGGGGATTGGCACGGGCGGCTTTCGCGGCGTCACGGGAGGTGGCATCGAAAGCGTGTTCGGTACGTTCGGGAATGTCTCAGCGATCACCTTCACAAACACGCCCGGCGGCCGGCCATTGTCGGGAGTGGCCCATGAGCTGTTTCACCAGTTCGGCCTGGCGCATGCGAGCAGCGAGTGCGGCGGCGGCGATGACGGAGACAGTGACGATGAAGGCCAGGGCTCGACGCCGTGGCCACTGAAGCCGGGTGAGACCCACGCGTCGGAGGCAGCCTTGCTTGGGGAGCCGGGTCAATTTGTGGACGATGGAGGCGACAATCCGAACTCGACAGAAGGGTTCGGCCAACTGCTTGGGATTGGGTTGAGAATGGACTCCTACCCGTACCGAATCGTGGCCGACGGCGTCAACTGGGGACAGAACATGGACCTGATGTCATATTGCGCCGGCAAGACGGGGGGGTTTCAACACAAGGACCTCGGTGTCTGGGTCTCGCCGATCAACTGGGAGGCGGTCTTTCAAGCCTTCGCCACAAGCGGAGCTGCCCGCTCTTCCCGTTTCGCCGGTCGAACAACACCTGACTCGGCGAGTGAGTCCCGAGCGCCGAGCGACCCAAGCGCTTCGAGCCGAGCCGGCCCAACCAAGCGAGCTGGCCGGCCCAATGCCCGCATCAACCGAAGGCGCCTGCGCGTGGTCGGCTACGACGACGGATCGAGCTTCACCTTCACCAGCGTCGGTCCGCAGGTCGGGCCCCCGCTGAAGGCCGGAACCTCGAGCTTCACGCTGCTCGCCCGGGGCAGGCACGGTCAGATCCTGCGCAGCGCCGCGATGGCCGCCCAACACATCCACGAGGACGGGGTCGCCGCTTTGCTGGAACTCTCCGCGGAAATCTCCAGCCGCGGAATCGAGAGCGTCGAAGTGCTGGACAACGGTGTCTCGATCGGGAGCCGCAAGCGCCCCCGGCGTCGGCCGCATGTGCGGGTCCTCGCGCCCCTCGGGGGCGCGGCGGTCGGGGGGCGACACGGGGTTGCGGTGAAGTGGAGGACCCTCGGTGCAAGTGCCAAGACCAGCACCGCTTCGGTCGACTTTTCAGGTGATGGCGGGCGCACCTGGCAGCCCGTCTTCATCGGACCCGATCGCGGTAGGGCGAGGATTCCCGGAAGCTACCTGGCGGCAGCCCACCGAGCACGGATCAGGGTGCGGGTCAACGACGGCTTCGATGAAGCCGTCGCGAGCTCGCACCCGTTCGTCAGTCTCCCCGCTCCGCCGCTCGTAACGATTGCCAAACTCCCAGAGGAGCTCCCCGGCGATGCCGTTGTGCAGCTGAGGGGCCAGGCAGACCAAGCGGGCCCCACAGCGCTGAAGGGAAAGCGCTTGCGTTGGTTTGATGGCTCGGTCCCGCTCGGCAGCGGGACGGCGCTCATGATAGGCCCCCTTCCTCCCGGCAAGAACCACATCCGCCTCCTCGCTCGTGGGGTTGGTGGGGCGAGCGCCGCGGCCAGTGTGAACGTCAAGGTGGCGGCCGTCCGACTTCCATTCCTGCGGCTCTCGATTCCCAAAAAGGCGCCGCGAGGAGCACGGAGGATCGTGATCAAGGCGCGCTCGGCCCTCGCGACCCGCCTCACCATCAACCACGCCAACTTCGAGATTGGGGCAAAGACGAAGAGGCTGCGCCTCGCGATCAGGCCGCGAGGCCCGGCCTGGCTCCACCTAGCAGCGACCGCGCACGGCGTTCGTACGGCATTTTCTGCGACTGTCAAGCGCGGCTGAGTTGGCCCTCCATTCTCGTTCGCGGAGTAGGGGTGACTGGTGACGACCCCCATATCTGGCTCCAGCCAAAAGCCCACCTAGCGCCGAGGGCGCAGAACAAGGCGCGAATGTGGTCAGGTGAGGGCGATGCGATCCTCGAGTGCGAGGCGGTTCCAGCCCGACCTCTGCCACCACCCAGGCGCGCGATGATCGGCTTGCGAACGGCAATCGTCTGCATCGGCTCCCTTGCTCGCGGCGAGGACGGGATCGTGCGGGCCCCCGACATTGGTTGGGGACTTGATCGGTTTGCTGGCCGGGGTTTAGGCTCGAGAGATCGCGACAGTCGACCCCGCCATCGCGGTTACGCCGCCCGCGGGTCCGTCGAGCCCCCTCGGTCGGAGGGCATTCGGATTGGCGATCCTTGCCCTTGCGCTGGTGGCGATTGGATTCCTGATGCTGGGCGGGGGCAGGACGCGTTCGGCGCCGCGCTCGCTGGTGGTCGCCGCCACCTACGGACGCCTGCCGCTGAGCTTTGAGCCGAACCGAGGCCAGAGCGGCGCGGCGGTTCGCTTCCTCGCCACTGGCCCCGGCCCTGGACTCTTCCTCACCCGCGAGGGCGCCGATTTGAGCTTCGGGGCGGGCAAACCGGCGGGCGCTGCAAGCCCGGTCCTCCCGATGAGGTTGATTGGCGCGACAGCCGATCGGCGGATCGGCGGGGTCGGGCGCCTGCCCGGCAAGGCTAACTACATTTCCCCAGGCAGCTCAGGGCAGGAGGTCGGGATCCCGACCTATCGCGGGGTGCGCTACTCCCGCGTCTGGCCGGGGATCGCGATCCGCTTCTACGGCAACCAGAGACGGTTCGAGTATGACCTCAACCTCGCCCCCGGCGCCCGGGCGAGCGAGATCGCCCTTGGCTTCGGTTCGCGGCGCGCCCTCAGCCTCACCCCCGGTGGCACCCTCCTTGTGCGTCTCGGCGCAGCCAGCGTGCGCCAGCCGCGGCCGCGCGCCTACCAGGTGATCGGCGGCGCCCGCCAGCCGGTCGCCGCCCACTACGTCCTGGGTGGCGGCGGCCGGGTCCGGATCTCGATCGGCGCCTACGACCATCGGCAGAGGCTGACGATCGATCCACGGCTGATCTACTCGACCTACCTCGCGCGAGGGATCAAGAGCCCCGCCTATGCAATCGCTGTTGATGACGCCGGCAACGCCTATGTCACCGGCTCCACCAACTCGCCGCTCTTCCCGGTCTCCCGCCACGCTCTGCAAACGAAACTGCCTCACGGCCGCGAAGCGGAAGTCAGTTTCGTCACCAAGCTCGCCCCGAACGGGCACCTGATTTACTCGACCTACCTTGGCGCCGGCGGCGGCTCTTTCGCCGACGCGATCGCCGTCGACCGGCGAGGGGCTGCCTACATCGGCGGCTCCACTTACCCCCGCGGCATGCCGACAACCAAGAACGCACTGCAGCCGCAGGCGCGGGGGATCTCCGAGAGCGGCTTTGTTGCGAAGCTGGCGCCGAGTGGCCGCCGGCTCATCTACTCGACCTACCTCGGGGGCAGCAGCGAAGCCGGGGGCGAGGTCAACGCGATCGCCGTCGACCCCGCCGGTGAGGCATATGTCGCCGGAGACTGCGGGTCCGAAGACTTCCCGATCACGCCCGCCGCCGCCGAGCCGCTCGCCGGCGTCCCGCCGCACAGCTTTCTGGAACCGATGGGCTTCGTGGCGAAGCTCAACCGCTCGGGATCCCGCCTCATCTACTCGACCTTCCTCGGCGGCAGCGGCTGGAATACCCCCGGCGGCATCGCCCTCGATCGAGCCGGCGATGCCTACGTTGCCGGCTCGACCGGCTCGCATGACTTCCCGATTACCCCCGACGCCTTCCAGAGCGTCAATCGAGCCGACGCGGAATTCAATAACGCCTTCGTCACGAAGCTCGACCCCAGCGGCGCCCGCTTTCTCTACTCCACCTACCTCGGTGGGACCCTCAGCGACGAAGCCAAGGCGGTCGCCGTCGACCCAGCCGGCGATGTCGTGGTCACCGGCGACGCCGGCTCCGGCAACTTCCCGACCACCGCCGGTGCGCTGCAGAGGCACCTACAGGGCTACGACAGCGCCTTTGTCTCGACCCTCAGCCCGGACGGCGGACGGCTCCTGCACTCGACCCTGCTCGGCAGGGAAACCTCCGGCCGCGGCATCGCGCTCAACCACCATGGCGATGCCTTCCTCGTCGGCTTTCGCTCGGCAAAGCCGATTATGGGCGTCGACCGCGGTTACCGCGGCTTCCTCGCCGAGCTCGACCCCTCCGCACATCGGCTCCTTTCCTGGACCAAGCTCGGAGGCTCGCGGGCGCGGGCCGCCGCAGTGGCGCTCGATCGCGCTGGCGACGCCTACGCCGCCGGCGGCAGCGGCCCCGGGCTAAAAGCCGAGGCCCCGATTCCGCCGGGCCGGGCAACGGTGCCGCCCGAATACCCGAGCGCCTTCGTCACAAAGCTGCGGCCCTAGCCACAGTCTGCAGGAGACGGGGTCACCGCCACGATGCTGGGAATAGATCAGATGCAGAGAAGAGTGACGCCGCGGCCACCAAGCCAGCGATCGACAACAGGGATCGTTCAAGGCCGTTGCGCAGACGGCCATCCAACGCACCAGGTGATCCTCGCGGGAGAATCTATGCCGCCCTGCTGCTCGCGGATGTCATCGCGGGGTTCGTCGGCTGAGGGGTCGGCAACTGGCCGGCCGGCGAAACGTACTTGGAGAGTCTCGCGCTGGCTCGACCGGAATTTGCATGTCACTCGTGGCTCCTGAAGGTGAATTGCGCGCCCTGGCACCGAAACAGGCGACGATCTCTTCGACAGCGCGACTGCCTTATCTGGCCTCGCGGGCTCCGTCACATCGACCGGCTCTAAAGGACCTCGGGACGTTTTGCCGATTTCGGCACGTTGCCAATCGAACTTGCAGATTCCATTCCCGGAGCGCGATTCGGCACTGCAAAGCGGAGGGGGTGGGATTCGAACCCACGAGCGCCTTGCGACGCCAACAGTTTTCGAGACTGCCCCGTTCAACCACTCCGGCACCCCTCCGAGGCTCTAGCAAGCCAAATCCTATCGAGGCCAAATCGGGAGGGAACGTCGGGCCCAACCGCCATGACCGCGATCGCCAGCACACCGGCGCCCGCCATCCACCCCCGCCACCTCCCCCGAACGCTCGATCGCGCAGCGACCGTGCACACCGACGGCACGGGCGTCCCCTGCGGCAACGGCTGCGACCACCTGGGGTGCTGCTGTTCGCGCCCTCACAGTTCACCCCAACCCTCATCTCACAGCGCCGATTCGATCCTCAGGCAATCGTCCCGATCCAAGCAATGACAGATCCGTACGCCTCGCACCAGTCTCAAGCTCACGCGCATAACGTGGGTTTACGCGCACGGCGCCGGCCCCGGCACAGGGGAACGGCTTCTTGCGCGCATGCCCGTAGGAGTCGAGTTCTTGCCCTCTGGATTTCACCTCGTCCCTGAAGCAATAGACCGCGGCGAGCGTCACGTCCGTGTTGATGGACTTCGGCGGCCCGTCCGTGCAGTTCGACGGGGTTTGTCCCCCCCCGCTCGACCGAATTGCGCGGCGCCCGATCTCAGAGTCGCCTTCGCCGCCGATCCTTCCGGTCGGGCTGAATACCTTATGGACGACACCCAAGGTGATCCCGGCTTCCCTGCACACCTTCGGAGCCGCCGGGGCTGTGGCACTCGCCGCACCGGCTCCCCCGGCCACCACGGCGACCGCGATCAGCGCCGTGCAAGAAACGACGGCCAACGAGCGGCGTGCCCGCCAACCTGCGAGAAGCTCGTGTTTCATGTTCGTTCGACCGCGTTCTTCGTCTCGGGACATCCTTTCGTTCCGCTTGCTAAGGCGGATGTGACCCTATAGATTTGGGATCGGTCAAAATAGGAGGACTAAGATGAGCCGCAGGACGTGGGGTCTTATCGTCGGCATAGCTGTGATCGGCGCACTCGCCGTTGCAACGGTTGCGATCGCCAAACCCGTCACGCCCTCAAGCGGCCCATTCATCGGCACCACCTCGCAGAAACAAGCCCTGACCCTCGGGGTCTCCAAGGCCGGCCACAAGGTCGAACTCATAATGAAGGGCATCGAATTCAGCTGCCCCTCTTCGCAGGGCACCCTGCCGCTCAACATGTCGTTTAGCTCAAAAAACTTTAAGGAAAACGAAAAGGGCCTTCCCCTAAACGTCAAGAACGGCAAGTTCTCCTACAAGGGGCCGCTCTACATCGGCAAGACCCACCCGACGATCAATTTCTCCGGCAGCTTCAAATCCCCCAAAAAGGTTGTTGGGAAAATCTCTACGACCCCGTTCACCGCCGAACCTGAGCCCGGCTTCACCAGCAACTGTGAAGCCCTCACGGTGACCTTCAACGCCAAGCACTCCTAGGCTTCGGAAACGAGCAAAACGAGCAAAGCTTCAACTCTGTTTGACTCCGAACCTTCAACGAGAGCCGAGGTCGTAGTCCGCTGATAAACAAATAGCGCCTGCTTCCGGTCCTCCACCGCCGCCACCAGACGCTGGTAAGACCTCGGGTCAACGCTGTCTGCTCAATCCGGTACTAAAGCTCCTGAAGAATGGAAAGCTCTGAGCGACAGATCCCGCCCGCTCCACGCACACCCAAAGTCCCCGCAATGTCGGCGCTGGGGCAGGGCCTCGGATCTGCGCCGAGCGGGGCGTAATGAGGCACACCACGATGTCCAGATATCCTGTGCGGATGCTAGGCGTGTCGGCCCTCGCTGGAGCGGTCGTGATTACCGCGCTTTCGCTGGTCCTTGCGCTTGCCGGCCTCGCCAAGCTATCCGGCGCCACCGTGAGGCAGCGCAGCCAGGGCATCGCAGAGCTTGCCGTCGCCGTCGCGGCGCTGCTTGCGCCGGGTCGGGTTGCCGGCGAGATGATGGCGGCGACGTTCTTGGTGTTCACGGTGATCCACGCCCGCCGTTTGATAGCGAGCTTCGACAGCGGCGCAGACCCGGGCTGCGACTGCTTGGGCGAGAGCACCGGCCCGCCGCCGCTGCGGGCAGCGATCCTCACGGGTTTCGCCGCGATGCTCGCCGGGGTGGCTACGGTCCTCGGTGCCCCCGGCGTCCGCCAGCTCGCGGCGACTGAGCCGTCGGCCCTGATGGCAGTGCTTCCGCTGGGGCTCGCGATCGGGATCGCTTGGAGGCTGGCGTTCGCCGGATCGCGGCCCCTGGAGCCGCTGAGCGCCTTGCCCAGCGGCTTCGGTGCCGCCGGCGACCGCTTGGTCGCCTCCTCGGCGAGGCTGCTGGAGCGGGAACACACCGACCACGGTTCCCCCGCGGACGGGCTTTCGCGGCGCTCGCTGCTGCTGAGAATTGCCGTCGTAGGCTCGGCACTGGCGGTTGCGCCCCTGCGGTACCTGCTGTACCCGGGCTCGGCGCTGGCGGCGGTCGTTCCCTCGCAGTGCGGCAGCGGCCTCTGCACGGACGGCTACACCGGCTTCTGCTGCGAGATCAATAAAGGTCACGTCAACACCTGCCCGGAGGGCACCTTTCCGGGTGGCTGGTGGATGTGCACGGACTACAAGGGGCACCAGCTATGTGCCGAACAGGGCATCCGCTACTACGTCGACTGCAACGCGCTGCCGGGCCGTCCGTTCCCGGGCGGCTGTCGCTGCGGTGAGGACAGCTGCCGTCACCGCAGGGTCAATTGCAACATCTTCCGCTATGGCCAGTGCAACACGGACATCGGTGGCGTTACCGCAGTCGTCTGCCGGATGGTCGTCTGCGAGAACCCCAGCACGATCGAGGCGCTTCACTGCAGCGCCGCGCTCGCGACGGACGACTCCACCTGCGACCACGAGGCGGGTTGCCTGGAGCCGGCGGCGGTCGAGCTGGTTGGAGCCGGGGGGGTGTGACGGTCGTGATCTGCGCAACTCTGCAGCCATTGACTGTCATGGTGATTGTGGAGGGCGTGTTGCTGGCGCTGGCGTTGCTGTTCGTTGTGGCGCTGTTGCGCTCGCACGCAGAGATCCTTCGGCGACTGGCCAGAATCGAGGCGGCGTTTGACGCGGGTCCCGACGACCTAGGGCATCCTGACGCCACCGCCGCGGTCAGCCCGAAGGCGTTCGCGGGCAGGCAACGCGGGGGCGGAGGTCAGGCGCCTGACATCGCCGGCCAGACGCTCGCCGGCGATGCAGTCAAGCTGTCGCTCGCGGCCGGCTCTCCGCCGTCTCTGCTCGCGTTCATGGGCAGTGGCTGCAACGCCTGCATCCCCCTCTGGCAAGGCCTCGATGGGGATATCCCTCTCCTGGCGAGCACGCGGTTGACGGTGATCACCAAGGGCCGGGAGCGAGAGCGCTTGGCGCGGCTGCTGGAGCTGGCGCCGGCCGGCGTCGAGGTGGTGATGTCGACGCAGGCGTGGCAAGACTTCGACATCCCTGCGACGCCTCACTTCGTGCTGGTCGACGGCGGCGAGATCGCCGGCCGCGGCAGCGCCACCAATTGGGAGCAGATCGCCTCGCTGCTATGCGACGCCGACGACGACCGCATCGACCCCGCTCGCAGCACCTCGGAGCGTGCCGCCCGCGCTGAGAAGGCGCTGGCGGAGGCGGGGATCACCGCCGGGCATCCGAGCCTGCACCCGTCGCGGCTGGCGCCCGATCCGCTCGCTGCCCCGGATCGCTCGGCCGCCGCGGACTCGGAGCCCCTTCATGAGTGAGCCGGCCTGGATCGCCGTCGGTTGCACGGTCGCGATCCTTGGCGCCCTGCGCGCCGCCTTCTCCCCGTGCGGCCAGTCGATGCTCGCGAGCCTGACCCCTTACGCAGAGCGGGCCCGCGGCTCCCATTGGACCGCCACCGCCACCGCCTTCTCCGTCGGCGCGGTCTGCGCCGGTGCGCTCAGTGGCCTTTTGTGGGGCACGGTCGGATCGCTGCTTCCCGGTGGCGGCTGGAGACTGCCGGCGGCAGCGATGGTATTGGTGGCGGCGCTCGTGATCGACGGCACCCCGCTGCGCACGCGACTCCCCCTCACCCGTCGCCAGGTCAACGAGGACTGGATGGTCACCTACCGCGGCTGGGTCTATGGCGTCGGCTTCGGCGGCCAGCTCGGCCTCGGCTTCATCACGCTGGTGGCGTGCGCAGCGATCTACGCGACCTTCGCGGTGGAGCTGCTTTCGGGCAGCCCGGCGGCCGGCGTCGCGATCGGCGCCGTGTTCGGCGCGACCAAGGCGGCGGCACTGCTGCCCGCCGGGTTCGCGCGGGACCGCAGCTCCCTCGTGCGGCTGCACCGGGGGCTGTTGCGGCTCGAGCCCATCAGCATCCGCGCGGTGGTGATCGCCGAGGCAACGGCCGTGGCGATCATCGTGGGGGCACTGCTATGACGGTGGCCGGGGCGCGGTGAGCTGCCGGCTCGGCTGGGCGCGATCAGAGACATGAACGTTGCCGGACATGGAGTCTCGATCGAGGTGCCCGCCGGCTGGGAGGCGCGGATCCGCAAACGGGGACCGGGACCGGTCCTGCACGTCGCCACCTTTCCACTGCGTGCCTCCGACGGTGACTTCGGCGGCGCGGCGACCGGCCGCATGGGCGCAGGCGACGCGTTCGCGGCGCTGGTCGAGTACGTCGACCCGGAGAAGGTGAAGCCCGGCGTCGGCCTGTTCGCGCCCGGGCGGCCACCCGGCCCGACGCCGCACGAGTTCGATCCGATGCAGCTGCAGGTGACCCGTCCCGACCAGTTCGGCTGGCAGCGGTTCTTCACCGAGCGGGGCCGCACCTGCTGTCTGTACGCCGTGATCAAGCCTGGAGGGGAGCGACCCGAGCGGCTGGTGGCACGGCTCACCGCGGTGCTGGGAACGCTGCGCCTGTCCACCTGAGGCGTTCCTCTTACGTCAGCCCAGCGCCGTGAGAGCCGACCTCAT
Organism: uncultured Solirubrobacterales bacterium; assembly: GCA_963753245.1. Lineage (GTDB taxonomy): Bacteria > Actinomycetota > Thermoleophilia > Solirubrobacterales > 70-9 > VRUE01. Next base: position 225,317 of record CAVWBK010000001.1, read on the forward strand.
CGTTCAGAGGCACCCGTAGCATCGAGGGTGAGGATGAGTGGCGCAGTGTCAAACCTGCACCTCCTGGGTGGCGGTGGCGGTGAGGCCGTTGGCGTCGGTGACGGTGAGGGTGACGGTGTAGGAGCCGGCGGCGCTGAATATATGGGTCGGATTGATCTCGGTCGAGCTGTCCGCCGTGCCGGTCGCCGGGTCGTCGAAGTTCCACCGGCGCGAGACGATCGGTGCGCCGTCGACAGCAGGCGTGGCGGCGCTGGTGAATGCAGCGGCGGCGGTGGCCTCGTCTACGGTGGCCGTGAACGAAGCGGTGGGAGGCGTGGGCAGCGGGCTGAGCGCGGCGCCGGTGTAGAGCGCGGCGTCGTGACTTGGGGCAAGCGAACAGGGCGTCGTGTCGAATCGGCGCAGGTTGGTGTAGGTCGCGGTGATCCGCCTTGCGAACATGATCGCCTGCACCGTTTCGGCGCCGACGATCGCGAGCGTGATGCGGTAGGGGACGCGCATGCCGTGCCGGTAGGTTCTGCCGCGACAGCGCAGCGGTGCGTAGAAGGACGAGCTTCCGGCGTAGGCGCCAATGCCGGTGCGCTTGAGCGTGAGCGTTTCCTGCAGCCCGGCGCTGCGCTGGCGGCGCACCGAGAGCCTGGCGCAGACGCTGCCCTCACAGCCTCTTGGCGCGATCGTCCAATCACGCCGCAGGCGCTGTCCAAGGTGCTCGCCTCGTACGTTGACGGCTTCGGTCACCCGCGCCTGCATCTGGAATGCGCCGGCGACCCGAGCGTCGATCCGAGGCGCCGCCCCCTTGGCGCTCGCCGCGGTGGCCGCGAAGAGCAGGATCGCGGTGTTCGCTATGACGAATGCATGTCGCGCCCGCACAGCGCGCAGATTAGTCCAGGCATGCCGCGACATTGGCTGACGGACACATGCGAGCCTGTCAATATGATGCGCGGCGAACAGCCCATCGAGTCCGGCACTGTCCTCGCCTTCCAGGCAAATTTGCGCGGGACCAAGTTCCACCGAGACTCCGACAAACCTGGCCTGCTCATTCGCCCAGATCAACGCCGGCTGCTAAGTTGTCCCGCTCTGATGGCTGCCGTTCGGCATGAGCTCTTGGCCTCCCGGCGGTTTCGCGACGTTTTCTCGGCGCTCGCATTCCTGACGCTCGCCGCCTTCGCTTTCCTGGCCGCTCCTGTCTCCAGCGTCAGAGCCAGCGGATTACCCGAAATCGCCGAACCGATCCCGGCCTGCCATTCGGGCTACGGCCCGCCCGAAGAACAAGGTTGGAACGAAGAGGGAGCGTTTCAATCTGGGCTGGCACCGAACTGTCTGTATCAGCCCGCCGCAAATGGCGTCGCACACATCAGCCCCTCCAAAGTGAAGATCGGGGGGACCGTTCGTCTCACCTTTACGCCCGGCACCCAGGACGGCTACGAAACGTCCCCGATATGGAACCTCGGGGCACTACGAACCGTTCAGGGCCCTGAACACGAAGAACAGTTCTTGGTCGCCCTTTACAATCAGGAAGGAGAATGCTATGAACTGGCCAAACTGGCCTGCGAATTCTCGGTCTCTACCCTTGGACGCTTCATCGAAGGTTACTATGTGCTGCGGGTTCCATGGCAAGCGTCGAACACTCTGGAGCGGGAAGGCTCCTACGACCTGCAGTTGTATGTCGGGGAACACAATCCTCCGGTCGCCCGCTTCACCGTAGAACCGGTCAAAGGCCTGACGTACAAGTTCGACGGGACCTCCTCCTCTGATGAAGTGCGTGTATCCGCCTGGCACTTCACCGTGAACGGGATCCTCGTCAGCGAAATACCGCTTGAGGAATACACCTTCCCTGGTCCCGGCACATACAAAATCGGACTCACCGTCGAAGATGAAGCCGGGCTGTCCGACAGCACCGAACACGAAGTTGTCATCTCCGAACCCGTTCCCAGCACGGGTGGCGGCGGAGGTTCCAGTGGTTCTGGAGGCTCGGGTGGCCCAAGCAACGCGACCACTGGGAAGCCCAAGCACCCCAAGCACCGCCACAAGAAACACAAGCATAAGAAGCACAGCCATAAGCACTGAGACTGCCCGGTCAAGTCGCACACTCGCCTGCCTGCGGGAGTCAAGGCACGCCGATCGTTTCGGGCACTCCGGTTCCATGGTGCCCGAAACGCCGACATAACGGCGAATCCGCTGCGAATAGATCGCACCCAGGAGGGTCGCCTGTTCGATTCGGGCTAGCTCCACACGCAAAAGCCCCTGCTCGTCGCGGCCTTCTGCGCTTTGTTACCTCTCAGACGGTCCTCGTCTATCGCTCCATTTGGGACCTGTCAACAGCCAGCCGTCGCGAGCTCGACTGGCAGGGGCAATGTCTAGGCCGTCCTAACCCCGAGATGTGAAGACAGTTCGGGTTCATCTCACGCTCGCCATCTTGCGGGCCCCGAAGACGATATCCGCCGGCACCCTTCCCTTCGTCAGCCTCCCCGTGTGGGCACGGTCGGTGTTGTAGTAGCGCAGGTACTCATCGAGATCACGCCGCAGGGCGGTGATCCGGGGCGCCAGCGAGCGCGAGAAGGCCGGACGCCAGCACTCCTCAAGAATCGTCAGCTGGACCCGCTCCACGCAGCCGTTTGAGTTCGGCCGCCCGGCCTTGATCTTGCGCTGGGTCGCCTGCTCGCCATCAAGGGCGGCCCTGAAGTCCTTGGCGCGGAACTCCGAGCCATTATCGGTCGTCACCTCCCTGAGCTTCCAATCCGCTGCCTTCAGCTCTTTGGCGACCAGGTGGACCAGCTCGGCGGTGTGGCGGGCGGTGGGGTTGTGCTCTGAGGAGCGCAGGAAGGCCCAGGTGTAGGCGGAGGCGACATCGATCGCGCTGTATTGCCAGATCACTCCCTTGCTGCCCGCCAGGCGACCGACATAAAAGCAGTCCATCTGCACCTTCTCGCCGGGCTCAGAGGCGTCGATATGCAGCTCCTTTGGTGTGATCTCGGGCCTGCGCTCATAGGGATCGGCATGGCGGGCGATCAGCGCCAGGCGCTTGGAGCGGGTGTTGAGGTTGAAGCGCCCCAGCACGCACCAGACGCCGTTCTCAGAGACCCGGATCCCGCCCCACTTCTCCCGCGCCAGTTCGGCTGAGATGCGCCGGGGGCCGAAGCCAGGGTGGCCGAGGGAGAAGGCGAGGATGCGGTGCTCGAGGTGGGGGCCGATCTGGTTGGGCATCCGCGGGCGGCGGCGCTCGCGGACCCGCAGCCCGTCGAGGCCGTAGCGCTCAAGCCTTGGCTTCCACGCGTAGTAGGTGGATCTGGCCACGCCCATCGCCCTGCAGGCCTCAGAGACGTTGCCGAGCTCCTGCGCCAGGGTGAACAGCCGCAGCCGGAATCCGAACAGCACGTCATCCTCTGTCATTGCGCTCCCTTCGTTGCTTCTTGGTTGGCGCTTTGAAGCGTGGAAGAGCGCGCGGACGCCCCGGCAATTGCCGGGGCGTCCGAATGAAGGCGTCGCTATGGAGCCCTGGACCTGCCCCGCTTCGGTGGACACGTTTCGGCTTGAACTCAAGCCGCTTTCTTTAGTTGATTGAGGGAGAGACTCTCAAACTCCTCCGGGGTCGCATAGTTCAGGGTGCTGTGCAGTCGCTGACGGTTGTAGAAAACCTCGATCCACTCGAAGATCGCAACCCGCAGGTCACTGCGAGTGGGCCAGGAGTAGCGGTCGACCTGCTCCCTCTTCAAGGTGGCGAAGAAGGACTCAGCGACCGCGTTGTCCAGTGGCGAGCCGCCCTGGGTCATCGAGAGGTCGATCCCGGCCTCCCGGCAGCGCTCACCGAAGGCGAGTGAGACGTATTGGCTGCCGCGGTCGCTGTGGTGGACCAGGTTGCTCTCGGGGCGCCGGCGGGCGACCGCCATCTCGATCGCATCGGTGACCAGTTCGGCCCGCAGGTCCTCGCGCAAAGACCAGCCGATCACTTTTCGTGAGTGGCAATCGAGCACCACCGCCAGGTAGAGCCAGCCCTCCCAGCTGCGGCAGTAGGTGATGTCGGCGACCCAGAGACGGTTGGGCTCGGTCGGGTTCCACTCGCGGCGGACCAGATCGGGTGCCGTCGCGACACCCGGGACGCGCACGGTGGTGCGGCCCCGCTTGCGCCTGATCAAGCCCGAGATGCCCTCCTGGCGCATCAGCCGGGCGACCCGCTTGCGAGCGACGTTGGTGCCGCGGCGGGCGAGCATCGCCTGCACGCGCGGGGCGCCGTAGGTGCCCCTGCTCTGCTCGTGGATCTCGGTGATCGCCGCCGTGATCTGCTCATCGCGCAGGGCCCGATTGCAGGACGGGCGCCTCTGGGCGGCGTAGAAGCCCGCCCGCGAGACGCCCAGCACCCTGCAGAGGGTGGCGACCGAGTGATTGGCCCTCTCCGCGCAGATGAAGCGGTGCACGACCGCTACCTCCGCTCGGTCTCCGTTGCGAAGAAGGCCGCGGCTTTTCTGAGGATCTCCCGCTCCTCGCGGAGCTTTCGGTTCTCCTTCTCGAGCTCGCGCAGGCGGACCCTCTCCTCAGAGCTCAGGCCGCTCTTTCGGCCACCGTCGACGTCGTCTTGGGCAACCCAGTTGCGCAGGGTCTGATCAGAGATCCCGAGGTCTTTTGCGACCTGACCGATTGAGTCGCCCGAGGTCTTTACGAGACGGATCGCCTCAGCTCGGAATTCGGGCGGGTAGGGCGGTCGTGTTCGTGGCACTTTGACTCCTTCCGGAAGCGCTTTGCTTCCCAGTGGTCAAGTGTCCACGAAAGCGGGTCAAGGCCACCCGGAGGTGTCCGGGGTACTTGGGGTTAGTCCGGCCTAGGCGTAGAACGCTGAGGCCGATCTAGCCAGCAAGCTTGATGTTGACCTTGGCATCGGCCAGCACCTTGCCGCGCTTTGGGCTCTGGGCCCTGACCGTCGGGCCTTTGCCCCTAACCTTCCCGAGTCCGCGGTCGGCAGCCCTCGGCTTCTTCTTGGCGACCTTGAGCGTGCCGGTCAGCTTGGGAACAACGCAGTGCGCTCCCGGGGCAGGCGCCGGCTGGCAATCAGCGGCACGCTTGGGGAAGATTCGACATCCGCGTTGAAGGCGACCTCTTCTTTTCATCGTTGTACACGTGGGCCGACATTGAGCTGCTTGCGCCTTCGGGCAGTGGCGGGAAAATGCCCATGACTTCCGAGGTTGTGGGGGGGCCGACGAAGCCGATTTCTGCGGTGGTCGTTTCGTTGTCGATTCCGATCAGGTCGCCAGCTTGGACCGGGAGATTGGTCGTGAAGGTTGTCGATCCCGGTGCCCGCCGGCGTCTGGGCGGCGCTCGTCCCCACCGCTACGAAGTGACCGGCATCGTCTGCCCTCAGGACGCGGAGCTGGAAGGTGTCCCCACGGCTTGCTTGACCCGCCAGCGCACGATCGTTCCGGCGGCAGGTACCGTCGCCTGGGCTCCGCTCTCCCCGAGTTTGATGTTCGCCAGCGTGCACAGCGGGGTGCACATGACCAGCTGTTCGAAGGACGCAGTCAACGGGCTGCCGACGGTGACTGTACGCGCCCCGACGGGCAGCGGCTAAGGCCGCGGGTGGAGCGATCAACAGGACGATGGACCCGGTGGATCCCAGGAGCGCGAGCGGAACCCGTCGGGGGTCGCGGCGAGGGGGACGTCCCACTCGCCCTCGGGGTCGATCGCGAAGATCACCGTGCACACCCGAACAGCCTAGATCGACCTCTCTCTGCGGCACCGATCAGACCGCCTATCGGGACACGACCTCGGCCGCGGGCCGGCGGGCGGATTCGCAAGACGACCGCCCGCCGGCGGTCTGCCCTATTCAGGGTGGACGGGCGTTTGCAACGAGTGTCTGGCTTCAGGGGTCGTTCGCTACCGACCCACCTCGAATTCGCGGATCAGCACACGCTGAAGGTCACCTTCAGCGTCTTGGCCACGATCCGTGTCTGTTTCTTGCCGTGCTTGAGAATCGTCTTCTTGAAGGAGATCTTCACCCGCAGCGTGTGGGTGCCAGGGGTCAGCCCAGCGATAGGCAGCGACTCGGTGACCGGGACGTGGTGGGCGATCGCGTTTGGCAGATAGGCCGTCTTCTTCACGAACACAGGCTTACCGTGCTTCTTGACCGCCACGGCCTTGCCGTCGACCTCGTGGGTCTTCTTGACGCGCGTTGTGTGCTTGCGCCCCTTATCGATGAAGAATTGCGCGAGCTTGAACTTCAGCTTCGGCTTCTTGTGCGCGACGCTCTTCGAGTTCAAGGTGACCGGGAGCTTGCCGCCTGCGGCCACGCACGCCGAGGGAGTCGTGAGGGTGATCAACTGATTGCCGAAGCTGGCCGTCGTCGTGGTGGTCGTGCCACCTCCTCCACCACCCCCAGGCGTGACCGTCAACGGCAGCACGAACGGCTGGTAGGGCTCCACCCCGAGACAGCTCGTCGTGTTCGAGCACCCCACAGCGTTGACGGAGAGGAGCCCGGAGACGCTCTGGGCGGTTCCGACGGTGCCGTCGGGGGCGATCGGCACCAGCACTCCCGCCCCCCCTTGCTCCGCGATGGTCGAGCCCGCGGCCACGCAGCCGCTTGAGCTCGGACAGGCCACGCCAAAGAGCTGGAAGTGCCCGGTGACGGTCTCGGGGGTGCCGGGGGCACCGCCGGGGGCGAGCGGTACCACAACCGCCGCGTTCGCCTCGGCGTTAGATCCGACCGCGACGCAGCTGGTCGAGCTCGGGCACGCCACCCCCGGGAGACGGCTGGTCCCGGCAACGGTCTCGGCGCTGCCGGGGGTGCCGCTGGAAACCGGCACCACAACCCCAACGCCGGCGTTTGATGCGGCGGCATTGGTCCCTGCTGCGAGGCAGCTGGTCGAGCTCGGGCACGCCACCGCGGAGAGATCGGTGGACCCGGCAATGTTCTGGGCGCTGCCCGGGGTGCCGCCGGTGATTGCCACCACGACTCCCGCGTTCGGTTCGCCGACGTCGGTCCCGACGGCTATGCAACTAGTCGCACTCGGACACGCCACGCCGTCGAGTTCGCTCGTCCCGGTGACTTCCTGGGCGGTGCCCGGGGTCCCGTTGGCGGCGAGCGGCACGACAACTCCCTCGGTCGCCTCAGCGTTGGTCCCGACCGCCACGCAGCTGGTCGAGCTCGGGCAGGCCACCGCGCTGAGCTCGAATGCACCAGGCACGGTGATCGCGGTGCCGGGTGTGCCGTCCGTGATCGGCACGACTACCCCGCCTGCGCCGAGCTCGGAGGCAACATTCCCGACCGCGAGGCAGCTGGTCGCGCTCGGACATGCCACGGCGGAGAGGCCGCTGGCACCTGTGATGGTCCGGGCGGTGCCCGGGGTCCCGTCGGCGGCGAGCGGCTCGACGACCGCCCCGGCGCCGTCGGCTTCTCCGCCAGCCAGACAGCTGGTCGCACTCGGACACGCCACGCCGTCGAGTTCGCTCGTCCCGGTGACTTCCTGGGCGGTGCCCGGGGTCCCGTTGGCGGCGAGCGGCATCACAACTCCCTCGGTCACCTCGGAGTTGGTCCCGACCGCCACGCAGCTCGTCGCGCTCGGACAGGCCACTGCGCGCAGATCGTAGGTCCCGCTGACTTCGTGGACGGCGCCCGGGCTCCCGTTGGCGGCTAGCGGCACCGCTACCCCTTCGGAGACGTCGGGGTTGGTCCCGACCGCGACGCAGCTCGTCGCGCTCGGACAGGCCACCCCGCCGAGACTGTCGGTCCCTGTGACGTCGTGGGCGGCGCCGGGGGTCCCGTCGGCGGCGAGCGGCACGACAACTCCTTCGGCCGCGCCGCTGTTCCCGACCGCGAGACAGCTCGTCGCGCTCAGACACGCCACCCCCTGGAGGCGCCCGGTCCCGGTGACAGTCTGGACGGCGCCCGGGGTCCCGTCGGCGGCGAGCGGCACCACTACTCCCACGCCTGCGCCATTGCCGCCGACCGCCACGCAGCTCGTCGCGCTCGGACACGCCACGCCGTAGAGGACGTTGGCGCCTGTGACGGTCTGGACGGTGCCGGGGGTCCCGTCGGCGGCAAGCGGCACCACTACTCCCACGCCTGCGCCATTGCCGCCGACCGCCACGCAGCTCGTCGCGCTCGGACACGCCACCCCGTAGAGATGGTCGGGACCGGCGACGAGCTGACCGCTGCCCGGGGTCCCGTCGGCGGCGAGCGGCAGCGCAAACCCGTCTTTCACATCGCTTTGCCCGACCGTCACGCAGCTAGTCGCATTCGTACACGCCATCCCGTAGAGACCGAGGGCCCCCGTGACCATCTGGGGAGTGCCCTGTGTGACGATGGGCGGGGCGTCAGCCAGCGCAGCAGGGGCCAGCACGGCGCTAAGCCCTACCGCCATCCCGATCCCCGCCAGCAGTCTCAGAACACGATCGAGCCCCCTGGGACCCCGCATTTCCACTGCGCCTGCGGCCTCTGCTGCGGTTCCAGCTGCCCATGGCTCTGTGACTACCGACGCCCTCATACTCTCCCCACTCTCATACTCCGGCCCCAGATAAAAATTAGCCCTTGCAAGGCCAACGATACCCTCTGGGTGCCCGATGGACAACCGCGTGATCGGGACGCCGAAGGCCGCCCCTCTCCCATTGAAGCGGCCGAGATCAGCGAGCGTCAGTGCTTCTTGTGCTTGTGCCTGTGATGCTTATGGTGCTTCTTGTGCTTGTGATGCGCCTTGGCAGATCCCGAGCCACCGCTGTTCCCAGACCCTGGCGCGCCGGTGGTCGTCGTGGCTGCCGGTCCAGGCATGGCGGGGGCGGTCGATGGCGAGAACCCCGACACGGGGCACGAGGCCACGGCAGCTTCCTGGGTGAGCGTGTGGATGGCGCCGCCATTCAGGAGTCCCCAGGTACCGGGGAAAAGTTCGACCAGCGTGTGACCGCTGTAGCACATCTGCGTCGACGCCCCCACCGCTACGGCCGTGATGCAGACAATCGCTCCGTTGAAGGGGGAATTGCCGGCCGTGCACGCCGGAGCAGGCGCGATACTGGTGGCGGGTTCGACCGATGCGAGAATGAATTGGGAGAGTGGTTCGGTGCCGGTGTTTTTGACCGTCACCAGATAGGACCCTCCTGCACCGATCGGCGCAATCGCTGCGGTTGCTTCTTCTCCTGCCCATGCCGGCGCGGCGAAAGCCAGTGAGATCACCGCAGCGCTGCCGGCCATGACGGCGACGATGCGGCCACCTCTGCGCAGGCGGCCAAAGCTGCAACCCGCAGATCGTCCTCGGCCAAAGTTCATGAACAACCACCCTCCCGTTCCATCACCGTCCAGATGTGGAAGTTCTACTACCGCAGCTTCTCGGAGTCAACTGGCCACAACAGGACCTGCGCCGCTGCCCTCAAGCTGTCGACCGCAATCGGCAAGTCTTTGATCCAGTCAATGCTTCGCCTCGACCAAATCTGACCGTCACCGCTTGGGCGCCGGCGAAGAGCTTGGCGAGGAGGAGTGTGACCACCAACGCCGCGAGACTGAGCGACCGGAGGACCCGACCGATCTCGCCGATGGTCAGCCTCCGGCGCATAACCGCGATCCCGGTCGCTGCCAGGCCGATAACCAGGACCGGAAGAGCGGGTCGGCGGAGGATCAGAATGGTCGCGATGACAAGGATCGTTGCAGCAGCGCGAGGGTCGGCCCCGGCCAGGAGGGTGTCTCCCTCAGGCAGGGGCGGGCGTGGTGGTCGCGGCCTGCGAGATTGCGGCGAAACAGCACGAGCAATCCGAGGGCGGTGACGATCGCGGCGCTCGCCGCCTCGGGGAAGATCTGCACCGCGAAGTCAGATCCCGAAGCGGGTCCCTGGGAGAGGACGAGCAGGATCGTCAAGTTCGAACCGGGCAGGAGGAGGGACGATGCGTTTGCCATGAACACGCAGCCGTAGAGGACGGGCTCGACGACGGCGCGGCGCTGCCGGGCGACGAGGATCAGGACCGGGTGAGGAGGACGACGGCGGTGTTGAGGTTTCAGCACGGCGGTGACCAGGAGAACCAAACCCAACGCTGCCGGCAGCAGCACCGCCGGCCCGCCCGGAACTCGTTGAAGCTGGCCGCCACCCAAGCGAAGAGGCCGTCGCGATAGGCCAGCAGCCCGACGAGGAGCAGCCCGATGAACAGTGCAGAAGGTGGCCAAGATGCGCAAGCGCTGGAGAGAGGTCGTTCACGCCTCCTCCCTACCCGGCCCCGATAGCCGGGGCTGGCCAAAAGCGATGACATGAGCGGCGCAGACCGCCTCGGCGCTTGTCCCCAGTCGACGCATCCCGCACCTTGTGAAAGACGGCTTGGTTACGAATCAGAGTCTTTACGCCGAAGTCGCGCCCGATCGCTCGCGCAAGACAACCACGGCCGTAGCCACCCCCGACAGGGCAAACCCGGTCAGGTAGACGCTGGTGCGCTTCGGTAGATAGCCGCCGCGCCCTGCGGCGATTCCGGCGAGGGTGTCGGCGCTGTCGCACACCAGACCAGCGAGCAGCCACCCTCGCTGAACCTCTCCATTAGTTCCGTAAGTGCCGCAGGCGAGAACGAGATCGCGCACGGCCAGCACCCGAGCCAGGTAGACAGCCTGTGGATTCCCAACCATGTCGAGACCGAGCGCCGTGCCGACAGGCCGTGGCGCCAGCCACGCCGCAACGCCGAAGGTCATCCGACCCCAGATCAAGCCGTTGAGTGCCAGCTTGCTCGCAAGGACCCGAGTCACGGCGACCATCGTATGGTCAAAGCTGGCTCCTTGGGCGAAGGAGAAGTCGGGTCGAGGGGCCGCCCGGCCCCGCTGGACTCGAGCCGCTGCTGAGTCTTTCGCGCCGACCCCCGCGAGGATTCCCAGCTGTTCGCGTTGTCATCGCACTGACATCCATCGACCCGCCCGGCCCCCCGACCGATAGAACAGAGGTTCGATGAACCTCGATCTGACGCTCGATTGGAGCACGGTCAGCTCGATCACGCTGCCGCTGCTGATCGGCATCGCCTACTTCCACAGGGTCGGTCAGTTGCGCGAGCGCGGACGCCAACCAAGCACGCTTCGCCAGGCTTGCCTTGCCTGCGCTGTGGCGCTGATTGTGCTCGCCACCGTCGGACCGCTGGACGCGCTCGCCGACGACTTCGTCTTCGGCCACATGATTCAGCACACGCTGCTGCTCGACGAGATCTCGTTGCTGCTGGCTCTTGGCCTCACCGGCCCCGTCCTCGCTCCGATCCTGAGCAAGCCGGGAATCAGGCGGCTCCAGGCCCTGATGCACCCTGCGGCAGCCGCCAGCCTCTGGATTGCGGTGATGTACGGCTGGCACACGCCGCCGCTCTACCAGGCAGCCGAGGAAAGCGAGGTCATCCACCTGCTGGAGCACTCCTGCTTTATCGCCGCTGGGGTGACGATGTGGCTTGCCCTGCTCGGCCCATTCCCGAAGCCTGAGTGGTTTGGCAACGGTGCCAAGGCGATCTACGTCGGCGTCGTGCACTTCTCCAGCATGGGCCTCGCCAACATCCTCATGTGGTCAGGAACCGTCCTTTACCCCTTTTATGAAGCCAGCGACAGGGCCCACCACGTCGAACCGCTCGGCGACCAGAGCATCGCGGGGGTAATCCTCATGGTGCAGAGCATGATCCTGATGCTCGGCGTGCTCTTCTGGATCGTGCTGCGTTGGGCGCGGGAGGAGACCGAGCGCCAGGAGCTGCTCGACCTCGCCTACGAACATGGAGTCGAGCTCGACACCCAGCGTGCCGGCCGCGCGGTGGCTGCAGGACGTGGTGCTGAACTGCGCCAGCGGGTTGTCTCTCGGCACGAATTCGAGAACACGAGCTAGGGGGCGCGAGATGGCAGTGGGATGTGACGAACAGCGATTGCACTCGGTCTACTGGCGCTCGCAGGACCGGCCGCCGTGCCGAGCGGTTGTGGCGGGTCGGCGCACGAAGCCGGTTCGTCGGCGCCACGCTTCACGGGTGGCGACGAGGTGCCGGCGAAACCCGCGGCACCGATCCACCTGAGGGACTGCCGCTGACACATTGTCAACCTTGCCGCGCTGAAGCGAAAGCCGGTCTTCGTCGCCTCTCTCTCACGCACTGCACGGACCTCTGTCCGATCGTCGGGGCGAAGGTCGACATGGCCTACTGGCTACTTGGGCCGCACGAGCAGCGCCCTCTCTTTCTCGCCGGCTCGGTCGATCCCGCCCGCGACACCAGCCAGCGCAGAGAAGTTCAACCGAGAGCACGACACCAACGGCGAGATCGACTGGCTCCTCGGCAGCCGCTCCGAACTGGCCCCAGTGTGGAAGGCATGGGACATCGCGCCGGAACGTGAAGGGACACATCTCGAGGTGATCGAGCATTCGGCCGACATCTACAGGGTCGGCGCGGACGGAAATGTCCAAGTGCTCTACCCACCGGACCTCAAGCCAGAGCTGCTCGCGGGGGACGTCCGGACTCTGGCTGCCCTCTGGCGATCCGCAGAAAGGGCGTGCCCGGTCTCTGAAATCAGGAGGGCATGGGCGCGGTCGATGTCTTCGCGGGCCGATCGGAGGTCGCAGCGGCCTGCTTCTGATCACCGGAACGACGGGCATAGGCGCGCAGGATGTCGCGATGATCGAGCCACCCGACCATCGTCCGGTCGGCGGCGAGAACCGGAAGACCCTCCCGATCCCCGCCTGTAAGCCAATCGACCGCCAGGGATAGCGACTCGGTGGGATGCAGCTCCGGAACCTCTTCGGCCAGGGCGCCGATAGTGGCGGGCAGGTCGTCGGCCTCACGCTCCAAGTCACGCACGGAGACGACCCCGAGTAGCTCCCCCGCCTCGTCAATCACCGGAAGGGCGTTGTGCCCTGCGCCAAGGAAGGTGGCGACGGCCTCGGTCGCGGGAGCGGCGGCGGCGATCGGCGTCAGCGGCGGCGCCATCGCATCGCCGATCGAGAGCCCGGCCAGCGCCGCGCTCGAGGCGGGTCGTTCGATGTCGATGCCGCGGCGGCGCAGCTTCAGGGTGTAGATCGAGTCCTCGCTCAGCGCCCGGCTGAGCGCGGTCGCGACGACCACAGCCAGCATCAGCGGCAGGATGATCGAGTAGTCGCCGGTCAGCTCGAAAACGATCAGCACGGCGGTGATCGGGGCACGGCCGGCGGCGGCGAAGACAGCCGCCATTCCAACCAGACCGTAGGCGCCGGCGCTCGCCGTAGCGCCGGGCAGGATCGCGTGGACGGCGACGCCAAAGGCGCTCCCCAGCATCGCCCCCATGAACAGCGATGGAGCGAAGACCCCGCCCGAGCCTCCGATCGCCATCGTCAGGCTGGTGGCGAGGACCTTCCCGGCCAGCAGGGCGATCAGGAGGGCCAGCGCGTACTGGCCGGCGATCGCGTTTTCGAGCACCGGGTACCCCACTCCGTACATCTCCGGCAAAACCAGCAGCAGGCACCCGAGTAGCAGGCCACCGACGGCGGGACGCAGCCAGGCGGGACCGCGCCAGATCCGGTCGGCGAGGTCCTCCGAGCCATAGAGAACACGAATGAAGACGACACCGACCAGCGCCGCGGCGACGCCGAGCAGCGCGTAGAGCGGATACTCGACCGCATTGTGGAGCCTGAACGCGGGCAGGGTCAGAAAGGCTTCACCGCCGAAGGCGAGCCGCCCCACCGCGGTCGCGACCACCGAGCTGAGGACAACGACGCCAAAGTTCCTGGTCTGGAAGTCGCGCAGGATCAGCTCCAGGGCGAAGAAGACGCCAGCGATCGGGGCGTTGAAGGTGGCCGCGATCCCGCCGGCGGCGCCACAGGCAACCAGCAGCCGGGTCTCCTGGCCGGCCAGGCGGGTCAGCTGCGCGAGGCCCGAGCCAAGCGCCGAGCCGATCTGCACGATCGGTCCCTCGCGACCAACCGAGCCGCCGGCACCGATGCAGAGCGCCGAGGCGAGCGACTTAACCACCGGCACCCGTCGGCGGATCCGGCCTTCGTTGGAGTGGACCGCGAGCATCACCTCAGGCACTCCGTGGCCGCGGGCCTCCGGGGCGAAGCGATAGACCAGCGGCCCGTATAGCAGACCCCCGATCACCGGCACCACCAACACGACGAAAGGGCCGAGGATCGGCAGGTGCGGGTTGCTGAAGTGGCCGAGATCGCTGGGATCGCTGTGCCCGCTGAAGAGCTCGGTGAACCCCTCGATCATGTAGCGGAAGCCGATTGCGCCGAGCCCGGAGCCCACGCCGATCAAGAGCGCCAGACCGGCAAGGAGGCCGCCCTCGCCGCCCAGCAGGGCGCTGAGCCGAGGCGCCCAGGCGCGGGCAGGGAGAGCTCCGATCGGGGACGCAGGGGATTGCCTCACCGCCCGACAGTAGGAGATAGGTGCCGCGCTGCGGTCCGGCAGAGGCGACTGAGACGCAGAGTTGTCAGAGCTATGACAACACTCCCATCCGGGCCACCACCGGCGAGTCTGCGGCTAGGCTTGCGCGGTGAGAACGGTCCAGGTGCTGCGGCTCGACCCCGACCTCGGTGCCGCGGTCGCCGCGGAGAGGCGCGACGCCGCCGGGCGGGCCTGCCGGGCGCGGGCCCTCAACCTCGCGCGCGGCCACTGGGACGCCGACGGGGACCACATCGCCCAGGCGCGCGCCGGCTTCGGCCTGCTGGTGCTCTCCGGTGTCCTCTGTCGTCGCGTCGTGCAGAGCGAGCACTACGGCGCCGAGCTGATCGGGCCCGGCGATCTGATGCGCCCCTGGGATCGGATCGGCGAGTGGTCGACGATCCCGACCGACTCCAGTTGGACGGTGATCGAGCCGGCGCGGCTGGCAATCCTCGATGCCGACTTCGCCCGCCGGGCGGCGCCCTTCCCGGAGCTGGGGCCGACCCTGGTACGCCGCGCCCTGATGCGCTCCCGCTACCTGGCGATCCTGATCGCAATCGTCAGCCAGCGCCGCGTCGAGACCCGGCTGAAGATGCTCTTCTGGCACCTCGCCGACCGCTTCGGGCAAAGGCGCGGCGAGTGGGTGGAGATCCCGGTGCCGCTGACCCACAGCCTGCTCGGTGAGCTGGTGGCGGCGCGGCGGCCCTCGGTGACGACAGCGCTCTCGCAGTTGGACGAGCAGGGAGTCCTTCGTCGCGAGGGACGGGGCTGGCGCCTCAGCGGCGCCCTGCCGCGCGAGTTCCAGGCGTTGCACGAGGCCGCTGCCGGGGACGACGAGGCGGCCGACTCGGACTGAAGGTCAGAGCTCTTACAGACGACTGGCATCGCCCCGCTCCGAGGAGGACCATTCAGATATGGATTCTCTAGGTGTAATCGCAGGCTTCGTGGCGATCGACGCCATCCTGATCGGTCAGATCGTGTACGCGGTACGTGACTACCGCAAGCACCATGAGCAGGGTGCGGTCGAGTCAGGCATGAGGCCCCGCCATCGATAGGTCAGTGATCTGACACTAACGGGGGTTACTCCCGTTGCATGCCTCAGGACGGCCGCCGGCAGGCCGAAAGCCTCCACATGCTGATCTCCGCACACCAATTGCTCAAGGAGGAATCGTGCTTCAGCCTGATCGAGCTGCTGATCGTGATGCCGATCGCCTCGATCCTTGCTGCGATCGCGATTCCCGCTCTCGGTGACCAGGCGGCCAAGGCACAGGATGCCCGAACCAAGGAGACCGTCCACAGTACCGAGCTGGCAATCGAGACCTGCCGCCTCGAATCTCCGGTCGGTAGCTACCAGGAATGCGATGCCGACGCCCTGCGTGCGCTGGAGCCGACCCTGCCTCCCACCCCCACTCTCAAGCTCAGCAACCTCGGCGCTGCCAGCTCCACGATCATCGTCCAATCGACGCCGACCTCGCAGAGGTTCCGGGTCAAGCGTAGCGCCAAGGGGGTGCTCAGCCTTCCCTGCGAAACGAAGGGCGTCGCCGGCGGCCCCGCCACCGGTCAGTGGGCGGATTAACGCCGCGCTTCAGAGCACCGCGAGCTCTCCCTGGCCCGGATTCTGCGGCACGATGCAGACAACGGGGAAGAAAAGGGCGTAGAGCCTCCCGACGCCACCGGCCCGGCCGCGGTCGACGCTTTCTTGTGGCTGGCTTGGGGCGCCAGGGGGGGTGATTTCCACGACGCGAATCCCACTCAGCTGATCTCGACCTGAGCTGGCTTACCGGTGCAGTCCGGCGAGCAGTGGTAGACGCCGGGGGAGTCGTGTCGGCGTTGTCGGCGCGCCGCGCCATCGAGCCGGGCGAAGACACGCCCGCACTCGTCCCGTCCCAAGCAATGCCCGACCCCGCACCCCAGCAACGACCTCGAACGGGGGGCTGGCTCGCCTAAGCCTTCTTCGAAGCCGAGGGCATCCGACATCCCCTGGTCGGGGGTAAATCTATCCTCAGGTCGGCCGGGTGAGTCGGGACCTCACGAACGCGGCCCGAGCCAAAGCGATGATCGCCGCGCAGGCTCCCATCAAGATGAGGGCCGGACGATCGGAGCGAGCGAGATAGTAGAGGAGCCCGGTTGCCGCCGTGAAGCAGGCGGCTCCGCCGAGATAGGCGAGGCGCCGGTCCCAGCCAGGCTTGGCGGTGTGGCGCCCATGCAGCAGGTTGATCAGGCCGAAGACAAGCAGGAACGTCAGCGAGCCGAATGAGACGATCTCGGTGATGCCCGGCAGGAGCGAGAAGGCCGCTCCGAGCAACGCCAGCCAGGCCACGGCGCCGACCGGGAGCTCGCCCCGTTCGCGAGCCAGACGGGCTGGGAGCTCGCGGGCCACGCTGACGTCGCGCACCAGACGGGCAGTCGAGAACAGCGTCGCGTTGATCGCCGAGCTGGTCGAGAAGACCGCGCCCATGGTCGCCGCCCAGAGTCCGAACGTGCCCAGCGCCTTTTCGCCGACCACGGCGAAGGCGACCTCCTTCTCGCCGACGATCGTTTGGTCGGACAGCAGCATCTGGGAGGCGATGGTGACCGCGACGTAGACGAAGACAACTGCGGCAACCGAGAGATAAAGGGCGCGCGGCACGGTGCGCCGCGGCTCGGAGATGTCGTCGTAGTCGTAGGGGACCAGCTCAAAACCCTCATAGGCGACAAAGATCACGGCGGCGCCGAGGAAGACGCCAAGCAGACCGTTGTTGTCGAGCGGGGCGAGGCGGCTCGGCGAGAACATGCTGATCCCGATCGCCGAGATCCCGGCGAGCACGGCGAGCTTGGTGAAGACGATCACGTCCTCGGTCAGCCCCGAGGTGGACACCCCACGCAGGTTGATCGCGGCGAAGAGCACCATGATGCCGACGCCGCTCAGCCGTGCGACGAGGACCGAGGCCCCCAGGACGTTGGCCAGGTAGTGCCCGAAGGTGAAGGTGTAGACCGCGAGCGCGAAGATGTAGCCGACGATCAATAGCCAGGCGACCCAGGCGGCCGCCCGAGTATGGCCCTCTTCGCGCAGGTAGATGAAGGGACCACCGGCACGGCCGGCGTGCACGGCCAGGCGCGCGTAGGCATGGGCGGTAAGACCAGCGATCACACCGCCAAGGAGAAAGGCCGCGAAGGCGAGGTGCCCGGCGAGGTCGATGGTGACGCCCAGAACGCTGAAGATGCCGCCGCCGATCATCCCTCCGATCGCCATCGCGCTCGCCTCGCGGAGGCCCAAAAGCCCTTCCCCGCGTCGGCGGCGAGCGTGGCTGCGGGGATGGTAGGGCGGCTTGGGCAACTCGATCATGGGCTCCGGTGTCTACCCCGCCAAGATCTCCAGGGGGCGATCGCCATCGTCGGCATCGGCGGCTCGTTGCTGGAGATGAAGCCCGACGAACGGGTAGACGAGAGTCGAGAGGATTGCCGCGCCGACCAGGCCGGCTGCGGTCGAGGCTTTCATGTGGCCCGCGTGGACCGCCAGGGTGGTGATCGCCACGACCAGTGGCAGCTCGGTCGCCGAGTAGAAAGCCAGGGCGATCCGTTCGGGGCGGCTCAAAGCCTTGCGGTAGAGCAGCAACGCCGGCGTGCCGCGTACCACCAGAAAGAGCCCGAAGAACATGACCAGCTTCAAGATCGCGGTCGGCGAGCCGAGTGCCTCGAGATCGAAGTTCATCCCGCTGACGACAAAGAAGAAGGGCACGAAGAAGCCGAAGCCGACTGCCGTCAGCTTCGACTCGAAGACCGCCAGCTCGTGGCCCCTTAAGGCAGCCCTCGTGATCATCCCGGCGACAAAGCCGCCGAGCAGGACGTCGAGACCCAGCTGGCCAGCGAGGCCGACTAGACCGAAGACAAGGACAACGGTGATCCGCACAGCGAGCTGGCTGCTCGCCTCGAAGCTACTCTCCAGCGCCGGCCAGCCCTTCCACATCAGATCCATCGAGAGGATTGCAACCCCGACCGCGAGGGCGACGAAGGCGATCAGGACCGCGGCCTCCTGCAGGGGATGGTCTGTCGAGAGGAACAGCGTCACGAGGAGGATCGGGCCGAACTCGCCGGAGGCGCCGGCGCCCATCAGGTAGGAGCCAAACCGAGTTCGCAGCTCGCCGCTGTCGCGCATAATCGGGATCAGGGTCCCCATCGCCGTCGTAGCTATTGCGGCTCCTGTGTAGACGAAGGAGTCGATGATCCCCGCCGCATAGAGTGCTCCACCGATCGCAAAGGCGAGCGCGACCGAGAGCACCCAACCCAGGGCGCCGAGCTCCAGAGGTGCGCCGCGAATCCGCTCGAAGTTGATCTCATAGCCGGCGAAGTAGAAGAGCATTCCCAGGCCGAGGTTCGAGAAGAAGTGGCTGAACTCATCGGTGGCGGCGAGGCTGAAGCCGTGGGGCCCGATCATGATCCCCAGCACCAGCTCGAGAACGACCACCGGCGGTGCAACCTTGGCTGGCAGCACCGCGACCGTGACCGCCGCCACCGCGGCGCTCAGGACGATCAAAAAGAAGGAAGCTGCGTCGACGTGGATCACTGGAGCGGGCCGATCCTAAGGCCCGGGCTCCCATACCACTCTTAGAAGCGATGGAGGCGCTATTCAGTCGAGCGAGGAAAGGAAGTCGGCGAGCTCACTCATCTTCTTTTTCGGCAGTTCTCGGAACGAGGGCATGATGCTGGGCCCTATTTCGACTGAGCGGATGATCGCCGCCCGCGGGATCCGCGCGGCGATGTGGGTCAGTTCGGGGCCAGGTCCAGGGTTGCCGTTCTCGCCCGGTCGGTGACAGGCCAGACACCCCGAGCCGGCCACGACCTCCTTGCCAGCTTCATATTGCGGCGCCACCGTCATCGAGATTTCGTCCGGCGATCCCGCATTCGCGTCCGGGTAGGTCAGGCACCCCATCGCCAAAGATGGTCAGCACCCCGACCGTGGTCGCGATCGGGCGGCCGGGATGGCACTCGGGATCCGGTCATCGAAGGGGAGCAGCAGCACCATGCAGGCGGCGGGGATCCCGATCCTCGCCACCGGGACCAGTTCCGGCGGTTTGATCACCCGCAAGAGCGCGAAAAGGAAGAAGAAATGCCACTCGGGGCGCGGCACGTGCTGGTCCTCGTCGGATCGGCCTTCGCTCGGCGCCGAGCACGATCGACACGGTGATGGTCGCGGCGATGACGATCAGCATCATCACCGAGTCCTTGAGGACCGCGTCAGGGAAGAAGGGCTCCCCTTCCTCGCTAGGGAGCTCGTACTCGTCCAGGTGTGCCTGCTTCGAGGGCTCCATCTCGTCCTTGGTGGCGGAGGGCCGAAGAGGGCGGCGGCACCCCAACGGAGCCGGGGCATACTCTCCATCGGCCTACCTGTCATTTCGGACCGAACTCGGTGCCGATAGAGGCCCTGGCGCCCTGAGAAGTGCCGGCGAGTCCCGTCAACCACCACTTGCGACTTGACTCGGCTCGGTCCTTCCGAGTGCCCCCAAGGGGCAGATCGCAGGGGCCGACGCGGGCCCAACTCATGGCCCGTCGCCACCCCTCCCTGGCCGAATCGGCACGGAGTCTTTCTATCGCGACCGGGATCTCGCCGGTGTCCTGGTGTCAGAACTCTGACGTTTTCGATCGCCACCCGGTCCCGGTCGGGGGGCCGAGCGAGGCCCGCCCGGGTGATCAGCCGACCCAAACAGCAGCTAGCCCAGCGTATCTGGCCCTACAAAGCGGAGAGGGTGGGATTCGAACCCACGAGGCGGGTTAACCCCGCCCACGCGATTTCCAGTCGCGCTCCTTAAGCCACTCGGACACCTCTCCGGATCGCCCCACAGGGTATTGGCTCACCCGCCCCTACGGGTCGCGAAGAACCCCCGCAGGAGCGCAGCGCACTGGCGCTCTCGCAAGCCGCTGGCAACACTGGGCCGATGATTGAGGGCCGGCTCGCCGACCACGTCGAGGACGCTTCCCGCGGCGCCGGCCTTGGGGTCGGCGGCGCCAAAGACCAGGGCCGACACCCTGGCGAGGACGATCGCCCCGGCGCACATCGCGCAGGGCTCAAGCGTGACGTAGAGGGTCGTCTCAGATAGGCGCCAGCCGCCCAGCGCCCGCGCGGCGGCTCGGATCGCGAGCAGCTCCGCGTGGGCGGTCGGGTCGCCGCGCAGCTCGCGCTCGTTGCCGGCGAGCGCCAGCGGCTCCCCAGCGCGCGCAATTACGGCCCCGATCGGCACGTCCCCATGGGCCTCCGCGCGGCGCGCCTGCTCGATCGCGAGATCCATCAGCTGCTCCTGGGCGGATGTGAAAATGCCTGCAGACATGGTCAGGGAGTATGTGGGACCAACAACTTCACTAGCGTGCAGGTGTTAATAGAGAGCTCGCTTGAACGCAGGGATTTGCGCGAGCACTGGACCCCCGATGAACCGACGCTTGACGATCAGCCTTGCCCTGCTCCTCGCCGCTCTAGGCGCGGGAACCCCCGCGCACGCCGCGATTGGCCTCGCAGCGGCCCGCAGCTTCGCCCCGCACCGGGTGATCGTCAAATTCCGCGGCGAAGGGATCGGGCGAGCACAGGCGCTGCCAGCGGGGGTCGGCGTGCTCTCCACCGCGCGCGCCCTGCGCCGCAACCCGGCCGTCGAGTACGCGGCGCCCGACTATCTGGCGAGCGCCTCCAGCCTCCCCCAAAGCGCGGTGCCCAACGACCCCGGCACCCTCACCGGCCTGCCCGCCGTGCCGGGCGGCTGGGTCACCAAACAATGGAACTTCCTGCCCTGGGAAGGCTCCGGGAGCCCACTGGCACCGGTCTCACCGGGCGGGATCAATGCAATCGGCGCCTGGGAAAATCTGGAAGCCGCCAAACACCCCGGCGGAGCGGGAGTCACCGTGGCCGTACTCGACACCGGGATTGCATACCGCAGCCTCGGCGCTCGCTTCCGTCGCAGCCCTGATTTCGCCCCCGGCCAGTTCGTCAAGGGCTATGACTTCGTCGATCACAGCGCCCTTCCCCTCGATCGCAATGGCCACGGCACCCACGTCGCCGGGACGATCGCCGAGAAGACCAATAACGGCATCGGTTTGACCGGACTCGCCTACCGCGCGAAGCTGATGCCGGTCCGCGTCTTGGACCAGTTCGGCCGTGGTCGCGCCGATCAGATCACGCAGGGAATCCGCTATGCGGTTGCCCACCACGCTGACGTGATCAACATGAGTTTCAACTTCGGCTGCGGTAAGAAGGTTCCGAGCGTCGCCGAAGCGCTCCGCAAGGCGATTCGAAAGGGCGTTGTCCTGGTCGCCTCCGCCGGCAACCTGGGCTCGGAGTCCTGCGTCTCGCCGCCGGCGACGATTCCCGGGGTGATCGGCGTCGGCGGCAGTACCGAGGGCGGCTGTCTGGGCAATTACTCGCTGACTGGCAAGGACATCGATGTGCTCGCCCCGGGGGGCGGCGAACCGATCGGGGGTTGCCCGTCGGTGCTCGACAGCCCGATCTACCAGGTCACCTTCAAGGGCAACCGGGAGAATCGCTTTGCTGAGCCCGATTTCTACGTTGGCACCTCGATGGCGGCCGCCCACGTCTCAGGAGTCGCCGCGCTGCTGCTCGCCAGCGGCATCATCAATCGCAGCGAAAAGGGCAGCTCGATCGCGGCCCAGGTGACCAGCAGGCTGAAGAAAACCGCGCGCTCACTCGGCCTCTCACCGCTGCAGCAGGGTGCCGGTCTGATCGATGCCGCCAAGGCGACCGACCCGGACTGCCAGCTCGCCTGTTTCGCCAAGACGCGCTAGTCCCCTGCCAGCGGCCCGGCGTGTCTCAGGTGGTGCGGATAATGATCACGCTGCAGGGCGCGTGATGGGAGACCTTGTTGGGCACGCTGCCCAAGAGGAAGCGCCGAGCGCCCGCCATCCCCTTGTTGCCGACCACGATCAGGTCGGCCTTGGTCTGCTCGGCAACCTTCAGAATCCCCTCGGCCGGGTCCTCCTGGACCGGGTGGGGCTGGGCCTCGACGCCGGCGCTCTTGGCCTCGGCGACGGCGTTTTGGAGGACCAGGTTGACGTCCTCCCGCGGTCCGATCTCATACTGGACATCGGCGGGGGCATCGGCCTGCTCGGTGCCGACCCGTCCCCTTGAGACCGGAGCGTAGGCGCTGACGATGCTGAGCGTGGCGCCCGAGAGCTTGGCCAGATCGACCGCCTGGCGCACCGCTTCAGAGGCGGTCTCTGAGCCGTCGGTGCCAACCACGATGCGTTTGAACACGCCGCCTCCTCTGCTCGAGTCGCTGAACGGCGCTGATACTAACGCCGCCGGTGGGCGTGGGCGGGCAGGCCGCGGAAGCCGTCGCCGAGGATTTCGGTCGGCGTCGTCGAGAGCCGAACGATGGCGATCACCATCGAGGCCACCAGGCAAAGGACGAGCACGACCATCCCGATCTTCCAAAGCAACGGCATGACCCCGCAGCCTAGCCGCGCTCCGGGCAGGGGTTAGGGTTCAGAAATGGAGAAGGTCGCAGAGGGCGTCTGGCTGTTGCGCGGCGACCTCGGGAAGTCGATGAACATCTACTTCCTCGAGGATGGCGATGGCGTCGTGCAGTTCGACGCGGGCACCAAGGCGATGGTCAAAGCGACGCGCGCCGCGGCGGCTGAGCTCGGCGGGGTCAAACGGATCGTGCTCGGACACGCGCACGCAGATCACCGCGGCACGGCGCCCTCGATGGGCGTTCCCGTCTTCTGTCATGCCGATGAAGTCCCCGACGCCGAAAGCGATGCCGCGATCGACTCCTACATGGAGATCTCCGCGCTGCCCCTGCTGCGGGCGCGCCTGGCCTACCCGTTGCTCCTGCGGCGCTGGGACGGCGGCGCCGTCAAGATCGAGGGCACGCTCGCCGAGGGCGATCAGGTCGCCGGCTTTCGCGTCATCCACTTCCCCGGACATGCCCGGGGTCTGATCGGACTCTGGCGCGAGAGCGACCGACTGGCCCTGGTCAGCGACGTCGTCTATCTGATCGACTCGACGCGACTCGGCAAAGCGCTACCGGCGGGCGAGGCGAGCGTCCCGCATCCGGCGTTCGGCTGGGATCACGCCAAGGCCAAGGACTCGGTGCGCAAGCTGGCGGCCCTCGATCCGGCACTGGTTGGCGCCGGTCACGCCGGTCCTCTGCGTGGACAGAGCCTGCGCGAGACGCTGCAGCGCGCTGCCGAGAAGTACTGAGTCGGTAGTTTCCGCTCGGCAATGCTCGCTACCTATGCCTCGGCGGCACTGATCTGCGCCGCTTCGATGCTCGTCGGGCGGGCGATCCTGTCCCTCGCCGGGCGCAGCGAGTGGTCCTGGCTGGAGCCCGCGGTCGGCCTCGCGGCGATCCTCACCGTGACCGGGCTGCTGGCGCGGGTCATTGGCCACGGTACGACCGCGACCCTGGGGGCCCTGCTGCTCGTAATCGCCGCCTTGATCGCGGTCTGGCGAATTCCGTATCGAGCGCCGGGGACGTGGAGGGCCGGCCTGCCGGTGGCGATCGCGGTCGGCCTCGCCCTCGCCATCCCCTTCGCCATCAGCGGGCGCTGGGGGATCATCGGCGTCGGTTTCAACAACGACCTCGGGCTGCATCTTGCCTGGGCGGAGTGGCTGCGCAGCGGCTTCGGCCCGACCCCCGAAGCTGGCTACCCGCTCGGCCCTCACGGCCTCGCGGTCGCGGTCGCGGCGGTTCCCGGCATCGGCCTCGGCCAGGCCTTCGTCGGTGAGATCTTCGCGGTCAGCATCCTCACCGGGCTGAGCGCCCTCGCCGCCCTGGGCGAACTCGGCGCGGCGCGACGCACGCTGGCGGCCGGCATGGTCGCGCTCACCTACCTGGCGGCCTCCTACTTCGCCCAGGGCGCCTTCAAGGAGACCACCGAGGCGCTCTTCGTCCTCGCCATCGCGCTCGCCCTGCGCCGCCCGGCACCGGCACCGGGCGGTCGCGGGTCGACTCTGCGCCTTCTGCTCCCCTACCTGATCCTGCTCGGCGGCGCCTTCTTTGCCTACAGCTTCGCCGGCCTCGCCTGGCCCCTCGTCATCGCGGCGCTCTGGAGCCTGAGCCAGCCCGCGGTGCGCCGCGCCCTCTCCCCCCGGGCCCTGTGGCGCGCGCTCTGGCGCCCCCGCACCCCGCTGGTCATCCTCGTCCTCGCCGGACTCGGAGTCCTGGCGCTGATCGGCCCATTCGGTTTCCGCAGCGGCTTTGACAAGGTCGCCGGCAGCAACACCTACGGTCCCGTCTCACCGGTCGAGGCGTTGGGAATCTGGCCGGCCTCCAACTACCGCCTGAACGCCCTCGGTGGCGCTCACCTGACCGGGCTGGCGGGCGCGATCGCCGCCCTGGCGCTCGTCCTCGGGGTGATCTGGTGGCTGCGGCGCCGCGATCTTGCGGTACCGATCGCGCTCGCGGCCTGCGGTGCCCTGTATCTCGTCTCGGTGCCCTTCAGCGGCGAGTACTCTCAGGCCAAGGCGCTGATGATCGCGGCGCCGCTGGCGATGCTGGTCACGATCCGCCCGCTGCTCATCGACATCGGCGGGCGCCTCGGTCGCCGGGCGGCCTGGGCGGCGCTCGCCACCCTCTTCATCGCCGGCTCGCTTTACTCGAGCCTCCTGGTCCTGCGCGACGCGCCGATCGGGCCGCCTGGCCACGGCGCCGAGCTGCGCGCCTTCCTGCCGATCCTGCACGGCCAGCCGGTCCTCTACGCCGGCCAGGACCGCTACGCCGCCTATGAGCTGCTCGGCGCCGACACCCACGTGCCGCTGGTCGAGTTCCCCGACGTGGATGTCTCCCAGAACCTCGAGAAGCCCTTTGACACCGGTGACGCCTACAGTCCGATCGACTTTGACTCCTTCTCGCGTTCGACCCTGAACCGCTTCCCCTACGTGATCACCGGGCGGGCGGCCTGGAACAGCGAAGCGCCGCCCGACTTCCGCCGCATCGCCGCCACCCCGTCCTACATTCTCTGGGAAAGGACCGGGCCACCACCGCGCGAGCGCCACGTCCTGCTGGAGGGCACAGAGCCGGCCGCGATCGCCGATTGCGAAGCGCCCGAGGTGCGCATCCTGACCGCCACCCCGGGGCGCGCCTCGCTGTTTCCCGCGGCGGTCGTTGGGCCCAAATCGGCGTGGCGGCAGGAAAGCTCGCTGGGCACCGGTGAATCGGCCAGCCAGAGCCTGAATCTGCCGGCCGGGCGCTGGCGCCTCTCGCTGCAGTACTTCTCGCCCTTTGGGCTGACCCTCAGCGCGCCGGGACTTCACACCTCGCTGATCGCGGCCCTCGACGGCCAGCGCCCGAACACGATCAGCCTCGCCAACAACGGCCAGTTCTGGCCGGCCGGAACGATCCGCAGCCGCGGCGCTCGGCTCCGGTTCACGATCAGCGCGGCGAAGGCAAGCGCCCTGCAGAGTCTGACCGGCTATGAAGGCAGGGCGGCGATCGGCGAGCTCGCCGCGGTGCGCGCCGGGCCGCATCGCATCGTCCCGCTCAGCGAGGCCTGCGGCGGCTGGCTGGACTGGTACCAGGCGAAGAGCGCCCCCTGAGGATTTGGCCGCCTCAGACCGCCTTGGCGGCGCGGCGCTCGGGACTGACGCGCACGACATCCCAGACCAGGCCCAGCTTCTCGAGGCCGTCGATCGTCAGCGCTGAGATATCCACCTGCCAGCGCCCGAGGCCGTGGACGGCCGAGGTCGGGAAGGCGTGGTGGTTGTTGTGCCAGGCCTCGCCCAGAGTCGGGATCGCGATCAGGGCGAGGTTGCGCGACTCGTCGGTCGTCTCGTAGTCGCGGTTGCCAAAGACGTGGCACAGCGAGTTGATGCTGTAGGTGAAGTGATGCAAAACGAAGACCCGGACCAGCCCCCCCCAGAGCAATCCCGTGAGGGCGGCGAAGAGGGTGCCGCCGATCAGCCAGCCGAGCGCAAAGGGGAGCAGCAGGCCGCCGATCGCCCAGAACAGGAACGTGCGGTCGACCCAGTTGATGATCGGGTCGCGAATCAAATCGGGCGCATAGCGTTCCTTGTTACCGCGCTGGGTGTGGATGAACAGCCACCCCATGTGGGCGTGAAAGAGGCCGCGCAGGGCCCCGCTCCAACCCTGGCCGTGGTCGACGTGGGGGCTGTGGGGATCGCCCTGTTCATCAGAGAAGGCGTGGTGCTTGCGATGGTCGGCCACCCAGGAGATCACCGGCCCCTCGATCGCCGCCGAGCCGAGGATCCCGAACAGCGCGTGCAGCCAGGGCTTGGCTTTGAAGGCGCGGTGGGTGAGGTGGCGATGGAAGCCGACCGTGATTCCCAAGCCGGTGAAGATGTACATCCCGACGAAGAGGAATACATCGCTCCAGTGCAGGGCCTTCCCCCAAACCTGCCAGGCGGCAAGGGCCAGAGCGAGGAACGGGATCAGCGTCACCAGACCGGTGATGATCCGATCGCGGGTCTCGTTGGCGACCGGCTGCACATCGGAGGGCAGGGGTATGGAACCGCTCATTGCCCATCGATCTTATGCTGCACAGATGAGAATGGCCACCACGGCGCCTCTGCGGCGCGAGATCGAGGCCCGGATTCCCGAGCGACCCTTCACGGTTGAGTTCTGGGACGGGACCCGTCTGGCGCCCAGCGACGGCGAGCGGGGTCCGACCTTCTACGTGCGCTCGCCGCGGGCCGCCGCGCATATCCTGCGCGCCCCGGGCCAGCTCGGCCTCGGCCGCGCCTACGTCAGCGGCGAGATCGAGGTCGATGACATGGACGCCGTGATCGCCCTGCTCGACAGCTGGCAGCCGCCGCGACTGGAGAGCGGCGACAAGGCGCGCCTGCTGTTGGGCGCGCTGCGCGCCGCCGGTCTCACCCCTCCCCCACGCCCGCCCGAGTCCGAGCTGCGACCGAGCGGGCGCCGCCACTCCAAGGAGCGCGATGCGCGCGCCGTTCGCCATCACTACGACGTCTCCAATGAGTTCTTCGCGCTGTTCCTCGATGACTCGATGACCTACAGCTGCGCCGTCTTTCGAAACGGCGAGAACCCGACCCTCGAGCAGGCCCAGGAGGAAAAGCTCGACATGGTCGCTCGTAAGCTGGCCCTGCAGGAGGGTGAGCGGGTCCTTGACGTCGGCTGCGGCTGGGGCAGCTTCCCGCTCTGGGCGGCGACCCGCTATGGCGCCCGGGTTCTCGGGATCACGCTTTCACCCCCCCAGGCCGAGAAAGCCCGCCAGCGCGCCGCGGCGGCCGGGGTCGCCGAGCGGGTCGAGATCAGGGTGATGGACTACCGCGACCTGGCCGGCGAGAAGTTCGACGCGATCGCCAGCATCGGCATGGTCGAGCACGTCGGCTCGGTCAATATCGACGCCTACGCGCGCACCCTCGCCGGCCTGCTCGAGCCCGGTGGTCGGCTGCTCAACCACGGCATCGCGCGCCTGCGCCACAGCGACGCCGAGGCGGGCGCCTTCTCGGAGCGCTACGTCTTCCCCGACGCCGCTCCGCTGCACCTCTCGCGCGTCCTCCTGGCGCTCGAACGGGCCGGCTTTGTGACTCGCCATGTCGAGGAGTTCGGCTCCGATTACGCCGAGACCCTGCGCCACTGGGCCAACCGCCTCGACGAGAACCTCGACGAGGCGGTGCGGCTCGCCGGCGCCGAGCGGGTGCGGGTCTGGCGCCTCTATCTGCGCGCCGCGAGGAACGGCTTCATCAACGGGTTCACCTCGATCTACCAGGCGCGCTGCACGCTCGGTTAGGGGAGCGGACCCGCGCCTGGGAGAGCCTCGGCGCCTACACGGGGAAGCCGGCCTCGAGGCTCTGCAGGGCCCAGTCGGCCTGCGCCGCGCGCAGTTGCTCGACCGAGTAGGCGCCGGTGGCGACGCCGAGAACCTTGATCCCGGCGCCGTGACCGGCCTTCACGTCGCGGGGAGTGTCGCCGACCGCGATACAGGCTCCGTCGCCTAGGGTGCCACCGGAAACCAGCTCGCCGCGGCGCAGCGCCGCCTCGGTCACCTCGGTGCGATCGGCGGAGTCCGAGCCATAGCCGCCGAAGCTGAAGAAGCGGTTCAGTCGCCCACGGGCGAGCTTGACATGGGCGGCGGGCTCGATATTGCCGGTCACCAGGCCGAGCAAAAAGCCGGCGTCGATCAGCCGCTCGAGCAGGACCTCGACGCCGGGCATCACCCGGTAGCCGGCCGACTCGGCGACCGCATCGGGGAGATGGCGCAGATAGCCGGCGATCGCCCGCGAGCGTTCCTGGGGGCTAGCCTCGCGTCCGATCACGGCGCGAAAGACGATTGCCGCGATCTCGGGGTCGGTCATGCCCGCATCGGTGTGCTCGGCGATATCGGCCTCGACCCCGAAGCACTCCTCAAAGGCGCGCTGCCAGGCGACGCCCCCCGCCCCGCCGGTGATCAGCAGAGTGCCGTCGATGTCAAAGAGAACCGCTCTCGTGTCGCTCATCACTCGCCGAGAAGTTCGCGCTGGGTGAGCCAGTAGAGCAAACCGAGGGCCGGGAGCACGAGGATCGCTGCGATCACAAAGACGATCAGCACCGCGTCGAGGGTCGCCCCGGGGGCGGCCGCCTGATCGATCCTCAAGGAGGTGGGTAGGAGGTAGGGAAACTGGGCAACCCCCCAGCCCCAGATCAGCGCGACCACCGCGCCAACGGCGAGCGGTCGCAGGCCGCGCCGAGCGCCGCGAACCAAGAGCAAGAGGACGCCTGCTCCGCAGAGCGCCGAGACGACGACGAGCGCCAGCCCCTGGTCGGTTAGCCGGTCATAGATGTAGCGGGCTTCAGAGTGCAGGGCGAAGAGGCCGGCAACGGCAAAGACGCCGGCCACCAGGGCGGCGAGCAGGGCGCGGCGGGCGAAGTAGTCCTCGAGGTCGGGAGCCTCGGCGTGGCGTGCGTCGGTGACCAAGAAGACGGCGGCGATGTAGGCACCGCTGACCACGAAGAGCGCCCCCACCAGGAGCGGCAGCGGTGCGATCCAACTCGAGAATGCGTCGCCGTTGCCCGCCGCGGGCACGTTGCCGGCGGCGATTGCGCCGACCACGGTACCCATGAAGAAGGGCGTGAGCACTGAGGAGAGGGCGAAGGCCGCACCCGCCGCGCGGCGCGCCGACAACCTGCGGATCGACTTGCGAAAGGCGAACCCGGCACCGCGCAGGACGATCCCGAAGGCGGCCAGGGTGAGCGGCACATAGAGGGTCGACATGACGGCCGCGAAGGCCTCCGAGAAGGCGGTCCAAAGGACGACGAGGATGAAGATCAGCCAGACGTGATTGGCCTCCCAGACCGGGGTCAGCGAGCGCTGGATCAGGGCCCGCGGGCGCTCTCCGTGCTCGGCATCGCCGGCGATCAGGTCCCAGAAGCCGCCGCCGAAGTCGGCGCCGCCGAAAACCGCGTAGAGGGTCGCCCCCGTCCAGAGGATCACGGCGGCGACATCGGCCATCGTCATTTGAGCGCTCCGGGCAGCTCGGCCGGCGGCGCGTAGGGGGTGTCGCCCTCGACCCCGGGCTCGCCCTCCTCACGCCAGCGCCGCGACATCGTGCGCAAGACCAGGATCGCGATCGTGCCGAGCGCCGCATAGAGCACGAGCACGGCGGCGAAGACGAACCAGATCCCCTTCGCCTCGGTCACCGCTTCTGAGGTGCGCATGTAGCCCTGCACGATCCAGGGCTGGCGGCCGACCTCGGTGACGATCCAACCGGCCCAGAGCGCGACGATCGCCGCCGCTCCCGAGATCGCGACCGCGCGCAAAAACCAGGGCGTCTTCGGCATATCGCGTCGCCGCCACCAGACGAAGGCCAGCCAGGCACCGAGCGCCAGGAGCGCCGTACCGATCCCCACCATCGCGTCGAAGGAGAGGTGCAGGAAGGTGTTGTCGGGGGGCCGTTCGTCGGCGGGGATTTCGTTCAGCCCGGTGACCCTGGTGTTCTTGTGAAAGCCGACCAGGAAGGAGTCGAGGCCGGGGATCCCGATCGCGGCCTTGACACCGCTGGTCGTGCAGATGCCGCCGATGTACTCAGTCTGATCGCCGCCGCCCTTTTCGATGCACTCCATCGCGGCGAACTTTGCCGGCTGGTGATCGGCGACCGCCCGCGCTGCGGTGTCACCGACAAAGATCTGGACCGGGGTCGCGATCAGCGCGATTGTGAGCGGGATCAGGACGCCCAGGCGGTGCAGGCGGTCGCGTCGGCCGCGCAGCATGCCGACCGCGTAGATCGATGCGACCAGGAAGCCGGTGACCATGTAGGCGGCGAGGATCATGTGCGGAACCTCATAGCTCCAGGCCGGGTTGAAGAGGATCTTGAAGGGCTCGGTTTCGATCACCTTGCCGGCCGCGTTGAGGGTGAAACCCTGGGGCTGGTTCATCCACGAGTTTGCGGTGACTACCGCGAAGGCGCCGCCGAGGCCGGTGATGATCATCGGTACCCCCGACCAGAAATGGGCCCAGCCACTGAGCCGCTTCCAACCGTAGAGGTAGATCGCCAAAAAGATCGCCTCGGTGAAGAAGAAGATCCCCTCGACCGCGAAGGCGACACCGAAGGCGTCCCCGAAGCGGGCCATGAAGTTCGGCCACAGCAGGCCGAACTCAAAGCTCAGCACGGTGCCGGTCACAGCACCGACGGCAAAGGTCACTGCCATCGCCTTGGACCAGCGCCGGGCGAGGCGCATCGCATCCTTGTCATCGCGCTTTAGGCCGAGCCAGTTGGCGCTCAGCATGATCGCCGGGAAGGCGACACCGATGCAGGAGAGGATGATGTGAAAGGCGAGCGTGAAGGCCATCAGCTCGCGTGCTGCCAGGAGATTCGAAGCCGACGCCGCTAACGGGAGCGGGCCGAGGGAGAGCATGGGGGCCTACTCCCCCCGACGGGCGTTGCGGTAGCGGCGAATCAGCGCGTTGGTGGAGCTGTCATGGCGCAGCTTCGGCTCCTGCTTGGCCTGCAGCTCGGGAATGATCGCCACCGCCAGCGCCTTGCCGAGCTCGACCCCCCACTGGTCAAAGGAGTCGATCCCCCAAATCGCCCCCTGGGTGAAGACGCTGTGCTCATAGAGGGCGACCAGCGCCCCGAGCGTCTCCGGGGTGAGGCGCTCGGCGAGGATCGTGTTCGAGGGCCGGTTGCCCTCCATCACCCGGTGCGGAACGATCGGCTCCGCCGTCCCCTCCTCGCGCACCTGCTCGGGGGTTTTACCGAAGGCGAGCGCCTCGCTTTGAGCGAAGACATTTGACATCAGCAGGTCATGGTGCTCGCCGAGCGGGTTGTTGGACTGCATGAAGCCGATGAAGTCGCAGGGAATCAGACGCGTCCCCTGGTGGATCAGCTGGTAGAAGGAGTGCTGGCCGTTGGTCCCCGGCTCACCCCAGTAGATCGCCCCGGTTTCGTAATCCACGCGGGCACCCTCGAGGGTCACGTGCTTGCCATTTGACTCCATCGTCAGCTGCTGTAGGTAGGCCGGGAATCGGTGCATGTACTGGTCATAGGGAAAGACTCCGGCGGTCTGGGCGCCAAAGAAATCGGCGTACCAGACGGCCAGCAGGCCGATCAGCGCCGGCAGGTTCTCGGCCAGCGGCGCCTCGCGGAAGTGCTCGTCCATCGCGTGAAAGCCGGTCAGCATCTCGGCGAAGCGGGCCGGGCCGATCGCCAGCATCGTCGAGAGCCCGATCGCCGAGTCCATCGAGTAGCGCCCGCCGACCCACTCCCAAAAGCCGAACATGTTGTCGGTGTCGATGCCGAACCTCGAGACCTCCTCGGCGTTGGTCGAGACCGCGACGAAGTGCTTGGCTACCGCGGCCTGATCGCCACCCAGTCCCGCCAGCGACCACTCGCGGGCGCTGCGCGCGTTGGTCATCGTCTCCAGCGTCGTGAAGGTCTTCGAGGAGATCACGAAGAGCGTCTGCTCGGGGTCGAGGTCGCGGGTGCACTCGATGAAATCGGTGCCGTCGACATTGGAGATGAAGCGGAAGGTCATCTCGCGGCGCGAGAAATGGCGCAGGGCCTCATAGGCCATCACCGGGCCGAGGTCCGAGCCGCCGATGCCGACGTTGATCACGTTGCGGATCGGCTTGCCGGTGTGTCCGACCCACTCGCCGGAACGAACCCGCTCGGCGAAGTCCCCCATCCGGTCGAGCGTCTCGTGGACCTCCTTGACGACGTCGAGGCCATCGACGATCAGCGAGCGGCCGCGGGGCAGGCGCAGCGCGGTGTGCAGGACGGCACGATCCTCAGAGACGTTTATGTGCTCGCCGGCGAACATCGCTTCGCGACGCTCCTCGACGCCGCGCTCGCGGGCCAGCTCGCCGAGCAGGATCACGGTCTCATCACTGATTCGGTTCTTGGAGAAGTCGAGGTAGAGACCGGCGGCGCCGGCGACCAGCCGCTCGCCGCGCTCGGGGTCGGTCGCAAAGAGGTCGCGCAGGTGCGCCTCGCCCATCCCCGCGGAGAAGTGATCCCCCAGCGCCCGCCAGGCCCTGCCTTCGCGCAGGGTAGGCGCCGCGGCGACGCTCATTGCGAGCTCACCTTCTCGCGCTCGCTGTCGATCGAGTCCAGCAGCTCTTCCCAGGATTTGTTGAAAGCCTCCTTGCCCTCCTGCTGGAGGCGCTCGGCCAGTGCGCTGACGTCGATCCCGGCCTTCTCGAACTCCGCCAACAGCTGATCGGCATCACCGCCGTCGGCGGGAACCGGCTCCCCGACCGTGCCGTGATCGGCGAAGGCGAGCAGAGTCGGCTCGGGCATCGTGTTGACCGTAAAGGGCGAGGCGAAGCCCTCGATATAGAGGGTGTCGGAGGCCTCGGGGTCCTTGGTCCCGGTGCTCGCCCAGAGCAAACGCTGGGGCCGAGCACCCTCGTTCATCAGGCGCTGAGTACGGGGCGAATCGAGCAGCTCGCGATAGGCCCGGTAGGCGCGGAAGCCGACCGCGAGAGCGAGCCGGTTCTGCAGCTCCGCCGGTACCTTGTCCTTGACTGCCACGTCCCAGCGACTCATGAAGATCGAGGCGACCGAGGTCACGCTGGGGTCAAGGCCGGCCTCGATCCGCCGTTCGATTCCCTTCATGTAGGCATCGGCGGCGGCCAGATACTGCTCGGCGGAGAAGAGCAGGGTGACGTTGATCGGGATGCCGGCGAAGATCGACTCCTCGATCGCCGTCAGTCCGGCCTCGGTACCGGGGATCTTGATGAAGAGGTTGTCGCGCTCGGCCTGGGTGTGCAGACCGGCGGCCTGTTTGATCGTCGCCGCAGCGTCGTCTGCGATCAACGGCGAGACCTCAAGCGAGCAGAAACCGTCGACGCCGGCGCTGCGCTGATGAGTAGCTGCGAAGAGGTCGGTCGCATCGCGCAGGTCGGCGATCGCCAACTCGAAGAAGAGCCCTTCATTGGAACCCGCCGAGGGACCGTCGCTGGCGATCTGCTCGTCGTAGGCCTGACCGCCAGAGATCGCCTTGTCGAAGATCGTCGGATTCGAGGTCAGGCCGGTGACCGAGAGCTCCTCGATGTATCCCTCCAGCGTGCCGTCGCCGAGCATCGTGCGGGTGATGTTGTCGAGCCAGAGGCTCTGGCCCAGGTCGTGAAGCTGTTGCGTCGGTTTCATGCGAGCACCTCCCTGGCCGCCTCGGCCACTTTGTCCGGAGTGAAGCCGAACTTGGTCATTAGGTCCTTGAGCGGAGCCGAGCTGCCGAAGGTGTGCATCCCGATCGAGCGCCCGCCGAAGCCCACGTAGCGATCCCAGCCCATTGTCGAGGCCTCCTCGACCGAGACCCTGGCGGTGAGCGCCGGGGGCAGCACCTGGTCGCGGTAGGAGGCCTGCTGGCGATCGAAGATCTCCCAGCAGGGAAGGCTGACGACCCGCGAGCGGATCCCTTCGCCGCCGAGCTCCTCGTGGGCGCCGAGCGCCAGGGCGACCTCGCTTCCGGTCGCGATCAGAATCACCTCGGGATCGCCCTCCGGCGGATCGGCGAGCACGTAGCCGCCGCGCCGCAGGCCCTCCGCTGAGGCATAGCGCGAGCGGTCGAGGACCGGGACGTCCTGGCGGGTGAGGATCAGCGCGACCGGCTGGTGGGCTCGATCGAGGGCCACCCGCCAGGCCTCGGCGACCTCGTTGGCGTCGGCGGGCCGGATCACATCGAGGCCGGGAATCGCCCGCAACCCGGCGAGCTGCTCGACCGGCTGGTGGGTGGGGCCGTCCTCGCCGAGCCCGATCGAGTCGTGGGTGAAGAGATGGATCACGGGCAGCTCCATCAGCGCCGAGAGCCTGATCGCTGGGCGGGCGTAATCGGAGAAGGTCAGGTAGGTCGACCAGAGCGAGCGAAGCTTTGTGAGCGAGAGGCCATTGGAGATCGCCGCCGACTCGTGCTCGCGGATTCCGAAGTGGAGCTGGCGGCCATCGAAGCTGCCTGGCTCGAAGTCGGCGGCGCCGTCGAAATCGAAGCGCACCGAGGTTGAGTCGGTGAGGTCCGCCGAGCCGGCCAAAAGCCACGGCAACCGGCTGCCGAGCGCGTTCTGCACCTTGTTCGAGGCCTTGCGGGTCGCCAGGCCCTTCTCGTCAGCATCGAAGCTCGGGATCTCCGCGTCCCAGCCCTCGGGCAGCTCGCGCCTCTGCATCGCCTCGATCTCCGCGGCGAGGCCAGGGTTGGCGCTCGAGTACTCGGTGAGCTTCGCTTCCCAGGCGGCCCGGGCCTCGCTACCGCGGTTGCCGATCCCGGCGGCGAAGTGCTCCTTGACACCCTCGGGGACGAGGAACTGGGCATCCTCGGGCCAACCGTAGGCGCGCTTTGTCTCGCGCACCTCCTCCTCGCCCAGCGGCTCGCCGTGCGCGGCGGCGGTGTCCTGCTTGTGTGGAGAGCCCCAGCCGATGTGGCTGTCGACGACGATCAGGGTCGGGCGCAGCTCCTCGCTCTTGAACTCGCCCAGCGCCGATTCGATCCGCTCGAAGTCATTGGCGTCTTCAACCCTGGCGATGTTCCAGCCGTAGCCCTCAAAGCGGGCCGGGACGTCATCGCCGTAGGCGAGCTCGGTCCTGCCGTCGATCGTGATCCGGTTGTTGTCATAGATCCAGCAGAGGTTGTCGAGCTTTAAGTGGCCGGCCAGCGAGGCAGCTTCACCGGAGACGCCCTCCATCAGGCAACCGTCGCCGGCGATCGCGTAGACGTCGAAGTCAAAGAGCTCCGCCCCGTAGCGCCCCGCCTGCCACTTGGAGGCGATCGCCATCCCGACCGACGTCGCTACGCCCTGGCCCAGCGGCCCGGTGGTCGCCTCGACTCCCGAGGTCCAGCGGTACTCGGGATGCCCGGGGGCGCGCGAGTCGAGCTGGCGGAAGCCTTCGATGTCCGCGAGGCTCACGGCGGGCTCGCCGAGCACCTCGTAGTCGGGGTCAACGGCCTGCACCTCGGCGAGGAAGAGCAGCGAGTAGAGCAGCATCGAGGCGTGACCGGCGGAGAGCACGAAGCGATCGCGACCCGGCCAGACCGGATCGGCTGGGTCGAAGCGCAGGAACCTCTGCCAGAGGGTGTAGGCGACGGGAGCGAGCGCCATCGGCGTCCCCGGGTGGCCGGAGTTCGCCTTCTCGATCGCGTCGATCGAGAGGGTGCGGATCGTGTTGACGCAGAGCTGATCGATGTCCTCGGCCATCACCTTGATCGATCCTATTGCTTCCAGATCACGGTTCGATCCGGGTTACCGTCCCCTCACCGTTGTCGCCCACCCAGACGGCTTCCCCGCCGACGGCCACCGCGACCGGGTGACGCCCGACTGGGATCGGGTCGCCGACGGT
Organism: uncultured Solirubrobacterales bacterium; assembly: GCA_963753245.1. Taxonomy (GTDB): domain Bacteria; phylum Actinomycetota; class Thermoleophilia; order Solirubrobacterales; family 70-9; genus VRUE01. Next base: position 261,324 of record CAVWBK010000001.1, read on the forward strand.
TTCGCCGTTGGCGATCTCGATCCGACTGACCGTATCGTCGGCCTTGTTCGCGACCCAGACAACGCTGGTGCCGGCGTCGATCCCGCCGGGAAGGTGGCCGACCGCGATCGGCGCCCCGAGCGGTGCCCCGGTCGCCGAGTCGAGCCTGGTGACGCTGTCCGCGCGACTGTTGACGACCCAGACGATGCCGCCGGCTACGGTGATTCCCGAGGGCCCGCGACCGACCCTGATCGGGCGCCCGGCGATTGCCGTACTGAGGCCGATGCGACGCACCGATTCGGTCATCGCGTCGCTGACCCAGACCCCGCCGGCGCCGACCGCGAGTCGCAGGGGCGCCTGATGGGGCGCGATGCGGCGCTTGAGGATGCGACCACTGAGGGCGTTGATCGCCGTCACTCCTTCGCCGTCCTCTCCCGCGACCCAGACGCGATTGCCGCCGAAGACCAGCGCGCCGGGATGTCCGCCGACTCGGATCCGCTCCTGCACCTTGCCGGTGTCGCCGTCGATCCGCAGGACCACGCCCGTCCGGGGGCTGGCGACCCAGACCGATTCGGCACCGACCGCGACCCCCGCGATCCCGGGTTCGAGCTGCAGCGGCCGGCCTTCGACCAGGCCGCTGGCCACGCCGATTCGCGAGAGCCTGCCGTCGCCGGCGCTCGTCACCCAGACCGAGCGCGCGCCGGTGGCGATCCGCAGCGGCCCGCGGCCGACGGCGATCGGCGCCGAGACCGTCGGGCCTTCGCCGCCGAAGAGGCGCTGGGCCACGGCGGCGATCGCGATCACGACCAGGAGGCCGGCGGCGGTTATCGCGAAGCCCCTGCTGCGCCTCCCGAGCCAAGCGCGAAAACCACCCGATCTTCCGGCGCCGAGCAATAGCGTGCGCCGCCCCGAGGTCTCGGTCAGAACCCGGGTCGCCGCCGGCCTCGCCCCCTGGCGCGCGCGGGCGGCGTCGATCAGGGCAGCGGCGCTCGGGTAGCGGCGCTCGGGCGCCTCGGCGACAGCGCGTTCGATCACCGCGTCGAGGCCGGCGGGCATCTCGGGCTCGGTGTCCGCTTCCTTGCGGGCGTAGGGAGCGATCCCGGTCAGCGCCTCATAAAGGACGCAGCCCAGCGAGTAGATGTCCGTCGCCGGCCCGACGCTGCGTCCCTGCCACTGCTCGGGGGACATGTATTCGACCGTGCCGGCGATCGAGGCGCCGCTCTGCGAGCCGCTCTCGCCGAGCGCCTTGGCGAGGCCGAAATCGGTGAGGAAAGCGCGGCCGGAGTCCTCGAGCAGAATGTTGTGGGGCTTGACATCGCGGTGGACGATGCCGGCCGCGTGCGCCGCGTCAAGCGCGCTGGCGATCTGCCCGAGGAGGTCGATGGCCTCGCTCGCCGGCAGCGGGCCGCGCTCGGCGATCCGGCGCTTCAGGTCGCCGCCCTCGATAAGGCGCATCGCGACGAACAGCTCGCCGTCCACATCGCGGGCGTCAAAGACCGGGACGATGCTGGGGTGATCGAGGCGCGCAGCGAGGCGCGACTCGGTCAGGAAACGCGCCCGAAAGGAGTCATCATCGGCGAGGTGGCGAGCGATCACCTTGAGCGCCACCGGCCGGTCCAGAGCCAGATGCGTCGCCCGGTAAACGACGCCCATCCCGCCGCGCGCGATCAGCGCCTCGACCCGGTACCCGCCTAGGACTGATCCGATCGGAGGTTCTGTCACCGGGCGGTTATACCGCCGCGGCGGGCCGGGGGCCCTGCGCAAAAGGCCAGGGCCCCCGGCCCTCCCACTAGGGGCGGCTCGGCTGCCAGGTGATGACCGGGCCGATCGTGCTGGTCGTGCCTGTTTCCGTGGCTTTGGAGGGCTCGAACCCTTCGGCCAGCTCGCTGCTGGCCCCGGAGGCGACGCTGATCGAGGAGAGGTGCTCCTCGCCTTCGACTTCGGTGAAGGCGGCAACCTGGGCTCCGTCGGAGGAGAAGACCGCGTTGGTCTGTGATCCGTCCGGCAATTCGCAGAGCTTGCGGGCGGCTCCTGGACCGATCTTCTTCACCCACAAACCCCGGTCACGGCGGAAGAGCACCAGGTGTCCATCGGGCCTCACGTCTTCGACATAGGCGGAGCCGGTGCCGGCAACGAGCGGCGTCACCTTGGCGCCGTTTCGCTTCATCGTGTACACGTCCGCGTAGGCGCTGGGTTCCTCGCCGCTTTCGCCGCGGCTGAAGACGATCCCGCCGGCGAAGTAGCGGGGATCGAACTCATCGATCCGCGCCGTCTGCGTGAGCCGGGTGAGGTCGCCGCCGCTGGGGCGCACCGAGTAGATGTCATCGGCCGTGCCACCGCCAACTTCGGCGACGCTGCGGACGAAGACGATCGCCCTGCCGTCGGGTGAGAACGATGCTTCGTGCTCGTCCTCGGGAGTATTGGTCAGGGCCCTCACGGCGCCTCCGTTGGCGCCCACGGTGTAGAGGTCGGCCGGAGCGCCTTCGGCAACGCGGCGCTCGAAGACGATCACCCTGCCGGTCGGCGAGACGCTCGGCGCCGAGTCGAGGCTGGGGCCGCTGGTCAACCTGCGCAGCCCCGAGCCGTCGGCGCGGACCGTGAAGACATCTCCTTCGCGAACGAAGACGATCGCCCTGCCGTCGGGCGCGAAGGATGGTTCGGTGTCGCTCGGGTCTTCGGTGAGCTGGTTGAGGCGCGCGTCTTTGACCGCAAACAGCCCGCCTTCAGTGGTCGTCGTCTCTTTGGTTTCTTGCTTGCCTTCGGCGTCTTTGACCGGTTTGCCTTCGGCGTCTTTGACCGCTTCTTTTTCCGTTTTGGTGATGACCCGGGAGAAGACGACCGCACCCCCGTGTCCGGCTGCAATCGCGCTTGGTGCGGCGAAGGCGACGAGTGCGAGGATCGAGAGTAGCCCGGCGCTGATCGTTCGGTTGAGCATTTGATTCCCTTTCGGAGTCGGTGAGTTCTGCTCGACCGATGGTGCGACCCGGGGGCGGACCGGCCAACGACAGTTGCGCCCCGTGCCGGGCCACGGTTGGCCCTGATCGGGTCAGCGCCGGCGGTCGAGGCCAAGCTCGATCACCCGTGCGGCGATCAGGCGGGGGCGCTCGCGGCCGGTGTCGCCGGAGACGTTCAGCTTGGCGCCGAGCGCGTCGAGGCGCCGCTGCGCGGTGCGCTCGGAGACGTGCAGGGCCTCTGCGATCTCGGCCCGGGTCGCTGGGCGCCCGGCGAAAGCACCCTCGCTGCGGTAGGGGGCGACTAGAGCGCTTGCCGTCGCGCGCTCCTCGTCGGTGAGGGCGACGGCGGGCTCGTTGGCCGCCGCCGTGGCGCCGGCGCGGCCCGGCAGCGGGTCGGAGAGTTCGAGCCGGTGGCCGCCGACGATCAGGGTGTCGCCGTCGCGCAGGCGCCGCGGCCGGTCGAGCGGCTCGCCGTTCAGCGCCGTGCCATTGCGGCTGTCGAGGTCGGTGGCCATCAACACCTCCCCGCGCCTCGCGATCTCGACGTGGTTCCAGGAGACGGCCTCGTCGTCGAGGTGGATGTCGGCCTCCGGGTCGCGACCGACGACGGTGCGCTCTGCGGCCAGCGGCGTCGAGCGGGGCTCGCCGTTCTCTGCGGTCAGCCAGATGCGCGCGTCCATGCGACGCCGAGCATAGAGTCCCCGACGGTGACCGACGCCGACGCCGAGAAGCGACTTGCCGCAGAGGCCGCAGCGGAGCTGGTCGAAGACGGGATGACCGTCGGCCTCGGCACCGGGTCGACCGTCGCCCATCTGCTGCCGGCGCTCGCCGCGCGCGGGCTCGGGGACATCCGCTGCGTCGCCACCTCGATCGCCACCGAGGAGCAGGCCCGCGATCTGGGGATCCCGGTCGAGGAGTTCAGCGAGCTGTCCCGACTCGAGATCGCGATTGACGGCACCGACCAGGTGACGCCCGACGGCTGGCTGATCAAGGGCGGCGGCGGCGCCCATCTGCGGGAGAAGGTCGTCGCCGCGGCGGCGGCACGTTTCATCGTCATCGCCGACTCGAGCAAGCCGGTTGAGAAGTTGGCCGCGCCCGTTCCCCTGGAGCTCTTCGCCTTCGGCCTCGCCTCGACCCTCGAGCGCCTCGGCGAGGCGGTCGCCCTGCGCCCCGACACTCCGCCCAGCCCCGATGGCGGCCTGATCGCCGACTATCGCGGCGAGATGCCGGCCGACCCGGCGGCGCTGGCGGCGCGGCTGGAGGCGGACCCCGGCGTCGCCGCCCACGGCATCTTCGCGGCGGCTATGGTCAGCGAGGTTTTGGTGGGGAGAGGGAGCGCAGTGGAACGTCTGAAGCTGAACCAAGACTAGGAGGACGCAGTGACTGATTTCACCAGGCTCGAGATCGCCGGCCGAATTGCGACCGACGCCGACGCCGACTGGGACCAGGTGCGACTGGGCTGGAACCTGGCGACCGACCAGCGGCCCGCCGCCGTCGCTCTGGTTGAGAATGCCGATGACATCGCCAAGACGGTGGCCTTCGCCGCCGAGCAGGGCCTGAGGGTCGCGGGCCAGGGTACGGGCCACGGCTCCGCCGGCCTGCCCTCGCTGGCTGAGACGATTCTGATCAAGACCGCCGCCATGCGCGGCATCGAGATCGAGCCCGGCGCCGGCACGGCGCGGGTCGAGGCGGGCGTGCTCTCGGCGCAGCTCGCCCAAGCCGGCCAGCCGCACGGGCTCTGCGGGATGCCTGGCTCCTCGCCCGACGTCGGCGTCGTCGGCTACACGCTCGGCGGCGGTCTCAGCTGGCTCGGCCGCAAGCACGGCTTCGCCTGTAACCGGGTCAGGGCGATCGAGGTCATCACCGCTGAGGGCGAGCAGCGAACGGTCGACGCCGAGGAGGGTTCGGATCTGTTCTGGGCTCTGCGAGGCGGTGGCGGCGGTTACGCGATCGTCACCGCCCTGCAGATCGAGATGCTCGAGCTGGCCGAGGTCTACGCAGGCGCCCTGGTCTTTCCGGCCGAGGTCGGGGCCGAGGCGGTTCGCCTCTATCGCGACTGGGCGGCCGAGCAACCCGATGAGGTCTCCTCGGTGGTCCGCTTCCTGACGCCGCCGCCGATCCCCGACGTGCCGGAGCCGATTCGCGGCAAGCCGCTGCTGACGATCGACGGCGCCTGCATCGGCACCCGGGAGCAGGGCGAAGCTGCGATCGCCCCACTGCGTGAGATTGGCGAGACGATCATCGACACCTACGACTGGATGCCGGTCGCCGGGCTCAGCCACATTCACATGGACCCCGAGCAGCCGGTCCCGGGAATCGGGGAAGGCGGCCTCGTCTCGGAGCTCAGCGACGATGCGATCGACGCCTTTGTCGGGCTGGCCGGGCCAGATTCCGACTCGCCGCTTCTGCTCTCCGAGCTGCGTCAGCTGGGCGGCGCCTTCGGGCGCTCGGCCGCGGACGCCGGCGCCCTCAGCCACATCGACTCAGGCTTCGTCATCTACAGCGTCGGGATGCCGATGACCCCACAGCTGGGCGAGGCGATCACTGCCCAGCTGACCAAGATCGGCGAGACGATGGCCCCCTGGGCCCCCGGCGGCGCCTACTTCAACTTCACCGAGGCGCCCTGCGACGTCGACGCGATCCTTCCCGCCGATGTCTGCGAACGGCTCAGGCAGGTCAAGCGCGAGTGGGACCCCGAGGGTCGGGTCCTCGCCAACCACTCGGTCTCACTGGGCGACGTCTGAGCGGCGCGAGAGGCGGCGTTATAGTGGTACACTTTACCCACTATGGCTTTCATTGTCGCCACCAAGCGCGGCGAGTTCGAGATCCGCGAGTCACGGAGCAGCCCGAAGGGACCGCGTAGCAGCACCCTCGCAACCTTCAGAGAGCTGAACGACGAGGTCATCGCGAGGGCCCGCGCCAGGGCAGCCAAGCCGCCCGACGCCGAGCAGCTGCGCGACGCCGCAAGGCGCGCGGGCGCGAGGGTTGCACCGGCGCCGATCGACCGCGCGGCTCGCGCCCTGATCACCGAGCTGGGCAAGGGCCAAGTGCTCGACTCGGGATTGCGCCGGATGCTTGTCGAGCTGCTGGCCGAGGACGCCAAACCGCGCTCCGCCGGCGACGCCCTGCACTCGGTCGCGGAATGGATGTCGGCAACTCCGAGCGAGCGAGGAGGTGCGCTGGTCGAACTGCTCCTGCTCGCCGACGCACTGCCGCACGGCGGACGGGTCGGCAAGCCACTCGAATTCCCCCCGCTCAACTCCGCCCGTCAGTGAGCCGGCTGGCGCAGCCCTCGCTGCCAGACAAGGTTCTCGCGGTCCACGCGGCGCTGAGGGCGGCCAGGGTGCCCCACGCGATCGGCGGTGCGCTCGCCCTCGCCTACTACGCCGAGCCGCGGGCGACGATCGACATCGATCTGAATGTCTTCATCCCCCCCGAGCGCTGGGAGGACGTCCTCGGCGCACTGGCGCCGCTCGGAGTCGACGCGAGCGGGATCGACCCCGCGGCCCTCCTCCGGGACGGCCAGTGCCGAGTCTGGTGGGGCCAAAACCCGGTCGACGTCTTTTTCACCAACGAGCCGATCCACGCGGAGATGCCGGGACAGGTGCGGCGGCTGCCGTTCGCCGGCGAGACCCTTCCCTTCGTGGCTCCGGAGCACCTGGCGGTCTTCAAGGCGATCTTCGACCGGCCCAAGGACTGGCTCGACATCGAACAGATGCTGCTGGCAACCGAGGGGCTGGACGTCTCCGAGATCGAAACGTTGCTCGCCCAGATGGTGGGCGAGGACGATCCCCGCTTGAAGCGCCTGGCCGAGCTGAAACCGGGCTAGGGCTCGATCACATTGCCGGGGTCGGGCTTGTCCTCCGGGCCGGCCTGGCTGTAATCGCCGAAGCGGCCGTCGCGCTCGGCGACCGCGGCCCCCACCCCCTCGCGCTCGGCAAGCTCGATGAAGCGCTTCGCCTCGGGGGTGTTTCGCATCAGACCGTCGAGGATCGGGCCCAGGGTCTGGGTCGAGGCGAGACCCATATTTTCGTAGGCGTGATTGACGACCAGCTTCATCGCCGCGAGCTGGGCGGCGGGAATCGCCGCCAACCGGCGCGCCGTCTCGTTGACCTCCTGCTCGAGTTGGGCAAAGGGCACCGCCTTGTTGATCAGCTCGACCGCGGCCGCCTCGGTGCCGGAGAGGGGTCGGCCGCTGAGCGCGTACTCCTTGGCCTTTGCTAGGCCAAGGCGGTAGATCCACATGCCCGAGAGGTAGGCGCCCCAGACCCGCGAGTAGGGGGTGCCGATCCGGGCATCCTCGCTGGCGATCACCAAGTCGGCGCAGAGCGCGAAGTCGCTGCCCCCACCGACGCACCAGCCGTGGACCTGGGCGATCACCGGCTTCGGCGAGCGCCACAGACTCATCAGCTTCTGGGTCGGCGCCAGGGCCTGAGCGGTGGCGCCGATCAAGTCCTTGCCGGGATCCCACTCGCCGTCGGTGTTGAGCGCAGCATCCCAGTGGTGAAAGCCGCCGCCGAAGTCATAGCCCGCGCAAAAGGCCCGCCCGGCGCCGCGCACGACGATCACCTTGACGCCAGCATCACCGACCGCCGCCTCCACGGCCCTCTCGACCTCATCGGGCATCGGCGGGACGATCGTATTGAGCGACTCAGGGCGGTTGAGGGTGACCGTTGCGACCTCCTCGGCGACCGCGTAGAGGATGGTCTGGAACTCGGGGCCGCTAGCCATCTTGCGGGGCGGCATCCGCGTCGGCGACGACGGTCATCTCCCCGTTTTCCACCCGACCGGCCGGGATCGAACGGTCCCCGGCGATCAGCTTGCTCAGGGCATCGGTCTTATTCGGGCCGGTCACGAGCCAGAGGATCTGGCGCGCCTGGGAGAGCTCCGGATAGGTGAGGGTCATCCGGTAGTGGCCCTGGTATTCGGTCTCGGTCAGCGCAACCCGGCGATCACTGACATCCAGCACCGGGTCCCCGGGGACCAGCGAGGCGGTGTGGCCGTCGGGACCGAGGCCGAGGTGGATCAGATCGAGGCGCTCGGGCAGCGAGGATTCATACTCGCGCGCCGCCGCGTCGAGGTCGCGCTGGGTGACCGGCATCGGCCGGATCGCGGCCTGGTTCTCCATCGAGAGCGCGAGCACAATGTGGGTCAGGTTGCGCTCCTCGCTGCCGGGCGCGGCGACTCGCTCATCGACCTGGAAGAGCGTGGTCTCGGCCCAGGGCATCTGCTCGTGATCGCTGAGGATCGCCAGCATCCCCCACGGAGTCCGACCGCCGCTGACCGCCAGTGAGAAGGAGCCCCGCTCGGTGACCGCTTCGCGGGCGGCGGCGGCGATCAGATCGGCGGCGCGGGGCGCTGCGTCTCGTTCTCTGTCGACGACCTCGAGCCGCGGCGGGCTCACGAGGACTTCTCGTCGTGACCGCCGAACTGTTTGCGCATCGCGGAGAGCACTTTGTCGGCGAAATCGTCGAGCCCGCGCGAGGCAAAGCGCTCATACAGCGCCGTGGTCAGAACGGGGGCGGGAACGCCCTCATCGATCGCCGCGATCGAGGTCCAGCGACCCTCGCCGGAGTCCGAGACGCGTCCGGCGAAGTCGGATAGGTCGGGGGATTCCTGCATCGCGGCCGCGGTCAGGTCAAGCAGCCAGGAGCCGACCACGCTGCCGCGCCGCCAGACCTCGGCGACCTCGGGCAGATCGAGGTCGTACTGGTAGTACTCGGGCTGCTCGAGCGGCGCGGTCTCAGCATCATCCTCGCGGCTCACCTTGCCGGCGTTGGCGTTCTTGAGCACGTTCAGGCCCTCGGCGTAGGCGGCCATAATCGCGTACTCGATCCCGTTGTGGACCATCTTCACGAAGTGCCCGGCGCCGTTTGGCCCGCAGTGCAGGTAGCCGTTCTCGGCCGGGCCCGGATCACCGCTGCGGCCCGGCGTGCGCTCGGCCGACCCGACGCCGGGGGCGAGCGAGGCGAAGATCGGGTCGAGTCGCTCGACCGCCCCGTCGGGGCCGCCGATCATCAGGCAGTAGCCGCGCTTAAGACCAAAGACCCCACCGCTGGTGCCGCAGTCCACGTAATCGATCCCCTGCTCGCGGACCTTCTCGGCGCGGCGGATGTCGTCGCGGTAATAGGAGTTGCCGCCGTCGATGATCGCGTCGCCGGAGTCGAGCACCACGGCGACGCCGCTGACGGTCTTCTCGGTGATCTCCCCGGCGGGCACCATCACCCAGACCGAGCGCGGCTGGCCCAGCTTCGAGGCCAGCTCCTGCAGCGAGGCAGCCCCCTCGGCTCCCTCGCCGGCCAGCGCTGAGACCGCCTCGGGGTCGACGTCATAGGCGACGATGCGATGGCCATCGTGCATCAGGCGTCGCGCCATGTTGGCGCCCATCCGACCCAGGCCGACCATCCCTAGCTCCATGGCCCTAACCCTACGCCAGGTTGGCGGTGACCGGCGAGCAGGCCAGCGAGTAGCCTGCGGGCCGATGGCCAAAGTGGCGAAGAAGCCCACAACCGAAGCCGCCGACGTTTTGACGATCTTCGGGATCACCGGCGACCTGGCCAAGAAAATGACCTTCCGGGCCCTCTACCGGCTCGAGGCCCGCGGCAAGCTCGACTGTCCGATCGTCGGGGTTGCGATCGATGACTGGGACGTCGAACAGCTGCGCGAACATGCCCATGACGCGATCTCCAAGACGGTCTCCAGCCCCGACGGCGACGTCTTCGAGCGACTCGCGAAGCGCTTCTCCTATGTGCAGGGCGACTACGCCGATGCCGATACCTTCGCGCGGGTCGGCAGGGCGATCAAGGGCAAAAAGAAGCCGGTCTTCTACCTCGAGATCCCGCCCTCGCTTTTCGCCACAGTGGTCGAGGGTCTCGCCGCCGCCGGGCTGACCGAGGACGCCCGGGTCGTGATCGAGAAGCCCTTTGGTCATGACCTCGACTCCGCGCGCGAGCTAAATGCCGAACTGCGCAAGGTGCTCAAGGAGGAACAGATCCTGCGCATCGACCATTACCTCGGCAAGGAGCCGGTGATGGACATCACCTATCTGCGCTTCGCCAACTCGCTGCTTGAGCCGGTCTGGAACCGCGAGCACGTCGCCCACGTGCAGATGACGATCGCCGAGAACTTCGGCGTCGATGACCGCGGCCGCTTCTACGACGCGGTCGGGGCGATGCGCGACGTGATTCAAAACCATGCCCTGCAGGTGCTGGCGCTGGTCGGCATGGGGCCGCCGACCGGCAACCACCACGACTCGATCCGCGACAAGAAGCTCGAATTCTTCAAAGCGGTGCGCACGGCCGATCCGAAGAAATACGTTCGGGGCCAGTACAAGGGCTTCCGCGAGGTCAAGGACGTGGCCGCCGACTCGAGCACCGAGACCTTCGCGGCGGTGGAGCTCGAGGTCGACAACTGGCGTTGGAGCGGGGTCCCCTTCTTCATTCGCGCCGGTAAGTGCATGCCCGAGAAGGCCAGCGAGGTGACCGTCACCTTCAAGCGCCCCCCGCGGCTCGGGGTCGGATCCGGTGCCAAGCCCGATCCCAACCAGCTCACGGTGCGGATCGAGCCCGCCCCCGGCGCGCGGATCCGCCTCTTTGCCAAGCGCGCCGGCGAGGAGGCCTTCGAGCCGGCCGACCTGGCGGTGCGGTTCGAGAAGACGCCCGGCGAGGACCCCGAGCCCTACGAGCGCCTGCTCGGCGATGCGATCGCCGGCCGCTACACCCTCTTCACCCGCCAGGACGCCGTCGAAGAGACCTGGCGGATCGTCGAGCCGCTGCTCGACGATCCCGGGTCGGTTCATCCCTATGAACCCGGCACCTGGGGGCCCGAGGAGGCCAAGAAGCTGACCCGCGGCCTCTGCCAGTGGTCAGAACCCTGGCTGCCCGAGGACTGAGCCCCGGAGCCCAATCCCAACCATCGTGCTAGGTTTTCGGGTGCCCTCATTAGGGCGACCTAACTGATGATCCCCACATTCGTCATAACCCTGCGCGAGGGCGTCGAGGCCTCCCTGATCGTCGGCATCATCGCCGCCTTCTTGGTCAAGGAGGGCCGCGAGGACGCGACGCGACAGATGTGGATCGGTGTCGCAATCGCGATCGCGCTCTGCACCGCGATCGCCGTCGCCCTGCGTCTCGTCGGTCAGCAGTTGCCCCAGCAGCAACAGGAGGGCCTGGAGACGATCGTCGGTCTGATCGCGGTTTCGACGATCTCCTACATGATCATCTGGATGCGCCGCCACGCCCGCGGGATCAAGGCCGAACTCGAGGGTGGGGCTGCCTCAGCGCTGGCCACGGGCTCGACCATGGCCCTGGTCGGGATGGCCTTCCTCGCCGTTGTGCGCGAGGGCTTTGAGACCTCGGTCTTTCTGCTCGCCGCTTTCCAGGACGCGACCGACCCACTCGCCGCCGGCGCCGGTGCGGTGCTCGGCCTCGCCGTCGCCCTGGCGATCGGCATCGGCCTCTACCGCGGCGGTGTGCGGATCAACCTCCATCGCTTCTTTCGGATCACCGGTCTTGTGCTGATCTTCGTCGCCGCCGGTTTGTTGGCCACCGCCGCCCACACCGCCCATGAGGCGGGGTGGATCAACGGCCTGCAGAGCCAGGCGCTCGACCTGACCTGGCTGGTCAAGCCGGGCACTGTCTCGGGCTCGCTGCTGACCGGGATGCTCGGCCTCCAACCACAGCCGACGATCGTCGAGGTTGGCGCTTATCTGCTCTACGCCGTACCGATGGTGTTCTACGTGGTCTGGCCCGACCACCTGCGGCCGCGCCGACGCGCGCCTCTGCGCAGCGCTGCCCGAACCGCCGCCGGAAATCCCGCGTGAGCGCTCGGCGGCGCTCGGGCTGAGCTCGCTCACCGCGACCGCCTGGGCCGATCGCCCCACCGGGCCGGGCGCGGGCACCGCCCGAGGAAAGCACCATTCCCGACTCAGGCTGTCGGTTTTGTTAGGGTGCCCTAACCACAGCTTTTTTTGACCTCGAAACACGATCAAGAAACCGCTTTGCAGATGACTCGATCTTTCGCCCGAATCCTGCCGGCCCTGGCCGGCATCGCCGCGCTCGCCGTCTTCGCGGCCGGCTGCGGCTCGAGCGAAGAAGCACCGCCCGGTGCGAAGAAGCTCTCCTTTGAACTCAACGACGCCGGCTGCCTGCCCCATGACGCGAGCGCACCGGCTGGCCCGGTCAGCTTCGAGATCACCAACGGCGGTAGCGCCAGCGTCACCGAGCTCGAGGTGCTCGAAGGCGAAACGATCCTCGGCGAGAGGGAGGACATCACCGAAGGGCTGACCGGCAGCTTCTGGCTGACCCTCAAGGCAGGCGAATACACGCTGCGCTGCAACGGCGGCTCTGAAGAAGACGGCGTCCTAAAGATTGCGGCCCCATCAGCGGGGCGATCGCGGGGGTCAAAGCCGGGCTCGAGCGCTCCCGCACCCGCCTCATGAAGGACACCGCCCCAACCGATCAGCGTGACGTCGCGCGCTGGACCATCGCAGCAGCGGCACAACTCGGGCAGGCGAAGGCGCTTTTGGCGCCGCGGATCCCGGATGGGCGAATCGAGCCCGCGCTTTGAAGTCCCGCGGCGACCGCGGCGTGCGGGAGTGGCGGGGAAGGCCACGCCCCCGCCGCTCAACCGCCTAGGTTGAACGGATGAGCACCACCCCCGCCGCCCAGTCCACCGAGGCCCGTGCCGTCGGTGCAGGGACTCGAGCCGATGCTCTCCTGGGCCAGCTCGGCTTTGAGCGCTGGCGGCCCGGACAGCAGGAGGCCGTCGAGGCGGCATTGCAGGGGCGAGATTCCTTGGTGGTAATGCCGACCGGGGGTGGGAAGAGCCTCTGCTACCAGCTGCCCGGCCTTGCCTCGGAGGATCTGACGATCGTCGTCAGCCCGCTGATCGCACTGATGAACGATCAATGGCAGCGCCTGAGCGCGGCCGGGCACCCGGTGGCGATGATCTCCTCGGCGATCAGCGAGGAGGCGGCACGACTGGCGCTCACCCGAGTCCGCGGTGGCGAGGCGCGGATCGTCTACTGCGCGCCCGAGCGCTTCGCCTCGCGTCCTTTTCTCGAGGCGATCGGCGCACGCCGGGTCGACCTGCTCGCTGTCGATGAGGCGCACTGCGTCTCGGAGTGGGGTCATGACTTTCGCCCCGACTACCTGCGGTTGCCCCAGATTGCCGAGCGACTCGGGCGACCGACCGTGATGGCCTGTACGGCGACCGCAACCGAGGCGGTGGCGGCGGAGATCGTCTCGCGCTTCGCGCTGCGCGACCCGCTGCGGATCCGCTCCGGCTTTGATCGGCCCAACCTCTCCTTCGACGTCGTGGGCTTGGAGGGCAGGGGCTCCAAGGCGCGACGAATGGCGTTGCTCGAGGTCGGCCTCGCCGACCCAGAGAACCGCCCCGCGATCGTCTACTGCGGGACCCGCAGGGACACCGAGGAAGTCGCCGCGCTGCTGCGCCGAGCGGGGCGATCGGCGCTCGCCTATCACGCAGGGATCGAGGCCGAGGAGCGCACCGAGTCCCAGCGTCGCTTCATGGCCGATGAGGTCGACGTGATTGTCGCCACCAACGCCTTCGGGATGGGGGTTGATAAGGCCGGTGTGCGCTCGGTCTGGCACATGGCGATCCCGACCAGCCTCGAGGCCTACTACCAGGAGGCCGGACGGGCCGGGCGTGATGGCCTGCCGGCGAAGGCCGTGCTGCTCGCGATGCGCGCTGACCTCGGCCGCCTGGTTCGCTTCAACGAACAGCGCAGTCCCGAACAGGAGATCGCCCGCGAGCGCGGCTGGCGCGATTACCGAGTGATCAAGTCCTTCATCTACTCCGAGCGCTGCCGCCGGCGCCAGTTGCTCGACCATTTCGGTGATCGCCAGGCGGGACGGCCCCTGGAACGCTGCTGTGATCATTGCGATCCGCTGCGCTGGCTGCCCGATCCAGAGACGATCGCCGTCCGCCCCGCCCGTACTCCGCGCAGGGGTGCGGCACCGACGCCCGAGCTCTCGGTCGCCGATGCGCCTCTCTTTGAGCAGCTGCGGGCCTGGCGCCTGGGGGCCGCGGCGGGCAAGCCCGCCTACACGGTCGCCCATAACGCCACCCTGGAGGCGATCGCGACGGCGCGACCGGCCAGCGCCGGCGGCCTCGCCAAGATCAGCGGCGTCGGCCCCAGCTTCGTCGCCAAATATGGCGCCGAGGTACTGGCGATCGTCGCTAGCGAGCCCGCATAGCGACGCCGGTGATGATCTCGCGCACCACCCGCTCGGCGACCAGCGCTGTGATGTCGGCTGAGCCGACGGCGGTCGGGATCACCTCGACCAGCTCGGCGCCGACGAGCTCAACCCGGCTGGCGATCTGTCGGCAGGCGCGCAGTAACTCAGCGCTCGTCATCCCGCCCGGCTCGGGGGTCCCGGTGCCCGGTGCGAAGGCGGGGTCAAGGACGTCGATGTCGACCGAGAGGAAGACCGGCCCCTCCCCCACGGCCGCGATCGCGGCCTCGATCACCGCGTCGATCCCGCGCTCGCGCAGGTCGTGCATGAAGATGCTGGTGATCCCGCGCGCGGCCTGCCAGGCGAACTCCTCCTCGCCGGGCCAGTAGCCGCGCAACCCGATCTGAACGTAGCGGGCGGGATCGAGCTGACCGGCCTCGACCAGGCGTCGCATCGGTGTTCCGTGGGAGACCTCGACTCCGAACACCTCGCTACCGGTGTCGGTGTGGGTATCGAAGTGGACGAGGCCAAGCGAGCCGCCATGGCGGGCGGCGCAGGCACGGATGTCGGGCTCGGCGATGCCGTGATCGCCACCGAGGATGATCGGCATTGCAGCGGCGTCGAGGATCTCACCGACGGTGCGCTCGATCGCAGCGTGAGTGGCGCCGGGGTCGGCCGGCAGGACCGGAGCATCGCCGTAGTCGATGACCGCCAGCTCGCCGAAGCCGTCGATCCCGGCCTCCAGGTGGCGTCCGGGAGGGCAGCTGGCTGCGCGGATCGCACGCGGGGCAAAGCGGGCACCGGGACGGTCTGAGACGAGGTCATCGGTCGGCGCGCCGAGGATCGCAATATCAACTCCGCCGAGCTCGGCGGGGTCCTCGGTGTAGGGCATAGCGGCGAAGCTCAGCAGACCGGCGAAGTCGGGCTTCTCCCCAAACTGACGCCAACGCTGCAGCGGATCGATCACGTCCAAGCAGTGTTCCAGGTCCAAGCCAGGCGGCTCCTCGAGCGCACGGATTGGACGATTTCAGCCCGTCGATGTCTATTTCGCGAATCCCACACCGACCCTGGTAGAAGAGGCCCCCGAGTGCAAGCCAGAGCCGCTCAAGAACGCCTGTGCGCGGTGCTCGTGCTCGCCGCGCTCTCGACCTGCCTGGCGATCGCGCCCACAGCGGCGCACGCCGGCTCGCTCGAGCCGCAGGGCGACAAGATCTTCTTCGGCGCCAGCGACACCGGCAACTCGGCTGATTTCGGCCACTTCAGCAGCGCCCTCAACAAGCATCCGGCGCTGATCGAGAGCTTCAGGTCCTGGGGCTCGGACTTTCCTCAGTCGATCAAGCGTTGGCAGGCGGCGCGGGCGCGGCCGATCCTGCACATCACGACCGCCGATTCCGGCGATGGGCACGAGTTGATCACCCCGCGGGAAATCGCAGAAGGGGTCGGCGATCGGTACCTGATCCGTCTCAACACGCTGTTTTGGGCAAAGCGGATGCGTGCCTACGTGCGCCCGCTGGGCGAGCCCAACCGCTGCATCAACGTCTATGCCGCCTATGACTGCGAAGGCAATCTGCGCGACTCCTCCCACAGCCCCTTCTGGTACCGGCGCGCCTTTCGGCGCATCTACATCATCCTGCACGGCGGCGGTAAGCGAGCGAAGATCGACGCACGCCTCGCCGAAGCCGGTTTGCCCGCCTTGAGCCCGACGATCAACGGCCTGCCGCGGGCACCGGTCGCGGTGATCTGGAGCACCCTGCCAGCCGGCTCGCCGACGGTGCCCCAAAACCGGCCCAAATACTTCTACCCGGGCAACAGCTACGTCGACTGGGTGGGGACCGACTTCTACTCAGACGACCAGGACTGGCACTCGCTAAACGGGCTCTACAATCGCTTCTCAGCCAAGCCTTTTGCGATCCCCGAGTTCGGCGTTTCAAGTGGTGATGACCCGCGCTACGTCCAACACCTGATGACCTGGGTCAAGCGCCACCAGCGCTGCAAGATGCTCGTCTACTATCAGGACTTCGGCTCTTCGAGCCCCTACCGGATCCAGAACTACCCGGCGAGCCTCACCGTCCTCGCCAAGCAGATTCACTCGAAGCGCTTCCCCGCTTTCGCCCCCGGGCACCCGACGCCGCCACCGCCCCCGCCGCTACCTCATGGTGGTGTGGGTCCGTAGCGACCATGGCCAGGCAGATTTGGCGCCGGTTGAGAGCCTCGCCGCACCTTGTCGCCTTGGGGGGGATCGTTGCGCTCGGGGGGGTACTTCGCTTTGCCACCCTCGACCTACAGAGCTTTCGCTACGACGAGGCGGTGACCGCAGTTCGGGTCCTGCACCCGAACTTCTTCAACACCGTCTCCAGCGTCGCCAACAGCGAGTCGACCCCGCCCCTCTATTACACGCTCGCCTGGCTGTGGTCGCGAGTGTTCGGAACCGGGGAGGTCGGGTTGCGCTCGCTTTCAGCACTGGCCGGCACCGCCTCGATCGTGGTCATCTACCTCGGGGCGCTGGCAATGCCGCTTTCGCGTCGAGCCGCTCTGATCGCGGCCGCGATCGTGGCCACCAGCCCGGTGCTGATCTGGTTCTCCCAAGACGCTCGCGCCTATGCGCTCGTCTTCCTTTTGGCGGCGCTTTCATTCTGGTTCTTCGCCCGGGCACGGCGCAGCGGCGCCGCACGCGACCTCGCCTGGTGGGCGATCTTCTCCGCCCTCGCCATCTCAACCCATTACTTCGCCGGCTTTTTGATCGTGCCCGAGGCAGCGATCCTGCTCTGGGCCGCACCCAGACGTCGGGTGGCGGCGGCGCTGGCCGTGGTTGTCTCTGCCTGTCTCCTTCTGCTTCCAATCGCCCTGCAGCAGAGCGAAAACGCTCACGGCGCCTGGATCGCTCGCCAAGCAATTTCCTCGCGAATCGAACGAGCCAGTGCGAAGTTCGTCGGTGACGACAACGGAGACGAGCATGGAGCCAGGCAGCCTGGCCCGGTTCCGCTCGGGGTTCCGCTCGGGTTGGCGCTGGCCTCTTTGGCGCTGCTGGTCTGGCGAGGTGAGGGCCGCGAGCGGCGTTCGGCGTGCGTGGCTGGCGCCGTCGGGGTAACCGGATTCGCGCTGCCACTGATCCTGTCCGGGTTGGGCTTCGACTATCTCGACGGCCGCAACCTGATCCCGATCTTTGTTCCCCTCTTCGTCGTCCTTGGTGCCGGATTCGCCGTGCGATCGGCCGCTCGACTCGGAATCGCACTCGCGCTTGCCTTCTGCCTCAACTCTCTGCTCTTCGCGATCGAGATCGACCGGCTTCCGCGCCTTCAGCGCGAGGACCTGCGCAACGCCGCCCAGCAGGTCGGCACCCTGAAGCCGGGAATCGCTGTGGTTAGCAACAGATACGCGAGCAGCCAGCCGTTGCGGTACTACCTCGGCGGCGATTTCGCGCGGCGTGGAGCCCCGCGTCTGCGCGAGGTCGACCTGGTCGGCTCCAAGGCGGCCATCGAGGCGAACGCCGGCCGAATCCTGCCGGCGGCCTTCCATCTGATCGGCTCCGAACCGGTCTCCTATGACTACACCCTGGCTCGTTACCGTGCTCCCGTCGCGCAGCGCATTGCGATTCGAGTGCTCGAAAACGGCGCCCTGGTGGGTGGCGGAGGCCGGGCCTCGGTGCTGGTTTCAGGTAACCGCTAGCCGGACCTGTGCTTCGCTGGAGCGGCCCTAGCCGGCCTCGCCCTCCCGACCCCCGCCCGCAGCTTGTAGGGCTGCAGCGCGTTGATGCTCGAATAGCCGATCAGGTAGATGCGCTTCCCGTCTGATATCACCGGAGTGTAGGCGCCGGTTTTGTAGTGAAACACCTGTCGTCCGCTCTTCATCGCGAAGCCGACGGTGGTGGTGTTTTCGAACTCCGCGGCATAGACTATGTTGCCGATCGCGCTCAGCGATCCGATCACAGGTCCGCCGGCGGAGCGAATCCAGCGCGGCTCACCGGTCTTCGCGTTGAGGGCGTAGACATTGCCGTCAAAGGACCCGATATAGACGGTCGGCCCCGAGTGAGCGGTCTGCGCAACCGCAGGGCCCGAGTAGACGTACCCGCCGGTCGAGTAGGACCAGGCAAGCGTCCCGTTGCTCTGGTCGAAGCTGTATATGCGATCGTCGTTGTTACCCGCATAGACTCGGCCGAAGGCAAGCGCCGGGGTCGAGTAGAACTCGCCCGAGGTGCCGAAGCCCTGCCCGAGGGAGGCGGTCTGCCAGCGGATCTTGCCGGTCTTTGCATCGACCGCGTTCATGTAGCCGCCATAGTCACCGACGTAGAGCACGCCGTTGCGGTAGGCGGGGGCGGACTTGACCGGACCGCCGAGAGTCGTGGCCCAGCGCACGTTGCCATTCCGCGTGCTGAGCGCGAACAGCTGATCATTTTCGCATCCGAAGTAGAGGCTGTTGCCGATCACCAAGGGCGAGGACTCCGCGCGGCCGGGGAGTGCTCGTTTCCAGATCACCTTGCCGGTATTCGCGTTGAGCTTGACCACCTGCCCGGGCACGAGATTGACGATGTAGAGGCGATGCTTGGAGTAAGCCGGGGAAGAGGCGTTCAGCTGGCCCAGGCGCCTTTCCCACAGCACCTTGCCGGTATTCGCGTTGAGGGCAATTGCGGTGCCGCTGTTGTTGACCACATAGAGCCTGCCGTTGACGTAAATCGGCGGGAACTCAAGCAGGGGTCGCTCGCTGTAGTGCCAAAGCAAACGAAAGGGGGGCTTGACCCTGTCGGCCGGCAGATAGCGGGTGCGGGCCCTGTTGAGGCCGAACATCGGCCAGTTCGTCGGTTTGACCACCGGCCGCTTCGGTTTCTCGGGTTTGAAGAAGGCGTTTCCGTTGTGGACGTCGGGGGGGCGCTTGAGCGCCTCGTAGGCGACCACGATGCCGACGATCCCGAGGACGAGCACCGCGGCGGCAACGATCACCAAGCGCCGGCGCTCGCGCCAGAGCTTCTTCGGGTGACGCAGCCCGAGCCAGGTGGCCGCGAGCTTTCGCCTGAGGCCGCGTTTCGGCGCCGCTTTGCCTTTCGCGAGCGATTGCTTGCGATCGGACGGCCTCTGCTCCTCGCCCACCTTCTCGGTTTTCTTGCCGGCGGGCCGCTGCGATTTGTCCGAGCCGCCCCCGGGTTTCTCCTCAGCCATCCGTCGAGTGGGAAGCGCGGCGTTCGGCCTCCTTGGCGATTCCGGCGACGAGCTGCTTGACGCCAGTCCTCACCACGCCGATTACCACGGCGCCGCCAAGCGGCACGGTCGGGATCAGTCGCACCGCGTAGGTCATCCGGGTGCGCCCGACCTCAGGGGTCAGCTCGACAGTTCCGACGTGATCGCGAACCGGCAGCCCCGAGAGCAGCCTGTATGAGAAGCGAGTCGGCGGCTCGTAGGTCAGCACTTCCTCGCGCAGTGCGGGTCCGACCGCGCTGAGCACACGGATCGCCCCGCTACCGTTGGGCGCTGGATCGCCCTCACGCTCGAGCTCGGCCTTGCGCAGCATCGTGATCTTCGAGTAGCCACGGTGGTCGACGAGCACGTCGAAGACCACCTCCGCAGGCGCCGCCACCTCGCGCACAAAAGTGAAGCTGGCCATCGGCGGGGAGGCTACTGAAGCGCCCAGCGCTGCGGATCGGTGCCGGCGAGCGCCCTGACCTCACCGAGGATCGCCAGGTGATCGAGGCTGGAAAGCACTATCTGCAGCGCCCAGGCGCTGGCCGGTGAGTTGACCCCCTCGGGGCCGACGATCTCGGCGACGATCTCAAAGGCGGTGCGCTCGCCAGCGGCGAGAGCCTCACGGCTCTTGTCGAGTAACCGATCGACCTGGCGGCGCGCCTCGGCGATCTTGACCGCGGGGTCGCGAAACGGGCGCCCGTGGCCGGGCAAGACCAGATCCACCTCGAGCGGCTCGACTCGCTCGAGGCTGCTCAGGAACTCACCGATCGGGTCCCCGGTATGGCCGTGGTCAAAGAACAGCACCGTGCGCCCCAGCAGGTGATCGCCGGAGATCATCAGATGACTTTGGGGCTGGTGCAAGACGACATGGGAGGGGGCGTGGCCGGGCGTCTCATACACCCGCCAGGTGCCGAGGTCGGTCTCGATCTCCACACCCGGGAGCAGTTCGCGGTCGGGCTCGACGATCGCGTCAATGCCGTTGTCGGTGGAACCCCGCCGGCTCTCGCGGTAGCGCTCCAGCGAGGCCGGCGGCACGCCGCTTTGGCGAGCGACCTCGATCCGCTGCTCAAGCGCCGCGCTGGGGTCATCGGCAAGCAGGCGCACGTGCCCCCAGGCGGGATGCATCCAGAGCTCGCAGCCCGACTTCTCGACGATCGGCGCCGCCAGGCCGTAGTGGTCGGTATGGGAGTGAGTGCAGACGAGCAGACGCACATCCTCGACCCTGAAGCCAGCCTGGCTGAGGGCGAGGTCGAACCGGCGAAAGCCGTCCTTGCCGCCGATCCCAGTGTCGAAGAGGACGATGCCCTCGCCGGCGGCGAGGGCCCAGGCGTTGCCGTGCGGCACTCCCGGCCAGGGAAGTGGGAGGCGCAAACGCCAGACCCCGGGCAGTGTCTTCTCGGCCCGGGGCAACTCGGGCCTCTTGCGCTCCGCCGCCATCGCCTGATCCTCTCAAGATCAGAGCACCTGGCGCGCGCGAACCGTCAAGCCGGATAGGTTGACATCGACATGGAGTCCAGTAGCCCCAAGCGCGCCGGCCTCGTTCTCGCGACGCTGATCTTGGTCGCAGCCGTCGCGAACCTGAACCTGGCGGTCGCAAATGTCGCCCTGCCCGACATCGGCAAGGCCTTTGGCTCGGGCCAAACGACGCTCAACCTGATCGCGGTCGGCTACTCGCTGGGACTGGCGACCTCGGTCCTCTACCTCGGTGCGCTCGGCGATCGCTACGGGCGCAAGATGATGCTGATGCTGGGGATGGGATTGACGATCCCGGCCTCGCTGCTCGCCGGCTTCGCCCCCTCCGACGGTGTTCTCTTCATCGCCCGTCTGTTTGGCGGCGTCGCGGCCGGCATGGCCTTCCCCACCACCCTGGCTCTGATCACCGCACTCTGGTCAGGTGCCGATCGCACCCGCTCGATCGCACTGTGGTCTGCAATCGGCGGTGCGATCGCCTCGCTGGGGCCGCTCCTCTCCGGTGCCCTGCTCGAGCATTTCGAATGGGGCTCGGTCTTCCTGATCACGCTGCCGCTGGCGGTGGTCGCCCTGTTCATGGCCTGGCGCTATGTGCCCGCCCACGTCAACGAGGCGACCGAGCCGGTCGACAACATCGGCGGCGTCCTCTCGATCCTGCTGATCGCGGCGGTGGTCCTGGGGATCAACCTCGCCCCGGTACCCGGCAAGGGAACCGTGGCGATCGGTCTGGGCCTGGTTGCGATCGCAACGGTCGCCGCCTTCATCATTCGCCAGCGTCGGGCGCGCTCGCCGCTTTATGACCTCGATGTCGCCGCGCGGCGCATCTTCTGGGTCGCCGCCTGCGCGGGGATCATCGTCTTTGGCTCGCTGATGGGCGCGATGTTCATCGGCCAGCAGTTCCTCCAGAACGTGCTCGAATACTCGACCCTGGATTCCGGCCTGGCGATCCTGCCGGCCGCGGTGATGATGGTCATCGTCGCACCGCGCTCTGCCAAGCTGGTCGAGACACGCGGCGCCCGCTTCACCCTGCTGATCGGCTACCTCTTCTGCGATCTCGGTTTTCTCGTCATGCTCTTGCTCTGGAAGCAGGACATCTCCTACTGGAAGGTCGGGCTCGGTTACGCCCTGATCGGGATCGGGGTCGGGTTTGCCGGCACTCCCGCCTCCCACTCGCTGACCGGCTCGGTGCCGGTGAGGCGCGCCGGGATGGCCTCCGGCACCGCCGATCTGCAGCGCGACCTCGGCGGGGCGATCATGCAGTCGATCTTCGGTGCCCTTCTGACCGCCGGTTACGCCGCCGCGGTCGGAACCGCGATCGCCACCTCCCCAGAACAGGCGAAGGTCAGCGAAAACGTCGAAGGCGAGCTGACCAAGTCCTTCTCAAGCGCAGCCGACACCGCCGCGCAGTATCCCCACTACAGCCAGCAGATCATCGCCGCCGCCAAAACCTCCTTCCTGCAGGGCGACCAGTGGGCCTACACGGCGGGCATCGTCGCGATCCTGGCCGGCGCCGCCCTCGTCTTCTTCATGTTCCCGAAAAGAGATGAGGAGGAGAGACTGCTCGCTCAGTACCACGCTGAAGATGCCTGAGAGCCATTCCCCGCGGCTCGGCGCGGCGCTTCGCGAAGGCGAGCAGGTGACGCCGCTGGAGCTCTTCTTTGACCTCGTCTTCGTGCTGGCGATCACCCAGTGCACGACGCTGATGTATCACCACCGCAGCTGGTCGGGCCTGATCCAGGGCCTCCTGGTCTTGGGCATGCTGTGGTGGGCGTGGGTGGGTTATGCCTGGCTGACCAGCGTCATCGACCCTGAGGAGGGTGCGGTGCGGCTGGTCATCTTCGGCGCGATGGCGGCGCTTTTGATCGTCTCGCTCTGTGTGCCGGAGGCCTTCGGCGCCCTGGCGCTCACCTTCGCCCTCCTCTACGGCGCCGTGCGCGTCGCCCACATCGCCCTCTTCATGCTCGCCAGTCCCGAGGATGACGCGCTGCGCCACTCGGTGCTCGGACTGGCGGCGAGCAGCGCGATCGCGGTCGGTCTCCTGGTGACCGCTTCGCTGTTTGACGGCCTCCCGCAGGGGGCGCTCTGGCTGGCGGCGCTGGGGCTCGACATGGGCGGCCCCTACCTGTTTGGCTCCGAAGGCTGGAAGCTCTCACCCTCCCACTTTGCCGAGCGCCATGGGCTGATTGTGATCATCGCCCTCGGCGAGTCAATCGTCGCGATCGGCGCCGGCGCCTCGGGCGAACTGAACCTCGGGATCGGCGCCGCCGCGGTTCTCGGCGTGGCGCTCACCGCAGCGATGTGGTGGACCTACTTCGACATCGTCGCGATCGTCTCCGGGCGACGCCTCGCCGACGCCGAGCCGGGCCGGGTCCAAAATGAGATGGCCCGCGACTCCTATTCCTACATCCACCTGATCATGGTCGCCGGGATCGTGCTCGCCGCTCTCGGCCTGAAAGTCACGATCGGTCACTTCAACGATCACCTCGGCACGGTCCCCGCCTTCGCCCTGCTCGGCGGCGTCGCCGTGTATCTGCTCGGCCATGTCGCCTTTCGCTACCGCCACATCCACTCGATCAACCGCCAGCGGGTCCTGCTCGCGGCGCTGCTGCTGATCCTCGTGCCGCTGGCGACCGAGTTGCCGGCGCTCGCCGCGCTCGCGATCGCCAACCTGCTGATCTGGGCAATGATCGTCTACGAGACCCGCACCTACGGCGAGGGGCGCTACCGGGTTCGCCACGGCGAAGGCGGGGTCCCGGCTAGGTGAGCGGCCGCTCGCGCTCTTGCATCGCACCGGCGATCGCAAAGCAAAGAGCACCGCTCAGCGTGCCCCAGTTGGCGATCCCGACCGCCACCTCGTCCCCGCTTGAGGGCCGCACGAAGGATGCGACCGCGGCGACCATAAAAAGCACCGAGCCGATCTGATTGACGAAGACGATCCACCAGCCGAGGTCTCTGGGGCGCCGTCCCCAGCCGCCCATCTCGACCATCGCCAGCTCTCCGGAGATCAGGAACAGCGAGCAGCCGACCATGTCCGGTGACCAGACCAGCCGGTTCTCGGCGCTCGCCCCCAGACCGCCGATGAACGAGTCGACGATGTTGATCGCAAAGACGATCGTGCCGGCGAACAGGACAGCGGCGCTCAACCACTCAAGCCGCCCTGGCTCGCGCGACCACCAGCGCCAGGCCGGCGCACTGAGCAGGCCCGCGGCGCCGACCTCACGGGGGCCGTTGATCGCCTGCAGCAGCGAGGCGTAGCCGCCGCTGCTGAAGAAGACGCCCCCGGCGAGGTAAACCGAGCAATAGGTGATCGTGGCGACGCCGGCCTGGGCAAGGGCGGCGCCGATCGCAAACAGCGAGCCACCGAGGATGAAGGCGCTCGCGGCGACGGCATTCACGCGGCGCATGCGGGTCGCCGTGTCGGCATCGGCGCGGGCGCTCGCCTCCGAGACTGCGACGCCGATCTCGCGCAGGACGCCGCGCTTTCGCATCGCCCGCCGATCGAGGGCCCGAGCCGGCCGGCCGCGGACCAGATCGCCGCCGCTCACGAGCTCCTAGGGGGAGGCAAAGGTCGCCGGGTCGGGGCCGAAACGCCGACCGTTATCGAGCTCGGCGAAGGCGGCCATCTCCGCCTGGCTGAGCTCGAAGTCAAAGATGTCGATGTTCTCGGCGATCCGCTGCGGCGTCACCGACTTGGGGATAACGACGTTGCCCAGCTGGATGTGCCAACGGAGGATCACCTGCGCCGGGGTCCTCTCGTGGCGCCTGGCGATCTCGATGATCTCGGCCTCGCCGAGCAGGGCACCCTGGCCCAGCGGGCTCCAGGCCTCGGTGATCACGCCATGCTCCCGCCCCCAGGCGCGCAGCTCGCCCTGCTGAAAGCGGGGGTGCAGCTCGACCTGGTTCACGGTTGCCAGCCGCTCGGTCTCGTTTTCGAGCCGCTCGAGATCCTCGATCCGGAAATTCGAGACGCCGATCGTGCGCGAGCGCCGCTCCGCATGAATCTGCTCAAAGGCCCGCCAGGTCTCGACGAAGAGGTCCTGCGCGGGCACCGGCCAGTGGATCAGGTAGAGATCCACGTGGTCGAGTCCCAGCCGGCTCAGAGATTTATCGAAGGCCTCAAGGGCCCCCTCACGGCCCTGTTGGGAGTTCCAGAGCTTGGTCGTGACAAAGATCTGCTCACGCGGGATGCCCGACGCCGCGATCGCGGCGCCGACGCCGTTCTCGTTGCGATAGGCGGCGGCCGTGTCGATGTGGCGATAGCCGGCGCCCAGCGCCTCCTCGACCACCGCCTGGGTGTCCTTCGGGGGCACCTGGAAGACGCCAAAGCCGAGCTGGGGAATCTCGACGCCATCGCGAAGCCGCAGCGAGGGAACCACCACTCTCGCTCCTAGCTGGACGCGAGCCCGAGGGCGAGCAGCGGGAAACCGGCCATCAGACCGATATAGGCGCCGATCGCCAGACCGGTGAGCGTCGAGGTCGTCCGCGAGCGGGCGCCGGAGATCAGCCCGACCAGTACGCACAGGCCGGAGATGGAGAGGCCGATCCAGAACACGTCGGGCATTTCGCGGCGAGATTATCGAACCCGGAGGCCGGGAGGAATCGGCGCCACAACATCAAACGTGTCGGCCATGGAATCTGGCACCGCCAGCAGGAACCTTGTCCTTGCCGCGATGGTCTTCGCCGTCTCGATGACCTTCATCGACCAGACGATCGTCGCGATCGCGATCCCCGACCTGCAGAACGACCTCTCGCTCTCCTCAACCGGAGTCCAGTGGATCATCAACGGCTACCTGCTCTCGCTCTCGGCGCTCTTCGCCTTCGGCGGGCGACTCGCCGATATCGCCGGCCACCGCAAGATGGTGACGATCGGCGTGGTCATCTTCGCCGCCGCCTCGGCGCTTTGTGGAGCGACCCCGACCGGCGGCGGCGCGGAGGCCTGGATCATCGTCTTTCGCGTGATCCAGGGCGCCGGCGCGGCGCTCATGTTTCCGGCCGCCCTGGCGATCGTGCTCGAGGCATTCCCGGTGCGCGAACGCGGGCGGGCGCTGGCGCTCTTCTTCGGGATCGCCGGCGGCCTGACCTGCATCGGACCGATCGCCGGCGGCTATTTGACCGAGTGGACCTGGCGGGCGATCTTCTGGGTAAACATCCCGGTCGCGATCATCGCCCTGATCCTCACCGCGATCTCAAAGCCGGAGAATAAAAAGCAGCCGGCAGCGCTCGATTACCGCGGTACTGTCCTAATCACGGGCGGGATGGCGCTCACGGTCTTGGGCCTGCAGCAGTCGAGCGTCTGGGGTTGGGGAAGCGCCGCCACCTGGACCTGCATCGGTGTCGGCGCAGCGCTTTTGGTTGCCTTCGTCGCCTTCGAGCTGCGGGTCGCCAACCCGCTGCTCCGCCTCTCGGTCTTCCGCGACCGCGCCTTCGCGGTCGACAACGTCGTCCTCTTCTTGCTGATGATCCCCTTCATTCCGCTCTTCTTCTTCGCCAGTATGTACGCGCAGATCTCACTCGGCGAAAGCGCCTCAGAAACCGGGCTCTACCTGCTGATCTTCTTCGCCGGTTTTGCGATCGCCACCCAGTGGGGGGGCAGGGTCTTGGACCGCGTCGGGGCCCGCCCCACCGTGGTCGCCGGCTGCGCGATAGCCGCGATCGGCTTCTATTTTTGGGGAAACAAGCTCCCCGACCTCTCGGTCAGCGCCCAGTGGCCCTACATCGTGCTCGCCGGTGCCGGCGTCGGCCTGGTCCTCAGCCCGGCGAACACCGACGCCCTAAACCGAGTGCCCGCCAGCCGCTACGGCGAGGCGACCGGGATCACGCAGACCGTGCGCAACTTCGGCTCGAGCATCGGGCTCGCGGTGCTCGGCACGATCCTGATCCTCGAGAACAAGTCAAACCTGGAGACGACGCTCGGCTCCCACGGGGTCCCCAAGGCAAAGGCCGACGAGATCGCCGCCTCAATCAGCAACGGCTCCGGAGCCGCGGCGCGAGCACCTGCGCAGGCAGGCCACCATGCCCAGAGGGCACTGGCGACGATCGAAGGCGCCGTCCGGCATGACTTCGCCCTCGCCTCGCGCACGGTCTTCTACGTGATGGCGGGGGTCATGGTCCTCGCCTTTCTCGTCTCCGCCGTGGCGCTACCCAGCGGCAAGGTGGAGGGGCTCGTCGAGGAGCCCGATGCCTCGGGCGGCTAGGTTTTGGCGATGAGAGTCCTCGCCTTCAGTGACCTGCATCGCGATCTCCCTCAGGCGGCCACGCTGGTCGCGATGTCCGCCGAGGCCGATGTCGTCATCGGTGCCGGTGACTTCGCCTCCGTTCACGAGGGGCTTGAGGAGACGATCGCGGCGCTGGCCGCGATCGAGGCGCCGACGATCCTGGTTCCCGGCAATAACGAGACCGTCGATGCCCTGCGCGAGGCGGCCGCCAGCTGGGGGGCGGCGCGGATCCTGCACGGCGAAGCGACGACGATCGAGGGTATCGAGTTTTTCGGGCTCGGGGCGGGCATCCCGGTCACCCCTTGGGATTGGAGCTTTGATCTCGATGAGGCCGCCGCGGGAGCGATGATCGGCGATTGCCCTCCCGGCGCGGCTCTGGTTTTGCACTCGCCGCCCAAGGGTCACTGCGACGCCAACTCAAGCGGGGAGCATTTCGGCAGCGAGGCCCTGCTCGAGGGAATCGAGGAGAAGCGCCCGCCGATCGCGCTCTGCGGCCACATCCACGAGTCCTGGGGCTGTGAGAGTCAGATCGGCGCGACGAGGGTGTGCAATCTCGGCCCCGCCGGCACCTGGCTCGAGCTCTGAGAGCTGCTCCTCGGCGCCGGCCTGGGCAGTAACCGCGGAGCCACCGCGGTGTTAATAGATCGTAACTATCCGCATTATCTTCAGGAGGTGGACGAGATGGAGATGGTCAAGCGGTTGGAGCCAATTGCGCTCCTCATCATCGTGATCGGCGCCCTCAACTGGGGCATGGTCGGCCTCTTTGGCACGAACGTGATCGCCGACGTCTTCAGCGCTGGCACGCTGCGCGACGTCGTCTACACGGTCGTCGGCCTCTGCGGCCTGATCTATGTGCCAAAGGTGCTCGAGAGCATGCATTTGAGCGACCACATGCCGCACCCGCGCGGCACCCAGTAATCGCGCTCAAAGCCCAGCCACGGCCGTTCCCGGGCCCCCTCTGCAGGGGGCCCGGGTCTAATACCCGACGATGCGG
>CAVWBK010000002.1:0-988606 GCA_963753245.1 uncultured Solirubrobacterales bacterium
AGGGCGCGGCCAGGAAGTAAGCCCGCGGCTAATCAAATGGTTTTGCAGGCCCAGCTGATCGCCGACCTGGCCTCACTCGTGCTGGCATCTATCGCCCTCACCGATCGCGGGTCGATCACGACAGCTCAGCTGGGCCGGCGCATTCGGCTATGCGCGCTCGTCTTGGAAGCAGGGACTCGGTCCCCAGACCGCGACGGGCTTTGCCACCGAGCCGCACGACCCCCGACGGATCGCGGCAAGCTGAGATCCGTCGGGGAGGCCGAATGCTCAGGGCTCAGGAACCGTCGCCAGATTGTCGTCCCAGACGTTGCCCTGCCAGGTGGTTGGACCTGAGAAGTAGGCGCCAACCCCGTAATAGCCCCCATTCGGGTAGAGACCGTTGGAGTCGGGCCCGCTCTGACAGGCCGTACCTCCCGAGCCGGAGTTGTAGACGGCCTTAGAGAGACAGCGTACGAAGTGATTCCCGGTGATGGTCGTCTGGGCGCCCGACGGGTTGGTCGAGTTCGCCTGAGAATAGAGAACGAAACCGCCGCCGGCGAGCAGACTGTTGGTCACTGTGAACTTGTTACCACCGCCACAGATAGTGTCGCCGAACACAGTTGCGGTCTGGCCCTGTTCGTTTATCAGTGTTGAGTGATCGACGTCGACCGTTCCGGAGCAAACGTAGATGTCCTCGGCGTGGGCACCTGAGTAGATCGAGGACACCTTCATGTAGGTGTTCTTGACCGTCAGTGGCCATGCCTGTACGCACTCATCGCATTGGGTCAACCGGCTGCCTTCGACGGTGACACCGCTGTAGCTGCGAATCGCCGCCTCAACTGTGCTGGCACCCGAGCCCTTTCCGGCGACCGTGGTGTTGATGACCTTGGTGCCGGTGTGGCCGTTTTGGACCCAGATTCCAGCCGAGCCGCTGCCGGTGTCGGCTGAGACGATCTTGTCATTTCGGATTGTCACATTGTTTGCCTCGACGGTGATCTGCCCGGTGATTTCCTTGCCTTCGATCACTCCGCCATTGGTTGAGGCAGTGATCGATCCCGATGCCGTCAGGGCTCCGGTGGCTCCGGTGTTCGTCGGATCTGGGTAGCCACAGGCGCTCGGTACCGCAAAGCAGTGCTCCGACTTTAGCGACGGTGGTTCCAGGGTCGGTTCTTCTGGTTTGGTTTCGGGTGCGGGTTCTTCGGGGGTGGCTTCAGGTTCGGTTTTCGGTTCTTCGGTCGGAGGGGGTGGGGTTGATTCGGGATGTGATCGTTCCCATCGAGCATGATGGCCGTGATCCCGCTGCCCGAGGCTAATGGAGGGGCCCGCCGAGAGAACGCTCGGGTGGCAGGCGTTGTGCCTTGCCTTAGCCGGAGCCTTGCGCTTGCAGACCGCATGATCTGCCCTCGTCTTGGAGCCGGACGAGGCGTTTGCGCCGACGGCTGCAAGCAGGCACAGCGCGACGACTAGAAGCAATGCGGACAGGTGAATGTGAAGGTTTTTGGGCATGAACTGCACATCGACTACCCAATTGTGATCTGTAGAGACTGCTCAGCGCCATGGACGTTTATTGGTATTGGGCACTTGACCTCTGCGCAAGTGCCCGTCGTCGTTCTGGCGGCTCTGAATTCAGTCTGCGCCGAAGACCACGCCTGCGGCAGGCCCGCAGCCAAGCGCTTGGGATTGGTCTGCGCGGCTGAGAGTCTTGGTCACGCCGAGGGCCACTCTGGCTCAGATCTCGCGGTGGTCGGCATGCCTCAGTGGTCACGGGCCGCGAGGAGAGCTGCGCGGTGCATTGCGCGCCGTCGTAAGAGTGGTGTTAGCCGGGCGCGGGGGAAACAGGCAAGTCAGGGCGAGATCGCTGGGTTTCGGTCTTTACCGATGTA
The DNA here is from genome assembly GCA_963753245.1 of uncultured Solirubrobacterales bacterium. Classification (GTDB taxonomy): domain Bacteria; phylum Actinomycetota; class Thermoleophilia; order Solirubrobacterales; family 70-9; genus VRUE01. Next base: position 1,863 of record CAVWBK010000002.1, read on the forward strand.
GAGACCCTGGCTCTTCTTCTGCCATCAGCCGGTGGTTAGAGCCTCTGTAGGAGGCGCTGCCTCGTCAAACGGCCAGCTTTTGGCTGGCGCTCTGCGCCAGAACCTCGTCAATCGAGGGTACGGGAACAGGGGTACCGCTGGAGTGCAGTGACTTCTCAAGCGCCTCGAGTCCGAGTACAACTTCCAGCCCGAGTCGCGCGTTGGAGACCGGCGTTGCGCCGCCTCGGATTGCATCAGCAAAGTCTTTGAGCTCCAGACCGAGTGGCTCCGCTGCCTCAATTTGAGGCGCGATCATGTCCCCGGTGCGATAGGTGAGGCGGTACTCGCCGAAATTTGCGGGTGGATGGGAGAAGTCCAGTCCACGATCGTAGATCCGGACCGAGTCATCTGCGGCCGTGTCCTCGTACTGAACCATTCGCCGGCTCCCAACTACGACCATCTGGCGAACCTTGCGGGGCGCCAGCCAGGAGAGCTGAACATTTGCCTGGGCTCCGCCCTCAAATCGTAGTGTCAGGAACGCGGTCTCGTGGACCCCGTCCTGGAAGACACTGCGGCCATTCGCAGTCACCTCGACAAGGGGCTTCTTAAACCAGTGCAGAAGGATTGAGAGGTCGTGTGGTGCCAGATCGAGCACCACCCCGTCCTGCTGGTAGAGGCCGAGGTTCATCCGCGAGGAGGTCACGAAGTAGATCTCGCCCAAAACACCCTCCCCGATCAGCCCGGCGACCTTGTTGACCGAGGGGCTGTAGAGGAACGTGTGGCCCGGCATCAGCACCTGTCCCAGGTCGTCGGCGAGCGCGATCAGCTCTGCGGCCTCGGCGGCGGTTCGGGCGAGCGGCTTCTCAACCATGACGTGCTTGCCAGCTTTAAGGGCACGGCTGACCAAGGCGTGATGGGTGTGAGGGGGGGTGGCGATCGCCACTGCTTCGATCCCGGGGTCTGCCAGGGCCGTATCTAGGTCGCGCTCAAAATCGCCGCCCGGATAGCGGCGGCTGAACTCCTCAATGCGCTTGTCGTCGCGCTCGCAGAGTCCCCTGAACTCAAACTCAGGTCGCTCAATTACGTTGCGAACGATGTTCGGTCCCCAGTAGCCGTAGCCGACTACCAACATCTCGATTGGGTGGTCGAAGTACATCGATCAACCAACGACCCATCGACCAGGTACTTCCATTTCGTTTTGAATTCAACGGAGGAAAAAGGGACGAGGTCAACTCCGAGCTATACCGCAGCGGGATGTCGTCCATGTTAGGAAGGGACCGAACCCCCGTTGGCTGCGGGTGCTGGAAACCGAATCAGCGGTGAAGAAGTGGCGCTACGGCGGTCCTGGGGGGTGGACCGAAAGGTGGCTCAGCGCGGCCGACCAGCGTTCGGATCGCGGTCCGCGCCGCGGTCCTGCGGGCTCTCGGGTCGGCATCTGCCCCCGGCGTCAGCGCGCGCAGGGCGTGGCGCGCGAGGACGGCTGCCAAATACGCCGAGCGCCTTGGCTGGGAGAAGTGCTTACCAGCGTATAGGCGACGAGAGTAGGCATCTTGGGCAACCATCTTCGGACGCACCCCATCCTTACCCGCGTGGTGGACGATCGTCATCGTCGGCAGATGCCGGATCTCCCAGCCAGCCCGCTTGATCCGCAAGCAAAGGTCAATCTCCTCCGCGTACATGAAAAACCGCTCGTCGAGTAACCCCGAGCTCATCAGGGCCTCCCGTCGAGCGAGCATGAACGAGCCCGTCGTCCAATCGCAGCAAAGCTCACGCTGATACAGCTCGAGGTTCAGCTCTCGCTCGCCGGCCCAGCGCGCGTGGATCGGCCAGCGCTCGGAGGCCAAGGCCTCTCCGAGGGCACGCGAGAGGCTCGGGAAGTAGCGGATTGTGGGCCACAGCGTCCCATCGGCGGTCAGCTGGCGGACGCCGACCAAGCCCACCTGCGGCCGCGCGTCCATCGCGGCGACGAGCTCTCCGAAAGTGCCTGAGACAATTTCGGTATCGGGATTCAGGAAGAGGTAGTAGCGAGCTCCGCAGCTGGCCGCGCCCCTGTTGTTCGCGTGCGAAAAGCCGTGGTTGCGCGAACTCAGCACGCGAACCGAGGGGAACTGCTCTTCGACCAGTCCTCGGGTGCCATCGGTGGATTCGTTGTCGACGACGACGACATCGATCGAGGCATCGCCGGCGCCGGCGAAGACCGTGCGCAGGCATGGCTCCAGCCACTCGGCATTGTTCGCTGAGACGATGATGATCGCCAGGTCGTGGCCCTGTCCGCCCTCCGTCATCCCAGGCACCTCGGCAAACCAGCGCTCCGCTTCACTCGGTGCAGGTGTTCCGGACTCGGCGCCAAGAGCGCGAGAACTTGATTCTCCAGGGCGAAGTTGGCGAGATGGGGGGCGTTCAGGTTCATTGCGATTGAGCCGTGAGAGCCCTGGCGCTCGCCATTGCGATTTCCAAGGCGTCGAGGGCCTGGAGTCCTCGACCTGAGCCTTCAGGGCCGTCGCTGAGCTCGCGGTCGATGAAATCAGCGCCTCGGCAGGCCAGTGTTCTCATTTGTATCGTCCGTGATCCCAAGGTTCCGTGGGGCTGACCGACCAACGCCTTGCCTTGAAGAAATCTTCTGTGAAAAAGGCCTCGGAGCGACAGAAGAAGTCGAGGCCACATCCGTTCAATCAATGGCGGGCTAATGATCGTGGCCCGAAACTCAACCTTTACGGCTGGAGTGTCCTTTGGCGCTGGTCAAGATATTGCGAGAACTGTCGAGGCGAAAGAGGCTGGTCGCCCTCGTGCTCGGAGTCTCCCTTTTAACCGGCTTCCTGCTCGCCTACCGACCCCAGATACCGCCACAGAGCCGCCAGTATCAGGTCTCCCAAGCCTCATCGGCGATTCTGGTCAATACGAGAGACTCCCAGGTTGCTGCGGTCGGGGGCCGGGGGCCAGGCCTGCCTACGCTCGCCGGTCGCGCGAATCTGCTGGGCAACCTGATGACCGGTGGGCCGCTGAAGGAAGCGATCGCCAAGAATGCGGGTGTCCCTTCCGATCTGCTGATCGTCGTCCCCCCGGCCAACGCAAGTACGCCGGGAGTTGCACCGGTGCCGGTCAAGCCGCCGGCGAGTCAGGGGATTCCAGAAGCCGAAGCGACGATTCTGAGCATTTCAACCGACGAAACACTTCCTATCCTCCACATCGTCGCCCAGGCTCCGAACGCCGAAACTGCCCGCAAGCTTTCCGGGGGAACGATCGTCGCGCTGAGGCAATACCTCGCCTCGATCTCCGCTTCGCAGCACATCCCCTCCGCGCGACAGCTCGTCGTTCAGCAAGTTGGAGCACCGCTCGCGCAAACCGCGACGCGTGGGCTACCCCGAGCGATCGCGCTCGCGGTGACGATCATTTTGGCGCTGCTCGGATGCGCAGCGATCCTGGGTGGATCCTGGTTTATCCGGAGTTGGAAACAGATCGGAGAAGCCGAGAATCGGGGCCAGCCACCCGCGGAGGGCGTCGAGCACGCCGTTTCTAGAGCTGATCTCCCAGCCAGCGATCACCTGACAGTGGACGACCCCCACGCCAACCCCGCGGAGAGTTCCCACAGCTTCTCTCCCGAGCCGGCGGCGACGTTTCATCCCTTCAAACCCGCCGCTGCGGATTCGGCCCTAACTGAGCGATCGAGCTCTCGCGGGCCCAGCCGAAGGCTCTCGCCTGGAGTCCGACGAGAGCCGGAATGAACCGGCCTGGCAGACGAGGAAGTTCTCCCGCTGAAGGCAGTAGCGAACCGCGATGGCGAGCCGTGCGCGGCCGCCCGAAGGCTGCGGGATCGTCGGTAGGGGCGTACGCCGAGGCACGATCGCCTACCGCTACACGTAGGCTGGCGGCGCCCGCCATCGCCAACGAGCCGCAGAGTGGCTGGGGGCGGATGGACCGCATCGCGAGCTGCGCTGCCCGTCCCCATCCTGCATCCCTGGCCCGAGGTGCACTTCGCGCCACTACCCGAGGCAGGAGTCCTAGTGCGTTAGGCGCACGCTGGGATCTGCGCGGGGCTACCCGAAGGCCTGCATGGACTGGGTCCCGAATGGCTGAAGGGCAGTCCCTGCGGCGGCCTTTCGTCGCCCAGGGAAAATGTGATCGGTCGTCTGAGGTGGGTGCGGCGCCCAAGCCGCGGATATCGGGCTGACCACGCCCGTGGCAGCCGCCGCGGTCGACTAGGGTCCCGCTTTGGCCGGCTCTCGTGCCGGTGTCTTGATCAGAGTGCGACAATGGACGTCTGGAAGTTCAGGTCTGTGCTCCTCGCAGAGGTGCGCGATCCCGGGTATTCTCAGCGACCTCTGTCGAGCAGGCCAGAGCTTGGTCGACATCGTCCGTGAGGGCGAGAGGGCGTGATGGGAAGAGCTCTGCGGCAAAAAGAAACCGTGGTACTTGGCGCCTTCGCCGTAAGTTCGCTTGGAGGAGCCTCCACTGAGGATTCCGCCAGCCTCTCGAGCTCGCTGGTGCAGGTGATTGGCTATTACCTCGCAGACCAAGCTTCGGGACGAGATGTTTGGCCATATCCCGACTTCCTCGGCGAGGATCGCGGAGGCCGCATGGTCACCCTGGAGATCGATATCGATGAGGGGGTCTGGACGTCCTTCTCGCGAGAGGCCGAGCGACAGGAAGTTTCTGCGAGCCAGCTTCTGCAGCACGCAGTTCTCTACTTCGTCGCGGATCGAGACGCTGGTCATCTCGCCCGTCGGATCATCAGTAGCTTGGATGAATCGGATCTCTGAGTGCGCTGAGGGCGGCTCGCGACGGGGGTGGCGGTGAGTCATTGGGGCTGACGGCGGGTGAGGGTCCTGTCGTTCGAGGGGTTGTATTCAGGGAGCCCAGGAGACCGGATTGAGCCTCCCGGCAAGCGCGAATCCCAGTCCGGTCGGTTGACCAAGAGGTCGAGTTGCGGAACGAGCACCAGATCGGCAACTCGGATTGATTTGCCGGTGTATGAGGAGGTTCAGAGGATCCTGGCCAAGGGGTGCAATCACGGGGCCTCGGTCTGCCAGCGTGTGAACCACGCCCTGGTCGTCATTCCGGCCGATCTCGACGCCGGCCTTTCTGCTGCATAATCCTGGCGATGTCGACGACCACGGTTGAGCGGCCGCGCAGCGCCGGTCCTGGTTCCGGATTGGGGGGAGGCTGGCGAGTGATCGTACGTAACGACAATCACAACACCTTTGAGCATGTCGCCTCGACCTTAGCCCGGGTGATTCCCGGGGTCAGCCTCGACCAGGGGCATGCGATCGCCGAACGGATCCACAACAACGGTCAGGCCATCGTCTGGACCGGCCCGCGTGAGCCCGCCGAGCACTACTGGGAGCAGCTGCAGGGCGCGGGTCTTACGATGGCGCCGCTCGAGCGAGGATAGCCGGCGACAGTCGCTGCGGCCAGCCTTCCGCCTGGCTATTTAAGGCTCTCCTGACGTTTCCGTGGGTCACGTAACGGTGACTCGACCGGGCAGAGGTGGACACAACCCGCCGAGCTTCAGCATCGCCAGTGAGATCAGCGCCTCGGGGGAGTGAAACCCGAAGGCGCGGCGGGCGATCAGGCGGATCTGGGTGTTGATCGCCTCCACGCGGGCGTTGGAAAGTCCATGGCGGATCGCCGCGACGATCCCCTCCCGCTGCTCGGCGATCGTGCGCGCCAGCTTGACGAAGGGCCGCAGGCGAGAGCGCCGCGCCCAGGAGAGCCACTCATCCAGCAGGCGGATCGCCGCCCGCGGCCCGAGCCGGTAGATCTGGCGCAGCTGCTCCTTCAGCAGGTAGGCCCGGTACAGGGGCCGGTTTACCCGCTCGATGTCGGCGAGCTTTGACTGCTGGCGCGCTGTCAGGTTCTCGGGGTTCTTCCACAGGCAGAAGCGGGCGCCCTTCAGCTCGCGGGCCGCATCGGTCTGCCCCTGGCGGCGCGCCTCGTTCCAGACCTCGCGGCGGACCCGATCGAGCGCTTCGGTGGCGAGCGCGACGACGTGGAAGGGGTCGACGCAGCGCTTTGCCTGCGGGCAGCGCTTTGCCAGCACCGCCTCGATCCAGCCCGCCATGTCGCAGGAGACGAGCTTGAGGCGCTTGGCGCGCTTGGAGCCAAGCGCGTCGAAGAACGCCTCGACGGTCGCCTTGTCGCGCCCGGGTGCCGCCCAGACCAGCCGGCCGCTGTCGTGATAGACGACCACGGTCAGGTAGCGCTGGCCCTTGCGATGGGTGATCTCATCGATCCCGATCCGCCGCAGGCTGGCGAGCAGATCCGCCCGGCGAGGCCTCAGCCACGACCCGGTCGAGGATCGGGCCGACCGTACGCCAGGCGATCCGCATGATCTAGCCTGACGTCGCTGCGACGCGTGTACGGCAAGCCATGCGGTCTGCTGCTCAAACGCGTGGGTGAAGCCGGAGCCCTGACGCGCCCACGCCACTGCGCTCACGACCACTCCGTGCTCGCGGCAGCGCACCCGCGGCGCCTGGGCCTCCAGACAGGCCATGCTCGTGCCGAGATCGAGCGCCCGCCAGCGCCGCCGCCCCTCGCCGAGGTCAAAGCCGGGCGCCGGGCGCCCGCAGACCCCACAGCGGTCGCGCTCCCGGTGATGCGGCCTGACCGCCACCACTACCTGCCCTCTGTCGTCGATCTCGACGCTCTCGATGACCACCCGCTCCAAGCCGAGCAGGCGTGCCCATACCCTTTTCTCGCGCACGTCGTTGCCGCTCCTTTCGATTTCCAGCCTTCTGACAGCCGGAAACCTAGGCGCGGAGCGGCGTGCGCCTCTTCTCAGCGCCTTACTTCACCCACGGAAACGTCAGGAGAGCCCTATTTAAGCGGTAACCACTTCGATAAGCGCGGCGTCGCCCTGATCTCACGAGATGGTCGCTTGAGTTTTGGGACTAAATTTGGACGCATATTGGGTTTCGACTAGACATTGTCTCTATACTGGCTGCTCAAGGGGGGGGTGGTGCCGAAGTTAATAGGCGTACAAGGCGGGAGACGTATCTAGTTGATGGCCGGCAGGATCTTCATATCTTTTGAGCTCCCCCGGGCATTTCAACCCGGAAATGGAGAGCGGAGGGAATGATGGACAGACGGCCCGACTTCGTTCTATTTCCGATGTCCAGCCAATGAAGGTTGGATCACCGGTAGATGATGTTCCGGCGTCAGCGAGTTCAGGTGCGCCGACCAAGGTCCTCCCCGAGGAGTTCAAGCGACGTCTTCCGCCCCGAAAATCCTCCGGCCCTGGAACTCGCAGCCGCTTGGCCCTCACGAGCGGACTGGCCGAGCGAGACTCGACTTCAGCCGCCACGGCCCGCGATGCGCTTTACCGCAGGTTGCTTGCAGTAGCTGACATCCTTTCCGCGGCATTCGCTTTTGCGTTAGTCATTCCGCTCTTGGGCCACGATGCTCTCGGACCCTTTCTATTCGTCGCCGTCCCGATGATCGTTGTTGTCTGCAAGCTAAGTGGGTTGTATGACCGTGATGAGTATCTCGTCCACAAGACGACCCTAGATGAGGCTCCGGTGTTGTTCCGGGTCGCCGCGCTGTACACGTTGCTCGCTTTCCTGGCGGGCGATCAGGTCGTCAACGGGCGACTTGGCCAAGAGCAGGCAATTGCACTTTGGGGGCTGCTTTTTGTTTCGATGCTTGCCACTCGATGGGGTGCACGACAAATTGCAGGTATGGTGACCCCTGCAGAACGCTGTGTGATTCTCGCAAACGCTGACGCGGCTAACTGGCTTTTCAGAAAGCTAGATCGTTCCCACGGAACTAACGTCAATGTGGTGGGGCGGGTTCCTCTGAGGCCCGACGACGTTGACGTGGGTTCACTTCAAAAGCTCGGCAACTTCAACGACCTAGAGAACCTGGTGGACGAGAACAAGATTGACCGCGCGCTGATTGCGCCGGGCCGAGGTGACCCGGTCCACCAGGTTCTCCGGGTGATTCGACTTTCCAAGCGGCTCGGCTGTCGCGTGACTGTCCTCCCTCGGCAGCTCGAGGTGGTTGGGGCCGCCGTGGAGTTCGATGATGTCGAGGGAGCAACGCTTCTGGGCGTTCGACGGCATGGATTGACCCGGTCATCACGGCTTGTGAAGCGTTGCTTCGATCTGGTCGGCGCAAGCCTCGGACTACTCATACTGAGCCCGCTCATGGCACTTATAGCGCTGGCGATCAAGCTGAATTCACGCGGGCCGGTTTTCTTTCGGCAGATGCGAGTCGGGCGAGAGGACGAGACGTTCAAGATTTTCAAGTTCCGTACCATGGTTGATGACGCCGACGCCCAGCGCGACGCGCTCTATCATCGAAACGAAGCTGAAGGCGGTCTCTTCAAGATCGAAGCCGACCCCCGGATCACCTCGGTGGGCCGTGTCCTCCGCCGCACCTCACTCGATGAGCTTCCCCAGTTGCTCAACGTCCTGATCGGCGACATGTCCCTCGTCGGCCCGCGGCCCCTGGTCGCCGATGAGGACTGCCAGTTGGAGGGCTGGGAGCGCCACCGTATGCTGCTCCCTCCGGGAGTTACGGGCATGTGGCAGGTGCTCGGCTCTGCGCGTATTCCAATGGGTGAGATGGTCAAGATCGACTACATATATGGAGCAAATTGGTCCCTCTGGCTGGACATAAAGATCATGCTTCGTACCGTTCTCTTCATGATCAGCAGGAGAGGTCTTTGAGGACGAGCCGAGTTCGTAGCGCAGGTGTGAAGTTTGTTGTTGGGGTTCTGACGCTGATCGCGTTCCTGGTCTTCGCCATCAATTCGGCCGGGGCGGCGGTCTCGCCCGGTGTGATCGCCGAATTTTCCGCCGGACTCAACAACGGCAGTTCGCCGGCCGACATAGTCCCCGGCCCCGACGGCAACCTCTGGTTCACCGACCGCGGCAAACGAAGGCGATCGGACGGATCACCCCAGAAGGAAGCATCACCGAGTTCTCCGCCGGCCTGAACCCGGGTAGCTCCCCGACCCAGATCGTCTCGGGCCCGGGTGGCAATCTCTGGTTCACCGACCGCGGCTCCACCAAGGCGATCGGACGAATCACGACCACGGAGTGATCACGGAGTTCAGTGCGGGCCTCGAATGCCGGCAGCGTTCCGGGGGTGATCGCCACCGGTCCGGACGGCAACCTCTGGTTCACCGATCGCGGTTCGACCAAGGCGATCGGGCGAATCACGCCAACGGCAGATCACCGAGTTCAGGCCGGCCTCGGGCACACAGCTTCCCGGAATTGCTCGTGTCCGGACCGGGCCCTACTCTGGTTCCTCGACGGCGGCCCCCAAAGGCTTTCGGTCGAGTTGCGATGGACGGTGCAATCACCGAGTTCAGCAACGGCCTGAACCCGGGGAGCGATCCTTTCGCGATCGTCCCAGGCCCTGACGGAAACCTATGGTTCACGGACGCCGGCGCCCCAAGGCGATCGGGCGGATACGCCGAACGGGTCCATTGCTGAGTTCGGTGGCGGACTTGAAACCGTCCAGCTTTCCGGGGATCATCGTGGCGGGCCCCGACGGCAACCTATGGTTCCTCGATCTTGGTGCCACCAAAGCAGTCGGAAGGGCGACTCCCGCCGGAGCGATCACCGAGTTCTCGGCCGGATTAACCCCGGTAGCTCGCCGGAAGTTCTCGTCTCGGGCCCTGACGGCAATCTCTGGTTCATCGACCGGGGTAGCACCAAAGCGATCGGGCGGGCGACTCCCGACGGCGTACTCACCGAGTTCTCGGCGGGATGAGCCCCGGTAGCCTCCCCGAACAGATCGTTTCCGGCCCCGACAAGAGCGTCTGGTTCACGAACTCGGGATCGGCATGCGATCGGCCGTGTCACGACCACAGAGACGGTCAGCCACCGGCAGCGTGTCGCTCGTCAAGAAGCGGATCAAGGAGAAGAAGGGCGTCGCCAAGGTCATGCTGCTCTGCAGCGGGACCGCCCCTCCTGTGGCGGCAAGGTCTCGCTGAAGGCGTCGATCAAGAAGCGGGGCCACGAAGCGCCGCCGGCTGCGCCTTGGAAAGCGCAAGTTCTCGATTCGCCGTTGGCAAGAAGACGTGGTCAAGCTCAGGCTCAACTCGCGGGGTCGGAAGCTGCTTCTTGCGGGTCACGGCCGGTTCAAGGGAAGCTCTGACGATCCAGAAGACTCGCACCGCGACCGTCGGCGATCGCCAAGGTCGGTGTCCGCGTCATCGACGGCGGAAAGGGCAAGAAGAAGTAGGTTAGCGGGCCGAGGTGGGGAGGGGGGACCAGGGCCTTCGCAGCACCAGAAAGCTGCCGGCGATCGCGTAGTGAGCCAGGACCGCGCAGCGCGTGGGCGATCCTTAGTCCCGTCCTCAGCCACAGGCGGCCAAGGAATCCGCGTCCGGAATCGGGCCAGCGAGTGAGCAGGTCTTCGCCGCCTAGGATAACGTGGCGACGAATCAGCGACCGGGTATCCCCCGGCGGGGCAAGGGCCCAGTCGACAAGTGAGACGTTGGCGCTGATCTGACCCCAGTTCCCGCGCGGCGGCCAGTTCGCGAGCCGCAAAGCCGGAGCCGAGGCCGTCGAAAGCCTCGACGCGGGGAGTAGCGCATTCGCCGGGACCCCGGCCACCTGCTCTGCGAGAACGGTGGCCGTGGCCAGCGAGCGCTCCAGCTCAGGGTATTCATCCGTGAGGTTCGCCAACGCGGCCTGGGGCAGCTGGTCGCCGTACCGATCCCACCAGGCCCCAGGTCGGCGGCCAGTCGCAACCCGGAGAATCCGTCTCGCACGTAGAAGAGAAGCAGGGTGGCAAGTTCGTCAACCGGTGTCGAACGGCGGTAGCCCTCGGCTCCGAGCTCGGGACGGAGCAATATGTCTGCGGAGAATCGAGTCGAATACCAGTGGACGCCCAGTGAATCTCCACCTGGGGTAGGTCCGCCTGGTGTACCACGCACTCATGCAGCACCGGCGCGGAACCTCCCCGGGCGGCCGAGAACGGATGGGGCCGGTAGCCGAAGGACGAGACGATCTCCACAGCCCTCGGCAGCTGGCTCTCACTCACCAGCAGGTCGATATCCGCCGAGGCCCTGGCTCCGACGTCGCCGAAGACGCGCTCCGCGAAGAAAGGGCCCTTCAGCGGAAGTGACGGGATGCCGGCCTCTTCCAGCGCAGCGGCAAGCCGGACCGTGAGCATCTGCTGGCTGAGCCCCTGTCTTCGCGAGGCGGCCGCGAAGCGCTCGGCGCCTTGGCGGAAGGCATCCGACGGAGCGGACGGCGCCACCTCGCAAAGCCTCTGACCGATCAGGCCCATCGTTCCCTGGTCCCGGAGATGAGCATCGAGCGCCCGGTAGTCGACCCGGTCGGCCAGATCGAGGATTCGCCGGCGACGCGACTCCCGGCAAGCGCGCGTTCCGGACAGGAGCAGCGTCAGCTCGTGCTCGGGTCCCACGGACGTCAAGGGAAGGTGCATCGGCGGTCCCGTCAGCCTGCCTTGTCTCCCAGCTCTTCATAGAGCCGAATCCATTCGTTGACCATGCGCTCCGCGGAGTACGCCTGCCGGCGACTTCTCTGCGACTCGATCACCCTCTTCCGCAAGTCCGGGTCGGTCAGGAGCGCTCGGATCAACTCCGTCGCCTGGCGCTCCGTGCGAACCGCCTGTTCCGGTCCGAGCACCTCCCGATTTGGGCCGATGTCACTGGCGACGACGATCACGTCTTTTGCCATCGCCTCGAGGATGGACAGCGGGAGCCCGTCCCATCCGGTCCAGTGCAGGTAGATCGTGGCTTTGCTCAACTCGGCGAGGGTTGCGTCCCGCGAGAGCCAGCCCGTCGTTGGAATTCCCGCGGCGTCGAGCGCCTGCGTTCCGGCCGATGTCGGCCCGCCTCCGACCCATTTGACCTCGGCGACGTCGCTCACACCGGCGAAAATCCGAGCACAGGCCTCGGGACGACGCTGGGGTGACGGACGACCAAGTGCGATCACGCGTGACTGGCTCGAGCCGCCGGGCGAAGCGAGCGGGAGGAGGGGAGGGTTGAGCTCGGGAATGCCGTTCTCGACCACCGCAACCGAGTGGGCGCCGGGCAGCGAGCGTGCCTGCTCTCCCTCGCTGAGCGAACAGCCGGCGACGACGTCGACCCGCCTGGCGACGAAGTTCTCGAGCAGCAGGTAGCCGAATCGCTTCCATGCGGGGATGGAGGTCATCGTGAACGCGTAGCCCTGCGCCGTGTAGACAAGGGGAACGGTACCACCGAGAGCGACCGCTCCATGGAATCCCGCAAAGGAGGACATGAGGTGTACCACGTCCGGGCTCCAGCGACGCACGAGCCTGCGCAACGCCCATTGGGCGGAGAGCTGGGCGCCGATCGACCGATCCTTCCACGGCATCGGGAAGAGCTCGACGCCACGGTCGATTCGATCCCTGACATCGGACGGAGTCTCGGGCCGCATTCCATATGCGATCCCCACCTCGTGGCCGAGCTCGGCCAGCCGCTCGGCCTTGATGCGAACGATCTCGAAGAGCCCACCGCCGAAAGCCTCGGCCACGTACAGGATTCGCATGGTGGCCGCCGCCGAGCCGCCTGAGTCGCTCACCGGCGCTCGATCAACTGCTCGTAGAGGCACTCGTAGGCATCAATCATGGCCGTGAGCGAGTAGTCGCGGGCGATCAGCTCCCTTCCCGCCCTGCCCATGGCTTCACGCCTGGGCTGGTCCCGGAGAACGTCGATGACCTCCTCACCCAGTGCCGTCCCGTCGTCGAGCGGTACCACGGAGCCCGAGCCATTGGTAAATAGCTCGCGCATCCCCTGGACATCAGTCGAGACCACCGGTGTGCCCGCCGAGAGCGACTCGAGAGCGACGAGCGACAGGCCCTCCCACTCGGATGAGAAGACGACGAGCTCCGATCGGGAGATGATCTGACGGGGGTCGGAGCGAAGGCCCGTGATGACCACGCTTCTCTCCAGGTTTGCCTCTCGAACCATCTGTTCGATTTCCGCCCTCCGGGGACCTTCGCCGACGATTACGGCGCGAACGTCGGGACGCGCCCTGGAGATCGCCTCCATCGCGACGATGAACCGCTCGTGGGCCTTCTGTGAGACGAGGCGGCCAATCAGCGCGATGAGCGGTGCGTCGTCTACGCCGAGTTCTTCGTCAAGCCGCTTGCGATAGGCGGGGTCAAGTGGCGTGGCCGGCGTGACCGCGTTCGGGGATCAGGCTGACCCGCTCACGGGGCAGGCCCGCCGCAACGAGGTTGTCGACCAGATCCTGAGACACACACGCCACATGATTCGCGGCTCTCAGTAACTGTGCGGACCGTCGGTACTCCTCCGGCAGGACGCCGTGGAACGAGGCAAGCACAGGCGAGTGACGAATTACACCTTGGCTGACAGTAGCTGCTGCCCGCGAAGTGACGGCAGACTTGATGTTCTGCGCGTGTATAACATCAGGAACGAATCGATGAATGGCTCGGGCCAGCTGGTAAGAGGTGTGAATCGTGCCGACCGCAACCCGGTTGTAGTCGGTCAAGGGGTAGCGGGTGTGGGGGGTGCCCTGGAGATCGACATCCCGCACACCGGCCGGCGCCGCGAGCGCCACCTCGTGCCCGCGGTTCACAAGATCGGTCGCAAGCATCGTCACCACGCGCTCGGCCCCACCTGCCTGCATGGACGGGCTTGTCAGCATGACCCTCATTGAAGCGGCAAGCTAGTCATTTGCGTTGCCGGTCGTGCTGCCAAGTAACTGGCGACACGAGCTCGGCGACCCTCTTTCAGTGCGATGTGCTGTGAGCATCTCTCGAAGGGCCAAGGAGCCGAGGGATGCCGCGTCCTGGCGTAGGTTCTTGGTACCCGTAGAAGTCTCGGCGAGTTCATCGCGAAGTGTTGCGAGGTCATAGCCCATAACGCGAAGACGATCCGCCCCCAGCCACTCGAGATATCGCGCGCACCAGGCCTTTCGCACGGGATTGCAGATGGTCTCGCGCCACTTCTGCAGCGGAACATCGCTGAGTCCGGAGTAACGTGCAACGCCGGTTTGGTCGCCGAGGGGGCCGGTTAGCTCAACGTCCTGGAACGCCGAGAGAAGGCTGGGGTCCCAGTCGAGGTCGAGGTAGGAGAACAACTGGGGAAGTGCCGTTCCGTCGCCTCCCACGATGTCCTCGAACCGGATCGAAAAAACCCGGTCGCGATGCCGCTCATACGCTCTCGTAAGCGTGGGCAGCCCCTCGAAAAGATCACCACGGTAGTTGCGAAGCTTCCACTGACCGTCCTCCCATGTCTCGACGCAGGAAGTGACGATGCCCAGTGGGTTCCGCCACAGGAAAACGAATCGGGCGTCTTCGAACGATTCGATTATCTCGTCGACTATGTACCAGTACGCCGGCGTCTTGTCGAGGAAGTACTTCTCACCACCTCCGGTAGCGTCTTGGTACAGGCTCAAAGCCGTGCCCACCATCTCTCGGCGATACTCCTCGAATCCACCTGGCAGTCTGGCGGAGAAGTTCTCGATGCCAATCGAGACTAGCGTGTTCCAGCGGTCGAAGGATGCGACATTCTTGGTCGATCCGAGTAAGGGGATCAGGATCCATGGCTCAGACGAAGTGGCGACGTCGGCGTGTGCACCGATGAGGCGTTGGAGCAACGTCGATCCACTTCGGGATGTGGAGAAGATGAACAGTGGGCGCACCTCATCTTCCCGACGCGTGCCAACTGGCTGGGAACTCATCGATAGATCATAGTCGCGGGCGGGCCAAAAGAGCGTGGCGGCCTGGGACCCGGAGCCTCGGCCGGTGTGGAGAAGATGATGTAGACCACATATACTTCGATATCATGGTGTGCATCCTCAGCAAGTACTGGATAAAGTACCAAATTGGTACTAATTTGAAGACAGGTTCCCCCTGAAGGTCGCCACGGAAGGACATGGAGGTCAGCGGCGAGTCGCGGTATTCGTCCCGGCCTTGGCGGGAGGCGGGGCGGAGCGTGTATTTCTGCTGCTGGCCGAGGGGCTGGCGAAGCTGGGCTGGTCTGTTGACCTGGTCGCTGCTGATGCAACCGGTCCCCTCCTCGCCGACGTGCCCGAGCAGGCCGCGCTGGTCGAGTTCGGTGCGTCCCACGTGACATCTGCGGTGCTGCCGCTCGCGCGCTACCTGCGTCGCAGGCGGCCGGACGCTGTGCTGTCGGCGATGACACACACGAACCTCGCCGCAATCGCCGCCGTCCAATTGTCGAGAACCAAGCCGTACCTTGTCGTTACGGAGCATCAGCACCTGTCGACCTATCTGAGTGGACCGGTCAGTCGCAGGGGCCGAATGTTCCCGCGCCTGGTTCGTCTGCTCTACCCCCTCGCCGATGAGGTGGTGGCGGTGTCGAACGGAGTGGCCGACGATCTGGCACAGCGAACCGGGTTTCCCAGGGGGTCGATCCTCGTTGAGAACAACCCCATCCAGATAGACGACTTGAAGGCGCGCGGATCGGTCGCTCCTTCTCATCCGTGGCTGGCCGATGAGCAGGTGCCGGTCGTACTCGCCATCGGTCGGCTGACGCGACAGAAGGACTTTGGCACCCTTCTGCGTGCGTTCCGCATCGTGCGGGACCGGCGTGACGTCAAGCTCGTTTTGCTGGGGGAGGGGGAGGAGCGTCCCATGTTGGAGGCTCTCATTTCGGATCTGAAGTTGTCCGAGGACGTTGAACTTCCCGGCTTTGTCCCGGACCCGTACCCGTACTACGGAGCCGCGGATCTGTTCGTGTTGTCGTCCCGGTGGGAGGGGCTGCCGACCGTTCTGTTGGAGGCTATGGTTTTCGGGCTGCCGATAGTCTCAACCGACTGCCCCAGCGGCCCCGACGAGGTTCTCGAGGGGGGGAGGCTTGGGGAACTTGTCGCCGTCGAAGATCCAACGGCATTGGCGACGGCTACGTTGGAGGCCTTGCCAGAGCCCGGAAAACGTCACCGACTGCAGTACGACGCCCTCTGTAAGTACGACGTGAGTCGAGTCGCGGAACGGTACTCGGAGATCCTCGAGGGTGTGCCGTCAGCCGTCCGGAGATAATGCCAGCTCGGTTGTCCCCAGCCGCCGGCGAGGTACGGGTGCCGGCGTGCCGATCAAGGCGCCTCCCAGGACCGCGACCAGCCAGAACGGGGCATCGAGTTGCCCGCTGATGAATGCGCCCGACAGGACGGCGGCCAGAAGCGCACCCTGAAGCGCGGCCGCCAGGCGTCGCCCCTGAATGTCGTTCGCGTCACCTGAGGTCCTGAGGAACGCTCGCAGTGAGGTCCAAATGGTCAAGATAAAGAGGCAGAAGGTGAGAGCGGCCGGAATCCCGTTCTCGGCGGCGATCTCCAGATACGAGGAATGGGCCGAGCGAACGGGATGCCGTTTTTCCGTGTGCCCTATTTCTTCGCGACCTTCCAGGGGGACGGGGCTGTTCCGCAGATATCGTTCACGTTCGGCGTCGTAGCGTTCGGGCCCGACGCCGACGACGGGGTAGTCAACCGTCATGTCGACTGCCGCGCTCCAGAAGGCGGTGCGGGCTGCGGCGCTCGATCCCGTAACCCGTTCCCGTCCTGCCAAGCGCTCATTCAAGACCGGCGAGAAGAAGATGAACGCAACCGCGATGGTCGCAGCGATCGCAGTTGCCGAGGCCACCAAAGTCGGTGCAGATATCCGGCGGGTCGCGACACCCCAGATCAGCAGTCCAACCAATCCGACCAGCGCCCCTCTGGATGAGAGTCGCGAGCGTAACTCCGAGGAGTGCGACGAGCGACAACGCCCAAACAGCTCGCCATTTGCGGTCGTCGACCAGCAGGAAAACAGCGAGCGGAATCACCGTGACTAAAACGAAGCTGAAGCTGTTCGGGTCGGCTATGGGCCCCGCGGCACGGGTCAGTTCACCACCGAGGAAGCTGATCAGAGCGACCAACGACGCGGCGGTGGCGGAGATCGTCAGAACCCTGACAGCCGCAATGAGGGTAGACCGGCGACCGAGAAATTGGATGGCCGCAAACAGGGATGCGGCGAAGATGAAGTACCGGAGTGTCTTGACGATCCCGGCGCTGGGGTCGAACGAGAACATGAGCGAGAGAAGCACCAAACAGAGAAAGAGTCCCAGGGGCAAGAGAAACTCGGGAACGACCAGTGATTGCTTCGTCGTTCCTATCCTGATGAGCAGGATCACGGGTAGAACGACTCGTATCATTGCGATCACGGTGAGTGATTCGGATGGATACGCGAGGTCGCTCTCCCAGGGAATCCCCGCGATTAGGAGGATCAAGAGGGCCTGCGGGTATAGAACGACCAGAATCCCCGTCAACAACAGCCCGAGAAGCCCAAGGACGAGGGTCGGGGCACTGACGAACCCCCGGCCCAGCATCAGCAGTCCGACGACTACAGCCAGACCGATGACGACGTAGGTAGCGCCCCGGCGGGCTTTCCGTAGGGGAGTGGAGCGCATCTGCCCTCAGGTCTGTGCGCTGGTCTGGTTTCCGATGCTTGAAATTCCCTCGGTGCTCGAGACCTGATTAATGACGACGCCGCCGACGATCCCTTTCGCGATTCGCAGGCAGTCCAACGCTTCCCTCAATTCCTCGGGCCGTGTCCTTCTTGCGTTGACGACGAGCAATGTCGAATTGCTGACAGCGGAAATGATGCGAGCGTCGGCATAGGGAAGTACGGCAGGGGAGTCGATGAAAACCACTGAAGAGACTGAGAGCAGCTTCTCGATCACGCCATTGAGCCGGAGCGGGAGCAGCTCTGTGGCGGCGCCCGGATCGGGGCCTGCAGTCAGAACGGCCAGATTCGGGAAATCGTCAACGTTCTGAGGCTCGACCGACGGGGCGAGACGATACGTGGTCCATTCGCGCAGTACGGTCGACAGCCCGTGATCGTTCTCCAGTCCAAACACGGAATGTTGCAGGGGCCTGCGCAGATTTGCATCGAGAATCGTGGTCGACACGCCGATTTGACTTAGTGCAACGCCCAGATTGGCGACGACCGTCGAAGATCCATCTCTTCCTGCAGGGCTTGTGACGAGGAGCGATTGAGGCGATCCCCCTCGCGGCAGCTGGAGATTGGTTCGAAGCACTCGCATGCTCTCGAGGATCTCACCCTGCCCTCGTGCCATGCCGCGCCTCTTCAGGTTCTCGCGCGGAATTGTCGCCAGTACCGTGATATCGCCGATCTCGGTCACATCGGCGGAGGTTCGCAGTCGCCTGCGGAAATGACTGATGGTCAGGGCGGTCATGCATCCTGCGGCTAGGCCGAGGAAAATGGCGATGCCGATGGTGAGCGAGCGCTGCGGGGAGACCGGGGCGTGTTCGACCCTTGCGGGGTCGACGACCTTCGCCTCGACGAGGCCGTTTCCCTTGAGCGAGCCGATGAAGGCCCGGGCGACCACGGACGCCGTCTGGGCTGCGACCACCGGGGAAGATGCGCGATCGCTGATCTCCAGAATTCCTGTTTCAAGTCGGGGAGAGGTTGTGAGGGTTCCGGCGAGGGGGTGCTTCGAGATCTTTTCGGCTCGGTTGGTCACGCTTTCGGACTTCGCGACCACCGCGTAGGTTCCGAGCAGCGAGGCCACCGCGGCGGGAACCAGTGAGTCTGACGGCGTTTCGGAGACGCGCGGGGTGAAGGCGAGCGTTGCGGTCGATTCGTACTTCTTCGGCGCCACTGCGAGGTAGACGGCGGCGATTCCCAGGGTGAGAATGAACACGAGCAGCACGATCCACTTACGCTGCCAAATAGGCTTCGCTAGGTCTCTCAGCTCCAAGCCTTCGTCTCCTTCGTGCTCAGGTGTTCGGCGTCGCCGGAAGGGACGCAGGGGTTCAGGATTGTACCGGCAGGACGCCAGCCACGGTGATCAAAGTCGGCCAGGATTGACGTCTGTCAGAGGTCCATTCGTGCTTGGATTCACATAATTCTTCAGTTGGTCGCGCTGCCGCGGATGCGACGAATGAGCAGCGCCGCTCGCTGGCGGTCTCGTGGGGCCAGGCCGGCTCCGAGAAGGATCGTGCCGGCGTATGTGAGCGTGCCGATGGCCAGGCCGAGGACCAGTCCCCACGGTTGGGAAAACGAGTCATCCAGGGCGTGGGCCGCCGCGAATCCGACGACGTAGGCAACGAATAGGGCGATCATTTGGCGGGCCGGCCAGAGTTGGAAGAGGGGCGTGGCGATATGCGGGCGGGTTGCCCAGCACTGGAGTGCAAGTTGGACCAGGCCCCCCAAGAGCATTGCGAGCGCCATGCCAGTGATGCCGAGCCAGAGCGATAACGCGATGCCGCCGCCGATCGTCACAGCGGCGCGAGAAACCGAAACCACGGTGGTCGCGAGGGGGCGGTCCACGGCCAAGAGGGCCTGCATTTGGAGGCTCACCGTCGTCAGGAGAGTGGGGACGATGAGCATAATTGCCAAGGCGGTCGCCCCGCGCTCAAAGCCGGATCCGTAGAGGGACATGACGCCCTTTGCCGCGCCACCGGCCGCCGCTGCGGGCAGGAGGAGGACGATGGCGATGTATCGGATCGTGTCGACGAGGGCGCGATCGAAAGCCTCGTGGTCCTCTTTGCCGTGCCGCTCGACCAGAGTCGGGAAGAGCATCTCCGAAACGCGGAAATTGACTTCGAGAAACCGTTGGCTCATCGACCAGGCCCGGTTGTAGGCGCCGACCACGGCGACCGAGGAGACGGCGCCGAGTATCCAGGTCCCGGCTTCGTTGCTGATTCCGTTTGCCAGCGCTCCGGGTGTGATCTTGATTCCGAAACGGAGCATCTCGGGGAGCTCGGCAAAGCCAAGGGCGAGAGTGGTCCTTGGGACCGGAAAGCGGATCCAGTGGCGCGCGATGACCGCGCGATGAACCAGTGACGTCGCAAAGGACCCGACGAGTGCGAGGATCAGGCCCCACACGGTTGGGAATATTGAGTGGCCGGCCACGGCAAACAGCAGGAAGGCGAGGGCCTGATGGAGGCGAATCCAGAAGAGCTCGTGACCGGCGCGAAATGCCGTCAGGACTGTGTCCACGTTCCAGCTGGGGTTGGTGAAGAGGAGGTACCCGGCGAGACTGGCCATGGCCGGGATGAAGAGCCCCGGGTGATTGATCGATCCGTTGAAGAGAAACCAGGTCGCGATGCCGGCGAGAATCGAGACGACGAAAGTGAGCGCCGTCGAGAATGCGAAGACAGCGACGAAAAGCCCTGTCACATGTGGGTCTCGGGGGCGATAAGGGGCGAGAGCACGGACGAGCGCGGGCTGCTCGCGCGCGGTCGAGAGATACCAGACCGCCCCGGTGGGCGCGTAGGCAAGGGCGAATTCTCCGACGACGTGGATCCCATATAGCCGTGCCGTGACTATTCCGGTGAGAACGGCAAGCACCCCGCCTACGACGAACGACATCGCGCCGAAGGCGAACCCCTCGGAGTAGGACGCTCGGCCGGTGGAGGGATCCTCGCCCTCGGTGGGCGTTTGAGCATCAGGGGCGGTCACCGAGAGAGCCTTTCAAAGGCTCAAGCAACTCTCAATGCAGGGGGCGGCTGAGGGATTCGAGCATGCCCAAGTTGGTCCCTCCGTGCTCGCCGCGGTGTCGATCGCGGTTTCGCCGGTGCCGCTGCCGGTGTCGTGCCGCGCGACGGTGCCTTGCCTTGGAAGCCGCCGTCGCGCCGCGTGCCGCCTTTGCGGCTCCGATTTCCTCGATGGGAATGGGCCCGGCGACCAGGTGATCGCCCAGCGCGGGGACGCTCGGATTCGACGCGGTGTTTTGGATGGAGACCCGTAGGAGCACCAGACCGGTGTGCGGGCCCATCGTTGTTTCAGTGGCGGCCTCGAGACCCGAGCCAGAATAGACGCCGTTGAACGAAACCTCGCGGGTTACCGATGTCGGATTGACCAGGACGAGGCCGCGAGAAAAGAGACGTCGATGCACCCCATCGGAGTCGCGGGTCTCGGCGCCCAGCGGTTCACCGATGTCGTATTCGTACTCTGGAATCCACGTTTCCTCCGCGTAGTCGTCGGCCATCTCATAGGCCGCCTTCCCTTCTGCTCCCAGCAGCACAGTTGCCCACCCAAACAGAGCCGCCGAATGATCCGATTCGGCAGAGTGCGTGATCGCCAGGAACACCTTGTTCCGCCTTTGGGATTCCTTCAGCTCTTCGAGTTGCCGGGTCCAGCCGGCCTCATTTCGATAGCCGGCGCCCGGTGTGGGGCTGAACTTGAGGAACATCTCGTCCATTGCTCCGTCGACATATTTCAGCCACGGCGTGACGGTTTCCGTGTAGTCGCTCCAGGACCCAAAGTTGGCGAACACGAGCATATGGGCGGCTTGAAGCTGCGGCGTGATGTGTTCGAGGGCGGACTGGGTTGCGGCCGAGTAGGCGGTGTCATTCGGGTATTTCGCGACGCTCGGAACGTTCGCGTAGTACTTCAGGGTTGGATCGACGTTGTCGATGAAGATTCCGTCCCATCCCTGTGACTTGACGGTTGCGATGGCTTTTTCGGCCCACCGCTGTTGGTAGCCGGCATTGCCGACGTCCATCGCCCAGAGGTAGGGGTAGTTGCGCAGGGTGAACCGGTTGCCGTCCGAATTCTTGAGAAACCAGTCAGGGTGACTCGAGTCGGCTTCTTCATAGAGGACCGGGGTGGCGGCGAAGCCGTTGCCTGTCATGCCTTTGACGCTTCCCAGAAGATTCTGGTAGACCAGAACCTTCAGTTCGGGGTTCGCTTCCTTGAGCGCGCGCAGCATTTCCGGCTGCCACGGCTGCAGAACGACGTACTGGAGTCGCTGGCCGCTCTGGCTGTAGCTCGAGAATTCCGCTTTCGAATCGATCGAGTAATCGAGGTGACCGGCGACAGCTCCACTGGCGTGGGCGGCCACCGCCAACACCAAAGAGGCAAGCAGAGTCAGTAGCTGGGTCAGCAAGAGGCGCACATTCTATTGTCGGCGCCGCGCGTACGTCGCTTTAACGGCGATCGACCGATGGCCGGGATCGAGAATCCGGGGAACGCGAATACCTTGCCATACTGCGCTCCTTTGGAGCGTCGGCCTCGACGCCCCGCTCACTAATTTTGTGGGTCTGATGCGTAGGCGGAGACAGTTGAACTCACAATCCAGCGGACCCACCGGACTGTGCGCTCGGCAACTCAGTCGATCGTTCGGCGACCGGAAGGTGCTCTCCGAGGCCGATCTCGAGGTGGCCCCAGGGACGTTTGCGGCTCTCCAGGGCCCCAACGGCGCGGGAAAGACCACTCTGCTGCGGATCTTCGCGACAGTGGTGCGTCCCGATGCCGGCGAGGCGCTCGTGGATGGTCACGATGTCAACAGAAGCGGCGCCAGGGTCCGGGAGAGAATCGGCGTCGCGTTCGTCAACGAGCGGAGCATCTACTGGCGTCTGACCGGACGGGAGAATCTGAGGTTGTTCGGGCGCACGCGCGGACTCAGTAGTGGGGCGGCCAATCGCGAAGCGGACGCGCTCCTGGAAAGGCTGGACCTCGTCGAGTTCGCGGACCGCTGGGTGGCGAAACTTTCGGCCGGACAGCGCCAGCGTCTGATCATCGCGCGCGCCGGACTGGGAGCGCCTTCCTGCCTCCTGATCGACGAGCCACTGCGTGGCCTGGACGATGCGGGGATCGAGATGATGCTCGCGTTTCTACGTGCGGAGGCGGATCGCGGGGCCGCCGTGCTGGCGGTCGCCCCCAAGTTGGATGAGCTCCAGGCCGCCGCGGATGTCCTCTATGGGTTGCGCGATGCGGAGATCGGGCCGTGGGTGGAACCTGAGCCGACGGTTGGCGCGTCTTGATCAGGTTTCAGGACATCGCCCGCACATTTGAGATCGTGCGCATCTTCGCGCTGAAGGATCTCCGCATCGCGCTTACCTACCGGCTGAGCTTCGTGCTCGGGCTATTCACCGCCCTCTACGGAATGCTGACCTTCTACTTCGTCACCCGCGTCGTGGGGGACAGCGCGACGGTTGGCTCGCCCGAAGAATATTTCCAATACATCGTCATCGGAGTCACGATGTCGAACGTCCTGCGAGCGGCGGTCGTCACCGCCGCCGGGAATGCAAGGAAAGACCAGCTCGAAGGCACTCTCGAGATCCTCGCCACCCAGCCCGTGTCGCCGGTCTCTCTGGCGCTCGGATGGTCTGCCCTGCCGGTCCTGGAATCAATCGTGGAGGGCCTGATCATGCTCGCGATCGCGATCCCTCTTGGCTTCTGGGGCTTCTCGCCCGACTGGATCTCGGTCTTCCTGGTCCTCGGTGTCTCGATCGTCGTCTTCCTGGCGATCGGCTTCATCGGCGCCGCCTTCGTGCTGGCGATCCAGCAGGGAGTTGGGGTGATGGGTCTCGTGGTTGCCGCCATGTCGCTCGCCGGTGGCGCGATATTTCCCGTATCTGCGCTACCCGGAGGTGCGCACATCCTCACCGTGCTCTCGCCGCTTACCTACACCCTCAGGGCGATGAGGGAAGCCATGCTCGAAGGACGGAATCCGATCGATCTGCTCGGCGGGAGCCTGGGGATAGTTCTGATTTACGCCGCGGTGACGGTGCCCTTGGCGGTCTTTCTACTCAATTCATCGTTCGGATACGCCCGTTCGCAGGGTTCTCTTTCCCGCTTTTGATCGTGTCGCAATTATCCGAGAGGGTCCGCCCGTCTAGGCCTGGCGCGTACGGCCTCCACCTTCCGGATCTGCCTGATGCTGGCGACCTGCTTCTCGAGGCCCCGGCCCAGTGGGCGGACTGGCACGTCGCGTTTTCTTCTGGCTCCGGTGCGCCTAAAGAGTTCGTCGATTCTTCGCATGCGCGGATCAGGTCAGCGCCGAGCGGCTGGGTTGATATCGACCGGGACCGAAGGCTCTCAACTTTCCATTTGCCGACTGAGCCCACCGCAGAGGAGATCGCACAGCCGTTACTGGGCTCGACCGCCGTCGCCGCCGCCTACTGGAGTGGCCGCCATTGCTTCCACGCGGGCGCTTTCGTCGTGGACGGGAAGGCTTGGGCGATCCTCGGCTCGAAGGGAATGGGGAAGAGCTCGTTGCTGGCTGCGCTTTCCCTTCGAGGCACCCAGATCCTGACCGACGACCTGCTCGTGGTCAACGAGTGCCACGTGGGGCTCGCCGGTCCGAGGTCGGTCGACCTCCGGGGGGAGGCCGCGAAGGCACTCGAGGTCGGGGTTCCACTCGGAACGGTCGGCGCCCGGGAGCGTTGGCGAGTCCGACTTGGCCCAGTCCCACCCGAGATCCCCATCGGCGGCTGGGTCTGCCTCGGGTGGGGGGATCCAGCTATCGGGAGCGTGGTCGCAGAGCAACGCATTGAGGTGCTCCAGCGCAGCCTTGCGCTGCGGGCCGAGCCGCGGGACCCTGAGGCGATCTCAAGGCTGATGGACCTGATCGTCCTGCCCATGTGCCGGCTCTCGCGGCCAAGGTCACTGGGGGAAATCGACGAGTCCGCGCGACGACTCTCAGACCACCTGGCACGCCTCTAGGAGCTGGAATACCCCGGGCAGGCAGAAGCGCCCCCGAAGCCGAACCGACCACGTGGGGCGAGTCTCCCTCTACAAAAAGCTATTGAATAATCGGTACTACGAAACCGTCATCAGCGATTCGTTGTGCAGGAAGTCGCCATCGTTAGGCGTGCCGAATTCCTTGTTGCGCAACGTAATCTCACTGAGAGAACCAACAACGATGATCGATGGTGCTGTGTAATTCGCCTTCACCTCGTGCTCCTATCAATGATCCAGCGGCAATTAGTGCGCGAAATGCTACCACAGACGGCGGAACTCCGTTTTCGCACAATTTGCCGCTCTCACGCGTCGGATCGCGGCTGGGAAGCGAGCCAGGCGCGCTGAAGTTGCACAAAGCTGTGAGCGTCGGGGGCCGGCCTCAACCACTCGGCTCTCAGGGCGTTGGCGTCGATGGACCCTGAATCCAGTCCGCTGCCGTCCCAGCCCTCCACTAAGGCCCGGGCGTGCTTGTTCCAAAAGGCCCCGTTGAAGGATGCCTTAGACGTCCTGGTCAGGACCTCTTCAGGCAGCAGGTCTCCGACGAGTTGTTCAAAGCCGCGCGACCGCGAGCCCCTGCCCATCCCCGCGGGGCCGCCGGCCAGGGCGCACTCAGAGAGCAGGCTCGGATCGAGGAACGGGCTCGAGAAGAGAACGTCGAAATCGGCGGCCAGCGCCCGCTTGCCGGCCAGGTTGCACTGGACGAGTCGGCTGCGCCACCACCAGGCGCGCAGGGCGCGGTCCGCGCACAAGGGGTCGTGGCTCTCCCAGCGGGCGTGGTCGTAGGCCAGTCGCTTGCGCTTCTCCGGTCGTATCCACGCAAAGCGATCGAATCGCTGCCGGCGCAGGCGGCCCTTCGCGTAGGCGCGCAGCGGACGGGGTGCCAGTCCGAAGGCGACCGAGCGAAGATCTCGGACCCGCGGCCGCCGTCGTTGGATCAGGACCCGCGCCGCCGCGGCCCGGGAGACGCTCTCGAAGAGCTCATCGCCGCCGATGCCCGTCAGCAGGGCTCCCCCTGCCGCTCGCTTCAGCAGCGGATAGTGGAAGTGGCTGTTGAACGGCGCGAGGATGCCGTGGCGCCTCAGCACCTCGGTCGCGACGGGACCGACTACGTCGAGCTCGTCGCTCCACTCCAGCCGGACCCAATCCGAGAGCTCGAGGTGGTCGACAACGCGGTGCTGCCAGTCGGTCTCGTCGCTCGCCTCGATCATCGGGAACCGGTTAGTGATCGGGATCGGCGGCGGCAGGCCATTTCGCCGCGCAACGTGGGTTGCTACGGCCAGCACGACGGATGAGTCGACGCCTCCTGAGAATGAGACCAGACACGGGGCCCGTCTCAGTGCGGGCAGAACTGCCTCCTCCAGAACCGCCCGCGGACCGCTCGGGTCTTCGGGCTCGGGAAGCGGACGGGTGTGAGGGTCGGGCCCCATTGGAATGGCCCAAAGCTCCTCCAATGGCGTCAAGCGGAGGTGACTCGGCATGTCCTCGGCGATTTTTCGCGATGCGGTCCCCTCGACGTCGTCCGACCTATTCACGCGGGGCCACCCTGGCCAGTACCTCGAAGTGCTGCCCCTCATCCTCGGGGTCATAGCGGTCGATCCAGGCGTGTGCCTCCACCGACGCCCCGCTCGCCACACCGATCAGCACCTCATACGGTCTGCCGCTGGACGCCAACCACTGCTGCAGGACGAGCGAGCGCTCGAGGCACGTCGCACGCTGCGCTTTCAGAGCGAACGCGACAGCACGGACGCCGTTCGGGCTCGCGATCGAGGGCGATTGGACGCGTACGTCCAGGCCCTGCGTGGGAATGTCTCGGCGAAGACGGCGGAGGGCGAAAAAGGTCCAGCCGACGGCCCAGGCACGGATCAGAGGTCGGCAGGCGCTGAGTCTCTTCACCCGTCTCGAGAGAGGAGAAGTCCGTGCGACTCGGCCATCAACAAGAACGCGTCAACGTCGTTACGGGACGTGTCTTCATCAACATCGAAGTTCTCGCAGAGGCACTTGACGAGACTCGCGGGAGTGGCTCCCTGCGCGATCTCCTTCCACAGGAAGGCGCCCGAGCCGTTGATGTTCATATAGGTCCAGGTTTGCTTGTCGAGAACGATTATCTCGTCCTCGACTTCGCGCCACATCAGGCCATCCTCAGCCAGCCGGAGCGAGATGTTCGCTCCGCCGCCGCCGGATTTTCCGGGGTCCATGCTCACCAGTTCCGCGCCAGATTCAGTCCCACGCGCAGTGATTGTAGGGAGGGCCGCCTACGCCTGCCCTTGTCCGATCCTCTTGTGACCACAAGCCTTCGAGCCGCCGGAGTCGCATCGGCGTTACCGGCCTCGTCGATCGCCTGAACCGTGAACTTGTGAGAGCCGGGCTTGAGCTTGATCCCTCGAAGGGGAGAACTGCAGGGGGCCGGCGGCTTGGCGTCCATGCGGCATAGGAAGCGCGCCGACGGCTCGTTGGCCCGGAACGCGATTTCGGCCTTGACGAACGAGGGCCGCCGGCCGGCCCTCGTTGCGGTCAGGGTCAGCTGCCGCTTCGTTGGGGCCTTCGTGATGGTTGTCTCCGGGGCTGTCGAGTCCTCCGTGTAGACGATTGCGGACGAGCAGCTCGACTCGTTGGCCGCTGCGTCGGTGGCCGTCGCGGTCAGGATGGTGGTCGTGTCGTCTGCGATCGAAACCTGTACCCCGGATCCGAGCTGCGCGGCCGGGACCGTTGCGACGGGCGGCCCGGAGCAGTCTGCCTTCAGATAGACCCTGACGGTCGAACCGGCCTCCGCGGCCCCGCGGATCACGGGGCCATTGTCGTTCGCCGGGGAGGCCGGAGAGACGCCGGTGAGGGTGGGGGCCGTTGGTGCGGTGGAGTCCTCGACGTATTTGAAGACCGACGAGCAGGCCGAGGTGTTGCCGGCCGAATCGACAGCATCGGCGGTGAACGAGTTGTCTGAGTTGTCGGCGACCGAGATCGTCAAGCCGGACGCGAATTCTGCAGCCGTGCCGGAGGCCGCCGCGGGCCCGGAACAGGAGGAGCCGAAAAACAGGCTCACAGTTGAACCGGCATCCGCCTCGCCGCTCACAGACGGGTTGTTCGTGTTCGCCGGCGATTCGGGTGCTGAGTTGAGGATCTGTGGAGCCGATGGCGCCGTCGAGTCCTCGGTGTAGGAGAAAGCTGCTGAACATTCCGATGTGTTGGCCGCCGAATCTGTCGCCGTCGCGGTCATCGACGTCTGGGAGTCGTCCGCGACGGCCACCTCGAGGCCGGTTTCAAATTGTTCGGCGGTCCCAGAGGCGGCAACGGGTCCGGCGCAAGCGGCCGACTCGTAGATCTTGACCGTCGAGCCGGCCTCGGCTGCGCCACTCACGGTCGGTGTGTTGTCGTTCGCCGGCGATTTGGGTGTCGTCGATGCGATCGTCGGCACCGCGGGAGGGGTTGAGTCGGTCGTGTATGAGAGCGAGTTCGAGCAGCCTGAGCGCCCGGCGGCATTCGATGTCGCCGCGCTGATCTGGGTAGTCTCATTGGCTGGAACGGACGTCGTGACGCCAGCTCCCGTAAATTCGGAGACCGAACCTTCAGCCGCGACAGCACCGGAGCAGTCTGCGCTCCTGAAGATCTTTACCGCGGTCGGGAAGTCCGCGCCGACTGTCCCCGCGATCCGTGGAGAGTTGTCGTTTCCACCGGACGCCGGAGTGGTGCCCGTTATCGCCGGTGCGGCCGGCGGGCCGAAGACGGCGGTGATCGTCTTGTCCTGGTTGGCGATTAGGTTATGGGAGGCTGCCCCTCCATCCGACCAGGCGCCGAATTCGTATTGGGCTCCTTCGAGAATCTGCGCGGGGGCGGCAACAGAGTTATTGGAGCCCTGGATCACCGTCTCGGTGAACGGTGTTATTCCTGTCACCCCACCTATTGAGACTTCGAAGCCGGAGATCGGGAGCGACTGGATCTGCAGTGAGACGGTTTTCGGATGCACTTCCACCGACTCGGTATCGGTCAAGCCGCCGGCATCGGTCACGGTCAGCTTGAACTCGAGCCACGACGGATATTCGTGATCCACGCCGAGGAAGGTTCCACCCGTCTGCCCGTCGATGTTTTCGACCTGGTGGGTATGACAATTGCTCGGGCAGTGATGGATTATAATGCTCCATTTGTAGGCCGAGGCGGGAAGCGTTCCCTGCTGCGGATCGGTCGCGGTCGCCGAGTATTCGATCGGGTCGCCTACCGCCCACGTGAAGCTCGGGAGCGGGCTGGTGATCGTTGCCGTCGGAGGAGTGTTGTCCACCTGTATCGAGACCGAATCGGTGTCGCTTTCGCCGCTCGTGTCGGTGACCCGGACCGTGGCGATGTGGACTCCGGGCTGAGTGTAGATATGGGATAGGGATGCGGCGGTCGAGTCGCCGAAGACACCATCCCCGTCGAGATCCCAGGAATAGCTGAGTGTGTCGCCCGGATCGGGGTCGCTGGAGCCCGCGGCACTGAGTTCGACGTTCAGGGGAGCGGCGCCATTTTGCGGTGTCGCGGCCGCGACGGCCGTCGGCGGTTGGTCCCCGGCCGGGTGCGAGATCCGCCAGATCTTGCCACCGGTGAGGTCAACGTAATAGACGTCGCCCTGGGGGCCGATCGTGAGGTCAACGGGCGCGTGGGCTCCCTGATCCAGTGCGATGATGTCTTTGGGATCTGGAAGCCCGTTTTTGCCGGGCATCATCGTCCAGATGCAGTTTCGCGAGTAATCCGCAAAGACCAACCCGCCATCGAAGCCGGCCGGGAAGCCACCGGATTCATAGAAGGCCATGCCGGAGATTGATGAGCTCCCGGTGGTGCACGTCTCTCCGGGGACGACGTGTTCGGTGTGCTTATAGGCGTAATACGGAGCTTCGACGGCCGATGGGCCCTCTTCGTAGAGGCTCTCGCAGAGAGTGAGGTTCGTCGCATCGAACTGAGGCTGGCGGGCGCTGCCTTCGTTGTCACCCTCGTAACACGGCCATCCGAAGTTGGTCGCACCGATGGCCGCGGGGTTTGAAAGGCGATCGATCTCCTCCCAGGTGCCGAAACCGACATCCCCGATCCAGACTTCGTTAGTTCCCGGGCGGACCGTGAACCTGAATGGATTGCGCAGGCCGTAGGCGACGATTCGACAAGCGTTGGCATCGAGGCTGCCGGCGAAGGGATTGTCGAGACGTCCTTCTCCCGTTTTGGGGTCGACGCGCAGGATGGAGCCGTTGAGATCGGTTGGGTCCGCCGGCGTTCGGACATCTTGAGCGCGGAGGGAGCCCCCTTCGGCGGAAGGAGGCGTCAATTCCTGGCCGATTCCAAGAGGCGGGTCGTTGCAAGGGTTGCCTTCCTGGCCCCAGTCGATGAAGGTGAAGCTCGCCCCGTCGCCGCCGCTCACGTACAGCGAGCCATCCGCGCCGAAAGCGAGGTCGCCTATCGAGTGGCTGGGGTACTGCTGGCACCAGTCGGTGATCAGCGGGGTTTCCGCGACAACTTTGTTTCCGCTCACGGTCAGTTTGGCCAATCGGCCGGTGACAACGCAGCCTTCGGCAGTGGCCCCCGGCGGCGTCGGACAGGAATCGCTGGGTGAGGTCCCCCCCCACTGGGGCGCCGCGCCACCCGGTTTCGCGTCCAGGGTGTAGAGGACGTAGACGTAGGGTTCGGCGGGGAATTTCGGATCCAGCGCCATCCCCAACAGGCCGCGATCCCAGAAGTCGTCGGTCTTTTCGGTCAGGTCGGCGAAGATTTCCGGGGTCTTGTCCGAGAGCCGATCGTAGACTTTGATGATTCCGCTCTTTTCAGCGACGAAGACCCTTTCGTCGGGCGAGAACACGACCGAGGTCGGTTCCGTGAGTTCGGAATAGACGATGTTTTCGTGGAAGCCCGGCGGTAGGGTTCCGGCCTGAGCTTCAGGTGTCGCGGCAAGGGCGGCGGCCGCCAGAGCGAGCATCGCCACCATCGTCGCCTGCCAGGTCTTGAAGTTTGGTTTTGCCATTGGGTAATCGGTTCAGACCTGGCGGCGACCGCCTGCGACGGCCGACCCTGCATGGGTTCGCTTAGCTTGTTAACGAACCGAGCGGCGCAAGTCTTTCATGCCCGGACCGTCAGGCTATGAGGCTGCGGCTACTCCGCAACCAGGAGCGTGTGCCAGGCGGGCAGGATCGGCAGGTCGTGCAGGTCGATGATCGAGGCGCGGATGTCCTCGACCTCGGTCGAGAACCACCAGCGCTCGAAGTCGGCGCGGCTCTCCCAGATCGAGGACTGATGAAAGGCGAGTGGGTCATCGATCGAGCGGGTCAGCGACCAGCTCTTGGCCCCGTAGGAGGGCATCCGTGCGGCGGCCGGCTCCCAGAGGTCAAGCCAACGGTCGGCGCGAAAGGGGGCGATGTGCCAATCCAGGGTGCATACCTCGGCCATCGCTAGGCTCCGACCTCGGCCCGGATCGCTCCGGCGCCGTCCTCGTTCTTGCCCTCATCCTCAGACTCGGCGCCGACCAGGATCGAGATCTTGCCCATGTGCTTATTTTCGTGCAGGAGCTGGTGGGCCTCGGCGACCCCGTCAAAGCCCATCGTCTTCCAGAGCACCGGTCGCACCTTGCCCTCGGCCATCAGCTGGTTGGCGCGCATGCACTCATAGGCGTTGGCGAAGTGCGAGCCGATGATCCGCTTCTGGCGCATCCACAGGTAGCGCACGTCGAAGTCGAGCTGAAAGCCCGAGGTGGCGCCGCAGATCACGACTTTGCCAAACGGCTTGACGACGAAGACCGAGGTCGGGAAGGTCGCCTGGCCGACGTGCTCAAAGACGATGTCGGGGGCGTCGCCGAGGATCTCTTTGACCCGCTTGGCGAAGCCGCGCGAGGCCTTGAAGCGCTCCTTATCGGCGGCCGGGTCGGCGAGGTTCTCCTTGGTCCTCATCATCCCGGCGAACTCGGCTCGGTTGATGTAGTCGACGGCGCCGAGCTGTTTGACCAGCTCGCCCTTCTCATCGGAGGAGACGACGCCGACCGCGTTGGCGCCCGCCGCCTTGCAGAGCTGGGTGGCGAAGACCCCGAGGCCGCCGGCCGCGCCCCAGATCAAGACGTTGTGGCCGGGCTGCAGCTTGCACTGGTCGATCAGCATCCGGTAGGCGGTGAAGTAGGTCAGCCCGTAGGCCGAGGAATCGACCCAGGAGAGGTTCTGGGGGCGGGGGAGGAGCTGCTGGGCCTGGACTTTGGTGAACTGGGCAAAGGAGCCCCAGGTCGTCTCATAGCCCCAGATCTTCTGGGAGGGCGCCGCCAGCGGGTCGAGGCCGTGGACCTCGACGTCCTCATAGGAGGCCTGGTTGCAGTGGAGAACGACCTCATCGCCCGGCGCCCAGCGGCTGACCCCCTCGCCGACCTTCCAGACGATCCCCGAGGCATCCGAGCCGCCGATGTGGTGGCCGTACTCGGGGTGATCGCCGTAGCCGAAGACCGAGACCGGCTTGCCGAGCGCCGCCCAGACATTGTTGAAGTTGACCCCGGCGGCCATCACCCGGACGATCACCTCAAAGGCGCCGGGCTCGGGAACCTCGATCTGCTCGAGCTGGAAGGCCTCGCTGGGCTCGCCCTCGCGCTCCTGGCGGATCACCCAGGCGGCCATCGTCTCCGGCAGCGTTCCGGGCGAGACGTCCAACTTCGAGACTGCGCTGCTATCGACGGCCAAAGGTTCCTCCGCGGGTCGTTTCAGGGCGGGCGCGAATCCTAGTCCAGAGGAGGTCGGCGCTGCGCTTCAGGCCGCGTCAGACTCGCGCAGCTCGGGAGCCGTGATCGCCCTGATCGAGATCTCGATCGGCTCGGGCTCCTCGATCTCCTTGCCGGGGGCGACGCCGAGCTCCTCGACCTTGCGCAGCTGGGGCAGCAGCCGGCTCTGCACCGAGCCGACCGCCGAGTCATAGGCGCTGGCCGCGGTGGTCAGGCCCCGCCCGACCTTGTTGAGGTCGCTGAGGAACTTGGCGAAGCGGGCGTGCATGGTGCCGGCGGCCTCGGCGATCTGCGCCGCCTCGGCGACCATCCGCTCCTGGCGCCAGCCGAGCTCCATCGTGCGCAGCAAACCGATCAGCGAGGTCGGGCTGACGACCAACACATTGCGCTCAAGCGCGTAGTCAAAGAGGGTCGGGTCGGCGGCGAAGGCGGCGTGCATGGCGGGCTCGTTGGGGATGAAGCAGACGACCAGATCGGGCATCTCGCCGGGCCGGAACTGGCCCTGGTAGTCCTTGGAGGAGAGGCTGCGGATGTGCTCGCGGGCCTGGCGCGCGTGGCGGGCGAGCTGCACGATCCGCTCGGACTCGACCTCGGCCTCCTGGGCGTCGAGGAAGGCGTCGAGGGGAACCTTGGAGTCGGCGATGAAGCTGCGGCCCTCGGGCAACATGAAGCGCGCGTCGGGGCGCAGCCGGCCGTCCTCGGTGTGGATCGTCTCCTGCAGCTCGAAGTCGACGTGCTCGGTCATCCCGGCGATCTCCACGCAGCGGCGCAGCTGCAGCTCGCCCCACTGGCCGCGGGTCTGGGGCTGGCGCAGCGCCTTCTTTAGGCCGGCGGTCTCGGAGTTCAGGTTGCCGACCGTCTGCCCCATCTGCTCGAGCAGGGTGCGGGTCTGCAGGTCGGTCTCAGCGCGCCGGGCGACCTCGCGCTCGATCTTCTCCTGGCCCTTGGCGATCCGCTCGGCGAGCACCTTGATCTCGGCCTGGCGCTTGTCGAGGGTCGCCTCGGCGCTCTGCGCGTCGAGTTTTCGCGACTCTTCGTTCATCCGCTGTAGCTCGGCGACGGCCTGGGAGGTCGCGGCCTGGATCGCCGGGCCGACGTCCTCCTGGACCGGGGCTGGGGTCTCCTGGCGGCCGATCAGATAGGCGGCGACGCAGGCCACCGAGGGCGAGACCGGCGATCAGGGCAAGAGCGGTGAGCATCCGCCGATGGTGACGGAGCGCCCAGACGTGATTGCGTCCGAGCAGGCCCGCATTTTCCGCCTACACCACCGGAATCGCAGGTTCTGCCCCCGGCGGCCTCGATCCCCGGGCCGCCTATGGCGGCAGTACGTCGTTCTGAGAAGAGGCGCGGTAGGGGCCGACGGTCAGGGTCGCCGGCTTGGCGGAGATGTCGGCGGCGCTGATCTTGTAGGAGCCGGTCGGTAAGGCAGCCTGGTAGCTGTTGTTGCCCTCGGCGGCCAGAAGGCCCGAGCTGGCGTTCTTCGGCCCGTGAATTTCGAGCCTGGATTCGGTTGGGGTGAGGTTGGCCGAGACGAAGACGACGTTCAGCGGCTCCTTGGTCTGGATCGGCGGCTGGGCCTGCTTGCGATTCTGCTGGATCAGCTGCTTTTTTTCTTCGCCCATCGCGATCCGATCAGGCGTCACCGTCACCGCATCCTTGCTGATCGCGACGCTGACCCGGGTCGGGGCCGAGGGTCGCGGTTCGTTGGGGTGTTCCTGGGCGCCGCAGCCGAGCGCTGCGAATGAAAGCGCGGCGATGCACGCCCCCGCCGCGATGCCTCTCCCGAGTGCCATCGTGGCGGAATCTAGCCGAACGGTAAGTCGACTACCCGAGCCGTAACGCCATCTTCACCTGCGCGCAGCTTTGTGCCGGGCTCGGCCTCGCGGCGAATGATCGCCAAGGCGATCGGCCCGTGGGCGGGGGAGAGGCAGGCGCTACCGATCCGGCCGAGCTCTTTGTCCTCCAAAAAGAGGGCGCTGCCGGGCTCAAGCGGGGCGCTCAGTGTCAAGCCGCGCAGGTGGCGGTTGGGGCGGCCGCGGTGCTCGAGGCGGGCGACCGGCTCCTGGCCGATGTAGCAGCCCTTGGTGAAGCTGACCGCGGCGGCGACGATGCCGGCCTCGGCGGGCATCGACTCGCTCGTGATCTCGGCGCCAAAGCGCGGCCGGCCCGCCTCGATCCGCAGGATCTCGGCGGCGGCGAAGTCAACCGGCGCGGCGCCGGCCTCCAGCAGGGCCCCCACCAGGCGCTCGAACTCGGTCGCGGCGACGATCAGATCGAGGCCCTCCTCGGTGCCGGCGACCAGGCACTCGACGCCGAGCACGGTCGTGCGCGCAGCGCCGTAGGGGGGCAGGGGCGCGGTGGCGGCGATCGCGCCACTCGCGGGCCCGATCAGCGAGATGATCGCCCGCTCGGCGCTCAGGTCGGCGATCTCGACCTCGCGGCCGATCTTGTAGGTCTGCAGGTGGCGCAGGGTGTGGGGGAGCGCCTCGGGCTCGGTGTCGAGCCAAAGATCGGGCTCTGGGCCCGCCCGCAGGACCCGCATGTCGGCCTGGATATGGCCCTTGCGGTCCAGGAGAGCCGCGTAGCAACCCTCGCCCGGGTCCAGTGCCTCGACGTCGTTGGTGAGCTGGCCCTGCAGGTAGGGCGCGGCCTCGGCGCCGCTGATTAGGAGCTTGCCGCGCGCGGAGCGATCGAGCAGGCCACACTCCTCGCGCAGCTGGCGGTACTGGGCGTCGAGCTCGATGGTGGCCGGGGCTGGCATCGCCCTCGATTCTAGAAAGGTGCCGCGATCGGCTCGGTGTCGCGATCCATTCCGAGATCTGTTGTCGTCCGCATGCACGCTAGAGTTATCACAGATTTGTTATATTCCTGAGTATGACTCCGGGTGAACTGATCCGCACGACGCGGGCTCGCCATGGCCTCAGCCAGGAGCGCTTGGCCCGCCGCACCGGGACGCGCCAATCGGCGATCAGCCGGCTCGAGGCAGACGAGATCTCACCAAGTGTCGAGACCCTGGACCTGCTGATGCGGGCGATGGGTGAACGCCTGCAGCTCGCCAGCGTTTCCTTGGAGCGCGACTACGATCCCGCCCACCGGCGAGCCACCGCGGAGCGCTCGCCCGGCGAGCGGCTGGCGCTGGGCATCTCCTGGGACCGGCTGGCCGGCCGCCTCGCCCTGGCCGGACGCCAGGCCCGTGCCTGAGCCCGACACCCCGCTCGATGCCGAGCGTATTTTCCGCACCCTGGCCGAGCACCGGGTCGACTACGTGTTGATCGGCGGCCTGGCCGTGCAAACCCACGGTCACGTTCGAACGACCAACGACGCAGACCTGATCCCGGCTCCGGACCCCGCCAACCTGCGGCGGCTTGCCGCTGCCCTGCGCTCGCTTGAGGCCCGGCTGCTCAATCCCGGCGAGGAGAACACCGCCGTGGACGCGAAGATGCTGCCGAAGGCGACGATCTGGCAGTTCGTCACCCGCGATGGCGCCATCGACGTAATGCGCGAGGTTCCGGGCGGTCGTTCCTACGCCGAGTTGAGCGACCGGGCCCTGCGCGTGCGGCTGGGGGAGATCGAGGTACCCGTCGTCGACCTCGATGACCTGATCCAGATCAAGTTGGCTCGCGGGCGCCCCGTGGATATCTCCGATGTCGCGGCCCTGACCGATCCCGACGCGCCCGGTTGACGGTCGAGATGTGGGGGTCGGGTCGATCCTCACCTTTGAAGCGCGGTGAGCGCGCCGCATGCCTTGCCGGTCAGCCGGACCGGCCCCAAATTCCGCCCACGCGAGGCACGGCCCGAGCTCTCGCAGCCGAGGCCGATCGCTGACCGCTGGCGGTCGAGAAAAGGCGCGGGGCCGCAAAGAGGCGCGCATTTTGAAGGCATCTCCATGGAGAGCCAAGCAACGCGGCAGGATATTGCCTCAGAGCCTGCTCTTTAGCTCGCGGGTCACCCGCGCCATCGCAATTATTCCAGGACTTGAGTTGATCCGCAGGGGAGGCGGCGCGATCGGCGTACCGATCGATGTTTTTAGATATGTCAAACTTATTTTGATATGTCAAAAACAACGGAGACGATCGAGGACTACGCGAAGGCGATCTACACCCTCTCCCAGGAGCGGCCCGGGCCGGTTCTAAACGGCGCGGTGGCCGCCCGTCTGGCGATCACCCCGGCCAGCGCGACCTCGATGCTGAAGCGCCTCGACGGTCTCGGCTTCATCGACTATGAGCCCTACCGGGGCGCGACCCTGACGCCCGCAGGCGAGCGCCTGGCGCTCGAGGTGATCCGCCACCACCGCCTGATCGAGGCCTACCTCTCCGAGGCCCTGGGGATGGACAGCGACCGCGTCCACGAGGAGGCGGAGGTGCTCGAGCACTACATCTCCGAGGAGCTCGAGGCACTGATCGCGGCAAAGCTCGGCGAACCGAGCCATGACCCACACGGGACGCCGATCCCCGGTCCCGACCTGCTGCCCCCCGCGCCGGTCAGCGGCGCGTGAAGCGAGCCTCGCCACTGACCGAGGCGACGGTCGAGGACGTCCTCCCCGGCGAGGCCGCGGTCGCCCGCGCCGCGCGGCGCTCCCTCGATGGCAAGGCCCGCGGTGCGGCCCGCTTCTGGCCCTTCCTCGGGCCGGCCTTCGTCGCCTCCGTCGCCTACATCGACCCCGGCAACTTCGCCACCAATATCACCGGCGGGGCCAAGTTCGGCTACCTGCTGCTCTGGGTCGTGCTGGCCGCCAACCTGATCGCGATGGTGGTCCAGACGCTCTCGGCGAAACTCGGCATCGCGACCGGCAAGAACCTCGCCGAGCTCTGCCGCGATCACTTCTCGCGGCGGGTCTCGATCGGGCTCTGGCTGCAGGCCGAGGTGGTGGCGATGGCCTGCGACATCGCCGAGGTCATCGGCGCGGCCCTCGGCCTCAACCTGCTCTTCGGCATTCCCCTGCTGCCCGCCGGGGTGATCTCGGGCGCCGGCGCCTTCGCGATCTTGGCCCTCCAGCAGAAGGGTTTTCGACGCCTGGAGGCGGGCATCTCGGTGCTGGTCGGGGTCGTGGTCGCCGCCTTTGTCTTTGAGCTCTTCGATGCCCACCCAGACGGCGGCCAGGTCGCCCGCCATCTCTTCGTGCCCGGCTTTGCCGGGACCGCCAGCATC
Organism: uncultured Solirubrobacterales bacterium; assembly: GCA_963753245.1. Classification (GTDB taxonomy): domain Bacteria; phylum Actinomycetota; class Thermoleophilia; order Solirubrobacterales; family 70-9; genus VRUE01. The sequence continues at coordinate 39,088 of CAVWBK010000002.1, forward strand.
CTGCTGGCGACGGGGATCATCGGCGCGACGGTGATGCCGCATGTGATCTATCTGCACTCGGCCCTGACCCAGCGCCGGATCATCGGCCGCGATGACGGCGAGCGGCGCCGGATCATGCGCTTCGAGAAGATCGACGTCGTCATCGCCCTCTCGCTCGCCGGTGCCGTCAACATCGCGATGATGGTCGTCGCCGCCGGGCTCTTTCACGGCAGCGGTCTGGCCGGCATCGACACGATCGAAGGCGCCTTTGAAGGCCTGCGCTCGACGGTCTCAGCCCGCGCCGCGACGATCTTCGGCGTCGCGCTCTTGGCCTCCGGATTTGCCTCCTCCTCGGTCGGCACGATGGCCGGCCAGGTCGTGATGCAGGGCTTCATCGCCCGCCGCATCCCGCTCTTCTTGCGCCGCAGCCTGACCCTGGCGCCGGCGCTCTTTGTGCTCGCGATCGGGATGAACCCGACCAACGCCCTGATCGCCAGCCAGGTCGTCCTCTCCTTCGGGATTCCCTTTGCCCTGGTGCCCCTGGTGATGATCGCCTCGCGGCCCGCGGTGATGGGGGCGCTGGTCAATCCGCGCTGGCTGACCGTCCTGGCCGGCGCCCTGGCGGCGCTGATCATCGCCTTAAACGTCTTCCTGATCGGGCAGGTCCTGCTCGGCTGATCGCGGCGGGCCAAGCGGCTAGGCTTCAGGCGATGGGCCTGGCCGCCGACTTTCAGCAGATCCTCGATTCGATGCCTCCGGAGTGGACCGATCTCGAGGTCGACCTGCGGATCGCCGATCAGAGCCTCTACGTCGACACCGCGGTCTCCCTCAGCCAGGTCAACGCGCACCCCTACTCAGAATCGGATTGGCACTGGAGCCTGCAGGTCGCCCACAGCTTCGGCCACGCCGCCGCGCCGGAGTCGGTGATCGGCGTGCTGGCCAAGCTCGATCGCGAAGGGGTCACCGGCGAGCTGGCCCTGCGCGAGGTGCGCGAGGGCCGCGCCGAGGTCGTGCAGATGTGGGGCCGGCCCGAGAGCGTGCGCGAAGAGTTCCGCCAGCGTCGCTCGCTTTAGTGGCACGGATCCTCGCCGTGGTCGGCGATCTGATGCTCGCAAGCCGGGTCGCCGAGAGCCTGACCGCGGCCGGGCACGAGGTCAGGGTGGCCGGCGCGCCGGACTCCTTGGAGCGAGTCGACGCGGTGGTCTGTGACCTCGACGCGGTCGCGGTCGAGGACTTCTCAAACGCGGCGTGCCGGTCCTCGGCTTCTACTCGCATCTGGAGGTCGCGACCCGGCGCCGCGCCGAAGCCGCGGGTATCGATGCGATCGTCGCGCGCTCGCGGATGGCGCGCGAACTGCCGGCCCTGATCGAGGGCCTGCTCAGCGCCTGAGGCGGAAGGCCGAGGAGACCGCCAGCGGGCGTTTGAGCACTCCGTGGCGCAGGTCCCAGCGCGCCCAGGCCCGAAGCACGGCGGGATCGAAGCGAGCCGGGTGCAGGTCGGGCAAAAGCACCCGCAGCTCGGCGGCCTGATCGGCGCGGTTTAGGCCGGTGGTCGAGGCCAGCAGGTCAGCGAGCGCCTGGTGGGGATCGCGCACGGCGAAGGCGTAGCCGCGCCTGGTCGCGGCGATCACCGCGTTGACCAGTTCGGGTTTTTCTTCGATCGTCTTCTGCGAGGCGGTGAGGACCAGCTCCGGGTAGGGAGGGGCGCCGTAGCGGTTGACTTTGAAGACCCGGATCGGGACCCCGGCGCGTCGCAGGGTGACCCCCTCGGCATTCCAAAACGCGGTCGCCGCGTCGACCTTTGCCGCGGCCAGCGAGGAGACCGCGTTGAAGCCGATCGTGACCCGGTTGACGGCGGCGGGATCACCGCCGTCGGCGCTCACCTCCGAGTCGACCACGGCTTGATCGGAGGGCAGCCCGCTGACCCCGACCGTGTGGCCATCGAGATCGCGCGGGCGGCGCACCGGGCCGTCGCGGCGGGCGATCACCGCGGCAAGCGGGCGTTGCACGATCGGCATCAGGCCGACCAGCCTCAGGCCCTGCTCGCGGGCGATGCCGAGATCGTGGATGTCGAGGATCGCGAAGTCGGTGCGACCGGCGGCGAGCAGCTTCGGCGCGTCGGTCGATTCGCCGGGCACCTGGATCGTCATATCGACGCCCGCATCGCGGTAAAAGCCCTGCTGCTGGGCCGCGTAGATCCCCGCGTGGGCCGCATTTGGGGTGAAATCGAGCACCAACGTCGCGCCGACAGGCGCGCCCGGTTCAGCGCCGCCGGCCCCGCAGCCGAGCAGCCCGGCGGCGAGCGAAGCGGCCGCCAGCAGCGCGGCAACTCGTCTCATCGAGTCGGGACCCTAGTCGTTCGCCGAATAGGGTTAGACTGCCGCGGCTAGTAAGCCCCAGCAAACTGAGGAGGGAGCAGAGTGCAGGAACGAGGACTTTCGGCATACCTGGCCGAGTTGATCGGCACATTCCTGTTGGTGTTTTTCATCACCAGCGTCGTCGTGCTGTTCGTTGCCACCGGAACCCAGGCACAGTTCGGCTCTGACTTTGCGGTCGTCGGTCTTGTCCACGCATTCCTGCTGTTCGGCCTGATCGTCATGTTCGGCGTGGTCAGCGGTGGGCATTTCAACCCGGCCGTGACCCTGGCCGCCGCGGTGCTCAAGCGGATCTCACCGATTGACGCCGCGATCTACATGCTCGCCCAGTTCTCCGGCGGGGTGCTCGGGGCGCTCTTGACCAAGGGCCTCTTGCTCAATGCGGGACGCTCCGCGCACTACGGGGCGGTGGAAGTCAGCTCGATTCTCGGAACCGCATTTCGCGGATCGGTGGTCGAGGCGATCGGCACCTTCTGCCTGGTCCTGGTGGTCCTCGCCGCGGTCTACTCGAGAAAGAGCTTCAAGGAGTGGGCGCCGCTGGCGATCGGCACCACCCTGGGCTTCATCGTCATGGTCGGCGGGCCGCTGACCGGTGGATCCTTTAACCCGGCTCGTTGGTTCGGTCCGGCGCTGGTCGGCAACCACTGGGGTGAAGTCTGGCCCTACCTGGTCGGCCCGATTGTCGGTTCGCTGCTCGCCGCGGCGGTATTTAAGTTCGTTCTCGAGCCCGGCGGAGTGCCTCCGACCGAGGCCGCCGAGCCGGTCCGAGCGGTGGCAACCAAGAAGCCCGATCCGCCGAAGAAGCCCGAGCCACCCAAAGCAGAGCCGGCGACCTAGCCCGGCCCCTTGCTGAACCGCCGGGCCCGCTTCGGCCCGGCGGTCGGCTCCCTGGGTCGATCCCCGGTGGGGTCGACCCTGTAGCTTGCCCAGGCGTGCGGCGGGTCACCTTCTCACGCAACTACACGCTTTCGCTCTCGCGCACCTGCCAGTGCTATTGCAAGTACTGCGCCTTCGCCACCCACCGGGCCCACATCTATGCCCCCGAGGAGGTCGAGGAGCGCCTCGAGGCAGCGCAGCGCCGTAACGCCAAGGAGCTCCTGATCCTCACCGGCGAGCGGCCCGAGGTAAACCCCGAGGTCGCCGCCCGCCTGGCCGCTTGGGGGCACGAGGACTTCACCGCCTATGTGGTCTGGACCTGCGAGCGGGCGCTCGAGCGCGGGATCCTGCCCCACACCAACCTCGGAGTCCTCAGTCGCGAGGATCTCGCCCGCCTGCGCGAGGTGACCGCCTCCCAGGGCCTGATGCTCGAGTCGAGCTCCGAGCGCCTGATGGAGACCGTGCACGCCGGCTCGCCGAGCAAGCATCCGGCCCCGCGCCTGGCGATGATCGCGGCCGCCGGGGAGCTTCGCATCCCCTTCACCAGCGGCATCCTGATCGGGATCGGCGAGAGCGAGGAGGAGCGCTTTGAGTCACTGGCGGCGCTGGCCGAGCTGCAGCGCGAGTATGGCCACCTGCAGGAGGTGATCCTGCAGAACTTCGTTCCCCACCCGCGCTATTACGGGCGCGAGGTCGCCGAGATCGCCGATCAGGCCGCCCGCGAGCGCTGGGCGAAGGGCCCCGAGCCCGACTCAGCCGCGGACCCCGAGCCCCCCGAAGGAGAACTCCTGGAGGCGCCCAGCTGGGCCAGCGAGGTCAGCCTCGAGCAGATCAAGGCGCTGATCGCCGAGTGCGGGCGGCTGATGCCCGAGGTCGGCGTGCAGATCCCGCCGAACCTCTCCGCGCACTGGCCCGAGCTGATCGCGGCCGGCGCCAGCGATCTGGGCGGACTCTCGGCAAACGGCGATCACATCTCCCCCGAGCACGCCTTCCCCAGCCCCCATCAGGTCAGAAAGGAGCTCGCCCCGAAGGGCTACGCGCTCAGCGAGCGGCTCTGCGTCTACCCCCAATACATGGACCCCGAGTGGATCGAGCAGGGGGTCCTTGACGTGATCAAGCTCAAGTACTGGAGCTTCATCCCGCGCAGGGGCTCGGGGCGGCGCTCTGAGGAGAACCTCGACGGGCGCCTGGCCGAGCGCGGGATCGCCAAGGGTCGCGCCGGGGAGGAGCTGAGCGAGGACGAGCTGACCGCGCTCTTTGCCGAGACCCGGCCCGAGCTGATCGAGGAGATGCGCCTCGCCGCCGATCAGCTGCGCGCCGAGCTGGCCGGCGAGCAGGCCACCTTTGTCGTCAACCGCAACATCAACTTCACCAACATCTGCGTCGTCGGCTGCGCCTTTTGCGGCTTTGGCCAGGGCCGCCGCTCGCCCGACGCCTACGAGGTTTCCGAACAGGACTTCGCCGAGCGGATCCGCGAAGCGGTGCAGTTCGGCGCCACCGAGATCTGCATGCAGGGCGGCATCCATCCCGATCTGACCCTGGAGGAGTACGGGAAATGGCTGCGCCTTGCCAAGCAGGTGGCGCCCGAGCTGCACCTGCACGCCTACTCGCCGATGGAGGTCCACTACATGTGCGAGCGCTCGGGCAAGCAGCCCGAGGCGGTCTTCGAGTACCTGATCGAGTGCGGGCTGGGCTCGACCCCCGGCACCGCGGCCGAGGTCCTCGATGACGGCGTGCGCCAGCGGATCTCACCCAACAAGCTGCCGGTCGGGCGTTGGGTCGAGATCATCGAAGCCTCCCACCGCGCCGGGCTGCGCTCGACCTCGACCGTGATGTTCGGCCACATCGAGGAGCCACGCGAGCTGGCCCGCCACATGCGGGTGATCCGCGCCCTGCAGGAGCGCACCGGGGGGATCACCGAGTTCGTCCCGCTCAGCTTCATCCCCTTCAACACAATGCTCGGCCGCACCCACGGGATCGAGGAGATCGGCGCCGCGGAGAACCTCAAGCACACCGCGGCCTTCCGCCTGGCGCTCGGCCGCACGATCCCAAACCTGCAGGCGAGCTGGGTCAAGATGGGCCTCGGGGCGGCGACCGAGGCGCTGCGCTGGGGGGTCAACGACCTCGGCGGCACCCTGATGGAGGAGAACATCTCGCGGATGGCGGGCTCCCAGCACGGGGTGCGCCTCGACCCCGCCCAGCTGATCGAGGCGGCGCGGGCCGGCGGCCGGATCCCCGCCCAGCGCAGCACGCTCTACGAGATCCTCGCGACCTACTGAGCGCCCCCCGCACCGCGGCGCTTATCGGGGCCCCAACCGGGTAGTCGGAGCCTGGACAGATCCGAAAGCCACGAGAAGGGAAATGATGAGCGACGAGGTCAAGAACACAGACGACGCCAAGGGCCGGATCAAGGAAGCGGCCGGCAGCCTCAGCGGTGACGATCGGCTAAAGCGCGAGGGCAAGGTCGATAAGGCCGCCGGCGAGGCCAAGGACGGTCTCGATAAGGCAACCGAGAAGGTCAAGGACATCCTCAGCTCCGATCGGGACTAGGCCGGGGGCGGAGCGGGCCCGGAGGGCCTACCGGAAGAGATCCTCCTCGATCGGGCGGCGCAGGGCGCCCGCTCCGGGCCCATCCGCAGTGCCGATGAAGCGCTCCAGGCCGCGCAGCACGACGGCGGGTAGGCCGCTCGCCTTGTCGCGGACCAAATCAGCGGCGCCGGCGGCCTGATCGGCGACCGCGATCAGGGTCGCCTCGAGCTCGCGACCGCCGCCATCGCGGCGCCCGCGCCAATCATCAAGCGGTCTGAGTCCGGCGCAGCCGATCGCGACCTCGGTCTGGCCGACCCGCCAGGGGCGACCGAAGCTGTCAGCGATCAAGACCGCGACGCTGAGGCCGCTGGCGGCGATCAGTTCGGCGCGGATCCGTCGCGCGGAGGCATCGGGGTCAAGCGGCAAGAGGCAGGCGCTCTCGGGCTCGGGCAGGTTGGAGCGATCGATCCCGGCGTTGGCGCAGATCAGGCCCTGGTGGGTTTCGGTGATCAGGACGCCGCGCTCGGCGCGGATCACCGTGCGGCTCTCGGCGAGGATCAGCTCGACCAGGGCCGGCTCCTTGTCCAATTCGGCGCCAAGGCGCCGCGCCTCGGCGCCCGGGGAGACGCTCGCCAGGCGTCTGATCCGCCCCTCGGCCTTGGAGACCACCTTCTGGGAGATCGCGATCAGATCGCCGCTCGCGAGCGGCGCGGCGGCCGCGATCAGGGCCCCGAGCGCGGCACCCTCCCCGATCTCCGGCAGCCCTTCGATCGCCAGGGCGTGAAGCGCGGGGCTCATATGCCAAGCGCCCTGGCGGTCCTCTTCGCCGCCCCGCGCCCTGACTCGAGCTCGCGGCTCAGCGCGATCAGATCGGCGGGAGTGTCGAGGTCAAGGGCCAGCGAGGCGAGCTCTTCGATCGCAAAGGGGATGCCCTCGGCGCGGGCGGCGGCCTCATGGCGGGCGCGGCTGCCCTCGCCGAAGGCCGGTTCGATCGCCGTGGGGGGGACCAGCACGAGCGCATTTGTGCCCTCGCCGTGGCGGTCGGGAACGATCCCCACATAGGGCTCGGGAACACCGGTCAAAAGCCGGTCGAGGTCACGGGGGTCGAGCATCGGGCAATCGCCGGGGAGAAGGACGACGCAGGCGGCCCCCTCGACCTCGGCGCGCGCGATCCCGGCCAGGCTCGCCTCGATGTGGCCGCGATCGGCGGGGTCGGGGACGATCTCAGCGCCGGCGGCGCTCGCCAGCTCCTGAGCCTCGGGGTCACCGCTGATCAGGATCGTGCGCTCAATTGAGCGCGCCTGGCCGATCGCCTCGAGCACGTCGGCGAGCATCGCCGCGGCGAGCTCGCGGCGCTGGTCTGGGTCGAGTCCGACCGCGAGGCGCTGCTTGGCCGCCTCGAAGCGCTTGACCGGGAGGATCGCGGTCGCCCTCACGCGCCGGCACGCTCGGCGGCGTAGTCCAAGACGGTGCGCGCGAGTCGGACCCGCTCCCCGGCGCCCGCCATCAGGGTCGCGACCGCGAGCGTCGGGATCTCGCTTGGGGGCGGATCGGGGTCAGCGGAGTCGAGCACCATCGCGTCGATCAGCCCGGCGTAGAGCGAGGCGACACCGGCGGCGGTTGAGGGGCGCCCGAGCGCTGCCATAAAGCGATCGGTCGGGCCCTTGACGACCTCTCCGGCGACGTAGGGGCTGACCGCGATGACCGGCACGGCGGCGGCGGCGATCGCCTCGCGGATGCCCGCCAGGGCGAGGATCGGCCCGATGCTGATCACCGGATTTGAGGGGCCGATCACGATCGCCTCGGCGCCGGCCAGCGCCTCGAGCACCTCCGCTGTGGGGCGCGCCTCGGCGATCCCCTCCAGCGAGACGCTCTGCACCGCGGGCTCGCCGCGGTCGAGGATCAGGTACTCCTGCAGCGACCGCGGCCCGGCTGCTGTGTGGACCCGGGTGCGCACCGGCTCCTCAGACATCGGCAGTACCCGCGCCGTGACCCCCAGCGCGCGGGCGATCTGGGCCTGGGCGTCGGTCGCCCGCCCGCCCTCCTCGAGGAACTGGCGCCGGTACAGGCAGGCGGCGAGGTCGCGGTCAGAGAGGCCAAACCACTGCGGGGCGCCGAGCTTCACCAGGCGCTCGAAGGTGGTGAAGCTGTCCTCGCGGATTCCCCAGCCGCGCTCGGCGTCGATTTCACCGCTCAGCCAGTAGGTGATCAGATCGGGATCGGGGGAGACGTGGACGCCGAGCGTCTCGATGTCATCGGCGGTGTTGGCGATCACCGCGAGTTCGGAGCCGAGCTCCTCGGCCATGCCGGCGCCGAGTTTGGCCCCCCCGGTGCCGCCGGCGAGGAGCGCGACCCTCATCTCAGGCCCAGGGGTCGGCGCTGGGCAGGTCGGTGAGGCGGATCCCGGCGTGGGCCTTGTAGCGGCTGTTGACCGAGATCAGAAGCGGGGTCAGCTGCTCGACGATGCGGGCGATCTCAAGCGGGCCGGCGTTGACCGCACGCAGGCCGGGGATCAGCTCGATCAGGCGCGCGACGCGCGCCTTATCGGCCTTCCGATCACCGCAGATCAGGATGTCCTCCTCGAGGCGGGTCTCGAGCTCGGCGAGCTTCGGGGCGCCGACCGTGTGCAGGGCGGCGATAACGCGGACGCCCTCGGGCACCATCTCCTGGGCCTGCTGGGCGGCTGAGCCCTGCCAGACGGCGAGCGAGCGGGTCGCCTTGCCGCCGACCGCGGCGGCGAGCGGAACCGTGCAGTCGACCAGGATCTGGCCACCCGCAAGCGCCTCACGCAGGTTGTTGAGGTTCTCGGACTGCACCCGGAAGGGAACGGTCAGAAAGACGATCTGGGCGCGTGCCGCAGCCTCCTCGTTCAACAACCCCTCAACCGCGGCGCCGGGAACCGCGGCGCGGATCCTCTCCGCCGCCTCCTCGGCGCGCTCACTGGAGCGCGAGCCGAGCACGATCGAGGCCCCGGCCTGGGCCCAGCGCCGCGCCAGACCCGCGCCGAGGGCGCCGGTGCCGCCGATTATCGGGATCGGTTCATCCACGGGCGCGCCAGTCTATGCTCACCGGCCTATGAGGCTTGAGGGACGCAGAGCACTCGTCACCGGCGGGGCCAGCGGGATCGGCGCGGCGATCGCGGCGCGGCTCGCGGCCGAGGGCGCGGAGGTCTGGGTCGGCGACGTCAACACCGAGGGAGCCGAGCGGGTCGCCGCGGAGATCGTCGGGCACGCGATCGAGCTCGACGTCACCGAGCTGGCCTCCGCCCAGGCTGCGGTGCAGGCAATCGGTGTGCCCGACATCCTGATCAATAACGCCGGAACCGATGAGTTCGGCTTCTTCACCTACACGACGCCAGAGCAGTGGCAAAAGGTGCTGGCGATCAACCTCGGCGGCGTCCTCAACTGCACCTTCGCCGCCCTGCCCGCGATGCAGAAAGCCGGTTACGGGCGGATCGTCAGCATCTCCTCAGAGGCCGGGCGGGTCGGCTCCAAGGGCTCCTCGGTCTACTCCGCGGCGAAGGGCGGGGTGATCGCCTTCATGAAGACGATCGCCCGCGAGAACGGGCGCTACGCGATCACCGCGAACTCGATCGCCCCCGGCCCGATCGAGACCCCGCTTCTGATGGGTGCCAAGGAGTTCGGGGAGATCGGCGAGCGGATCATCGAGAACATGAAAGAGCTGACCCAGATGAAGCGTCTGGGCCAACCCGATGAGGTGGCAGCCGCGGTCGCCTTCCTCGCCTCCGAAGACGCCACCTTCGTCACCGGTGAGACGCTCGGGGTCAGCGGCGGCCTCGGCATGGTCTGATGGCCCCAAGCGCCGGCGCCAAGCGCCTTGAAGAGTTCACGGTCGAGGGCCGGCTGCTCACCGATGTCGGCGGCACGATCGGAACGACGGTGCTCTCGACCCCGGCGATGATCGCGATGATGGAGCACTGCTCCTCGATCCTCGCCTATCAGAGCCTGCCCGAGGGGCAGGCGACGGTCGGCTTCGAAGTCTGCGTCAAGCACGTCGCCGCGGCGCTTGAGGGCGCCACCTGCACCGTCAGCTCGACCCTGAGCGAGGTGATCGACGGGCGCAAGCTGCGCTTTTCGGTCGAGGTCCGCGAGGGCGAGCGCACGATCGGGCTCGGAACCCACGAGCGGCGCCTGATCGAGGTCGGCCAGCTCGGTTAGGGGCTGAGACGCGGGGTCGCGGCAGACCGCGCGCCGCTTGATCCGGGCGCGGTCATGGTCGGGTTCGGCGGCGGTCTGTAGGCGCGTGGGGATGCGTAGGCTTTCCTCGATGCCCGAGTTTCCACAGCAGGTGCGTCTGCGCGAGGTCGGCCCCCGCGACGGTTTCCAAAATGAGCCGGAGACGATCGCCAGCGCCGAGAAGGTGCGCCTGATCGACATGCTCTCCGCCACCGGCCTGCCGCGGATCGAGGTGGGCTCCTTCGTGCGCCCTGATGTGATCCCCCAGCTCGCCGACGCCGAGCAGGTGCTGGGCGCGCTCAAGCGCCGCGAGGGCGTCGCATTCTCGGTTCTAATTCCCAACGAGCGCGGGCTCGAGCGGGCGCTGGCGCTGCGCGAGCGCTTCGATCAGATCAATGTTTTCCTCTCCGCCTCAGAGACCCACAACCAGAGAAACGTGAACCGCTCGATCGAGCAATCACTGGCCGGCCTGGAGGCGACCCTGGCGCGAGCCGGCGAGGCCGGGCTGCGCCGCGAGGCGGTGATCTCGACCGCCTTTGGCTGCCCCTATGAGGGCGAGGTTGCACCCGAGCGGGTCTTTGAGATCGCGCGGCGCCTGGTCGCCGCCGGGGCTGAGGAGATCGGCTTTGGCGATACGACCGGGATGGCCAACCCGCGCCAGGTCGGGGAGTTCTTCGCCGCCGCCCGCGAGTCGGTCCCGGGCGTCGAGCTGACCGCCCACTTCCACAACACCCGCGGCCAGGGCCTCGCCAATATCCTCGCTGCCCTGGGTGAGGGGGTCGACTCATTTGAGGCCAGCTTCGGGGAGCTCGGCGGTTGCCCGGTACCGCCGGGCTCGACCGGCAACGTCGCCAGCGAGGACGTGGTCTCGATGCTGGCTGAGATGGGGATCGAAACCGGGATCGACCTGGAAGCGCTGATCGAGGTCTCACGCGCGGCCCAGGCGCTGCTCGGCCGCCCGTTGGGCGCCCATCTGCTGAGCGCAGGGCCGATTGACTGGCACCGTAGCTCCTCCCAATAGGCTTGGGGGAGGGGAGATAGAGGGGTCCCAAGTGGGAATAGCCGTGACAACCCGCCTCCTCCCACGGCCAGGGCCCCGACCGAACTGGAGGGAGCCTCCACGGGCTCGATCGGACCTAACCAAGGCCCCCATCCATCGGCAGGGAAGGCCCCCGCTAGTCCGGATGACTTGATCCTCTCTCACCAGCCCGCCCCGCGCCAAGCCAGGGCCCTGGCCATGGGTGGGGTTGGGTGGGGCGGCGCCGGATAGGGCCGGTCGAACCGGACCCCACGGCGGGCGAGGGGGGTGTGAGTGGTGTGGGCGATTCCTGAACCGAGCGGATCTCTCCACCGCGGGCTCGCCTCGGCGTGGAGTGATCCTACGGGACTTGTTAAGCCGCTGATCACGGCCCGCCCCCAGTGGGAGACGGGCCGGGTCGGCGGTAGCGTTACTTCGTGATTTTGAAAATGCGCTCCATGCCTAGGCGTGTGTGAGGTACCTGCTCCTGGGTTTCCATGAAGCACGCCTGCACGTACCAGCCGGGCTTGGCAGTGATCGTCTCTTGTTGATAGGCGCCATGCGACAAGGGCCCCGCAAAGCTGAAGGGCGCGCCGGTTACCAGCTTTTTCAGACCCTTTTCCTTGCCCGTCAGCAGGGCGTTTGCAACCTGTTGTGCTGCGCTCTTGCTCTTGACGGGGAACGCGATGTCCATATGCACGAGATAGCCTTGGTTTTCAAAGCGCACGAGCTCTCCGTCGTGCAGTGTCGTCGGTCCGCGAAAGTCGAACTCGATCGAGCGGACAGTTGCCTGTGGCTTGGGCAACGAGGCGGGTGAGTGGGCCGCGGTCACCGTAAAGGTTGAGTGCGATTTCAATGAGCCTTCGCCTTCACCGCCGAGCGCGACGTAGTTTCCCGGCACTAGGTTGGTCTGCACTTCACTTGGGTGACCGGGTGTCGCTTCAGCGTCGAAGACGATCGAGCCGAACGCGCTGGTCGCGTTGGGATCGTTGTTCTTCTTCTTGGATTTCATAAAGGCTTCCACTTCGGCGACGCTGGAGCCTGGCTTCAGCAGAAACAGGACCGCGGTTGCTTCCTTTTTGCCGCTTGCTGTCGTCACCACGTTCACCCCACCCGATTGCATCGCCCCGCTGGCGGTGATCGAGGATGGGCTGACCGTGAGAGAGAGCGTTGGAAGCGTCGAGGCCGCAGAGGAGACAGTTGCGGCGAGGAGCGAAGCGGCTACTAAGAGAGACGAGAATATGAGCCCCTTCAGCAGCTGTGGATGGAGGCGGTGGCGCATGCGATCCTTTCGTTGAGCGCGGCAATGAGCGTCGCGGGCTGGCCGTGGCCAAAATATTCGGCTGGACTAAGAACTCACTAAACACTCAGATCATCCGGAGTTGCGGGAGGCGGCCCACGGTCGGACCCAACGAAAGAGCTGCGTGCCCTCGGCTGGGCCTGTGCATGGCTTGGGATGCCTCCCTCGGCTGGCCCGCCGCTACTCAGAGCCCCCTCAGCACGCCAAGTCTTGACCAGAACCGAACGAGCGGCCTCGGCCAGCCCAGAGTCAAGGGACAATGGGTCGGAAACTACGCCACCAAGCGCCAGAAGATAATCTGGCTCAACCGGACTCCGGCTTACGCTGATGACGAAGGGAGCGGGAATGGGCGCCGAAGGGTTCGACGAAATCGGGCCGATCGACTACCTACTCGTCGAGTGTCCTGGACGCCAGCCGACGGGCGAGGCGGCACCGCTTCTGGTCGACCGCGGCCTTTATTCGCATCCTCGACCTCGCCTTCTTCAGCAAGGCCGCCGATGGCTCGGTCACAAGGCGGGAGGTTTCCGATCTTGGTGACGAGGTGGCGGCATTCGCAAGCTTCGAAGGGGCCTCCTCGGGCGTGCTGTCAGAGGAGCACCGAGGACGCCGGCAGTGTGCTCGAGACCGGGACATCGGCGGCGCTGCTCGCCTATGAGAACTGTTGGGCGGGCCCCTTTGCAGGTGCTGTTCGCCACTCGGGCGGCCAAACTGGTCGCGTCTGGGCGAATCCCAATCCAAGCCATGCTGGCCGCCCTGGACGCGGCGGAAGCGGCCTGAAGCGAAAGGAAACCAGCCATGCCGGGACTACTGAGAGGCATCGCGCGGACGGCTGCAATTGCCGGGACCGCGACCGCGGTGAGCAACCGCGTCTCCAAACGCCAGGGCGAGCGCTGGGCGCAACAGGAGGCGCCACCGCAAGAACAGGCGCCTGCCGCTGCCCCCTCGATGCTCGACCAGCTCAAGCAGCTGGGCGAACTCAAAGACCAGGGCGTCCTCACCGAGGGGGAGTTCGCCGCCCAGAAGGCCAAGCTTCTCGGCTAGGCCGGGCGACGCAGAGGTGGTCCTGAGTCCCGACCACTCTCCATTCGCGGATCTCCTTTTTCTGGCTCCGTCGACCTCCTGGCGAGGCAGCGCTTAGACGTTCGTTCGAGAACGGTCCCGGTCGTCGATCCCCTGTGGAACGCTGAGGGCATGTCGCGAGCCGTGTCCGCCCAGCGGATCCCGAGCCACCACAAGGCGCGCGCTTGGTCACCCGAGGGCGCCTCGGCGACCCTCAGGTTCGCGGTGTCGCTCGGGTTGACCGCTGCTTACGTGGCGTTTGCCGTCTGGGCCTCGTCTCCATGGCGGGCAGAGCTGCGCGATGCGATCGGCCCGGTTATGGCCTGGGTGATCCCGATCTTCCTCGCCTACGTCCCGGCCGTGCTGATCGGCTTCATGGTCTTCACGCTGATCACGCTGCGATACCGCGTCCCATCTCTGGATCCGCCCAGTGGCCCGTGGCCGCAAGGCGAGTGGCCGCCAGTGACGGTCGTGACCGCCGCTCGCAACGAGGAGTTGGGCATCGGGCCGACTCTGGAGCGGATCGCGGACCTCACCTACGGCGGGCCGCTGGTCGTGATCCTTGCCGACAACAATTCCTCCGACCGCACCGTCAAGGTCGCGGAGGAGACGGCGCGGCGTGGCGGTCTGAAGCTGCGGGTCATCTTCGAGGGGCAGGCGGGAAAGTGGCGGGCGCTGAACATGGCGTTGGAGAGCGTCGAGACCTCGATCGTCGTCACCGTCGACGCCGACACGCTCCTGCACCCGGACGCTCTGAGGTATCTGGTCAGCAGGCTGATGACCGAGCCCGGGGGGCAGCACGTGTGCGCCTGCGCGGGCGCCCTGGTCGTCGAGGACCCGACGCGCAACCTGCTGACCAGGATGCAGAGCTGGGACTACAGGCTCGGGATCAACGGGATCAAGCGAATGCAGGCGGCCTACCAGAGCACCCTCGTCGCCCAAGGCGCCTTCTCCGCCTACCGGACGGAGGACGTTCGCGCCGTGGGGGGCTGGCCGGACGCGATCGGCGAGGACATCGTCCTCACCTGGTCAATGATGGCGTCGCGCGGGGTCGTCGAGTACGAGCCGTGCGCGCTCGGTGCCACCGCCGCGCCAGAGCGGGCTCGCCCGCTCATGCGTCAACGATCGCGCTGGGCGCAGGGAATGCTCGAGGGCCTTCAGCGCAACCCGCCAACCCAGCAGCCGAGAGCCTTGGCGGGGTTCGTCTGCGGGATCGACTATCTCGTCCCCTTCCTCGACATCGGCTATGTCTTCTTCTGGGTGCCGGGCATCGTTCTCTTCATCGCGGGCTATCCACTCATTTTCTCGTGGTGGTCGATGCTGATGCTGCCGATCACTCTCGTCATCTACGGGCTGCTGCGCCGCTGGCAGGAGCGGCACGTCTTCCGTCGCCTCGGGTTCCACCCCCAGCACGACGGCTTCGGTTTCCTGGGCTACCTGTTCGGCTATCGGGCGATCGTCTCGCCAGCTGCCCTGCGCGGCTACATCGAATACCTGACCGGGGCCCGACGACGCTGGAAATAGCGTGTGGCGCGAACGGACAAACGGTATAGGTGACCTTGGCCGCCACCGGAACCCTACGCGCAGGCTTTACCTCCCGCCGCGCAGGAATTGGTTAACTCAGCAAGGTGATTCACTCGTCGGCGCCATCTAGCCTCGATCCTCCGTTTTCACCCCACCTGGTGTGATCGGGGGACTTGAAGTAGGTAACGGCGCCGAGGCGGTTCAGCGGAACCTCTCGGCGCTCCCTTCGGCGTCGGTCGCGGTCGAATTGGGGTGTTCCTGCCCATTCGCGGGCAGGTTGAGATCGGCGGGTTGTAGTGATCCTGCCGCTCGGGGCTCAAAGCGACCTCTAGCGCCCGCAGCCGTGCGAATGCCGCCGTCAGCGCCTCGGCCCACGGCCAGGCGCGCTACAGCCGCAGTGCGATGCGCCTGGCCGAGCGCACGATCCGCCCGGCGACATGCAGCAGGCGCTGGCGAATGCGCTTGGGCTCAGCGAGGGCGAGCTCGTCGGTCAGGCAGAGCAGGACGCCCCAGCGTCGTGACCGCACGATCGTGACCTGCGTCTCAAGGGGAGGCGAGGCGCGCGGTGGTTACGCCGACATCGAGCTGACAGAGCGAGTTCGTGTATCTGGTCTGGATCACGTACCTGCGTCCGTTGACGTAGTCCACGCCGTCCAAGACCACCGCGGTTTCGGCGACCTGTGGAGCGAGCCGCCGCCGATCGAGCCGGTGCTAGCGCCGACGAGCCAGCCGTCGAAGAGGCCTGGCGAAAAGGGCTTGTTCACGGTCACATTCGATGAGGGTTTGGGCCATGCCGAAATGGTCTCGACTGGCGCGGAGAGCAACCCCTTTGTGCAACTGCCACCGTCCAAACCGAGCGTGGAGAAAAGGGCTCAGCTGACGCTCGCAAATCGCGCGGAGAGGAAGTGCCGGAGCACTGCGGGCTGACCGGACCCCCTTCATCGGTCTGATCTGGTCGGGCCAATCTCAGGGGGCCCGGGCCAACTGATCAAAGATTCGCGTGGTTTGTGCGATACGGCGGCACCGGTAGCCCGATCGGCTTCGGGGGCTCCCCGAAAGGCGCCGCGGCAGGCGCCGTGCGGCGGCCGGCGCGCTTTGCTCGAAGTCCGGTTCGAGGAGAAGAGGATCGGCCGGTTCGCTTAGCTGCGCTTTGGGTCTCTGGCAAGTCCGCACCTGGGCGGATCGATCGGGCTAGGAACTCCCTGCATGCCCGAGATCTGTTCGGCGCCAGAGAATCTCGCCTTGTATCAGCAGATGGTGCCCTCCGTGACTGTGACCGTATCGCTTCCAGTTTCGCCGTTTCCGTCAGTGGCTACCACTTTGACGTGGTGGGTGACAATTTCGCATCCGCCGCTCAGGGTCCGCGTAAAGGACTGTTCGTTGCTGAGGAAGCCGTCCGGTTCGTCGCTCCAGCTGTATTTGAACGGCGGTTCTCCTTCGGCGACCGCGCTGAAGTGGACTTCTGTCTGCGGCTCGAAACTTTCTCCGTTTGCCGGGCTCGTGATGCCCACGCTCGGACCTTTCACCGGCGGGCCGATTTTCACTTTGATCGAGGCGCTGGCGCTCAGGTGCGCGTCGTTGGTCACGGTCAGCGTCACCGTGTGTTCACCTTCTGTCGGGATCCGGTAGCGCAGCAGCGCGGCGCCCGTGCCGACCTGCGTGCCGTCCACCGACCACGTCGCTCGTGCGTCCAGGTCACCCTGACTCGGGTCCGACGCCGCGCCGCGGAAGTTGATCACCTGGTTTGAGCCGAAGGTCGCCCCTTCCCCGGGCGATTCAATCTTCGCCACAGGCGGGCGGGCTATGACGTTAACCCTGACGGCGTTCGAGACCGCATAGCCGCCGACCGAATCCTTGACTTCGGCGGAGATTGTGTGCACGCCTGGGCTGAGGTGGGTGGTGGTCAGCACGTTACCCGTTCCGATCGACCCGTCACGATCGGAGCTCCAGTGGACCTCGCCGTCGGGGATATAGCCGTCGAACAGGTCTTCGCCCTGCAGCACGAACGTCGCCGGCGCTCCCCAGAAGACGGTGCTTTCCGCCGCCGGGTAGGAGATGTGCACCTGCGGGCGGGCATCGGGCACGCAGGCGTCGCTTTCGTTCGACCAGTAGGGCTGCACTGCCACGCCCCCGGGGGCAAGGCGTGTGTACTTACCCCACGGAGCGATGTTGCCCTCCTCGCAGATGTCAGAGATCTCCCCGTCCTCCCAGATCGGCTCCTTCAGCGGGTCTGCCCAGCTCAGGAACGGATAGGGATCGGTCGCTGCCTCGACGAACTCGTGCGAGGCCCGCTCGGTGGCTGTGTCGATTACGGCGTGGTACTGGGAGCTTTCGTGGTTGTGATTCAGGTTGGCGAGACTCGGTACCTTGATGATGAAAAACGGCAGCGCCGGGTGCACGAGGAAGGGGAAGAGGATGCCCTCGGTCGGCGCGAAGGCGTGGTATCCGGCCCATTCGCTCCCGTCAACTTCGCTTTCGTCTACGAAGATCGCGTAAATAGGGTCGTTGTCGGAGAAGCGCCACCAGTAGTCGGGCTCGCCGTGGCTGAAGCGATGCGTGAGTACGAGCCATGCCACGTCGAACACGTCCCACGAGCCCACGTTGGCATCCGGCTTGTCGCTGTCGATCTCGTAGCCCTGCAGGTTTCCCCGCCCGACGCCGTACTGTGCGAGCGGTTCCCAGAATCTGCCCGAGGAGGGGTCGGCGAATTCATCGCCTGTGAAGTCCTCGAGCGCATGGTTGAGAGAACTGACGACGTCGGTGTGTTCGGAAAAGCGTGGGCCCCAGTAGATGGCCCAGACCGACGGATGGCCGCTGACCGGCCCCGACAGACCAGGAATCAGGCAATTGAGCCCCAAGCCGCAGCGGATTGGATTCGCGGGCACGTCGGAGGCATTGGCTTTGCCAACCCGTTTCGGGGGCAGCAGACTGGCCGGATGGTAGTTGCCGGGCGGTTCGAGCTGTGCGGGTGAGAGCGTCGTCTTTTGGAGGCGCACCGTACTCACCAGCGTGATCCAGTGCTTGCCTTTGAGATCTTCCACGCGGAGCGGGATCTGATCCGCCCGCGCGCCGAGCACCCGCCCGAGCGTGCCCGATCCCGCGTGGCGCATCGCGCCAGAGAGCAGTCCGCGGACGGCCGCCGGCGGCCTCGGGAGAGACGCCGCGTACCACAGCCGCTCGCGCAGCTTGCCCTGACGCAGTTCGAACGCGTGCGCGGTGAGAGACCCGACCCGCATCGTCGACGGGAGCGCCCGCAGCCGCGCCCGTGGCTGCTTCAAGGGCCCGGGGGCGCTTGGCGCTGCGCCGCCCGGTGGAGAAGGGAGGCTGGACGGCTGGGCCTTCTGCAGCAGCGCGAGTTCGGCCTCGTATTCGGAGAGCGCGCGGCGCAGCGGCACTCGCTGGTAGCGGCGGTGGGGTGGATCGAGCAGCACGAGTTCAAGGCCGTGGTAGCGGATGATCGTTCCAACCTGCGGCTTGGGCCGATGACCGCCATGGACCCGCCCGCCGCGGCGCTGGGGGGCGAGCAGTTCATAGCGGAGGCCCTGCCCCGAGACGGTTAGCACCGCCGTCGATTCGCCCGCCCGCTGTTCGATCCGGTAGGCGGACTGGGAGGCTGAGGCGCCGGCCGGGCACAAGCAGGCGGCGAACCAGGAAGCGACAATAACGGCAGCACCCACGGCACCAACAGTGCCTACGGTCGCCGGAACTCCCGTGCGCCGGGTCCGGGTTGCGACTCTCCCGCGACCAAGGTCGCAGCTGCCTCTGGACACGGGATGAGGCTACCGCCACGCGCGCGTGCCAGTCAATAGCGAGCGCCCAGCTTTCGCGGCACAGGCCGGAGCACCGGCAGTGGAGAGGAGCTGGTCTTCGGGCGCTCAGCCCGGCATGCTTTCTACGCCGCCACTGCTCGTGTCTATCACTCTGCGACGACTTTCGACACTTACGGCCATCTGCTGCCGGGCAGCCACGACGAGGTGAGGGAGCCGAAGGACGTCTACCTGTCCAAGAAGCCGCTAGCCACGCTCGCCCGATTGGCGCTTCAAAGAGGCGCCAGATCGGGGCCTCGCTCAGGCGTCGGCCGGAAGTATCTCGAAAGCCCCGCCCTGCAGCGGCCGCACGGCGCGGAAGTGGCGCTCGTCGAAGCTGAACAGCCGTTGCGTCTCATAGCGAGCTGCCAGCACCACAATCGAGCAATCCGCCAGTCCAAGGTCAAGGTCCGTGTAGCGAAGCTCTAAATCCTGCACCACCTGGTAGTCCTCGGGCTCGAGGGACTCTGCGTCATAGCGACGCGCCGCGAGATCGCTGAGGAAGGCCCTTCTTGCGGCGCTGCCGAAGCGTTTGCCCAGCAGGTAGTCGACCTCTGCAGTAACCGTTGCGGGGACGATCAGGGAACCGGGCTCGGCTCTCAGGATCTCCAGTAGTGCTTCCCTTTGCGGCTCCTTGGAGTCGGCAAGCGCGACAAGCGGTGCTGCGTCGAGGATCAGGGTCACTCGCCGAAGCCGCGCATCAGCTCATCTCTGGGGATCTTCGAGAGCGGACGTGGATCGCTGTCGATTCGCTGGAAATTCCCGGCAAGGGCAAAATTGCGATCGCCGTGGGACTCGGGGCGGTATGCGGCGATCGCATCGCGGACGATCTCGGCCTGAGGGCGCTTCTCTTCGCGCGCCAGCCGCGCCAGCCGCTCAGCTCCATTCTCGTCGAGATAGATGCTCGTCTTGCGCATGTTGAGAGTGTAGGGCACACGTAGGGCACCGTGGGGCCCCAGCGCGTTACTTATGTCTCACTGGCGCACGGGAGTCTTTTTCCCCCATACCCCTCAATAGGCTGGGTTGGTGAGCGATTTCAGCGAGGCCCTAGAGGCGGCCCTGGCGGGCGGCCCCGAGCGTCACCACGAGAAGACCGCGGCGCAGGGCAAGCTCGCGGTGCGCGAGCGGGTCAAGCGCCTGATCGATCCCGGCACGCTCTCCGAGGAAGCCCTGCTCGCCAACTGGGAGGCTGAGGGGCTGGGTGCCGATGGCGTCCTCACCGCGCTCGCGCAGATCGACGGGCGCCGCATCGCCCTGATGGCCAATGATCCGACCGTCAAGGCCGGCTCCTGGGGCCCAAAGACGGTCGAGAAGATCCTCCGCATCCAGGAACGGGCGCTCTCGCTGGGCGTGCCGATGGTCTACCTGGTCGATTCGGCCGGGGCGCGGATCACCGATCAGGTGCAGATGTTCCCCGGACGCCGGGGCGCGGGGCGGATCTTCCACAACCAGGTGCGCCTCTCGGGCCAGGTACCCCAGCTCTGCCTGCTCCTTGGCCCGAGCGCGGCCGGTGGCGCCTACATCCCCGCCTTCTGTGATGTGGTGATCATGCGCGAGGGCAACGCCTCGATGTATCTGGGCTCACCGCGGATGGCCGAGATGGTGATCGGCGAGACGGTGACGCTCGAGGAGATGGGCGGCGCGAAGATGCACACCGGCGTCTCTGGTTGCGGACACTTCCTGGTCAAAAGCGATGAGGAGGCGATCGAACTGGCCCAGAACTATCTCTCCTTCATGCCGAGCAGCTGGCGCGCCGACCCGCCCCAGAGCGCCCCCGTCGCGCCCACCTCCCAGACACCGATCGCCTCGATCGTGCCCGCCGATGAGAACCAGCCCTTCGACATGCGCGAGGTGCTCGACTCGCTGCTCGACGGCGACTCCTTCCTCGAGGTCCACAAGCGCTGGGCCAAGGAGCTCCTGGTCGGCTACGGGCGCCTGGAGGGGCGCGCGATCGGGATCATCGCCAACCAGCCCAAGCAAAAAGGCGGCGTCCTCTTCGTCGACTCCGCCGATAAGGCCGCCCGCTTCATCCAGACCTGCAACGCCTTCAACATCCCGCTGCTCTTTCTCGCCGATGTACCGGGCTTCATGATCGGCACCGCGGTCGAGCGCCAGGGGATCATCCGCCACGGCGCCAAGATGATCAGCGCCGTCTCAGAAGCGACGGTGCCAAAGCTCTCGGTGATCGTCCGCAAGGCCTACGGCGCGGGTCTCTACGCGATGGCGGGTCCGGCCTTTGAGCCCGATTGCTGCATCGCCCTGCCGAGCGCCTCGATCGCCGTGATGGGTCCCCAGGCGGCGGTCAACGCCGTCTTTTACAACCAGATCCAGGCAATCGAGGATGCGGCCGAGCGCGCGGCCTTCGTCGCCGCCAAACGCGCGGCCTACGCCGCCGATATCGACATCCTCCACCTCGCCTCTGAGCTGGTCGTCGACGCGGTGATCGAGCCCGAGGCGCTGCGCGGCGAGCTGATCGCTCGCTTCGCCTTCGCCGCCGGCAAGGATCGCGCCTTCGCCGAGCGCCGCAATCCGATCACCCCGGCCTGATCTGGAAATCCGGGCGCCGGCGTCGCTACCGTTTAGCGATGTCTGATCGACTCAGGTGGCCGCTTGCGGGCGCCCTACTGTGCGCGGCATCGCTCGCGCTTTTGGCCCTGCTCGCCTACGGGGTCGATCCGACGCGGGTGCTCGATAACGAACTGCTGGCGCGAATCTCAGCCCATCAGGAATCGACCCCCGGCGGCTGGGCGGAAGTGATCGTCCACCTCGGCGACCCGCTGCCGCTGATCTGCCTGCTCGCCGGCGCCTGTGCGATCGCCCTGGCGCGGGGTCGGAGCGATCTCGCGCTCGCCGCGGTGGCGGCGGTCGCCGGCGCCAACCTCACCACCGAGACGCTCAAGCAGGTGCTCGCCCACCCCAAGGCGCAGGAGCTCCTGGGCACCGACGGCCATCCGGTGGCGCTCGCCTTTCCCAGCGGCCACGCCACCGCGGCGGCCTCGATCGTCGTCGCCTTTGGCTTCGTCGTTCCCCGCGCACTGCTGCCGCTGACCCTCGGCCTCGGCGCGATTGTGGCGATCGCGGTCGGCTGCTCGGTGGTCCTCCTCGCCTGGCATCACCCAAGCGATGTCCTCGGTGGTTATCTGGTTGCCGCCGGCTGGGGCTTTGCCGTACTCACGCTCCTGCGCGCGCGGGAACTGCGGCGGGCGCGGGAGGGCGCCCTCAATTCCTCTCCAGGTCCGCTGCCATCGCGGTGAAGTAGTCAAGCGACTCGGGGTTGGCGAGTGAGTCGCGGCTTGCCGCCTGTTGGGCCGGGGTGCCCATCAGGATCCGCTTGACCGGCACCTCGAGCACCTTGCCGCTCAGCGTGCGCGGGACCTCGGTGATCTGGAAGACCTGATCGGGGACGTGGCGCGGAGAGCAGCGCTCGCGTACCCGGCGGGCGATCTCGGCGCGGAGCTTCTCATCGAGCACCGCCCCCTCGCGCAAAACGACGAAGAGCGGCATCCAGCCCTCGGTCTCGGGCCGCGGGATGTCGATCACCAGCGCATCGAGGACCTCCTCGATGCCGAGCACGGCGCGGTAGATCTCACTGGTGCCCATGCGGATGCCCGAGCGGTTGATGGTCGAGTCCGAGCGCCCGTAGATGACCGCGGTGCCACGCGCGGTTATTTCGATCCAATCGCCGTGGCGCCAGACCCCGGGAAAGACGTCGAAGTAGCTGGCCCGGTAGCGGCTGCCGTCCTCATCTCCCCAGAAGAAGACCGGCATCGAGGGCATCGGCTCGGTGACGACCAGCTCGCCCACCGCGCCGATCAGCGCCTCACCGGCTTCATCCCAGGCCTCGATCGCGGCACCCAGCGCCCGCCCCTGGAGCTCACCTCGGTAGACCGGCAAGAGCACGACCCCGCCGACAAAGGCGGTGCAGAGATCGGTGCCGCCACTGGTCGAAAAGAGCCAGGTCTCGGCGCCGAGCTCCTCGTAGATCCAGTCAAAGGCCTCCGGCGCCAGCGGGCTGCCGGTCGAGCCGACGGCGCGGAGCCGGCTGAGCTCGCGCCCGGCGCCCGGCTTGACGCCGGCCTTCATGCAGGCGGAGATGTAGGCGGCGCTGGTCCCGAAGGTGGTGATCGCGGCGCGCTCGGCGAGATCCCAGAGGACATCCATGTCGGGGTAGCCGGGGCTGCCGTCATAGAGGACGATCGCCGCCTTGGTGAGCAGGCCCGAGACGAGGAAGTTCCACATCATCCAGCCGGTAGTCGTGAACCAGAAGAGGCGATCGCCGGGGTGGGCGTCGACGTGGAGGTGGAGCTTCTTTAGGTGCTCGAGCAGGATCCCCCCCTGGCTCTGCACGATTGCCTTCGGCAGCCCGGTGGTCCCTGAGGAGTAGAGGACCCAGAGCGGCTGCTCGAAGGGGACGCGCTCGAAGCGAAGCTCGGCCCCCTCGCCGTCGCTTAGGAGCTCGGCCCAGCGCACCGAGTCGGCGAGCTCGCCGAGCTCGGGGTCGGGGTCGAGGTAGGGCAAGACCACGGTGCGCTTGAGGCTCGGCATCGCGGCCTGCAGCTCGGCGAGCACCCCGCGGCGGTCAAAGCGCTTGCCGCCATAGCTATAGCCATCGACGGCGAAGAGCACCTTGGGTTCGATCTGAGCGAAGCGATCGATGACGCTGGCCGACCCGAAGTCCGGTGAGCAGCTCGACCAGGTCGCGCCGATCGCGGCGCTCGCCAGAAAGGCGACGATCGCCTCGGGGATATTGGGCAGGTAGGCGACGACGCGATCGCCGCGACCGACCCCCAGGGCGCGCAGGCCGGCGGCGACGGCGCCGACCTGGGCGCGCAGCTCGGCCCAGGTCAGCTGCTCGAGCTCGCGCAGCTCGGAGGCGTGCAGGATCGCCACCTCGGCGTCGTCCTTGTCGGCGAAGACGTGCTCGGCGTAGTTGAGCCTGGTGCCCTCAAACCAGCGCGCGCCGGGCATCTCGTGGCTCGAGAGCACCGCCGTCGGCTGACCGTCGGCGCGCACCTCGAAGTAGTCCCAGATCGAGGACCAAAAACCCTCGAGGTCCTCGACCGACCAGCGCCAGAGCTCCTCATAGTCAGAGAACCGCTTGCCGCGCGCGGCGGCCAGCCAGCGCATGTACTCACTGAGACGGGAGCGCTCGATTAGCTCGGCGGAGGGATGCCAGAGCGCTTCGGGGGCTGCCTCACTCACCCGGGCGTCGATGCCGCCGCCTTTGCCTGCTCGCGCTCCAGCTCGACCGGGTCGTGGGAGCAGAAAAGGGTGATCTCCTCGCCGTGGCGGGCGACCAGCTCGCGCAGGCGCTCCTGGTTTGCGAGGCGTAGCTTGCGGTCGGCGTTGTTGAGGTTCTGAAAGAAGCGCAGGCCCGGCGGGCAGTGGGGCGGGGTGGAGAGCTCTTCGCGGTGAAAATATGCATCGCCGCAGTGCAGCAGCCAGCCATCGGCTCCGCGAAGCGCAACCGCCGAGTGTCCGTTGGTGTGTCCGGCCAGGGGGATCAGCGCGATCTCGGCGCCGCTCCCGGGCAGGATCCGCACACCCTGGAAGCCAAACCACTGATCGCCTTCGAGCTCGTGGCGGATCCAGTTGGCGCCGTGGGCCCAGTGACAGCGGCGGTAGCGGGGGCGGTCACGGAGACTCGGTTCCAGGGCATCCTCGATCTCGCGGGCGAAGGCGTGGACCTCGGCGCCCGGGAAGTCGGGCAGGCCGCCGGAATGATCGGGGTCGAGATGGGTGGCGATGATCCGACGCACGTCGGTGGCCTCAAAGCCGAGCGCCTCGACCTGCCTGATCGCGGTCTCCTCGACCCGCGGCTGGGCTCTCATCAGCCTGAAGGCCGGGCCCAATCGGCCCAAGTCGCGGCTGTCCTCGAGGCCGAAGCCGGTGTCGATCAAGACCAGGTTCTCGTCGGTCTCGATCAAAAGGCAGTGGCAGACGACATCGGTGGTCTGCCACCAGCCGCCCTCACCGGCCAAGAGGCGAGCGCCGTGGGGACACATCGACCCGCAGTTGAGGTGGTGGACGCGCACGGTCGGAGCCTTCAGTCTAAACGGCGTCTCCGCGCCCCGGAGCTCTATCGTTGGCGGCGCGCCGGAGTGGCGGAATTGGCATACGCGATCGACTCAAAATCGATTGCCCCAACGGGCTTGTGGGTTCGAATCCCACCTCCGGCATCAGCCGCGGCGCGATCGAGCGCCGTCGGCCCGCTAGGCAGGCTGCGGGGCGCCGTTCTCGGGTGGGGCGCCGGCGCCGTAATCTTCACCGGAGCCCATCAGCCGTTCCTCCTCGACCTGCCACTCCTGGTTGAAGCCATAGAGGGCGACCGCGATCAGGACGATCTGCAGGAGGGCGAGGATGATCACAAAGAGCCCGATCAGGGTGACCGGCAGCAGGCCATGCGTGAAGCCCGACTTGTCGCGTTCAAACCAGCTTTCAGCGCCGGCCGCGCAGAGGATCGCGAGGATGATCGAGAGCGCCGCGGCAACCGGCAGGATGCCGCGGTTCCAGCGCACGACGAGGAAGGCAAAGAAGGCGTAGAGGATCCCGTAGATCAGGGTGATCACCGCGATTATCGTGCCGCCGGACATCAGCGAGAAACCGGAGATACCGACCAGAATCGCCAGCGCCGCCGTCGCGAGCAGCAAGAAGACGATCACGAATTTCGTCGTGATCGACTCGGCTTTCTCCCGATTGGGGCGCCAAAGCTCATACCCCGGCCTGACCTCTCCCACACTCACGCCAACGATCATAGAATCTGAAAGCGACGATGCGGCATTTTCCGCACGTTAAGTCCCCCTTGGGGCATCGCGCGGGCGTGGCGGAACTGGAATACGCGCCAGGTTTAGGTCCTGGTGGGCTTCGGCCCGTGGGGGTTCAAATCCCTCCGCCCGCATTTGTTTGGATCCGGAAGTGCCTGACTCAACCCCCCTCCTGAGGGGGGAGGCAGGCTTGAGCTCGATTCGCGACGATCGCGCAGAGCATTGGCGGGGGTCTCACGAGCGCGGGCGCACTCGCTCTCCGGGCGCATCTGTAAGCGGGCCCGAAATCGCGCGGGCTGTCGGATCTGGCGGCGATATCGCCGTTTTTGGCTTGTTAGGCCGGCGATCGCAGCCGTTTAAGGCCACGGCGAAGATATCGCGTGCAGAGCGGCGCGCGGTCGTCTAGATTTATCCGATGATCGGGTGCTGCGATCGCTCGGACGAAGTGACCGTGCCGACAAGTCGCCGGGGGGCTTTGGTGGCGCGGCGCAAGCTGCACGATGGTCGGCGTCGATTCGCGCCCTTGGCTGTGATCGCAGCGCTGCTAGTGCTGTTGGCCGTGCCGCCGACCTCAGCGACGGCCGATACCTACGAAGGCACCGTGACCCACGGGGCCACCGCGCTGCAACACGTGATCGTCGAGGTTTCTTACAGCAACGAAGGGAAAGAACAAGACCTGGGCGAAGCAGAAACCGACTCCTCCGGGAACTTTCACCTCGTCGACACCGGCGCGCCAAAAGGTCTTTCGACGACGTTCGTCAAGTTCCATTACCCGGGCTATCTGACGCAGTGGTATAACGGCGCGTCCTCCTTCTCAACGGCGACGCCGATCCCCTACGAAGGCATCGCCGTACATAAAGCGATCGATGCATCGATGATCGAAGCGGGTGCGGTCAGCGGCAAAGTCACTGACGCCGCGACTGGCCTTCCGGTTTCGGGCGTCAGCGTCCAGGCACTCACGCCGGACGGCCAAGCCTTCGTCGGATCTCCCGCCTTCACGGACGCCACCGGGGCCTACACCCTTCAGAACATGCCACCGGGCGGTGTGAAGGTGCAGTTCCAGACATCGGGCAGCGTCTATTACACCGATCAGTACTACGGCGGGAAATTTACCCTGGCAGAGGCTGAAACTGTGAGCGTGAACGCGGCACAGGCGACCGCCAACATCAACATTGCGCTCGTCCACGCCGGGAGGATCGCGGGCCGGATCAGCGATGCCTCGAGCGGGGTCGGGCTGACGACGGTATTTGTCCACGTCTACGACTCAGCCGGGCAGCAGGTCGCGCTCGTCGCCAACGGATTGACGGGAGGGAACTACCAGGCGAGTGTCCCCGGTGGTGGGAGCTATACCGTCGCCTTCATCGACGGCTCCTCAATGCCCACCTACGCGACTCAGTATTACAACCACAAGGCCACGCTCGCCTGCGCGGATCCGGTCGCGGTCGCAGGTGATCAGACCGTCGCCAACATCAACGCCGCGATGACGACGTCCTCAGCAAGTCTCGGCACGTGCGGCTCGGGTGGTGGACCTGGAGGGGGGGGTGGCGGGGGTGGCTCTCCGACGGCGAGCAAAATCTTGACAATCCTGAAAGCCCTGCTGCCGCCTTCCGGCAAAGCGGCCACCATCGACGCGCTTGTGAGGGCCGGCGGGTACGCCTACGCGTTCAAAGCGCTCGAGGGCGGTGTGGCTGAGATCGACTGGTATCAGCTGCCGCACGGAGCGCACATCGCGAAAGTTAAGCCCAAGCCCAAGCTCGTTGCCAGGGGTCGGGCCTCGTTCTCGACGGCTGCTACTGAGACCCTGAAGGTCAAGCTGACCGCGGCCGGCAGGAGCCTGCTCAAGCATGCCAGACGCATCCGTCTCACTGCCAAGGGAACTTTCACTCCGACAGGCCAGGCGAGGGTGAGCACGACCCTTCCCTTCACGCTCAAAGGTTAGAGCGCTCGCCCACCTCTGCCCGGGGCGTGTCTCGGGGTGATCGTGCCCGGCGGTCGGAAGAGCGGGTCAGCGGCGTCACCGAGCCTATTCCTGCGCCTCTCGGGAGCGGCAAGATCTGCGTCGATCCGCATTCCCGAGCGCCCCGGCACTGGGACCGCTGGGGTGGCAACGTTCGCGGTTTAGGTCCGGGTGGACTTCGGCCCGTGGGGGTCAAATCCCTCCGCCTGCATAGAGCGAGAACCCTTTCATCCATGTGACCTCGACTGGGACGGGAGCTGGAGGGCGCTCACTCCGTCGGCTGCGGCGACATCCACCCTGAAAATTAGGTTGGGCGGATCATCCCGATTACGGTCATCCTTGGGTTGGAATCGGCATTGTCGCTCTGCTACCCCGCCTTCTTCGCCGATCGCCCATCAGCATCAGCAGCGCAAGCAAAGCAAAGGACGACTGATTCTCGTCGAGTTGCAGAAGATCAATGAGAAGCTCGATCGCCGCGAAGGCGACACTTCGCAGACCGCCGGGGAGAGCGGCCCAGCGTGAGACGGATCCCGACGCTCATCGGTACCTGCGCGTGCGCTGCGATCACCGCACTGATCCTGACTGCCCCAGCCGCCGCCCGCGAACCCGACCGCGATTGCCCCGATTTCCCCAACCAGGCCGCCGCCCAGGCGTTCTTTGTCGAACACGGCGGCAGTTCTGCCAACAACTTTGACGACCTCGACGCCGATCACGACGGGATTGCCTGCGAGAGCCTGCCTTGCCCTTGCTCAAGCGCCCATGGCGGCAGCGGGTCTGGAACGCCCCCACCCGCCCCTCCTCCCGTCGCAACGAAACCGACCGTGCCCAGAGGCGATGATCTTTCGGTCCGAATTGTCCGCGACGTTGACGGTGACACGGTTTACGCCCGCTACGCCAACGGCGCCGAAGGTTACGTACGCCTGATCGGAATCGACACCCCAGAGGACGTCAAACCCAACTACCCGGTTGAGTGCGGCGCCAGGGCGGCGGCACGGTCGATGACCGCGATGGCCGCCGGGCGCCGGGCGCTCCTTGTCACCGATCCGACCCAAGACCGTTTTGACCGCTACGGACGGCTCCTCGCATACGTGTTCGTAGATGGGCAAAACGTCAACCGAGTCCAGGTTCGGCGCGGCTGGGCCGACGTCTACATCTACAACGGGAACCCGTTCGAACAGGTCCGCATCTTCCGCCGAGCCGAAGCCTCCGCGCGGAGCAACGGCCGGGGTGTCTGGAGCCGCTGCGGCGGCGACTTCCACTCGGCTTCCTCCTAAAGCGACACGGGGTCGCCAGGGGGAAGATTCGGGGCTGGTCTAGGCGAGCGTTGGTCCTGGGCGAGGGCAGGGCAAAACGGGTTGGAAATTCTGAATCCGGGCAGCGTTGTTCATACATCGACCCCACGCAAGACAGATCGCTTCAAGCTCCGCTTCTGAACAACGGCCACGGCCAGCGCATCCAGGAGAGTCCCTCCCCTGCGGCCCGGGAGCCGGGCTGGTACCCCGACCCGCTGGGGAGTACCGCTGAGCGCTTTTGGGACGGCAGCTGGACGGCGCTGATCCGCAAGCCCGAGGCGAACCTCGCCACCGAACTGCCCGCCCAGGGTTCTGGGATGCAAAAGAAGCGGACAAGATCCGGCCGGCGGCTTCCCCTTTCACGCATCGGACGCAAGGCGCCGGGAGCCGATCAGCCCTCGCCGAAGGAAGCACGTGCGAACCTCAGAGCCGAACAGAAGCGACTGGCCGAAATCGAGGCACGCAGGGAGGCCTTCTTTGAAAGCCCGGCCGGGAGAGCTCGGCTCTCTTTTGCCGATCGGCAGCAGGTGTTCCAGTGCGAGCTCGAGTTGGCCAGGCCAGAGCCACTCCTGATTCCCGGCTTCGAGGGAACGGCGCCGAAGTCGACCAGCGATCCGGTCGACATCCTCAACTCCGTCATCGATGAGGGCTGGAAGCTGGTCGCGGGATCGTTTACCAACGCGGAGATGCGCGGTGGAGCGGTCGGCATCTACCTCTTCAAGCGCTCCAAGAAGCGCCATCGGCTGATGGGCGACCCGTGGATGGCGCCACCCTCCTAGCGCCTTGAAGAGGTGGCGCGCTGCGTCGGCGCGCCTCGACGGTCATCTTTCTGCCGCCATGCTGAGCTGGCGCCGGGAGCTGGCTGAACATCACCGCGCGAGCCAGCCTGATTCGTCAATCCATGGGCATCTTCCTCTTGGGAGGCGTTTGTGGCCCGCTCCCCGGGATCGACTCCTATCCGCCGTCTGAGGGTCCGTGCGTCAGCCTCGACAATCGACCGCGAGCTCTCGCGCGCCGGTGCGGAGCGGCGCGCCACCGGGGCGCTCAGTCATGGAGGTCGGCTCACGAGTGTGTGCGCTACAGGTGCCTGGATCTCGCGATCGTTGACGCCACGACGCTCGGTTCGGCCTGGGGGAAGGATGAAAAAAGTACCACTTTCGCGATTGGGCCCTAAGGCGTTTAGCCTTTGCGGCCGATTGGGTATGTGAGAGCCATGTTCCGATGTGAGCAATGCGAAACCGAGTTCGGCGGGATCCGCGGAGTAGACGCCGTGTGCTGCCCGCGCTGTGCGGCCAAGAATGCCGAAGCTCAACAGAACCCAATACTTTCGGCGCTTGGTTCGTCAGGTTCGACCGGGTGGCTCGGCGAGAGGCCTGAGCCGAGCTCGCCCTCACTCACACGCTCCGCCCAGTAGTTCCCCTCGCTGCTGGTGGCCTCACACTGGTGCGGGCAGTGTGTGAATTGCCCCAACAGGTGCAGAAACTTCATCAGGACGAAAAGAAGCTCTTAGCGCCGAAATGAAATCGGCCGAAGTTCTCAAATCTCGTTCTGAGGTCTACAAGAAGCCCTGCCGCCAAGAAGTCGGTCAACGACGCAAGTCGGGAGTTCATCTTTTCGAGCGCGCACTACCAAGACGCCCTGAGGGAGGAGGGCTTCCAGGCCGGCCACTTCGTGACTTTCGACTGCAGCGAGATTGAGCCGCCACACGAAGCCCAAAACGACGAGGTCGCGGCCCGGCGCGGGCAGGGGCCTGGCGGGCCGAGGGTGGGGTGGCCGGCGGCAGGGCGAAGGCGGGGGTGGACTGTCCACAAGACTGCTCAGCGGCTAGGATGCGGGGGTGCTTAGGAGCCGACTAGGCCTTGCGTCCGGTCTGGCCCTGCTCACGGTCATCTTGGTGGCGCACGCTGTAGCGCACCCGGCGAACGCACCCGAAGCCCCTCGCTGCCACGGGCACCTCGCGACGATCGTCGGGACCAACGGTGACGATCTGCTGAGGGGCACACCGCACCGCGACGTGATCTGGGGAGGGCCGGGGAACGACGTGATCTACGGTGGCCTCGGCGACGACATCATCTGCGGTGGGGCCGGCAACGACGTGATCCACGGGGGCCGCGGCAATGACTGGATCGACGGCGGCCCGGGCACCGACCGGGTCTTCGGGGACCTGGGCGACGACAAGGTGCTGGGCGGGCCGGGCGATCATGACGAAGTCAGCGGCGGGCTCGGGATCGACACCGTTAGTGGCGGCCCTGGCAACGAAGACATCGTCCACGGCGACTACGGCTATGACCGCATGGACGGCGGCCCTGGCAAGGGTGACATCGCCTCCTTCGCTACCGCGGTGGGTGGCGAGGGCCGCGACCACGGGGTCTGGGCCTCGCTGGCCGCCCACCGCGCTTACGGTGACGGCCACGACCGCCTCTACCGCTTCGAGAGCCTCGAAGGCTCCGCCTTCGCCGACACCCTGATCGGCGACAAGGGTGCCAACGTGATCGATGGCGGCTCGGGCAACGACCACATCTTCGGCGGTGGCGGGCACGACACGCTCAACGGTGGTCAGGGAAGCGATGACTGCAAGGGAGGGCCCATCCACGTCTCCTGCGGTCCCGAAAAGCTGCCTAAGGCGTCGGCATACGTCGAAGTCGATCCGATCTTCGGCGAAGGCGGAGGGCTATGGGTGGTTGGCGGCCCGGGTGACGACGACATAGGGATCAGCTATGACGATGGCAGCGAGACCTTCACCGTCAGCGCCGTCAAGGGACTTGCGGCGGGTAGCGGTTGCATCCACCCGCCCGGCACGCTCAAGCAGGTGAGCTGCGCGATGAACGGTCCCGCCCGCTGGCTAATGGCCGACATGGGGCCCGGTAATGACCATTTGCGGGTTGAGGACTCGCTGGCCGCCGTCGACTTCGTCCGCCTCGCCGGCGGCGCCGGCAATGACGTGATCCACGGAGGCCCCGAGGATGACCTGATCGAGTCAGGCCCGGGAAGCGATCACGTCTATGGGGGCGCTGGGGACGACGGCCTGATCGGTGGCCTTCCTGGACCGACCTATCTCTATGGCGGAACGGGTGGCGACCTGCTCGCGGCGGGCGGCGGCTGCGCCGGTGGCGCCCTTGTCGGTGGGCCGGGCGAGGACGATGCCTCATTCGCCGAGACACAGGCCCATCCTGGGACCCTCTATATCTCCCTTGCTGCCGGCTGGGCCTGGATCAACGCGATCAAGGACTGCCACAAGGTCCGCTTGGATCGCTCTGACGAGGACATCGAGGGCTCCTTCGACGACGACGTGCTGATTGGAGACTCTGGCCCCAATCTCCTGCTCGGCCAACCTGGCGTCGACAGCTTCTACGGGCGCGGCGGCGAAGACGTAATCGACGCAGTCGACGGAACCAGGGACGCAGTAATCCAATGTGGCAGCAAGGGGCACCCCTCGGGCATTGCCCTTACCGACCCGATTGACCCGGCGCCTCTCTATTGCAAGGAAACCAAACATGGGCGCGCGGTGGCTGGCCTGCACAAGAAGTAGAGGCTGCGGCGGCCAGGCCCGTCGCCGAGGATCGCGACACAACTTGGCAAGAAGTTTTCACGAGGCGAGCAGGCAACGGCACGGAGATCGCCGGCCAGGGGTCGTGCTGCGAGCCCCCGT
Source organism: uncultured Solirubrobacterales bacterium (assembly GCA_963753245.1). Classification (GTDB taxonomy): domain Bacteria; phylum Actinomycetota; class Thermoleophilia; order Solirubrobacterales; family 70-9; genus VRUE01. The sequence continues at coordinate 71,411 of CAVWBK010000002.1, forward strand.
CCACCCGCAGCTTTTAAGCATTTTGACGATCCTCCCAGCCCTTCTGCGTAACCTTCCGCTGCGATGCGCGGAGCTCGGACCACAGCATTTCTTGGGGCAACGCTCCTGGCACTCCTGGCGCTGGCTGCACCCAGCGCCTCGGCGGGCGGCTTCGCGAGCCGTGTCGATCCCTTCGCCGGGACCCAACCGGGACCCCACACCTTCGGAGGCGGACACAACTTCCCCGGCGCAACGCTGCCCTTCGGCATGGTCCAGTGGAGTCCTGATACGACGCCGGCCGACCTGCATGGGGCAGGAGGCTATGACTACCGCGATGACCACCTGCGAGGTTTCAGCCTCACCCATCTGAGCGGCGCCGGTTGTAAGACCTATGGGGACTTCCCGTTCCTGCCGACCACCGAGCCGCTCAGCGCCTCGCCGGTGAGGGCCGGCTCGGCGAGCCTCGCCGGTTATCTGCAGCCCGGCTTCTCCCACGCCAACGAGCGGGCGCGGCCGGGCTACTACTCGGTGCGGCTTAACCCCGTCCACGGAGGCGGAATCGATACCGAACTGACTGCGACCACGCGGACTGGAGTGGGGCGCTTCACCTTTCCCCGCAACCCGCACTCGAGCATCTTGATCAACGCTGGCGGCAGTGCCCAGCCCGACGACTTCGCGAGCGTGGAAATCAACCCCGGTGGCAGAGAAATCAGCGGCACCGCCTCCAGCGGCCTCTTCTGCGGCCAACGTGCCCGCTACAAGGTCTACTTCGCCGCCGTCTTCAGTCGTCCCTTCACCGCCTTCGGCACCTGGCAGCGGGGCGCACTCAGTCCCGGCTCCATCGCGGCCAGCGACACCCAGGTGCCGGCCGCCCATCCCACTACGAGCGCGAGCGCAGGGGCATTTGCGACATTCGACACGGCCAAGAACCGGCGGGTGCTCGTTCGGGTCGGAATCTCCTTCGTCAGCGTCGAAGGCGCCCGCGCCAACCTGGCGGCGGAAACCCGTGGCACGGGCTTTGGCAAGGTCGCGAGCCGAGCCCGCCGCCGCTGGAACCAAGCCCTGGGTCGGATTCGCGTCAGCGGTGGACCTCCCCGGCTACTCGACACCTTCTATACCGCGCTCTACCACTCATTCCTCGCCCCCCGCACCTTCAGCGACGTCGGTGGACGCTACATCGGCATGGACGGCTTGATCCACAGTGCCCGGCACCGCATCCAGTACGCAGACTTCTCGGGTTGGGACATCTACCGAAGCGAGATCCAGCTGCTCTCGATCCTCGCCCCGAATCGTGCCGCGGACATCGTCCGCTCACTGCTCGCCGATTCAGCCCAGAGCGGCTGCCTGCCACGCTGGCCCTACGCCAACGGCCAGAGCATGACGATGGTCGGCGATCCGGCCGATCCGATTATTGCTTCCGCGGCGGCGTTCGGGGCCAGCAACTTCGACAAAGCAGCTGCCCTAAGAGCAATGGTCAGTGGGGCGAGCGAACCATGTCAGAGCACCAATGGCGAATACCTAGAGCGCCAGGGTCTGCCTGAATATCAGGCGCTCGGCTACGTCCCTTACAACGTCGATACCAACACTCGCAACGCGAACTCTCTCACCGGCAGCCCGGAAGCGGTCTGGGGCTCGGCGGCAACCTCGCTCGAGTACGACCTCGATGACTTCGCAATCGCCCAGTTCGCCGCCCGTGACCGGCACGAACGCTCCACCTATCGCTCCTTCATCAACCGCTCGGCCGGTTGGCGGCGACTGTTGGACCCGCACAACGACCTGGTCGAGCCGCGCTATGCGAGCGGCGCTTTCCCCCATCCTTACAACAACCTCAAAGGTGGCGGCTTCGTCGAGGGCAACTCCTACCAGTACACCTGGATGGTTCCCCAAGACCCATCCGGGTTGATTCGAAAGCTGGGCGGTCGCGCCAAGGCTGCGGCGAAGCTCGATTACTTCCTGCGCGAGCTGAACGGTGGGAACGGCGCCACCCACACAAACCACGCCCTGCTCGGCAACGAGCCGACTCTGCAGACGCCCTGGCTCTATGACTGGATGCAGCGGTCATTTCGCACCCAGGGTCAGGTCCGCCGCGCCCTTCTTAGCCTCTATGGCACCGCGCCCGACGGCTATCCCGGTAACGACGACCTCGGAACACTTTCGGCCTGGTATGTGTTCGGGGCGCTTGGCCTCGATCCGGAGGTGCCAGGCGTGGACCTGCTGGCGATTGGCAGCCCAATGTTCGGCCGGACCACGATCAGCTTGCCGCACCACAAGCGTCTGTCGATCACCGCCACCGCCTACAGGTTCAGGCGGCCTAAGGGCGCGAAGAAGGGCCGCCGGAATTTGCGCAAAATGGCCATCACCGCTGCCGCAGCCCCCTACGTACGCTCGATGAGCTTGAACGGACGCGCTTACGGGCGGCCCTGGACCACCTACTGTGCGCTGGCGCGCGGCGGCCGTCTGGCCTTCAGGCTCGGACCCCGGCCCAACCGTAAGTGGGGCGACTCACCATCGGCCGTGCCGCCCTCCTTCGGACCTCACCGGGGGATGCCGAGGAATCGCTGCGCGCCCTGAGGACTCTCAGGGAATCACGACACGAGGAGCGCCACGTCGGGGATGACGAGCGAAGGACAAGCCCGCTGTAAGAAACCGCGACGCGCCGCCTCAGCCAGAGTGCCAGGGCTGGTCGCCCGGCGCGCCGTGTCAGGCCTGAGGGTTTGTCCGAACGCGCCGCTCACATAACGTTCCGCGGTGTGCCAGGCCGAGGCGCGATCGATCAGGTCCGTCAATCGGTCGAGTGCCTGGACAAGAGCCTCGACGGTGGTCACCACCAGTCGGTGAGGACAAGACCAGCACCGCCCCCCCAACGGCGGTGGTCCAGGTCAAGCCCGCAAAGTGAGACCGCTTCAGGCGGCCGGCGGCGCGACCACAGGATCGGCACCAAGCTCCACCAGATTGGCCTGCAGCGCGCGCCGGCCTCGGTGGTGTAGACCGTGGATCGAGCTCTCCGTCCGGCCCAGTGTTTCCGCGATCTCGATCGGCGAGAAGCCAACGATATGACGCAGGATCAGCACTTCGCGCTGGTCTTCGGGCAACTGTCCCAGCGCCTCGCGCAGGTCACGGCCGCGGTCGATGCTGGTCTGCGCGTGCCCGTTGTCGGCAACCCTGACCTCCTCGGTTGGGATCGCTCGCTTTGCCCGCATGCTGTCGAGCGCCGCGTTTCTGGCGACCCGCATGATCCAAGCTGCGAACGGAGCCTCGCGCTGCTCGTATTTGCCGATCCGTGTCATCAACTTGGTGAAGACGCTCTGCGTGATGTCCTCTGCTTCGTGGTGGTCATGAACGATGCTGGTCACGTAACGTTGGACGTCTGGGGCGAAGCGCACATAGAGGAAGTGCAGGCCCTCGGAGTCACCTTCCTTGGCCCGCTTCACCGCCTCTCGAATCAGCCGGGTGTTCCCCGCCTTCTCATCGGCCGTCTCTGAGCTGTCCGACTTGCGATTCGATCCCCCGATTGCGACTTCGATCATCCCCCTCAATTTTCAACTGAATTTTGTCTTTGCTCGCCGGGCGCCATTCGCATACCGGCTCTGATTGGGGGGAAATATTTTCCCAAAAACCCGGACTTTATCCCGGGTTTCGCTGCTCCCCATTTCCACTTTGCCCGAAGCAGGATTCAGACGTTTGACCTAAAAGTCAATGGCAACATACGTCCAAATATCATCCTTACGCTTAAGTCGCGTGTTCTAGTGCATTGAATTGGGTAGGACTAAGTTCGGAGGATTTGGGTTTTCAGATGTGAGGATTTGGGCTCTGGGGAAGTTTGTATGGCATGGATGGACTCGTGAAGATCGAATTAGGCCCCTTCGCCGAGCGCGGCATCAGGACCTATTCAGGTCACGACGTCGCCAACGGCGTCGAAGTCGCATTGCTTTTTTACGCCCTGCGGCTGAGGTCGCACGAGCAGCTGCCTCCGCCATCTTTCGCCGAGGATGGGCACCTCTCGGGCTCACGCGCCGTCTACGCCCTATCGGTGGCACCCGAGACCGTCGCCATCCTCCAGTGCGAGGCGGACCGCCACAGCGTCTCGCTGCAGCGGATACTCCGCCACGCCGTGCAGGTCTACCTCGCCGAGGTCGACGCGATCAACCCCGAACCCGAAGCGCAGTTCGGTTCGCGTGGCATTTCCGAAGCCGCTCTGTAGGTGGAGCGCCGATCTATAGCTAGCCCTCCAACCTCATCCGCAGGCGAAGCTCAACTCATACTCTGAAGCTTGAGCCCGGGTGGGGGCGAGGCGAGGGTCGCGCTAGCTGGCTTTATCCGGGCTCTGGCGAATCAGACGGGCCGTGGCCTGATTTGGTCGCGGTCTCTGTGAGCCTGCCTTTGGGCGTGCTCTCGCCCACTTTGCGAACTGTTGCGGCCGGGCCCCCGCTCGGGATGTCGGATACACGGTAATCCAGCTTGATCGAGTGCTGGTGGCGTCCAGGCCGCAGGTACCGAAATCCGTCGGGCTGCGTTTCTTTTTTCTTTGATGTGAGCCCGAGGCTGTCGCCCTCTTATGTGAAGGTCGCTTCGCCGCGGCCACCGAAGCTCTGCCCACAGTCGGGGTTTTTCGAGAGGTCCGTTCCTTCGGCGGTGCAGGGCAGATTCGGTAGGCCGGAGAACTTGTCCCCGCCTGTGGCGGTGCGCTCGGTCCCCAGTTGGACCGCCAGGCTCGAGTCCGTCTCGCGGTTGACTCGGTGCACGACCCCCTCCTTGCCATAGCGGTCGAACTGAAGCGCGAGTCCCTTGCCGCGGCGGTAGGTGTCCTCTCGGTGACGGTCCCATCCTCGAGGTAGAGGCAGGTAGCGGCCCTTCCGGCTCCATAGCCGGTTTCTCCGGAGGTGTGCGATTCGAGTTCATCGCTCGTCTTCCCTTCGACGATGACATCGAACACCGAACTCTCCTGGGCCTTCGGCAAATGAATGTGGATCGGCGGGATCGGAACGGGGGTGAATTCCCCCCCTTGCGGCTGTCGCTAGCACCGAGCCGACGAGGAGCCCAGTGAGCGCAAATGTCGCTCCCAAACAAAAGGCAGGCCCGACCCTTCGCATCGGCGCAATTCAGCGCGTTCCGCGGATCGAGTTCTCAGTGGCCCGCCGGAGTAAAGTTTTTCGTCTGCCTGGGCAGGTGAAGATCATGGCCTCTCCTGAGTCCGATTTTCCGAACGTCGGGGTGATCGCGGAGCCGCCTGCCGCGCCTACCTTGAGCTGATCTGCGTGGGGGTGTAGGCCTCGACGATCGTAACCGGCTGACGATGATTCACGCCGGTAGCATGGCGCGCTCTGGGGCAGTGGCCCAACTGGCTAAGGCACCGGTCTCCAAAACCGGCGATTCCAGGTTCGAGTCCTGGCTGCCCCGTTCGATTACACCCACATGCTGCCGGGCGAGCTGGAGCGTGCCCGCGTCCTGTTCGACAAGTTCGTGGTCGAGCGGGCCGAAGACGATCCCGCCCCGGTATTGACGCTCGCCGGGCGGTGAGCCGCCCGTCCGACCCAAACGCCAAAGTTCCTGTCGTGGCGCCAAAGTGGCGCTAGACTGCCCCCAGGAATTCAAGCCATGCCAAGCGTCCAGATCAAGAACGTTCCGCCCGATGTTCACCGCGTCCTGCGCGAACGAGCCGCTGCCGCAGGGCAGTCGATGCAGGAGTACCTGCTCGCCCAGCTGACCCGGCAGGCCGAGGCGGAGACGCTGGAGGAGGTCCTAGACCGAGCTGGTGGTCGCGCTGGCGGCTCGCTCGGCCTTGACTTCGCTGCCGAGAGCCTTCGTGACGACCGCCAGGGCGCGGCGTGATCGTCGTCGACGCATCCGTACTCGCGCCAGCCCTCGCCGACGACGACACCGACGGCGACCGTGCCCGCGAGCGGCTGCACGGCGAGCAGCTCGCCGCGCCGGAGTTGATCGACGTTGAGGTCGTCTCGACCCTGCGCCGCGCGGCGAGGGCAAAGAGGCTCGATGAGCGTCGATCCGCGCAGGCGCTCGCCGACCTCGTCGCGCTTCCCCTGCGGCGGGTCCCGCACCTGTCGCTGCTCGCCCGAGTCTGGGAGTTGCGCGACAACCTCAGCGCCTACGATGCCTCCTACGTCGCGCTCGCCGAGGCGCTCGATACGGTGCTGGTGACGGCCGACGGAAGGATGAAGCGGGCGGCCGGTATCAACTGCGAGATCGCCGTCCTCGACTGAGCAACCGCCGAGCCCTTCATTCCCCCAGGCATTCCCGCTGGGGGAGGTCTCGACTAGGATTTGGCTCTGTAGCAAGCCTGGGGGAGTGAGTAACGGCTATGCGCACGGTCTCCAAAACCGGCGGTTCCAGGTTCGAGTCCTGGCTGCCCCATTCGTTGTCGTTGTTACAACGATCCTGCTGCAAAGGGGCATTTTCTGATGTCCGGTCGCTCTGCTCCGGTGCAGGCCGGCGTCAACCAGGGCCTGCAATCCCGTGGGCACGACGGTCGGGACCTGCGGCGGCTCCCGTTTCGACGGCGAAGCAGGAGTCTGGTTGCAGGTCAGCGAGGCGCTCGGTCCTCGCCGATGCGAAAGCGTGTTGGGCGCCATCACTGACGGTTGCTCTGTGTGTGTGAGCGCCAGTCAAGTCGCCCGAGCACCTCGCTCGGAGGGCCGCGCCTGCGGTCAAAGATTTCTGCCAGCGAAGAGGGCGAGCGCGATTTCGGCGCTGCGCAGCCCGAGATCCATGCCGCATATGAGGGCGCTGCGGGCGGCGTGCGCGAGCTAGGGCGGGGCGCGCTCGCGCAGGCGAGCGTCCGAGAATGCTCCAAATTTCTCGCAGCGAGCTAAAGGCCTCAATGCGGGTCTCCGATAGGTCTGCGAATCGCGCATGAGCCCCGACGATCCCAATTCAGGCCAATGGACGGTGCGCTACGGGCTGATCGCGTATGGCGCTTCTTGGATCTTCGTAGGTGTCGCCACCATTGGGACTCGTGCCCTGTTCGGGACTGACCTTGGTGCCGCTGGCGCCCTCTGGTTCGATCTGGCCTGGCTTGCTTCGCTAATCCCACTACATCGTGCGGGCCTTCTGTCGACGGCGCGCCTTGGTCTGCGCACAACGCCAGCTGCACGCGCATTTGCGCTCACAATGCTCGTGTTCCTGGTTTTGACGCTCTTCGACGCAGCCTGGCAGATGGATCTCGGGGTCGCGCCCCCCAATAACCCGTTCGCCGGTATCGCCACGAAGAGCACAGCATTGATTGTGCTGACGGGCGTTGCCGCAGTCTTGAGTCCCGTGGTTGAGGAAATCTTCTTTCGGGGGCTGCTTTACCGCAGCTTTCGCAATCGCCTTTCGGTGATTCCGGCGAGCCTGATCAACGGCGTGCTGTTCGCGTTCGTCCATGGCGAGTACGCGCTTGCCATACTTCCCGAGCTGGCTCTCGCAGGCGTCCTGTCGTGTCTGCTCTACGAGTACACCGGGTCGCTGTGGCCAGGGATCACGCTCAGTCTCTTCCTCGATGCGGGCGGCTTCGAGCAAGCACTGACCGGGCGTGCCGGAATCGTCTACCTGGGTGTCGTAATTCTCGTGTTCCTGCTGGTGGCGCGAGGCCTGAGGGGAAATAGCGGAGGAGGGCTCCCCCCTCCGGCGCTAAGCGGGTGACTCTGTCTCTATCAGGAAGATGTTGACTAAGACGACGCTTGACCGAGTGAGCGTCCCCTCGCTTGCTTTCGCGTGGTGGCGAGCGCATTAACAGGCGCCGCTTACGCTCTCCCTTCGGACGATGCTCGGGCGTCCTGCGGGTTGACCCTCGACTTCTGCACGGAGGGGAAGGGAGAGCGAAGATCGGGATCTTAGAAGCTGGACGCCTCGCTTATGCCGAGGTCGGCATAGCTACACGAAAATCAACCGCAGCGCCAGCGAGGGCCGGGCCCGGCTGCGTGAGTCGGCCGCCCAAGATGATCGGACACGGGGCTGACCAGAGGATGCGTCTGCCTCAGTCATCACCCGCTCCGCCGGCATCGCCCGGGAATGACACGTGTTTCGGGCTGAGGGCCAGTAGGGGTAGCGCTTTCACCAGCCTCAAGCGGGATTCGTCGGAGCCGTCGTAGGGAAACCCTCCCAGCCGCGGGACAGCACAACCGCGGTGAGGGAAGGGCCGCTGCTTCGTTCACGCGTCACGCATAGGGAAGGGCCGGTGAGTGCCAGATGGCTATGACCGCCTTGCACGATCAGGCGCAATGAACTAGGTAACGGTTTACCGTAGTCCGCCAACGACCCGACGACGGCCTCCTCTGCGCCAAGGCCACCGAGGAACGCTGTGGAGCGGGCGTGGGAGCTGGTGCGCGCCAATCGCGGCGCGGCCGGCATCGACAGGCAGACCATCGCCGATGTCGAGCACTACGGGGTCTCCCGGCTGCTCGATGAGCTGGCCGCGGATCTGAAGGAAGGAAGGTGGCGACCGCTTCCCGCGCGCCGGGTGTTCATCCCGAAAGCGCAGACGTGAGGATTGCGACCGCTCTCAATTCCTGCTGTCCGCACCCATCCTCAGGCGAGAACATTGAAGCCAGTGATCGAGCCGACTTCGAGCCCGACATGCTCGAGTGCTCGTTCGGGTTTCGGCCCAGGCGCTCGGCTCACGACGCCCTCCAGGCATCGTTGATGAGGCCTGGAGGGCCAGGCGGTGGGTTGAGGAGTAGGAAGTCGCCAACTGTTTTGAAGCGATCCCGCACGCGCAGTGATGTCGGGCGATCGAGGAGCGGATCGTCGATCGTCACGTCCTCAAGCTCTTGCGGGCGATGTTGCGCGCGGGAGTGATGGAGGACGGGGCGGTCAAGCGCAGCGACGCTGGAACCCCACAGGGCGGGGTGATCTCGCCTTGCCTGTGCAACGTCTATCTGCATCGGCTTCACCGGCAGTGCGCTGAGCGCGGACATGGGGTCCTGGCGCGTTACGCAGACGACCTGGTCGTGATGTGTCAGAGCCGGGAGGAAGCCGAGCACGCCCTAAGGCGCTGCGGACGATCCTCTCGGAGCTGGGGCTCACGCTCAAGGAGGTAGAAGACGCGGATCGTGGAGCTGCGCGAGGGCGGGGAGGGGCTGGACTTCCTCGGCTTCCACCACCGCTGGGTGCGCGGCAACACGCCCGCTTCGCGGCATCTCTGCTTCCTTGTCCGCTGGCCCTCGGGCCAGGCAATGCAGCACGCCCGCGAGCGGATTCGTGAACTCACGGACCGCCGACCGCTACTGCTGCCGGTCGAAGGGGTCGTGCAGGACGTCAACCGCTTCCTGCGCGGCTGGGCGGGGTACTCCGCTACGGAAACTCCGCTGAAGCCCGGACAAGCTCACGTCACGCGCTCGCGCATGTGCTCGGCTTCTCGCCAAGCGTCACAACCGCAGCGGTCGGTACGGCTGGTGGGCCGTTATCCACCAGTCACCGGACCGACTGGGGCTGATCAGCCTTGACGGAACCATGGTCGCGCCACGACCCGACCGGCCGTGGCGTCCGGGAGCCGAATGCCGACGGTGAAGAACGTCGGTGAGCCGTGTGCGGGAGAACCGCATGCACGGTTCGAGGAGGTCGGCGGGAGGAACCCGAGGCTAGTCTGGCCGTCCACACCTATGCCGACCTCGGCATAAGCCTCGGAACGTGAGGACCTCGGCGAGCCTGTCGAAGTGCGATCGTGGTGGAGCACCGCGACGGTCAGCTGCTCGATGTGTTAGAGCGTCTCGCGATCCAGCCCGTCTGGCCTGCGCAGCCGCTCGACGCGCTGCTTGTCGCTCAGTGCCGGCTTCTCGGCGGTGGGAGGTGGTGCTCAGTGTGGATCACGCCGATCGTGCGGATGGAGATCCTCTACTCCACACGCAGCCGCTACGGTTCGTTCAGAGGTGGACGCGACCCAGCGCCAGCCGAAGCGCTCGCAATTCACATGAAGCGCGAGGTGCGGGTCCGGGTACGGGAGCTATCCCCGCCCAAACGTCCGGGGCCTGCTCGTCGAGCCGCCGAAATCAGACACGCTCCTCATTTCTTGAAGGCTCACGCAGGGTGCTAGCATCGCCTTTGTAGGCAGGCGGTGATCCAGCAGCGCCATGGGAGGCCGATGAGCAGACCCGACTCTTTCCGCGGCAATCTCAGCGGCCGCTATCTCCCGGTTGCCCCTTTGCTTTCGACTTCGATTGCCTTGCTGGTGGCCATGCTCGCCATGGCGAGCCCTGCTCTTGCTGCACCTGCTCCTTCGATCGAAAGTGCCTCCGTTTCAAGCATCACCCAGCATGGGGCAACGCTCGAAGCGAAGATCAACCCCGAGGGCAGCGAAACGGGCTACGAAATCTGGTTCTGGCACGGATGTTCCGGAGGGGCATGTGAACGTGGTCCTCCATATGTCGTGGCCCAAGCGGCGGACATCGGTGACGGCAATGAAGGGCTTGTAGTTAACGCGAACCTCACTGAACTGGAACCGGGCCAATCCAACAACGAATTTTGGGTGGTGGCGTCCAACGGCATCGGCACGTCTGAAAGCGCTCATCAACAGTTCGCGACGCCGCCGCATCCCCGGATCGAAGGTGAGTCGGTCTCGCATGTAAGCGCGAGCGACGCCACGCTGGAAGCAGTGATCAACCCGGAGGGTCTTCCCCAAGGTGCCGACTATCAGTTCCAGGTCGTGAAGAATTCAAACGAATACCCATCTGAATTGGTTTGCGCACAGGGGGGCGTGGTGCAGCCCGTGGGACACCATGTGTGCCTCGCTCCCCCCGATTGGCCGACTGGCACGATTCCGCTCCGCTGGGTCTCCGGCGGGGACGAAGGCAAGCCGGTCAGCCTGGATCTGGCGAGCGTCGGTGTTACGCTCCAGCCGGGCACGACCTACCACTACCGAGTGCTCGCAGCCCTGTCAGGGAACGGGTTAGACACTGTGGCCTGGGAACCCCCGGCTGTGATCGGAGCAGACCAGACGTTCACTACGCCTCCTGCCCATATGCCCTCGGTCGAAAGCGAATCGGTCTCGCACATCACGGCGACCGACGCCACGCTGGAAGCCCAGATTGATACCGAAGGACTCGAAACAACGTACCAGTTCCGACTGGAATCGGGCTGCCTCCCGCCGGCGGCATGTCTGGTCCTCATCGAATACCCCTTGCCAAAAGGTCAACTTCTCGGCTCCTTTGTAGGGCAGAACGTCAGCCTTGACCTGAACAGTGCAGGCGTCACCCTACGCCCCGATACGAGGTACCGCTACAGCGTCGATGCGACTAATTCGGTCGCTACGACACGAGACAGTGATCAAATCTTTACTACGCCGTCAGAAACTCTCCTCACCAACCAGATCAGCGGTTCGGATGGTCAACCGCCCGCGATCCATCTGCGATCTTCCCCCTTACCGCCGCACAACCGAAAACATAGACATCACCGCAGGCATAGGCGCGGATTGCATCCGCGCAAGCAGCACAGAGCAAACCGCTCTGGCTAGCATTTCATGCATCCAACAGGAGCTTGAGACGCTCTGGACGATTGCGAGCGCCCGCTGGCTCATCATGGAGCAGTGCTTGGGACGAGAATTACGAGCCCGGACTGGCCGGCGTCGCGCTTCCGCTCGCGTGTGGTGCGAGCGCGGCCCCGAGCAGCGCCCACGTGCTCGCTCTGGACGCCGCCGACCGCGCCTGCTAATGGCCGCCACCCGCTCGCTCCCGTTGGCGATTGCGGGAGCGTCCAGGGGTCATCCATCACGATCGCCAATCGCCCCAAGGAGGCACGTGCACCCGAGGTATTGGCGTGCTCGCTTGCGCACAAAAGTGGAGCTGGACCGGAAGGACCAGGCTCAGCTGGAGGTCTATCGTGATTCCTCAGGCAGCGACGCGATCGCTACGGGGCCCTGGATCGCGCGAACCTGACGGCGGCAGCCAGCCCGAAGAGTAGGCTGCGCCTGTAGACCAAGCCAAGTCAAGACGGGAGCACACTTGAGTACTACAGGTCAGGATCAGACGCCGCTTGACGAGCTGGGCGTCGCTGACCGCGCCCACTTCCAGCAGGGGCCGCCGCTGGAGCTGTTCAGGCGGTTGCGCGCTGAGTGTCCGGTTCACTGGTCAAGCGGCATCGCTGAGTTTCCCGACGAAGCCGGCTTCTGGTCGGTGACGACCGCCGAGGACATGTTCGAGGTCAGCCGTGACTGGCAGACCTACTCCTCCGAAGTCGGCGGCTTCACCGCATCCAATGCAGGCTTGTCGTTGGAGATGCAGCAGGCGATGTTCATCGGGATGGACCCACCCAAGCACGACCGGCTGAAGGCGCTGTTCCAGCGTGGCTTCACGCCGAAGCGGATCGCCGAGCACGAGGACGCGATCCGCGCCATCACGATCGAGGTGCTCGAGCGGCTCGAGGGCCGGGAGACCTGCGATCTGGTCAGCGACGTCGCCCAGCCGGTCGTGGCGCGGGTGATCGGCAGCTTCATGGGCCTCTCGCCTGAGGACGACCAGGCATGGGCGAACCTGATGAACGCGATCGTCGGCGCGGGCGATCCGGACGCGACGCCAGAGGGTGCGCAGAGCGTGATGGAGCGCGAGGTGCCCGAGGTGTTCGCGCGCTGCGGCAAGCTGATCGCCGAACGGCGCGCGGCGCCGACCGATGACCTGACGAGCGTGCTCGTGCACGCGGAGCTCGACGGCGAGCGGCTCGAGGACCACGAGATCGTGATGGGGTTCCTGCTGCTGATGGCCGCCGGCAACGACAGCACCAAGGCGACCTACTGCAGCGGCATGCGCGCGCTGATGGAAAACCCCGAGCAACGACGGATGGTGCTCGAGGACCCCTCGCTGGTGCCGGCGGCGGTCGAGGAGTCACTGCGCATGTTTCCGGCGTTCGCGCACTTCGCCCGCACGGCCACATGCGACACCGAGCTACATGGGCAGCGCATCCGTGAAGGCGAGAAGCTGGTCATGTGGTACCCGTCGTCCAACCGCGATGAGACGCGCTTTGAGGACCCCGACCGCTTCGATCTGACGCGCGAAGCCGAGCACCAGGCGTTCGGTGCCGGTGGCCGGCACTTCTGCCTGGGCACCGCGCTCGCGCGACTGGAGTTGCGGATCCTGATCGAGGAGACGCTCAAGCGCTACCCCGAGATTCAGATCGCCGGCGAGTGCACACACGTCGAGTCAGCGTTCGCCAACCAGCACAAGACACTGCCCGTGCGACTGGAGCCCTGACGATGGAGCTCGAGCTCTTCCACGAACACGACAACGTAAGCGGTGGCCCCTAGCATCCCGGCCCATATCCGGACCGGACGGCTAAGACGTTCTCAGGGAGCCCATCGGGGAGCGCGTGGGCCCGCTTTACGCCGGCCGGTGTGACTCGGCGCCGACGATCGCAGTCCGGTCGAATCAGGCCATCAGAACCGCAGCGGCCGAGCGCACGGCGGCTTGATGATGACCGTGGCCGAACATCGCCCGTGCTGTGCGACGCGGAGCCGCAATCTCGATCATGCTCGTCTGCGTAACGATTCTTCCTGTGGTACCCGCGCAGGCGACTTCGCGCTCACCGAGGGCCAGATGACCAGGTCGGCCGCGGCGGTGGCTGGCCCGTGGCGCTACGAGCGCCTCGACGGCCCGGGACACTGGATGCAGCTGCAGGCGCCGGATGCGGTGAACCGGCTGCTGGTAGATTTCCTGCCCGCATGAGTTGCTGTCGTCTCGAGTTGTGCTGCGGTGCCCGTGAGCGCGGCGGCGGCGCGGTTGGGGGCTGAGCGAAGAATGACCAGGATCGTGGTGTTGGGCGGTGGGGTGTGCGGGCTGGCGTCAGGGCTGATGCTGGCGCGCGACGGGCACGAGGTCACGGTGCTCGAGCGCAATGCGGATCCCGTGCCGGAGTCCGTCGATGAGGCGTGGGAGAAGTGGTCGCGCGATGGCGTTGCTCAGTTCCGTATGGCTCATTTCCTGCAGCCCGCGGGTCGCGCGGTGCTGGAGCAGGAGCTCCCCGACGTGTTCGATCGGCTCCTCGCGGCGGGCGCGATGCGTCTGGATCTGCTTGGGCTGATGCCCCCCAACCTGGCCGATGGCGGCCCACGGCCAGGCGATGAGCGGTTCGTGACCTACACCGCTCGCCGCCCGGTCTTCGAGCAGGTCCTAGCAGCGGCGGCAGAGGACGAGCCCGGCGTGAAGGTGCGTCGGGGCGAGAGTGTGAAGGAGCCGATCATGCAGGCCGGCAACGGGACGCCGCACGTGACCGGCGTCCGCCTTGACTCGGGCGAGAAGCTGCAGGCCGATCTCGTGGTGGACGCGATGGGCCGGGGCTCGCCGCTGCCACGCTGGTGCAGCGATGCGAACATCGGGCCCCTGCACGAGGAGTCCGAGGATTCGGGGTTCATCTACTACGGCCGGTTCTTCCGCTCGGCGGACGGTACGACGCCGCAGCCCTACGGTCCTCTGCTGGCGCCGATCGGGACCTTCTCGATCCTGACTCTCCCGTCGGACAACGGCACCTGGGCGGTAACCACCTACATCTCGAGCGGAGACCAGGCGCTGAAGCGGATGCGCGATCCCGACGCGTGGCGTGCCGTAGTCGAGGCGTGCCCAGCCCATGCGCACTGGCTGGAGGGCGAGCCGATCAGCGACCTGATGGCGATGGGCGGTGTGATCGACCGCTACCGCCGCCCGCTGCGCGACGGGCGCCCCCTGCTCACCGGCATCGCGCTGCTCGGCGACGCCTGCGCGTGCACGAACCCCTCGCTCGGTCGCGGGATCGCTCTCGGACTGGTGCACGCACAGTCCCTGCGCGAGGTGGTCAGCTCGCATTTGGAGGATCCGCTGGAGTTCGCGCTGGCGTGGGATGAGGCCACCGAGGCGCGACTGGCTCCCTGGTATCGGGAGACGATCGCCGAGGATCGCAGCCGGCTGAGCGAAATCGAGGCGCTGCGCGAAGGATCGGAGCCACCTCGGCCGAGTGACCCATCGCAGGCCCTGCGAGAAGCGCTGCTCACGGCGATGCTGCACGATGTCGACCTCTTCAGGGCCTTCCTGGAGTCCCGCTCGTGCCTGACGCCGTTGAGCGAGACCTTCGCGCAGGACGGGGTGCCCGAGCGCATCCTCGAGTTGGCGGGGCAGCACGAGCGCCTGCAGATTCCAGGCCCTGACCGCAAGGATCTGCTGCGGCTGCTCGGTTGATATGGAGGGCCAACGGGTGATGGGGCAACGACGATCCGGACATCCTCGCCTCGTGCGGTCCTCCTTTCGGTTGCAAGCAGGCGCGGCCAGCCTCGCGATCGAGACTGTCGAATTGGACGAGGACCGAGCGCTTGAGCCTGACCGTGCTCATCCTCGCAGCCACGATCCACCGTTACGGTGTCATTGGTGGAGCGGATTCCCGTAGACCTGTCCGGGATACCGGAGACCCTTTTGGAGAATCTCTGCCGACGCGCTGCCGCAGCACGCTTGGGGGCTCTGAAGGACCCGATGGCTATCGACATCGTCGACCGGTTGGAGTACGACTTCGCGGCCAACGCTCTCGCTCGCCTGGAGCGGGCCGGCGATCCGGCAACTCCCTCGGCGTCGTCGTCATCACGCTGCCGGCCTAATCCTCCTTCTGCCCCGCAGACGGTCGAGCCCTCTACCATGGGCATCGCTTCGGCAGTCTTCTAATGCTCTCTCGCCCTAGCTGCCGGGAAGGCCATCGACTTCGCGGCGGTAGGTCCCCTTGCACCCCAGGGTCAGCTTCCAGGATGGACCAAAGCCGAAGGTCTTGCCATTGGTCTCGGTTTCGTATCCGGCGGGGCTCCAGTTGAGACTGCCGCCTCGCATCTCCCTGGCGACCACCGCGTAGTTGGAGAACCAGGGGACTTTGGTTTCGCGCACGATCGGCCACTCGTCCGAGTGTTCGACCACTTCGACCGCTCGATCTGCGGCGGCTTCGTCGCCGGCTTCTCGCGCGGCGATCCAGCTCTCGGTCCAGGCGCAGGCCACCGCGTTCCCGACCTTGACGGCGAGCGAGTCCCGGTCGGCGATCGAGTTTTCGTTGCGCAGCGCGGCGGCGTCGAAGCCCGCTGGCAGCGGGATGCCGCGCAGCATTTCGTCCACCGCCGCGGACCTGGCTTCAGGGCGAACCGTGCTCGCCGGCATCGCGCCGAGCCAGGTATCGATGTCGACCGCCCGTAGCGATCGCAGAATTTCCTCATAGGCGGATTTGCTGCCGAGCTGACCGCGTACCTCGATGAAGACGTTGCCCTGAGGAGAGAGCATCGTCGCGTATTCCTCGCGCCCATAGTCGACGGTGGTCGCTTGCTGCCCCAGCATGGTTCCGTGTTCCGGAGTGCTGACGTTGGCGCGGTCTCGAAGGAAGCTCTCGTACTGCCCGGCCGGATACCAGTGGATATCGAATTCGTGGCTGCCGTCGCTGAAGGTGAGTTCGCCTTCATCGAGTTCGAATTCGTCAGCCCGGACGATCTTCCAGCCGGGTGCGCTCACCAGCAGGCGCGGGTTTGCTTCCGCTACCTGAATCGCGGCGGCGGCGAATTCGGGGCGCACGCCCCCGGATCCGCCCAGCCCGCCGCTGAAGATCAACAAGGCGCTGATCGCGGCGGCCGCAACCAGGCCCAGTCCAAGCGTGGCCCAGCGGGGCTTGGGTGCCGATCCCCTGGCTCCGAACAAGGTCCCTGGTCGCCTGCGCGATTCTCCGGTTTCGCTGGCGAGAGGATCGCTGGACCCGAGGGGCTGTGGCTTTCGCTCGCCAAGCGCCACCGCGCGTGCCAGCGCCGCCTCTATCTCCGCAGCCGCGATCTCCCCCCTCAACTCGCGAGGCGAGACAGGATTGGCCGCCGCCATCGCGGCGAGTGGATCGATCCTTCCGGGCTTGCGATTCACGTTGTCTCCTCGACTGGGGTGGATGCCTCGTTCGGGTGCTCATCTGATGAATGTCCGGCTGCGGCAAGATGTTTCGCGAGGCGTCGGCGTGCCCGGTAAAGGCGCACCCGGAATGCCGCCGCCGAGCAGCCCAGGACACTGGCGGCCTCGCGGGTGTTGAGCCCATCCCAGGCGATTAGGCGCAGAACCTCCTGCTCGTCCTCTCCCAGACGCCGGAAGGCGGACGAGAAGGCCTCGCGCCGATCGATGGCCTCGGCCGGCTCTGCGGCGATCCCTCCAGCGTTTGCCTCATGTTCGAGCCGGTCTCCCAGCCGGCGACGGCGCTCCGACGAGCGCCGCTGGTTGGCGAGGACCCGTAGGGCGACTCCGTAGAGCCACGGCAGCGGCTCCTCGGGAATCAGATCGCGCCGGCGCCAGGCGACGGCGAACGCTTCCGAGACGGCGTCTTCGGCTGCTTCTCTTCCTGGTGTACGCCTCAGCGCAAAGCCCAACACGGCCGCGTAGTGCTCGCGAAAGCAGCGCTCAAAGCGCAGGCGCTCGGCATCGGCCGGCGCCTTGCCGGCATCGCGGACCTCGGGTGCCCTCATGTCAGGGAAATGTCCAGATCGACGCGATTGTTACCGACCGGCGGCCGCATAAAGACGAAGGCCGAATCCAGCCGCCATTCGACGCCATCGGAGTCAAACCGGCCCAAGACCACAGCCTGATCGCCAAGCGCGCAAAGAGAAACTGCTTTTGTAGCGCCGCTCGCCTGGTTGCTCGCCAACAGCTCGCCTATAAGGCCAAGCAATCTTTGGCGCGGGCCTGGCTAACCCAAGGAAAACGCCTAAACCTTTGGTAGCGCGCCTATAACCCTGGAGTACTTGGGTTCCGATGGCAGAGAAAGCTCAGATCGACACGGTCTTCGGCAGTCTCAGCTGCCTCAGTCAAGCTGGGTAGGGACCAGGGTGAAGCCGTATTGGCGTGCCGCCTCGCGCAGCTCTTTGTCCCAGCAGGCGAGTTCGAGATCTTCTCCCTCGTGAAATGAGAGTGCGCCCGCTAGGTGGACGGCGTCATAGGCACGCAGTCCGTGCGCCTTGGCGCTCTCGGCGGCCTGAGTGAGCAGCGCGTCACTGACCGCGTGTACGTAGAGCCCTCGCCAAAGTTTCTCCAAATCTCCAAGGCCCGCGCGCAGCTGCGCATCTGTCAAGCGCTTGCCTTTCTTCATCCTCGCCAGCGCTGAGGTAGCCTCAACATGAGCGATCGCAGTGGTGCGCACTCCCTCGGCGCTTTCGTAAGCGGCCTGGGCGTCCTCAGTGCCGGGCTCGGCGACGAGCAGCTTTACGAGCGCGCTGGTATCGAGGTAGAGGCTCAGCGCCGCCCCTCGGAGACGTACTCGGCTGCGCTCTTGCCTGCCCCCCGTGGCTTGGTTGGCTTCGGCAGGTGGCGAGTCCCTTCCGCTGGCCTCACCGAGCCCTCTGCGATCAGCGCCGCCAGATGCGGTGGCATCGAAGCAGAGACGATCTGCGCTACCGGTCGGCCGCGGCGGGTGACCGTGATCGGCTCGCCGGCCTCGACGCGGTCGATGATCGAACTGGCGCTGTCCTTCAACTCTCGGATGCCGACTGTTGCCTTCTCCATAGGTGGCTACATTTTAGCGCGAGATGGCCATCTTGGTTAGGACCAGCTCTCGGCTAGCGCTAGCCTGTCTGGATGAGCTCCGAAGACAGAGAGTCGAGGCCGGATGAGGGCACCCTGCCGGCTGTACGTGGAGTGCCCCGTGGGGCAGATCCACTGCTCCGCGTCCTCGAAGAAGCCCCTCTTGAGGATGAGGAGATCTCGCCCGAAGAGGAGGCAGCAGTGCAGGAGGCTTATGATGAGCTTGCGGCCGGCGCTCCGACCGTCTCCCTTGAGGAGATCAAGCGCGAGTTCGGTTTGAATTGACCGAGTAACCAGCGCAACCGCTGGCTACATTCCGGCTACATCGTCAGGCAGCAGCCGCGAGAATTCGGCCCACAGAGCCAGATGCGCTTCAAGTAGCCATTGGCCTTTCAAGCCGAAGGTCGCGAGTTCGATTCTCGTCGGGCGCATCAGCTTTTTCGCTATTTCAAGCGGTTTCTGCTTCTCGCGGCGTCGAAAAACAGGGCCTTCGGAACCAAATACGTAGCAGTCAGCGAGTGGCAGTAAACGGCACCCAACGGAACCACGCGGAACTCGAAGGACGTCTGTAGCGAGAGGTTCTCAGGGGACATCTCGGCGGCCTGCTACGTGTATGGGGTATGCGAATGACCGACGCCGCCAAGCTGCACCGATCTCCAGCAGGGACCGGAAAGCCAACGCGGAGCCTCCCGCGCCAGACGCCTTACAAGCGCACCTATCCGAGTGGTCGCGTCGTATGGGTCGCCCGCTACCTCGACCTGGACGGCAAGGCCTGCTACGCGAAGCCTTCGTGGCATGATGGGAAATCGTCCTTTGCGCTTCGCCGCGAAGCTCAGGAAGCAATAGACGAGGCTCAGAGAGCTCCACGGCGCACCCCGCGGCGCCTTCGTTTGGTCGGACTCCTAGTCAACCCTCTTGCCGCTGCCCGTAGCGCATGTAGGGCGTCACGCAATTCAAGGGCGAACTCGAAGGGTGTCCACTCGACGATCTCGATGACCCTGGACCGCTATGGACATCTGATGCCGGGGAACGAGGATGAGGCGGCCGCCATGCTGGAGAGGTACCTCGACACGACGGCCTCGACCTCCCCGGCGACGTCGGCGCCCGCCAATCTGCACCGTTCGGACCATAATCAGAGTCGCCAGTTCTAGTAACCCGAGACGCTTGGGCTATGGCTGGGAGCAGTGGCATCGTGGCTGCCACTCATGCCTCCCCGGGCTCGGCAGCGATTCTGATTGTCACGCTCCCGTCGTAATCCTGGGACTGGAATGGTCGGGCCTGCTTCGCGCGAGGGCGCTAACGCTTGACGCCGACGTCGTCGCCCTCGGTATAGCGAATCGGGGAGCCCTCTACAGGCTCGACGAGGAACCGGCCTGTGTCCCCGGCATCCCATGCCTCGCGCAGGCCGGGGGCCGTGAGGTCGAAGTCGGGGCGGCTCGCGCGTATCACCTCTCGCAGGTCCCGGTGCAGCTCATCGACCGTCGGCCGGCCCCAGTACCAATAGCCGTTATAGATCTTCTCGATCCGCAGCTTCGGCGCGAGGACGAAGGTGTGGGGAATCATCGGGTCGTGTACCGGGTCGGTGTACTCCTGGATATCCAACTCGCGCTGGAGCTGACGCTTGGCGTCGGAGAGAAAGGGAAATGACGCGCCGACGCCGTCTCGGAACTCAGCGAGACCAAGCTGATCGTCCGTCGTGATCACGACCAGGGCGGTGTAGGCCAGTTTGAAGTCGACATGGGCCTGAGCCAGGTGGGAGACGAAGCGGCGCTCCTTCGGATCGAAGCCGCCCCGCGAGAGGTGGAGGACCATCGGGTTGGGCCCCTGCAGTTCACCCAGCGATCGGTCCCTGCCCTCCTGGTCCGGAAAGCGGTAGTCGGGGAAGGTGCCACCCACCGCGATGTCCTCGCGCATCTCGCGAACCTCCTCTTAGATCTCGGCCATCCCAGACACCGGTCCAGGATAGGGCTCGCGCCCGACCCGGGGCGATCACCGGGTCGTCCGGCGGCGACGGATGTGAGACGGTGTCGGTTGATGCCCTGGGCACCCGAGTTGTTTTCCACACCCGTCCTGGCGCGCTTCGAAGCGAAGCAGCGGCGGAAGGTCGTCGACGTCCCCTACTTCGACGGCATGCTGGCGGGCGACGTCGACGCGTTGGTCGAATCCTTTGCGGGCGAGCCGCGCCTCCTCCACCCGCTGCGCGGGCACCTCGAAGGCGAGGACGAGTTCCGTCAGTTCGTCGCCGACACCGAGCGCTGGCTGGGAGAGCACGATGCCTGGGTCGAGGACGTCCAGCGCAGCGTCCTCACCGAGCGCGGCTTCGAGGAGGTGGTCGTCCACCTGAGGGCCGGTGACCGACCTATCGACCTGCCCCACGCGATGGTCGCCGATCACACTCCTGAGGGCCGGATCGAGGAGATTCGCATCCACTTTGGGACCCGATCGCTCACCGGCCACCCAACCGAGCGGCCGCCCCTGTCGCATCCTGATCCCGGGCTGCACGTGCCCGGCGCGGTCCGCCGGTACGCCGAGGCCCTCGCGGCCGGCGACGCCGACGCGGTCGTGGCGGCCTTCGAGGCCGATGGACGCGCCCGGGAGTCCGACGCCGCCGACCTCGTCCATATAGGAGCCGCGGGCCTGCGCGCCTTCTATGGCGCACAACTCTCCGGCGGCGGCATTGAGCTACAGCCGTGCGCCCTAGTCGAGGACGGCGACATCTGTGCTCTCGAGTACAACGCCCTCCGCCCGGGCGCCTCCACCCCGCGCGCCGGCCTCACCGTTCTCGTAGGTGGCAGGAGCGGCAAGCTTTCAGCGGCCCGAATCTACGACGGGCTCTGAGGCCTGATCACCATGGCGAAACCCAAGGAGGAATGGATGGACAGCTCCGAGGTCGAGATCAATGTCGAATCCATGATCTCCACGGCGGCCAGCGGGGGGTTTCCACGATGAATGCCGCGGGGGAGGGACAGAGCGGCGCGGCCCCATTCGACTTCGACGCGATCGTCCTCGGCGGCGGCTCGCCCGGCGAGCACTGCGCCGGTGCCCTCGCCGCGGGCGGCCTGCGGGTCGCGGTGGTCGAGCGCGAACTTGTCGGTGGCGAGTGCTCCTACTGGGCCTGCATCCCGTCGAAGTCGCTGCTGCGTCCCGGCGAGGCCGTGGTGGGCGCGCGACACGCGGCGGCGAGCGCTGAGGTGGACGTCGAAGCGGCACTCGCCTGGCGTGACCTGATGGTCTCCGAATGGACTGACGCGGGCCAGGAAGAGTGGCTGGCCGACCATGGGATCGCCCTGCTGCGCGGCTCGGGCCGGCTCGCCGGTCCAGGGGCGGTCGAGGTCGACGGCACCCGCCATACTGCCCGCCACGTCGTCCTCGCCAACGGCGCCGCGCCGTTTGTGCCGCCGGTCCCGGGACTGCGTGAGCTCGACGGCGTCTGGGGAACGCGCGAGGCGACCAGCATGAAGGCGGTGCCGCGTCACCTGCTCATCCTCGGCGGCGGCCCGGCCGGGGTCGAGCTCGCCCAAGTCGTCAACCGGCTCGCCGGCTCGGCGACGGTGATTGACGGCGCGCCGCACCTGCTGGCCCGCGAACCGGCGCCGCTCGGGGAGGCGCTCAGGAAGGAACTCGGCGGCGAAGGAATCGAGACGGTGCTCGGCGCCACCGTGACTGGCGCGAGTCGCGACGGCGACGACTACGTGCTGGCACTCGACGACGGTCGCGAGCTGCGCGGCGACCGGATCCTCGTCGCGACTGGCAGGCGCCCGCGGGTCGAGGGCATCGGCCTGGAGACGATCGGGGTCGAGATCGACCCGCACGGCGTCGCCGTCGACGACCATCTCAGCGTCGCCGACGGTGTCTGGGCGATCGGGGACGTCAACGGCACCTGGCCGCTGACCCATGTCGGCAAGTACGAGGGCGAGGTGGTCGCCTCGAACATCCTCGGCGAGGACAGGCCGGTCAACTACGACGCGGTGCCGCGGATCACCTACACCGACCCGCAGGCAGGGGCGGTCGGCGCGGGCGAGGCGGCCTTCAGCGGCAGCGCCCAGCTCACTGAGATCGCCAAGACCGAGACCTACACCCGCGCCTACGCCGAGTCGAAGGGCTTCCTCACCCTGCTCTCCGACGGCGAGCGGCTGACCGGCGCCTACGGCCTCGGGCCGGAGGCGGGGGAGTGGTTGCAGCAGGCGACGTTGGCAATTCGCGCGCGGGTTCCGATCGACGTCCTGGTCGACACGATCCAACCCTTCCCGACCTTCTCCGAGATCTACGTTGGCGCCCTGAAAGCGCTGCGGGAAGAGATTCGCTGAGGACCCGCCCGCCGGCTGTTCATGGCGAACCTCCACCGTCAGGAATGTAGGAGGAAGGGACCGACTGAGGGGAGCGCTTGTCCCATCCGTGAAACGGCGAGTAGTCGCCTGAGTCCCATGCCTCGCGCAGCCCGGGCTTGCTCAGATCCCAGTCGGGGCGGATCTCGCCGTAAACGGTTCGCAGGTCGTGCCAGAGATCTATGAAGGAGGGGCGTCCCCAGAACCAGTAGCCGTCGTAGACGCTGTGGATGACCAGCCCCGGCTTGAGGACAAAGGTGTGGGGGATCATCGGGTCGTGCTCGGGGTCAGTGTACTCCTGGATCTCGAGGTCCTTCTGGACGGTCCGCTCCGGGTCGGAGAGGAAGGGCCACTGGGCACCGACCGAGGCGCGGAACTCTTGGCTGGTGTGATGGGGGTCGGTCGAGATCGTGGCGATCTTCGTGTAGGACACCGCGACCTTCGGGTAATTGGCGGCGAGTTCGAGGTGCTGCTGATGCTCCTTGGGGCAGTAGTGTCCGCGCGCGAGCGTCAGGATCAGCGGGTCGTCGCCTTGGATCTCTCTCAACCGTCGGGTACGATTTTCCTGATCGGGCAACTCGTAGTCGGGAAAGGTGCCTCCGGGGACGATGTCGCTGCGCATGTTCTGCTCCTGTCCATGGTCGAGGATCGACGAGACCGTCGGCCGTCGTCCCGTCCAATCGCACCCCGTCCGGGTTGTCCGGCTCCGCTTCGAGCGTAGTCCACGGGTGCCGGGTGCGCTAGGGCGGACGCCATGCCGATGAGCGGACGCACTCCGGTCTGCGAGTTGCTGGGGATGGCACATCCGATCGTCTCGGCGCCTATGGCCCTCGACCCCCGCCTGCCCGCCGCCGTCTCGAACGCGGGCGGCCTCGGCACCATCGGCCTGTGGTGGGCCGAGGACGCGGGTGCGGTGGTCCGCCGGACAGCGGCGCTGACCGACCGTCCCTTCGGCGGCAACTTCGCCCTCACCTCGGACCAGCACCACCGAGTCGACCAGGCCCTCGCCGCCGGGCTGCGGATCGTCTCCTTCATCTTCGGCGATCCCCGGCCCTACGTCGACCAGGTCCACGAGGCGGGCGGCCTGGTCCTGCACACGGTCGGTAGCGCTGAGGAGGCCCGGCACGCGGTCGACTCGGGGGTCGACGTCATCGTCGCCCAGGGCTGGGAGGCAGGTGGGCACGTCCGGG
This sequence comes from uncultured Solirubrobacterales bacterium, assembly GCA_963753245.1. GTDB lineage: Bacteria > Actinomycetota > Thermoleophilia > Solirubrobacterales > 70-9 > VRUE01. The sequence continues at coordinate 95,360 of CAVWBK010000002.1, forward strand.
GCGGCGTTGCGACGCTCCCTCTGGTACCGGCGGTGGTCGACGCGGTGGCGCCGGTGCCGGTGATCGCGGCCGGTGGGATCGGAGACGCACGGGGGGTCGTGGCCGTGCTCGCCCTCGGCGCCCAGGCCGCCTGGCTGGGCACCCGGTTCCTCCTCGCCGAGGAGATGCCGCTGCACGAGGATTACCGGCGCTCCCTGATCGAGGCGCCAGAGACCAGGGCGGAGTGGTACGCGAACCTCTATGAGGTCGGATGGCCGGACACTCCTCACCGCGCCCTCTACAACTCGACAGCCGAGAGATGGGAGGCCGCGGGCCGGCCGCCCCCGGGCAGTCGGCCGGGGGAAGGCGACGTGATCGCCCACCTCGGCACCGGCGAACCTGTCGTCCGCTATGCCCCAGCTCCCCCGCTCGTCGGGACGACCGGGGAGGTCGAGGCGATGTCGTTGTGGGCCGGACAGAGCGTCGCGCTCGCCAGGCGCTCACAATCCGCGGCGGAAATCGTCGCCGAACTCGTCTCCCGCCTGTGAAGAGGCCGGGGCCGTGAGCACCGCGATCATCGGCACCGGCGGGATTGGATCGGCGATCGCCCGCCTACTCGCCTCGGGCGGCGAGAACATGCGGCTCTCGAGCGCCGACCAGGAGTCGGCGCGAACCTTGGCCGCGCAGCTCAGCGGGGCCGCAGTCGCCGCCGCCGGAAACGGCGACGCGCTGCGGGGCGCCGATGCCGTGATCCTCGCATTGCGATTCACCGTGCTGGAGAGCGTCATCGAGGAGATCTCCGACGCCCTGACCGACATGCTCGTAGTCGTTCCGAGTAACCCGGTCGGGCTCGACGCCCGAGGCAACATCACGCGCCTCCTGCCGGAAGGGCAGTCTTCGGGCGAGGTCGTGGCGGGGTGGTTGCCGACAGGGGCACGCCTGGCAATGGCGTTCGGAACCATGTCGGCCGACCTACTCGAGCCGGCCGCCGACCGCTCGCCGGAGCCGGCGGTCCTTTTCTATGCGGCCGACGAAGATCGGGCCGGGGAGGAAGTCGGGCGGTTGATCCGTACCGGGGGGTTCGCTCCTCTCAGGGTCGGCGGGATCGGGCAATCGGTCCGGCTCGAGGTTGGCGGCGACCTTCACGATCGCGTGGTCGGCCCAGCGGAGGCACGGTCATTGGTCGGTGATGGATGAGCATCGTGGATATGAGGTGATCACTCGTCCTTCCCGCCGGCCGCACCCGACAGCCACTGGGGTGGGGTCCAGTCCCCCTCCGGGTCCGTGGTCTGCCCGACCTCGATCAGATGACCGTCGGGGTCGCGGATGTAGCAGCGGATCTCGTACGCGTGCTGCTTCGGTGGCGTCAGGAACTCGGCACCACGGGCGCTCCACTCGGCGTAGACGGCCTCGATGTCCTTGACCCGAATGTTGAGGAAGCTGCTAACACGGTCGGGATCGCTCGGTGCCGCCAGGGTGACCGCGGGCTTGTCGTCGGTCGGGCCTCCGCCGACGTTGATGATGATCCAGCTGTTCGACAATGCGACATAGGTCGGCTCCCCGTCGAAGGCCACCCTGCCGCCCAGCACCTCAGTGTAGAAGCGGCGGGAACGCTCGACATCGTCGGAGACGATGAAGTGCGCCAAGACCACCTGCTCGTCGATGTTGCTTATGCTGACCTCCGTCGTCGTGGTTGACACGTCAGCGTCCTGCGCTCTGGCCGCCGTCGATGTGCACGATCTCCCCGGTCACGAATGGGGCAGACTCAAGATAGAGGATTCCCCCGACCACATCCTCGATCTCGCCGACCCGCCCGACCGGATGAAGTGCGCCCAATCCGTCGTAGGAGTTCTCGTCGTGCGACGGCGTCTCGATCACCCCGAGCGAGACGGCGTTCACCCGCAGGCCGTGCGATGCGTACTCGACCGCAAGCGACCTGGTGGCCGCGACCAGGCCGCCCTTGGTGAGAGTCTGAAGTGCCGCGGGCCTGGCGCTTTCAGCGTGCTCGACCAACGTCGTCGAGACGTTCACGATGTGGCCTACGCCACGGTCGAGCATGTGAGGGATTGTCCTCGTCGTGACGTTGAAGAAGCCCAGGAGGTTGACCGCTACGACAGCGTTGAAGTCCTCGAGGGTGTAGTCCGTGAAGGGCTTGCCGATGAAGATGCCGGCGTTGTTGATCAGGGTGTCGATCCGGCCGAAGCGCCTTACCGCCTCGTCGACGATGCGCTCGGCGGTGTCAGGGTCGGCGATGTCGCCTGGCACGGCCACGATTCCGGAGTCCGAGGATTCGATCGATCGAGCGGTCGCGATCACGTCATATCCGAGTTCACGGTATGCCGCCGCGATGCCGGCGCCGATGCCCTGCGAGGCGCCGGTGACGATCGCGACCTTCCCGTTGTCGTGCTCAGGCGGCGGGATCATTCGACGAGGCAGGTCTCGTAGATCACGCCTGTGAGCGTGGTCCCATTTGCCGGAGGATCTGCCTGTCCGCGCTGGTGCCAGGGAGCAGCTTGCCATTGATCTCTCACGATCGTCTCCTGTCGGGCCTACCACAAACGAGGCTACGTGTCGAGCAAACGGAACCACCGGTGGTCCCGGAGCCATACGTCTTGACGACCGGATTTGAGGAATTGCCGGCTCACCGGCCTCTGAGACCAGCGGCCCGCAGGCCTCGACCTCGCCGATCTCGCCTCGATGGGCGAGGACCCGATCGAGCCCAAGAGCAACTCCGGTAAGCGCCGGGTGCCGATGACCGGCCTCCTGCGTAGCTACCTCGCCGCTCATCGTCTCCGCTGCGGAGGAGGCGAAGAGGCGAGCTCGTCTTCGGCCGCTCTAACGGGCGGGCACTGAGGGCCGACACGCTGATGGAGCGGGGGCGCAAGGTCTGGAGCGAGGCGGGGTTGAAGCCGGTCGGCCTGCACGAGTGCCGCCACACCTAAGCCGCCTTCATGATCGCCGCCGGTGTCAACGCCAACGTTCTCTCCTCCTACATGGGCCACTCGACGATCTCGATGACCCTGGACCGCTATGGACATCTGATGCCGGGGAACGAGGATGAGGCGGCAACGTTGCTCGAGTCCTACCTGCGGCGGGAGGTCCATCCTGGTGCGTCCGGGTTCGGGAACCCTTGCTAGGAGCGGACCTGTTGACGTCCCGAGGCGTTCGTTTTGGGTTCAAATCCTGTTTCCCCGATAAGCCAGGGCGTAGCTTCTAGTAGCTCGTCAGTCGAGGGCGATCCTGCCGCTGTATCCGCGCATTCTTGCGACAGGGGCAAGAACGGCGGTGACCGCTCGCAGCAGGGGCCAGGGTGGAGTTAGGGGCCGCAACTCATCCCCGAACTCGGGGACTAAGACAGCGAGTTGCAGGGTTCCGTTCACAAGAGACCAGGTCGTCCAGGACGCAGTTTCTTCGTGAACGATCGGAGCTTGCGCGAGGCTCGGGCATTTACCGGTCGGAGTCGGCGCGCTCGCAAATCGCGGGTTGCGAGAGCGTCGGCCGACCCCGCCCGCGCTCCTGGTGCGGACGAGCCGCAGCGGTCTCCGCGACGCTCCGCGAACTTCCGCTCTCGCTGTCGTCGTGTTAGGTGGTTAGAGGCACTTGCCGGGTCACCGTGGATGGACATCCGAGGGATGGCCCGCGCATCTCGCGAGCCGACGTGGCCGACCTCATGTGCAGCGCGCGTCCGGGCGCGTCGGGATCACCGGTGACGATTGTGTCTCCCGTGCTCTCGACGTCGATAGCAACCTGGGAGGCATCGAGCCAGGCCTCGCTGGCAACCTGCCGTGCGAGAGACCCTAGATCGACTCGCTCGCGGCGGAGCGCCTCGCTGGCACAAGGCGCGCGACGAGCCTCAAGAGGTCATCCGCGAGTGCTCCCAGGCGAGCGCTCTCACCGGAGCTGAGCGGTCAGCGACCACCCATGATCTGCGCCCTTTTCGCGGCGAGCTCCTCATCGGTTAGCTGGCCCTGAGCGTGCTGCTTGTCGAGCTTCTGAAGCTGTGCAGCCCTACGCGCTCGCTTACGCTCCTTGGCGTCGCGAGTTTGTTGCTTTCGAGTGCGACGATCGGCAGCCGCCGAGCCGACTTGGGCGCCACCAGCTGGTGACGGACCCGATGCAGCCGATTCCGGCGGGGATCCCGACGACTGCTCGAGCTCCTGCTCCCCCCTTGCGATCGCCTGCTCGTTGAGCTCACGCTCTTGCTCAAGGCGCTGCGCTTTGATCGCTGCGCCGTCGATGTCGATCTTTGATCGATCGGCAGGGTCGTACCGGACCGGGATCAGGTCACCGACTCTAGCGCGCGCAAGCTCGTGGTTCCACGCAGTGAGAGAGACCTCGCTCGTCGAGCCGTCGTCGAACTGCACACGCACCTTGTAGCGGCAAGCCTTCGTCTCGTTCGTCGAGTATCCGGAGGCGAACACTCTCTTCTCCAGCACCAGCGCGCGCGCTTCAACTCCGTCACGCATCAGCTTGCCCTTGTGGAACACGGCGCACCGACCTTTCTTTCAGCCACCTGGTAGTCGATTTGACTGAAGTGTATTCACGCGGCGGTGACAGACGGTGCAGCGTTTCGGCCATTCGAGCGCCGCACCGAAGCGGGTGCTTGGACATGGCGGTGCGCCGCATCCTCAACTCGCCACAAGAAGCGCCGCCCTATCGGCTGGCGGGCGACGACGCCATGACCTTCCGCGCCGAATCCTGAGCATCGACACTCCGAACCCGAGAGGAGGCCCACAGTAGCCCTCTCTCAGCGGGGCAAGGCGAGCGGATCGCACCGTCGTCGATCTCCCTTGACCCGTCTTGACGGCACAGCTACCGTGGATTCGAGGCTCAGCCGTTGGGGGGTCAGGGCCGAAAGAGACAACCCACCGGAGGCCCAAGATGCGAAACCGCGTGAAGCTAGACGAGTAGTTCCACGAGTCAGGCCACGTAGTCCACGAGCGCTCGGCTGTTGCGCCCGAGCTCGTGGTTCAACGAGACGGCCGCGGCGAGCGCCAGGAAGCGGGCGGAGATGCGGGCTCGTAGCCCACGCAGAGTGCGAGCGCCGTGGCGCTCGAGGGTGAGGATGTCCTTGGCGCTCCGGTAGATCGACTCGATCCGCTGGCGCAGGGGCGCGAGATGCAGGCCGCGATCTGGCTCATCCTTGCGTCGCGGCCGCACCACGGTCGCCCCCAGGGCCGCGGCTTGGGCTTCGAAGTCCGCACCGGCGTAGCCCTTGTCGCCGAGGACCGTAACCGGGCCGTTGCGGTTGACCCGCTCCAACAGCCGCAGGCAGACCTCGCGCTCTCCCTCCTTGGGAGAGGTCAGCGCCATCGCCCGCGGGGTACCGTCGGGGGCCATCAGCGTGTGCAGCCGCAGGCCCCAGAAGAAGCGGCTGTGGGAGGCGCAGTAGCCGTAGTCGGCTGCGTCTGCGATCGCGTCGCCCAGGCAGCTGGAGCCGCTGCGCTTGACCGTCTCGCGGGAGCGGGCGCACTCCACCGGGGTGGAGTCGACCAAGAGAAGGTCGTCGTGGTAGCCGGGACTGCGGGCCGCAAAGGCTGCGCTCAGCGCCTCGATCGTCTCGGTTAGCCGCGCCCGGCGCTTGTGGAAGCCGGAGCGCTTGGTGAGGCCCGGAAACAGGTGCCCGAGGCGCTTTGGCGATCCGCACGAAACGCGCATCGGAGCCGATCCCCATGATCGACTGCGCCACGCAGAGGGTGACGACCTCCGCGTCGGTCAGTCTCCTGCGGGCGTTCTTCTTCCTCTCAGGCAGGAGATCGTCAGCGGTGCAGAACACCGCAGTGAGCAACAGGTCGAGGTCGGCGAGCATCTTGGCCCTCCTTGGGTCGGGGTGCGACAGATACCGCCGACTTCGACCGCGTTGCTCAGCGCACCTGCCGAATCACCCGGCGCGAGGGATTCGTGGAACTACTCATCTAGGGCGACCAAGCCATTCAACGCTCGTTGCCTATCTCGCCTTGTTCGTTGCCCTGGGTGGCATCGACTCCTCCTTGCCTGAGTCTTGCGACCCAAGCGGTCAGGTGTCGTCGAAACCGGGGGCAGACCAGGTCGACCTCGACGCTCCCGAGTTGGACGACAAGCGCAAGCACCCGCGCTCCAGTGGGCGACGCTCGCTTCGCGACAGAAGCGGCATCCTCAGCCGGTTCACCCCGCGACGCTTCGCAAGCCGTGATTTCAGCGGTGGGGCGCGAGTCGGTAGCAGCCCGATGCAATCCGCTCGAAGCGGACGCAGTCGCGTGCACCCAGCGAGAGGCAAGAGTTGATCGAGCTTCTGGACACAGGAACCCCGAGGCTTTCCTCTACGCCGCGATGCACCTCAGCAACGCGCATCGGCCCTCCTGCGGCTTCAAAGACGCTGATTATTGTGTCAAGGCCGGTTGAAAAGTGGACCACTTTGGCCGGTTGAAAATTCACCCCCCTCGGGCAAGCAGGCGATAGCGGGAAGGCTCCCCTGCGGAATCGAGCCCGTAGAGCGAGGCGCCGGCACGGCTGAGTGATCTCGAGGGGGGGTGTCAAGCTCTGCTGGCCTTGGACATTTTTTGCAACTTATGATTATGAATACAGATTAGGACCATAAAACGCCTCTAATTTGTATCCTTGAGGCATGGACACGCTCAGCACGCCACAGGTAACTGAGCTTTTTCACGTCGCTTTTCTCGAGGTCCTATCCAAACGCCTCGAGCCTGCTCGCTATGTCCTCAAGGGAGGCGCGAACCTGCGCTATTTCTTCGACAGCGTGCGCTATTCGGAGGACATCGATCTCGACGTCGAAGGGGTGCCCCCCTGGCGACTCAACGAGAAGATCGACGCCCTGTTCTCCTCAGCGCCAATCACGGTCTTGTTGCGCACCGCTGGGCTCGGCATCGCCGAGCGCTCAAACCCCAAGCGAACCGACACAACGCAGCGCTGGAAGATCGGGCTCCAGGCCCCCGGACACTCTGAGCTGATTCGAACGAAAATCGAGTTCAGCTACCGAGAGGGCGAGGGCCACTATCGCCTCGAGGCGATCCCTCCCCGCATCGTCGCCCCCTACGCGCTGCGCTCACCGCTAGTCCAGCACTACGTCGATGACGCGCCGATCGAGCAGAAGGTCCTCGCTCTCGCCGGGCGCCCCGAGACCCAGGCGCGCGACGTCTTTGATCTTGACCTCTTGCTTCGCCGCCGGCCACTGGTGCCAGGATCTCTCGACTCCCAGCTGCTCACGGAGGCAGCCGATCTAGCCATGCAGTTGCCCTACGCCGCCTTTCAAGGTCAGGTTCTCTCCTTTCTCGAGCCCGAGTCGGTCGAGCTCTATGAGGGCGAGGCAGCCTGGGAGGAGATGCAGACCTTTGTCGCCGAGCGCCTCGAGGAGGCGAAATGACTACGGCCAGCGACTATGGCCACTTGCTGCGCATCAAACGCCCGGTGATCACCACTAGCGAGGCCGCGGCGGTGTGGCAAACGACTCAGCGCACCGCCGGCCGGCGCCTGAGGGCGATGGACGAGGGCGGGCTCGTGCGCCGCTTGCGCCGGGGCCTCTGGGCGCTGGACGTCGAGGTCCCCCCATTTGCGATAGCCCCTTTTTTGACCGCGCCCTTCCCGGCCTACGTCTCCTTTTCCTCGGCGCTCTCCCGTCACCAGATGATCGAACAGATCCCGCGACAGATCTCAGTCGCCTCGCTCGATCGAGCCAAGCGGATTACGACCACCCTCGGCACCTATGAGATCCACCACCTCACTCCCGAGGTTTTCGGTGGCTATGAGGGCTCTGAAGAGAGCGGGTATTTGGCCACGCCGGAGAAGGCTCTCTTTGATGCCGTATATGTCCGTGCCGCTTCCAGCAGCCGAGCTTTCTTTCCTGAGCTCACCCTAACGGCGGGGTTCGAAACCGACCAGATCAAGAAATGGACTGAGCGGATCGAGAGTGCGCGCTTGCGCACGCTAGTCTCGCGCCGGCTTCGCCAGGTGATCAAGGGGGCATCCCGCGAGCGCTCTTCGAGCGCAAGCGCGCCGCAATCTCGGGACCCGAATGCCATCGTCACCTGAGCCCTCAGACCGCTCGCTCGACACTTTTCGTTCAGGTTTCGTTTCCTAGAGCGTTCCCTAGTAGTGCTCCGTTAGCTCGGTGATGCCCGCAGCGGGTGGTCGGGCGGCAGCTCTCTGCGGCATGTGGGGCAGGTGCCCTGCCAGCAGGCCAGGAGCCCTTGCAGCTCCCGGAGGGCCCCGAAGAGGGTCAGGCTGCCGCCCTGGCTGGAGGGCAGCGTTCTCGCTCCAGGCTGAGGAAGGCGTGTGCGATGGAGACGAGCGTGACGTGGTGGTTCCAGCCGCGGTAGGTGCGGCCCTCGAAGTGGTCGAGGCCGAGGGCGTCCTTTAACTCGCGGTAGTCCTGCTCGATGCGCCAGCGCAGCTTGGCGAGACGCACCAGTTCTTTGAGCGGCGTGTCGGCCCCCAGGTTGGAGAGCCAGTACTTGGTCGGCTCTGACTCTTTGGAGGGCCACTCGCAGATCAGCCAGCGGAGCGCCAGCTCCGCGCCGGCCTTGTGAGCCTTGTGGCGCAGCTGGATATTCGCCGGACGGACCCTGAGCACGAGGAACCGCGAGCTCATCTTGCCGCGCGTCCCCTCCCGCCAGGTGACCGTCACCGCGGCCTTCTTCCCGGCGCTGAGCGCAAGTTCTTTGAACGAGGAGGGATCCTCGCGGTAGCGCGCACTTGGTGGGCGGCCACGGCCCGGCCGTCTTTCAGGCTGCTCGGGCTTGACCTCCTCGCGATAGGCGGAGGTGGTGCCCTTGACGTCCAGCACGTAGGAGAGCTCGCGCTCCTCCAAACCGCTGCGCAGCTCGGTGGTATCGCCGTAGGCGCCGTCACCGAGGATGACCGGCGGATCGAGCCCCCAGGAGCGAAGCTCGTCGATCATATCCAGCGCCAGCCGCCACTTCTCGACGTGGTGGACGTCGGCGGGCAGCTTCGCCTTCTGGCGGCGATCCTGGTTGAACTCGCCCTCCTCGTCCCACTCCTTGGGGATGAACAGCCGCCAATCGAGCGGACACGACGCGTTCTCTGAGGCGGCGTTGATCGAGACCCCGATCTGGCAGTTGCCGACCTTCCCCAGGGCGCCGCAGTACTGGCGCGCGACGCCGACCGACATCTTTCCGAACTTGGGGAAGCCCGTGTCGTCGATTATCCACGCCTCGGGTTCTAGCTCGGCGCTCATCCGCTCGGCCAGCGCCCTTCGCACCGGCTGCCAGTCCCACGGCGACTGGTTGACGAACTGCTGCAGGCACTGCTCATCCCCGTCCTCAAGCCTTGCCGCCATCGGCTCGATCGACTTGCGCTTGCCGTCCAACATCAGCCCGCGCAGGTAGACCTCGCCCCAGCGGCGCTGGTCCTTGCGCGGCATCGGCTCGAACATCTGCTCGGCGAAATCGACCAGGCGGCCGCGAACTCTTCGCAGTTTTGCGGGCGTGAGTCCCGACACCTCACTCATTCTGTCCTCCTCCGTCGATGTCACCCATCGGCGGAAGGGTTCGCCAGCTCAGTGCAAAGTTCCTGCAAGAGCTAACGGAGCACTACTAGAGAAGTTGGGCAATTTGAATCTGGCTTGCTAGAGCCCTCCAATTGGCTAAGGCACCGGTCTCCAAAACCGGCGATTCCAGGTTCGACTCCTGCCTGCCCCGTTGGTTGCAATCGGCTGGAGAGCCCGCAATCTTGCTCTAGGAGCGGGATTGCGGGCTATGACGACGTTTCCGCCGAAAGTTCAGCAAAGGACTATTCGGGCCAACATAAGCTGACCACTTCCGTTCCCTGGCCGTTTCCTCGTGGGGGCGCGACGGTCGGAGCTCTCAAAGACGCGGTTGTTCAGGAGCTATCAGCTATAGGCCGAGGTCGCGCAGAGCGACGCGTGCGGCTTGCAAGCCGCACATGCCGTGGACGCCGCCGCCAGGCGGCGTCGAGGAGGAGCACAGATAGACGCCGTCCAGCGCGGTGCAGTAAGGGCGTAGCGCCAGCGTCGGGCGGAAGATCGTCTGACGCAGGGTTGCCGCGCCGCTGTTGATGTCACCGCCGACGCAGTTGGGGTCGTAGGCCTGGAGTTGGCGGGAGTTCATGCTGCTTCGCGCCAGGATCAAGTCGCGAAAGCCCGGTGCGAATCGTTCGACCTGCGACTCGACCTGCTCGGTCATGTCGACGGTCGAACCGGGCGGGACGTGGCAGTAGGCATAGAAGGTGTGTTGTCCTTCAGGCGCGCGGCTTGGGTCAAGGACGGATGGTTGAACAGCGATGCAGAACGGTCGCTCGCTGTGGCGACCGGCTGCCACGTCGGCCTCGCTGCGCGCGATCTGCTCGAAGTCGCCGCCGATGTGAAGAGTGGCGGTCTGCCGGCAGACCGGCGAGCGCCACGGCACCGGGCCCGAGAGCGCCCAATCGAGCTTGAAGATCCCCGGGCCGTAGCGAAAGGAACGCAGCGCGCGCCGGTAGCCGGCAGGGAGCCGCTCACCGGCCAGCGCATCGAGCGCGCGCGGCGCCACGTCGAGCAGCGTGCAGTCGAATCCTGGCAGCTCATCCAGGCTTTGCACGAGGCGGCCCGTTCTGATCACGCCCCCAGCAGCCTCGATCTCGCCGACGAGCGCATCGACGATCCGCTCGCTGCCGCCACGCACCACCGGCCAGCCGACGGAGTGGGCAAGCGTACCGAGCAGTAATGCGAAGGCGCTGGTGCCCGGCGCGGAGAGCGGGCGCATAGCGTGGGCGGCAAGGCCCGCCAACAACGCTCGTGCTGAGCGGGTTCGCAGGCGTCTGGCAAGCAGCGTGGCCGGCAACACACCGAGCGCTCCGAAGCGCGCCATTGCCAGCGGATGGGGTGGCACCCTGAGCAGCGGCGCGAGGCTCGAGGCGACGATCTTCTCCCGGTCGCGGACGAGCGCGGAGAGCACCGCCTGGTAGTGGCGTTCGTCCGCGCCCAACTGCTCTGCGGTGTGTGAGACAGAGCGGTAGACCGCGACGCTGCCGGCTCCGTCGAGCGGGTGGGCAAAGGCGACCTCGAGGCTCATCAGATCAACCCCAGTCAGTTGCTCCCCGGCGAAGAAGGGCGAGGCCGCCAGCAACGGATGGACCGCCGAGCAGACGTCATGAGAAAAGCCAGGCAGTGTCAATTCGGAGGTACGGCAGCCACCGCCGGCCCGCTCGGCGCCCTCGTAGATCTCGACCGAGATGCCTGCCCGCGCCAAGGTCAGCGCTGCCGCAAGGCCATTCGGGCCCGAGCCGACGACCGCCGCTCTCACAGCTCGTGCACTTCCCCCTGGGCCGCCACGACAACCTCCTTGTTGGTTGAGAAGCGCGCCGCGAGCTCGTCGAGCTGGGCGTCGGTGCGGTCGGGGCGATGGTGGAGGAGAAGCGTTCGGCGCGCGCCCACCCGGCGTCCGAGTGCGACCGCATAGTCCGCAGCCGCGTGCCCGAAGCGGGCTTGGTCCGCGAGCTCGGCGGCGTTGAGCAGCTGCGCGTCGTGCAGGAGCGCATCCGCACCAGCGGCGAGCTCGATCGCAGCCTCGTGAAAGGCGCCGCAGCCGTCCTCGCCGGCGCCGAGCACGGTTGGGCAATGGTCGGGCATATAGGTGAGGGTGTTGTGTCCGTCGCAGACCCGATAGCCGAAGGTGCGGCCGCCCTTGTGTGGAATCTCGCGGGACAGCACGGTAAATCCCTCGAGCTCGGTAACGCCCACGCTCAGGCTGTCAAAGCGCCACGAGCCCCGCAGTTGACTTGGCGTCATCGGAAAATGGGGTGGAGACATCGCCCGCTCCAGCACCGCCTCGGCCTCGGCGTCGGCCTCCTGCTCGGGCATTAGCAGCGTCGCGCGCGCTCGCTCGTCGTCGCCGGCGGCGAAGAACGGCAGGCCCTGCACATGATCCCAGTGAAGGTGGGTGAGCAGAATTGTGCCCTGGAAAGGGTCGCCGCACATCAGCGCGGTCGCTTCCCGAATGCCCGTGCCGGCGTCGAGGATCAGCGACGGCCGCTCCTGATCGTCGCGGGCGATCGCGACACAGGGGGTGTGTCCGCCGTAACGGACGAACTCCGGGCCTGGTGCCGGGGTCGAGCCGCGCACCCCGCACAGGTATACGCGCACGGCCTAGTTCCGGGCGGGCTTCTTGGCGCGCGCCCGCTCGCGCCGGTGCCCCTTGGCCAGCTCGTGCAGCTCTCCGCGCTGGAGTTGGTCGGCCTTCACCGAGGCCACCCGCGCAGGCGTGACGGCCACGAGCGTCGAGGTGCGCTTGCCGCCCTCCAGGTGCGCGCGCTCACCCAGGAGCGCCCCCGGACCGTACTCGGCCAGGCGCTCGCCGTCGTGCTCAACGCGCAGCACCCCGTCGAGCAGGAGGAACACCGTGTCGCCGTGCTCGCCCTGACGCACCAGCGTCTCGCCCGCCTTCAGCTTGCCGATCTTCGGCTTCTGGCCGCCGCGCATCACCTGCTCGGAGAGGCGGCGCTCCAGTGCGCTCTCCACGGCCGTCACCAAGGCCTTGGAGTCCTGATCCCCCCACGGGGTGTGCTTGCCGAAGGACCTGCGATACCAGTCCTTGAAATCGGCCAGACCCGACTTGTGCGAGAGCTGGCCCTTCTCGTCATACACCCAGTGACGCGGAAAGCGGCTGCATCCTTCGATCTCGCCCTCGGCGCGACCGTCGGCGTGGAGCCTCAGCGTCAGAGTTGTCCACACCAGCGGCGCCTGCCACTGGATGAAGGGCTTGCGCCGCACGCGCCTGGGCGCCGGCACGCCGGTGCGCCCGCCGGTGGTCTGGGTGAAGCGCACCGAGTCCTTGCCCTGCTCGGGCTTGCGCTGGATGATCGGCAGCCCGATCGCCTCAAACGTGCGCGCCAGCGGACCGAACTTGACCGTGGTCGAGCCCATCATGCCAGCGCCGCTGTAGCCGAAGTCCTTGATCTTGCCCTTGGTGTCGGTCTCAATCCATGCCTCGAGCACATTTGCGAAGCGAAAGCGATCGTCCTCGCGCAGCTGCTCCAAGTCCTCGATCCGCTCCGGCGGCGGCGGGTCATAGTGCGCCATACCCGCCTCGAAAGGGATCTTCATGCTCCCCTCGACGGCCTCCGAGGGGATCCACGACAGCGAGGTGATCGAGCTCTTGTGGCGCATCAGCTGTCTCCTATGTGGGAGGAATGACCGACTGGCCGGGCGTGTCCGTGTGGTCGGTCCGGCCGGTGGGTGCGGAGCCTACCAGCGTCTCGTCGAGCGTCCACACCACGAGCTTCGCCTCCCGACCCCTGATCTGAAGCTCGTCAAAGCGCCGCAGATCCTCCGGCGGCGACTTCATCCGATCGCGCGTGGCCTGGGAGACGAACAGCATCGTGCCGCTGCCCTTGGTCATGCTCTCCAGTCGTGAGGCTGTGTTGGTCGTGTCGCCGATCGCGGTGTACTCCACGCGGGCCTCGGCGCCGACGTTGCCGGCCATCACCGGACCGCTGTTGAGCCCCACGCCCATCGCGAATCGATGGTCGTGGCCCTGCTCGACCAGCCACTCGTTGAAGCGATCGAGGCGCCACCCGAGCATCTCGCGTGCCGCCCTCAGTGCGCGGTCGGCGTGGTCGTCCTGCTCGAGCGGCGCCCCGAATACGGCCATGATCCCGTCTCCCATGTAGGCGATCAAGGTGCCGCCGGCGGCCATGATCGCCTCGGTCATCTCGTTCAGATAGTGGTTCACCACTTCGATCACCCGGTCGGGAGTCTGCGTCTCCGAGAAGGAGGTGAAGCCGCGCAGATCGCTGAAAAGGACCGTGCAGTCGCGCTGCACTGCGCCGAGGCGCAGGTTCTGGTTCGTGCTGGCAAGGACCTCCTCGACGACCTCGGCAGGCACGAAGCGAGCAAACAGATCCCGCGTCCGCGCCCGTTCGATCGCCTCGCTCATGTAAAGGATCGCGATCGTGCTGAGCGTGCCCAGCGTAAGCGCCAAGAGAGGGTAGACGAAGCTGACGATCAGGCCGGAGTTGAAGACAAGCTGGACACCGATAGTGAAGGCGACGGCCGCCGCCAGCGCGTCGAGCAGCGCCCGCCAGGGGCGGATGCGAAGGCTGCTGAGCGGCGTGAGCGCGCCGAGCAAGACGATCAGCAGAAGATCAAGCCAGACGGGGGCCTCTTTGAGCGGCACTCCGTTGAGCAGGGTGGCGGTGGCGTTGGCCCAGATTTCGGGGCCGGGCATGATGCCGCTGGTCGGTGTGGGGTGAAGATCCTGGAGGATCGGCGCGGTCGCTCCGACGATCACCACCTTGTCACGCACGGCGCTGGCCGGGAACTGATTCTTCAAGACGTCCCAGTAGGAGAGTCGCCGCACCGCGCCCAACGGCCCCGCGTAGTCGATCGGCTGCGCTTCGCTGCCAAACAGTGTCGGGCTGACGGAACGGCCGGTCGCGACTTCGACCGCCACGACGGGAAAGCTACGCAGCCCTTCTTGGCCATAAGCGAAGCGCCGCACCGCCCCATCGGGGTCGCTCAGCATGCGCGCCTCGGCGGGCCTTGCCCCGACCTCCCGCAGGTGCGGTTCGCCGCCCAGCACGGGGGTGGTTCCCCCGCGGCCGATCTGAACCGTCGCAAGGACGGTCTTGCCGTGTGCGCGCTCCAGAGCTTCGATCAATCGGTTGTCATCACGGACATCGGTTTCGTGCAGGAATTCGATGTCCAGCGCGATTGTCTTCGCCCCCGCACGGCGTAGGTTGTCGATCACCCTGGCGTCGTAGCGTCGGGGAAACGGGTAGGCGACCTTCGGGTTCGCTTCCCTGATCTGTTCGAGGGTCGCCGGATCGATCGCCACGAGAGTGACGCCTTTCGGCGTCGGCTGGCGCCCACGTATCGAGAACCGCGCGTCTGTCGACTGCAGTTCACTCCTGCGAAGCAAGTTGGTCGCATAGGCGGCGACTCCGATCCCAGCCGCCAGCAGTGCGGCGATCACCAAGAGCAACGCCTTACGGCGGGCCAGAGCGGCGCGGCTCATCGTATGTCGCCCGCTGTCATAATCTGGCCCTGGTTCGTAAGGCGATGATGCTAGCGGTTGAGGGATACACGGGGGATCAGACGGCGCGGCAGACGCTGCGCCGGGCCGCGTTTGCCCTAATGCTGGCGAGCGCAGGCGTCCTCGGCGCCTTCGCAACGCTGCCCGCCAGCGCCTCTGCGAGCGTGACCAGCGCCGCCCTTTCACAGCTGAGCGGCGAAGCGGACTGCGTCGGCGAAGAAGCCGTCATTTCCGAAGGCAACGCCTGCGGAACGCTGGTGCAGGAAGGGACACACGACGTCTTCCAGGTCCAGCTCAGCCCCGACGGGCGCAACGCCTACTCGGTCGCGATCAACGGCGACCTGGTTGAGTACGCGCGCGACCCGGCCAACGGCGATCTCAAGGTGATCGGCTGCCTGAGTGCGGGCGCCGATAAATGCGCCGCTGAAAACGTCACCGAAGACGTTCCCGACATCGGCCATCCCTCCTCGCTGACCGTCAGCCCGGACGGCAAGAACGTTTACGTGACGGGGACCGAAAAGCACGCTCTGGTCGAGCTCGAACGCGACGAAGCCAGCGGCCTGTTGACGCCAATGAACGGCGGCAAAGCCTGCATCAGCGAAGAATCTGGCGGCGAATGCGAAATCAAGGAAGCAAAGGGGCTGAAAGAACCCTACGGCGTGACGGTCAGCCCCGACGGGGAAAGTGTTTACGTAACGGCCGTCAAAGGTGAATCGATTGCCGAGTTCACAAGAGGCTTCCCCGAAGGGGGGCCGCCAGGCCTGCTCAGCCCGATCGCCGGCGATGAATGCATCGGCGGCGCGACCAGCGGCTGCCCGATCGAAACGGTCGATGGGATGCTCGAACCGATTGGGATCGTCGTCAGCCCCGACGGCAAGAACGTGTATGTGGCGGCCGGCGCCGGCAACAGCGAAGGGGCGGTCGTTGCCTTCAGGCGCGCAGGCGGTGTGCTGGAACAGCTTCCGGGAGAAGAAGGGTGCGTGAGCGAAAAAATCGTCGGTTGCAAAGCGGCGACCGCGCTGCAGGGCTCCGAGGATCTGGCGATTAGCGCCGACGGCCAAAACGTCTATGCGACCTCGGGGCCCAAAAATGCTCTGGTCGAGTTGAGCCGCAACAGCTCGAGCGGAGCGCTCGAACAGCTCAGCGGTGAAAACAAGTGTGTCACGACTGAATCAATCCCTGGCTGCGCCACGGTCAGCACCGTCGCACTCACGCGCGGAGTGGCGATCAGCCCGCGCGGCGAAGACGTCTATGTCGGGAGCGCTGGCGAAAACGGGGTGGCGGCCTTCGCGCGCGGCGCCGAAGGGGCGCTGACGGCACTTACGGGCGGCTTTGAATGCGTCACCTCCAACCCGACCGGCTGCGGCACACACAACAAACTGCTCGGGCTCGCCGAAGCCCGGCGTCTGGCGATCTCGCCCGATGGCACCAACCTATACGTCGCCGGACAGAGTGCCGGCGCGATCGTCGAGCTGGCACGCACTTTCACGCCCACCGTCACGAGCGTGAACCTGCGGAGCGGCTCGACCGCCGGCGGCGACATCGTGCGAATCAAAGGCTTCGGCTTCTCCGAAGATCTCGCCGGGATGACCGTGAAGTTCGGCGGCACAGAAGCGACGGCGACGGTCAGCTCCGGCACGACCATCATCGCCAAAGCGCCGGCCAACGCCGCAGGCACGGTGCATGTGACGGTCGAAAACGAAGCCGGCGAATCCGCGGAAACGGCCAGCGACGCTTTCACCTACAGCGAACGTCCCGAAGTGCTGGGCGTGGCACCGGCGATCGGCAGCGAAGCGGGGGGTGCCAACGTCACGATCGCCGGCCTGCGACTCAGCGAAGTGACCGGGGTGCGGTTTGGCTCGACTGCGGCTCAGAGCTTCACGGTCAACGAAGGCGAAGAATCGATCAGCGCCACCGCCCCGCCCGGCAAAGGCTCGGTCGAAGTCACCGTGGAAACCAAACACGGTTCCTCGCCCGCCGGCCTCGCCGAGGGCTTCACCTATGTGGACGGGACGCCGGGCGCCGCGCCCAGCGCCGGGCTGTTCCTCCAGGGCTACTGCGAAGGGCGTGGCTTTAAGAGCGTGGTCTTGCAGCGCGAAGCGGTGAGCGGCGTCGGCTTTGCCTACGAGAACTGGGCGTGCGTTGCGCAGGACGGTAGCGAAACTCCGATCTCCAACAGCGGCGGCTTGCCGAGCATGCAGTCAGCCTGTGAAGAAGGGAATTCCGGTCACACCGTTTACGCCTACCCGACTGACGTCAACAGTGCGTTCAGCTGGGGGTGCAACGTAGTCGTGCCACCGGAAGAAAGAAAATCAGGTGGAGGCGCTCCGTCCACCCCCCCAAGCGAACCGCCCAAGCAAGTGGGCCCACCGCAGCTCACGAAGACCGCAAATCTCGCCCCGGTCGAAGGCACCGTACTCGTGCAGCTGCCTGGCTCGAAGGCACTGGTGTCACTCTCAACGCTGACCCAGGTTCCCTTCGGCTCCATCATCGACGCCACCCACGGCAAGGTCAGCGTCACCGCGACCGAGCCCAACGGCAGCACCGAGACCGGCGTGTACTTCGGCGGGCGTTTCAAGTTGACCCAGATGGCCAACGGTACGGTGGTCGCGACGCTGACCGGCGGCAACTTCTCGGTCTGTCCGACCGCGCGTGAGCGCGCACACGAGGCCTCCAGCGGTCCGTTTGCCCGCGCCGCCGCTTCCCGCAAGCATTCAGTGCGATCGCTGTGGACCAACGCGCACGGTAAATTTTCGACCCGCGGCAACTATGCCGCTGGCGCTGTGCAGGGCACCGAATGGCTTACCGACGACCTTTGCGATGGGACGCTGATCAAGGTCACCCGCGACAAGGTCGAGGTCACCAACCTGGTCAACCACAAGAACGTGCTGGTGCAGGCCGGCCATCAGTACCTTGCCAAGGCGGGTTAGCAGCGGCCGCGTCGCGTCGCATCGCCGACTCAGACCCTGATCACGGTCCGCCGCCGCCCGTCTGCTCGAGCCGCAGAGCCCCCGGTCAGCCACCCTGGGGCGTCCTCTAACGCCGCCAGCCCGGCGCGATGGCCCACCTCGCGCGCCTGGTCGATCTGGTGAAACTCGAGCAGGCCGACGCCGGGGACGCGAGCCGAGATCGTGAGGTCGGCGAAGCGGCGGGCCGACTCGCCCGTATTGGCGCTCGAGAGCAGCGCGATCCGGGCCATCGTCTCAGGCAGAGCCGGCAGCCGCCGTCGGGTGCCCGAATGCGCACCAGTCCCTGGGGCTCCGTCGCGGACCCCGCCAGCGGCGGTCGCTCTCGCGTCCGCGGGGCGGTCCTCGCCGCCCTTTACGTCGATCGCCAGGATCGGGCCCTCTCCTCCCTGCGCCATCGGCTCCAGTGGCAGGTTGTCCAGCAGCGAGCCGTCGATTCGCAGGCTCCCGTCGCGGCGATGCGGTGGGCCGATTAACGGCAGCGCCATGCTGGAGGCGACCGCCTCGGCAAGCGGGCCGTCGCGATCGATCACGAGGCGGGCGCCGCGCAGGTCCACGCTCGCGCAGAAAAAGCTGCGCGAAAGTTGCTCGATCCGCGTCTCCCCGAAGGTGCGCTCGAGCATCGCTTCGGCCTTCTGGCCTTTGATCAGCGAGGCGCGCGGAAAGGTGTAGTCGTTGATCGGGTTGCGCCTGACCCACTCCTCATAGCAGCAGGCGTCGATCTCGGCGGCGTCGCGACCGCATGCCAGCTGCGCGCCGATGAACGCGCCCATGCTCACGCCGCCGACGCGATCGACGCGCAGGCCCGCGTCGAGCAGCACCTCGAGCGCGCCGAGATGGGCAAACGCGCGGGCGCCACCACCGCTCAGGACCACGCCGACCGCGTGCCCTGTCAGCCGCCGCGCCACTCTCGCTAGGTCGGCGCGCTCACCGGCGCCGGCGGCGAGCGCGCAAATCGAGCGGGGTGCGAGCGCCGGGGCCCATCCGCTTTGGCCGGCTGCACCCGGCTGGACCCCGTAGAGGAGCAGGTCGGATCCCCACAGCTGGTCCCGGTCTGCTCGCGAATCGGTCGGCGCAGTCAAGGGCCCGTCGGCGGGCGGATTCTCAGCGGAGGCCAGCGCCACTACGCGGTCGGCACGAGAGAGGCAGAAGCGGGTCCACTCGCTGTCGGCTCCGAGATCGCAGACCATCAGCACGCGGTCGTGGTCGCGCTCGCAACGCTCGATCAGCGGCGCGTAGTGGGCGGGCCCCGAGTCGCTTGGGCTTTTGGCGCTTTCGGGCGTCTGGGGCTCGGGCGGCGGGCCACCGGCTGGGTAGAGCACGGCAACGCTGCCATGCGCGCAGAGGGCACGGCTCAGCCCATCGGCGAGGTCAAGCAGGGGAAGTGACGGGTCCAGGGCGCGGAGCGCGATCGTCACCGGGAGCGCGTCCTCGCGGGTGGGGTCGATCGCGCGGCTTGCCTGCAACTGCGTGCTGAGCGAACGCGTCGCGGCCAGCGCAAGCTCGGGCTCCGAGCGCAGCAGCCGATCGAACGCCGGTTTTGCCACTCGGATTAGCTCACTGTCGCGCAGGGCCCGCACCGAGGCGCTGCGTCGCGAGCCGCTGAGCAACGCGAGCTCGCCGAGCACTGCACCGCGCGTCAGCGTGTTCAGCCTCAGCGGCTCGCCCTCCGCGCCGCCCCGCTCGCTGAGCACCTCCAGCTGCCCGAGTCGTATCGCATACACCGCGTCGGGCTCCTCGCCACCGCGAAAAAGCCACTGGCCCCGCGCCAACCGGACCGGCTCTGCCAGAGCGGCGACACGGTCGAGCAGCGCCGGCTCGAGCTCGGCGAATAGCGCTACGCCGCGAAGGAAGTCAGACAGGCTTTGCGGCGCCACCTCGAGCGCCTCGTCCTCGCTTTCGGCCAGGCTTGGCAGCTCGGGAAGAGGGGCCGTCGCATCGGTGGAGCCCGGCGTGCTTGCGTGAGTCGGTAGCAGCTGCGCTTCGGCGGATTCGCGGGAGCGAGCGACGTGCAGGCCAAGGCAGGCAATGGCGCCGGCCAAGAAGCAGCCGCAGGCAAACCACCAGCCGTGCTCAAAGGCGTGCACGGCATGAAGCGGCGAGGGCGTGCCGAGGATCGCGACCAGCACCGCGACACCGAGCGCAGCGCCGAGCTGGCGCGCGACCGAGTTCAACGAGGTGGCGATGGCAAAGCGCGGGCCAGGCACCGAGCGCACCGCCGCGCCACTTAGTGTCGGGAAGGCCAGGCCGGCACCCACGCCAAGGATCAGCATCCCCGGCAGCCACTTGCCGAGGAAATCGGCGCGGGCGCCCAGGCGCGTGGCGAAGTAGGCCATCCCGGCAGCCCAGATAAGTGCGCCGGGGACGAGCACCCGGCGGTGGCCGTAGCGCTCGACCAGGCGGCTGGCCGGTCCCGCGACCACCATCGCGGTGAACGGGCCTGGGGTCAGCGCCAGGCCGGCGGTCAGGATCGAGTAGCGCCACACCGTCGTCAGGAAGAGGACGTTGCACAGGGTGTAGGCATAGAAGCCGCTGGCCATCACGATCGTCACACCGTTGGAGAGCGCGAAGGCGCGCACCCTTAGCAGCGAGAGATCGACAACCGGCACGCGTCGGCGCCCCGAGCGCAGCACGAAGTAGGCGCCGAGTGCAAGCGCTGCCGCGAACGCGGTGATCGTCAGGGCGCTGCCCCAGCCCCATTCCTGACCCTTGACGATTGCCACTACCAGGAGCGCGATCGCGGCACTCAGCACGAGAGCACCAATCAGGTCGGGCACACGACGGCGGCCGGGCGCGCGACTCTCGACGATCACACGCCGCGTCAGCGCGAGGGCGGCTATGCCCACCGGGATGTTGACCAGGAACACGAGCCGCCAGCTGGAGGCTGTGATCAAAAGGCCGCCGAGTGGCGGGCCGATGCCGGCCGCCAGTGCCGCGACCGCCGACCACAACGCCACCGCGTGGGTCCGCTCGCTCTCCCGGTGCGCCTCGAGCACAATCGCCAGCGAGCTCGGCACGAGCGCCGCCGCGCCGGTCGCCTGCAGCGCGCGCGCCGCGATCAGCAAGCCCATCGTGGGGGCCACGGCGCAGAGCGCGGAGGCCGCCGTGAACAGCGCGATCGCCATGCTGAAGACGCGCCGGCGGCCGAGCAGGTCGGCCAGCTGGCCGCCGCCGACCAGGAAGGCCGCGAAAACGATGTTGTAAGCGTTCAGCACCCACGAGACGCTCGACAGTGGCTTGCCGAAGTCCTCTGCGATGCTCGGCACGGCGATGTTGACAATCGTCGCGTCTACGAACGCCATGAACGTCCCTAGCACCGCAACCGCCAAGACGGCACGGGGACTCGAGACGCGCCGCCCGCCC
This sequence comes from uncultured Solirubrobacterales bacterium, assembly GCA_963753245.1. Lineage (GTDB taxonomy): Bacteria > Actinomycetota > Thermoleophilia > Solirubrobacterales > 70-9 > VRUE01. The sequence continues at coordinate 116,652 of CAVWBK010000002.1, forward strand.
CTTGGCCGCGTCGGCCGCACCCCAATCGCTGCGCGTGTGTCGATGGCCATCTTCTCCACGGGCCTCGAGAGGGCCGAGCTCCCACCCATCTGCCCGTCTAGACGACTATGGCAGCTCGCCAGGCGGGCGGCAAACGCTGTTGTCGGCGAAAGCGGTGCTCTGCTGGGATCCGGTCGGCTCACCGGCCGTGGCATCAACTTTAAGTGCCAGGTTCTCTCCAGCGTGCTCGCTTGACTGCGGCGAGTGGGTCAGGTCATCGGCGTAGTCTCCGTCGACCGTGGACCAACCTTCATTCCGCCCCGGGCCCGACGGCCGCTCTCCGATGAGACCGGGGCAGTGACGCCCTGACCGCAACTCCGCACGACGGGCACGGTTTGAGCGGGCGCGGGATGCCCCCTCAGGTCACCGACAGACCGCGGGCGATGCGCCCACCCGTGCCACTCCTGGCGCTTGCGACATGTGTCGTCGCGCTCGTCGCCGCCCTCTACCTGCTCTGGGGCCAGCAGTCGGCGGTCGCGCGAGTCGGCCCGGCGCTACCGGTGCGGCCCAATTTCGTCGTCATCCAGACCGACGACTCGACCCTCGAACAGCTCTACGCGTCCTTCACGCCCTACCCGGGCGCGCCGGCGATCCAGGCGATGCCCAACACCTTGGATCTGATCGCCAAACGAGGCGCCACCTTCAACCGCTACTACGCCTCCTACTCGCTCTGCGCACCCTCGCGGGCGAGCCTGCTCACCGGCCGCTACGCCCACAACGAGGACAAAGGAAACGTCGAGCCCGACGGCGGCTACACGGGCTTTCGCTCGACCCCCGGATGGCGTCACAACGTCGCCACGTGGCTGCAGGACGACGGTTACCGCACGATCCACATCGGCAAGTTCCTGAACGGATATGGCGAACCGCCCTATTCGACCGCGGCCGAAGTGCCGCCCGGCTGGAGCGCCTGGCAGAGCGTGATCAACTCCGATTCCGATCACTTCTTCTATGGCTATGAACTGAGCGACAACGGCGTCCTCGAAGGGCCGTTCGGCAACTCCGGCAGCTGGGAAACGCGCGAATACGGCGAACGCGACGACCCCGGCTGCCCGACCGCGCCGCTCAATGGCAAACCGTGCTACTACGAGACCGACAAGTTCGACGAACTGGCGGCCCGCGAACTGGCGGCGACTCCCGCCGAACGGCCCTTCTATCTGCAGCTCGACGAGACCGCGCCGCATGGTGACTTCCGCCGCCCCGCCGGCCCCGAGCCTCCCGCCCGCTACTCATACCTCTTCGACGGAGCGCCGTTGCCCGACGATCGTAGCCAGGGCTTCGACGAGGGCAACGTCAGCGACAAGCCGCGCTTCGTGCGCGAAGCGCCCTACCTCACGCTGGACGAAATCCACACCTACCGCGTCTACTACGACAATGCGCTGGCCTCGCTGCGCGGCGTCGATGACGGCGTGCGGGAGATCGTCGAAGAGCTCGGTGCCCTGCATCGCCTCCGCGACACCTACATCATCTTCACCTCCGATAACGGCTTCTTCTACGGTCAGCATCGCCTCGTCGGCGGCAAGTTCCTCGCCTATGAGCCCTCCACCCACCTGCCCTTCCTGATCCGCGGACCGGGGATCCGGCCGGGCAACGAATCCGACGAGCTGGCCGCCAATGTCGACATCGCGCCGACGATCCTCGAACTGGCCCACGTCAAGCCCGACCGCAGCGTCGACGGCCGCTCGCTCTTCCCCTTCGCCCGCGATCCCTCGCTCATCACTCGTCGTCCGATCCTCTTCGAGTCCTTCGTCGAAACCAACGACGTCGATGAAAACGGCGGCAAGCCTGCGGAAACCGCTCCGCCGTCCGAAGGAGTGACCTATCCATCAGGGGAGGCGAAGGCATCCACGGCGAGGTCGCGCCGCGGCGCCACGGCCTCGATCGTCGCTCCGCCCAAGAACTACTACGGAATCGTCCTCGGTCCCTACAAGTACATCGAGTGGCCCGACGGGGAGAAAGAGCTCTACGACCTCGAAACCGACCCCTACGAGCTCAACAACCGCGTCCGCGAACCCAACCTCTTCCCGATCCGCGCCTTCCTGCATCGCGAACTAGAACGCCTCGAGACCTGCTCGGGCAAGGTCTGCAGCGAAGAATCGCCGCCCCTGCCGCTGACCCGCAGCGAACAGGCGCAGCTGAAACGAGAAAAGGAACGCGTGCGCCGCGAAAAGGAAAAGCAACGCCGCGAAAAACACAAAGGTCACTGATGGCTTCGAGCAGCAACCCCAGAGACTCAGCTAGGCCCCCTGGGATGAGCTGGATCGAGGGCGGCAGCTTCCGCATGGGCTGCGAGGTCTTCTACCCCGAGGAGGCGCCCGTCCACAGCGTCGCCGTCGACGGCTTCTGGATCGACACGCGGCCGGTTACGGTGCGCGAGTTCCGCCACTTCGTTCGCGAGACGGGCCACGTCACGATCGCGGAGCGAAAGCCCGACCCGGCCCAGTACCCGGGCATCGACCCGCGGCTTTTGGTGCCCGGCTCACTGGTCTTTCGAGGCACCCCCGGACCGGTGCCGCTGGATGACTTCCGCGCCTGGTGGGAGTTCGTCCCCGGCGCCAACTGGCGACGTCCGGAGGGGCCGGGCAGTGACGTGCGCGGGCGCGAGGAGCACCCGGTGGTCCACGTCGGCAACGAGGACGCGGCTGCCTACGGCGCCTGGGCAGGCAAGGAGCTGCCGAGCGAGGCCGAGTGGGAGCTCGCAGCACGTGGAGGCCTCGACGGGGTGCTCTTCACCTGGGGCGAGGAGGACCATTACGGGCGCGAGCGCCCGCTGGCCAATACCTGGCACGGGCGCTTTCCGTGGGAGAACCTCGGGGCGGCCGGCTGGCGCGGCACATCGAAGGTCGGTGCCTTCCCGTCCAACGGCTATGGCCTACACGACATGGCCGGCAACGTCTGGGAATGGACCGCTGACTTCTTCACCCCACGCCATCCGAATGAAGCGTCGCACCCCTGCTGTGTGCCGACAAATCCCCGGGTCAGCTCCGACGCGCAAGCCTACGACCCCAAGATGCCCGACTCGAACATCCCGCGAAAGGTGATCAAGGGGGGCTCGCATCTCTGTGCGCCGAGCTACTGCCTGCGCTACAGACCCGCCGCCCGTCAGGGCGAGGCGCTCGACAGCTCGACCAGCCACGTCGGCTTTCGCTGCATCCAGCGGGAGGGCTGAGCCGATCGTCTCGGGTGGAGATGTTCCTGCCTGAATGCGACTCAGTGGCACGGCGCACCGAAAAAAGCACCTCGGCCGCGCCAACGAATATACGGTCACCGTCCCGTCACGGGGGGCCTAACCGCAACGATGCCGCGTCCGCGATGTTTCAGGAATTGCCTCTTTAGCCGGGGGCTGCCGCATGCCATCTCTGCTCAAGTCATTGACCCTTCTCCTCGTACTCGGCCTGGCGGCCCAGGCCGCCTCTCTGGCTTCGGCTGAACAGCGAATCGATTCGGTGAAGGTCACCGCCCAGGCGAGCGGCACCGCGGCCGGCCGGAAGTTCAACATCGTCCTGGCGGGCAGCTCGGGCCCGAACGAAATCCACATCTCGCTGGGCGCGGACGGACGCACCTATCTGCTCGAATCCCTGACCACGCTCGAAGTTGGGGGCAGCGTCTGCTCGAACCCGCCCGAAGACCCCGACGAGCTGACCTGCGAAGCCAGCGCCGTTTCTGGCATCTCCTACAACGGCGGGCCTGGCGACGACCTCGTGGTCGTCGGCCCCAAGGTGCCGATTCCAGTGACCTTGGATGGTGGGCCAGGGAACGACGTGATGGTCGGTGGGGCCGGTAACGACACGCTGATCGGCGGCCCCGGGGACGACAAGCTGGTCGGTCGCGGCGGCAATGACTTGCTCAACGGCGGCTCCGGCGAAGACACGCTGATCGGCGGACCGGGCACCGACACCTGCATCGGCGGCCCCGGACGTCGACAGGGCGATGGGCTGTGAGATCGAAAGAGGGATTCCCACGGGGGCCAAGCCCCGCGGGGAAGTTCCTTAACCCGTGTGTGTGTCGACCTTGTCTGGCTCCGTCTCCCCGGGAACATCCGCGGGCGGGTCGGGGTCGTCGTGGCCCTCGATCGAGGATTTGAACTGACGTATACCGGAGCCAAGAGAGCGTCCCACTTCCGGGAGTTTCTTCGGTCCGAGGACGAGCACGGCGATAATAAAGACGATCAAGAGATGCATCGGGCTCTCTAGTCCACTGAACAAAACTGCCTCGTTTCTTTCGCGCTGCCTGCTCTCATTGTACGAGTCGCCGCCAACGGTGGATCATCGCCACTTGCGCACCCTCGCGACAGGCGTGTCGCGGGTCAGGGCCTTGCAGCATTCGGGCTCCGGGTCGATCGTCCACATAGGTGAAGCCCTCGGCGAGGCCGGCGGGCGAGGAATCGACCGTCGCGATTCCCACGGCATGGCCCTCTGCGCCGCAGCGGATGGTGCCATCCTTGACCCGGTCGGCGGCGAGGATCGTGTCGCCACCGCCTCGGGAATAGAGGCTGTCGATGGCAGGATGGCCGAGCAGAAAGTTGGACCGAACCCGCCGATCAGCACGTCGTTGTCGAAGCAGCCCTCAATATCATTGTTGCTTCCCCAGGTGGACTTTGTCGCAGCAGCATCGATCGCCTCGAACCAGCCCAGCCAGCGGTAAGCGAGATTAGCGGGTCCTGGGTGAGCCTCGATCTCGGCGAAGGAGGCGTCGTCGCGTCCGGCGTCGACGAGCAGAACTCCGCGACGGGCGGATTATGCTTCAGATCAGGGCTCGGCCTTTCGCAGTGCGCTCCACTCGTTTGATCTGGCGGCGACCCCATGTCTGGGCGCGGGTCTCGCAAGTGCACGGGGAGCGCCCGCCGGGTGCTGCCGCTACACCATCTCGGCCGCGGCAGGAATCCTCAGCCCAGCTTCAGGGTCAGCTTCACCACACGAGTACTGGGAATCCCGCCTGTAGGGGTGAAGGTGAGCGTCGCTTTGACCTTCGCTCTGCCGGTTTTCTCCAGCACTTTCCTGGTTTTGCCCGAGGGCTTAACGGCCAGTGTTACAGGACCGGCGCCCTTGGTGAGCTTGGTCAGCCCCTTGATCCCCTTGCCGGAGAGGACCAGCTTGCCCGGCCCCGGCACCATCGTGCTCAAGGAAGCGGCTCCTGCATTCATATTCAGCTTCAACTTCGGCACCGTGAAGATGTTGGAGGGCTTGGGCGGAGGCGGAGGCGGCGGCTTGCTCGCCCCTTCTGGTGAAGGCGGTGGGCCCAGGAGGTCCCGTCGCCGAATTGACCGCCAGCCACCCCGGATAACCTTGGGACAGGTGGATGAAATGATTGTCGATAGTGGTCGTCGAGCCGCGAGCAATAGTTTCGCCGTTTTCGTCGTGGCTATCCCAATAGACGAACCCTCCGCTAGCCGCTATTCCGCCAGCGTAGGTGACGTTGGCGCCTGCGAAGTAGTTCGGGGTTGCCGAGCCACCGTCCAAGCCCGCATGGCCGATCGTGGCAGGGATGGAGGCGTCGTACTCTTCTATTTCGGTCCAGTAGATGCCGTTTTCGTCAACGGCGATTCCTTTCGGCGCACCGGGCGCTCCTTTTTCTTCCGGAATCTTGATGAATTCGTATTCGGCCACCTTGGTGGTGAGGTTGGCGCGGCCGATCGTTTCGCCAAGTGCCTCCAGCGAAGGCGGCCCAATAGATGTAGTTTCCATAGACCGCGATCCCGCCGGCCAACGGGGCGCCGCCGACATTCAAGAATTCCGGTTCCGGGCTGCTGCCGTCGAGCTTGGCGCGCCCGATATATCCGGTGGTGGTGCTTGCCCAGTAGAAGTGTTCGCCGTCGACCGCGGCAGGTGCCCCATCGATGCCTTCCGGGGGAAATTCTTCTTCTTCTTCGATTACAGGGGTCCCGAGTTTGATCGCTTCGCTGCCGTCGAGGTTGGCGCGCATGTCGAAGAGGGGCCCGGCATAGAAGATGTGCGTGGCGTCGACCGCCAGCGGAGTCTGGTTGCCACCGCCATTGCTGAGCAGGTCTTCGTTGACTTCGCTGCCGTCGAGGCTGGCGCGCCCGATCCGGTGATCGGCTCCAGAAGAACTACCCCAGTAGATATAGGCCCCAGCACTGGCGGGCGCTACGACGGCAAGCAGGCTCGCCAGCACGACGGCAAGGAAGACTGGGTGGGCGCGGATGGAGGGACGGTGGGTCATCGGGACGAGCTTCAGCAGCATCGCAGAGTCGCCGCAAGGCTGTCAACGCCCTTCACACCTTGGGGAAGGAAACTGTGCTTACTGAACCGCTTGATTCCTTGCCCAGTGCGACGAGTAGATCGCGGGGACGCTGTCCGTCGCCAGCACGCCCGTTCGCCATACAGGCGTAACCAACCCAAGGAGCAACCATGGCGGACATCCTGCATCGCTTCACTATCGAGGCCCCGCTTCGGCGCATCCACGACCTGGTCGCCACCGCGCAGGGCGTAGAGCGCTGGTGGACCGGCCACTCGAACAGCCGCGACGGGACGACCCTGCGGATCTTCTTCCGTGACGGTGACCAGGCGGCGGTATTTGAGATCGTCGAGGACACGCCCCAGCGAATCGTCTGGAATGTGGTCGACGGCCCTTCCGATTGGATCGGCACCACGATCACGTTCGCCCTCGAGCGGCGCCCCGACGAGGGCACGAATCTGCTCTTTCCCACGCCGGCTGGCGCTAGGCCGATGAGTCATGGGAGGCTGCAGCACCAACTGGGGCGCCTACCTGGCGAGTCTCAAGTTGGGCGCGGAGAGTGGAGAATTCGCCGCCTATCCTGCTGGCGAGATGAGCCGATGGAGCTGACAAGCGGGTTGGCAGAACATCTCTAAGACTCGGTACACGAGAGTCTCACTGCACATACGCCGCTCCGATCGCCGCGATCGCCGAGCGCCTCGCCGAGGCGCTCGGCCCAGTCGCTGAACTTGGCGCTGTGCTGTCGGTCTCAAGGCTGGCCGTCTCTCAGCGCCTGAAGGCGATGGAGGAGGTCGGTCTGATCAAAGAAAGCGAAAGAGGTCGCCGAGGCGCCGCTGGCGGCGGGTGGCACTCGATTCACGATCAAGCATCGGGGTTCATCAAGGCCGCGGGTGACCTTCAGGCCCCGGGGCCCGGGGGGGCGGGCGGAACATCCTCGGGCGGCGGCGGCGGCGGTGGTGGTGGTGGCGGCGGAGGAGGGGTCGCTTGTGGCGGCGGCGGGGGAGGAGGGGGAGGAGGGGTCGCATGTGGCGGTGGAGGGGGAGGAGGGGTCGCATGTGGCGGTGGCGGAGCGGACGCCTGAGAGCCTCCCCCTGCGCCGAGGCGCTCGGCGACCTCGCCGAAGCTCACTCCCTCCTCTTTCATCGCCTCATAGCCTCCATAGACAATGCCGGCCGCGGCGATCAAGCTGATGAAGATGCCGAAGGTCGGGCTGACATCCACAGAGACCCCGGCGAAGCTGCCGCCCCCTGGGGTGTCAACGATCCGGAAGAGGATCAGCAAGAACGAGATCGCGCCGAGTACCGCGACGACCGCGTTGGCAGATATCGGCGGCTCATAGGTGGAGTCACTGAGGCGCAGTGCCACCACGGCGAGGACGACCAAGATCGTGAATACAAGGAAGATTGGGATGTTGTCCAGGGCATCCCAGGCGCTCCCGGCGCCGAGCGCGCCGGTGCTGAAGGCGCCACCTGCACCGGAGACGCTGACGGTGAACCAATCAAAGAACATGAAGATGAAGAGCACCACGGCCGAAACGCCGGCAATTTTCTCTCCCCTACTCAGTCTTGCTACGTCCACTGGTCACCTTCCGTGAGAGCTTGGGCGGGCAAGCCCGACCCTACACCCGCCCGAAGACGGTTCAAGCGCAATCGCGCTGAACTCCGGGACTGCAGGGGCTGATCTGAGGAATCGGTGCACAACAAGGTCGCGCTGGCCGAGATCGCGCCCGAGGCCGCCGCGACACCGGGCACCGAGCGCACGGGGCAGCGTCTCCTCGTTCAGTGCAGAGGTCCGGAAGCCAGACCCGCGACCGAGCGTTTCCTGCGCGCTGATCGCCAGCGACTCGATCTGGTTGGAGATGGCGGAAGACCTCGGCGTATGCATGGTCGATCGTGTCGGTGAGGATGTAGGTGCCAGAGATCAGCGCGACCCGAGCGCGATAGTGCTGAGCGGCTCTCTCACCTTGCGTTGTCTGAATCAACGCAGCACCAGCTTGCTCATCGATCACCACTCGCCGGCATTGCGGTTGATCAAGACTCGGGCCCGGGGATCCAGGTCGCATTTTCGAATCGGTGCGATCCACCCCGATAGAAGTGATCGACGTCGTCGCATTGCCCAAGGGGCGAGTCTCTGTTCTCAGCCAATGTTGCGGCAACTGGCCGATCCTGATGTTGCCGAGGCTCTTATCCACCGACCACATCCCGCATTTCGAAGAGCCGGAGGGCGGCGAGCATCGCGAGGCCAGCGATCGCCATCATCGCCACCGCCGCAGGTGCTTTGAATGGCTGCGCCGGAACCAGGGCGAGATGGTGAAAGGGGGAAAGTTCAAGGGTCCAGGCCGGAGCTCCTAACAGCGCACCGAACAGCTCCCAGACAAAGCTGACGCTGACCATGCCGTAGGCGATCCCGGCGCTCGCTCGCGGCACCAAGGCAAAGGCGAGAGCACCGATCGCGAGGAAAAGCAGTACCGCCGGCAGGCAGTTGGCACCGGCGCCGATCATGTCAGGCAGCGAGACCGCCGCTCCCTGGGAAGCCGCGCCGGCCCAGGCGAGCACCCCGGCCGCGAGCGCCAGCCCGGCCGAGCCGAGCGCGGCCAGCGCCAACCTGCCGCCGAGCCACCGCGCCCGACCGACCGGCAGCGCAAGCAGCGTCTCCAAACGCTGATCGGACTCCTCGCGACGGAGCGCCGCGATCTGCGCGCAGCAGAAGAGGCCGATCGCGAGGACGAACATCAGGAAGTAGAAGCCGAGAGCGCCGGAGGGGGTGAGCACCGTTGCGCCACCGACCTTCGCCAGTTCGCGCTTTAGGTTGGTCGAGAGATGGGCGCTGGCAAATGTATTGGAGAGCAGACCGAAGATGACCGCGAAGAACCCGATCGCCGCCAGCCATGCGGCGAGGCTTCCGCGCTCGCCGCGCAGCGCCTGCGCCGTCGCTGAGTTGAGGAGTCCGAGCCGCGGCGAGCGGCTGTCGCGGCTTGCCAGCAGGCCGTTGCCGATGTCGCGGCGGCGGGCGATCGCGGCGGCGCCGGCCAACAGCAGGGCGCTCGTCAGCAGGGGCAGGATCAAAACCAGGGGCCGGGAACCGGTGAAGGCTCGCATTTCCTCGGCCCAGCCCAGTGGCGTTGTCCAGCGCAGGAATTCAAGCTTTGAGGAGGTGTCGGCGACGACCCTTAGGGCCAGCGCCAGACCGAGCGCGACGGTGCCAATCTCCAGTGCCACCCGGCGGCTTGACGCGAATTGACTGGCCAGCGCGCCGACTCCCACAAAGACAAGTGCTGGAGTCGCGACCGCCAGCGCAAGGTAGGCGGAGCCGCCCAGCTCTAGACCTCCGGCGAGCAGCCCGGTCAGGGTCGCGGCCCAGAGCACGACGAGCCCTGCCGCGACGCCCGCCAGGGCCGCTGTGAACGCGGTCCCGCGCCCCACCGCGCCGGCCAGGACCAGCTCCTGGCGGCCCGCCTCCTCCTCGGTGCGAAGCGCCCTAACCGCGGCCAGCAATCCCCACATCGCGGCGAAGATCGCCAGCACGCCGCCGACCCGCCAGGCGACATAGCCGCCGACGTTCAGCAGATCATGGGGGACCCCGTAAAAGAGACGGACCGCCTTGTTGTCGCCGAAGCTGTGGGCGAACCCGAGCCGGTCTTTCAGAGTCGGAAAGCTGTGTTCGTAGCCGACGACCTGAATCAGGGCGACCAGGCCGAAGAGCAGGGCGAAGGAAACGGTCCGGGTGCGACCGTCGCTGAAGGCGCGGCGGGCGATGGCCCTAGCCGCGCTCATCGCCACCGGCGTAGTGGTGCAGGAAGATTTCCTCGAGGCTCGGTTCGCGGCTCGTCAACGCGACAACCGGCAGATCGGCGAGGGCGGTGATCAAAGGCCCGATCGCGCCGCTGACCTCGCAGCGAAGCGTCCTGGCTCCGGCCCGGGTCACCGTGACTCCCGCCAGCGGGTCGAGCCTCGGCGGTTCGCTCTCGAAGCTGATCTCGACCATCTGCGCGCTGAGGTGGCGCAGTTCGGTGAGCGTGCCCTGATCGACGAGTCGGCCATCGCGCAGGATCCCGACCCGGTCACAGAGCGCCTCGACCTCGCTGAGGATGTGGGAGGAAAGAAAGACGGTCTGTCCGCGCTGCTTGGCTTCCTCGACGCTCTCGCGGAAGGCCATCTCCATCAGCGGGTCCAGGCCGGCGGTGGGCTCGTCGAGGATCAATAGTTCGGCGCGGCTGGCGAGCGCAGCGACCAGCTGGACCTTCTGGCGGTTGCCCTTGGAGAGCGCTCGCACCTTCTTCGCGGTGTCGAGCTTGAAGCGCTCGACCAACAGCTCGCGGTAGGCGATGTCGGCGCCGCCGTGCAGAGTTGCCATGAACTCGAAGGTCTCGGCGCTGGTCAGGGTCGGCCAGAGGAAGGGCTCTCCGGCGACGTAGGCAAGCCGACGGTGGGCCGCGACGGGGTCCCGCCAAGCGTCGATCCCGAACACCGCGGCCGTGCCGGCGCTCGCTCGGTGCAGGCCAAGCAGGAGCCGGATCGTCGTCGTCTTGCCGGCGCCGTTGGGCCCCAGGTAGCCATATACCTCGCCCTCAGCGACGCAGAGATCGAGTGAGTCGAGGGCGAGGGTGGGGCCGTAGTGCTTGCTCAGTCCCGCGGTGCGGATCGCATCGGTCATCTGGCCAGACTCCCACCAATCGCCGCTCGAAGCAGAGGAGGGCGGAGCCATTGTCTGCTCGGTTGGGCGGACAGCGCTGATCAGCTTCGGCTTGCGGCGCTGTTCGTGGCGGTCTGGCAGCTCGAGTTTGGCCGCCGCGGCTGCGAGTCTGTCGGGATGGCGTGGTCGCTGGCAATCGTGGCACTCGCGCTGCTCGCAGTCGCCGCGGTTTCGCGCCGCCTGGTGGGCTCCTCCCTGACGCCGACGATCGTCGTCGTCGTCATCGGGGTGATCCTCAGCCCCCACCTTCTCGACGGAATCAAGATCGAGACAACCGGCTCGATAGTCAGGACGCTGGCCGAGGCGACGCTGGCCCTCGTGCTGTTTTCCGACGCGTCGCGCATCGACCTCGGGCAACTCCGCCGCAACCTCGGCGTTCCGTCTCGTCTGCTCGGCATCGGCCTGCCGCTGACGATTGGACTTGGCGCCTTGGTTGCCGCCTTGGTCTTCGATCAACTCAGCGTCGGTGAGGCATTGATCCTGGCTGTGATCCTGGCGCCAACGGATGCTGCGCTTGGCCAGGCAGTCGTGACCGAGCCGCGGGTCCCCGGGTCGATCCGCCAGGGACTCAACGTCGAGAGCGGACTCAACGACGGGATCTGCGTTCCACTGCTGTTTGCGGCTGTGGCGATCGCCGATGTCGAATCAAAGATTGCGGCCGGGCGAGGCGCAGGGAGCCTGCTGCTGGAGGAGATCGGCTATGGCGCCCTGGGAGGGATTCTGGCCGGGGCGCTCGTCGCCTTGGTAGTTATCCAGGCCGGGCGTCGGGGCCTGATTGAGACAGGTTGGAAACAGCTAATTCCGGCCCTCGGTGCCGCGCTCGCCTACGGAATCGCAACCGGACTCCACGGGTCGGGATTTATCGCCGCCTTCGTCGCCGGGATTGTTTTCCGTGCACTACTTGGCCATGACCCCGAGGAGCTCAACAACCTAATCGAGGAGGTTGGGGGTCTGCTCAGTGGGGCGACCTTCCTGATCTTCGGCGCCATTTTGCTCGGCCCGGCGCTGGACGAGCTGACCTGGGAACTGGCTCTATACGCGATCCTCAGTCTCACCGTGGTTCGGATGGTCCCGGTGGCGATCGCGATGCTGGGGACTCGGGCCCGCCCGCCGACCCTTGGATTTCTGGGATGGTTCGGGCCTCGGGGTCTCGCCTCGATCGTCTTCGCGGTGATCGTCGTTGGCGAGTCCGAACTTCCCCAAGAGCATCTAATCGCGCTGGCCGTCTATCTCACGGTCGGACTCTCGGTCTTCGCCCACGGGATCACCGCAGCCCCGCTCGCCCGACGCTATGCCGATTGGTTCGCGGCTCATGCGCCAGGCCGGGCCCCGGCCCTTGAGGGCTCCGCTTCGCAAGTCACGAGGCCAAGAGGGCCGCAGATATCCGCAGGTGGCTCATGATCTGCAAGCCCATCGCCGCTGGATGGTCGATCAGGCGCCAACTACGATGATTCTTCGGGCAACGACGGCTCGTTCACTGACGGAATCAAGGTATCGCCCAAGCGTGAGCGCCTCCTGATCTCGAATCTCGAGCGCCGAATCAGCCGACAAGAACCGGCCCGTGGTCGATCGCATCAACTGCGCTCGCCAGGGCTCGGCGGAGTTCCTCGCGATGCGCGGGGTTGGTGCCGTAGAGAGGACCGGCGCCGTCGGAGAGCAGCAGGGAGATCATCGCGACACCCTGGGCGCTGATATAGGCAGGTGTCTTGAGCCGCTCGAGGGCTGTCTCGAGGGTTTCGCGCGAGTCGCGGATCGCAACTCGCGCGATCGGCGCCCTCGACGTGAATCCTCGCGCGCCGGAATCCAGCTCGGCGAGCAGTCGTTCGACGCTTTCGGCGACCCTCTCGCGACTCTGCTCGCCGACCAACTCCCGTGCCCGCTGATAGAGCAGAGAGTCGGCATTCGGATCGGCTCCTGACGCCAGTTGCTTGTCGAGCCTGTGACGGTTAAGCCGGGTCTGAACTCGGGTTCGAAGTGAGACTCCGCCGGGAGCCCTCGCCCTGCGCTCACCGTGCCTTCTCAGCTCTGCTGTTGATGCACTCACGTCGACCTCCTTTGTGGTCGAGATCGCGAATTGCCGCCTCTGGATCATCTGGCGCCAGGCATCAGGGGTGGATCAAGATCAGAGCGCGACCGATAAAGATTTTGCGAAGGTGATTTCCGCCAGCCGACAGCGGGCGCGGCCTTCTCAGCGGGTCTCGGGCCCTCGCGGGCGCGTGAATCGGCGGGGTCGGAATCGCCTCGCAAGGCAAAGCCGGCCAATCCTGATCGCTTGACCCTCCGCCGCGTCCCTGCAAACCTGGCGCCGCCCGCCTGTGCGCATTCTGATCCCACTACCCGACCGCGATTTCGACACCACCGAGGTTGCGGTGCCCTGGCGAGTGCTCAGCGATCGTGGCCACACTGTCGTCTTTGCGACCGAGGCGGGAGGGTCCGCCCCAGGTTGTGACCCAAGGCTGCTCAGCGGCGTTCTCTTCGGCAAGCTCGGCGCCGAGGCGGAGCCGATCGCCTTCTACGAGGAACTGATCGAGGAGGCGGCGTTTCGTGATCCCCTCGCCTGGGGAGGGATAGAGCCGACCGAGTTCGACGGCCTGCTCTTGCCCGGCGGCCATGCGCAGGGGATGCGCCAGTACCTCGGCGACGCGAAGCTGCACTCCCTGGTCGCGCGCTTTTGGGGCCTGGGGCGCCCGGTCGCGGCAATCTGCCACGGGGTGATCGTGCTGGCACGGAGCCTCGATCCGAGCAGCGGGCGCAGCGTCCTCGCCGGCCGGCGGACGACCTGCCTGCCGAAATACATGGAGCGCAGCGCCTACCTGCTGACCGGGTGGAGGTTGGGCCACTACTACCGCACCTATCCCACCTACGTCGAGGACGAGGTGATCGCCGCCCTCGGTGACCGGGCCTGCTTTGAGCGTGGCCCCCGCACCATCAAGCGCGGTAGCGCCGACGATGACTCGCCCGCCTTCGTCGTTGAGGACGGCAACTATCTCTCGGCGCGCTGGCCCGGAGACGCCTACCTCTTCGCCAGGCGCTTTGACCAGATGCTCTCCGCATAGGCCGCTGCGGAGCTGTCGGGATCAGGACTCTGTGGTCCAGATCCCTCCGGGCTGGGCTCTATCGAAAGATCTGCTCAGAGCGTGGCGCGGCCGGCGTCGCAGCGAGCCTCGGCCTAACCGGTGATTGGAACGCTGTGCTTGCGCTTGCCGCGCTCGGCGGCCGTGCTCCACTGCAGATGGGAGAGGACGCGCGTGCTCGAGCGATTGGAGAACTGCTCGGCCGCCTGGGGGATCTTCACCGAAATCGCCCCCGAGGCGCCCGGTTCCAGCCGCAGTCGCGCTTCGGGAGCGAGGAGCGAGCGCTTCCTCGACCTGCTCCCCTGCTTGACCCTGCCGATCAGCTTCGTCCTCACCTCGACCAGGCAGTGGCTGGTGGATCGACACTTCGCCGAACCGAGCTTCAGCGCTCCGCCGCGCTTTGAGGGTAGGCGCAGCGAACCCGGGAATTGGAAGCTGACCTTGGCCGCGGCGATTCCTTCGCCGCCGAGCGCCGCCGTGCGGGTACCGGCGCTGGTCCTCACCCGCAGGACCGCACTCTTGGCGCCCAGTTCATCGGGGGAGAAGCGGGCGCCGAGGCTGCAGGAGGCTCCCGGCGCCAGGGTGGTTTCCGCGCAGGTGTCGGTGGAGAGCCTGAACTGATCGGCGTCAAGACCGGAGAGAGCGACCGAACCGACTTCAAGTTCCGCGGCGCCATTGTTGGTGAGGTTGAAGGACTGCGCCGGGCTCGTGGCGTCCTCGGCCAGGGCGCCGAAGTTGTGGCTGGCGGGGGTCAGGGTCGCGCTCGCCGCGATGCCCACTCCGCCGAGCGCTACCTGCAGGACGCCTTCGCCATCGCCGATGAAGCTCAGTGCGGCATTTCTGGCGCCGGCGCTGGTCGGCGTGAAGCGGACCTGGGCCGTACAGCTTTCGCCGGCGGCGATCACCCGACCGCTGCAGTTCTCTTCGACCAGGTGAAAGCTTTCGGTATCACCACCGGAGACGATCACGATGAAGAATCCGGCCGGCAGCTGGCCGGTGTTGGACATTGTGATCGTGCGAGTGGTGCCCGATGAGCCCACCGCTACTTCGCCGAATTCGGCCGGATCTGGGGAGGGGGTGAGAATCGGGCGTCCACCTTCGCCGCTCAGCTCCGCTTCGAATGTTTCGCCGTTCTGGACCCGGGCCTGGATCGCGGCGCTGTAGGTGCCTCGGTTGTGGGGGTCAAAGTGCACGGCGATAGAGCAGGTCTGAGCGGGCTGCAGGGTGGCGCCGTAGCAGTTGCTTTCGCCGATGAAGAATTCATTGGCACCGGAGCCGAAGATGCCAAGCGAGTTGAGCTGGATCTGCGCGGCACCGGCATTGCGCAGCTCGAAGTTCGTTTCGCTGCCTTCTGAGTTTGCTTCAACCAGACCAAAGTCGTGGCTCGAGGGTTCAAAGGTCAGTTCGGCCGCGACCCCTTCGCCACTGAGCTCTGTCGTCGCTTCACTCGGCGTGCCATCGGAGATCACCCGCAGTTCAGCCTGCTCTTCAGCGCTCTGCCCAGGCGAGAAGCGCAGCGAGACTTCGCAACTCATCGATGGACCCAGCGCGCCGCCGCAGTTGTTGTTGGCGATCATGAATTCGCCGGAGTTGGGGCCGCCCAGTTCGAACTTGTTGATCGTGACCACGGCTTCGCTCTGGTTGGAGACGATCACCGATTTTTCGGAGTCACTGCCGAGCGTCACGGGGCCAAAGTTCAGACCGGCGGGCAGGCTCAGCTGCTTCGAGACCCCCTGGCCGGAGAGCTCGACGCTTGCTGCAACGTCGCCTTCGACCTGCAACTGCAGTTCGGCGAGCCGCTCTTGCTTGGCCAGTGGAGAGAAGGTCACCGAGACTTCGCAGCTCGCCCCAGCGAGGAGCAGGGCGGCGCTGCAGCTGTCGTTGGAATCCGAAAATTCGCCCGCGTTAAGTCCTGCCAGCGAGACGCCCTCGACGACGATCGGTTCGCTGCCGCGATTGGTGAAGACCGTCGACTGGCTCGGACTCGAGGTGCCGATCACGACCGGACCGAATTCGAGCCCGGGCCCCGCTTCGATTTCCGCCGCCTGACTGAGGGCCGGCAGGAGGAGGAAGCTGCAGAGCGCCAGGCCGAGGCCGAGGCCGAGATTGCAGAGTCGCACATTTTTCGCTTTACCCATCGGGGTCCATCGACAGAAGCGAGCGACAACTGACCGCTGCGAGGATCCGTGCAGGCCGGACCCCGACCGCGTTTCGACTTCGCCCGAGTGGACCGTCGAAACACCCCGCCGACGCCGGCGGAGGACCGCTTTGAATGGCACCTCTTCGCCCTCACACTCGACCCTGGCCAGCTCCCAGGCGCCCTGTCGGGGTCGTGGGGGAGGTCGAGAATCGCGTAGTGGCCGAGCTCGAGGTGGTCGGTGGGATCGCCGTTGGCGCGGACCGCGACGCCCTCTTTGGTCGTCTTCGCCGAGAGCTGGTACTCATTCGGTTCCTCGCCGGTCTGGGTGACGAGCAAGCTCGAGGTCCGACCTCGCCGTGGGTGATCCTCGAGATCTCGATCACACCACGGAGATGAAGACACTGCCGAAGGTGCAGGTGCTGATCGCGCGTTCAGCGACCGAAACCTCGATCGGCGCGTTGGTGGGCGGGGATTTGTCGCCACTCTCGACGCCTTTGAGCTCCCAGCGGCCGCGT
Organism: uncultured Solirubrobacterales bacterium; assembly: GCA_963753245.1. Classification (GTDB taxonomy): domain Bacteria; phylum Actinomycetota; class Thermoleophilia; order Solirubrobacterales; family 70-9; genus VRUE01. The sequence continues at coordinate 133,304 of CAVWBK010000002.1, forward strand.
TCAGGGCAGGCGCCTGTTCGTTGATCGCATAGCGCCCGGCGGATCGACCTGTTCGCCGGCCCGGTTGGAAGTGTCGGCGCCGAGATCGCGCGGGCTCTCGATGATCTTGTTGGGAGCCAGGTCTGCGGTGATGTCCGCAAAGTGGGGACTGCTGCGCGCGGCGATCGTCAGAGCCAGTCCGTTGGTCCTTGGGGTGCCCAGGGCCGCGGTGGCGCCGAACGGGAGGCCGATTAGCGCCAGGATCAGCGAGCCGGTGAGGAGTCGGCATGGCGAGCGACTATGCACAGAAACCCGACTCGTTTCTCGATCCCGATGTTCAGACGCTAGTCCTCTTCTCGTTCCGCCGAGCGTCCAACCGCCCGGCCGCGGCCTCAGCTTTCCTTTAGCACCGAGTACCAGATCCGCTCGGCGACCCTGACCAGGACGTCACCGGTACGCGCCAGGCGGCGATAGAGCTCGCGGCGGGCGGCGACCTCGCGCAGGTCCTCGACCTCGACCAGGGCAGACATCGCCGCCCGGTAGGTGTGTTGGAGGTGGCGCTGGTCCTTGACCGCGGCGTCGGCCTCGGCGGTCGCCGCCTCGCGATCATCTGCGGCGAAGCGGCTGAGGGCCGCGGCCAATCGCCTTGTGCCGCTGGCCAGCTCGGCGGCCATCTCGGCGGTGGCGGCATCAGGTGTGCTTTGCATCGCCTCGGCCTCCGCGACGATGTTCTTGGCGGCGTCAAGGATCTCATCGAGACCGCTGGAGAGCTCAAAGATGTCCTCGGGCTCAAGCGGGGTGGAGAAGGCGACGGTGAGGGCCGCGCGCAGCTCGCGCTTTTGCGTATCGGCTCGGTGCTCGAGCCCTCGCAGGCGATCGCCGGCCGCGGCCTCGCCGCGCGCCCAGGCGACCAGGGCATCGACTCCCTGCACGGTACTCGCGGCCTGCTCGCCGAGCATCCCGAGCACGTCGGCGGCCTGCGGCAAGAACCAATTCCTCCTGAGCTTCAAATCGCCCTCCAGATGATCAGCATTATCGCCCCCAGCACCGCCGAGCCGGGCAGCGTCAAGAGCCAGGCAAAGCCGATCGAGCGAACCACCCGCCAGCGGACGTGGTGCCAGCGGCGTCGGCCGCCACCGACCCCGACCACCGAGGAGGCGACCACCTGGGTGGTGCTGACCGGCGCGCCGAGGTAGGTGGCGGGCAGGATCACGGCGCTCGAGGCACTCTGGCTGGCAAACCCGTCGATCGGCGCGAGGTGAAAGATGCGACGCCCGATCGTGCGGATGATCCGCCAGCCGCCCATCGCGGTTCCCAGGGTCAGCGCGGCTCCGCAGGCGAATTTGACCCAGATCGGCACCGAGAGCGTGCTCAAGTGGCCGCTGGCGAGCAGCAGCGCGGCGATTACCCCCATCGCCTTCTGGGCGTCGTTTGCGCCATGGCCGAAGGAGAGGGCCGCCGACATCACCCACTCAGCGGCGCGGATCGGGCCTCTCACGCGGCGGGTCGCGCGGCCCAGCAGGCGGGCGTTCAGACGGGAAAAAAGGAAGCCGAAGGCGAGGCCCAGCACCGGGGAGACGGCGAGTGCGACCAGCACGCCGAGGACCCCGACCGGTTTCCAGCCCTCCATCCCGCCCCACCGGATCGCGTGAATTCCGGCCTCTGAGAAGGCCGAGCCGACGAGCCCGCCGACCAGGGCGTGGGCCGAGCTCGAGGGCAGCCCCCGCCACCAGGTCAGCAGGTTCCAGAGGGTCGCAGCGAGGACCCCGGCGCCGATCACCTCGACGGCTTCAGCCGCTCCGACAGTGACGATGCCGGCAATCGTGTCGGCGACCGCGCTGCCGATCAGGAGCGCACCGAGCATGTTGAAGACGGCGGCGAGGGCGATCGCCTGGCCCGGTCGGGCGCCACGGGTCGCGACCAGGGTGGCGATCGCGTTGGCGGCATCGTGGAACCCGTTGGTCAGCGCGAAGGCGATTGAGAAGGCGATCGCGAGCCCGAGTTCCACGGCGCAATCATCCACCCCAGCGGCGGGCCGGGAGCGGACGGGGTGCGGTCCCGATCAGGGCTTCGCGTGGACGATCAGCACGCTGCGCTCGCAGTGCTGGGCGACCGCGGTCGCGACGCTGCCCAACAGCACGTAGCTGAGCCCCGAACGGCCGTGGGAGCCGATCACCACCAGACCGGCGTCGAGCTCCTGGGCGACCTCGACGATCGTGCGCCAGATCGGAACCCCGACCTCGACCAATGACTTCGCGCTCAGACCGGCCGCCCGGGCAAGCTCGACGCCCTCCTCGGCCACCGCGCCGGCGCCTTCCTTGGTCTCGGCTGAGATCGCCTCAAAGGCGTCCTGGTTGACCGATACCCCGCGCAGGCCCAGGAAAGGGATCGCTTCCAGCGGCTCACAGACCGAGAGGACGATCACCTCCCGGGTCGGCCCGAGTTGGCCGGCGACCTCTGCGATCGCGGCCTTGGCGAACTCCGATCCGTCATAACAGATCAGCACCGGGCGCTTGTCGAGTTGGGGGGGCATGGTGATCGGCTCGCGCGGGTAAGACTAGCGTGATGGCGGTTGACCAAAATGCCCGGCGCCGGCAGGGGATCGGCCCAATCGCAAAGCTGACCTACTCGGCGATTGCCTCACTCGATGGCTACGTCGCCGATCGAGAGGGGAACTTCGAGTGGGCGGCACCCGAGGAGGAGCTGCACGGCTTCATCAATGAGCTCGAGCGCGGCGTCGGTACCTACCTCTACGGACGCCGGATGTACGAGACGATGGTCTTCTGGGAGACGGTCGAGACCGGCCCCGAGCGCCCGGAGGTGGGGCGCGATTTCGCCCGGATCTGGCGGGCCGCCGAGAAGGTCGTCTACTCGAGGACGCTGGATTCGGCCACCAGCGCCCGCACGCGGATTGAGCCGGAATTTGATCCCGCCGCGGTGCGGGCGATGAAGGCTGCGGCGCAGGGTGAGATCAGCGTCGGGGGGGCCGAGCTCGCCGGCCAGGCGCTGGCGGCCGGCCTCGTGGATGAGTGCCACCTGTTTGTGGTCCCCGTGGTGATCGGCGCTGGCACCCGCTGGCTCCCCGATGGCCTCGGCTTCAGCCTCGATCTGCTCAGCGCGCGCCGCTTTCCCAGGGGCGTGGTTCATCTCCACTACGCCCTGCGAGCCTGAGCGGTGTTGCGGCCCGGAGGCCCCAGGGATTATGGTCGGCCAATGGCGGTCAAACTCCACCGCTGCCCGCTGATGTGGGTGAAGATCGACAATCACCCCTGTTGGCGGGTTCAGAAGGCACTCGATGAGCAGGGGATCGAGTACGAGCTGGTCAAGGGACCGCTGCGCGCGGGCCAGCGCGAGGACCTCGAGAGCCTCTCCGGGCAGCGAAAGTACCCGGTGATCGAGTTCGAGGATGGCAGCGTCTATCGCGCCGAGTCCAGGAACATGGTGACGCGGATCCACGCCGGCGAGCTGCTCGATCGGCCCAGCGCGCCCGGACCCTCGACCTAGCGACGGTCTCGAGAAGCGGCGGACGAGAATTGAACTCGCATCATTAGCTTGGAAGGCTAAGGCTCTACCATTGAGCTACCGCCGCGCAGAAGCGCCCTAACCGTACCCAGTCGGTGCCGCTCCTACTCAGCGGTGGGTCCGACGTAGAGTCCCCGCCGACGATGGCCAGCCTCGACCAGATCGACGGGCTCGGGCGCCGGCGCCCTGCGCACTCAGGCGCCGGGCGCCTCGCCCGCTGAGCATGGGGATCGGCGAGATTCTTGCGATCGCGGCCGCCGGGCTGGCGGCCGGAGCGGTCAACACGGTGGTCGGCAGCGGCACGCTGATCACCTTTCCGGTCCTCCTCGCCTTCGGTTACGCGCCGGTCACCGCCAACGTCTCCAACACCATCGGGCTGGTGCCCGGCTCGGTCTCCGGTGCGGTTGGCTATCGCGCCGAGCTCGGCGGCCAGCGCCGCCGAGCGCTGCGGCTCGGAACCTGCTCGGTACTCGGTGGCATCAGCGGGGCCGTCGCCCTGCTCCTGTTGCCGGCCTCTGCCTTCAAGGCGATCGTCCCGGTCTTCATCGCGATCGCCCTGGTCCTCGTCGTCGCGCAGCCGCGCCTAAACACCTGGCTCGAACGACGCAGCGGCGGCCGCGGGCAAGAGCACGGCCCGCTGGTCGCGATCTCGGTCTTTGCGACCGGCGTCTACGGCGGCTACTTCGGCGCCGCCCAGGGGATCCTCCTGCTCGGCATCCTCGGCGTCGCGTTGCCCCAGGACCTGCACCGCACCAACGCGCTAAAGAACGTGCTCGCCGGGCTCGTCAACGCCGTCGCCGGCCTCTATTTCGCCCTCGTCGCCCATATCGCCTGGGGGCCGGCGCTGTTGATCGCCGCTGGCTCGATTCTCGGCGCCCAGCTCGGGGCGCGCTACGGGCGGCGCCTGCCCCCGCGGGTACTGCGGACCCTGATCGTGATCGTCGGTGCGACCGCAATCGTGCGCCTGCTGGCTGGCTGAGCTTGGATTTTGTGCGTGTGTCCTCTTCGGCGCTGGTTGTTCGTCTGCAGAGCGAGACAATCCAGCAAGGAGGTTGCGAAATGAAATACATGCTGTTGATCAACCAGGGAACCACTCCGCTGCCGGGCACGCCGCAATGGGATGCGCTCTCCGCGGAGGAGCAGGGCGCCGTCTTCGCCGACTACCAGGCGATCAACGAGAACCCGAGCGTCACCCCCGGCGAGCGGATGCAGGGGCCTGAGGCGGCGACGACCGTTCGCGTCAAGGACGCCGAGACGCTGGTCACCGATGGCCCCTTCGTTGAGACCAAGGAGGCACTGGGCGGCTATTTGTTCCTCGAGGCCGATGACCTCGACGCCGCGATTGAGGTCGCCGCCCGGATTCCCGCCGCGCGCATGGGTGGTGCGATCGAGGTGCGCCCGCTGGTCGGGGGTTAGCGATTCTCGAGCGCGACTTTCGTCAGCGCTGGGGGCGGGTGCTCGCCTCCCTGATCGGCTTCCTCGGCGACTTTGAGCTCGCCGAGGAAGCCGCCGCGGAGGCCTTTGCGGCGGCCGCGAGGCGCTGGCCCGAGCAGGGCGAGCCCGACAACCCGATCGCCTGGTTGGTGGCGACCGGGCGAAACCGGGCGATCGATCGGATCCGCCGCGATCGCACCCTGGCTGAGAAGACCAAGCTGCTCGCGGTGGGGGAAAGGAGCGCTGAGGAGACGATGGAGGCGAGCAGGATTCCCGACGAGCGGCTCGAGTTGATCTTCACCTGCGCTCACCCTGCGCTCTCCAGCGAGGCTCAGGTCGCGCTCATCCTGCGCGCCCTGGGCGGGCTGAGCAGCGCCGAGATCGCCCGCGCTTTTCTGGTACCCGAGGCGACGATGGCCAAGCGTCTGGTGCGGGCGAGGGCCAAGATCCGTGACGCTGGTATCCCCTTTCGCGTGCCTCCCGATCACCTCATGCCAGATCGCCTCAGCGAGGTCCTCGCGGTCCTCTACCTGATCTTCAACGAGGGTTATGGCGGTCGCGGGGAGCTCGCCACGGAGGCGATCGGGCTGGGGCGGGCACTGGCGGAGCTGATGCCCGACGAGCCCGAGGTGCACGCCCTGCTCGCGCTGATGCTGATCCACGAGGCGCGCCGCGAGGCTCGTTTCCGTGATGGCACTCTTGTCCTACTGGGTGACCAGGACCGTTCGCTGTGGGATCGCGACAAGCTCACCGCCGGCAGATTGGCGCTGCAGCGCTCGCGGGCGCTCGGTGCTCGGGGGCCCTACGCGCTGCAGGCGAAGATCGCCGCCCTGCATACCGAGCCGGAGCCCGACTGGGCCCAGATCGCCGCCCTCTATGCGCAGTTGGCGCGCCTCAGCGGCTCACCGGTGGTCGAGCTGAATCGCGCCGTCGCGATCGCCGAAGCGGGCGAGGTGGGCGATGCTCTGGCGTTACTCGAGGTGCTCGAGCTCGACGGATATCACTACCTGCACGCGACCCGAGCTGAGTTATTGAGCCGCCTCGGTCGCCGGGAGGAGGCGGAGGGCGCCTATCGGCGGGCGCTGGAGCTGGTCCACTCAGAGCCCGAGCGTGAGTTCCTCCAGGGCCGTTTGACCGAGCTCAACCCAGCTGCCGATCCGCATTCCTGAGCGGCGGGTCGGTGGTCCTTGGGCCCAATGGGGTGGCTCAGCGGTGGTGGATCACGCGAAAGCTGCTGGTCGCCGGGGTCGGATCGGTGACCCCGGCGCTCACGGCCCGCACCGAGAAGGTGTACTTGGCGGGCCTTAGCTTGTAGGTCTTCGGCGACTTGCAGGCTCTGAACTTGGATTTGGCAGGTTTCTTGCCTTTCCTCGCCCGGCTCAGCGCGCATTCAAAAGTGGCCCCAGCGCTGCTGGCGCTGAAACGGAAGGAGACCTTGGCGAACTTGCCCTTTGCCTTGACCGTCTTCTTCGGTCCCTTGGCGATCGTCGTCTGGGGAGGGCTGGTCGGGTGACTGATTGCTTCGACCGGTGGTTCGAGGCCGCTGATCCGGACGATTTCGTATTCGGCGGTTTCCGCGTGTTCGATGGTCACCCAGATCGTGTTGTTGGGGCCAGCGGCGATCTGACGCGGCGTGAAGCCGTCTGGGAGACCACCGAGGTAGGTTGCTTCTCCGGTCGCAGTCAGCCGCTCGACACCCACGTTTGTCGGTGTCGAGCCGGAGAGGGCTATCCAAAACGCGCCGTCAGAGCCGAGGGCGACGCCGAACGGGTCCCCGTCGCGGGAGAAAGACTGAGCGGGGTTTGGCGGCATCAGTAGGCCGATCTGCTCGGGGGCGGCTCCCGGCTGGGAGAACCCGATCAGGCCGCTGGGGCTGCCCGCCACGCCCTGCGACGCCCCTTCGGCGATCGCTCCTTTGACGTAGCCGATCGGATATTCCTTCTCGACACCCGCGGTGGTCATCGTCACGATCCGCGGTTTGCCGGCGTCGGCGATGACCAGCTGCGAGCCGGTCACATCGATGTCGCGGGGGCTCAGCCCCGCGACCGGGTACTCGTTTTCTTTTTCGCTTCCCGGTTCGGAGGGCTTGAGATGGATGACCTTTTCTTCGGAGGCGATCCACAGCTGCCCATCGGGCCCGGCGACGATCGGATTGTTGCCGCCGATCTCGTTGTTGGCGAAGGCTTCGCTCGTTTTGGTTGGATCAGAGGGAGAGAAGGAGGCAATTGTGTTGACCGCCGTGACCCAGAGCTTTCCTTCCGGTCCGACGGCGATGTTTTCGACTCCGCTGATGCCTTTGAGGTCAAATTCGGTGACCGCACCGGCCGGGGTGACGCGGGCGACGTCCTTTTCTTCCCCGGGCACTTCTCCGCGGACCGTCACCCAGATGTTGCCGTCAGGGCCGGCGACGAGCTTGTTGTTGGTTCCGGTCGGCGAGGCGAGCGCGAAGTGCCCGTCGACGACGGGCACGGCCGAGGCGGTGGCGCAGAGCGCGAGCAGGAAGGCGAACGCCACTGGGAAGACGGCGAGCGTTGCATTGCGCCGAGACATCACCGGGCAGTCTAGGCGAAGTCGGCGCCGGCTTGTTAATCACGCCGATTTGACAGCGCTGCGCGGCTGGGTCAGGGTGGGGACGTGGCGAGCCGATGCACCCTTCCAGCCAGTCTCAAGAGGTCGCGGCCTCGCGGTCCAGCGGCCACACCGATCGTGTGAGGCCCGCCGTCCCCTTTGCCGATCTGGGCGCCGTGCAGGTCGAGCTCGGAGCTGAGCTGGAGGCGGCGATCGCCAGGGTGCTTTGCTCCGGGTGCTATCTGCTGGGCCCCGAGCTGGAGGCCTTTGAGCGCGAATTCGCTGCCTTTTGCGAAACTCGCCACTGCATCGGAGTCGCCAGCGGCATGGGCGCGATAGAGCTGGCCCTGCGCGCCGCCGAAATCGGTTTCGGCGATGAGGTGATCGTCCCCGCCTATACCTCGATCGCCACCTGGCTGGCGGTGACACGAGCCGGCGCCACCCCGGTTGGGGTCGACGTCGAGGCGGCCAGCTACAACATCGACCCAGAGCTGATCACCGCGGCGATCGGCGAGCGCACCGCGGCGATCATCCCCGTCCACCTGCGCGGGGAACCGGCCGATATGGATCCGATCCTCGCGCTCGCTTCAGCCGCCGATCTGCTCGTCGTCGAGGACGCGGCCCAGGCCCACGGTGCCCGTCACCGGGGCCGGCGGGTCGGGGCGATCGGCGATGTCGGGGCCTTCTCTTTTTACCCGACCAAGAATCTCGGCGCGATCGGCGATGGCGGGGCGATCACGACCGACGATGATGAGCTCGCAGAGCGGCTCCGATTGCTTCGTAACTACGGAATGCGGAACCGCGATGAGATCGAGCACTCTGGCCTCAACTCCCGGCTCGCCGAGATCCAGGCCGCGATCCTCGCTCTCAAGCTCCCCCGCCTCGAGGGCTGGAATCGGCGCCGCGCCTCCCTCGCGCAGGCCTACCTCGACACCCTCGTCGAGGTAGGCGAGATCTCCACGCCCGCCGTCGCCAACTGGGCGGAGCCGGTCTGGCACCTATTCGTCATCGGCCACGAGGACCGCGACGCCGTGCGGGCGCGCCTCGCCGAGGGCGGGATCGAGACCCTGGTCCACTATCCGCTGCTGCCCCACCGCAGCGGCGCATATCGCGAGCGTTGGCCGTTGGGAAGCTTCCCGGTGGCCGAGCGGCTCGCCTCCACGGTGCTCAGCCTGCCGCTTCACCCCCAGCTCGAGCGCAGCAGCGCTGAGCGGGTGCTGGGCGAGCTCCTCGCCGCGAGCGCCGCACCGCGACCGGCATAGGATCGGCTGAACATGGTCGAGCCGAGCCGATCGCCGGGTTTCTTGCGCCGCAGCGCGAGGTTGGCGCGTACAAAGCTGCACACCGATCTGCATCTGAGGTTGAACGATCTGCAGGGTGCGATCTCGAGTCTGCAGGCCGATCTCAGCGCCCTCCATGCTCAGCTCGGTCAGGCCCTCCTGCAGATCGACTCGATTGAGGCGAATTCGCGCCGCGCCGCCGAGATCGCCCGCCACGCCTATGACGAAGAGCCCGCCAACCGGCGTCGCCTGCACCAGCTGCGCGCCGGCGCGGACTACGAGCTGGCCTTCAACGAAATCGAGCCGTTGGTCAGCTTCCTGGTTCCGACCTATGACTCCTTTGAGACCCTGCGCGACGTCGCCCTGCCCTCGATCCTCGGGCAGTCCTACTCAAACCTCGAGGTCATCGTCGTCGGTGATTGCGCCCCCACCGAGACCGCCGAGGCGATCGCCGCGGTGGGTGATCCGCGGGTCACCTACCACAACCGCACGATCAGGGGCCCCTATCCCGAGGATCCCTCCAGACGCTGGTACGTAATCGGCACGCCCCCCTTCAACGATGCGCTGGCTCTCGCCCGCGGGCGCTGGATCGCCGTGCTCGGAGACGACGACGCGATCCGCCCCAATCACACCGAGGCCCTGCTCGGGGCCGCGCAGGAGCACCGCTACGAGCACTGCTACGGGCGCCAGCTGGTCAACTTCCCCGAAGGCGAGCCGCTGACCCTGGGCAGGTTTCCCCCCGCGTTGGGCCAGTGGGGGCTGCAGGCCGCGCTCTATCACTCCGGCTTGCGCTTCTTCGAATCCGAGCTCTCCGATGCGATCTATCGAGAACCCAGCGATTGGTCTAAGTGCAGGCGCATGGTGCGGGCCGGAGTGCGCTTCGGGATGATCGATGAGATCGTCGTCGACAAGCACGATTCGCGACACCGCTCCGCCCGTGAGTGGCTTCAGGGCGCGGTTCCCAGAGTCGATTAGCGGTCCGTCGCGAAGGCCCCGACCGCGGCGAGGTAATCACCGTGATCGCGAATGTAATCCCCCTCATCAAAGCGCGCCGAGGCGAGCACCAAGTAGACGCTGCCCGGCGTGAAGTCGGCCAAATCCTGCCAGATCATCGGCGGCAGGTAGAGCCCGCTCCGCGGGTCATCGAGGCAGAAGGCATCGCGCCTTCGGCCGTCATCGACGCTCACCTCAAGGCGTCCGCAGAGGCAAAAGACGACCTGCTCGAGGGCGATATGGGCGTGGCCGCCGCGAAGCGCCTCGCTCGGAACGTCATAGACATAAAAGACCCGGGCGATCGGAAACGGGACGTGTTGCTCGCCCTCGGCGAAGGCGAGATCGCCCTGCGGATCCGCCACAACCGGCAGCTCAACACGCTTGCATTCCTCGACACCCAAAACCGCGGCCGAGCCTAGCAGCGCCTTGCCATCCCTGGCCAAGGCCGCGAGCCCATACGATCGCTGTGCCTGCCCGCTGAGCAGCCCGAAACACCCGATGCCAACGATCCACTCCAGCGCCGTCGTTGAGTCCGATTCGATCGGCGAGGGCGTCGCCATCGCCGAGTTCTCGGTGATCCGAGCTGGCGCCCTGCTCGGCGATCGGGTGGTGATTCACCCCCACGTGGTGATCGAGGCTGGCGTCGAGGTCGGCGCCGACACCGAGATCCTGCCCGGTTCCTATCTCGGTCGGCGCCCGCGGGCGGTCGGGGCGATCGTCCGGGAGCCGACCTATCGCGAGCAGCTAGAGATCGGCGTCGGCTGCTCGATCGGGGCCAACGCGGTGATCTACTTCGACGCCCAGATCGGGGCGGACACCCTGATCGGTGACGGCGCCATGGTCCGGGAGACCGCTCGGGTCGGCGACCATTGCGTGATTGGCCGCTGCGTAGCTCTCGATCGCGACGTCTGGGTCGGCGATCGGACCGTGGTCATGTTTGGGAGCTCGCTTGCCTCCAAGGCGAGGCTCGGGGAGGGCGTCTTCATCGCCCAGGGGGTGATCACGACCAACGACAACGCGATGGGAGCAAACGGCTGGGTTGAGGAGCTGGTCGCGGGTGCGAGGATCGAGGATGGAGCCCGGATCGGTGCCAACGCGACCCTTCTCCCCGGGGTCACCATCGGCGCCAGGGCGATCGTCGGCGCCGGGTCAGTGGTGACCCGAGACGTCGAGGCGGGAACCACCGTGCTCGGGGTTCCCGCCCGGCTCCACCGGCGCTAGAGGGCCGGGGGTGCCTCTGGGGGCGGTGGAGGTGGGGGAGGAGGCGCCGGTGGCTCGGTCGCGGCGATCGCGTCTGTCCCCGCAGCGGCGGGAGGAGCGGCGCCCTCGATGCCGCGCAGCCTGTAGTAGATGACGGCGGCGGCGAGCGCTGTGATCGGCGCGGTCAGGGTCGAGGCGGCGATGTTGAAGATGATCCGCATGATCGCCCCGTGGGCGATGCCGACGGCGATCGCCCCAAAGATCAGCCCGACGACGAGCGCGATCAGGAAGGCGGAGATGATCACCCCGAATACCTCCCACCCGTTGCCGCGGACGAGCTCGCGTGAGCGGCCAAAGGCATCGATTACGCCACTGCGCTCGATCACGATCACCGGCGCGATCACGGCCCAGATCGTCAACAGGATCAGCCCGGGGATGACGAGCAGGAGAAAGCCGATGCCGATCCCCAGTCCCGAGAGCAAACCGGCGCCAATCAGCGGCGCGATCACCGGCGTCGCAGCGCTCAAGAGCTCTCCGGCCGAGGAGTCGCGGCGACCGTCCTGGACATCGCGGACCAAGCCGACGACCATACCCTCGTAGAGCGTGGCCGCGATCACGCTGACCGCGATGCTCAGAGGCAACAGTACAAAGCTGCCGGTCAGTACCCCGTCGATGATCCCAACGACCAAGAACAGGCAGAAGGCCACCGGGAGCAACACCCCGGCCTGCGCCCGGTAGATGGAAAAGACTTCACTGAGGGACTCGCCCACGCTGAGTTTTTGGTTCATGGCTGCGGATTCGCCCCCCCAGCTCTTACCCCTGCAGGGAAGCGATGTTGCGTACTCGGCATTGTTCGACCACCTCAGGGCCGGGCCAACAGTGGAAGCGAGGTTCAAGTCGAAGCTTTCCGATTAATGTCCCCGACTCGGGCGACCGACATGAGTCGCAGGTCTTTTGACCCCTTGGGCTTCGGAGTCGCACGAAGGCGCCGATCTCGGGCCATAGCGTCGATACTTCGGTGATGGCTCTGATCGAGTTTCCTGCCGATGACCCCGAGCGCGCCCTGCGCTTTTGGAGTGGAGTGTTGGGCGCCGAGCTCGCACCCCGGCCCGTTGAGGCTGGCGCGGGCTGGGAATATCAGGCCCCGGACCTGCGGATCGGTGTCCACGAGCGGGGCCGTGGGCCCGGCGATACCGCGGCGCTGCCCTACTTTTCGATCGCCGATATGAGCGCCGCTTTGCGACGGGTTACTGAGCTCGGCGGCTCGGTTGTCCATCCCGGTGAGCGCTGGGCGATCTGCCGTGATTCCGAGGGCAGCCCATTCGCACTCGAGTTGAGCTGAGTACCAGCGACCGCGCAGTTCGAAGGACAGGCCTTAAGTCCATGTCGGGCGTTGCGCTCGGGCGGGATCGGCGTTTGGTTTGCGCCGGCCGGACGCGATACCGGTCTTCGCGAATCCCGAGGCGCCCCGGGCGACGGCTAGTCGACGCGCAGCGGGGGCCTCGTGGGAGCTGCTGGCCCGTCATCGATCGTGCTGGGCGGCACGCTGCCTGACATCGGCCTTCTGCTCAATGGTCATGGCACCGGGGTGACCCTCTCCGGGCCACGGAGTCAGGATCAGCAGAAGGCGGGCTTCGGTGGCGGCGGTGAGCGTGTGGCGCTCGCCGGGACCGAACTCAAAAAGGTGCCCAGCGCTCGCCGCCACGGTCTCGCCGTCGGGCGTGGTGAGAGCGACCTCCCCCTCGATCGGGATGAGGCGCGCCCACTCGTGGACCTCGTGCTCCTGCATCTCCTCGCCCGCCCCCAAATGCAAGAAAATGACTCGCGCATCCTCGCCAGAGCTGAGGATCTTCGGCTGCTGTGCTGCGGTTTGGAGGGTCTTGAGATTCCAGCTCTGCATCAGCCGGCGCCCCTCAGCGCTGCCTCGCGGTCCATCGCACTGTTGTATCAGGCCCGCGGCCCACGGCCAACCGCGGTCGCGGCTCAGAGCCGCAATGCGAGCGCGGCCAGAGCCAGCACCGGGATCCCGAAGGAGAGCGCTCTGAGCGCACCGTCGAGTGGTTGGGCCAGGCTGCCGACGTCCAGGCGGCGGTTGGTTCCGTCGCTAAGCCGTTGCTCCCCACGAACGGAGACAGTTCGGCGGCGCAGCTCGCGAACTGGTATTGAGAGTCGCCTCTGCGCCACGCTGAGCCAAAAGCAGGCCCCGACGGCGGCCAGCGCGGCAACTGCCTCGCGAAACGAGTGCAGGCCGAGCGCATTTGACCACCAGCCAGTCAGGGCGGGGAAGGCACCCCAAGCAAGGGCGAACCAGGTGTCGGAGTGGAAGCGACCGTTGAAGAGCTCGAGGTTGTAGGCGAGGACCAAGAAGCTGCCGGCAAGGACAAAGGGCGCCAGCGTTGGGGAGACGACGAGGACCCCGGCGATGCCGATCGCCAAAGCCCCACCCAGGCCGACGGTGGCGAGAACGAGCAGGGCTCGCCTGGAGAGCAGAGTGCCCAGGGGGCGTCCGTGTAACTCATCGAGGCAGTGAGCACCGACCCCAACCGCGAGGAAGAACGCGATGATCGCAGCGCCGAGGCGCTCTCCGTGTATATGGACCGCGGCCGCCGCGCCGATCGCTACGTAGCTCAGGTGCCAGAGGGTGTAGGGGGGGTGTAGGAGGGTGATCAGATCGCGCCAGCCGCCCGGGCGCAGCGCGTAGAAGGCCGGGCGTCGCTCGGCCTCAGTCGCCAACCGTGCCCCAGATGATGATGCCGCCGCCGAGGCTCATGCGCCGGGCGGTGACCCCTTCAATGCCCGCTTCCCGCCACATCTGCAGCTGGCGCTCGAGCGGATAGCTTCGGTAAAAACCCTCGATGCTCGGGCCAAGGAAGCGCCCCACCTCATACCACTGCCGCGATATGAGGCGGCCCGCCAATGGCAGTCCGAACCGCGTGTAGAGACGCCAGGCCCACAGCCAGACGCCGCTCGGAACGCAGAACTCAAGGCAGGCGATCCGCCCGCCGGGCTTCACCGTCCGCGCGAGCTCCCTCAGTGTCGCCGCCGGATCATCGACATAGCGCAGCAGGTAGGTGAAGGTCAGATGGTCAAACTCTGCAGCGGCGAAGGGCAGTGACTCCGCTTCAGCCTCGATCAGCTCGACCCGCGCGCTGAGCGTTGGGTCAGCGGCGAGCTTCCGCCGGGCTCGACTTAGCATTGCGGCGCTCTGATCGAGCCCGACGACCCGACAGCCGTAGCCGGCGACGAGCGCCTCGCAGACCAGGCCGGTCCCGGCTGCCACGTCGAGCACCCGATCTTCCCGTTTCGCTTTCACCGCATCGACCATTGCGCGGCGCCAGCGCGGGTCCTGGAAGAAACTGAGCGCGGCGCCCATCTCGTCATATCGAGCCGGCAGCTCCTCGAAAAGCTCGAGCGCCTGCTGCTTGCGCGGGGATTGGGGGCTCGCCACGACCGACAGCGTCTCAGAATCAGCTCGGGACGAGGACAGCTCCTGCAAAATGGCCGCGAGGATCTCCTCTCAAGACGAAACTCCGACTGCACCTACAATTCCCTGACCTTGAGATTTGATCAGCCTGTGGGGCAAGCACACAACAGTCGGATTACCGTGGAGCGCATCGGACGGGGGCTAGGGCGCAACACCCGGTTGCGAGCCAAAATGTTCTTCTTCGCCGGTCTGCTCGCGCTCATAGGTGGCGCCTCGGCCCAGCCGGCGGCGGCCGTCGGACAGGCGCCGATCATGGCGGCCTCACCAGGCCACTACATTGCCGGCTATTCACATCGGGCGCTGCGATGTGGAGGGACGAGCATGGCACCCTGGGTCAACTGGACAACCTATGCGGCTGGGGCTGCAAGCGATAAGTGGGTGGTCTCGGTGAGCAAGGGCAAGATGAAATCCTGTCAACTCGCCAAGCACACGGCGACCAATCTGGTCGACAGTCTTCCCTTTGAAGACGGCTCGGGATTCAAGAAGATCAACTGGCAGGGCTACGCAATCACGGTCGGGGAAGGCAGGAGCGATGACCCGATCGGCCACGATGTGCCGAGCGGCTGGAAGTGCTTCGCGCTGCCAAGCATCTGGGGTACTGAGGCCTGGTATTACGCCGAACTCGGCCACCTCGGTGTGCCAAACGACGAAGCGTTTGGACCCGCCTCGGGTCCGACCGCCGGGGGTGGTTACTGCGAGTCGGGCGCTCACTTCGACGCTTCGGGGGTCTGGCACGGCGGCACATTCTTCAGTTGGGTGCCCGATACCCAAACCTGTGGACGTCGCTACAAGCTGAAGGAAACCCCGGTGCCTGACCAACCGGGTGAAGTTACCTATCCCGCCTACGGCGAAGCGCAGGTACCCGCCGACTACGAATTGCTTTCCTGCTGACCCAGCCCAATGCGGGCTCGCGCTTTCGCCTTCGAGAATGGGGCACGGACTTGGCAGATTCGCTTCTGCTGGGCACGTCTACAGCGACACGGGCTCCGGGTCAAATTATCCACCCGGGGAGCAACAAATGCGCCGAAACGAGGTCCACTAACCCTTACTTCGTCAGTCGGAGTTGTGGGCGCGGTCAGTGCGGGGGGCGTTCGATCGAACCCGCCGCTGTCGAGTTTGGAGTTGTCGCGGTAATCCGGGTGTGTTCCCGCTAGCCCGCCGCTTTGGTGCTGACCTTCGAACCCCCGTGCGAGGACCTTGCCCGGATTTGGACTCTGACCTATGACCTTGCCGGTCTTTGCGCCGGCCCCGCCTTTGTTTTTTGACCTTGCCGAGCCTGCAATCGGCCGACTTCAGCTTCGTCTTGGTCGCCTTCAACTTCTTGCCCTTGAGCTTGGGGACGAGGCAGGCAGTAGGGCTGAACGGGGTGGGGCCGCTCGCTATTCCTGCGACAGTGGAGACCGCCACCGGAAGGGCCATCGTCGTCGGGAACGCCGGTGTTATCGCGGTGAGCTGGCTTTCTGAGTTGACCGTAAAGGCCGCGGGAGTGGTGCCGAAGCTGACCGCGCTCGCGCCCTTGAGGTCGGTTCCGGTGATCGTCACCGAGGTTCCACCCTGTAGAAGCCGCTGGACGGGCTGATCGGGGCGATCGTCGGCGCCGGTTGGACATCTGCGTTGAACCCAGTTCTCGGTTGATTTCGGTCACTGTGGTGCTGCTGGCTTCGTCGGCGCGGGGGCGGCTGCCAGAAGCCAACTTCCCCGGTCGTGACTGCGATGCCGAGGTCCGCCGGGCCGGTGATGTCGATACCGATCGTCTGGCCTACCCGGATCGGCAGATCCGCAGAGAAGATTCGAGGCCGGTTCCAATCGCAGTCTGTGCACTGCTGGTTCCGGCGCCGGTATAGGTGGTGCCACCATTAGGGGTCAAGACCCGTAGGGCGAGCAGACCGAATGAGCGCGCCACGCGCCAGCGCACGATCGCCATTTACGGGGGACCTCAGGGGACTATGCGTGCCTTCCAGGCGGGGCGACGGGGCCGAATGCCGGCCGCCAAATTTCGCTCGCGGCACGGCCGACTGTCAGCCCCCTTCGGGGGCGCTGCCAAGGCCAGCGGAGACCTTCCCGCCGAACCGGAGCACCCCAACAGGGGAGCCTGCTTTCAGACGCGGCGCGCCGGGCGCGTTGATTCGGAATGTGGGTGTGCACCCGTGACAGCGTCGGCGGCTATCCGACACCCGCCCGAGCGGAGCCCGGCGCCTGCACACGTCTTCGGTTGGCTGGCGTCGATTCGCGGTTCCTATGGCACTCGCATGGCATCTCCTTCCCGTTTGAGATGTTGTGGGATCCTATAGATCGGCGGCCGGCTCATCACAGAGTTTCTCTCGCCAGCTCCAGCGCTGCCTGGCGGTCGTCCATCCGACGAAAGCCCCCGCGGGCGTCGGTGGCTTCCCGGGAGGTTGGCCCGCGTCCGAGGATTGCGACCAGGTCCCCTGCTTGCGCCAGTGCCAGCGCCCGGGCGATCGCGGCGCGTCGGTCGATCACTGTCTCAAGAGACCCACCAGACGCCTCCCGTGCCCCGGCCGCTAGCTGCGCCAGGGTAACCAGCCGAGGCTCGCCACGGTAGCTCGTCCCTGAGAGGATCAGGTGGTCGCTCTGCTCACGCGCCACGCGGCCGACGTCACGGCCCGTCAACGGCCCCGCCCGCCCAACTATGGCGAGAACGGTTATCAGCCGCCCGCCTCTCGGCGCCACCAGCGTGCGCCCAGCCGTTAGCACGGCGATCACACTGTCGACGCTGTAGGCGAAGTCGACAACCACATCAAATGGGCGCTTGACCTCGATCACCTCAAAGCGACCCGGAGGCGGCGAGGCAGATGCGATTCCCGCCACGGTGCGCTCGCGCGACAGGCCGAGGCCATCGGCAAGCGCCAGAACGGCGGCGGCATTGGCCGCGTTATGTGCACCGGGCAGCCGGGTCTCGAGCCTGACCTGGCCGTCCGGTGCATCGATCTCGATCTCGGCACCAAGAAGGTCCCACCGGCACCCCTCAATCCGGTAATCCGCCTCCGAATTTCGACCGTAACGAATGGCTCGGGCGCCGAGTTCTTCGACGCTGGTGGCGAGGCCCCGGCCGAACTCGTCATCCACGTTGATCGCGGCGATCGGAACGACACGGTCCCGATCCGCAAAGAGCCTCCGCTTGGCGTTGCCGTAGGCCTCCATGGTTCCGTGGCGGTTGAGGTGATCGGGGGTCAGATTGGTGAACACCGCGCCGTCCACGCTCAGCCCCGGGCTGTACTCCGCCTGGTAGCTTGAGACCTCGGCCACCACCGAGCACGGCGGCTCCTCCAGCGAGAGCTCGCTGAGCGGCGGCCCGAATTCGGTGTTTCCGCTGAGCCTGGGCCTGAGGCCGTGTGCGCCCAGAACCGAGACGCAGAGGGCCGCGACCGTCGACTTGCCGTTTGTACCTGTGACGGCGACCGTTGGTGCCGGCGTCAGCCGCCACCCGATCTCGAGCTCGTCGACCACAGTCAGGCCTCGCCGGAGTGCCTCGGCGATTATCGGAGCCTCGGCGGGAACGCCCGGGCTCTTTACCACCGTGCAGACACCCCTCAGCGCCTCCAGCCCGTGGCCGCCGAGTGAGACGTGGACATCCAAGGCGCGCAGGGTCTGCGCCCTCTCCAGTTGGGCGGAGTCGGCGCCCGCGTCCCACACTCCAACCATGGCCCCACCGACACGCGAGGCGAGTGCTCGTGCGGCTGCCATTCCCGCGCGCCCGAGCCCGACCACCAGATACGGCGAGGCGGGCAGCGGCGGCCGCGGTGCCGTTGTCGCTCCCCATGGCTTGGTCCCGGACGGCGGGGCCGTTATCGTGACTCGGCCCATGAGGTGATCGTAATCCTTCGCGGTGGAGCTCTGGGCTTTCGCCTCAGGCAGTCGCCACCCGAGACCCGGATCGACTCCGCAGAGCAGACCTGCGAGCTGTTCCTCGCCGCTTGGCGAATGGAAAACCAAAGAAGGCGTTGGCCAAGCAGGGCAACGTCAAGGTTCAGGTGAGGGTCGTCTTCGCACCGTCTGGAGGCGGCTCGGCGGTGAGCAAGGCGAAGGCGATCCTCCGAAGAAGGTCGTCGGCTAGACAAAACTGGCGGTTGAGGTAACACTCGGGAAAGCTGAGGGCGAAGAACGGCACCGGGAGATATAGCCGGCGGGGTTGCCCGGGCGAGCGGGCAGATCTGGCGAAGGCGTCCGCCGGCTTGGGCCGAGCGAATCGCAGGTTCAAATCCTGCCGCCCCGATATTCCGGAGCCCGATTGGGAAGCGGGTTCCGTGCACCTGTGGTCGCAGGAATGGTCGGCAGCAGTCGCTCGTGGTACCGGCTTTGGTACCGACCGAGACACTAGTCTTGGCGACCGTAGGCCAAACCTCCGCGAACCAAGTTTAAAACGCGCGAGGTCCAGTCCTCTCACGAGGACCAGCGGTGTTCAGTCAAATCACTACCGGGGTGGGAACCTTCCAGACGGTTTCAGGAGCACTTCCAGTTCTGCACCGTCGTGGGTCGGTATCGGAGTCGTGCCCGCCGCACGCTTGACCTTGATTCCCTCGACCAACCTTTTTTTGCCGGCAACCTTCGTAACAAACCCTTCGCCGTAGGGAAGCTGGCCCTGGGCTTCCGCGTAGAAATTGATCGACACTCTGAGTTTGCCGCTCAACCCCCCAATCCTCAGCTTGACCCAGCCGTGATACCTGATGTCAGTTGGGGACTTCAGTAGGCACTTTCTGATATGGACTACGCCCACCGAGCCCTCGCCTTCGCGCAGGTTGAGCTTGGACGGATAGGAGCAGAACTGATCGCCATCCCCGGGATGGGTGGGACCTTCCACGACTCCGGATAAGTGAACCAACTTGGAGGCCTGCGATGTGGAACTCTGGCCAGCCGAGACGCTCGGGGAAAAGAGGGCAGCAGCGAATAGCGCTGCGCCGACGCAGAACGATATCGGCGGTCGGTTGACCCTGTCTTGGAAGGAAAGTGGTCCCATGGCCATGTCCTTTTCGCGTGGTCCTTGCTACGCCACGGCTCGGTGGTCGACTGCACACGGCGCACGCCGACTCTACGGAGAGGTGAGACTGCTGTCAACGCCGGGCGCCCCAGGCTGGCTTCGATGGGGGATGATCGTGATGCCTGGAACCCAACGACTCGGATCGCTGGACCGGGGCGCCCGTCAGGTCTAAGCTCAGCGAGACCCGTGAGTCTCGTTTGAGCGTGGTCGCGTCGCCTTTCGGCGTGGGATTGCGGCGCTGATCGCGGCCATTGCTATGGCTGGCGTGCTGGGCGCTGCGGTCGGGCGCGCAGGCCTCGACCAATACCACCGGATCACCGGGGTGAGACTCGACCGCTCCCCGGAGATTCCCCGCGGTTCTCCGACATCGGTTTGGTCGGCGACTCCGCCGTCCCCAGATCCCCGAGGACCTCCGCCCGAGCGCAGCCGCCTGCTCGCAAGCGCGCCGCCGTGGCGGTCGCGCGCGAGGTGCAGGCCTGCGTCAAGCGCGAAACGCGGGCGCGCTCGTCGGTCGCCGCGACGATCGACCAGCTTGAGCGCGGCACGCATTGTTGATCCGCGAGCTGTGGCGCTGAGCAATAGGCTGCGGCGTCCACACTCGAAAGGGCGGGACACTATGAGCCGCAGTTGGGTTGGTGCTGCCGAACCTCTAGCTCGACGGTCGGTAAGGCTCCCGATTGTCTTGGTTCGGTGCTGGTGTAGCTTCAGAACCATGGCTGGATATTGCTCCAAGCGCGCTCTGGATCGGGGGAGGGGCGCCCAGTGTTTGCTCGGTTGCTGGGTGCTGACCTTGGCGGTGAGCGCATTGTTCGCAGCAGGCCCTGCGGCCGCATCGGCGAGCACGAGATATGTGTCGAGCAGCGGTAGCGACACCGACAACGATTGCCAGGACGGATCGAACCCGTGCCGGACGATCCAGTACGCGGTCGAGCAGGCGAATGCGGGTGACACGGTTGCGGTGGCTGGGGTGCATGAAGAAACCATTCGCATGCGAGCGTCGCTCACGATCACCCAGTGGTCCGGCGAGGCTCCTGGAGTGCTCGACGGCTCGAACACAAACACCGGCGAACCAGTCTTGTATGTCGACGGCTTCGACGTGAACACCCCCCCGGCGGTGAAGGTATCCGGCCTGTCGATCGAGAACGACCCTTCCAATGATGGGATCTTGGTCGCCGGCGACGCTTCGCTCGCGGTCGAAAACTCGACCATCTCGCATAACGCTCAGAGCGGGATCCAGGTCAACTCGGACAGTGCGGCAACTGTCGAAAACTCGACCATCTCGCACAACTCCGAAAGCGGGATCTGGATCGAACCGGATAATACTGTCGACGTCGAGAACTCGACGATCTCGCAGAACTCGAACAGCGGGATCTACGACGCCGGTACGGCCACCATCGTGCGCTCGGCGATCACAGGTAACAACGGCTCTGGCGGCGCCGGAATCGCGGTAGGCCCAGGTGGGAACCTGGTCGTCGCGGAGTCTACGGTGAGCGACAACGCGGCCGTAGACACCGGCGGGGCGCTCTTTAACGGCGGAAGCACCACGGTTGAGAACTCGACGATCGCCCATAACTCATCCATCGGCAGTTCGGCGATCGCCACCCTGAACAACGACGTGACGCTCGCCGGAGATATCCTCGCCGAGCAGACGGCGGGCTTGGACTGCCCAGCAGGCGGTGGGATCGTCGACGACGGTTACAACCTCGACGACGACGGATCGTGCATCTCGAGCACATCCCCGGGTCAGGGGAGTCATAGCGGCACGATCGCGGACGGCTCGTCCACATATGGCGCGGTCCTTGACGCCTACCTGGCGGACTCGCTCGGCAACAACGGCGGGCCGACTCAGACGTTCGCCCTCCTGAACGAGCCAAGCCCGGCGACGGCGGAGCCGGATCCGGCGCTGGCCGTCGTGCCTTCGAGCTTCAACCTGCCAGTGGCACTCGACGCGAAGTCGGCAGCATGCTCGGTGCCCGACCAGCGTGGCGTCACAGCCGCCGGGGGGATCGGGTGCGATGTCGGCGCCTACTTCCTGCAAGCGACGAGGACGAGCCTCGCCAGTTCGAGCCCAATGGTGCGCTCGGGTGGCTCGGTGACCTATACGGCGACGATCACCCCGCCGCCGGACGGCGGGACGGTGACGTTTTCGGACGGGGCAGGCAATCCGGCGAGCGTGAACTGTGGTGCTCGGACGCTGACGGGCGATAAGGCCACCTGCGCTGTCTCCTACCCCGCCGCGAGTGCTTTCTCGGTCACGGCCACCTACTCGGGGGACGGCACCTCGAACGAGTACGCCGGGTCGACCTCGAGTCCAGCACTGGGTCAAATCGTGACGGCGCCGTCCGCGGTTCCGCGCCTCTCGCACCTGCGGGTGCGGCCAGACGAATTTCCGGTGGCGATCAAGGGCAGGGCGACCAGCGCCACAGCTCGGCTCGGCACCACCATCTCTTACCGTGACACGCTCGCCGCCGACACCGACCTGCGCGTGTTCCGCAAGCTGCGCGGGGTCAGGCGTGGCCACCGATGCGTCGCGGCGGCGAAAGGCAAGCCAGCTCGCGAGGAGAAGCCGTGCCTGCGCCTGGTGCTGCTCGACACCATCACGCACAGCGACAAAGCCGGCGCCAACCGGCTGCACTTCGCCGGCCGCCTTCGCGGCCACGCGCTGCGCCCGGGCCGCTACATGCTCAAGGCAGCCGCTGCGCTGGACGGCCTGCACAGCCAGACGATCAGTCGATCGTTCGTGATCCTTACCCCGCCGGACGTCTGAGGCCCGGCTGAGTCGGGCACCGACTTTTCCCACCTGCTACCCCCGTTTTAGTGAGGCATCCGGCGCACAACCGTGAATTTCCACCTGGTCACATTGCTTACCTTGCCGTTCGGGCCGATCGTCTCGACCTCGAAGGTGTGCTCGCCGGGCTTCGCTTTGTAGGTCAAAGGAGAGGTACAAGGCTTGAACGGGCCCTGGTCGAGCCGGCATTTGAAGTGGGCGCCGGCATCGGCCGAGTGGAAGGTGAACTTCGCCTTTGCTTTGAGGCCTTTCGTCACCAGTTTCTGCTTCGGGTGCTTGCCGATCTTGGGCGCCGGGGGCTTGGTTTCGGTAGCCGCCTTGGTCGCGACAGTGAAGGTGCGCGTGGAGGGGGTCGGGTCGGTGTTGCCGGCTTTGTCGATTGCGCGGACCGAGAAGGTGTGTTTGCCATCGGCGAGCGGCGACATCGTTTTGAATGGCGGTTTGCAGACTTGGAAGGGACCGTCGAGCGAGCATTCGAACTTGGATTCCTTCTCGCTGGATTCGAAGCCGAAGCTGGGCGTGGCTTCGCTGGTCCTCGAGCCGTCGGCCGGGCCCGAGGTGATCGTCGTTTCGGGCGGGACCGAGTCCTCCTCGTAGGTGACCGAGGTGCTCGAGCAGCTCGAGATTCCTTCCAAATCACCGGCGACCGCATAGAAGGTCGTGCTCGAGTTCTCCGGCACGGTGACCGCTATCCCGGGCGATTCGAATGCTTTGACGGTCCCGTTCGCGACCGGCTCCCCTAGGCAGGTCGGGTCCTCGTAGAGCACGATGATCGTGCCCACTTCGGCATGGCCGAGCACCTTGATCGCCGTCTTGTTGGAGGGCGAGCCGGGGGAGGTCGAGATCAGGATCGGCGGCGGGACCGGTTCGGGCGGCAGCCCGACGCCGTTGGTCCCGGCTTCTCCTTTTTCGCCCGCTTCGCCTTTTGTGCCCGGGAGCCCGGGTAGCTCTTCGGAATCCGAGAAGGCGCTCATTCCGGGTTCACCGCCGGCGCCGGGTTCGCCACCTTTGCCACCCTTGCCGCCGGGGCCGCCTGGGCCCTGCGTGCCGCCGGTGCCCGCGGAGGAGATGTAGGCGTCATCGCCCGTCCCTTCGGCGCCGTGCAGCTGGCCGGCGCCGCCGGGGCCGCCTTCGCCGCCGGTGCCCCCTTTACCGCCGTCGCCGGCGTTGCCCGCCTGGCCGGGGCCCGCGTATTCGCTGCGGTATTCCGCAACCCCACCGTAGCCCGCGGCGCCGCCCCAGCCCCCCTGTCCGCCGTGGCCGCCGGAGCCGCCGGAGCCGCCGCTTCCGGCCCCGCCGCCGGTCGCGGTGTTGGAGTCAAAGGTGGTCGATTCTTCGATTGTCACCTGTGAGTTGGCGCTAGCGATTGCGCCACCCCTGCCGGGGCCGCCGTCGCCGCCGGGGCCGCCGTCGCCGCCGAGCCCGCCCTGGGCGCCGTCGGCGCCGTCGGCGCCGCTGCCACCGGTACCGGCGGCGATCTCTTCTTCTTCGCCGCCCCCGCCACCCTCGCCGTCGCCGCCGTAGCCTCCGCTCGCGGCTTCGCTCCCGGCGCCACCGGCACCGCCTCCGCCCCCGGCACCGCCCTGCGCGGAGTCGCCGGTGAACGATGTGGGGGCGGTTCCCACTTTGGTCACTTCAAGCGTGCCGGAGGCATCGTTGAAGACGGCGCCACCCTGGGCTTCGCCCGCGGCGCCGCCCTGGCCGCCCTCGCCGCCGGCACCCGAGGCGCCGGCTTTGCCCGCCGCCCCGCCGGCGCCGCCCTGGGCGCCGCTGCCGGAGGCGATATTGCCGAAGACGCCCCAGCCCCCGGGGCCACCTTCCCCGCCGCCGCCGCCGGCACCGGCGCCGCCGCCCTTGCCGCCTTGGGCGTAGTCGCCCGCGGTGAATTTGTCGGCGCTCAGCGTCAGCTCGCCGGCGTTGTAGATGGCGCCGCCGAGGGCTTCCCCCCCGCTGCCGCCTTCCCCGCCTTCGCCGCCCTTCCCGCCTTCGCCCCCTTCGCCGCCTGCGCCGCCTGCGCGGCCAACCGAGTTCGCGCCTTCGACCGGGCCGCTGAAACCGCCGATGCCGCCCTTGCCGCCGTTGCCTCCCTTGCCCCCGGCGCCGCCTTTGCCCCCGGCGCCGCCGATCGCGTGGTCGGCGGCGAAGGTCGAGTTTGAGATCGTCACTTCCGAGCCGGCGCTTATGTAGATGGCGCCACCGATGGCTTTTGCGCCTTCGGTCCCTTCGGCACCGTCCTCGCCCTCATCGCCCTCCTCGCCTGCTTCTCCGGGGCCGCCTTGGCCGCCCTCTGAGCTGTTGGATTCGCCTGCCTTGCCTTCATCGCCCGGTTCGCCCGCGGGACCGGCGAGGCCCGGCGCTCCGGCGGCGCCCTGGGCCAGCCCGTTGGCGAGCTTCATGTGCGTGAGCGAGAGGGTGCCGCCTTCGACCTTGAAGATCTGGTTTTTGCCGCCGCCGTCGAGGGTGATGCTCTGTTCGGGGCCGGGTTCGATCGAGGCGCTCTGGGTGGAGCCGACCACGATCGGCGTCATGATCAGGATCGTGGACGGCTGCGGCGGCTGGGAGCCGCTGCAGTCGAGTTCGATCTTGCCGCCGGCGGCGGTGGAGACCGCGGTCTGCAGGGAGGCGTTGGTGCACTGGGTGAGGACGGTGGCGCCGTCGGCGCTCGCCGCGCTGCAACCGAAACCGATGACCGATACCACGAGGAGGCCCAGCGCGACCATCAGGCCGACCCGAGGAGGCGACGCCCGAAACCAGTCTTCGTGAGCCTGGGGTTTGCTGGCCTTCATCCGTAATCCAATCCTAGCCGGACTCGCCGCCTCGTTTGGGGAGCTGATCGGAACGCTTGGAATGGCAGCCGGACCAGACTCAGCGGCTGCTATTGCTGTGCGTAGGTCGGCGCAATCCCTAGGTCCGGTTTGATCACTCCGAGACAAACGGCGACCGAGCTACGGCGATGCCAAGATCGCGTGAGCGCCCGCCCGTTTCTGATGCGCAGCGAGGCATCGCATCCTGGGACGCAGGGAGTAAATGACAAGTGTTGCGAGTCAGTGGTCGTCTTTAGAGCTAATGGCGCCTGCCTTTCCCGGATTCTCACACCAACGCGTCAAGCTCGGCGGTGGCGGCTCACCGCTTCTTCAGGGTCACCGTGCGGTGGAGGACGGTCCGCCCCCCGCTGCTCCCGATCAGGATTAACGTGAACCGGACCACGAGTGAGCCGTTGGCTTTGAGTAGCCTCCGCGCGGGCCCGGAGAGCTTCAGGACAACCGACTTGGTCTTGTCGGCCAATAGTTTGAAATGGATGTTCCCAAGCGCGACTTTGCGGCGCTTTTGCGACCCCGAGACGAAGAACAGCTTGGTCGTCTGCCCGCTGAGGCTGCCCTTGCAGCTCTGCGCCGAGCGGAGCGCGATGGCGATCGCGGCGTCACCCGCCTCGACCCGGGTGTGAAAGGTGGTCAGTCGTATCGACGCTTCGCGCTTCTTGGCGGGGCTGCCCGAGGCGCTGGGAGTTGCCGGGGTCACTCCTCCCGCCGGGAGCGTCAGGAGGTGGTTGCGAAGGTTCGTACCGTTCGGCGCGGCCGGTGTGTAGTTGTAGTCGCCGATCAGTTGATAGGCGCCACAACCTTCGGCTTCGATTTCTCCTGGTGAGAGGACTACCCAGCCCCAGGCGAGATAGCTGACACCGTGCTGGTCGGCCCACTCCATGTATTCGTCGTCGAAGTTGCTCGTCGCGCAGGGGGCGACGTCCTGGTCGAACTCACCGGTGACCACGGGCACGTTTGCGGAGACCGGTGCGATCTCGCTGTTCCAGCAACCGACGTCGTCGCATTCTTGGCCCATGTAGTTGTGGAAGGACGCCGCCTCCTGGTTGAGCGGGTCATCGGGCGCGTGCGTGGCCCACTGAGTGAGGTCATTCGCGTAGTTGAGGCCCCCAACCATCACGGGCTGGGTGGCGCCGGTGGCGCGGATCGCGTTGAGGAGCGTTTGCATGCCGGCCACGGCGTAGAGCGTGGTCTTCTGTTCATTCTCGTCGTAGGCGGAGGTATCGCAGGCCGCTCCACCGTCCGGCCCGTTCTCGGTCCCGGTGTCCCAGCAGTTCCAGCTGACCTGATCCTGAGAATTCTGATCGGTACCCGACCTCAGATCGGTGGGATCGAAGGGCTCGTTGAAGAGGTCGAAGACGACCCCCGGGTTGTTCTTGAAGGTCGAGGCGACCGAGGTCCAGAACGCCGGCGAGTGATCTTGGTCGGGCATCGGCTGTTGCTCCAGGGCGACCTGGCTGCCGGGCGCCGTCCAGTGCAGATCGAGGATCGCGTAGAGCCCGTGGGCATTGAGATCGGCGACGTAATTCTCGATCGATTCCCGGTAGCCGGCCACCGTCAGGGGCGGTTCCGCACCCTCGTTGCTGTTCGGCTGGCCGTTGATCCCCAGCCAGCAGTCCTCGTTCAGCGGCACCCGGACCGCGTCGGCGTTCCAGGAGGCGATCGCGGCCGCGTCGGCGGCGTCATAGTGGCCGTCGTTGTAGCCGAAGCCGTCGACGCAGCCATACTCCGAGGTCGTGCGGTCGACGCCGAGGAGACGAATCGTCTGGCCGGCGCCGTTGACGAAGTGGTTGCCTTCGACCCTGATCGAGAGCGGGCCTGCCGAGGCGAGGGGCGCCTGCGCGAACACGCTGACGATGGCCGCGCAGCTCCCCATCAGCAGCACGAACCGGCTCAGTCGTCTTTGGAATCTACCCACCAGCGTCACCCCCGCACACGCTAACGCGGATATCGGATCTGCGCCAACCGGGGAACGGGGACGCGGGGATACTCCGAAGCCCGACGCAGCTCGTTCGAGCCGGCAGAGTGCCTTCGCCGCCTCAGTGGTTGTGCTTCTCGTTCGGCTCCACTTTCTCGCACTCGGAGAAGGCGGAGGTCCTGGCGTCCACCTTGACAGAGGTGTCGCTGTCGCGATCCGCGTCGGCCTTGAGGTTCCCGGGTATCTTCTCCGGATCGCCGCCGCCGGCGGTCAACGTCGCAGTAATTCCGGTTCCGACCGGCTCGGTCACGTGCCTGGCCACTCGAGCTCAGCCTGTACAAATTTGCGGGCACTCGCCCCTTCAGGGCATTCGAAAGCTGGAACACAAGAAGCAGGGACAAGATGCTTTCGGGTCGCCGCCTTGGGGCTACCCGATCACGGTGCGCCCGGTCTCCTGCAGCGGCAGCGAGGCGGTCGGGCTGAGGACGGGGATGGCCACGCCGTCAAGGGACCCTGACTGACCAGGGTCCTCGAAGTTCGGCACGGCTGGGAGGACACGGCAAGGTCAGCGGCACCATCGTGGTCAGGTTCGCCGGAACTGTGAACGGCGGGCTGATCTCTGGAACCAGGCAGCAATCGTAGTTCGGCTCGGACGGGGTAGGCGAGGCTTCCAGGGTGCCCGTCTGCACCACCACCTGCATCGGGCCGGGTTCGGCATCGCCGACAGGGTGACGCTCGTAACCTCGCCGACGCCCCCATGGTGGCTGGAAACGAATTTTGCCCGAGCGCGCCATCCGCGTGCCCCACGACGTAGACCGAACGGTCCCCGACAAGCGTCCACACCGCTCAGTAGCGTGGGGTAAGAACGTCGGCACCCCAACAACTGTTCGTATCACGGTCGGGCCGCTTGGAAATATCGCACGCGCGGACCCGCGAAGAGGGTCAACGGCATGGGCGCAAGTCCAGGACGCGAAATACGGCAGCTTCTAGCGAAAAGGGGGCCCCACTCCTCGCCTCGGCCTATTGCTTCTTCGGATGCTTCTTGTAGATGGGGAAGAGGCTCCATTCGACCTCAGCCCCACCCAAGGGCGTATTGGGGTTTTCGCACTCGGTCGTCTCGACCGAATGGCAGAGGGCCAGGGTGCCGAAGCCGCTCGTCCAGCCGCCAGTAGGTTCATAACAGCCTTCAGAAGGCGAGTCTTCCGGGGTATTGCAGTTGGCCATCGCGGACAGCTCTTCGGTGTGGTGCAGCTTCAGTGACTCTGGAAGGTTCACCGGAGCCGCAATTCCGATTCCGGACACGTTTGCGAGAGGTTCGTCGGAGTCTTCGTCCCCGCTGTAGGCGGCTTTGATCCCGAAACCGAGCTGGAATTCGTAGTCGCACTTGTTCTTACGTCGGTCGATCAGAGCATCGGCAACTCCGAAGTTGGGCCTGGGTCCCACCAGCGGACCGCTGTAGGTCTGAGTCCCACCGAGTCCGTTCGAGTTCACCAGGCTGTCTTCGATCTCGATGTCCCCATGCGAGGCCATGCCGACGAATAGGAATCCGTCCTTGGTCACGGCCTCCCTATGCATGTCAATGCGAAGGTCGTCCGCTTGGTGGTTAAGGCTGATTTTCTCCCAGCCACCTTCGCCGTTATCCCCTCCGGCGGTGTCCTGGTAGGTAAGGCTGCCGTGCCCATGGAACCCCTTGACCTTTGCGAGGTCGGGAGCGCAGCCGCCGGAGGCGATCGCGGCCGTCGGGAGCGTCACCGCCGCCACTAGCGCCACGGATAAAACCGAAAGGATGCTGATCCCGTGCGTGCGAATCCTCAAAGTCCTCTTCCTGATCCTGGGAGCCGATCATAGCCGCCGACGGTCGCCGAGATTTCGCCCGGTCTGGGGAGTGGGAGATGAACCGAAGCTACCCCCGGTTGCCTAAGGCGCATGACCGCGAGGTTGCGCTTTCGTCTTTTGCGAGCGTGAACGAGGCGATCGGAGGCGCTCGCAAATCGGGCGTCCACAGCCGCCCACGCTGTGGAGGTCGTCCGAGCATCAGCTCGAACTCTCCGCCGGCGCCTCCACGGAGCCCGATCCCTCCACAACCCAGCGAACCCTAGCGCTGGACCCAAACTCGTCCTTATTCGGGACGAGCGGCCTGGACCTGCCCCGCTTCGGTGGACACGTTTCGGCTTGAACTCAAGCCGCTTTCTTTAGTTGATTGAGGGAGAGACTCTCAAACTCCTCCGGGGTCGCATAGTTCAGGGTGCTGTGCAGTCGCTGACGGTTGTAGAAAACCTCGATCCACTCGAAGATCGCAACCCGCAGGTCACTGCGAGTGGGCCAGGAGTAGCGGTCGACCTGCTCCCTCTTCAAGGTGGCGAAGAAGGACTCAGCGACCGCGTTGTCCAGTGGCGAGCCGCCCTGGGTCATCGAGAGGTCGATCCCGGCCTCCCGGCAGCGCTCACCGAAGGCGAGTGAGACGTATTGGCTGCCGCGGTCGCTGTGGTGGACCAGGTCGCTCTCGGGGCGCCGGCGGGCGACCGCCATCTCGATCGCATCGGTGACCAGTTCGGCCCGCAGGTCCTCGCGCAAAGACCAGCCGATCACTTTTCGTGAGTGGCAATCGAGCACCACCGCCAGGTAGAGCCAGCCCTCCCAGCTGCGGCAGTAGGTGTAGGGGTCGGACCGGGGCGCGGTGCCGGGCTCTCGCCCGGCCCGTCTCCCCGGCCCGCCCTCCGAACCGGACGTGCACCTTTCAGCGCATCCGGCTCTCCACGAGATCACGCCGTCTCGGGCCATGGTGTGGGGATCGTGGTGCCCCGGTAGCGGTAACGGGTGACCGCCACCGCTCGTGGTCGGAACATCTCGATGCGGCCGTCGCGGATCTCCCAACCTGGGAGGTAGCGGCGGCTGAGCGTTCCCCAGTTCAGACCCAGGTGGCGCTTGCGGAGCCAGCCGACGACCCTCCACCACACGAAGTGGTCGAGGTAGCCGAACACGCTCTTTGAGACGCCGTGGCGGAAGTACGCGCACCATCCCCGCAGCACGGGGTTGATGGCGCGCAGTAGATCCGCCAGTGTTCGATGACGAGCGCGGCGGGTGAGCGTCCGAACCTTGTCGATCACCGCGGCCAACGACCGCTTTGACGGATAGGTGTAGATCGCTCGCTTGCCGGGTCGACCGTGCCAGGCGCGCCGCTGGATGCGGAACCCCAGGAAGTCGAACCCCTCGTCGATGTGGCAGACCCCGCTCTTGTCCACCGACAGGCGCAGGCCCATCGGTGCGAGCACGCCGCTGACCTCGGACCAGAGCGCTTCAGCGTCCGCGCGGGTGCCGCCGACCATCACCACGAAATCGTCCGCGTAGCGGACGAGGCGGTAGGCCGGAACACCCTGGCGGCGCAGCTTCGAACGCGTCCAGGACGGGCCGAGCTCTTCCCATGTGCGGGCGAAGTGCTCGTCCAACACCGCCAGGGCGATGTTGGCCAGCAGCGGCGAGAGGATGCCGCCTTGTGGGGTGCCGGTGTGGGTGGCCCGGTTGACACCGGTCTCCGAGAGGATCCCGGAAGCCAAGAACGCCCGGACCAACCTGAGGATGCGTTTATCGGAGATCCTGGCCGCGACCCGTTCCATCAGGGCGCGGTGGTCGATCTCGTCAAAGCACGCCGCGATGTCGGCCTCGAACACCCACTCGTAGTTGCGATTGGGTGATCCGAGGTAGTGGATCTCGGCGATCGCGTCCTGGGCCCTGCGCCGGGGACGGAAGCCGTAGCTGCACGGCTTGAAGTCCGCCTCGAACACAGGCTCCAGCACCAGCTTCAAGGACGCCTGGGCGACCCGGTCACGCGCGGTCGGGATGCCAAGGCGACGAAGCTTTCCGTCGCGCTTGGGGATCATCCGCTCCCGCACCCGATCGGGGCGAAACCGGCGCGCCTTCAGGTCTCCCTGAAGGTCGGCCAGCCACGCACCCGGGTCAGCGATCTGCGACGGGACGGCCCCATCGACGCCCGCCGACCTTGCGCCCTTGTTGGCCCGCACCCGGTTCCAGGCCACGACCAGGAAGGCCGGGTCATGGACGAGGTTGTGCAGGTCATCGAACACGCGGCCGCGATCAGCGGCCGCCCATCGGTGCAGCTTGGTCTGCATCGCGAGTACCCGTCGCTCGGCCTCTTGGAGGTCGGGCCACGGAGCGCCGGTATTCACCAGCGACCTCCCCGCGCCGTCTGCCTGCTGCGATCTCGCTGGACCCCTTCGCCATGTGGCCGGCTTTCCCGACCTCCGACTACTACGGGTCCTCCGCCCCGTCCCGACGGCATCAGCCGACGACGGACCTTCCCGCCCACCGGCCTGAAGGCCGATCGGTGAGGGACCGTCGGGACGGTTCCCACGTTCACTGCATGACCGCTTGTCCAGGGAGGTGCCCAGCTATGCCCCTGCCGCTTCGCCACGACTACGCCGCAGGCTTTCATCGTGGCCTCCCGACCGGCGACATCAACCGGCCCAAGGAGTTCCCCGCCGACGTCGGCGGGTGCGCACGGCAGCCCAGCCCAGATCCGCCAGATTCGAGCTGGTGGAGTCGATTGAGGGGCTTTCAAACGCTGATTTCTCACGTGCACCTTCTGGTCTTGCTTGCCGGGCCCCGGTCGTCTGGCAGTACCGGCCGGTCCCGTCGTTGTCGGGGCTGCTGTCCACCCTCACCGGCGTCTCCCGGGTCAGGCTGCCCCCAGCTTGCTCCCACCTGCTGCGACAGGCGGGCCGCGGAGGAATCGCACCTCCGCACGGTTACGCAGCGCCTCGTGGCGCTCGATGTCGGCGACCCAGAGACGGTTGGGCTCGGTCGGGTTCCACTCGCGGCGGACCAGATCGGGTGCCGTCGCGACACCCGGGACGCGCACGGTGGTGCGGCCCCGCTTGCGCCTGATCAAGCCCGAGATGCCCTCCTGGCGCATCAGCCGGGCGACCCGCTTGCGAGCGACGTTGGTGCCGCGGCGGGCGAGCATCGCCTGCACGCGCGGGGCGCCGTAGGTGCCCCTGCTCTGCTCGTGGATCTCGGTGATCGCCGCCGTGATCTGCTCATCGCGCAGGGCCCGATTGCAGGGCGGGCGCCTCTGGGCGGCGTAGAAGCCCGCCCGCGAGACGCCCAGCACCCTGCAGAGGGTGGCGACCGAGTGATTGGCCCTCTCCGCGCAGATGAAGCGGTGCACGACCGCTACCTCCGCTCGGTCTCCGTTGCGAAGAAGGCCGCGGCTTTTCTGAGGATCTCCCGCTCCTCGCGGAGCTTTCGGTTCTCCTTCTCGAGCTCGCGCAGGCGGACCCTCTCCTCAGAGCTCAGGCCGCTCTTTCGGCCACCGTCGACGTCGTCTTGGGCAACCCAGTTGCGCAGGGTCTGATCAGAGATCCCGAGGTCTTTTGCGACCTGACCGATTGAGTCGCCCGAGGTCTTTACGAGACGGATCGCCTCAGCTCGGAATTCGGGCGGGTAGGGCGGTCGTGTTGGTGGCACTTTGACTCCTTCCGGAAGCGCTTTGCTTCCCAGTGGTCAAGTGTCCACGAAAGCGGGTCAAGGCCAGACCTCGGTTTGGGGCGGCCAGTACACCGAGCTTGTCCGTTGCGACGACGTTGACGCCTACCGCGTCCCCGGCCTGGATCGGCAGCGCGGTCGAGGTTCTCCTGGAGAAGGAAAACGGGGGAGACCACGGGAAGGCGGGTTGTCCGCCGCGGGGGAGACGGGTACGCTGCGAAGCGGTGTACTCGTCCTGGCGAACATTCCTGCTCGCCGCGCTTGCGATGATCGCGGCGCTGGTGACCTCCGGAGCCTCCTCGGCACTGGCGGCGCCCAAGGAAATCGCGTTCGGCTGCAAACTCGACATCTGCCTCCTCGACCCCGACAACCCGGCGACGGTTACGAACCTCACCGACAACGAAGCGGTGAGCATCGACGAAAAGCCAGTCTGGTCGCCCGACGGCAAGAAACTCGCCTTCATCTCCCGCTTCGCCTCCGAACCGATCCAGACGCGGAACATCTACGTGATGGAACCCGAAGCCCCGGAACAGGGGATCAACCTTGCGACTCAGGTCACCCACTTCGCCAACGGCGAATACATCGGCGAACCGGTCTGGTCCCCAGATGGGACCCGGATCGCCTTCGTCACCGGCACCTCGGAAGGAAACCGCAGCGTTCGGGTGGCGAACTCGAACGGCACCACGGCCACCCCCGTCGTCGTCGCCGCACACGGTCAGCACCCGAGCTGGGCGCCCGACAGCGGCAAAATCGCCTATTCCGAGGGGGCACAGGTCTACCTTGAGAACGCCGACGGCTCGGGCACCCCGACCCAACTCGCGGGCGCCGCGGGCAGGGAACCGAGCTGGTCGCCAGATGGCTCCCGGATTGCATTCGACGCACCGGCGAGCTACTCGACGGTGAACCTGGGGATCATCGGTGCGAACGGGGGAACGCCGATGCCCCTGACATCAGGAGCGCAGTGGACCTTCTCCTCCTGGTCGCCGTCGGGCGGCCAGGTGGGCTATCTCGTCAGCGGCGGTGGCGAAGATACCCATTGGCGGGTCGCCAACGCCGATCTCAGCGGGGACCATTCGCTCACCGAGATCCAGCAGCTGACCCCCGGATCACCCCTCTCCTGGTCCCCTGACGGACATCGCGTCATCTACAGCGGTTACCTCTTCGCGGGCGAAGCAGACACCAACCAGGTCTACATGGAGAACACCGATGGCTCCGGCTCGGTCACCACGTTGACCGGCGATGAGGAATTTGAACCGGATCCCGCATGGCGACCGAACCCGGCCGCCGCGCCGCAGGTGTTCACCCCGGCGGGCGGCGCCACCGCACCGCTACCGGCAACCCAGAAGCCAAAGACGATCTGGATCACCAAACGGATCTTCTGGACCAAGGGGCCCGATCTGACGGTCATCGTCCTCTCCGTCGGCTGCTCAGCGCCGGCCTGCAACGTTGGCGGTCAGGGCACCGCCAAGGGCGCAGCCGCGGCCGGGATTCGGCCCCGCCTCGACCTCGCCGCGGCGAGCGCCGGATCGAAGGAGAAAGCGAAGCCGCTCGTTGTCGGCCGCGTGGTGAAGACGACTGTCCGCGGGGGCCAGACGCGGCCGGTAAAGATGAAGCTGACCCCCGCCGGGGTAAAGCTCCTGACCCAGCTCGGCAAGCTGTCGATCGAGATCAGTCTCACCGTCGCCAGTCCTGGTCAGCCGACCGTCGTGGACCGCCATAAGGTGGAGATCATCGTCAAAAAGGCGGCGAAGCAGAAGCACCAGCGCGGCTGAGCGCAGGTCGGCCTCCTCAAGTCGCCTCCCCCTGAGTGTCGGAGGTGACCGGATTTGAGCCAGTGCCGACGAGCGCGGCGATTAGGAGCAGTGCTACCCAGCAAGCAGTGGCTGAGGGCTATGGCGGACCTTCATGCTGCTTCTCCGTCTCCGGATTCAACCCTGCGGCGGCTCGTTGGCCCGTGGACGAGACCGGCAGCGCGTCTGACCCCGAACCCTCCTAACCGAGTAGCCGCCGTCCCAAGTCCGCCGGGAGAACATCACCCGAGCGCTGGGCAAGCGACTGACGCCCCACCGCCCATCACACCCACTTGCCAGCCCTAGCGCCCGCAACTGCATTCCTAATAGGCTCTTCTGAGTGACCCGAGACACCGAGGTTCGTGCCAGGGCCCGGTTGTCGACACCCGATGGGAAGCGGAAATGAACCGTATCTACAGGCACCTGGTCGGGGACACGGATCCAACGCCTCGAAGCAATGCTTCGGGTACCGAAGTGGTGGCAGCCAGCGTCTATGGAGCGCCGAGGAAGTTAGGCACGACCTTCTTCGCGAGGGCGTTCAGATTGTCGACCACGGGCTTTCCTTTGGCTTCCTCATCGAGCAGGCAGATCGCCCGATGGGCTGAGTGCTGCCACCAGCAGCCGACTGCCGCGACGAGGCCCTTCGCGGGTCCGGTCGCTTCAACGACCATCCCGGCTCCGATGTAACCGTCGCCTTGAGGATTCAGCGGTTTTGCATGGCCAGAGACTTGCACCCACTGGAAGCGAGTCTTGAGGAAGTCGGAGGTGAGTTCATCGAATTCCTTTGTTTCCCATTCTCCGACGTTGGGGCTTTCGTCGTTCGGCGCCCAAGTGTCGACGCCGACCAGGGCGGCCGTGCCAGCCCTGGCCTTCTTGAAAGTCTTGGCGCGGTTGGCTGGCTTTTTCCCGCTCCACAACCCGACGCCGCACTCGGTATGGATGGCGCGCGGCAGTTCGGAGGGTTCCTCTTCGACGGTCTTTTCGAGGTTGCTGTGATCTCGTGTCAGCGCCGAATGGTGGAGGCCGAGCGTCTTTTGAACGAAGGCGAGTGAGACCGTCTCGCAGGCAGTTGACGTTTCGTCTGCTCGGGCGGCGGCCGGGACTGACGCGGCCAGGAGCAGGAATGTTGCGGAAAGCCAGAGGGCTACGGCGCCCACGTGTCTCTTTGCGACCTTTCCGTCAATGGCATATTCGGTACCGGCAAGGAGCACGAGACAAAGAGGATCTCATGCGAGCGGCGACTTTGCCAGAGAAAAGGACAAAAATCGGGCCCCGTCGAAGCTGGCTGGGGTGAGTGCGAGTAGAGCAATCCGCCGAATGCGAAAAGGGAATCACGGCACGGTCACCGATAAGGATCGGGGTATCTTTTATTCAGACTGGGTCCAGGACTGAGGAAAGGTTGCTTCCGTGCGAGCGTTTCGCCCCGTTGCTCTAGGCATCTTCTTGCTCCTCGTTTCCGCGGCCACAGCGCGGGCCACTGGAGGCTCGATTATGGCCTGGGGGTCCAACAACAGGGGCCAGGTCGGCAACGGCACAGCTACAACCAGCGGCTGCGACTGCGTCCCCTCGCCGGTCTCCGTTTCCGGGGTCTCGAGCGCGGCGCAGATCAGTGGTGGGGGGGAAGCGGCTCTGGCCCTGCTCGCCGACGGCAGCGTAGTTGGCTGGGGTGATGACACCTACGGTCAGATCGGCGACGGTGGAAGCGCGGAAAGCCTGGTCCCGATCCCGGCCAGTAAGCTCCCGCACGACGTAGTCGCGATCGATGTCGGCGGCTCGCACAGTCTCGCTCTGTTGGCAAACGGGACCGTGCTCGCCTGGGGCGACGACGCGGCGGGACAGCTCGGGGTGCCTCCCGGCGGCCTGGAAACCTGTTTCATCAACAGCTGTAGAAGAACGCCGGCGCCAGTTCCCGGGCTCTCCGGCGTGGTCGCGATCAGTACCTCGGAATCCTCCAACCTCGCGCTGCTCGCCGACGGAACGGTGATGGCTTGGGGTGATGACCGCTATGGGCAGGTCGGCGACGGCACGGGTATGGCCAGCGGCTGCCGATGCGTCCCTACCCCTGTTGCCGTGCCTGGGGTCAAGGGGGCGATGGCGATCTCCAGCGGCACCGAAGGTGGAGCCGCTCTGCTCGCCGACGGGAGCGTCAGAGACTGGGGTACCAACATCGAAGGTCAGATCGGTAACGGCACGATCGCCGCTGGCGGTTGCTACTGCGTGGGCCCGACCACCGTTTCCGGCCTAACGGGTGTCAAAGCACTGACCGGTGGAAGCCGGTTCCGCCTCGCCCTGCTCGCCGACGGGACGCTGCGCGGCTGGGGCGCGAACAACGTCGGCCAGCTTGGCCAAGGCTCAACCTCCGAAAGCGTCACGTTGCCGGCGCTGGCGGCGCCGTCGATCTCGGTCGGCGCCGTGTCAAGCGGTTTCTTCCACACGCTGGCGTTGCTCGACAGCGGCGCCGTCAGTTCCTGGGGCTACAACGAAAGCGGCCAGGTGGGGGACGGGACGACCACCGAGCGCAACGCTCCCCAAACCATCTCCGGCATCTCCGGCGCCAGCAGTGTCGCCGGCCGCGGCGGCACCTCCTACGCTCTTCTCGGCCCCTCCCAGACCCTGACCGTCGCCCTCGCCGGGTCAGGCTCCGGCAGCGTTGGCGCCAACGGCCTGCTCTGCCCCGGCACCTGCGTCGCCAAGTTTCCTCAGAGCCAAACCGAGATCCTGCGCGCCGAACCGGCCTCGGGCAACGGCTTTGCTGGTTTTTCCGGGCCCTGCACCAGCACCGGTCCCTGTCAGATCCGTCTCGACAGCGACCAGACCGTGACCGCCACCTTCGGCGTCCCCACCGGCACGGTGATCACCAGGGCGACAATTGTCGACAAGAAGAAGAAAGCCGGTTTCTCTTTTTCGGCACGTGGCGCGATCACCGGTTTCGAATGCGAGCTGATCGGCCGACCGAAGAAGAAGGCAAGGAAGCCTGGCAAGAGCAAGGCCGCGGGATCGAGCAAGGCGAAGAACGGCGGCAAGAAAAAGGCGAAGCCGAAATTCGCCCAGTGTGTCTCTGGTAAGACCTACAAGCACCTAAAGCCAGGTCGCTATCGCTTTGAAGTCCGCGCCCTCGACATCCTGGGGGCGGATGCGCACCCGGCTCAGAAAAGGTTCAGCATCAGGAGCCCCAAGACTTCAAGGCGATAGGCGGCCGAACGGCGGGAAGTCGAATAGCCGATTGATGTGTGTGTGGAGGCCAATACGAGCATGACGGCGCCCAAGCGGTCACCCAGCGCCGCGCCCATCACAGCAGGCCGGGCAGGCGAGGTTGAGGCACTGACTGTCCACTCGGGGTTTTGGAGTGCTTCGAGTTCGATCGGGCGGACGGTCGGTGTCAACGCCGGTTTAAAACTGACCCCTTTTGGCCGGTTTAAAACTGACCCCCCTGCGAGGAGGCCGCTTCGGGCCTGCGATGAGTGAGCCCCTTCGGCCCCCTCGAGTCAGGCGCCTGGCGGAGACTCATGAGTCGGTCTCGTCCCTAAGACGGGTACCGCGTCATCGAGAGTTCGAATGAGTGCCTCAAGAGCCGGAAGCCCGCTTCTCGGGCGGGCTTCCGTTTATCGGGGCGCCTGGATCTGAACCAGCGACCGCTCGGCCCCCAGCCGGCTTACGGGCCCAGACATATGGGTGCCGCCGCGTCCCATCCGGAAAGTGCGATCACGAGGAGGGGTCCCTACGTGCGCTGGCCTGCGCCTCAGGACCGTTGCCGTCGGACGGTCCCCTCCAAGCTATCCTTGCCGTCTGAACAGCGAAGGCAGTCCATGAGCGGCGTAGGCGCCCGTTTTGCGCTGATTGCCACGTATTGCGCAGTCACCCTGGCGCTTCTGACCGGGAGCGCTGGCGCCGCCACTTTCACTGCGGCCTGCACCGGCTCCACTGGCGACCCGGCCTCTCTGGTGTCGGCGATAAACCAGGCCAACCTGATCGCCGGCGCAAACACCGTGCAGCTCGGCAGCGGCTGCACCTACGCCGTGACCACGATCGACAACCATTGGTACGGGCCAAACGGTCTGCCGCCGATCGCCGCTGACATCACGATCGAAGGTAATGGCGCGACGATCGCCCGTAAAGCCTCAGCTCCCTTCCGTCTCTTTTTCGTCGGCGCGGATCCCGCAAATCCGAACACCCTCAACTACGTTTCGCCAGGCGCGGGGAAGCTGACCGTGCGCGACCTGACGCTCAGCGGCGGTTTCGCCCGTGGCGGCGATTCCTTCGGGGGCGGCGGCGGCGCCGCGATGGGCGGGGCGATATTCAGTCAGGGGACCGTCGTCATCGAAGCCAGCACCGTGAGCGGGAACCTGGCCGAAGGCGGATACGCGGACGACTCGTTCTCAGGAAACGGCGGCGGGGGTATGGGCGAAAGCTCTCCCCACGAAAGCGAGAGAGGCGGTGGCTTCGGTCCCGGTGCCTTCGGCGGCGGCACCGGCGGTGCGGGCGGCCAAGACGCCGGTGGTGGCGGCGGCGCCGGCTTCGCGGTTGGCGAGAACGGAGCTGCTGCGAACTGCTGCCCGGAGAGCGCCGGCGGCCTCGGAGGCGGCCCGGTCACGGGTCTGGGCGGCGTCGGAGCCACCAGCGCCGGGGGCTCGGGTGGCGATGGTAGCGGTGGCGGTGGGATCAGCTTCGGCGTCGCCAGCGACGACACGGGGGGCGGGTTCGGACAGGGCGGACAGGGGACTGGGGCTGGCGGCGCGGGCGGGGGGGTCGGAGGCGGCGGGGGCGCCGGCACCGATTCCGGCGGCGGCGGCGGCTTCGGCGGCGGCGGCGGCTTTTCCGGCAACGACATCGGCGGCGCATCCGGGGGCTTCGGAGGGGGAGGGGGAGGGGGCAAAAATGGGCACGGGAGCCCAGGATTCGGAGGCGGGACGCCGATCGGTGAAAGCGGCGGGGGCGGTGCCGGCATGGGCGGCGCGATCTTCAACATGCAGGGCACGTTGCGGATCGACGATTCGACGATCGTGGGCAATACGGCAATCGGTGGATCGGACGCCGTGACCGACCACGGCAAGGGGATCGGCGGTGCGGTGTTTAACCTCAACGGTTCCTTCAGCGCGACCGGCTCGACCTTCGCCGACAATACCGCGGCTTACCTCGCGGCCCAGATCTTCAACCTCGTCTATGACAGCCACGCCGTGCGCACGGCTCAGACGACCCTGCGCGACACGATCGTCTCCGGAGGCGTCGGGCCGACCGATCTCGCCTCGGTCAAAACCGCCTCAATCTCTCCCTCCCCACTGGGGAGCGCCAACGCCGACGTTTCCCAATTCGACATGGTCCAGCGGCTCGCCAGCTCGGTGGTAAACGAAATGGGGACGGTCACCGGCAATCCGTCGAACGCCGATCCGCTGCTCGGCTCGCTGCAGGACAACGGAGGGGGCACGGAGACGATGGCACCCGCCAGCGGCAGCCCTGCGCTCGATGCCGGCTCGGCGTTTGGTCTGAGCACCGACCAGCGAGGTCTTCCGAGGCCGTGCGATTTCGCCTCGCTCCCAAATCCCGGTGACGGCTCGGACATCGGCGCCGTCGAGGCGCAGACGACTCCATGTGTTCAGCCATCGCTTCAGCCAACGCCTGCGGCATTCGGCTCGCAGACGTTCGTCACCTTGAAGTTGAAAGCGAAGCGGATAAGGCCCGGGCCGCTCCCCGTCGTCGTTTCCAACGGGAACTCGTTTGCGGTGAGCGGGGAGCTATCGGGTCGATCGTCGGGACGAAGCGGGACGAAGCAAAAGAAGCAATTCGCCCTTCAAGATGCGCCGTTGAGCCTTGCCGCGGACGCGACGCAGATCGCAAAATTGAAGCTTCCGAGCAAGCTCATCAAGCTCTTCAAACACACCGGCAAGTTGTCACTGAACCTGAGTGCGGTCGTCAACGATCCGGCCGGTAACAACCGGACGGTTACGGCCAGGGTTTCAGCAAAGCTGAAGTAGGTACTGGGAGGTCTGCCGGCCGACCCCCCCCGAGTTCTCCGTCGAGTCGATCTAGGGATCGGGGCGACTGGTTAAAACAGGGACGGGGAGTGGGCTTGCGGCCGCCTTGCGTCACTCATACGTAACTTCCGAGGCCTAAGGTCGCGGCGAAAACCAGTTCAGAGTCCGCCCCAAAGCATCAGATTTGCTGTCCAATAGAGCATCAGAATGACGCCGGAAATTGCAAAGCCAAAG
Source organism: uncultured Solirubrobacterales bacterium (assembly GCA_963753245.1). Taxonomy (GTDB): domain Bacteria; phylum Actinomycetota; class Thermoleophilia; order Solirubrobacterales; family 70-9; genus VRUE01. Next base: position 173,780 of record CAVWBK010000002.1, read on the forward strand.
AAAACGGCAAGGTCGGCTAGAAGCGATTGAGCTTGACCCTGGATGACGGCAGCAAGAGTGAAGGCCACGATGGCCACAAGCAGAGCGAGAATTAGCTTTGTGCGTCGCTCTATACGTCTGATGCGTATCCGGTTCGCTCCTTGAGCACTCGGGGGGGCAGGTGGTCGAGATATCGCAGCACAACCTCCTGGCTGGCGATCTCCGTGCCGTTGCGCGCTCAGCTCGCGAGAATCTTCTCGGAGCGGCGCCCAATGGCCGGAGGCCCGGCCCGAAGGAGTCAACCGGATACGCATCATACGTCTAAAGGCTATGCCATTGCCGCAGCTTGGGCGAGTGGTTTGTGATGCTGTGTCAACCTCATCGAGAGCGCCGAACTCGCCGCGTCCGTAGACGTTCGAGAGCCTTCGACGCCCTCGATATCCCAGCCGGCTTGCGTCGCGATTACTCTTGGCTCCAATCCAGCTTGGTCCACATGTGGTGGGCACCATAGTGCTTGGTCGCATGATAGGAGTCGAACTCCAGGGAGGGGCGAGCCTGCACGATGCTCCAGTAGTTGGAGAGGGTCGGCGCCGAGAGCGCGCGGCCGGTTTTCGAGCGGAAGACCAACGGCCCGTCGCGGTCCAGCTCCAGGATCGCATCGGTTTCTGGGCGAGTCAGCCAATCGGTGGGTCGATTTTTGAAACACTGGCCCGGTGAGGCCCAGGTATCTAGTCATCGCCGGAGTGGTTCTATTGGCCGGTGCAGTCACGGCCGGATCTGTACTGGCAGCCCCCGGTCAGACCACGCAGCGGATATTCCGGCTCAGCAACCCTCATAGCCACGGCGACCGGAACCTGACGATCGTGGAATTCCTCGCCAACCGCCGCGTCAAAGATGGACGGACGATCTCGATTCCGGCCGACAACGTGTTCGGGGTCGAAGGAGTGGAACACGCGGATCTAATCGTCGAGCTTCAACTCTCCTGCGATCCTGTGCCCGAATTCGGGCCCGAACGACTGGTGGCCACCCGGGTCTATTACATTGTCCGAGAGTCTCAAGGATTCGGGGAAATTCGCGTCAGGGCCAACAAGTTCCATTTGCGGACGGCCGCCTTCGATGGAGTCTCTAGTGAAGGTCATTTGATCTTCTCGGGGACATTCAGCCACGGCGGCAACCGCGTGGCGGGATCGATCTCCGCTGACGTTCCGCACTTAACGAACGAAGGAATCACTCTCAACAATTGCCAAACCGATCCCGGCGGAAAGCTGGCCAAGCTCGGTAAGCCACTGCGCTTTCATATTCTCGCCACGGTTTAGTCGTTCGCCCCACGCGCTCAACGCTCTGCATCGGGGCGACTGGATTTGAACCAGCGACCGCGCGGCCCTCAGCCGGCTCAACGTTGCGTCCCCCGTGTCTCCGTCGTCCCCGCGTCAGGACGGTCTGGACGTATAGTGCGGTGCATCCGGTACCGAAGCGGTACCACGAGGAGCGTTCGGCTGCGCTAGGGCGTCAGCGTTACTTTCACCTTCGAACCCGGCGCCAACACCTTGCCCGGCTCCGCGCTCTGGCTCTTGACCTTGCCGGTCTTCGAGGTCATGCCGTTGAGCTCCTTGACCCTGCCGAGTTTGCAGTCGGCTGCCTTCAGCTTCTTCCCGGTGAGCTTCGGAACGATGCATTTACCGACAGGCACCACGGGTGCCGCCTGATAGGAAAACGTTTGGCCGGAGGCGGCGGTCCCGGCGGCTGTGGTCACTCAGACGCTCACGACGCCCGAAGCGGAGGGCGGCGCGATCGCGGTGATCGCATCTTCAGAGTTGACGGTGAGTTCGTCGCTGGGGTCGCGCCGAACCGGACCGCAGTCGCATTCTCGAACTCCGAACCGCTAGGCACAGGGATCTGGCCCTGCTCCGCCACATCACCGAAGCCCTTACCAGGGCCGAACGATCGCAGGCGCCACTCTCGTCGGGCGTCTTCGTGTCTCGAAGAAGTTTGCCTCGGCCCATCCGGCCCTCGGTTACGGTTTCGCGCGTGAATCTGCAACGACGGATCGCAGCTCGATCGGGCGAGTATCTGCTCTTCGCGGTTACGCCGCCTCGACTGACGACGAGCCTACGGGAGGCCGCGGAGATCGCCGGTGTCACCCTGGAGCGGCTGCGGTCGTTGACGATCGACGGCCTCGTCCTTTACGACATCGACGACGAAAGTGACCGCAACCCCGACGAGCGCCCGTTCCCGTTCCTGCCGACGATGGACCCCGCCGACTATCTCGCCCGTGATCTTGCTCGGCTGGAGGTCCCCGCCATTGTCTACCGCGCGGTGGGCAAGTACCGCGAGGATCGTTTCCGTTCCTGGTTGGAGGAGCAGGATCCGTCCCAGGCGCTGGCGGTGTTCGTCGGGTCCTCCTCGCGCGAGAAGGCAGTTCTCACCTCGCTGGCCCGAGCGTACGAGCTGCGCGACCAGGTGCAGCCGAAGCTGCAGCTTGGTGGGGTTGCTATCTCCGAGCGACACGCGCGCCAAGGCGATGAGCACCTCCGCCTGATCGCGAAGCAGGCCGCGGGCTGCTCCTTCTTCATCACCCAGATCGTCTACGACGTCAATGCGGCCAAGAACCTGATCTCCGACTATCACCACGAGTGCGACGCGCAAAACCTAAAACCGGTGCCGATCATGTTCAGCTTCTCGGTTTGCGGTTCGCTCAAGACCTTGAAGTTCCTCCAGTGGCTCGGCGTGACCGTCCCGCGCTGGATCGAGAACGAGCTCCGGCATGCCGACGACACACTTGATGCCTCCTACGAGCAGGCGGTCGCGACGGCCGTCGACCTGATCTCGTTCTGCCGGAGGTTGGGGGTCCCGTTCGGGCTCAACGTCGAGAGCGTCTCGATCCGCAAGGTTGAGATCGAAGCCTCGGTGCGGCTCGCCACCCGGCTGGGGGCCGAGCTGCGCCGCTGAGCGTGCTCGTCGCGCCACCCATTCCGCGCTTGCGCTTTTTCTAGCGCCCCCGTGGGTCGATGCCTTCGAGCGGCCAGTGGCGAACCACGCCGGGGAGCCAATGGCCATCTTCCTCGCGCGTCAGGATGAAGCGGCTGATCGTCATCTGGCCACCCTCATGGTCACCGTAGAGCAGATCGACGGTCAGGACCCCACCGGCGAGAAACGCTTCGTCAAGGCCTTGGCGAAACGGATCGTCGGGTTCACGTATCGCCCCTTGCCAGAACCCCGTGTCCCCTGCGGGCACGTACAGATCACGCGTCTGCGGGCGGTGCTCAGTGGGCTCGGCGTGCGGGGTGTCGATCTCTGGGCGCCGCGCCACAAAATGCCAGGCTTGGAGAACTGCGAGGCCGTTGCCGACGTTGCGAAGAGGGATCACTAAGTAGTAGCTCTCACCGTCGCGCTCGACAGCCGCCGTGCCACCCTCGACGCTCACTGTCCGTCCCTCGCCGAAGCGGACCACCTCGGGTGAATCTGTCATGCGCGAAGGAGCAAGCACTGGCCGCAGGCCGAGCAACAGTGCCCGCTCGGCAATCGCTGTCGAGCGCTCCGCAATACGCGTCGAGCGCTGCCCAAAGCGCACTGAGGAAAAAGTCGCAACGGCGAGCACGAGCGTGCCGAACGCGGTTGCCAATGAGGCAATCGTCGGCCAATCGACAGCGAAAGGCAGCGTCATCCGATGGATGTTGTCGCCGAGAGCGGACGGTGGGACGGTAGGAAGTGCACCCCGCGGAACTCATGAGTCCTGCGCCATCTCAGAGCGCAGCGAGCAACCGTCCGGTGCCACAAAACGTTGGGAAGGGTTGTCGACGAAACTGAGGAAGTCGGAGGCACCGCTATCGAGGCGGGCTTTCGATGGTAGGCATCCCGGGCGACCGTACTCGGCGGCCGACCCGTGCGGCGACTCGCGGCGCACGATAAGGCCGATAAAAGGATCCCTGTCGATACCTCTTCGACGCACAGCGGGAGGGTCTTCGTGGATTCGCCGGTGTCACTGAATATCCGAGTCGCTCAATGGGTTGAGGAACGAAGGGACGCCCCTGGACGCGCCTGTGACCTCAGATCGAGGAACCGAGTACGGCTACGGTCCCACTTCGTCGCTGAAGTTTGCGACGCGCCGAATTGCGAGCAAGCATCAACAGCCCGGTCACCTCCTTGGCCTGGCCCAGCGGTTTAGCAGTAGATCCGCAAAACCAAAGAATGAGTAAGAACCCCGCGAACGCGACGACCAGGGTCCGAATCAGGACTCCGACCTCTCCGGGAATGACGGTGACGGCGATGGCGCACATCGCTGCCGGGAGGAGTATCCCGAGCCTCAGGAGCCGGTCCGCCACGGTCCCCACGAACCGCGTCATGCAGCGAGCGCGCCGGAGGGGATGGCCGAAGGCTACCTCTGACGAACGCCCGATCAGCGTCCAGGGACTTGATCTCATCACGCCCCCACCGGATCCAACCTCGGCCTCCCGCGGTACCGTCTAGGGCCGATGCGGTGGGCTGTGGCTCTTGTGGCGGTGGGGCTCTTCGCGGTCGTCGTGGTCGTCGGCGTGCTCAGCAGCGTCAGAAGTGGCGGCGACACGCGGGAATTAGTCGGCCGAATTGAGGTCGCTCTAGAAAAGTTTGGTTTTCCGGAGCCACTGAGGGATTGCATGGGTAGACGATTGGAAGCCTCGCTGAACAACAACGAAATCGAGAGGCTCTACGACTCGCCGCGGGGGGTGAACCAAGGTACAAAGGCAGTGGCCTCCAATCCGAAGGTTGAACGAGCGATTGTCAGAAGCGGAAAGGCGTGCATCCTGTGGCTTGAGAAGTCGGGGCGGATGAGCAGAAAACAGCTGATTCGAGCAATTGGTGGGCTGGGCGAATCGTCCTAGCCGGGGCATTCTTGAGCGTCACGATCGCCGACGGCGCCGCACCTTTTCCCATCGCAGCGACGGCCGGGGGGGGTCCCTCGAAGGTCGTCGCAGACCCGACATAGGATTTCACGAGGGGTATGGCGGTAACGACGTTGGCGCCTTCGCGCAGGTAGCCGCCGCAGGCGTTGCAGCAGCCGTTGCGGCTCACGATGGTCAGGTACCAGTGCTCAGGGTGCTGGCGGTCAATGGCATGTTGAGCGCGTTCGTCGCTGATCGGCGCGACCGGATTTGAATCAGCGACCGCTCGGCCCCCGGCCGGTCTGAACGACTGCAAGTTGCATCTGGACGCGCCCCACGGGTCACCGCGTCCCCGATCTCGGACTCGCCGGATATCTCGGACCATGCTTCAGGTACCTAAGGGGTGCCATGCCGGCAATCTCAGGGGCGCAATTGCGGAGCGAGGCTGTGCACGAGCCCAGCTTTCCCTTTCTTGAGCGCGCAGACCGCGGTGGGGCGTGTGCGGATAGAGTCGGACTAACCGAAGCCAAGCCGTGGAAGGAGAGTGCACTATGTATGTCCGGATCGCGCAGTTCGAAGGTGGCGACCGCAGCTGGGACGAGTTCGCGGCTGGAATCCGCGACTCAATCCGCAACGGCGCAGAGGGCACCCCCCTTGAGCGGAGTCTCGACGCGGTCAAGCGCGTCATGCTGCTCGTCGATCGCGAGGGCAACCGCGGCGCCAACTTGATCGTCTGTGAGACGCAAGACGACCTGCGACGTGTCGATGCTGCACTGAACGAGATGACGCCGGCCGGCGGACGCGGCGCCCGCACTTCGGTGGAAATGTTCGAGGTGATGGTGGACGAGGAGCCGTAGGCGGTCTACCCCAATCCAGCGAACCCTCGGCAATCGCGCCAAGCTGCTGCGCGAAACGCGCCCCCGCCAGTTACAACTAGCTGTTGATGCCGCCACAGAGGCGGAACGGCGGGGATCGGTTGCGTTGCAGGATCGGGGACCCGGGGACCCGTCTCCCGTCAGGCGTGCAGATGACCTCCTATCCGGGAGCCGAGTGCAAATCAGGAGGCGCTTCCCTGCGATCGCTGCGACTCCCATCTCGTTGGTCGGGTCTTCGAATCGGCAGCAACGGGAGTCAATCGCATGTCGTGGTGTAACGGGATGTCCGGAAGACAAGCCGTTTGGGGGGCCCTCCCCCGCCAAAGGACGTTCAGGAACTCACCGGTAGGCCATGATCCGGCCTCGTCAATGGACACTGAGGCGCCGCCTGCGTGGCGAGCAAATGCCGCCACGCAGGCCCATTTATCGCGTTATGCCGTCAGTAGATTCACGATCTCCGCGGCGCGTTGCTCGGGCTGACCCGTAAAGCCCCCCTCGATTGGCATGCTCGGCATCAGCTTTTCTTGAAGGAAGCGGTCGAAATGCTCCTTGGACTCCCACACAGCGGCAATGAGGATGCCCCCGTCGGTCGGTCCGGCTGCGTGGTAGGTCTGTCCCTCAGGCAGGCCTCCCGGAGGGTGCACTACCGCTATCGAGGCCTGGTACTGATCCTCGGTCGCGCCTGGCCAGAAATGCGTTATCAGGTATGCCATGTTCGATCCTCTCCTGTTGGGTCGACCGAGCCTAGTACAGGCAAGTTCTGACTGGCGCTAGCGGCGCGCTGGAGCGTGTTGACCGCTGATCGGGGGCGACTGGATTTGAACCAGCGACCGCTCGGCCCCCGACCGGCTCATTCCACCCGACGTGGCGTCCCTGCGCGTCCCTCGCGTCCCCGCGCTTGGACATCCCGGACACATATGACGGTGCATTCGGTAGCAAAGCGGTACTGCGACCGCGCCTCTCCTCGGCCAACGAGCAAATGCCATGAGCTCCTCTTTACGTATCGCAGATGAGTATGCGAACGTCCGCATCGCTTGGCCGGTGAAAAGGCCTATGTATGCGGCCTCTTCAGCGCGAGCTTGAGGTAAGGCTTGAAGCTCTGACTTGCCGCGAGGCCACCGGTCGGCATGAAGGTGATCGTGACATTGACCGCCAGTTTGCCCTTTCGCTTGAGAATCTTCCGCGCCACCCGAGTCGGCACCAGGTGAACCAGAACCTTGCCGGAAGCCACGGCACTGACCGTCCTGGGCTTGATCAGGGCCGGCCGCTTGGCTCTCGATGGCGCTGAGCTCGAACTGCCAGCGACCACGGTGTTCGTGGCTAGTGCCGTGACAGCGCCCGGACCGGCAACGAACACAGGCGAGATCGCCGAACCGTTCTTCGTATTGCTTTTGAGCTTGCCGATACTGAAGGCATTGGAGGGGCGTTCGACAACGGGTGCGGGCCGTGGAACGAACTCTTCGGCGCCTATGTCGGTCGAGGCACCGAGCACCCGCGCATTGCCGGCGAAGTCCATCGATCCCGAGAGCGGATCGCTGAGACCGGCATCGACTGTTGGCGAGTCCGGCGCCTCACCGAAGTTGCCGCCACTCGGGTCGACAAACAGTGGCGGCGTGGCTTGATGAGGGCCGTCGTTCGCATCGACAACAACGCCGCCGCCGAACTGAGCGGGATTGTCGTAGTTGGAGTGCGAGAGAGTGATCGAAGTCAGCGGGCCATTGGCCACGACATCGTGGCCGCCGGCGGAGTTATCGGCGATAACGTTGTAGGCATTGATGGTGAGGCCCCCGACACCGCCCTGGTAGAGCTGGATGGCCGGGGCGGCTGCGTTGAGCGTGTAGGCGGTGACATTGCGATAGGTGGCGCTGACCGTCCCGCCGCCGCTTTCCATGCCGAGCGCCGGACCCGTACCTGTGGAGACGAAGACGCTGTCTCGAATGTCGCCGTCGCACTCGCACGACGGGCCGTTGCCGTTAGCTTTCGTCTCGACCAAGAGCCGTTCGGCGACCCCGCTTCCATAGAAGGCAAACTTCCCGGAATCGCTTGCCTCGATGGTCAGGTAGCTGACGTCGCTGCCGTGGCCAACCTGAAACTGATGACCGTTCTCTTCGATCACCGGCCTTTGCTGGTCGAAGACACCGTGAATGTTGAGGTTTGACACGACCGCAGGCGCCATGAATTCGTTCACCGCATAGGTGCCTGGCTCGATAATCACCTCTTCTCCGGTTGCCGGGACATTGCCGCCCGTGCCTCGCACAGCGGTGACGAAATCGCAAGCGGTTGCGACGCTCTGACAGTTATCCCCCGGTGTTCCGGAAGGATTTGCATAACGCACTGCGCTTGCCCAGGCCGGTGAGAGCAGCGCCAGGACCCCCAGCGCCCCTACCAGAAGTATTCGGCGGCTCATGGCTAGGTCCGATGATGTGAGTGGCCGAACTTTGCCCTCACCCTCTTGACGCACCTGGTCTTGGCGCTCCCGTTGAGCTTTTTGCACTTCTTGAGGGCGGCTTTGATTTTCCCTCCAGGTGCCGATTTCTTGAATTTCGGTGGTGCTGGAGGAGGAGGCGGCAAGGGGACCGCTTCGAACACGGCGCTGACCGATTTCGCCGTGGTCATCGTCACCGTGCAGGGACCGACACCGCTGCAGGCGCCGCTCCAGCCCTTGAATTCGGAGCTACCCGCGGCCGTTGCGCTCAGCGTGACGTCGGTATTTGGGGTGAAGGCGGCGATGCATTCGGCGCCACAGCCGATCCCCGCGGGAGCGCTGCTCACAACTCCGGAGCCCGAGCCGGACTTTGAGACGGTGAGGTAGCGCTGATTGAGGTCGGCGGCTTCCACGACTTCGCTGCTGCTGGCCCAAACCGCAATCGCGTCACCGCTGCTGCTGAGCGTGATCTCGGGGTAGATGTAGTAAGTGCCGGGGATCGGAGCCATCGTCGCCAGGTCCACGGCGCCGCCCCAGGGGCCGGCAGCGGGCTTGCTCGCGACCTGCACCACTGGCACGGTTCCGTTCGAGCGCCGCCAGATCGCCAGCGCGTCGCCGTCGCTGTCTATGGAGACCGATGCCTGGAAGGCGTCCTCGCCTGGAGCGGAGAGATCGGACGGCATCCCCCAGGCGCCGCCCGCCGGCTTGCTCGCCGTCCTGACCGTGGAGTTGGAATCGTCCTGCAACCAGACGGCCACCGCATCGCCGGCGCTGTCGAGGGCGACATAGGCTGCTTCGGCTTCTTCGCCTCCCGTCGCGGTTGCAAGATTGACCGGCGCGCTCCAATCTCCACCGGGCGTCATATCCACGGTCTGGATTTCGAAGGTGATGAGATCGTCGCGCTTCCAGACTGCCACCGCATCTCCGCTGCTGTCGATCGCGACCTGGGCCTGATACGCGGCTGTGTTCGCGACGGCCGGTCCGGAGAGGTCAGTAGCGGCTTTCCAGGCCCCACCGCCGGGCCTGCTCGCCGCTTCGACCTTGTCGCCTCCGCCGCCCGTCCAAACAGCAACTGCGTCGTCACCGTTGTCGATGGCAACCTGGGGTTCTTCCGAATCTTCGCCCGCCGCCGAGAGGTCGGCCGGGGCGCCCCAGGCGCCGCCCGCCGGCCTGCTCGCGGCCTGGACGATTTCGTTACTGCCGTTGGAACGTTTCCAGACCGCGACCGCGTCGCCGCTGGCGTTGACGGCGACCTGGGGATCAAGGGCTTCCTGGCCTGATTTGGAGAGGTTAACCGCTGCTACCCAGGAGCCCCCCGCGGGCTTTTCCGCGGCCTGGACGATGTCGTTGGAGCCATTCCAGCGATACCAAACCGCAACAGCATCGCCGTTGTCGTCAATCGCGACCTGGGGTTCGGCTGCACTCTCGGTCGCCACCGAGATTTCCTCCGATGCCGTCCAGGAGCCGTTCGTGGGCTTGCTGGCGGCTTCGACCACGAAGTCGGTCCCGGTCCAGCGTTCCCAGACGGCGACGGCATCGCCGCTGCCGTCGATCGCGACCTGAGGCTGCGCAGACGTTTCAGCTGATACTTCGACCGGCGCGGTCCAGGTCGGGCTCGCGTAGGCGGCGGTGGCCAACAATCCCCCGAGCAGGCAAAGGAGGGCGGCTGTGCCAAGAAACCGAAAACTCGCCTTTCGGCAGGGAGGTCTCATGTTCAAGTGTGTAGCGGCGAAGCTGTCGCGGCTCTGTCCGGATGGAGCAGCCCTTTTCGCGAAGCTTGCATCTAGTTCCTCTCGGGTGGCTCTCCAACTTCCCAGGATTGGACAAAGAATGCAAAGCGGTTCCGCTTATGTCGTATCGCGAGTCCTGTGACCCGACTTCGAATGAGCAGCGCTTCCGTCGAGGCCCATTAAGGAAGCGGTTGCCAATCGGGGTGAAAGCCGCCCCCTTTCGTCGTGGTCAGGTCGACGACCTTGCCCGTGGCCACGGAGACTTTCATCAATTTCTGAGATTCGGTGAAGCCGGGGCCGCAGTCGTTGGTCTCCTCGAGCGCAAAGACGATCCAGCCCCCCGTTGGGAGAGAACGCTGGCGCCGGCGGAGCCCCCCTGCCGTGCTTGCTTTCAGGTGGGTCAGCGCGTGGGAGCCTCCGCCTCCAGAGCCGACGATGTCGATCTGGTCCTCACAACTGTAGGCGACACTGTGACCGTCAGGGGAGATCGCCGGGTCATGGCCAACCGCAAGTCGCTTCTGGCCTGAGCTGTTGGGCCGCATCGTGAGGATCCTGCCGTCGCGTTTGAAAACAACGAAACGGCCGTTGGCGGACTCCTGCGGACTGTGCTCGGTCACTTCCTTTCCGGCCTTGGTAAGGCGCTTCAGCGAGCTGCCGTCAAGCGCGACCGAGAAGATGTTGGAGTACCCCTCGCCGGTGGAGTCGCGAGAAGAAGAGTCGCTTGCCGTTGGCACTGAAGGAGGGCTGCTCCGCGGAGACGTGCTTGCCGGCGAGGACCGTGCGGGGTCACTGCCGTCGCTGTTATCACCATGAGGCCCTCCGTCACACCGTCGCAGACGTTGTAGGCGATCAGGCGGTCGTTGGGCGAGAAGGCCGGGTCGTCCCCAGGTCCGAGCCGGACTCGTTCGGTCCCGTTCGGCCGCATCGTCTCGATCGCGTCCTCTTCGGAACGCAATCTTCCTCGGAATCGCCGCCACCGCTCTGCGAGGAGGTGTCATAGGCAATCAGGCCAGGTTTGCCAGGGAAGGCAGCCCCGGCGGGCTGGGGTCGCAAACGCAGACGAGCATGGCGAGGCCAGTAAGGAGCCCGCCTCCGAGAACTCGAAACGGCACGAGGCTCGCGAAGTTGTCGTGCTTTGAGTCTCCTCTCTAGGCGGTCGGCGACTTGCCGATCGAGCTTACTCCCGGTCTGTGCGCCGAAGGATGGCCGATGCGATCTCCTCCTCGAGCCGGGTCTACACTCGCTGTCATGGCGAGGAGAAAGGGGGGCGCTTATCTGGTCATTGCCGTGGCGAGTGTCACTTTCGTAGCGTGTTCGACGGGTAGTGCCTCGGGAGCGACCCCGACCGAATCCGGATATGCCTGCGAGTTGGTCCGCGCGGGCGTGGTCAGCTCGAGCTTCGGGAAAGGGCTTCAGACGGAGAAGCGCCCGACAGAGGCGGCTGCCAGCTTCGGCGAAGAATCCTTCGGATCAGGATGCACCCTGATCGTTACGAAGAAGCGCAAGGAGGCGGCTGGCCGCCCGCGATCCACCCACTCCTCAGGCCGGTTTAGGGTAGGAGCGGTCCGCGTCTCCACCGTGGTGGCGGCTGAAGGAGTGCCCGAGGAAAAATGGAGCGCTGAGGCACAGGAAGCCACTGAATTGTCTTACGTCGCACTGTGGATATCCGCCTTCGGCGGCAGCGCATATCCGATGGACACGTTTGGGCAAAGTGACGTCCACGCCTATCTGCTCGGCAGCAAGGAGCTAAGCACGGAGGCATTCTGGCGCCACGGCGAAACGGGCGAGATATCGATTGGGCTCCACGACCGATCCGAACTTTCGTCACGGCTGGAACAGCTGCTGAGCCGAATCGCCGGCGGAATCGTTCCAGGTTTTTCTCCCTGAGCGCACCGGCGGGAGTCGTCAATTCTCGTCCCTATCCATCGCACTCGGCGGCAGCGTTCTGATCCTGCCATTGTCCAGGGCGGTTCCCATGGAGAGGCTTCGCCCAAGTCGACATTCGCCTCCCGTGGGCATTGACGGCGGCCGCTTCTTATCGGGGCGACTGGATTTGAACCAGCGACCGCTCGGCCCCCCAGCCGGCTGATGCGACTGCCACATACATGCGGACGCGTCACCGCGCGTCCCCGCGTCCCCGGCGGGGGACGTTCAGGAAATTCCGGACGTAGTGGCCGGTACCAAAGCGGTACCGCACCGCGGCCTCTAGCCTTCGACGGCAGATGTCAAGTGTGACCCGCTCGGGGATCGCCGCCAAGCTGGGCATTGCAGCCGCCGTAATCGCAGCTGCGTTGGCGATCTACGCCGTCTTTCAGGCAGCCTTCCAAGTTGACGGCCTCATTGTGATCGGGGACAACACCCTGCTTCATAAAGAGGCCGGCTGGCCCATCGTGATTTGCGCGCTCGGAGTTGTCGGGGCGGCCTGCCTTCACCGGCTGGATCGAAGCCGGGCCACGATCTGGGCGCTGCTCATCGTTGCCCTGGGCGCACTGATCTTTGGCGCCACCGTCTACCAGGAGGCCGGAAGTCGAGCTTCCGTGGAAGCCGAGCAGTTTCCTGGCCTCCTTGAACTGATCGTCGTGAATCACGCATCCCCGGCTATTGGCCTGCAGCTCGCTAAGCTCGCCGGAATACTGGCCGTCGTCGCTGGCCTCGTCCTCTCTTATATCTCTCTTGGCCCGCCGAGCCGACTCCCTTCGCGCCAGTCAGCCGCCTATTCGGCGACCGGGAAACCCTCCCGAGAGGAGGAATCGAGTGCCAAGACCGGATAATTCAAGCCAAGAACCTCCCTGCGGCTGCGGGGTGGACGCTCAGCAGCGCAGCGCGTAGAAAAAGGAGAAGGACGTGTAAGGACGCGGCTTGAAGGCCGACACGATGGGCTTAAAGCCCGGCCCGTCAGGCGAACGGTCCGTCCCGGGAAGCGGGCGCTGAGCGACCCGCTCCATTCCCAGCCTTCCCCCTGTCTGCGGATGGTCGCTTGGCCATGGAAGGGCGAAGGGGGCTTGATCGTCCCTTCGCTGAGATCGCCAGAGAAGACGGCGGTGCCCGCACCCCCTTCGACCGAGATCGAGTAGGAGACCCGGGCGATCCCGATCGACTTGGTCCAAGAGGCGGAGAAAGCGGCGGGGGTCGCTTCCCCGTCTCCCGGGGGTGGCGGCGGTGTCGCCGGATCGACTTCGACGCTGGCGCCAAAGTTTCGCCCGTCGTCGCAGTTAGTCGCGTTGACGTTGATGCCGCCAGCGCCGGGATCGAAGGTGGGAGGTTTCAAGAACGCTGGGCAGTGCCAGCGTGGCACGGTTTCGATCTGCCCGGCGAAGCTTCCCGTCCGAGCGAAGCCGGGCAGATGCGCGTCGGGGTCGAACCCAATCGAGCCCTTGAACGTGCCTTTCACGTGACCCAATCCTTCTGCCCTCCGGTGCAGGAGTCGGGGCGGGGCCTCCGCGAGGGCTTTCCTTCAGGCTGGAAGCGGAGTGCGACCGAGCCGAATCGGCCGAGGCTGCCGAATACTCCGCGCCGGGTGGTCCTGCCGGGGCCGGAGTAGCGGGCGAAGAGCGAGCCGCGGCGGGTTGTCGCAGCCAGGATCGAGACTTCCTTGCCGAATCCCGAGACCGAGCCGATGCGCGTGGGGCTCCCTCGCATTTCCACGCTGGCGGCGTACCTGGCGCCCTGCGCGGGCGACGCGAGCGCTGCAACGGAGGCGAGCGCCACAAGACCCGCGAGCGCCGCCTTTCCCCCTGCTCCCAGTCCACTCCTCACCTGATGCAAGATAGCCGCCGAGCGACCTCTCGGACCGCGCGCCGTAGGCGAGTGTCGCGCCGGGGCTGAGCTGCCCCTTCAGCCCGAAACGGCGAAGCCTGCGGCCTGTTCGAGCCTGACGGCTGCTCCCTCCAGTCGCTTTCTCTCACGCGAAGACTCCGCAGCGAGTGCAGCCGTCCAAAGTGGCCTGATCGCGCGGCCGTCACCGATCTCAACGAGAGCCTCGGCCGCCCGCGTCCGGCATTTCGGGTCATCCAGTAACCCCGCAATGGGATCTACCGCCGGGCGCCACCTGAGCCTTTCGAGCCCGAGGATCCCATGCACCCGTGTCGCCGCATCGGTGCTGGCAAGCGCCTGCAAGAGGGCACCTGTCGCACCCGGGTCGCGTGTTCTTGAAAGCCCGAAGGCCGCGGTGCGGCGCACCCGCGGGTCGGCATCTTCTTCCAGAAGCGGCGCGAGGATAGGAACGATCGCAGGGTCGGTGGGGCCGCTGAATCCTGCGTGGCCCCCATCTGGCGCCATTGAGGCGATCATGAGAGTCGCCCTGCGCCGAAGTGAGGGGGTGGCCTCCGTTTCGCCCAAGTACCAGCACAGAGCCTCCAAATTGCCGTCTTCCCTGAGTACTCGTAGCTCGTTGCTACTTGGCTCCAAGCGTGTCCAATGCTTTCGCCATCTGGAGGCCGCGGCTCTCAGGGGCATCAAAGGATGTTTTCGGCGCTATGCCAGATGCTCTTGAGCGGGTGAGTGGCGAACACCAGCACTCGCGCTGAACCCCCATGAATCAGCGGGCTGGCACTGAACTTTCATGACGGACCTCTAGGACCTGCCTCGGGGCAACTCAGACCCTTAAGCTTTGGCCGTGGCCCGAATGCGCTCCGCTCGGTTTGCGTTTCTTGTCGTCGGGCTACTCGTACTCACGGCGGTGTCGGCGCCCATCGCCATGGCGGCTCCCAACAACAGCCTCGCCTGTGAGCTGGTCGCCCAGTCGGTGATTCAGAAAGCCCTCGCCGTCACCCACGTGACCGTCCATTCCTCTGCCGTGAGCCCGACCGCGCCGTCGCCGGAAAACCACACGGTCGATGGCGCGGATCAGTCCGAATGCCAATTCTTCGGCTATACCCAGAAACCAAGCCAGGCCCAGCTGAAGCAGCTGCGGAGCGCCAAGAAGCCAGTGCCTGCGGGGCTCGGCGATGTCATCGTCACGACCGAAGTCCGAGACACCGAACCCGGGGGAGAAGGAGAAAGTTGGAATCCGACCACGGCTGCACTCACCTGGGCCCAGGGTCTCAAGATCGACCGCAAGTCCCTGGGTGGCGCTGGCTTCGCTAGCCCTAGCTTCGCCTCCTTTCTACACAAGACGGATTGGCTCGGCAACAAGGACCGAAACGCCGGCTTCTATGAGGTGGGAGACGGCGGAAATGCAAGCGCGATCATCGTGCTCAACGTCAATAGCGCCGACCCGACTCACGCCACCTATAAGGCGCTGGCGAAGAAGATCGTCCCCGCTTTTACCAACGACTTCCTGACTCCCTGATCGCCGGGTAGGGTTCGGGCGGCTTGAGGCCACCTGCCTGCGCGACCTCCATCGCGTAACCGCAACCTGTGAAGTGGCCTTCGGTACCAAAGTTGGCACCACCAGACGTCTTTCGGAGCCGACCGACACCCAGGAACGCCGAAAGCCCGCTTCTCAGGCGGGCTCCGGAATATCGGGGCGACTGGATTTGAACCAGCCACCGCTCGGCCCCATCCGGCTCATTCCACCCCGATGTGGCTTCCCTGCGCGTCCCCGTCGTCCCCGCATCTGGACGCTCTGGACCTATAGGGCGGTGCATCCGGTACCAAAGCGTTACCACGAGGTCCCGGCCTGGAATCCGCAACATGATTCGAACCTGCGACCTTCAAGTTGTGAACCGATTACGCAGAGTCGTAGGTCTGTGGCGGGTCGAGGGAGGGCGCCCGAGGAGCCTTTAGGGCCGTTTGTCCGTGAGCCACAGCTCAGCCCTCAGGAATCAGGACCACGCGGCCGCGCAGTTTGCCGGCTTCGGCGAGCTCGTGGATCGCCGCGGCGTCCGTCAGAAGCCGGCGCTCACTGATGTCCAGGCGCAGCTAGCCGGCGTCGATGGGGCCGCGATTTCCGCCACCGGCCCGCAAACCGGCGACCTTGTCCGGGTTGCGGGCGAGCAGGATCGTGAGCGAGCAGCCGAGGTGTGCTTCTTGTCTGACGTTGCAGGGAGTTGGCGGCCAGGATCATGTCGTCTCCTCTCAGACCGCGGTGCGGCCGCCGTCGACGGGGATGATCGCGCCGTTGATGTAGCCGGCCGCCGGGGTCGCGAGGAACGTGATGACGTCGGACAGCTCGTGCACGTCAGCGACCCGGCCGAGCGGAATCTGCTTGGCGAACTCTTCGGCCATCGCCAACCTCGGCTCCACCGCCGGCGTCAACGTCGGACCGGGAGCGACCGCGTTGACCCGGACGTTCTGCGGCCCGTATTCGGCGGCCCACGCCTTAGTGAGCAGCTCGATCGCCGCGCGCGAGGCGCCGTAGGCACCAAGCCTGGCTGGCCGTAGCTCGCGACCATCGTTGAGACGTTGATGATCGATCCGCCGCCGCGGGCGGCGATCTTCGGGGCGAGCGCGGCGACGAGGAAGAACGGCGCCTTGACGTTGATGCTGGAACAGACTGTCGAACGCCGCCTCGTCGGTGTCGGCCGTCGGTGCCGATGGCGGCAACGCCGGCACAGTTGACCAGGACATCGATCTCGCCTGCCGCGTCGGCGACGCGGCGCCACCTCGGACAGCTCCGAGAAATCGGCGGCGATGAACTGCGCATCGTGTCCACCCGCCCGGATCTCCTCTGCGGCGCTCGCGCCGCGGGTCTCGTCGCGGCCGGTGAGGATCACCGTCGCGCCCTTCTCGGCCATCGCCAGTCCGGTGGCGATACCCATCCCGGAGGTGCCACCGGTGATCAAAGCCCGTTTGTCCTTCAGATCCATCGTCGACATCCCTTCGATAGTTGGAACAGACAATCCACTCTTGCTGGCGCCGACGCTAACAGAACTGGCTTACATAATCCAATATGAGCCGATCTGGCGATACGCGCTCCGGGACGGCTTCCCGTAGGTCGTCGGTCCGAGGGCTCAGCGGTTGAGCGAAGTGCTCGTGGTGCTGCTGAGGGTGGCGATGAGCGTGAGCATCGCGTCGAGCGCGGCCGCGAGCGGTTCGGGGTCGCGCTGGATCTGAGCGAGCAGGAGGCCGCCCTCAAGCGCGGCAAGCGTGGCAAGCGCGAGCTGGCGCGGATCGGCCTCGGGTGCGAGTCGGCCAAGCGCGTGCATCCGCAGAAGACCGGCCATGATGCTGGCCTCCCAGCGTTTGAAGGACGCCGCAACCATTGCCCTGGCTTCGGGCTCCGTCTCGGCGAGCGCGGCACCGAGCGAGCCGATCGGACAACCGCCGCGCCCGCCCGTGTCGCGGGCGTGATCGACCACAAAATCGCGCCACTCCCGTAGGCCGTCGAGGCTGCTGAGGTCGAACCGCTCCTGCGTGCCGATGGCCCGTCGGTCTGGCGCTCGATGACTGCGCGGACCAGCGCCGGCTTGTCGTCGAAGTAGTGGTAGAGCTGCGAGCTGCTCACGTGTGCACCGTCGCGCACTTCCTCGACCGTCGTGCCGGCAACGCCCTGCTGAAAGATCAGCTCTGCCGCGGCGTCGACGATCCGCGCGCGCGTCTCGGCGCCCTTGCTCGTCAACCGCGGCCGACCAGAACTCCTTGAGGACATCGGGAAAAGTATACCGATAAAAATGGCTTTGACATTCCATAAAATATCTGACATAGTGGATCAGATAGTCCAGTCTAGTGAACAATCTCGGGCTGCTACCGCCGGGAAAGCAAGAAGCCGCTGTGCTGGGCCAGGCCGAGCAGGGCCTGGCCGTCGTATCTGCCCGGCGGTTCGACCACACCATTCAGCCAACCCTGGCTGGACCTACAGAAGATGAGAGGAATTCTGATGAGCACAACCCCAGGAAAGACCGTGTTGATCACGGGCGCCAACGCTGGGATCGGCAAGGACGTGGCCCGGCAACTGGCATCTGCGTCCGGAGATCGCCCGCATCTACCTGGCGTGCCGGAATCAAGACCGGGCGAGAACGGCACAGGCCGAGCTCGAAGCGGAGACCGGCCGGACGCATCTTCGACATCGTTCTCATGGACGTTGCCGATCTGGGCTCGGTCCGCGCCGGCCTGGCTGGCATCGACGGATCCATCGACGCGCTGGTCATGAACGCCGGTGTCATCGGCCCGCAGTCGATGGACTTGACCGCTGACGGGGTCACCACCGTGTTCGCGACGAACGTCCTCGGCCACGTCGTCCTCCTCGAGGCGCTCCTGGCCGAGGACCGACTCGGCGAGGTTGCGGTCCTCGCCGGAAGCGAGGCAGCCCGGGGACTTCCGAAGCTGCGGATGAAGCGGCCGTCCTTCGTCTCGACCTCAGCCGACGAGCTCGCCACCGTCATCGACGGCAGCTACTTCGCCAGGCAAAAAAACTGACTTCAACCTAGCCTTCGGGCAGGCCAAGTACATCGGCGCCCTCTGGATGGCCTACCTGGCCCGCCAACACCCCGACCGCCGCTTCATCACCGTGAGCCCCGGCGCCACCACCGGCACTCAAGCCTCCAACGATATTGCCCTACCGTTGCGGATAGCGGCCAAATACATCATGCCCGCCCTCGGGATCTCGCCCACAAACTTGACGTGGGCGCGAAGCGACTGGTCGACGGCGTCACCGACCCGACCCTGTCCAGCGGCGTGTTCTACGCCAGCGCGGCCAACAAGCTGAAGGGTCCCTTGGTCGACCAAGCGGACATCTTCCCCGATCTGGCCAACCCGTCGTTTCAGGACCATGCCAACGAAGCCATCCACCGCTTCATCACCTGAAAAGACCTTCGTGTAATGCGTTGCCTCGCCGACTGGTTCCATAGACATAGTTCGTCGAGTCCGAGAAACCCAAGACGTTTGCCAGGCGGATTCGGCGAACTGGGAGGGGGGAACTGCCGACGCATCCGTTCGACTTGCTGCGAATCGCAGCGAAGGCGCCTCCGCGGCGGCGACCTCCTCTGTTGCCTCTGCGCCGAACTTGACAGGGTCGAAATGCGAGCCCGAGAGCTTCTCGTCTGCGGCCTCCTCAGGCATGGTCCATGAGTTGTAAACACAGGCCGGGTGGAACTCGGTTCTAACGGCGGTAATACGCGCCATCGAGAGCTCGAGCGAGGTAGGGCCTCAAGCGACAGAAGCCCGCTCCCAGAGAGGGCTTCTGATCATCGGGGCGACTGGATTTGAACC
Source organism: uncultured Solirubrobacterales bacterium (assembly GCA_963753245.1). Classification (GTDB taxonomy): domain Bacteria; phylum Actinomycetota; class Thermoleophilia; order Solirubrobacterales; family 70-9; genus VRUE01. The sequence continues at coordinate 192,738 of CAVWBK010000002.1, forward strand.
AGCGACCGCTCGGCCCCCAGCCGAGTGCGCTACCAGACTGCGCCACGCCCCGTGGCCCCTTCATCTTAGGCTGCTTGTGGTGACGATGAAGGAAAGCGCCGGGATTCTGCTTTACCGGCTCGCCGCGCGCGAGCCCGAGGTCTTGCTGGTCCACCCTGGCGGTCCTTTTTGGGCGAAGAAAGACCGCGGCGCTTGGTCGATCCCAAAGGGAGAACCTGACCCGAGCGAGGAGTTGATTGCCGCAGCGCTGCGCGAGCTCGAGGAGGAGCTCGGCGCGCCGCCGGAGCTTCGTGCCGAGGAGCTGGTCGATTTGGGTTCCGTGGCCCAGAAGGCCAAGATTGTTCACGGTTGGGCGGCGGAGGCGGACTTCGACCCGGAGACCCTGGATTGCAACACATTCACGATGGAGTGGCCGCCCCACTCCGGTCTCGAGCGGCAGTTTCCGGAGGTCGATCGGGCCGAGTGGTTTGAGCCGGCGCTCGCCAGGGAGAAGCTGATCCCGGCGCAGGTCGCGTTCGTCGATCGTCTGCTAGATCGCTTGGAATAGAGCCCCGGCTGCTCTAGGCTCGCAGGCTGATGAGCGAAGATGGCGTCAAGTCCCGTCCGCCATACGGCGAAGGTCCGGCCGGGCGGCCGCTGCCGCTCTCGGTTCGTCTACTTGGCAGCGGGGTCCGCGGCGCGCGCACGGTCGGTAAAGCGGTGGGCATCGATCGGGCCGTTGAGGCTGCCGCCGAGGAGGCGATGGTCGCCGCGGTCGAGAGCGAGGCGGTCGAACGCGCCCTGGCCCGAGTCCTGCAAGGCCCGGTCGTGGAGAACGCTGTGCACGGAGCGCTCGACAGCGAGACGGTCAAGCGAGCGCTCGTCGATGCTCTCGATAGCGAAATGGTCGATGAGGTCTGGCGCCGGCTCTTGGCCAGCGATGAGGCGCAGAAACTGGTTGAGCGAATCGCCGAGGCGCCCGAGCTGCGGGCCGCGATCAGCGCCCAGAGCGTCGGCCTGATCACGGACGTCGGCCACACGATTGGCAGGACGACACGTCGCGCCGATGGAATCGTCGAGCGGTTCGCCCGCAAGATTCTTTTCCGCCAGCCCCGCGCCGAGCCGACCGGGCGAGCAGGCGCCGTGACCCGTGTCCTGGCGTTCGGACTCGACGGGCTGATCGTCAATCTTGCCTTCTCAGGTGTGGCAGCGCTGGCAGCGCTGATTGCTTCGGCCTTCACCGGTAATGGTGGAGGTGTCTCCGGCTACGTTCTGGCACTTGGCACAGTCACCTGGGCGGCGCTTGGCTCCCTCTACCTAGTCGCCTTCTGGTCACTTGCCGGCCAAACCCCGGGGATGCGCTTCTTCGGTATCCGGCTCGGGGCTGACGGCGATCGTCTGCCGCCGCGCCAATCGATCAAGCGGCTTGTCGGACTGATCCTCGCGGCAATTCCGTTTGGCCTCGGCTTTCTCGGGATTCTGCTTGACGAACGACGCCGAGGCTGGCAGGACCGAATGGCCGGCGTGGACGTCCTGTATGAGCGCAACGAACGCACCCCGGCACCCTGGTCAACGCTCGCTGAGGAGGATGCCGCGAGCGCCACCGCGGAACCCTCAGCGACGAAGGCCCCGGCTTCCCGGGGCCTTCGTCCACAGCAGGTTGGCGGGCCGCCACTCGGCGGCTGAACTGCCTCAGGTCGAGGAGCCCTGCGGGCCCTCCGCCAGCTTGTAGACGATGATGATCGAGAGCGCGAAGATCGCCAGAGACCAGAACGGGTAGCCGCCGATCGAGAGCAGGGCGGTCATCGCGTTGAGCGCGCCGACGAAGATGCCAAACCAGCGCCCGAATTCGCCTCCCGAGAACAGCGAGAAAGCGGCGATCAGCTCCAGCACCCCGATGATCAGGCTGACCCAGCCCCAGGTGTGAAGACCGCTGATGATGTAGGTGGCGTTTTCTGTGAAGAACTTCGAATCGCCGATCGCGGCGATCCCGTAGATGATGTTGAGAACTCCGGCAACAAGGAGCAGCACACCGGCGAACACCCACCAGCCACTGATCAGGCTCTCATCGTTCATTTCAACCCTTCCCTAGGACGATCTGCTTGTTTGGAGCGGTTTGCTACACGGGAAGAGTTCGCTGTCCGGCCGGCTGCTCCTTGCGGTATGTCACCATTTGGCTGGTGAGGGGGATGCGAGGACTGACGGCGGCGGGTGCGGCTCTGGGCTTGCTGTTCTGCGCGCTGCTCCTACCGAGCGCGGCCTCGGCGGCCACGCCGAGAGTCGTCGAATTGGGTGCCAGGTTGCACCGCGGGCCGCACACCGTTGGAGCCTCCACAAGCAGCATCAGGGTCCCCGACTTCTCCGGCGAAGGCCTGCGCACCGATGGGCGGATCTTCGGCTATGACCCGCGCGAAGGCGCCTATTCGTGTTCGGGGACGGCGCTCAACACTCCGAGCCGCTCGATCGTCCTGACCGCCGGGCACTGTGCCCTGGAGGCGGGCAGCGCCGGCAAGGACCTGGTCTTCATTCCCGCCTATGACCACGGTACCCGGCCGTTTGGCACCTTCGTCGCAGAAACCGTCTACATCATGCCCCAGTGGCGCCATAGCGAAAACCCCGATTTCGACGTGGCCGCACTGCAGGTGGCGCCCAACCCGCTCGGCTACCTCACCGATGTGGTCGGCGGTCGCGGCTACACGATCGAACAATCGCGCCAGTCGAGCTTCCAAATATTCGGCTACCCGGCGGCGGCGCTCAAAGGAGAAGAACTGCGCAGCTGCAAGGCACACGGGCTCGGCAGCGATCCGCTCACCGATCGCTTCCTCGGCCCGCCGACCTTGCCGGCGACATGCGACATGGCGGGCGGCTCAAGTGGAGGCGCTTGGATCGTCAATGGTGAATACATCGACGGTGTCACCAGCTACGGTTATACTGGCAGCCCCAATCGTCTCTATGCCTCCTACTTCGGCCGCACAATTGGCAACTTCCTCGCCGAACTGCCGTAGGGGCAGACAGAATGCGTCAGTCGCCGCCGCCGGCGCCCAGAAGGGCCGGGGCGAAGGACGCGACCCTGTTGGCACCGTCGGCGCCGCCCAGATGGGCGAGGCCGACGAGGTCCTCGACTGAGCGCAGCAGCGCATAGGGCTAAAGAGGCACGGTCGCTTGCACCCGGGAAGACGAATGGTGAGATCAGCAAGGTGCCGACCTGGCGCGAGGGGAGGGGGGGGTGCTCACCGGGCTGGGCGTCGTCGTCGAGGTGGTGGGGGCGGCCTCGGTCGCGGCCGTCGCCGCCGCGCCTCGCGGTTTGCCTTCGGGGCACTGGTCGGCCACACCGGCGTCGCAGGGGTGCGCCGCGATGAATGAGTAGTTGGGTGTCGCTTCAACCTTTTTGCAGATCCGCGGGCAGTTCGCTCAGCGGCATGTCGTTCTGCGCACATTCGCCGAGGTCCAGCAGTGAGTGGAAGTTGATGGAAGGGGCTGAAGTGTGCGATCCCAGCTGGTCGGCGAGGGTCTCCCTTTCAACGGAATAGGCACGTCGAATTCCGGGCACCCATCCTTGGTCGGCGCGCTGGGAGCCTGGCCGCTGATCGCCGCCAGCGCGTTTGGGAGCGGCGCTTCGGTGAGCAGCGTGTACTCGGGAAGTAGCTCGCCCGTCGGCTTGCAGCGTCCGCTCAGGTAGGGCATTTGGGAGGCGGCTCCGAAGCTCGCTTCGTAGCCGGGACTGGCCAGGGAGATGACAAACACGTGTTTGACGCGACCCGCTTCGGGCTGCGGTTCGGTCGGCGCCAGCTCTTCGGGTTCTTCTTCTTGTTCAATTTCAGGGCCGCCCGATTCCGTCGACAGGTTGAGAACCGGAGATTCGGGCGGCCCGCCGGTCGATGCTTTCGGGGCCCCGCCGGAGGGGCGGGCAGGCCCACTGGGACCGGCGGTGGGCTGGGAGGGCCCGGGGGCCGGACTGCTTTCGACCGGAGTGTTGTCGGCGGCCATGCTGCGACCGATCAAGGCCGCGAGCGGGGCGACGGGCCCGCTCGGGTTGCTCATCGCGCTGGCGACGATCGCTGAGGTGGCGACCACAGAGGAGGCAACCAGCAGCCCGAAGCGGCGACCGGTCAGGGTTTCAGCGGCGGCGGCGGCGCGGCGAAACGGTGCGGTGAGCGCTTTCATCTGGCGGCCTCGGCCACGACCAGCGGCTGCCCGCAGTGCCCGCAGAAGCGCACCGCGTGCCCGTAGGGCGCCCCGCAGCTCGGGCAGATGCCGGCCGCGTCGGAGCGCTGCAGCTCCAGCATCCGCTCGAGGGTCAGCAGCTCGGCGTCGACCCGCTGCAGCTCGGCCGCCTTGCGAGTCAGTACGCCCATGCGCACGTGGTCGCGGATCGCCATCTCATAGAAGGCGCCGCCGAGATCCGCCTGCATGATCGTGAACTTCTCCAGTAGACGGTCGCGCTGGGCGAGCAGGTCGGTGTTCTCCTCGCTCTCGGCCTTGCCGCCGGGGGGCGGTGCCGCTGGCACCGCGTTGGTGGCCGTCGGCGGCTCGCAGTCGCGGTCGCGTCGGGGGTCGAGGCGTCCGCTCAGCTCGCGCAGGCGGCTCATGGTTCGCTCTTTCCGCTCGGCGCCGTTGTCGCTTCACCGCTACCACCGACAGGGATCACGTCGGGCAGGTGCTGCTGAGCCTTCGATGTAGGTGGAGCCGCTCTGTTTGACGTTGTTTTCGACCAATTTGGTGTCTTCCTTTGGTCCACCTTCGGGGTTGCCTTGAAGCCCGTCACCTCGTGGACGGTCCCGTTCTTGGTCTTGGCGGCGACCTTTTCGTGCGGTTTGCCAGCCTTCTTTTGGGCCTGCTTTGGCTTTGTCTGCTTTGCCTTTGGAGGTACCTGTCGCCCCGGCGGCGGCGGTGCTCGCCACCGAGCCGGAGTTCTGTTCGCGCAGAGCTTGAAGCAGGGCCCCTTCATCGCCATTGCCGGAGTCGGCGCGGCCGACGAGGACCCCGATCGCGACCGCGATTGGCAGCAGGGCGAAGAACCCGACCGCGGCGGCACGACTGTTCGAACCGGCTTTGGCGGGCGGGCGGGCCGGCGGCCGGCGCGCGCGTTTGCTCATCGCGGCGAAGTAGCGCGACGAGGGGTTTGCGCCGTTGCTGCGCCGTGCGGCGCAATTGACGCAGTAGCGCTGCTGGGGGTCAAGCGGCGATCCGCACTCCTCGCAGGGTTCGTACTGATGGTCAGCGGCGCGGTGCTTCACTGGCTGTCTCCTTCTTGCTTGGCGAGCCTGCTTCTTGGCTCGCGCTTGGCTTCACGTTGCCTTGAGGAAGAGCTTCGATTCGAGCCTGTTTTTGCGCCGCGGTTTCCTGTGTGGTCGTGACAGCCCGAGACCACCCCGATCAGGAGCAGGCCGCAGAGGGCCAACAGGCCCGAAGCGCTGGAGTCTGGTGAGCGCTAACCGAACGCACCGCTCACGTAATCCTGAGTTCGTTTTTCGCGCGGGCTGCCGAAGAGCGCCGTCGCGCTGTTGTACTCGACCAGGTCGCCCAGATACATGAAGGCGACGTGGTCGGCGATCCGGTAGGCCTGTTGGAGGTTGTGGGTGACGATCACGACCGCGACGTCGTCGCGCAACTTGACGATCAGGTCCTCGATCACCTGGGTGGACTGCGGGTCGAGCGCCGAGCAGGGCTCGTCGAGCAGCAGCACCTCGGGTTCGGCGGCAAGCGCGCGGGCGATGCAGAGCCGCTGCTGCTGGCCGCCGGAGAGGCTCAGGGCGGGATGGTCGAGGTTATCTTTGACCTCCTCGAAGAGGCCGGCGCGCTCGAGGGCGCTGTGGACCTGCGGCTCGAGCGTCTTCTTGCGGCTGCCGCCGCGAGCCCTGCTCGCGCAGCACGTAGGCGATGTTGTCGAAGACGCTCATCGGGAACGGGTTGGGCTGCTGGAAGACCATCGTCACCCGGCGCCGCAGCAGGGTCGGCTCGATCAGCGTGATGTCGACGTCGTCGAGCAGGATGCGGCCGCTGCAGCTTCGCCGTGCGGGTCAGCTCGGTGAGCCGGTTGAGCGAGCGCAGCAGCGTCGTCTTGCCGCAGCCCGAGGGGCCGATCATCGCCAGCACCTCGCCCTGGCGGACCGGCAGCGAGACCGATTTCACCGCTTCGCGCTCGGCGTAGGAGACCGAGAGGTTGTCGATCTCCATGCGGCGGATCGAGTACTGCGGGCGCGCCGATCGAGCGCCGGCCGCGGTGAAGCCGCCTGGTGAAGCGCGCCGTTGCCGTTGGTGTCGGCGTCGACGGGGCTGCACCTGGCGCGCGGCAGCGGGTCGGCCAGCTCCAGCCTGCGGATCGGGGGCGGAGGGGTGCTCAGGAACTCCATGTGCCTGCCTTTCTCGAACGGCGATGGACGACATCGACGGCGGCGTTGAGGCCGAGGACCATGAGCAGCAGGACGAAGGCCGCCGCGTAGGCCTTCTGGGGCTGATTGAGGTTGCCGGTCGGCGAGGCCTCGTAGACGAAGTTGGTCAGCGTCGTGCCTGCGCCGCGCAGGTAGTCGAGGGGGAAGGGCAGCCCTTCCGACCGGGGCGAAGTTCTGGGTCGCGCCGAGCAGGACGAGGATGATCGCCGTGTCGCCGATGATGCGACCGAGGCCGAGCATCGCCCCGGTCGCGACCTGGGGACGGCTGGCCGGGCAGCAGGATGCGGCGCGTCGTCGCGGCCTTCGTCTTGCCGACCGCGTAGGAGGCCTCGCGCACGTGCTGGGGGATCGATTTGAGGCCCTCGCGGACGCTGGCGACGACCAGCGGCAGGGCGACCAGCGAGAGCATCGCGGCGGCGGCGAAGAAGGAGCGACCGAAGACGACCCCGCTCGGAGGTGCGACTGAGGAAGCCAAGGGCGGTGTTGGAGAAGATCACGGTCCCGAACAGGGCGAGCACGATCGAAGGGATGCCGGCGATCGCCTCGATCGTCGATTCGGTGACCCGCGCGAGCGGCGCCGGGCGGCCGAACTCGACCAGCCAGACTGCGATCGCGATGCCTGCCGGCATCGCGATCGCGATGCCCATCGTGGCGACGATCAAGGTCCCGAAGAAGGCGTCGGAGAAGCCCCCGGTTTGCGTCTGGGTGAAGCCCGAGGTGGCGGGGGTGACGAGCATCGAGGGCCGCAGGAACTTGATGCCCTGCACGAATAGGTAGACGACGATCGCCACTGCGATCGCGCAGAAGAGCAGGCCCAGCGCCCAGCAGATCGCCAGGCCGATACGGTCGGTGAGCGCCCAGGTGGCGTTGCTCTCGACCGCGCCCTTGCGAACGGGCGGAGGCGGCGCCGGCGGTTGGACCGGCGGGATCGCTACCGGTGTCTCCATCAGGCCGTCGCTCCGTATTTGCTCATCGCGCGACGGGCGCTCCAGCCGGCCAGCGACGCTGTCGCGGCCGAGAAGAGCAGTACCGCGGCAATCGAGAAGAGGGTCGCGTTTGAGGGCTTGGAGCCGAGACTGTCGATGTTCTTGACGATCGTCGGGGCCAGCGGCCGGGAGGGCTCAAAGATGAAGATCAGGCCGTCGGCAGGATTGGGGGCGAAGGCGACTGAGCCGGAGACCATCGCCAGCATCACCGCCTCGCCGAGGGCGCGAGCGACGGCGAGGACGGTGCCGGCGACGATCGCCGGGCGTGCCGTGCGCACGGCGATTTTCCAGGTCGTGCGCCAGCGGTTGACGCCGAGCGCGAGGCTGCCTTCAAGCCAGCCCGGGCGCACCGCGCGCAGACCGTCGGAAAAGATCGAGACCATCAGCGGCGTGATCATCACGGTGAGAATCAGGACCGCGGCGAGCAGGCTGTAGCCGCTCAGCGAGATCACCCCGGCGACCGAGGCCTTCTGGTGCTCGGTGACCAGGTGGTTGCCGATGAAGGGGACGAGCACTAGGACTCCGAGCAGGCCGTAGATGACCGAGGGGACGCTGGCCAGGAAGCGGACGACCGGCTGCAGGATGTTGCGCACCCATTCGGGGGCGAACTCGACGATGAAGACCGAGATGAACAGCGCGCAGAAGAGGGCGGCGGTGACCGCGCCGCCGGTGATCAGGAGCGTGCTCCAGATCAGCGGCCAGGCATGGAAGGTGTAGATGTAGTGGCCGGATTCCAGGCCGGAGACGTAGATCTGGTTGAGCTGTTCTTCAACGTTGCCGCCGCTGCCGAACCAGGCCAGCCCGTTGTGTGCGAAGGAGGGCCAGGCGCGAACGAAGACGGTGACGATCAGGGCCAGCAGCAGGCCCACCACCCCACAGACCAACGCGCCGAGCAATCGCTCGACGCGTTGGTCTGACCACCTGGGGCCTTGCTCCTCTTGGAGGTAATCCTCTTCCATCTAGTTCTAGTGCTTCTTCTTGGCCTTCTTGTTGAAGGCGGGGACGCCGCCGGCCTTGGCGATCACTTCGCCCGCGACCGGGTTGAGACGGGCCCAGTCGATGAATTTTTCCAGCGGTGGGTTTTTCACGCCCGTCGGCAGCACCAGCCACAGGTACCGGGAGAGCGGGTACTTGAGCGGTTCGACGCTGATCTGCGATGGGACGCAGGGGACGCCGTTGACCTTGACCGCCTTGATGCCCTTCTTCTGCCAGGCGAGCCCGGCGTAGCCGATCGCGTTCGGGTCCTGCTTGACCGCGTTGACGACAAGGCCGTCCGATGTCAGCGCGTTGACGTTGGAGGACGGCAGTTCGTTATTGAGAACGGCCTGGAGAAAGAAGTTGTACGTTCCTCCGTTGGTGTCACGTCCGACCGGATCGATCGTGGTGGTCAGGTTTGAACCCGGCACGCCGCTCCAGTTGGTGACCAGTCCGCGGTACACATCGTGGGTTGACTGAACCGTGATGCTGCTGAGGCTATTCTGAGGGTTGACGTCCATGCAGAGGCCGTCTAGAAACATCTTCACGTAGGTCGTCCCCGCATCGGAGGGGAGTGGGGTCCGAGCCTGACCCGCGAACTGGCTGGTGCCGTTCTGGACATCCTTGACGCCGGCGTTGCCGCCATCGGCCGTGTAGTGGAAGTGGACCTTGGGGTTGACAGTCTTCGTGTAGGTCTTGAAGAGCGCTTCGAGGACGGGCTGCGCAGCTACCGATCCTGACCCGATCAGTTCCATGGCTCCGGCCGTGGCAGGTACGGCGAGGAGCCCGAAAAGGGCCGTTGCCGCTATCGCGAGGGTCTTGCTTCTCATTTCGTGTTTGCTTCCTTCCCTGCCGGGTATCTGACGTTTGTTGATCGTATAAGTCGACAAGAACCTAGCACAATCTGTAGTTTATTGACCTTCTAAGTAAAGAAGGCTCCCGGCAGCCACGGATATGGAGGTTCAATTGCTCAACAGAAGACTGTCCACGCCAAGGGCGGCGATCGTGATCGCACTGGCGGCAGTTCTGGCCGCCGCGGTTGCGGTGGCTCCGTCGTTCGCGACACCGTCGTTCCTGACCAACCAGAAGGCGGCGCATCTCTACGTCACCAACAAGACGGCCAACGGCCTCTACCTGAAGAAGAAGGCGGCCGGCAACCTGTATGTGAAAAAAGTGACGGCGCCGATTTCGCCGGTCGTCGGCATCGCCGCGAGCAGCAGTCCGTTCGGGCCGGTGAATACGACCACCGCCGGCTACATCCCGACTGCGTTCACTTCGTTTGCGGTCAAGAACACCGCGCCGGCCGTGATCACCTTCTCCGGCAACGCGATCTGCACCGCGTCGACCCCGACCGCGGAACTTGCCTGCCCGATCCAGATCATGGTCGACGGCCAGACGACAGGGAAAGTGAACTTCGCGCCCGCCACCGCGAGCTCGCCGACCCCCGCAGCGGTGGTCCACTCGGTGATGCAGACCACCGTGTTCCAGAAGGGCGGCCACACCGTGGCGATCCAGTACGCCGGCGCCAAAAGCGTGAACTTCACACTGAAAGGCTGGAACCTCTCGGTGCAGGCCTACCCCGAAGCACTCGAAGCGGTGACCACGACCAAATCCGAAGCACCGCCGACGGGCACCGCAACCAAATAGAGAGGTGGTGGCGCGTCAGGTGCGGCCCCCTTGGCGGCCCTGACACCCCACCTTGTTGGACCCAGGCTCAGCGGCTGGGGCGGGGGAGGCTCTCGCCGAGAATCAGGCGGGCGCGGTAGTAGAGCGCCTCATCGGCGGAGGTTCTGCCGGGCTCGCTACGAGCGGCGCGACTGGTGCGGTTCTGTCCGGTGCCGGCCGGGGCCTCCTCTCGGAGGAGGCCGGTGAGCCGCCCGCGAGAGCGGAACGTGGTTTTCGCGCTCATGCCACCCTTTCTTTAGTTTTTTAATTAAGTAAGTCAAGAATAGCAGCAGAGACCGAGCCGCGTCGAATCGCGGCCGCGAGAACTTCGATCCCGGGCGAGATCGGCTCTAATAACGACGCGGCGAGATGGATCGGGGCACTACACGGCAGAAGTGCGCCACCCCATCGCCGCTTCAAGCGGCTGCAGAGACTCCTGCATCGCCGCCATCCGGCACACTGCGGGGAGTCGAGGCCCCACGGGCACCCGAAGACGACTGGTTGCCGTTGAAGCTCTTTGCCTGACCCCGGCGCAGATAGACGATCTGTCCCTCGCGCAGCTCCAGCTTTTGGAGTTCGGCACGGGTCAACTGCGCCCAGACCTCGGTTCCGTCGGCGAGCTTGAACTCAACCCGGATCTCAAAGCCGAGGGCGACGATGCGTTGCACCATCGCCTCCTCAGTGTTCTCGTCGGGATCGAGGACCACGGTCATGTCATGTGGTCGCACGTAGTCATCGCCGAGCCGGTTCACCTCACCGACAAAGCTCATCACGAACTCGGTCGCCGGGTGCTCGTAGAGCTCATTTGCCGAGCCAGACTGTTCGACCCGGCCGTCATTCATGACGACGAGCTGGCCGGCGACGTCCATCGCCTCCTCCTGGTCGTGGGTGACGAAGATCGTCGTCACGTGCATCTCGTCGTGGAGGTTGCGCAGCCAGGCGCGCAGGTCCTTGCGGACCTTGGCGTCGAGCGCGCCGAAGGGCTCGTCGAGGAGTAGCACCTGCGGCTCGACCGCCAGCGCCCGCGCCAGCGCCATCCGCTGGCGCTGGCCCCCGGAGAGCTGGGAGGGGTAGCGCTCAGCGAGTCCCTCGAGCTGGACAAGGCGCAGCAGCTCGTGTACGCGCTCCTCGATTTGGGGCTTTTTCCACTTTCGGATCGTCAGCCCAAAACCGACGTTGCCGAACACCGTCATGTGCTTGAACGCCGCGTAATGCTGGAAGACGAAGCCGACTTCCCGCTTCTGGGTCGGCTTTTTGGAGACGTCCTCGTCGTCGATCAGGACCCGTCCGCCGTCCAGCACCTCAAGGCCGGCAATCGCCCGCAGCAATGTGGACTTACCGCTACCGCTGGGCCCGAGCAGCGCGGTTAGCGAGCCGTCGGGGACCTCGATCGAAACGTCGTCTAGCGCCTGAAAGTCACCGAAGCTCTTGTTGGCTGCCTCGACTGAGATTCCCATCAGGCGTCCTCCTTTCTTTTCAGCAGGTTCATTGCCAGGAGTGTGGTTAGCGCCAGCAGTGCCAGCAGGACCGAGGCACCGAAGGCGCCCGGGAGGTTGAAGTTCTCGTATTGCTTCTCGACGAAGAGCGGCAGCGTCTGGGTCTGACCGGAAATTGAGCCGGACACGACCGAGACCGCGCCGAACTCGCCGAGCACGCGGGCGGTTGTGAGGACGACGCCGTAGGCGACCCCCCAGCGGATCGCCGGCAGGGTGACGCGCCAGAAGGTCTGCCAGCTGTTGGCTCCGAGGGTCTCGGCGGCCTGCTCCTGTTCGGTGCCGATCTCCTGCAGCACGGGAACCGTCTCGCGCACCACGAATGGCAGCGAGACGAAGATGCTGGCGAGGACCATCCCCGGCACCGAGAAGAGGATCTTGATCCCGGCTTCAGCGAGGGCGGGTTCGAACCAGCCTTTTTTTCCGTAGAGGAGAAAGAGCGAGAGGCCAATGACAACCGGGGAGATCGCAAAGGGGAGGTTGATGATCGCGTCGATCAGGCCGCTGCCAGGGCTGCGATGGCGGACGAGCAGCAGCGCGCAGCCGATCCCGAAGATCGTGTTGAGAGGGACCGCGATCGCGACCATGATCAGGGTCAACTTGAGAGCGTGCAGGCCATCGGATGAGGTGATCGCTTCGATCGGCGGCGAGATCCCGCTTTCGAAGGTTTTGTAAAAGATCAGGCTGAGCGGAAGTAGCAGGAGCACCAGGATGTAGCCGAGGCCGGCGACCCGCAGGCCCCACCGACTGGCACCTCTAGAGCCGCTCATCGTCATCCTCATTCGCTGAGGTCGCTGTGTTGCCGCTCATCGGCATCGTCGTCAGCCCGCTCGAGCGTTCGTGGCGGGCGCCCCAGCGCTGAATCAAGGTGACCGCCGCAAGGCAGAGGAGGGAGGCGAACAGCAGGACGATCGAGACCGCTGCCGCCCCGCTTTCATTGCCCGATTCGATCTGGTGAAAGATGAAGATCGAGGTGACCATTGTGTTCGGCAGGCTGCCGGCGAAGAGCAGCAGCGAGCCGAACTCGCCCAGCGCCCGGGCGAAGGCCAGCGCGATCCCAGCGGCGAGGCCGGGAAGGAGGTTGGGGAAGATGATTCGGCGGAAGACCGTGAGGCCGCCGGCACCCAGCGAGGCTGCGGCCTCCTCCATCTCCTTGTCCATCTCGATCAGCAGCGGCTGAACGGCGCGGACGACGAAGGGAAGGGTTACGAAGAGCAGCGCGACGATGATCGCCGCGCGAGTCGAGGAGATGTTGATGCCAAAGGGGCTCTTGGCGCCCCAGAGCTGAATCAGGATGAGGCTGGTGACGATCGTCGGCAGCGCGAAGGGGAGGTCGATCACGGCGTTGAGCACCGACTTCCCCGGAAACTGGTCGCGGACCAAAAGCCAGGCGATGACGGTTCCGAACACGGCGTTGATCAGGACGACGATCAAGGAGCAGACCAGGGTCAGCTCGAGCGAGCGCTTGGCCTGTTCCTGGGTGACCTGGCTCCAGAAATGACTCAGGCCCTGGCTCAGCGACTGGTCGGTGAGCGCGGCGATCGGCAGCAGCACGATCAGGCTTAGGTAGAGCACGACCATGCCCCGACCGAGACCGCTGCCGACCCCGGGCAGGCGGAATCCTGCCCGGGATGCGGCGCTCGGATTTGCGGCGTGAGCCTCCATTGGTCAGCCGGAGGTGGAGACCCCGAGTTCGCCCTCGATCTTGGCCACCGAGCCGGATTCTTCGTCGAAGAAATCTTCGTTGACCTTGCCCCAGCCGCCGAACTTGCTGATCTTGAACAGGTCCTTCGGCGTCGGGAACTGCTTCGGGTCGACCAGCTTCGGGTTGACCGGGCGGTAGCCGTTTTCAGCCCAAAGTTCCTGGCCTTCGTTGGACCACAGGAACTTGAGGAAGTCTTCGGCAGCCGGCTCGGGCGCTTCCTTGGTGACCGCGATCGGGGTTTCGATCTGAATCGTCGAAGGCGGAATCACGTATTCGACTTCTTCGCCTTCCTTTTCAGCCTTGATCGCTTCGTTCTCATAGGTGAGGAGGACGTTGCCCTCGCCCTGGCTGAAGGCCGCGAACGCGTCACGGCCGCTGCCCGGCTGGGCCTTGGTCTTTTCGAGCACGGTCTTCACCGCTTCGAGCGCCTTTGCAGGCGAGGCGCCTTCTTCGATGGCGCTGCCGTAGATGGCCATGATGTTCCAACGGGCCGACCCTGAGCTGAACGGGTTCGGGGTGACAACTTCTGCTTCTTCGTTCGACTCAAGGTCCTTGAATGACTTGATCCCCAGCGGGTTGCCTTTTTTGACCAGGATGACCACAACGGAGTCGGTCGCGTAGCCGCCATAGGGCTGCTTTTCCCAGTTCTTGGAGACGAGTTCGCCTTCTTCGACCAGGCGTTCCATGTCCCCCGCCTGCGAGAAGTGGACGACGGACGCGGGCTGCCCGGCCACCACGGCCCGGCTCTGGTCGCCGGAGGCGCCGAAGGAGTTACTGAAGCTGACTCCATTGCCCTGGGCGGTCTTTTCGAAGGCCGGCTCGAGCGTTTCGGCGTAGACCGATTCGGGGGTCGAGTAGCCGACCAGGTCGAGCTTCGCCCCGGCCGATGAAGATGAAGAGGTTGTGCTTGAGCTGCTTCCGCAACCTGTGACTACAGCCGCGACCAGCAACGCAAACAGGGCGACCGGGAGGGTCGCTCTCACGCTGCGCCGCCGGGTTACCTTGCGCGCGTTCCGCATAGAAGGATTCCTTCCTATGTTGACAGTCTTAGTTTGTTGACTGACTTAGTTCAAATAAGATTGCGAGACGCTAGCACAATGTCGATCGAAAAAGTTAGAAATGCGGTTCCAGAACCGCGTTTAGACTCGCCCCAAGCGGCGCAGCGCTGCGCCCGCGCCGAGACAAACCGCTGCCCGGGAGGTCGGGATGACCGTTGACGTGGTGCGTACGCCGGAGGCGGCCCTTGAGGGCCTGCCCGACTTTCCATTCGACGCCAACTATGCGGAGGTCGACGGGCTGCGGCTCGCCTATGTGGATGAGGGCGAGGGCAGGCCGGTCGTCTTCTTTCACGGCGAGCCGACCTGGTCGTTCCTCTGGCGCAAGGTGATTCCTCCGGTCCGCGACGCGGGGTTCCGCTGCATCGCACCCGACTACGCGGGCTTCGGCCGCTCGGATAAGCCAACCGACCTCGGTTGGTACAGCTATGACCGCCATGTCGAGCTGATCTCGGCCCTGATCGAGGAGCTCGACCTGCGCGACGCGACCGCGGTCGTGCACGACTGGGGCGGGCCGATCGGGCTACGCCTGGCGGTCGAGCACCCGGAGCGCTTCTCGCGCCTGGTGATCATGGAGACCGGTCCCTTCACTGGCCACCAGAAGATGAGCGACGCCTGGCTGCAATTTCGCGAGTTCGTCCGCGAAAACGCCGATGTGCCGGTCGGCTTCCTGATCCGTGGCGGCTGCAAACAAGATCCCGGTGATGCGGTGATCGCCGCCTATGAGGCGCCCTATCCCACGCCCGGGTCGAAGGCCGGCCCACGCGCTTTCCCGCTGATCCTCCCGACCGAGCCCGGGGCGCCGGGAGCGGCGGAGGGCCGAGCGGTCGCCGAGGCGCTGCGCAAGGACGAGCGCCCGACCCTGGTGCTGTGGGCGGATTCAGACCCGATCCTTCCCTTCTCAGTTGGGGAGCGAACCTCCGAGCGGCTCGGATTCCCGCCGCCGCGCCCGATCGAGGATGCCTCGCATTTCCTCCAGGAGGACAAAGGCGAGCAGATTGGCGCCCTGATCGCCGAGTGGCTACTCGGTTGAGTTGGCCAGGGTCCAGACCTTTGCCCTCAGGGCCTCGCGGGAGAGTCCGTCGAGCAAACGCACCCGGCGCGGGGGGCGGTCCTCCTCGACCCAGGTGAGTGTTCCCGGCCAGTAGGGCCCCGGCGGGGTTCCCGGCCGGTGGAAGGCCGAGGTGAAGGTCCAACAGCCGGTGTTGTGAAGCTGGCCACCGCCGCTCAGTGACCAGGGCCCCTCCTTGGCGCCGGGTCCGGCGCGGTGGGTGTGACCGGTGATCAAATGCGCTGCGCCGCTCCCCAGGCGCCGCTCCATCTCGAGAGCTGCCTCGATCCCGGAGCGGGTGATTGCAGCGACCGAGATGTCGGCCTCAAATTCCGCGCGTAGGAGGCGGTTGAGGCCCCAGACGCTTGACCGGACCCCGGCCCCCAGGGCGGTGCGCGTGGCGAGGCGGCGGAGGCGTCCGCGGCGCCGATCGCCACCGGAGATCCGCCGCCAGGCGCTCTCGGAGGGGCTGGCTCGGCGGCTCGCTCGCGAGCGCCCGATGCCGCCCTGGACGAAGCCATCGGAGAGTCCGTAGATTGGCGCCAGGATGCGCTCGTAGTCCTCGGGAGCGGCCGGATCTGGAATCGGTCCAAGGACCCGCATCACCGCCGCCGCGGCCAGGCACTCGACTCGCGGCAGGCTCATGTGGCAGTCCATGTAGTGACCATGGGTCGCGTAGACGTCCTCGCGTAGCCAGATCCCCGGGTAGGCGACGGTCAGGGTCGCGGGCTCAAGCCAGGCGGCGATTCTGGTCGCAGCCTCGCCGGCCGGCGCTAGGCACTGCTCGAGGCCAAGCTGGCCGCCGGGGTCGAAGGCCAGCTCTTCGAGCAGGGAGCCGGCGAGGCGATGATCGTGGTTGCCGGGCACGAGGACGATCTCAGCACCGGCCATCGCCTCGCCGAGCTCCTCGAAGAAGGGCCCCGCGGCCTCAAGGGCAGCCGCCATGGGCAGCTCACGCAGCTCGATTGCGTCGCCCAGTAGCACGAGGCGATCGGCGCCCGATATTTCCTCGAGCAGGATGCGCCGGATCTCGCCGTCGCGAAGGAGGTCATCGCCGTTGGAGCTGCCGAGATGTAGGTCTGAGACGATCGCGGTGCGCACCGGCCCAACCTACTTCCTGGCTGGGCGGCCAGTCGCCTCTCTAGAATCACTTCGGTGAGCACGCTTGGCGAAGAGAAGCTGGCACCTGCGAACGGGATCGAGCTCGCCTATCAGGAGGGTGGGGACCCTGGCGGCGAGCCGCTGGTTCTGATCATGGGCCTCGCCGCGCAGATGCTCGCTTGGGAGGAGGACTTCTGCGCGATGCTGGCCGAGCGCGGCTTCCGCGTGATCCGTTTTGACAACCGCGACATCGGCCACTCGACGATGCTGGACTGGACGGGTATGCCCTCGCGCGTGGACATGCTCCTCGGTCGCCGCGCGAGCGCCGCCTACCTGCTCAAGGACATGGCCGCGGACACCTTCGGCCTGATGGATCAATTGGGAATCGCGGCGGCAAATGTGGTCGGCGCCTCGATGGGCGGAATGATCGCCCAGGAGATGGCGATCCGTAGACCTGAGCGGGTGCGCTCGATGGTCTCGATGATGTCGACGACCGGCGCCCGCTGGAGCAGCCAGCCGAGCCTCAAAGCCTGGGGCCTTCTCTTTGCCAAATACCCCGCCACCCGGGAGGAATTCGTCAGGCGCGCGGTCCGCACGCTGACCGTGATGGGCTCGCCGAAATACCCGATGAGCTCTGAACGCGTCGCCGCTCTAGCCGGGGCGATGTATGACCGCTCGCACAATCCGGCCGGCATCGTCCGCCAGATGCACGCGATCAGCGCCTCGGCTGATCGCACCTCGCGCCTGCGCCAGCTCGCTGTGCCGACCACGGTTCTGCATGGAAGCGCCGATCCTCTCGCACGCCCGTCGGGGGGCCGCGCGACGGCCGGCGCGATACCCGGTGCCCGTCTACGCATCTTCGAGGGTATGGGCCATGACCTGCCACGTGCCCTTTGGCCGACCTTTGTCGATGAGATCGCCGCGACCGCCGCTCGCTCCGAGGACTCGACGGTCGCCGCTGAGGCTGCCTGAGCAAGCCGTGTAGCTGGCCCGATCACCAGATTGGGCCAGCCGGAGCTCCGCGCGGTTCCTCGCCGTCGATGGCTGGCACCGACTCAGGTGTCCTGATGCGGCTGAAAGGAGTCGAACCTTCACGGGCTCTCGCCCACACGGACCTGAACCGTGCGCGTCTACCAGTTCCGCCACAGCCGCGGGAGCAGCAATCTATCGATTGGTCCTCCTGATCCGCCTGAGCGGGGTGAGACGATCGAGGGTGCTCGCTCGCTAGAATCGCGCCTCCTCGCCGCTATCGTCTAGGGGACTAGGACGCCGGATTCTCAGTCCGGAAACCGGGGTTCGAATCCCCGTAGCGGTATTGCGGCAGGAGAGGCGGCCTGCAACTACGGCCCATTCGGTGTCCGCCCGTGGCTACGGCCATAATCCCGACGATGTCGGTACGGGTTGACGTGGCGCCCGCGTTGCTGGCGTGGGCAACTGAGCGCTCCGGGCGAACCCCGGAGTACCTGGCGAAGCGTTTCCCGGCGCTCTCCAGATGGGCGGCCGGAGAGAAAAAGCCCACTATCAAGCAGCTTGAGCAGTTCGCGAGGGCGACCGATACATCGGTCGGCTACTTACTTCGGAGTGAGCCGCCCGAGGATCGATTGCCGGTACCGGACCTCCGCACGCTGCCGGCCACGCGTGCTGCCCGACCGAGCCCGAATCTTCTCGACACGATCTTCCTCTGCCAGCAGCGACAAGATTGGTATCGGAGCTACCTGCTGAACCATGGTGGGGAGGCGTTGGATTTCGTCGGCTCGGTTAGCACCGCCCAGGAGCCGGCGGCGACCGCCAGGAACATCCGGGGTGCTCTTCAGTTTCGGGTTGCAGACAGAGCAGGCCTCGGTAGCTGGTCTGAGGCCTTGCGCGAGTTTGCCGAACGCGCTGAGGACGCCGGGGTCCTAGTGATGATCAGCGGGATCGTTGGAAGCAATACGCATCGCAAACTCGATCCAGAGGAGTTTCGTGGTTTCGCACTCGTGGATGACCTTGCACCGGTGGTTTTCGTCAACGGCGCCGACACGAAAGCTGCGCAGATTTTCACCCTGGCCCACGAGCTAGCCCACATCTGGCTAGGTCAACCAGCGGTCTCGAATATCGGGCTGCGCACCAGAGCTGCGGACGGGACTGAGCGTTGGTGCAATGCCGTCGCCGCTGAATTGTTAGTCCCGATGGAGTCGTTTCAGGCGGAATTCAGGCGAGACGCCGAACTGGGGGACGAGCTGCAGAGGTTGGCGAGGACTTACAAGGTCAGCACGCTTGTCGTCCTCCGGCGCGTTCTTGATGCGGGACTGATTTCGTGGCCCGATTACCAAGCAGCCTTCGAGGACCAGCTAGAGATGATGGCGGAGACTGGCGGTGCCTCCGGAGGGAACTTCTACAACACGACTCCCGTCCGCACCAGCAAGACCTTTGCGCGAGCCATCGTCGTCGACACCTTGGAGGGCGGCACGCTGCACCGTGACGCGTTCCACCTCCTCGGAGTCCGGAAATACGAGACCTTCAAAGATCTTGGCGAGCGCCTTGGGGTTGCCTGATGTACCTCCTCGACTCCAACATCTTTATCGAGGCTAAGAATCGCCATTACGGCTTCGACTTTTGCCCCGCCTTTTGGGACTGGCTCGTCAGGGAAAATGCCGCTTCTCTGGTGGCCAGCGTGGAATCTGTATCGGAAGAGCTTCAGGACGGAAGCGACGAGTTGGCCGATTGGGCGAAGGCGCGCCCAGACTTCTTCCTACCAGCCGACGACGATGTGGTCGCCAGCCTTTCGGTGCTGACCGAATGGACCGCGAATACGGACTACCTGGACGCTGCGATCAACGAGTTTCTGCAAGAGGCTGATTACTTCCTGATCGCTCACGCACTGGCACGCGGCTTCACCGTCGTGACTCACGAGAAACAAAAAAACAGCAAAAAAAAGATCCAGATCCCGGATGCTTGCGATGCCAACGGGGTTGCCTGGACGGATCCCTACGCGATGCTGCGGACCGAGGGAGCGCGCTTTGTCCTCGGGTCAAGCGAGTCCACCTAGTCGCTCGCGGCCCGCGCTAGCGCGTATTCGCCATACGCGACCCGCTTGAACCTTGGCCGTTTCCTCTTCTTGTCGCTGGACAGGCAGGCTCTGACCGTCCGGTAGTTGACCGACCGTCCCAGGTGATGCTCTGCAGCTCGATGGATCGCGGTCGTGTGCATCGGGTCGTCCGTTTTGGACAAGACCTCGCTGATCGCGTTCGGCACGTCCCCAACTCTGCGCGACGCTGCTTTGCTCGGCGGCGACGAAGGCGCGTCGGCCAGGATGCGATCTCGGAGCCTGGTTAGCTTCCCTAGCTGTCTCGCTGTTTCCGGGTTTGAACATGCTCCCAGCAGGTGTATTGAATCTCGCCTGTCCTAGCCGCTGCGTCTGCCATGATTCCGGCGATGGAGCAGCCCGCGCACATTAAGGTCAGCGGCGCTCTGGAGGGTGAGTTCGTCATCACCGAAGAGCGCAACGCCAACGAGTTCGTGATTACGCGCGACACCTCCTGGAAGGCCATGCTCGGCGAGGACGAGCATGAGGCCACCGAGGAGGAGGTTGCGGACCTCGAGGCCAAGCACGGACCGTTCCTCCCCGCAGACGGCGAGGGGTAATCCTTGTCCATCCGGCGGGGTCATGCCCGCGTCCTCTTCAACGAGGGTGCCTTCGCCGAGGACACGATGCGGAGCGGCCGCGCGGGAGCCAAGGCGCTGCGCGATGCTCGCAGTCAGTTCGAGCGCAACGGCGTCGAGATCAAGGCCCTGCGGCGCTGCGATCCCGAAGCCCCCGACGGCACGAAGCTCCCCTCCTGCTTCAAGGTCTACCTGCCGCCACCCAATGGCAAGTTCGGCATGGTCTTTCGTTTCGTCCGCGACAGCGAGGGTCTTGCGCTTCGCTTCCTCGCATTCGGCGTCCGCCACCACCCCCGCGACTCCAACGCGCCGACCGTTTACGACGCCGCCGATCGGCGCCTTCACGACCAGCTTTCATAGAGACGCAATCGATTCGATCGCGCAGGTTGCATCGGCAGCGGATGGCCGACTGGCGACCTCGGCAAGAGCAGGTTGTCCCAGCCGGCTACTTACCGGTCAGGCCGCGAGCTCGTCGTCGATCGCGAGCTCGGCGCGCAGCCACTCCACGTGGACGCCGGGCTCGCCACGGCGCCGAGACCGATCGGCTTGGTTCTCGATCCTCCGCACGAGCCGCAGCACATCGTCGCGCCGCTCTCCCATGGCGGCCTCGCGGGGAGTTTCGCCGCCGAGCGCGGGAAGGGGCTCGTCCAACCACCTGCGCATGTGGTCGGTCATGAACCCCGACAGCAGGCGCCGCTCCTCGACCGGCCTCTCTATGAATGGAAGCTCGCGAGTGTCGCTTGGCTCCGACTCGCGGTGCTCTTCCAAGCGCTCCTCGATCAGCGTGGTGTCGCGCTCCACCATCTCAGCGATGTCGCCGAAGTCGGTGGCGACGGCCTTGATCGCCTGTTCAAGCCTCTCCTCGGACATCGCTTCGACATGCAGCTCGCTGCCTTTGAGGCGCACCGTGGCGATTGGGACGTTGTCGCTTTCGCCTACGTACTCCGTCTCGATCACGAGGGCCCCCTCCGGCAGGGGTGGCCGGCGGTCCGGCAGGAGCCGGTCCCGGGGCACCGTGATCTCTATCTCGAGCGGATCGTCGGGTGCAAGTTCGCCGAAGGCGCGAATTCGGTCGTCCGCCAGCGCAGGCTTGCGTACGCGCCAGATGACCTGGCAGTGCGCCATCAGATTCCCCTCCGGAGTAAAGAAGCTGGGCTCCACGTCCCAGCTCGGCGGTCTGAAGCGCATCAGCTCCAGCGCTCCGACGCGAAAGGCGCCTGAGAGATCCGCGCCCTTTTGAGGGCTGTTGCCAGCGGCTCCAGCGAGGCGTCGAAGCTCGGCGAGCAGTTCCGGCTCGTCGTCGGGTTTGAAGAGACGTACCGGACCCCACAGGCTCTGGGGCTCACCGGCCATCAGGCGCCCGAGCAGGATGTCCCAGCGAATCGCTTCCTGGGAGACGTTGGTGCTTCGCACCCGGGCACGGGTGCCGCGGACGATGTCCTCTAGCTCGATCCAGCGGCCTCGCTCGACCGCCAACACGCGGTGCAGGCCGAGCCTTGCTGCGGCGATCCGCGCCGCAGCCTCCCGTTCGGTGGCTGGGAGGTCATCTCGGGCCGCGTAGCGCTCGGCAGGAGTGCCGCCGCCAGGCAGCTCGCGGTCGTTGTGGAACCAGGTGGAGAAGATCTGAGAGTTGTCATCGTCCATCGTGCGATCGGGGCCGACGAACACCTCGAGTGCGGCACCGATCTCATCGCCGGCCACCTCGGCGGACCAGTCTTGGATACGCTGGCCGACCGCATCGTCGAAGCGCGCTTCGTAGGCGGCGCGCTTCTCCTCCGCCAGGCAGCAGCGCTTGTACTTGCGGCCGCTGCCGCAGGGACACGGGCTGTTCCTCGCAACCACCATGAATGCTCTCACCCTAGTGTCGGGGGCGGATGGTCGCGGGCCTCGCGAAAAGCGTGTCCCGAAATATGTCTCCGACTGTCAAGGCCGGTTGAAAAGTGGACCACCCCTCGCAGCAGTGACGTTGGCTGGATGCCCGGCCTGAAGGTCGAGGTCCCGCCTGCTCCACCTCGCCCTACGGACTCGCTTCCGCAGGCGGGAGCCTTCCCGCTATCGCCTGCTTGCCCGAGGGGGGTGAATTTTCAACCGGCGCGAGTGGGTGAGTTTTCAACCGGCCTTGACACTAAGCGATGGCGTTCGGCGAAGAAGCGACCCCAAGAGCGGGTTTCGACACCACCCTCATCCTCATCGCTGGAGGGGCCGCTTTCACTCGTTCTGACTCTGTGCTCTGAAGAGGAGCAAACGCTTTGGCTTGAGCGTTTCCGGAATGTCCGCAGCCGGCTAGGAGCACGACCCCGCCCGCGAGCACCAGTGCCCCTGCTCGCCGCGTTCGGCGCCCCGGCCGCCAGCCCTGGCTCCGCGCAAACCAGAGCAAGCCCGCGAAGCAAAGCAAGGTCGCCACGTAGAAGTTCAGCCGCAGCCCAAGGATGTGGTGAGCTGGATCGACCCGCAGCGACTCCTCGAAGATGCGGAAGGCAGAGTAGCCGGTGACGTAGAGGGCGAAGAGGCCCGGCGGGCGGATACGGCGGTGGTGGCCGAGCCAGACGAGAAAGGCGGCCAGCGCCAGGTTCCAGATCAGCTCGTAGAGGAAGGTTGGGTGGAAGGTGGCGAAGGCCTCGTAGCCGGCGGGCCGGTGGGCGGGTGAGATCTGCAGCGCCCAGGGCAAGGTGCTGGGGCCGCCGAAGAGCTCCTGGTTGAAGTAGTTGCCGATTCGCCCGATTGCCTGACCGACGAGCAGTGCCGGCGCCGCCGCGTCCATGAAGACGGCGACCGAGACCCCGGCACGCCTGAGACGCCAAACCCCAACCAGCGTGCCCAGCGCGATTCCGCCCCAGATTCCCATACCCCCGTCCCAGACCGCAAAAGGGCCCCACCAGTGGGCAGGGACTTCGCCGCTGCTGGTCAGGTCGAAATAGAGGCGCCCGCCAATCAGACCCGCTGGGAAGGCCCACATCGCCAGGTCATAGACCAGGGTTCGCGAGCCGCCGAGCGCTTCCCAGCGACGGATAACGATCAGCACCGCCACCGTCAGTGCGACCACGTACAGGAGGCCGTAGGCGTGTACCTCGAAGGGCCCGAGGTCAAAGCCGCTCGAGCCAGGGCTTGGGATCGAGGCGATCATGGAGGAGATTCTCCACGATCGCGAACACCCTCGCCGGACCGTCGCGAGCGTGCTCGCTAGCCTGCCCTGCCACGGACGAGCACTCCCCCGAGCAACTGGCGGATCGCAGGGCGCAGGCGCGCCGGCTGCGGATTATGCGAAGGCGGCGCCTGATCGCGGGCCTCGCCCTGCTCGGGGTGGTGGTGCTGATTGGCCTCGGGGCGCTCGAGCGGGTTCGCAGCGGCGCGAGCGCGGGTCCTGGCAGGGCCCAGAGTGCCGCAGTCCATCAGGTTCCTCGCGGTGCCCCCGACAAATCCCGTCTGGTCAGAAATGCGCGCCCCCAGCCCGGGTGGCAACCCCATCGCGGCCCAGTCCCGATCCTCGTTTATCACGCGCTCGGAAACCCACCCTCGACCGAGGCCTACCCGGGCCTTTATGTCGCGCGGCCAGAATTCAGCGAAGAGATGGCCTGGCTGGCCCGCAGCGGTTACGAAGGCGTCACGCTCGACCAGGTCGAGCACGCCTGGTACCACGGCGGCACGCTGCCACCAAAGCCGATCGTGATCACCTTCGACAACGGTTACCCGCCCCAGGTCCGTTTTGCGCCGAAGGTCCTCGCTCGCTACGGCTGGCCCGGGGTGCTGTTCGAGATCACCGAAGAACATCTGACCCCGCCCTACATTCGCCCAGTCGTGGCGATGGGCTGGGAGGTCGACTCCCACTCCGCCACTCACCCCGACCTGACCCAGCTGAACGGCTCCGAACTCGAATTCCAGGTTGCCGCCTCGCGCCGTTACCTGCAGCGTGAGTTCGGCGTGCCCTCTGACAACTTCTGCTACCCCTCCAGCCTCTATGACAGCTCGACGATCGCCGCGGTGAAAGAAGCCGGCTACGTCGGCGCCGTCACCGAGGAACCGGGATATGCCAGTCGCGATCGGCCCTACGAACTGAACCGCTATGAGATTGAGGGCGGGCAGGGGGTCGAAGGCCTGGCCGCCGACCTTCAGCAATAAAGGGGGGCCGGGACTCTAACGAGAACGAGTCTCAGTCTTATGGTAGGTTGGCGCCGACTTCGCGCGGCAACAACCAAGGAGACTCCGTGTCAGCATCGCGTTCTCGCCTCAGCGCATCTCTTCTCGCTCTGGTCGCTCTGGCCGCGGCGCTCGTCGCCGGCTGTGGAAGCTCCAACCCGAGCTCGGGCGGCTCCTCGGGCAAGCTCAACGTCGTCGCTGCCGAGGACTTCTGGGGCAGCGTCGCCGAACAGCTCGGCGGCAATCGGGTCGAAGTGACGAGCATCATTACCAACCCGGCTGCCGATCCCCACGACTACGAACCGACCAGCGAAGACGCGCGCACCCTAGCCGGCGCCCAGATATCGATCGTCAATGGGATCGGCTATGACGAATGGGCCTCGAAGCTGCTCGCCGCCAACCCGGACTCGGAACGACTCGAACTGAATGTTGGCGACGTGCTCGGGTTGAAGGACGGCGACAACCCCCACCAGTGGTACTCACCGGTTTCGGTGCACAAAGTGATCGACGCGATCACCGCCGAGTACAAGCAAGCCGACCCCGGCGACGACTCCTATTTCGACGAACAGAAGCGCGCCTTCGAATCCGAAGGGTTGGCCGAATACAACAGCTTGATCTCCCAGATCAGGTCCGCCTACTCGAGTACCCCAGTCGGCGCCTCGGAGAGCATCTTCGAACCGCTCGCGCCCTCCCTTGGCCTGCGGCTGATCACGCCAAAGGGCTTCATCGACGGGATCGCCGAGGGGACCGAACCCACCCCTGCCGACAGGGCGACCGCCGACCGCCAGATCGCCGACCGCCAGATCAAGATCTGGGTCTACAACACTCAGAACGCGACGCCCGATGTGCAGCGGCTAAGCGAGGCAGCCAAATCCGCGGGGATCCCAATCGCAAAGGTGACCGAGACACTGACCCCCGAAGGCACCAGTTTCCAGGACTGGATGTCGAGGGAGCTGAAGGGGATCCAGACGGCGCTAGAAAAGGCGGCGAAGGGTTGACAACGAAGGCAGCGAGGAAAACCGGCGATGCGCCGCGGAGCCGGCGCGCCAGCGGCGAGGCGATCCGGCTCCAGGGAGCGAGTGCCGGACACGGCGTCGGTCCGGTCTGGTCGGGCGTCGACCTGCGCATCCACGATGGTGAGTTCGTCGCGATCCTTGGCCCCAACGGCGCCGGGAAGTCCACCTTGCTCGACGTCGTCCTTGGTCTTTTGCCTCTCGACCGCGGCAGCGCCAGCGTGCTCGGCGGCCCCCCGGGGGCGGCCAGAGGGCAGATCGGCTACCTGCCACAGCGGCGAAGCTTCGACTCGGACACGCGGATTCGCGGACTTGACGTCGTCCGTCTCGGCCTCGACGGGGTGAGATGGGGCATTCCCCTTCCCAGCATCTTGAGCGACCAGAGCCGAAGGACACGGAGCCGGGTCGAGGAGGTGGTCGAGCTGGTCGGGGCGAGCGCCTACGCTTCGCGCCCGATCGGGTCACTCTCTGGCGGCGAGCAGCAACGGCTGCTGATCGCGCAGGCGCTGGTGCGCCGCCCGCGGATGCTGCTCCTGGATGAGCCGTTGGACAGCCTCGATCTCAGCAACCAGGCTTCCATCGCCGGTCTCGTGCAGCGGATCTGCGAGAGCGAGGGGGTGACTGTCCTGTTGGTCGCCCACGACGTCAATCCGATCCTCGGCTACCTTGATCGCGTCGTCTACTTCGCCGCGGGCGCCAGTGTCGAAGGGACGCCGCGCGAGGTGATCGACGGGGCCACACTGAGCCGCCTATACGGGGCGCCGATCGAGGTGCTCGAGACCTCCGACGGGCGCCTCGTCGTGGTCGGCACTCCCGAGCCGCCGGCGCACCACCACGATAGGCACGAACATGGGCACTGAGCTGGCCGCCCTCTCCCCGAGCCCGGTCAGCGACTTCGAACAGCTGACCAGTTTCCCCTTCATGGTCCAGGCTCTGCAGGCGGGCACGATCGTCGCCATGATGGCCGGGGCGATCGGCTGGTTCATGGTCTTGCGTCGTCAGACCTTCGCCGGGCACACGCTCTCGGTGATTGCCTTCCCCGGCGCCGCCGGCGCGACCCTCGCCGGCCTACCCCTCGCACTCGGATACTTCGGTGCCTGCGCTGCCGCGGCACTTGTGCTTGCCGGCGTCAGCCGCCCGGGCCGAAGCGCCCACAGCAGCGAGTCGGCGGCGACGGGCAGCGTGCAGGCCTTCGGCCTCGGCCTCGGCTTTCTCTTCGTCAGCCTCTACAGCGGCCAGCTCGCCGGCCTGGAGTCACTGCTCTTCGGCACCTTCCTCGGCATCACGGCCGGGCAGGTGCAGACCCTGCTCTGGATCGCCGTAGCGGCCCTCGCCGCCCTGGCGCTGATCGGCCGGCCACTTCTGCTCGCCTCGGTAGACGAAACGGTGGCCCGCGCCGCGGGCGTGCCGACGCGGATCCTGGCACTCGTCTTCCTGCTGCTCCTGGGGCTGGCGGTGGCGGCGACCGCCGAGATCACCGGCGCCCTGCTCGTCTTCGCGCTGCTGGTGACGCCTGCGGCGACCGCGCAGCAGATCACCGCGCGGCCGGGACCGGGCCTTGCGCTCTCGGTGGCGCTCGCGCTCCTCGTCACCTGGCTCGGCCTGGGGGCCGCTTATTTCTCGCCATATCCGGTCGGCTTCTGGGTCACGACCATTTCCTTCGGCCTCTACGTCCTCGTTCGTATCGTCAGCCACCTGCGCGGCGCTCTTCGGGTGCAGGTGATCGTCTGATGCTCGCCCATGAGTTCATGCGCAATGCCCTCCTCGCCGGGACCTTTGTCGCGGCGGCCTGCGGGCTGATCGGCTACTTCATCGTCCTGCGCGGCCAGGTCTTCGCCGGCGATGCTCTCAGCCATATCGCCTTCACCGGCGCCCTCGCCGCGGCCGCAGCGGGTGTCGACATCAGGCTCGGCCTCTTCGTCGCCACGATCGCCGTCGCGGCTGGGATGGGCCTGCTGGGCGAGCGGGCTCGTCCCGACGATGTCGAGATCGGCTCAGTCTTCGCCTGGGTCCTGGGGCTCGGGGCGCTCTTCCTCTCGATCTTCATCAGCGGCTCGAGCGGTTCCGATGGCACCGCCGCCGTACGGGTGCTGTTCGGCTCGATCCTCGGTCTCTCGGTGGCGGATGCGCGGCTTGCGGCGGTGATCGCGGTCCTCGCCTCGGCCGCCCTGCTGGCCGTCGCCCGGCCCTTGCTCTTCGCCTCGATCGACCCCGAGGTCGCGCGCAGCCTCGGTCTTCGGATTCGGGTCCTAGGCATCTTCTTCTTCGTCCTGCTTGCGGTGGTGGCCGCTGAGGCCACACAGGCGGTCGGCGCCCTGTTATTGCTCGGGCTCCTCGCGGCCCCGGGCGGAGCGGCCCGGTTGCTGACCGCCAGGCCCTGGCGTGGCCTTGCTATCTCGGCCGGGATCGCGGTTGCCTCGATGTGGATTGGGCTCGGGCTCAGCTACCGGATCCCGTCGCTTCCCTCCAGCTCGGCTGTGATCGGCGTCGCGACCGCTACCTTCCTCGTCGCCGCGGTCACCGCTCGTCTGCTCCGCGTCTACCGACGAAGGATGCGGCAGGGCGGCTTTGGCGATCCACAGCGTGGGCGACCTCTAGGATCGAGACCGTGACGACAGCCACCGACACGAGCTGGGCCGAGCGCGCGTTTGCCGCCTTACAGGGCGCCGGCTACCGCCGCGGGGGGGCGCGAACCGCGGTGATCGAGGCGCTCACCAACCACCAGTGCGCGGTCACCGCCCTCGAGCTCGACGACGAGCTGCGGCGGCGCAAGGCGGGCGTGGCGCGGGCCAGCGTCTACCGGGCGCTCGAGCAGCTCGAGCAGCTCGGCCTCCTGCAGCGAATCGAGGTATGTCGCGGAACCGCCGGCTATGAGCGAATCGAGCCGGACGGTGAGCACCACCACCATGCGATCTGCCGCAGCTGCGGGCGGCTCGTTCCCTTCGAGGATCCCTCTCTGGAGCGCGCAATCGAGAAGCTGACCGGCAGGATGAGCTTCGACGCCGCCGAGCACGAGGTGGTCATCCGGGGGCTCTGCGAGCGCTGCGCCGGGTGACCGGTCCGGGCGGTGAGGCGCACCTCCCTCGCGACGACTCGGCGTTCACCTCGACGGAGCCCTGCGGGCACGGTAGAACGAAGGTCGTGAGGGCCCGCGCCCTTTCCGTGAAGGGATCGCCGCGCATCGCTGCCGATCAGGACCGCGGCGCGTCGGAGAGGTCGCTACGCTCGCCACTTGATGCAGGATGAGAATTTGAAATCCCTGCCGCGAGTCGGTTTCTACTTGTGGATCGTCGGTGATCAATTCGATCCAGCTGAGCTGACCAGCCGGTTGGCCATTGAGCCCACCAAGGTGTGGCGACCGGGTGATCCGATTACCGAGGGCGGCCGAGCGCGGCGCACTCGACCCAGCTGGCTCCTAACGGTCGAAAAGCGTGAAACGCTTGAGATCGACGACCTGATCGAGGAGCTTCGAGCACAGTTTGATGTTTCCACCGCGACCGTCAAGCAGGTATGCCAGGACCTGGGAGTCAGGCCGCTCCTGGTCTGCGGGATCGGGATCGGAAGTGCCGAGACGACGCCTGCGCTGATTTTTCCTCCCGATTTCCTTGAATGGGTCGGTGAGATGGGGGCGTCGCTCGATATTGACATTGTCCTCTGAGGATCGGTGCTTCTCGACCCGGGCTCGCGGCCGGTGGCAGCGATTCCCGATCGCAGCGGGCGGACCGGCCGTCGCGCCCCAGGAGTCACGCGGATCGTCTTTGGTTTGAATCGAGTGGCGCGAGGCCAGCGAGCAGCCTCCGGATCCCTCATGACGGTCTCGACGCGGTCAGCCTCGCGCCCCGCCTCACCTGATCCTTCTCAGTAATTTCTCAGATTCTGTAAGCATGATCACCGCACGCAAGAGCCGGAAGCAGGAGCGCCGTCCAGCCTCCATGCGCTGGTAGTCGATGACGAGCCCAACATCGCCGACGTGGTCGCGATGGCTCTGCGCTACTCGGATTCTCCGTGGAAACTGCAGGTACAGGGCAGACCGCTCTAAGCGCAGTCACAGTGTTTCGCCCGCATGTCATCGTCCTCGATGTGATGCTGCCTGACCTCGATGGTTTCGAGGTTGTTAAGCGCCTTTCTGGCAGGGGAAGCGATATGCCGATCCTCTTCCTTACCGCGCGCGACACTACCGAGGATAAGATTCGCGGCCTCACCATTGGTGGCGATGACTACGTCACCAAGCCATTCAGCGTCGAGGAGCACGGGGTGCGCATTCAGGCAATCCTGAGGCGCAGCGGCGTAGGGACCGTTGAGAATCAGATCACGTTCTCAGATCTTGAGCTCGACGCTGAAACTCGAGAGGTATGGCGTGCGGGGAATTTGAATACCTCCCGCAGCACTCCCCGGCCGCCACCGCAAGCCGGTTTCTCGTCCGCACAAGGTCACCCTGGCCCGCCGATCGGAAATCAGGCTGCAGGTGAGGGGATGACGGCCCGATTGGTGCGCTGCCTTGAAATTCCCTCGGGCTACTTGCGTACAGCGCTCCAGTTCAGCAGGCCGCTGCGGCAACGTCCGAGGTGTTCCCGTTCGCCTTCGCCAGCTTCGACCACCGCCGGTTCCGTGGTGACTTCAACGGTGCCCCGAGCCGGGCCATGCTTGGGAAGGGATCCTTGGAATGCGAATCGATCGAGATCTTGCCAAACACCAGCGCTCTTGAAGCTGCGATGCGAGACCGTGATATCTCTAAGGTCGAGCTTGCTGGTGGTCCCGCCGGCGTTGAAGCCCACTCCCTCAGCGCTACCGTCCCGACAGGTTGCATAGAGGTCAAAGATATTCACCACGGGAATCTTGATTGTCACCCTGCCGTCCCGATGGTGCTGGGTGTGGACATAGAGTTCGATCGCTTTCTGCTGGCCGAACCCCTTCACCGCCGACTGCTCGACTTCACCGACATAGACATCGTTCCTGCCGCCGGCGAGCACCGAGGGGCTCAGGCCCAGGGCGACCAAGACGGCGAGAACGCAAATCGCGGCGAGGCCGGAAATCCGGCCGCCCGCCCCACCCACAGGGGGGTCGCGGTCAGTGAATTCCATTTCGTTTCATCCTTTTGTCCAGGCCGCAAAAGCCTCTCCTGGTACTCGATCGGCGCTGCATAGGCCCGCACGAGGGGCGCCAATCATCGCAAGCTGGGGGCGGATCTGCCTGCCGGCTAGGGGGATCGAGGCGCTGCTGGATGGGTGGAAGGGAGATCATCGGCCCGCTCGGCCCGCTCTCATTTCCCTCGATCGACAGTGGAGGATCACCGCTGGAGATCGTCACCGTGGTCCACTTCAGCAATCAGTTTTGATCGCCCCGGTGAGGCTGCTGGGCTCCGGCAATTTTGACCGCGCACGAGTCAGTGCGCCCGAAGCTCCGTCCCGCCACCACCGTTTGATTTCGGCCGGCGAACTTGGCTTCATAAAGGGCTATGTCGGCACTCCTCAGCAGTGGCTCGAGGTGCTCGGGCGCGCTCGCCACGGCTGCACCTGCGCTCACCGTCACCGTCGGTAACGCAGCGCCGCCGGCCACCTGCATGGCGGCTCGAACGCGCTCGGCGAAGGCCGCCGCGTCGCCGA
Organism: uncultured Solirubrobacterales bacterium; assembly: GCA_963753245.1. Classification (GTDB taxonomy): domain Bacteria; phylum Actinomycetota; class Thermoleophilia; order Solirubrobacterales; family 70-9; genus VRUE01. The sequence goes on from CAVWBK010000002.1 coordinate 223,532, forward strand.
TCTCAGCGTTGGGGAGCAGCGCGACGAACTCCTCGCCTCCGACCCGCGCGAGAACGTCGGTGTCGCGCATCTCGGCCCGGAATATCTCACCGAGGTGCGCAAGGGCCTGATCCCCGACCTCGTGGCCGAACTCGTCGTTGACGTGCTTGAAGAGGTCCAGGTCGAAAGCGACGGCAGCCAATGAGAGGTGATCGCGACGCGCTCGGGCAAGCTCGAGCTCGGCCCGCTTCTCGAAGCCTCGCCGGTTGAGCAGACCGGTCAGCTTGTCGACCTGCGCCTCCTCGGCCAACTGGGCGACCAGTCTCCGGTTGCGCTCGGCCAATACCTCTACCACCGTGACGACGACGAGGACCGAGGCCATCACGTCGATCCAACGGTCGAGGTAGCCGACACCCGCTGGCAGCGAGATCAGGACCAGGGCGTGAACCAATCCGACCCAAACGGCGATCAGGATCGCCCCCCTGCGTCCAAAGAAGTAGGTCTGCCAGAGCACCGGCCATATGTAGAGGAGGGCACCGTCCCCCGGACCGGTGTTGGTCGAGAGCGAGAGTCCAATCAGGACAACCCCGAGCGGTCCCAGGGCTGCCATCGCCGCGGTCGGAAGTCTTCGGCCCAAGGCGAGGAGAAACGCCGCGATGGCGAATGCAGCGAAACCGGGGAGGAGCGGGGTGTCTGGCCCCCCACTGGTGAATGCCTCGATCAGACCGACCAAGCCGGCGGCGCCGAACATCGCGGCTGCGCTATGGGCCATCAGGTCCTTGCTGAGGCCGGCCTGTAGCTGTAGGGGAGACTTCACTTTCGCTACATCGGCAGCTAGGCGCCGCGGCCGTAGTCCGCCCGCCGGGAAGGGTCTACGGGACCTGCTCAGATCGTGACTGCGCTGCCCGAGGCGAGGAACGACGACAACCGGAGTGCTGTCGCCCCTCGTCCCCGGTTCCCGGCCGCCCGCTGCAGTGTGGACAGGGGGCATGCGCGAGCGCCCGGCGGCGACTCCGGCCGGCGATCTCGGCGCTTTGAAATCTCCTCTCAAGGAAGCGGCGCAGTGCGCGGCGCGGGGAGGTCGGCCTAGCCGGCGTCGCGCACGCGTTCGAGGACGACGACCGGGATCGACCGCGAGGTGTTCTGCTGGTAGGTGTCATACGCAGGCCACTCGGTCGTCATCGTCTTCCACATCTGCGGCTTCTCCTCGGCACTCGCGGTGCGGGCTCGCGCTGAGAAGCGCTCGCCTTTGATCTGCACCTCGACCGTCGGATTTGCCTCTAGGTTCAGGTACCAGGAGGGCGGCGCGTCGGAGCCCCCCTTTGAGGCGACGATCGTGTAGCCCTCGCCCTGGGGCGCGTAGATCAGCGGCGTCGTCCGGGGCTTCCCTGACTTTCGCCCTGTGGTCGTCAACAGCAGCGTCTGGGTTCCCCGCCACGCGTGTCCCTCGACGCCGTCGGTGGCGCGATATCGCTCGACATGCTCCTGACCAAAAAGCGGCATGCGCGAATGCTAGCTGCCGTCCGCATTGACGGCGCAGTCGTGCCGAGGGGACAGAGTGGCGCCACCGCACGCGGGGAAGTGGTCTGAGCCAGCCCCAGCCGATCGCGGTTGCCGGCTCTGAAAAGCGGCGAAGGCTTCGTCATCTAGTTCCAGGGGCCGGAGCGGATCCTCACCCAGTCCCGCAACCCGGCGCGCTGGTCAGCTGGTTTGTCACCGAGCTTCCTTCAGTCGTGACTGAGAGCCGACAGGTTCAAAGATACCGCCCGGTGGCGGGCCATCTATGTGGCGCTGGTGGGCCCGGCAGGAGGCGAGCTCTACCAACCGGATCCCGAGGCCGATGGGCCCGAGCAGAGCTCTGTCCTCACCCCGACCAGACGCGAAAACTCGTGCAGGAGGCTGCTTTGCCGGGCGCGATGGGAAACAGGGCCCCGAGTTGTTCGCCGAGACCGGCGGCCAGGCTGGATCGCGGGCGAGAGCTCTGGCGTGCCGGCGTCGAGGGCATTGATCCTCTCGCTGCATTGATGCCCGACCTCAAAGCGCGTAGGTCTGGGCTCGGACAGAGCGCCGGTGTGCGATGGATCGGGTTGGCGATGGCGCTTTTCGCGCGGGTCTATCGACGGGCCCGGGCCGCATAGCGACTATGAGGTGCCCTTGGCCGAGGTGAGGTTGCCGAGCACCCCGATGCGGAACCCAAGCCAGGGGTAGGTCAGGTTGTAGAAGCGGTTGTCCTGGGGCTGAAGTCCGACCGCCGAAAGCCAGAGCTGGTAGGCGGGTGCGTTGGCGATGCCGCCGTGCAGGCGTCGCCAGACCCGTCCGTTACTTCTCCCAGAGGGTGGTGGGGTGATTGTGTCAGTCCACTCGACCGCGTTGCCACCCTGTTCGAGCGTGCCCCAGGGGGAGGGGGTGTCTGCCTCTCCGACCGAGCTGAGGCTGCCCTGATAGGCCTCGGCGTAGGCGGTCGGGTCGATCCCGAACGGGTTGAGGCTCGAGCAGAGCGTCGGTTCGACCTCCGCCGGGCACCAACTCGGTGCCGGCAGGCCGGCGGCGTGGTAGTTCGCCAGGGGTTGGGTCGCGGCGTTGGTGACGTCGCCGTTGGTCGGGTTGAGGGTGGTCGCACTTGGTGCTGTCGCGGTCCCGTCGCCAAAGACGCCCGGGTTGGTCGGGTACTTCCAGTAGGAGTAGGTGCCGCCACCGCTCGGGTCGTAGTAGGCGGCCTTGATCCACTCGTTTTGGCTTGGCAACACGAACCCGGACTTGTGGGTGCGGGTCGCGCCGCTTCTCTTTTCGCTCGCTAGGTCATACATACCGCGCTCGGTGCGCCGCGAGAGCCGCACCCGGTAGGTGACGTAGCTGAAGGCGCCCGCGGAGCTTGGCTGTCTGGAGAGCAGGGTGCCGTTGTAGAGCGAGTTGACGAAACGCGCCGCGCGCAGAAAATTGGCGAAGCCGTAGGGCTTATCGGCCCACTCAGGGTAGGCGACCGAGTAGTGGTGTCCGGGAGGGCCGGAGGAGGTCATGTTGATCTGGCCGTACTTTGGCCAGGCCGAGGCGCTCTCGGTCGGGTCATAGAGCTGGTGAGGATTGGTGCCTGTGGGGTCGACCGTGTTGAGGAACTTGACCCACTGCGCGACGGTGATCTCGAGCTGGCCGATCCCGTAGCGGTAGCCAACGGCGCCGACGGTTTGGCAGCCGGGACCGCCCTGCGGCGCTTCGGCGCAGGTCTTATAGACAGCGTCGGTGAAGGGAACGATCGCGACCGAGGGGTTGCCCGGAGCTCCGACTCGGACGGTGGTCAGGCTGAGTACGGCGCCTTTGCTCGCGGCGCACGCCGACCCTGCCCCGAGGAGGAGGCAGGCAATTGCGCTAAGGGCGAGTCCTCGCCCGAGCATTGAGCAACTTCGCGTGGGGCTCATCTGTTCCGATCCGTAGGTGTCGAAGATCTCTTCGGCAGCCCCCGGGCGCAGACGCGCACCGCCCCCTGGATCCGGACAGATGTCGCGTGCGGCGATCGGAGCCCAGCTACAGTTGATTCATGCCCGCTGCGCTTCGTGCCCTCGGGCATCCCCCTCGGTTCTTTCTGCTGGTTGGCGCTTGACTTGCACTGTTGCTGATCGGTCTGGCACCCGCCGCCCGGGCTCGCGACGCTTTTGTCCTCAACGAGGGTTCAGACGACGTCTCGGTGATCAATACCCAGACCAACCAAGTGGTGGGCACACCGATCACCGTCGGCAGCAATCCCGAAGCAATTGCGATCACCCCCGACGGCCGATTTGCCTATGTCGCCAACGCCGGAGCAGACAGCGTTTCGATGATCGACACTCACACAAATCAGGTGCTCGGCGCGCCGATCGCGGTGGGCAACGCTTCCTATGGGATCGCGATCAGCCCCGACGGAAGGAGTGCCTACACCGCCAATGAGGGCTCCGGGGGCGTCTCGGTGATCAACACCCAGACCAATCAGCCAATCGGCACGCCGATCGCCGTTGGTGAAGACCCCTACGAAGTGGCGATCACCCCGAACCAGGCTCTGCTGGCCTCCTTCTCGGTTGCCGGGGCGCGGCCGCGGGTACCGGTTTCCTTCAACGCCGCCGCTTCCAGCGATCCGGACGGCAGCGTTGGCACCTACGCCCGGGCCTTTGGCGATGGCCTGAGCGCCACTCAGGCGACGCCCACCGCCAGCCACTCCTATGCGCGACCCGGCATATATATGGCGTCTTTGACGGTAACCGACGACGAAGGCTGCTCTACGGCGAGGGTCTACACCGGGCAGATGGTGCTCTGCAATGGCTCGCCTTCGGCGGCTCAAGTTCAGGCGGTAAGGGTCGTCCCTCCGGGAGTTGCGCTCAGGTGCTCGAAGCGCGCAAGACCAGGAGGCTGCTCGTTTGTGCTGCAGGCGGTGAGCAAAAAGCGCAAGGGCAGGCCCGAGAGCTCCGTCGCACGGGCCAGGGCCCGCAGCGGCAAATCGGTGACCGACTCGCTAAAGCCAAAGAAGGCCTTCCGGTCGCGGCTCGCCGCGGCGAGGTGGATCTTGGTCAGGAGGACGACGAGGATCGATGGGATCGCGAGTACCAGCTTCGCCAGGCTGAAGGTCATCCGCTAGCCGGTTCGTGGCAATCTGCCGACCTCAGCTCCGCCGCCTGAGAGATCGATGATTTACCCAGCGCAGCGCATCCTCGCCGCTCGGACTCCATCGGCGGCTCTGCTCGCGGTTCTCGGTCCACCAGCACGGTTGGCGCAAGAGCTTCCGGTGATGCTCACCCGCCCGGATGGGCGGTGATCCCGATCGTCGTCACGCGGTTGCTGGTCAGGGTGAAGGTCGTCGAGCTTTCCTTTGGCCCAGCAAGTGAGTAGACGGCGGTCGGGGCGGACAACCCGGGGGACTTCTTCAACTGGTGGTAGGCCTTCTTCAGTTCGCTCAGCTTCGAACCGAGGCCGATGCCCTTGGAGGTCTTGAAGGCGGTCAGCACCGTATTGAAGTTCGGCTTGGGGGTCGAGCCACTCGGCGTCTGGGCGACCGAGATGAAGATCGACCAGACCTTCGGCGTCGCGCCGGTGCTCTTCGTCTCAAGTAGGACGCTGGCCAATTCACCGGAGGCCTTTCCTTCATAGAGGCACTGGTATTCGCATTTCGCCGTCTTGCCCCAAGCCTTGGCCACGGCCTTTGAGCTGGCTCCCAGCGCGACTCCGCCGATCGACTTCGAGGGGACGATCAGGGTGGTCTTTGCCTTCGGCAACCCTGCATCGGCGGTTGCGGTCAGCGTGAGCGCCACAGTGATACTCAAAGCGACGACGATGTGGGCCTTCATCTAGCGCCTCCTATTGGGGGGTCAAATCGGCTGGCAGGGGCAGACTGTGGCGCGCAATATTCGCAGCTAGAGGCCGCGGAGGCGAACCGCTGTGGCGGTCCTCACAGACCTCGGCCAGCTGCTGCCGAGCTCCCGTGGCGCTGGGATACTGCCGAAGATGAACACCGTGGCGGCGGCCGGCGCCGGTTTTTTATTCTGCGTCCTTTGGTTTGACCTGATGTTCGATGTGCAGGCACTGAGGGCGCCGGGCGTCGAGCTACCAGAGAGCGCACTCAGCTCGATCACCGCCTACTACGCGCGGGTGACGACCGCCGCGCGTCCGATGAATCGGCTGATCGCGACGGTGATGGTGGTCACCCTGGCCGCGGTTGTCGTCGAGATCCTCCGGGGTGATGTCGCGCCTGCAATCGGCTGGAGCTCACTAGCCGTTGCCGCCGCGCCGATCGGACTCGCCGGCGCCCTCACGGTGCCCAGAGCGGTGCGGCTCGGCGCCCGCACCGACACACCCCGGCGCCAGAGCGAGCTGGCTCGCTCGATCGCCCACCAGCACCTGATCTGCCTGGCGGGCATCTCGGCGCTGCTTGTCTTGCAAATCGCCTCGGCATGAGGCTGGTGCGCCGCGCGTCGGGTCAGCTCCTCCTCGGGCGGCGCTGGGTCGAGGTCGGGCGCCCGGTATCCCCAGCTCCTCGTGGCAGCGTTTGATCCGCCGCCCCGGGGCGGGGGCGTTGTCATCGCGGCGCTCCCACGCCTGGGAGCTATCGACGTCGAGGACGCCGACTTGAGCGCTGAATGATCGGCCCTCGAGATGGGTAGTAGCGCTGCCAGCACCGGCGCGGCGGGCCCTAGCCGCCGCGCCGGTGTCAACCGGTGGGAAACGGTGGTGGGTTCGGCGAAGTAGGCTCAGCGCAGATGGGATTGCTCGACCCCACCCCCCCGCCGTTTGAGGTCAAGGAGTGGGAAGGTCGCCCGCACCTGGAGCGAATAAAGGCACTGGCCCAAGACTGGGCGATCAACGGCTTCGGCACCCCAGTCGCGGTCTATCTCCTCTATGTGGTGAAGCTGATCGCCTTCAGCCTCGGCGGGCTGCTGGTGATCTCGCTCACTCCCGGACTGGGCGGACTGGGCGATCTGGGCAATTGGTGGAGCGAACCGATCGTGTTTCAGAAGGCGGTCGTCTGGACGATGCTCTGGGAGATCCTCGGCCTTGGCGCCGGCTCGCTGCCGCTGACCCTGCGCTTCAAACCGATGATCGGGGGCGTTCTCTACTGGTCACGTCCCGGGACCATGCGGCTGCCGCCCTGGCCCGAGCACGTCCCGCTGACTCGGGGGACGACCCGTACGCCCCTCGACGTCGCGCTCTATGCGGGTGTCCTGTTCTGGCTCGGCTACCTGCTCTTCACCGCGGGCATCAGCGATTCGACGGTACTCGCGGGGCGCCTTGACCCCGGTGCCGTGGCGACGCTGCTCGTCCTGCTCGTCCTGCTCGGCCTGCGTGACAAGGTGCCCTTCCTGGCGGCACGGGCGGAGATCTATGGCAACCTGATGCTGCTCTTCCTCTTCCCCTTGCACAACATGATCATCGCCGCGCAGCTGGTCTTCATCTGCATCTGGTGGGGAGCGGCCTCCTCAAAGCTCAACCGCCATTTCCCGTTCGTCGTCACCGTGATGATCAGCAATACGCCCTGGAATCGCTCGCGCAAGATGAAGGGCCGGCTCTATCGAAACCATCCCGATGACCTCCTGCCGTCCTCTGCCGGCGCCCTGGCCGCCCACATGGGCACGGCGATGGAGTTCACCCTGCCGGCGATCCTGCTCCTCTCCCAGGGCGGCACGATCGGATGGCTGGCAGCCGCCGGGATGATCGTCTTTCACCTCCACATCCTCTCCACGTTCCCCCTCGCGGTACCGCTGGAGTGGAACGTGTTCATGATCTTCGGTGTCCTCTTTCTCTTTGGCCACTACGGCTCGCTGCCGCTCTCGAGCTTCAATGACCCACTGCTGTTGGTGATCCTCGCCCTGACCTGCGTGGCGATTCCGATCCTCGGCAACTTCCGCCCCGACCTGATCTCCTTCCTGCCCTCGATGCGCTACTACGCCGGCAATTGGGCGACCAGTCAGTGGCTCTTCCGCAAGCAGGGCGGGGCCGAGGAGAAACTCGATAAGAGCATCGTCAAGTCGGCGCCGATTGTCGTCGAGCAGCTGGCCGGTTACTACGACCGTCAGACCGCCGAGCTGCTGCTCGCCAAAGGTCTCGCCTTCCGCGCCATGCACTCCCATGGTCGCGCCCTCAACGGCCTCTTGCCGCGCGCCGTCGATGAGGTCGAGGACTATCGGGTCCGCGAGGGCGAGCTGATCGCCGGGGTGGTGCTCGGCTACAACTTCGGCGACGGGCACTTCCATGACCAGCGCTTGCTGGAGGCAGTACAGGAGCGCTGCCACTTCGAGGCGGGCGAACTGCGGGTGGTGACGCTTGAGTCCCAGCCCGCGCGTGTGCCGCGCCAGCGCTACCGGATCTTCGACGCGGCCGAGGGGTTGCTTGAGGAAGGGACGGTGGAGGTTTCCGACATGGTCAAGCGCCAGCCCTGGCTCGACCAGAAGCCTTTCCCGGCCCGACCGAGCCCGGTTGGGAGCACCCAGGACGGGCCCCCCACCAGCGCATGAGCGAGGCGGTGATCGTCGGAGCCGGGCCCAACGGCCTGGCCTGCGCCGCGACGCTGGCAAAACGGGGCGTGGGGGTGACGATGATCGAGGCGGCGGCGCAGATCGGCGGTGGCGCCCGCACCAGCGAGCTGACCCTGCCCGGGTTACTCCATGACGATTGCTCGGGCGTGCACTCGATGGCAGTTGGCTCGCCGGCCCTCAACGAGTTGGATCTCGATCGCCATGGCCTGCAGTGGGCTTGGCCGGAAGTCGACTTGGCCCACCCGCTCGAGGACGGTGGCGGTGTGGCGATGTTGCACTCGATCGAGCGCACGGCCGCCGGGCTAGGCGCTGCGGGGGAGGCGTGGCGGCGGGTCTTCGGGCCTTCGGCCGCCGCTTTTGAGGGACTTAGCGAGGACATTCTGCGCCCCCTCCTGCACCTACCCCGCCACCCGCTGACACTGTCCCGCTTCGGCCTGCGCGCTCTGACGCCGGCCACCCTGCTCGCCCGCGCCCTGGTCACGCCGGCGGCGCGCGCTCTCTTTGCCGGCGTCGCCGCCCACTCCTTCAGTCCGCTTAGCCAGCCGCTGAGCTCCTCGGTGGGAATGGCGCTGATCTGCTCCTGTCACCGCTACGGCTGGCCGGTTGCGCGCGGGGGCTCGGGCGCGATCGCCGACGCTCTGGGCGCGGTGATCAGCGCTAACGGCGGCCGGATCGAGACCGGACGGCGGGTCGGCTCACTCGCCGAGCTACCCGCTGCGGATGCGATCGTTCTCGACCTCTCCCCGGCGCGGGTGCTCGAGCTCGCCGGTCAGCGCCTGCCCTCCCGCGTCGCGCGCGCCTACCGTCGCTACCGCCATGGCCCCGGGGCCTTCAAGCTCGATCTCGCAGTGGAGGGCGATATCCCCTGGCGCGATCAGACCGCGCGCCGAGCCGGCAGCGTGCACGCGATCGGCTCCTACGCCGAGGTTCTGACCGCGATGCGCGAGGTGAATCGAGGCCGCCTGCCGGAGCGGCCCTTCGTCCTCGTCGGCCAGCAGTACCTGGCCGACCCCGCCCGCTCGCGCGCCGGCGTCAACCCGGTCTGGGCCTACGCGCACGTGCCCAGCGGTTACCCCGGTGATGCGAGCGAGGTGCTGCTCGATCAGATCGAACGCTTTGCGCCGGGCCTGCGCGAGCGGATCCTGGCCCGCGCCAGCCGCACAACCGCAGAGCTCACCGCCTACAACGCGAACTACATCGGCGGCGACATCATCGCCGGCGCAAACACGCCGCGCCAGACCGTGATCCGCCCGCGGTTGGCCCTCGACCCCTACGCGACCGGGATCCCCGGCGTCTACATCTGTTCGGCGGCGACACCGCCGGGCGCGGGTGCCCACGGGATGTGTGGCTACAACGCCGCTCACAGAGTGCTGCGCCGTCTCGGTGCCTAGCGCGCCGCAACCGCCCTGGCGGCGCTCGCCAAATTCGACCCCGCATGCGACCACGTGCCCGGCCGGGGTAATCCACGGCGCCCGGTCGTCTCGCCCTCCTACAATTTTCCAATGTCCCTGAATCTCGATCGTGATTCCACCTTCACGCTCTACCGCCGCGGGATCGAGTTGCTCGAGGAGCGCGACTTCGAGCAGGCCGCGGTGCCGCTCGCCCAAGCAGCTCGTCGTGCTCCGGAGAAGTCCTCGGTGCGCGAGGCACTGGGGCGGGCCTACTTTCGCTCGGGGCGTTTTGCTGCCGCGGTGGTCGAGTTCAGCGCTGTTGTCGAGGCCCACCAGGTCAACGATTACGCCCACTTTTGCCTGGGCAGGGCGCTGGCCAAGACCGGCGAGACCGAGCGCGCTCGCCATCACCTGGCGCTGGCCTCAAATCTGCGCCCCGAGCGCGGCGATTACCGTTTCTATCGCGACCAGCTCAGCGCCTGAGCTGCCGGTCCCCTACATACCCTGGACGAGGGCGCCGACGTTGCCGCTGCTGAAGTAGGGACCGTAGGTGTGGATCAGATCATGGTCTCGGCCATAGCTGGTCAGGCCGTTGATCTCGGTGCCCCCTTCGGTCAGCCAGCCGCCGCCGCTGGCGCCCGGCAACCAGTGGCAGCGGATTTTGACCGTTGGCGGACCGGGGACGACACGGGTTAGTCTGTCTTCGCCAACCGCCGGTGAATTGCACTCCTGCAGCTGATGGACTTCGCCGGGGTAGCCGAAGGTCTGAAACGAGGCCTGGCGAGGACGGTCGAGGGCGATCGTCACCCCGCCGACGGCATCGGCGGGAAGGACGCCGCTTTCGTTGGGCCCGGTGAGAATCGCGCCGATGTCGTAGTTGGGGTTGCCCTGTTTGACCCAGGGTTTGGGCGCAAAGACCGCCGCCCGGCGGGCGATGAAGGCGCCAAAGGGAGCGGTGCCGTCGGTGTAGGCGGGGACGAACTCCAAATAGCGCGACCAGGTGGAGCGCCCGCGAATCCCGCGCGGCCCGGTGTTAACGCAGTGCCCCGCGGTTAGCACCAGGCGCCGGCTGGCGCTATTGATCGCGGTCCCCGAGCAGAACCCAACGTCGCGTCCCTGCCGCAAGAAGATCCGACCGTTGACGATGAAGGGGGGCTGGGTTGCATTCTGGACCGGGAGGAAGCTCGAGGTGGCGAGCGGGTCGACGACTGGCCCGGCTTCAAGCGGCTGGGCTTCGCGGCGACGCTGCGGCGTCCAGTAGGCGGCGATCCGCGCCGCTTCTGTGGCGGCGCTGGCGCTGGCGAGGGTCGGCGGATGCAGGCGGGCGGCGGCTCCGGCCTGGCTGGGGACTAAGGCGGCGAGCGCGAGCAGCGCCGCGACCAGCGGGGTCACGACGCGCGGGTGCGCGAGATTCAAGCGCCGCGACATGAAGAGAAGGATAGACACGTCCTCGCGCGGTCAGGCCGGCTCGCGGCCGGGCGCCGCGATGTGGCCCTCGGTCCCGGGTTGGCGCCGGCGGCCGGGGGTGGGGATAGACTCGGCCCCATAAGTACGGTCGGTGGTCAAGGGAAGTCCGGTGTAAGACCGGCGCGGTCCCGCCACTGTGACCGGGTAACGCAAAGCCGTGGGGCGCCTCTGGCGCCAGCCACTGGAGTGACACATTCGCTCCGGGAAGGCACGGCCTTTGACCCCGGAAGCCAGGAGACCTGTCCCCGGCCAGCCATGACAACCCTCGAGGAAAGGGCGGCTTCAAATGCCAAGACTCGTTCCAAAAAATCGGCTGGCGGCTGTTCTTGGGCTGGCGCTCGTGCTCCTGCTCTCAGCTGCCGCGCTCGCGGCAGCTGAGACGATCCCTGCCGAGCTTCGCGTGGTCGGCACCGGCGGCAAGCTGCTCGCCGAAGCAAATCTGCCCACCGGTACGACCAGGGTCCCGACCAGTCGCAGGGCGAGCTGCTTTGGATCGGGATCGCGGGGCAGTGGCAGGGCCCGGACGATCAAGGGTGCGACGGCCCTCGGCCTGCTCGCCGAGGAGGCGCGGCTGGACCCGGCGCTGCGGCCGTTTTATGTCACCGACGCCTTCAGTTTCGGCCTCGGCCTCTGCACGGTTGGGGGGGATAGCGCCACCACCAAACTCTCGTGGTTCTTGAAGGTCAACCACAAGGCCTCACAGGTGGGTGGCGACAAGACGAAGTTAAAGCCCGGAGATGAAGTGCTCTGGGCGCTGGCCTCATATCCCTACCCCAATGAGCTCAGCCTGAGTGGCCCGAGCAGCGCGCCCGCGGGCCTGCCCTTCCAGGTGGAGGTCTTCTCCTACGATGAAAAGGGCCGGCGCAAGCCGGTTGCCGGGGCGACGGTGACCGGGGCCAGCGGGCCGACCGACGCGAGTGGCAGGGCGACGGTGACGCTCGGGGCCAGCGAGGAACTGCGCGCCACGCACGGCAGGGAAATCCCCTCGAACAAACTCAGCGTCTGCGTGGGCCTGCTCTGTCCCTGAGGAGGGCGCATTGAACGCCGGGATCGGCGGCGCTGCCGCCGCCGCCGTGCTGCTCTTTGTGGCGCTCGTGGCAGGCTGCGGGCTGGGGCCCGGCAAGGAGCTCGGCATCGTGAGCCTGACGGTGACCCGGAATTTCGGCGCCGAACAGGTCGCCCGACCAAGCAGCCAAGCGATCTCTGAAGCCGACACGGTTATGCGGGTGCTCGAACGCGGCGCCCAGATCCAGACCAGCTACGGCGGCGGTTTCGTGGATTCAATCGAAGGGCTGGGGGCCGACGAGGGCGCCACAGGAGGCCCGGCCGATTGGTTCTTTTATGTCAACGGTGTCGAGTCCAACATCGGCGCCGCTGACTACTCGCTGCACGGAGGTGAGGCGATCTGGTGGGATTACCACGACTGGTCCCAGGCGATGCGGGTGCCGGCGGTGGTCGGTTCCTGGCCCCAGCCATTTAGGAGCGGCTACGAAGGAACTGATCACCCGGTTTCCGTTGACTGTCTGGGTGGCGGGGAGGGGTGCGATATCGCCCGCGAAAGGCTGCGGGCGGCCGGCGTCTCGTTGACCGAGGGCGCCCCCCCGGAAGCGATCCGGATCCTGGTCGGTCCCTGGGCGCAACTTCGTTCTGATCCCGCCGCCGCGCAGATCGGGAACGGACCGCAGGTCAGCGGAGTGTTCGCTGACCTCGAAGCTGGGAATCGGTGTCAGCTTCAGGGCCTGGATGAATCTGGTCACAGTGCGCGGACCCTGGGCGCAGATGCGGGACTGGTCGCCGCGACCCGCCGTTATGAAGCGCCACCCACCTGGGTGATCACCGGCTGCGATCAGCGCGCGGTGCAGACGGCGGCGAATCTGCTCGATGTCGCCGACCTACGCGATCACTTCGCGGTCCTCGCCGAAGCCGGAGGGGCGCCGTTACCGCTACCCCTGCCAAGCAGATGAGCAGCGTGTGGCAATGAGGTCACCGTTTGCCTACACCGCGCGTCGCGGGCCGCTGCAATCGGCCTCACCAGGCGCCGCCGTTCTCTACCTGGGCTCCTTGGCGACTGTGGCCTTCCTCTTCTCCAGCCCAGTGGTGTTGGTGGGCGCCGGTCTCGGCGCTGGCCTTGCCGGTTATCTCGCCGGCGCCCGCGATGCGCTCCGCGCGGCGCTTCGCATGGGGCTGGCCTTGGCGCTGCTGATCGTCGCCGTCAATTGCCTGATCGTCAGTCGCGGTGACACAGTCTTGGCGCGGCTGGGGGATTGGCCGCTGCTGGGCCCGGTCGACGTGACTGCCGAGGCGCTCGCCGAAGGGCTGGTGCTTGGTCTGCGGGCGGCGGTCGTGATGGTTGTCTGTGCTGTGTATTCGGCCTGCGTTGATCCCGACCGAGTGCTGCGCGCGCTGCGCCCCTTCGCCGGGCGCTCAGCGCTGACCGCGACGCTCGTCTGTCGGCTGGTTCCGGTCACCGCCGCCGATGCGGCGCGTCTGCGAGACGCCGCCCGCCTGCGCGGCCCCGGCGCCAGCCCGGTCGGTCGCGCCGCGCTTGCGCGTCGCCTGCTCGCGGGCTCGCTTGATCGCGCCGTTGATGTCGCCGCGACGGTCGAGTTGCGCGGCTACGGACTGCGGGCCCTGCGGGCCCGGCGCGAAGCGAGCCGCTCGCGCTATGACACCCGCTTTTATGCCGTCGGCTTCGGGGTTCTTGCCCTCAGCGCGCTGGCCGCCGCGCTCGGCATCGGCGCCTTTCACGCCTACCCATCGATCGAGGTCGCACTCGGCGCCGGGACGATCGCGCTGGCGCTCCTCGTCGTGCTCGCCGGGTTGGCACCGCTTCGTCGCGAGGCTGACCGGTCGCCTGGCAACTCGGCGCCGGAGGATGGTCATGCCTGAGGCAGCGCCCGCGACCCGGTTGGCCCCCGCGCTGTCGGTCCGGGAGCTGACCTACGCCTATCCGCGCGCGGATCGGCCCGCGCTGCGCGAGATCTCCCTCGAGGTTTCGGCCGGGGAGTTCGCGATCCTCGCCGGGCGCTCGGCCTGTGGCAAGTCGACCTTGTTGCGCGCCGCCTGCGGGCTGGTTCCCCATTTTCACGGCGGCGAGCTCGAGGGTCGGGTCACGGTGGCAGGTATCGATGCCCTCGCAAATGGCCCGGGCCGCCTCGCCGCGGTGGTTGGCTACCTCGCGCAGGACCCCGAGACCCAGGTCGTCTCGACCACGGTCAGCGCCGAGGTCGGCCTGCCACTGGAGCTGGCGGGAACGCCGCCCGGCGCTTGCGCCAGGGCCGTGGAGGAGGTCGCGCTCGCGCTCGCGATTCCCCATCTGCTCGAGCGCTCGGTCGATTCGCTCTCAGGCGGTGAGCTGCAGCGGGTGGCGCTTGCCGCCGCGCTGGTCACCCGCCCGCGACTGGTGCTCCTCGACGAGCCCACCTCTCAGCTGGACCCGGTGGCAGGGGATGAGTTGATTTGGCTGCTGCGCCGGCTCAATGAGGAGTGGGGTGTGACGATCTTGCTCGCCGAGCACCGCCTCGAGCGCTGCCTGGCCGCCGCCGACCGAGTCATCGCGCTGCAAGCGGGCGCCCTCGCCTTCGATGGCGCTCCACGCGAGTTCCTCGCCTGGGCGCAGGACACCGACACCGCACTGCAAACGCCGGCGGCACGCCTCTTCTCGCTGGCCGGTCTGCAGACTCCACCGATCGGCGTCCGCGATGCCCGCCGGCTCTTGGAGTGGGAGGTCCAGGGACCCGCCGAACCGCGACCTGGCCCCGAGCGCCCCGCGGGTGGCGCCGGCCGGATCGCCGCGGGGTTGCGAGCGCTTCGCGGGCGCCGAGCGCCGGTAAGCGCCGCCCTGCAGATCCGTGATCTGTGGGTGGAGCTCGATCCCGGGGAGGGGGCGCGCGATGTGCTGCGCGGGATCGAGCTTGCCGTCGAGCCTGGCGAAAAGGTCGCGCTGATGGGCAGGAACGGCGCCGGCAAGAGCACCCTGCTGCGCAGCGCGGCGGGCCTGCTCGAGCCGATCCGGGGAAAAATCATTTTGCGCGATGGCATCGCCCTGTTGACCCAGAACCCCGGCGATTTTCTGGTCCGTGAGCGGGTTGGGGATGAGCTGCCAGGAGAGTCAGGTCTGGCGGCGCTGGCGGTGGTTGGTCTGCAGGGTGCGCTGGACGCCGATCCCCGCGATCTCTCCGGAGGGGAGCGCCAGCGACTGGCGCTGGCAATCGCGCTCGCCGGTCGCTTCAGTGGCGAGCGGCCCCCCGGTCTCATCGCCCTCGATGAGCCGACCCGGGGTATGGACCGCGCGCGCAAGGGGGATCTGGTCGAGATGATCGATGATCTCGTGGACGGCGGCGCGGCGCTCTTGGTCGCCACCCACGACGTCGAGTTCGCCGCCAGCTTCGCCGGGCGGGTCGTGCTGCTCGGCGAGGGCCGGGTGATCGCCGACGGCCCCAGCGCGGAGATCCTCTCCGGCGGCTGGTATTTCGCCACCGAGGTTGCCCGAGTTCTCGATCTGCCCGAAGTGATCACCCCCCAGCATGGGGCGATCGCGCTGGCGGCGCGCGGATGAGCTGGGAGGCGGCCAGCTTCGCGATCGTCCTCGCCGGCCTGCTCGGCGGTTTTGCCTGGTATGAGCGCTCGCGCCCGCCCTCCCAGGTCGTGGCCTTGGTCGCGGCCCTGGCGGCGTTGGCGATCGCCGGTCGGATCGCCTTTGCGGCCTTCCCCAACGTCAAGCCGACGACGGACATCGTCATCTTCGCCGGCTATGCGCTCGGGCCGGCGCCCGGCTTTGCGGTCGGCGCTCTGACCGCGGTGATTTCCAACTTCTGGTTCGGTCAGGGACCCTGGACCCCGTGGCAGATGGCCGCCTGGGGCCTCTGCGGCCTGTTGGGCGCGGCGCTGGCCCTCGGCACCCGAAATGTCGGCCGGCTAACGCTGGCCGCTGTTTGCGGATTCGCCGGAATCCTCTACGGCGCCTTGCTGAATTTCTCGCTGATGGCAACATATGGGGGAGATCTGTCCGTTAAGCACTTCCTCGTCTTGGAGTTACGTGCCGTGCCCTTTGATGCCGCCCACGCGATCGGAAATATGACCTTCGCTCTCATCGCCGGCCCGGCGATGATCCGGATGCTGGTCCGCTTCCGCGAGCGTTTCGAATGGCGGATGCCGAGCGCCGCAGTTGGAACTGTGCTCCTCGCGCTGGCGCTACTCGTCGCCCTGCCGGCGGGCGCCCGCGCAGCATCGGGCACTGGCTCGGCAGGCCGTTGGTTGGCCTCGGTGGAGAACGAAGACGGCGGATGGGGCGCTGACCCCGGCGATTCGTCGAGCACCGAGATCACCGGCTGGGCGATGCTCGGACTTGAGGCCGCCGGGCGCAACCCGCTCGATGTCTCAAACGGCGGACCGACGCCAGTCGCCTACCTGCGCTACCGAGTCGATCAGCTCGAAAGCAGTGGCGATTTCGCCCGCACGATCCTCGCACTGGAGGGCGCCGGCCTGAACCCGCGCAACTTTGGCGGAAGAGACCTGGTCTCGGCGCTGATCAAGCGACGCCGGGACGACGGCTCCTTCGACGGGTGGCCGAGCAGCACCGCCTACGCCGTGATCGCCCTGCGCGCAGCCGGCGCTGGCGACCTGGAAAAGTCGCTCTCGTGGCTTGGCAATGTGCAAAACAAGGACGGCGGTTGGGGTGATGTGCCCGGCGGGCAGAGCAACGCTGACGTAACCGGCGCCGTGATGGAGGCGATGCCCAGCTCCAGCGCCGCCAAGCAGGGTCTCTCCTACCTGCGCGCCCACCAGAACTCCGGTGGGGGCTTTGAGCTCGGCGGTGGTGGCGGCGTCAACACCCAGTCGACTGCCTGGGCGGCGGAGGGCATGATCGCGCTCGGCGGGGCCTCGGGCACCGTGCAGAAAGCTCTCTCCTACATCGAATCACAGCAGAGCAGCGATGGTCACTACCGTTACTCGGGTTCAAGCGATAAGACCCCAGTCTGGGTGAGCGGCGAAGTCCTGGTCGCGGCCTCGGGTCAGTCGCTGCCAGTCTCGGTGCCAGCCCGCCAGCCGCCACCCCAACCGGCAAGCGAACCCCAGCCATCTGAATCCTCGGGCTCACCGCTCGAAGTCCCGATCCCAAGTACTCCGCCCTCGGCCAGTCCGGCGCCGGCCACAGCGCCCGGCGCGGGCGCCAGTGGCGGAATCGGTCCGGGCACGATCGGCGGCGGTGCAGGGCACGCCGGGCCGCTGGTTCCTGCCGCCCCCTCCGCACCGAAGCCCAGCGGTCCGGCGACGCTCAGCCCCGAAGGACAGAGCTCGGGGCTGACCGAAGCCGCCCCGGCCGCCTCGATCGAGGCGGGTGAAGAAGGCGGGGGCTCGCCGTGGATTCCGATCGGAATCGGCCTCGGGGTCGGTGCGATCGCCCTGGTCGCGCCCTGGCTGCTGGGTAAGCGCTACGCCTGGTGAGCGGTCGGCTGGCGAAGCGCGATATTGATCCGATGGATGTCGAGACGGCGATCCGGACTCGCCGCACGCACAAGGCCTTCGCGCCCGAGCCACTGGAGCGCGAGGAGATCGAGGAGTTACTCGAGCTGGCGCGCTGGGCGCCAAATCATCACCTGACCGCACCCTGGCGCTTCCGGGTTCTCGGCCCAGACACACTCGAGCGCCTCAAGCGGGTTGCTGGCGAGGATGGCGCGGCCAAGCTCTCCCGTGCGCCGACTCTGATCATCAGCTCGGCGGCACTCAGCGGCGACCCGATCCAAGACGAGGAGGATCTGCATGCGACCGCGGTCGCCTCCTACATCGTCTTGCTCGCCGCACACGCTCGCGGGCACGCCGGCTACTGGCGCACGCCGGCGCTACTGCGCGCCGCCGAGGGCCGGGCCGCGGTTGGATTGGGGGCCGAGGAGCGCTTCGTCGGGCTCTTGCACCTCGGCCGTCCGCGACAAGCCGGCAAAACCGCCCCGGCGCGCCTGGCGATTGAGCAGACGACCGTCTTTCTTGACTGATGCTCTCGCGCCCCGCAGCAATCGAGGCGATCGCCGGCCAACACTTTGAGGTCGTTGTGATCGGCGGCGGGATCACCGGAGCCGGCGTCGCCCTGGACGCCGCCTCGCGCGGATATTCGGTGGCCCTGATCGAGCGCGGCGATTACGCGATCGGCACATCGAGCCGCTCCTCAAAGATGGTCCACGGTGGCCTTCGCTACCTGCAAAAGCTCGACCTTGGCCTGGTCCGCGAGGCCTTGCTCGAGCGCCAGCTGATGGTCCAACTCGCCCCGCACCTGGTCTACCCGACACCATTCCTGGTGCCCTCCTTCGGCGATGAGCGTCGCGATCGCAAACTGGGATTGGGGCTCAACATGTACGACGTGATGGCGACCACGCGTGTCGGTCGCAGCCGGCGCGAGATGCGCTCCTCCAAGGAGGGTGATCAGGACTACTTCTGGTCGCCGGATCGCCACCGCACAATCGATCGCGAGGAGCTGCTCGAGATGGTGCCAGCGCTTGAGCAGCGCAACCCAAACGACGCCTACCTCTTCTATGACTGCCAGACCGACGATGTGCGGCTCGTCCTCACGGTGCTCGGCGAGGCCGAGCGCTTCGGCGCCGTGATGTTGAATGGGGCCGAGGTGACCGAGGTGCTCTCAAATGATGGGCGCGCCTCGGGGGTCGCCTTGGTCGAGGCCGATTCGGGTGAGCGGATCGAGGTCTGGGCCGACAGCGTCGTCAATGCGACCGGGGTCTTCGCCGACCGAATCCGTCCCGAGGAGGTGATCGATGAGGAGGACACGCCGCGGATCAAGCCCAGTCGCGGGACCCATCTGTTGATCGATCGCGACCTGATCTCGACCGGCTCGGCGGCCTGCATCGTGCCGGCCGGCGAGGGACGGATGATCTTTGCCCTGCCCTGGTACGGGCGCACCCTGGTCGGCACAACCGACAACGACTATGCCGGCGACATCGATCACCCCCACCCAGGTGGCGAGGATGTTGAGTATCTGCTCGAGGCGATCAACGCGTTCTTTGGTATCGCGGCCGGCCGCTCGGATCTGGTCGGCGCCTACGCTGGGGTGCGGCCGCTGATCGCCACCGGCGACCCGAAGAAGTCGGTCGATATCTCGCGCCGCGCCGAGCTCTATGAGACCTCCTCGGGGATGCTGACGATCACCGGCGGCAAGCTGACGACCTGGCGGCGGATGGCAAAACAGACCGTCGACCGGATTGTCGAGCGCGAGGGGCGCGAGGCTCCCTGTCACACCGCAGAGCTGCCGCTCGGGATGCCGGCGCGAGCTGAGGATCTGCAGGCCCCCGATGGGGTGGGGAAGGTTGCCATCGCTCAGCTCGCCTTTCGTTACGGGCATGCGGCCCGCGCCGTGCTGGGGCTCGCCCGCGAGGACCCGAGACTGGCCGCTCCGATCGTCGCGGGGCGCCCCGACCTTTTGGCCGAGGTTGTGATCGCCGCCCGACTCGAGCAGGCGCGGACGGTCGCCGACGTGCTGCTACGACGGACTCGATTGGGCTTGGTAGCCGCGCCCCTGCTGCGCGGCCCAGACTCGGTTCGGGTGGTGGCCGAGGTGATGGGTGATGAGCTCGGCTGGTCGAGCTCCGCCAAGCGAGAGGCCGCCCGCTCGTGGCCCGCGGCCGTCGCCGAGGCGGGCACCGACCCGGCCGGCGCGACCCCGAGTGGCGCCGGTTGAGTAGCCTGCCGCGACGATGAACAAGACCGAACTGGAGTCCAAGCACCTGGCCGAGCTCCACGCGCTCGCCGCCGAGGCCGGTGTCGAGCGCTACCGGATGCTGGCGCGCCCGGAGCTGATCGAGGCACTCGCCGACGGCGGTGGTAGTGCGGCTGGCGGTGGGGCAGAGGGCGCTCGCGAGTCGCGTCAGCGGCGCGATTCTGGCAGTACTCGCGAGCGGCGGCCGCGAAAACGCGAGCGCCCGCCGCGCGGCGAGACAAGGGGTCGGCCCGCTCAGGGCGAGAAACCGAAAACCCCCGAACGTCAATCTGAGGCCAAGGTGCCGACACCCGCCGACGCTTCGGCAGAGCGGCCCAAACGCCGCCGCCGCCGGCGCTTCGGGCGCCGCGCGCGCAAGACGATCCGGGTCCAGGACGTGCTCCTGCCCGCTTCGCCCGGCGGCCAGGTGCTCGTCTACGGCGAGACCCGGGCCGCCTGCACCACGCTCTTGCGCGACCTGGCCGCCGAGCTCTCCGGTGCGGCGCGCGGGCCGGACCCGGTGGCCCTACTGGTCGATCCGAGCCCCGAGGAGCTCGCCGACTGGAAGCGCGAGGCACCGAAGGCCGAGATTGTCTCCGCCGGTCAGGAACGCCACGCCGAGGACGCCCTGGCCCAGGCCGCGCGGCGGGCCCAGAGCGGTGAAGCGGTGATCGTGTTGATCGACTCACTGAGTCGCGCCGCCGAGGAGTTCGGCGGCTCAAAGACGGCCAAAGAGCTCTTTGACGCCGGCCGCGCGGCGGGCAGCGCGGCCGGCGGCTCGCTGACGATCGTCGCTGCCCTGGAGCGGGCCGGCGAGTAGGGCGATTGATCCTCGGTCGCTAACGCCGGTAGGCGATACGGCGCCAGGAAGGCTCTTTGGAGAGCTCGATCAGGTCCCGGCTGCGATCGGGCTGGACGTAGCCGAAGGTCTGGGTGCGCTCGTCGAAGACGACATCTAGCTCGCCCTCCTTGACGCGCTGGTCGAGCCAGGCGCCGCGGAAGACGAGGCGTCGCAGCCAGTGCACGAGGCTGCGGTTGGCGGGTCCGACCAGCTCCTCCCAGTTCTCGTTGATGTGCTCGCCGAGGCGTGAGCTGGGCTCGGCGATCTCGCCGCTGACGGCGAGGTCGAGGAGGTCGTCTAGCTCCTCCCCGCTGAGGCCCTGGGCGACAAAACCGAGTTTGACCGCGGCCTGCTCGACCCGCTGGCCGAAGTCTTCCTCGTTGAAGGCGAAGCGCAGCTCTCCGTACTCAAGTACGTAGTCAGAGCCAGACTCGTAGTTCCCTCTGCGGGTGGTCTTCTTATCCATTTGAGTTGAAAAGCCCTTCGCCTCCGCCGCCCAGCGGAAGCGATCAAGATCATGCCGATCATCGTAGCCGCGTGCCTGCTCGCGGTCGGGCCTGAACGAGGGTTTGCACCGGTCATCGCTGGCCGGATCGTCGCTACTCTCAGGCAGAGCCAGACGTGATCGATCTGCACTGCCACATCCTGCCGGCGCTCGACGACGGGGCTCTTGACCTCAGCGACAGTCTGGCAATGGCACGTCAGGCGGCCGCCGACGGGATCACGACGATCTGCGCGACGCCCCATATCCGCCACGATCACGACGTGCGGGTGGTGGAGCTCGCCGATCGCGTCGATGCCTTGAATGCCGCGCTCGGCGCCGAGGAAATTTCGGTCAGCGTGCGCGGCGGCGGGGAGGTGGCCCAGAGCGCGGTCTCGGGACTCGCGCAGGAGGAGCTCGGCCTGGTCGCGCTCGGGGGTGGCAGCTGGATCTTGCTCGAGCCCTCTCCGGGTCCGCTTGAGGAGAGCCTCTTGCGCTCGATCGAGGAGCTCGGCGAGCGCGGTTACCGAGCCCTGATCGCCCACCCCGAGCGCCATCTCTCCGCTGATATGTATGAGCGAATCGCGCGATTGATCAGCGCCGGAGCCCTGGTTCAGGCGACCGCTGATTTCTTCTTGCGCGAGCAGATGGCGGTTGGGATGGAGGCTCTCGCCGCGGCCGGGCTGATCCACGTCCTCGCCAGCGATGCTCACTCCTCCCGTGCCGGTCGCCCGGTGGCGCTCAGCCCCGCCTTTGAGCGCCTCGCCACAGTCGAGCCGATCGCTTCTCACCTGCGCTGGATGCGCGAGGAGGCACCCGCCGCGATCCTCGCCGGGGCCGAGCCTGAGCTGCCATTCGGCCCGATCATCTAGGCAGGCGCCCTAGCGTGAACGCAGCTGGACCTTGTGGGCGAGGTCTTCGATCACCGCTCGCGAGCCGCTGCCAAGGCCGGCCCGCAGGAAGTTGGCGGCCCCGGCCGCGGCGCTCAACCGCAGCGTCTGCTCCCACTCCAGCTCGGCGGCAAGGCAATAGGAGAGCGCGCCCATCATCGAGTCACCGCAGCCCTCGCGGGCACCGCGCTCAAAGCGCGGCGGCACCAGCTCCCAGACCTCGGTTCCGCGCACAACCATGGCCGGCTCCTCCGCGCGGGTGATGATCACCGTTTCGGCGCCAGCGCCGAGCAGCGTCTGGGCGGCCTCGCGCATTCGCTGTTCGCTGTCGACCGGGCCGCTGATGTACTTGGCCAGCTCCCAGTCGTTGATCTTGACCAGGTCGGGTTTGCCCTCCAGGGCGCTCTCCAGGCGAGGAGGTGAGAGGTCGACGACCACGCGGGCCCCGTTTGCCTTGACATCGGCGACCAGGCTGCCGTAGATCTCGAGCGGCAGCGCCTCGGCTGGGTAGGGGCCGCAGAGGGCGAGGACGCCGCAATCGATCGCCGCCGCGACGCTGCTCGAGAAGAGCTCATCGATCTCGTGGCGAGTGGGCGGCAACGCCGCGCTCTGGGCGATCGGTACGCGCTCGCCGCTGCGGCGATCGTGCAGGTAGCAGCCGCTCTGGGCAGCCGTCTGCACCAGGCGCAACTCAACCTGCATCTGATCGAGCAGCGGATCCAGCACCTGGCCGGTCTCGCCGCCGATGAATCCGCAGAGGGTCGGTCTCGCCCCCAGCTCAGCCGCCATCCGCGCCACCCACACACCCTGGCCGGCGGCGTGCAGGTGAAACTCATCACCCCCGTCGCTGGTCAGCGCCTCGACCGTGATCGAGAGCATCGGATTGGGTCCGAAGACCGCGACCCTGGGATCGGAGCTCACGCGCTGAAGGGTAAGCGAGGGTCGGAGCCCAGCGAACACCGAGAGGGTTGGAGACCGCGGAGGAGCCCCGCCTGTGGCGGCCACCCAATCATCGCGCCCGGCTGAGCAAACCGCCGGGCGGGGCGTGCCGTTACTCGGTTGACTCTGCGCGCAGGCGCGCACCGACAGTCGAGGAGGCGCCGGCGACCGAGTCGAGATCGGCGACGTCTTGTTTGTGCCCGTGGATGTAGCAGCAAAGGGTGCCGTCGACCAGCTCAAAGGCGAACTTCCTGGGCGCCTCATCGGTGAGCCAGACGATGAATGTAGGCGAAAAGAGCTGGCGCAGCCAGGTCGCGTCCTGACCCTTGCCCGAGAAGATCTCGTACCTCTCATCGAGCGCCTCGCTCTCCAGCTTGACCCGTTCTTTGGAGCGGCGGAAGGCGTCCTCAAAGCGCTCCAGCGCGTGCAGGCCGAACTTCTGTTGGCAAAAGAGCTCGGGCACGAAGCGCTCGCACTCGGGGACCTCGATCAGGCCGAGGGTGAAGCGGTGGTACTGCTTCTGGCGGTTGCCGTCTGAGTCACTGCTTTCCGTCTCATAGGTATAGAGGGCGAGGGTTCCGTCGATACCCGCCGCTATCTGCCCGCTAAGGGTGCGCTCCGCGTAGCGATCGGTGCCCTTTCTGAGCAGCGGGGTCGCTTCTGGCAGCGAGCCGCGGCCGCCGAGTTGTAGGCCGCGCTGGCGAGCGTAGATGTCAAAAAAGGAATCGGCCGACCTAGCATCGGCGATCGCGAAGACGATGGCCAGGCAGAGGAGAAACACAACCAGGGCCGCGCCGGCCCCGAGCGCCGCGCCGATCAGGATCGCGACTGCGAGGCCGCAGGCGATCATCGCGAGCACGGTTGCGATCCAAGTCGCCGGCCTGCGGATCAGACGCCGGAAGTGGTAGCCGCGCAGATCGTTGGCGTCGCTGATCGGCTTCTCGCCGAGCGCCCCGGCCTCCTTGTTGGGTGGGCCGCCTGCGGCGCTGGGCGCGGCGCTCTGCGCCGCGGGCCCCGACGCCCCGCTGGTCTCGGGTGCAAGGCCTTCGCTGGGACTGGGAGCGGCGCTGGGGCTGGGCTGCGCGGCTGGCTGGGTGCCGGGTGGGTCGTCGTCCGGGGTCACGGCGGCGAATCTATCCGATGCAAGTGATCTTGCGTTTGGGGCGTTCCGTCCGAGGCGTGTTGCAAAGTGGGGGGAAGTGGGTTAGTGTGGCGTTCGAGTTGAAGCCCAGGGACCGGGGTGGTGAGGCTCCTCCCACCTCATCACTCCGGTCCTTAACTCTTTTGCCACCGCAGAAAGGAACCCACGGGGATGGCTTTTCGGGGTCTCTACGAGCACAGCCTCGACTCCAAGGATCGTCTGACGGTTCCGTCGCGTTTTCGCGCGGCCCTCTCCGACGGGGTGGTTCTCTCCAAAGGCTTCGACCCCTGCGTGTGGCTGCACACGACCACCGAGTTCGAGGCGCTATCGGAGCGCTTCCTCTCACCACACAGCCCATTCGGCAAGGACGCTCGCAGCCTGCGTCGGCGCTTTCACGGCGGCTCCTTTGACGAGAAGCTCGATTCGGCCGGTCGGATCCGGATCCCCAGGCCGCTGATCGAACACGCGGCACTGGCCGGGCCCTGCGTCGTCGTCGGCACCGGCGAGTACCTGGAGATTTGGAACGCCGCGGAGTGGGCCAAGCAGGAGGAGGAGCTCGACGCGAGCGCCGCCGAAATTGCCGAGGGCCTGGCGGGAGCGGTTGAGTGAGATGCCGGCCGATCTCAGTCATGCAGCCCGATTTCAGGCCCCCGCGCCGAGGCCCTCAGGTGCCGCCCGGCGGGCCGAACACGGCACCCTCTCAGTGATGCCGATCGAGCACAAACCCGTCCTCGCCGCAGAGCTGATCGAGCTGCTCGCTCCCCAACCGGGCCAAGTCGCGGTTGACTGCACATTCGGCGCCGGTGGACACGCGCGCCGGGTCGGCTCGGTGCTCGGCCTGGCTGGCACCCTGATCTGCATCGATCGCGACCCCGTCGCGGCGGAGCGCTTTAAGCGCTTCTCCGACGAGGTCACCTGCAAGACGCGACTGATCGGCGCCGACTTCGCGGAAGGGCTTCGCACCCTGCGCGGCGAAGGCGTCCAGCCAGACATGATCTACATGGATCTCGGAATGTCCTCGATGCAGGTCGACGCTTGGCAGCGCGGCTTCTCCTACTCCTACGACGCGCCGCTTGACATGCGGATGGATACCCGCCAGGAGTTCAGCGCCGCCGACCTCATCAACGAGTGGCCGGAGGCGCGCATCGCCCAGGTCCTGCGCCGCTTTGGCGAGGAGCGCTACGCCGGCGGGATCGCCCGCCAGATCATCAAACGGCGCCCGCTGCAGACCACCTCCGAGCTGGTCGATGCGGTCAAGGCGGGGATGCCGGCCTCGGCTCGTTTTGGCGCCGGACACCCGGCAAAGCGGACCTTCCAGGCGATCCGGATCGCCGTCAACAACGAGCTCGACTCCCTCCAGGACGCGCTGCCAAGCGCCTGGGGGATGCTGCCGATCGGTGGGCGTTTCGCTGCGATCTCTTTCCACTCGCTGGAGGATCGTCCGGTCAAGCAGTTCCTGGCCGCCCGCGCTCAGGGCTGCATCTGTCCGCCCGAGCTGCCGGTCTGCGCCTGCGGGCGCGAGCCCGAAGCCGATCTTCTGACCCGTCGCGCGATCGCGCCCGGGCCCGAGGAGCTTGCCGAGAACCCGCGCGCCCGCTCGGCCCATCTACGCGCCGCGATCAAGATCGCGGAGGCAGCTTGATGGAGGCGGCAACGGTGACCCGTCGCTCCGCCGCCGCGGCCCCGGCGCGCGTCCCGCGTGATCGCCCCAAGCCCACGGGAGTGCCGCGCTCCAGACCGCAGGCGGTTCCCCGCTCCAAGGGTAAGCCGCGGCGTGCTCCACGCAAACGCCTGGTGCCGGTCCGGCGCCCCGGCGGCCAACTGATCCCGATCGCGCTCGGCACGGCGAGCGCCGTCCGCAACCTGCCCGACTCGGGCCTGGTGGTGCGCCTGACCCGCGGCCGGATCTGGATCGGCGTACTCGGGGTGCTGCTCGCCGGGATCGTCGCTCTCAACGTCGTCACCCTCAGCCTCGCTGCCTCGGCCGGCCACATCGATCAGAACATCCAGGCGCTTGAAACCGAGAACTCGGTCCTGCGCAGCCGCGACGCACAGCGATCCGGGGTCTCGAGGGTTCGCCACGACGCAGCCGCGATCGGCCTCACGGTGCCCCAGGTTGCCCAGATCCAGGCAATCCACGCAACCCGCGGTGACGCCGCGATCGCCGCGGCCCGGCTGGCCGCGGCGGGGTCGGGCTAGGCCAGATGCGGCTGATCGAGCGCCGGATCGGGCTGCTCTTCGCTGGATTCCTGCTCTGCTTTTTGGTCATCGTTGCTCGCGCCTTTTGGCTGCAGGGAGTACAGGGCGCGCAGCTCGCCTCCGAGGCCGCCTACCAGCAGACCGACACGGTGATGGTGCCCGGCCTGCGCGGCACGATCCTCGATCGCCACGGCGACGCCCTCGCCGCCTCCGAAGACGCGGAGACGATCTACGCGACCCCCTACCAGGTCAAGAACCGGCAGAAAACCGCCGACAAACTGGCCTCGATCCTCGGCGAAAACAGCAAGGGCGTCCTCAAGTCCCTGGACGTACATTCCGGTTTCTCCTACGTGGCCCAGCGTGTGGCGCTGCCGATGGCTGCCCGGATCGAACGGCTGAAGCTGCCTGGGATCGGCGAGCTTCCCGCTAGCCGCCGCACCTACCCCCAGGGTGAGATGGCGGGCCAGGTGATCGGTGCCGTCGGGGATGAAAACCAGGGCCTGACCGGGCTCGAGCTGGGCGAGAACGCGACCCTGCGGGGGACCGACGGGGAACGGCGGGTGGTCCACGATGCGCTCGGGGAACCGATCAGGCTGGAAACCGTGAGCGAAGCCCAAAACGGCAGCAACATCCAACTGACGCTCGACCCCGCAATCCAGACCAAGTGCGAGCAGGTGCTGGCCGAAGTCGGGGAAACCTATTCGCCCAAGGGGGCGACGGCGATCGCGATCGACCCGCACACCTCGCAGATCCTGGCGATGGCGAACTGGCCACCGGTGAACCCCGAAGATCTCGAAAACGCGAGCAACGAAGACCTGCGCAACCGGGCAACCGGGTTCAATTATGAGCCCGGGTCGACCTTCAAGGCATTCACGGTCGCCGCCGCCCTCTCCGAAAAACTGGTCACCCCGGAGACCGAATTCACCCTGCCGCCGTCGATCCAGGTCGCAGATCGGACGATCAAAGATGCCGAGCCGCGCCCGACCGAGAACCTGACCGTCGCCCAGATCCTCGCCCAGTCCTCCAATGTCGGCGCGGTGACGATCGGGCTGAAGGTGGGAGCGGAAAAGTTCAGCCGCTGGATCGACCGCTTTGGCTTCGGCCGCCCGACCGGGGTTCAGTTCCCCGGCGAGGAACACGGAATCGTGATCCCGCTGAGTCAGTACTCGGGCTCGACGATGGGCAACCTGCCGATGGGCCAGGGAATCTCGGTGACGCCGATGCAGATGGTCGCCGGCTACACCGCGATCGCCGACGGAGGAATACTCAAACGTCCGCAACTGATCGAGAAAATCAACGGAGAACCGGTCGGTGAGCCCAAGGGGCACCGGGTGATCAAGGCCGAAGTCGCCGCCCAGATCCGCACGATGCTCGAGGGAGTATTGGCACCTGGGGGCACCGCCTCAGAGGTGAGCGTTCCCGGCTACCAGTTGGCCGGCAAGACCGGAACCGCGCAGGTCGCCGAAAACGGGACCTACTCGAAGACCAAATTCGTCGCCTCCTTCATCGGATTCGCCCCAGCGAAGAACCCAAAGCTTCTGGTCGCCGTGATCGTCGACCAGCCCCAGGGAGAAATCTATGGCGGCTCGGTCGCCGCTCCGGCTTTCGGAAAAATCGCGCAGTTCGCACTGCCCTATCTCGGGGTACCGGCCGAATAGGGCACCGACGCCCTACCTAGAATCGGCGCGTGAGACTGGAACAACTCGCCGCCGCCGCCGAGTCGGCCAGAATCCTCGGCGAGCCCCGCACCGAGATCTCGGCGCTGGCCTATGACAGCCGCAGGGCTCACCCCGGCACGCTCTTCTTCTGCGTCTCGGGGGAGAACACCGACGGACACGATTTCGCCCCCGCCGCCCTCGCCGCGGGAGCCTCCGCACTGGTCGTCGAGCGCGAGCTTGACCTGGCGGTCCCGCAGTTGATCCTCGCCGACTCGCGCGCCGCGATGGCGCCCCTGGCAGCTCGCTTTCAGGGCGATCCGACGGCCGAGCTGCGGGTGGCTGGGGTGACCGGCACCAACGGCAAGACGACGACCGCCTTCCTGCTGCGCGAGGTGCTCGAGTCGAGTGCTACTCAGTGCGGCCTGCTCGGCACGGTCAAACAGGTGGTCGGTGCCGTCGAGGAGGAGGTCGAGCGCACCACGCCCGAGGCGATCGATCTGCAGGCCAGCTTCCGTCGCATGCTCGACGGCGGCGATCGCGCCTGCGCGATGGAGGTTTCCTCGCACGCGCTCGCCCTGCACCGGGTCGACGCAATCCACTTTGAGCTGGCGCTCTTCACCAATCTGACCCAGGATCACCTCGATTTCCACGCTGGGATGGAGGACTACTTTCACTGCAAGCGCAGGCTCTTTGAGATGGAGCCCGAGACCGCGGTCATAAACGTCGATGATCCCTATGGACGCCGGCTGGCGGAGGACTTTCGGTGCGTGACCTTCTCGGCCGAAGGCGCCGAGGCCGATTTCAGCGCCCACCGGGTCTCCTTTGATGCCAGCGGCGCCAGGTTCACGGTTGCGCTGCCGCCGCCAGGTAGGAACCTCGGTCCTGACTCGGGATTTGCCGGCTCGAAAGGCGAGCTGGCGTTGCGCATCTCCCTGCCCGGGCACTTCAATGTCGCCAACGCACTCGGTGCCTTCGCCGCCGCCGTCGCGATGGGGGTGGAGCCCGATCAGGCGGCGGCCGGCCTGGCCGGGGCGAGCCGGGTCCCCGGCCGCCTTGAGCCGGTCGATGAGGGTCAGGATTTCAGCGTCTTGATCGACTACGCCCACACCCCGGACTCGATCGAAAACGTCCTGCGCGCCGCGCGCAGACTCACCGATGGTCGCGTGATCGCGGTGCTCGGCGCAGGGGGCGATCGCGATCGCAACAAGCGGCCGAAGATGGGGCGGGCCGGGGTCGAGGGCTCTGATCTGGCGATCATCACCTCCGATAATCCTCGCTCTGAGGACCCGCAGGCGATCATCGCCGAGGTTGTGGCCGGCGCCGAGGGTGGCGGCGAGTTTGAGGTCGAGATCGACCGTCGCGCGGCAATCGCACTCGCCTTTTCCCGCGCCGCGCCGGGCGACGTTGTCGTGATCGCCGGAAAGGGGCACGAGCAGGGTCAGGAGTTCGAGCGGGGCCGCAAGATCCCCTTTGATGATCGCGAGGTCGCGCGCGAGGAGCTCGACCGACTTGGCGGCGAGCGGTGAACCTCGACCCGGCCCAGATCGCCGCCGCGCTCGGTGCCAAGATTCGGGCCGAGGGTCGGCCGAGCTCGCCCCTGAAGGCGACGATTGACTCCAAGGCCAGCGCTGCCGGCGATCTCTTCTTCGGCCTGCGCGGCGAGCACGTCGACGGCGGGCGCTTCGCTCAGGATGCGATCGAGGCCGGCGCCTGGGGTGTCGTGCTCGCCAGCGGCACCGATTCGGGGCTGGGCGAGTCGCCGGGGGGATTGGCCGAGCGCGGAGCCGCGGAGGCCTGGGTCTTTGAGGTGGACGATCCGCTGGCGGCGCTGGCGGCGCTGGCGCGGAGCTGGCGCCGGGCGCTGGGCGCGCGCGTTTTGGCGATTACCGGCTCGGTCGGCAAGACCTCGGTGAAGGACATCGCGCGCGCTCTTCTGCCTGGCGCGGTGCACGCCAACCGGGAGAATTTGAACACCGAGGTCGGGCTGCCGCTGAGCGTGCTCGAGGCGCCGCCGGGAACCGAGCTGCTGGTCCTCGAGATGGCGATGCGAGGACCTGGCCAGATCGCCGAACTGGCGGCGATCGCCGAACCCGAGGTCGCGGTGATCACCAATGTCGGGCCGGTTCATGTCGAGCTGCTCGGTTCGGTCGCGGCGATCGCGGCCGCCAAGGCCGAGCTCCTCCACGACCTGCCGCCGGGCGGGATCGCCATCGTCCCAGTCCAGGCCGGGGAGCTCGAGGTCCACCTCGATGCCGCTCCGGCGCTGCTGCGCTTTGGCCCCGGTGGCCAGGTCCAGGCGCTGAATTCACGCGTCACCGAGGGCGTCACCGAAGCCGAGATCGAGACTCCGGCCGGACGCCAGCTCTTTCACTTTCCCTTCACCGAGCGCCACAACCTGACCAATGCTCTGGCCGCCGTCGCCGCCGGCGTCGCGCTCGGTGTCTCGCTCGAGCAGATGGCCGACGGCGCTGCGAACATAGGCTTCTCCCGCTTTCGAGGCGAGCGCCTCGAGCTCGGCGATGGGATCGTCCTGGTGAACGACTGTTACAACGCCAACCCAGTCTCGATGCGGGCAGCGCTCGACCATCTCGGCAGCCTTGATGCCGAACGCCGGATCGCGGTGCTCGGTGAGATGGCCGAGCTCGGTCCCGGAGCGCCTGAGTACCACCGCGCGGTGGGCGCCCACGCGCGTGGGGCGGGAGTCGACCTTGTGGTCGGCATCGGCGGGGCGGCCCGCGACTATGACCCCGACGAGCTGGTCGGCGACGCCGAGGAGGCGGCGGAGCTGCTCGCGGCGCTGCTCGAGCGCGGCGATGCGGTCCTGGTCAAGGGCTCGCGCTCGGCGGGGCTTGAGGCGGTCGCCGAGAGCCTGCAGAGGCTGATCGAGGAAGGCCGCGCCTAGCCATGGGAGAAGTCCTAATCGCCGGCATGGCGGCGATGCTGATCTGCATCTTCCTCGGCCCGAAATTCATCGAGTACCTGCGGAGGAAGGAGTTCGGCCAGCACATCCGCGAGGACGGTCCCCAGGATCACCACGCCAAGGCCGGGACGCCGACGATGGGCGGGCTGATCGTCTTTGCCTCGATCTGCGTTCCCTACCTCGTCCTCTCTGACCGCGACGCGCAGAGCATGGCCGTATTCTTCGTCGCCATCGGCTGCGCGGCGATCGGCTTCGTCGATGACTTCATCAAGATCGTCAAACGCCGCTCGCTGGGGCTCTCCGCGCGCTGGAAGATCCTCTTTCAGGTGATCCTGGCGCTCGGCCTTTGGTGGGTCGCCCGACACGAGGTCGGGCTCAAGCCGATCCTCTATTTCCGGATCGGGGAGGGCAGCATTGACCTCGGACCGGTCCTCTACTTTGTACTCGTCTTCTTGGTCATCGGGGGAACCTCAAACGGGGTCAACCTGACCGATGGACTCGACGGACTGGCCGCCGGATCATGCGCGATCGTCCTGCTCGCCTACACCGCGATCGCCTTCATCACCAACGGCCAGCAGAACCTCGCGCTGCTCTCCGCCTGCTTGGTCGGTGCCTGCATCGGCTTTCTCTGGTTCAACGCCTTCCCGGCCTCAATCTTCATGGGCGATACCGGCTCGCTGGGCCTCGGGGGTGCGATCGGCGCCTTAGCCGTGATGACCCAGACCGAGGTGCTGCTGATCATCATCGGTGGCATCTTTGTGATCGAGGCGCTCTCGGTCGCGGTGCAGGTCTTCTCCTTCAAGGCCTTCCGCCGCCGCGTCTTGCTGATGGCGCCTCTTCATCACCACTTCGAGATGATGGCCTGGTCAGAGACGAAGATCATGCTCCGCTTCTGGATCATCGCCGCGGTCTGTTCGGGAATCGGATTCACGCTCTACCAGCAGTCGATCGGGCGCTGAGCGTAAACGCGGATGCCGAGATCCGGATCCCCCAGACCGCCCCGCGGTCACCCGATCGGTCTGACCAGCTTCGTTTAGGGCCCTGAGGTAGGGTCGAAAAAACCAATAAGGGAGCGATCCGATGAGCGTCCTTGCCCGCTTTTCCCCCACGAGCCTGACCGCAGCTCAATACGACGAGAGCATCCGCAAGCTCGGTGAGGCCGGTGACTTTCCGCCCGATGGGCTCGAGTATCACGTCTGTTTTGGTGGCGAGGGCGATCTCAAGGTCAGCGAGATCTGGGACTCCCGCGAGCAGCTGATGGCCTTCAGTGAGCGCTTGATGCCGATCCTCGCCGAGGTCGGCATCGAGGCCGGCGAGCCGGAGCTGATCGATATCCACAACATCGTCAAGCGCTGAGCAATCCGTCCGCCGGGCTGGCGGGGAGCGGTGAGGCCGGCGATCCGCGCGGGCTTGGGCAAGCGGGCCGCGCTGTTCGGCTGCGCCGCGCTTTTGGTCTTGGCGAGTGCGCCCGCGGCGGTGCGCGCGAGGGCCGGCGATCCCGATCCGAGCTTCGGATCGGGCGGGATCGTCGTCGATCCGGCGCTCTTTCCCGGTGGCAGCGACGCGATCGCCGCTGCGGCGCTCGAGCCCGACGGCCGTGTCGTGGTCATCGGTCAACGCAGCGGAGTGGTCCAGGTGGCCCGCTTCACCGCGGCCGGATCTCCTGATCCCTCCTTCGGTACCGCGGGCCTGATCAGCCTGCCCTTTGCCTCGATGACCTCGACCGCGGTTGCGGTCGGCGCCGGCGGTGAGATCGCCGTGCTTGGCGAGGACGGCGACCACTCATTCGGCGTAGCGCTGCTGGAACCAGACGGTGCCCCCGACAGCTCATTTGGAGCGGGCGGCGAGCAGACGGTGAGCTTTCCCGGTACCCCGGTCGCCAGCGCCATCGCCATCGCCCCCGGCGGCCGCGTGATCGCCGCCGGCTACACCGACCCGACCGACACCGATGATGACTTCGCGGTGGCGGTCTTCAGGCCCAGCGGCGGACTCGACCCGAGCTTTGCTGGCGACGGCACCGAGATCACCGGGCTGGGCGGAAACGATCAGGCGACCGCGCTCGTGGTCTTGCCCGACGAAGGGCTCCTGCTCGGCGGGTTGACCGGGGCCGGCGGTGGAGTGCAGCGCAATATCGGCCTGGTCCGCTACCTGCCAGACGGCGAACTCGATCGCGGTTTCGGCGAGATCGGGTCGGGGGGAGCGGCCGCGGTCAACATCGGAGAGAGCTTTCCCACGGGGCTCGCGCTGGCACCCGATGGCAAGATCCTGGTCACGGGATCCTTTCTCAGCGGCACCACCTTTCCCTATGACACCCAGCTATTTGTCGCCCGCCTCGCAGCGCAGGGCTCCCTTGACCCAGCCTTTGGCCCCGGCGGCCTGGGCCACGTCTCGCTGGCGCCGGAGTCCAGCGGAGCGCTGGTTGGCGTCCAACCGGACGGCAAGATCCTGCTGGCGGGAGAAGCGGGTCCCGCCGCCGCCGAAGACCTGTTGGTCAGCCGCCTCGACCAGGACGGAACGAACTTTGACCCGAGCTTCGGCACTCTCGGGCGAGTGACCTTCGACCTGCACGGAGTTGACCGCATGCGCGGCCTCGGGATCCTTCCCGACGGACGAATAGTTATCGCTGGATCGGGGGAAGGCGGGACCGTGGAGCTGGTGCGCCTGCTCGGCGACCCGCCCGACACGGCGCTGCGCGGCTTGCGGCTCAACCGCCATCGCCGCCAGGCGACGATCAGCTTTGCCGGTTCGGGTCCGGCCCCGACGAGCTTTGAATGTGAGCTCCAGCGTCCCCCTCCAGGCTCGAGTGCCAAGCGGCGCGCCGGGCATCGAAAGCCCCCGCCGGCCAGCTTCGCTGCCTGCAACTCGCCTCTGCTCTTGTCCGGATTGAGACCCGGTCACTACCGGCTGACGGTGCGCGCGGTCTCGGTCAACGGCACCGATGCCACCCCGCCGAGCTATGAATTTAGGACCAGTCGGCCGCGGCATCGCCACCGCCGCAAAGCACACCCTCGGCACCGGGCCTGATCGCTAGCCGGGCGCCGTGAAGTCGCCGAGACCTTCGAGCCGGCGGATCGTCGGGCCGGCTTTTAGCTCCTCGTAATCGAGGTGGGCGAGGAGCTCGGCGGCGAGCGCTTCGAGCCGCTCGGCGAGGCGCTGGCGCGAGCGCTGCCCGGCGTCGAGTTCGGCGGCGGCGGCCTCGACCGCGTCGAGGAGCCCAGAGACACTGCGATGATCAGCCTCGAGCCTGTCGACAATCGGGCCCAGTTCGGGGTTGGCCGCGCGCAGGCTGGGGAAGAACAGGGTGTCCTCGGCGTTGTGGTGCAAATGGACGAAGCGGCAGTAGCGCAGACAGTTGACCTTCAGCTGCCAGAGCGGTCCGGCGGTCTTTAGCTCCTCGATCTGAGCCCGGGCCTGAGCGGCGCTTAGACCGTCGATGACCTCGCCCGAGAGGATCGCGATTCGCTGCAGATCGCGACGGATCATCGCGTGCACCCAGAGCAGCTCCTCGAAGAGGGCCTTGCCCTGGGCGGTTTCGGCAGGTAGGTCCACGGCGATCGGGATCGAAGGTACCTCGGTGAGCGTGCCGCCGCCGAAAAAGCCACGCCCGGCCCAGTTTGAGGGTCCATATCTGGTCGTCGGCCTGGCTCGCTCCGGTTGTGCTGCGGCGACTCTGCTGGCGCGAGGGGGGGAGACGGTTCGCGGCATCGATTGCGGCCACCCCGAGATGGCTGCAGGGCTTGCGGGGGCGGGCGTCGAAGTGATCCTGGATACGGATGGAATTGCCTATTTGGATGGGACGAGGACCCTCGTCAAGAGCCCGGGCGTGCCCCGCGAGGCGGCGGTGATCGTCGCTGCTTTGGAGCGCGGGATCGACGTTGTCGGCGAGCTGGAGCTGGCCTGGCGGGCGATCCCCAACCGCTTCTTGGCGGTGACCGGGACCAACGGCAAGACCACCGTGGTCGAGCTGCTCGCCCACATCTACCGAAGCGCGGCTGAGCCGGTCGCGGTGGCCGGCAATGTCGGCATGCCCCTCTCCTCCCTGGCAGCAGAGGTCGATCCCGACCTGACGGTGATCTGTGAGGCCTCGAGCTTTCAGCTCGAGGACAGCGTCGCCTTTGCCCCCGAGTGCGCGGTCTTCCTCAACCTCGCCCCCGACCACCTTGACCGCCACCTCGATCTCGAGTCCTATCTCGCCGCCAAGCTGCGGATCTTCGCCCACCAGGCAAACGAGGACATCGCGGTCTATAACGCCGATGAGCCGGCGCTCGCCGGGGTCGATCTCGGTGGCTGCGCGCGGCGGGTCTCGTTCTGCGTCGGAGCCGCCCCCGACTGCGAGCTCGCCCTCGCCGAGGGCACGATCTTCTATAACCAGGAGCCGTTGCTGGCGGTCTCCGAGCTGGGACTCTTCGGCGAGCACAACGTGGCCAACGCGATGGCCGCGGCGAGCGCCGCCTTGGCGATGGGGATCGGGCCCGAGGCGACCGCTGCTGGGCTGCGCAGCTTCGCCGGCCTCGCGCACCGGCTCGAGCCGCTCGCCGAGATCGATGGGGTGCGCTTCGTCAATGACTCCAAGGCGACCAACGTCGCCGCGGCCAGCGTCGGGCTGCGCGCCTTCGCCGGCGGCGTCCACGCGATCCTCGGTGGCAGCGAGAAGGGCGAGGATTTCAGCCCCCTGCTCGCACCAGTGCGCGAGTCCTGTCGGGCGCTGTATCTGATCGGCCCCGCCGGCGAGCGCCTCGCCGAGGTGCTCGCCCCGGCGATCACGATCGGGATCGAGCTGCATCGCTGCCTCGACCTCGAGGATGCGGTGCGCCGCGCCGCCGCCGCCGCGGCGCCCGGCGAGATCGTCCTGCTCTCGCCGGCCTGCGCCAGCTTTGATGCCTTCGAGAATTTCGAGCAACGCGGCGAACGTTTCCGTGAAATCGTCGAGGGGCTGGGCTCGTGAGTGCCCGCTCCGCTGTCCTTGGCCGCGGCCGGCCCGCCCCGCGGCGAAAGCCAGCCGCAAAGAAGAAGGCCAAGCGCAAATCCCACGCCCCGGCGATGCCGACCGAGTACAACATCCTGCTGACCGCGACCCTCTGCCTGCTGGCCTTCGGCGCGGTGATGGTCTTCTCGGCCAGCTCGACGACAAAAGTCCTCAGCGAAGGTGGCGTGGGCGAATCCGCCTACTACCTGAAGCGCACCCTGATGGTCGGCGCGGTCGGGCTCTTCATCATGCACTTCGTCGCCCGCCACGGACTCGAGTCAATCCGCCGCCTGACCCCGGTTTTCCTCGTCGTCTCCTTCGTGCTCTTGGTCGCCGTCCTTGGCGCCGGCTCCTCGGTCAATGGTGCCAGCCGCTGGATCGGATCCGGTTTCCTGCAGATCCAGCCCTCCGAGCTGGCCAAGGTTTCCCTCGTCCTCTACGCCGCCGACCTGCTCGCCGACAAACCCAAACGGGCGCGCAGCATCGCGGGGCTGATGCCATTTCTGCTCGTCGTTGGCGCCGCCGCGCTGCTGATCGTGATCGAGCCCGACATGGGGACCGCGCTGGTGGTCGCCTTCGCGGCCGGGGCAACGCTGATCGCGGCCGGGGCCCGGCTGGGCGATCTGGCCAAGATCGCCCTGCTGCTGGGCGGCGTGGCGCTGCTGCTGACAATCGTTGAGCCCTACCGGATGGCGCGCCTGACCGGCTTCCTAAGCCCCGGATCTGACACCAGCGGGACCGGCTTTCAGGCCGCTCAGGCGAAGATCGCGCTCGGCTCGGGGGGGATCTTTGGGGTCGGCATCGGCAACGGCGTGCAGAAGGCCTTCTACCTGCCCGAGGCCCACACCGACATGATCTCGGCGGTGATCGGTGAGGAGCTCGGCCTGATCGGGATTCTCGGCGTTGTCGGCCTCTTTGGGACGCTCGGCTACGCCGGTCTGCAGGTGGCAAAGAAAGCCAAGGACAACTACGGCAAGTTGCTGGTCGCGGGACTCACCTCGCTGATCCTCGTGCAGGCGACGATCAACCTCTTTGCGGTGATGGGTTTGGCGCCGCTGACCGGGGTGCCGCTGCCCTTTGTCTCCTACGGCAACAGCAGCCTGTTGGCGACACTCTTCGCAGTCGGCCTGATCCTCAACGTGGCGCGCGGGGGGACCGCCCGCGCTGGCAAACTGCGCGTCGTTGAGGGTGGGCGCGGCCCCGCCCGCGGAAGGAGTCGATCGAGCGGTGCCAAAAAGCGCAAAAGTGGTGGTGGCAGCGGGGGGAACCGCGGGTCACGTGGTGCCCGCCATGGCGGTCGCCGACGAGCTTCGGGCTAGCGGCGCCCGGGTCTCCTTCCTCGGCACCCGTGAGCGGATCGAGGCCGAGCTGGTGCCGGCGGCGGGCTATGAGATCGATTTCATCAAGGTTCGCGGCATCGAGCGCCGCAATCCGCTGCGCGCGGCAGGCGCCGGCCTCGAGGCGCTCGGCTCGGTGGCAAGCGCGCGCCGCGCGATCGGTGCTCGCGAAGCCGACGTCGTGATGGGCGGCGGCGGGTTCGTCGCTGGCCCGGCGGGCCTCGCCGCGCTCTCGCTCGGCACCCCGCTGGTGCTGACCGAGGCCGACAGCCATCTCGGCCTCGCCAACCGGCTGTTGGCCAAACGCGCCGAGCGGGTCTGCCTCGCCTTCCCGATCCCCGGCAGGGAGGGCGATCGCTACCTGATCACCGGGCGGCCTGTTCCCTCGGCGCTGCTCGCCGCCGAGCGCGGCGCCGCCCGCGAGCGCTTCGGGGTCCCCGCCGGGGTCGGCTGCCTGTTGGTGATGGGCGGCAGCCAGGGCGCGCGGAGCATCAATCGGTGTGCGATCGAAGCCTTCGCCGAGCGCGGGGGCCGCGAGTTCCACGTCATCCAGCTCGCCGGCAGGCGCGACTTCGACGAGTTGGCGGTGAGGCTCGCGGGCGCCACCAATCGCGAGCACTACACGCTGCTGGACTACGAGCCCGATCTCGGCGACTGTCTTGCAGCCTGTGACCTGGTTCTGGGTCGCTCGGGGGGCTCGATCTTCGAGATCGCGGCGGCAGGCAGGCCGGCGATTCTGGTCCCCTACCCGCACGCCACCGCCGACCACCAGAGCGCCAATGCAGCCTGGATGGTCGGCGCCGGTGCGGCGCTGAGGATCGCCGACGATGCGCTCAGCCCGGCCCTGCTGGTGGCCGAGGTCGGGGCGCTGCTCGGCGATCCGAGCAGGCTGGCGGCGATGGCGGCCGTATCCGCGGGGCTGGCCAAGCCCGACGCCGCCTGGCGGATCGCCAGCGAGGTCCTGGCCGCCGCGGGCACCAGCGCCGAACAGAGCGAAGGCTGGTGAGCGTGGCGGACTGGGGCGAGCGGCAGCTGCACTTCATCGGGATCGGTGGGGCCGGGATGAGCGGCCTGGCGCTGGTCTGCGCGGCGCTGGGAGCGACGGTCACCGGCAGCGACCGAGCCGAGTCCTCTTATATGGAGCGCCTGCGCGCGGTCGGGCTCGATCCCGTCATCGGCCATGATCCCGACAACCTGCCCGAGGCGGCCGAGGTTGTCGTCTCGACCGCGATCGGCGAGGACAACCCCGAGCTTGTCCTCGCCAGGGAACAGGGCCTGGCGGTGATCCGGCGCGGTCATCTGCTCGCCGAGCTCTGCGCCCAGAAGCGGCTGATCGCGATCGCCGGAACTCACGGCAAGACGACGACCGCGGCGATGGCGGTTTGGGCGCTGCGCGCGATCGGCGCCGATCCGGCCTTTCTGATCGGCGGCGAGGTGCCAGGACTCGGCCCCGGCGGCGCGACGGCCAATGCCGGTTGGGGCGCGGGGGAGTGGCTGGTGGCCGAGGCGGATGAGAGCGATGGCAGCTTCCTCGAGCTCGAGCCCGAGGTGGCTGTAATTACCAACGTCGAGATGGACCACCATGCAAACTGGGGCTCGATCGCCGAGCTGCGCGCCGCGTTTGAGCGCTTCGCGGCCGGCGCCCGTCTGGCCCGCTTTGACGCCGCTGCGCCTGGCCCCACCGAGCTGGCGCTCGCGGTTCCCGGCCAGCACAACCTGCTGAACGCGCGGGCGGCGCTCGCCGCGGTCGAGGCGACGGGTGAAGATCTGCCCGCCGCCGCCGCCGCTCTGGCTGATTTTCCCGGCGTGCGCCGGCGGCTTGAGCGCAAGGGCGAACTCGGCGGAGCGCTCCTCTATGACGACTACGCCCACCACCCGACCGAGCTGCGCGCTGCTCTCAGCGCGCTGCGCGAACTGGGTCCCGAGCGCTTGATCGCGGTTTTCCAGCCGCACCTGTATTCGCGCACCAAGGCCTTCGCCGCGGAGTTCGGTGCAGCCTTGGCGCTCGCCGATGAAGCGATTGTGCTCGACGTCTACCCGGCGCGCGAGGAGCCGGTCGGGGAGCTTGCCGGAGTCGACGGGCTGCTCGTCGCGAGGGCGGCCGCCGACCGGATGGGCGGCCGGGCGGTGATCTGGGCGCCGACCCTGGCGCAGGCGCGCGAGGCGCTTGCGCGCCGACTTGCCCCGGGGCGGGTAGTGGCGACGATCGGCGCCGGTGATGTCTTCACGATCGGCGATGAGCTTCTCGCGGCGGGCGAGGATCGGTGAGGCGGGGGTGGCGAGGATGAGCACCCCCGCGGGGTTGGAGCGCGACTACCCACTGGCCCGCCTGACCACGGTTCGCACCGGCGGGCCCGCGCGGTGGTTCGCGCGCCCCAGTGCGGAGTCCCAGCTACTCGAGCTGCTCGCCTGGGCCGCCGCGCAGGGACTCCCGCTTGGAGTCATCGGCTCGGGCTCGAATCTGCTGATCGCCGACGAGGGTTTCGGCGGCCTGGCCCTGAAGCTCGACGGCGAGCTTGCTCGGATCGAGCGCGACGGTACTCGGGTTCTGTGTGGCGGTGGGGCTCGCCTGCCCTCGGCGGCCGCGAAGACCGCTGCCTGGGGGCTCTCCGGACTTGAGTTTGGGATCAACATCCCCGGCACGACCGGGGGCGCGGTGAAGATGAACGCCAACGCCTACGGTGGCCAGCTCGGCGAGGTGCTCGAGTGGGTCGATGTCTGTAGCGCCGCCGGGCGCGAGCGGCGCAGCCCCGAGCAGCTCGGCCTCGCCTACCGCAGCTCCAATCTGGCCGGCGGCGAGGTCATCGCCCGCGCCTCGTTTGAACTTGCGTCGGCGGAGCCCGCCGAGGTCCGCGCGACGCTCGCCGAAATGCGGGAACGTCGCCGCGAGGCGCAGCCCTCGGGCATCAAGACCTTCGGCTCGAGCTTCAAGAACCCCGAGGACCCGCGAGCCGAAGGGATGAGTGCCGGGCAGCTGCTCGAGGCGGCGGGCTGTCGAGGGCTCGAGTTCGGCGGCGCCCGTTTTTCCACCAAGCACGCCAACTTCATCGAGAACCGCGGTGCGGCCACCACCGCCGATGTCCTGGCGTTGATGGCTGAGGGCCGGCGTCGTGTCCACGAGCGCTTTGGGGTTGTGCTCGAGCCCGAGGTCCAGCATCTCGGTGAGCTGCGCCTGCCGCAGGGGTGGGAGCTGTGAGCCGCCGCTGGGTCGTGCTCGCTGTGCTGGCCTCGGTGATCGTCGCGATCCTCCTCGTCCGCCACTTCGCCTTTGGCAGCTCAACGGTCGAAGCCCACCTTGGCCAGGTGCAGCCGACCGCCGTGATCGGCTCCGGCAAGCAGGCGCTCGGGGTCTCGGCGAGCGGCGTGATCCTCTCCTGGCAGCCGCCGCCGCCAGCAGGAACTCTGCCGCAGCTGCCGCTGGCCGGGCCGCCAAAGACAGGTCGCCTGGTCGGACCCATACTCGAGCAGGCGCGGGTCCTGGGCGCTGCCCCGGCGGTCCTTCGTTCCTGCCTGCAGGGCAGCCATTACAGCGAAAGCGGGGTCGATGTGAAGCTGCTCTCGGGCATCGAACTGCGCTTTGGCAGTGGCTCGCGGGCGGCCCGCAAGTGGGAATCGGCGGCCGCGATTCTCGCCGATCCGTCGATCACCGAACTCGGTTATGTGAACCTGTATTCGCCGGGCCGAGCTTCGACCGGCGGCTCCGGCCACCTTTTGCCGAGCCCCGAACCCGGGGCGAGCACGAGCTGCCGCGGATCGGGCGGCTAGGCCAGATCCCGCGCCCCAGAGCGGTTCGCGCCGCGAGCAGATCCTCCGGCCGCGGCCCTGACCAAAGCCTCGACCACAGAGTTAGAGTTGGGAATCACTCAGGTAAGGGTCGAGGTATTCGCCTTGCACGATGCTTCCCGGCCGTTTGACAGAGGGCCCGGAATACCCTACGTTGAGCGCAATTTGCGTGATTGAGGCAGTGGCGTGAACCCTTAAGCATCGCTGCAGCCTCGGACAGAACAAAGGCTCAACTTAAATTCCAGTCCTGAGCAATGGACCGGACAATCGCCAGGCCATCGAGGCCCGGTATGGAGAAATCGGGAGATGGAATCCACTTACCTTGCGGTGATCAAGGTCGTCGGGGCTGGCGGCGGCGGCACCAATGCCGTCAGTCGGATGATCGACGCGGGCATTCGCGGCGTCGAGTTTGTCGCCGTCAACACCGACGCCCAGGCGCTCCAGGCCTGTGACGCCGACATCAAGCTCTCGATCGGTCAGGAGCTGACCCGCGGGCTCGGCGCCGGCGGCAATCCCGAGGTCGGCGCCGGCGCGGCCGCCGAGAGCCGCGATGAGATCAAGGAGGCGCTGAAGGGCGCCGACATGGTTTTCGTCACCGCCGGTGAGGGCGGCGGAACCGGGACCGGCTCGGCTCCGGTGATCGCCGAGATCGCCAAGGAAGAGATCGGTGCGTTGACCGTCGGCGCGGTGACCAAGCCGTTTGAGTTCGAGGGCAAGCGGCGGATGCAGCAGGCACTCGAGGGGATCGAGAAACTGCGCAACAACGTCGACACCCTGATCATCGTCCCCAACGAGAAGTTGCTGCAGGCGGTCGAGCGCCGCACCAGCGTGCTGGAGGCCTTCCGTCAGGCCGATGACATTCTGCGCCAGGGTGTGCAGGGAATCACCGACCTGATCACGATCCCGGGTCTGATCAATCTCGACTTCGCCGACGTGCGCACGATCATGCGCGATGCCGGTTCGGCCCTGATGGGGGTCGGCACCGCCTCGGGGGAGTCGCGTGCCCTTGACGCCGCCAAGGCGGCGATCACCTCACCCTTGATCGAGGAGTCGATCAAAGGCGCCACCGGGATGCTGCTCAACATCACCGGCCCCGAGGACCTCGGCCTCTTTGAGGTAAACGAGGCGGCGCAGCTGGTCCAGGCCGAGGCCGATGACAACGCCAACATCATCTTCGGTTCGGTCGTCGACCAGTCGATGCGCGATGAGATCCGGGTCACCGTGATCGCCACCGGCTTTGAGGGCTTCGAGCTCCTCGCCCGCTCACCACAGCGGGTGCGGCGCCGCTATGAGAGCCGACCGCGGGTCTCCGCCGATGACACCGACATCCGCAAACTGCGGGTCTCCGATGACGACATCGACGTCCCGCCCTTCCTCAAGGGTTGAGCTGGGGCCCAGGCTCGAGCTGGCCGATCTCGACTAGCCGCAGCTCGGGAAGCGTTTGAGCTCGCCCCAGGTGGGCCAGGCGATCGGATCCGAGCTCGTCTTCGCGGTCGGTATCGCGCTCAGTCCGATCCCGATCATCGGCGTGGTCGTGATCTTGGGCACGCCGCGGGCGCGCCACAACGGACCGGCGTTCCTCGCCGGTTGGATCGCCGGCCTGGCGATCGCCGGCGCAGCCGTCTTGGTGCTCGCCGGCGGCGCAGCGCTATCCGAAGCGGGCCAGCCCGCCACCTGGGTCAACCTCCTCAAGCTCGCCCTGGGAATGGCGCTGTTGGCGGTCGCGCTCAGGCAATGGCAGGGCCGACCCCGCCCCGGCGAGGCTGCCAGGCTGCCGGGCTGGATCGGCTCGGTGGACCATTTCACCGCCGCCCGGGCGGGCGCGCTGGGACTGGCCCTTTCCGCTCTCAACCCGAAGAACCTTGGTGCTGATCATCGCCGCTGCGACCGGGATCGCTCAGGCCGGCGGTTCCGCGGGCCAGCAGGCCCTGGCCCTGCTCGTCTTCGTCGCGATCGGGGCGCTCGGTGCGGCGCTGCCCGTGCTTGCCTACCTGCTCGCAGCAGAGGGCTCGCGCCAGGCGCTTGACGCGATCAGGCTCTGGATGGCGAGAAACAACGAGGCGATCATGGCCGTCCTCTGCCTCCTGATCGCAGCCAAATTGATCGGCGATGCGATCAGCGGCTTCAGCGCCTAGCCGGTTCACTAGATTGGAGCGGTGAGCACGGACACCGCCCGGAAACGGACTGCACTCTATGAGCGCCACCTAGAGCTCGGGGCCAGGATCATCGATTTTGCCGGTTGGCAGATGCCGGTCAGCTATGAGGGGATCCGCGAGGAGCACATGGCGGTCCGCACCCATGCTGGGATGTTCGACGTCTCCCACATGGGAGAGATCGAGGTCGAGGGGCCGGGGGCGCTCGGCTTCCTGCAGCGGGTGCTCTCCAACGACGTCGCCAAGATCGCGATCGGCGCCGCCCAGTATTCCTGCCTGTGCGCCGAGGACGGCGGGGTGCTCGATGACCTCTTCGCCTACCGGCTCGGCGGCGATCGCTACCTGCTGGTCACAAACTCCGCCAATCACGAGGCCGACCTCGCCTGGCTCGGGCGCTGGAGCCGCGAACACGACGTCGCGGTCCGTGATGTCGCCGAGCGCTACGCGATGCTCGCCGTGCAGGGTCCGCACGCTCGCGCGACCCTCGCCGCGACCCTCGCCGTCGAGCTAGCGCCGCGAATGCGGGTCGCGGCGCTCAGGATCGGCGATCGCCCGGCCCTGGCTTGCGGCACCGGTTACACCGGAGAGGACGGGGTCGAGCTGCTGATCGATCCCGAGGTCGCGCCCCCGATCTGGGCCGAGCTGCTCGATGCCGGCGTCGTCCCCTGCGGGCTGGGCGCGCGCGACACACTGCGCCTCGAGGCCTGCTTTCCCCTGCACGGCCAGGACCTGAGCCCGGAGCGAAACCCGATTGAAGCCGGCCTCGGCTGGTGCTGCGCAGAGCAGACCGGCTTCATCGGCTCCGAGGCGATCGCTCGCATTCGCGCCGAGGGCCCCCCCGAGAAGCTTGCCCCCTTCAAGATCGAGGGCGACGGCATCGCGCG
This sequence comes from uncultured Solirubrobacterales bacterium, assembly GCA_963753245.1. GTDB lineage: Bacteria > Actinomycetota > Thermoleophilia > Solirubrobacterales > 70-9 > VRUE01. The sequence continues at coordinate 267,250 of CAVWBK010000002.1, forward strand.
CCAGGGTAATCCGGTGCTCGCCGCTGGCGAGCCGGCGGGCATCGTCACCTCGGGGAGCTTCTCGCCCTCGCTTGAGATCGGGATCGGGATGGCCTACCTGCGGCCCGAGCTTGCCGAGCCCGGTAGTGAGGTCGAGATCGACGTGCGCGGCAAGCGCCGCCCAGCCCGGATAGCGTCCAAGCCCCTCTACGGAACCTGAGAAAGGGAGATCAAGTTGGCTGAGGCAACCTATCCCGATGACCTTCGCTACCACGACCAGCACGACTGGGTGCGGCTCGACGGCGATCAGCACGCCGTCTTCGGGATCACCTGGTATGCGCAGGACAGCCTCGGCGAGGTGGTCTTCTATGACCCCCCCGAGCTCGGCGCCACGGTCGATAAAGACGCCTCCTACGCCGAGGTCGAGTCGGTCAAGGCGGTCTCTGATGTGATCGCGCCGATGTCGGGCGAGGTGGTCGCGGTCAACGAGGCGCTCGGCGACGCGCCGGAGCGAATCAATCAGGACCCCTACGGCGAGGGCTGGCTGATCAAGGTCCGCCTCACGGCTCCCGGAGAGGCGGAGGGCCTGCTCGACGCCGACCAATACCGCAAGCTGCTGGAGAAGGGCTAGGAGAGCCCCGCCCGCGGCTTCCGTAGCCTTCTTCGGGTGACGCGCTACACCTCAGCCACCGAGTCCGATCGCGCCGAGATGCTCGCCGCGATCGGCATCGAGTCCGTCGCCGAGCTCTTCGAGCAGGTTCCCGAGCCGCTGCGTCTGGGCCGGCCACTCGATCTGCCCGACGGGCTCAGCGAGGCCGAGGTCTATGAGCGCCTCGCGGCGCTCGCCGCGCGTAACGCCGACGCCGAAGAGCAGGTCTGCTTCATCGGCGCCGGGATGTATGACCACTACGTGCCGGCGATCGTCGATGCGATCACCCAGCGCTCGGAGTTCCTCACCCCCTACACCCCCTATCAGCCCGAGATCTCCCAGGGTGGTCTGCAGGCGATGTTCGAGTTCCAGACCGCGATGTCGGAGCTGACCGGGCTGCCGGTCTCAAACGCCGGCCTCTATGAGGGCCCCTCCTCGATCGCCTCGGCGGGTTACCTGGCGATCGGCGCGACCGGGCGCCGGCGCTTCGTCGTCTCGCGGGGACTGCACCCGCACAGCCGCGAGACGCTCGCCACCTACTCGGTCGGCTTCGGCGCCGAGGTCGTCGAGGTCGGTCTCAAGGACGGCCTCACCGAGGCCGCGGCGCTGGCCGCCGCCGTCGACGCTGAGACCGCGGCGGTCTTCCTGCAGAGCCCCAACTTTCTCGGCGCGATCGAGGACGTCGAGGCGCTCGCCCGAGCGGCCAAGGAGCAGGGTGCGCTGGTGGTGATCGCCGCCGACCCGATGACGCTCGGCATCCTCAAACCACCCGGTGAGTGCGGCGCCGATGTCGCCCTCGGCGAGGGCCAGCCGCTCGGCAACCGGCTTGACTTTGGCGGCCCATCGTTTGGCTTCTTCTGCGCCACCCAGGAGCTGATCCGGCGCATGCCGGGGCGGATCGCCGGCGAGACCGACGACGTCGACGGGCGCCGCGGCTTCGTCCTCGCCCTGCAGACCCGCGAGCAGCACATTCGTCGCGAGAAAGCGACCCACAACATCTGCACCGCGCAGGCGCTGAACGCGCTGGCGGCGACGATCCACCTGGCCTGGCTCGGGCGCGAGGGTTTCCGCGAGCTGGGCGAGCTGCTCGCCCGCCGCAGCGCCTACGCCCGTGGGCGCCTCGCGGCAGTCGATGGCGTCGAGCTGCTCCACGAGGCGCCGGTGGTGCGCGAGTTCGGCCTCCGCCTCGAGGCCCCTGTGGAGCGGGTGCTGGGGCGCTGCGCCGAGCAGGGGATCGCCGCCGGCTACCCGCTCGGGCGCGACTATCCCGAGCATCGGGACGGGTTGCTGGTCGCGATCACCGAGCGTCGCACGCGCGCCCAGATCGACGACCTGGCCGCGGCCCTCGGCGCCGCGATCGAGGCCGAGCGTGGCGAGCTCCTCGCAGGCCCCGCCCAGGGCGCCCGGCAGGGGGGGCGCTGATGGCAGCCGAGTTGCCGCTGCAGCGCGAACGCGCGCAGACGATCTTTGAGAAGTCAAAGCCGGGGCGCCGCGCCGCGGTCCTGCCCGCCGCGGAAGTCCCCGAGCCTGCGCTCCGCGAGCTGATCCCCGAGCGACTGCTGCGCTCCCAGCCGGCCCGCCTGCCGGAGGTCTCCGAGCCGGAGATCGTCCGCCACTACAACCGTCTCTCGCGCCGTAACTTCGATCTGGACACCGGCTTTTACCCGCTCGGCTCCTGCACGATGAAGCACAACCCGCGCCTCAATGAGCGGGTCGCCGCGCTGGCCGGCCACGCCCGCCTGCACCCGGCTCAGGATCCCGCCCAGGCCCAGGGCGCCCTCGAGCTGATGTGGCTCCTGCAGCGCTCACTGGCGGAGATCTGCGGCCTGCCCCACGTCAGCCTGCAGCCCTCTGCCGGCTCCCACGGCGAGCTCGCCGGGCTGCTTTTGACCCGCGCCTTTCACGCCGAGCGCGGTGAAGCGCGGACCAAGGTTCTGGCTCCCGACACCTCACACGGGACCAATCCGGCGACGGTGACGATGGCGGGCTTTGAGGTGGTCAAGGTGGCGACCAACGAGCAGGGCGGGGTCGAGATGGAGGACCTGCGCGCCAAGATCGACACGGACGTCGCTTGCCTGATGCTGACCAACCCGAACACGCTCGGTCTCTTTGACGAGAACATCGCCGCGATCGCCTCACTGATCCACGAGGCCGGTGGCACCCTCTACTACGACGGCGCCAACCTCAACGCGGTCATGGGCCACTCGCGGCCCGGGGACATGGGCTTCGACATCGTCCACGTGAACCTCCACAAGTCCTTCAGCCAGCCGCACGGCGGCGGCGGCCCAGGGGCGGGTCCGATCGCCGTCTCCGAGCGAATCGAGCCCTTCCTGCCGCGACCGCAGGTGGTCAAGCGGGAGAGCGAAAACGGCGGCGCGCCGCGCTTTGAACTCGACCTCGAGCGGCCCAAGTCGATCGGCCGGCTGCGTGGCTTCCAGGGCAACTTCGGGGTTTTCGTGCGCTCCTACGCCTACATCCTCAGCCTCGGTGCCGACGGGCTCGCCGAGGCCTCCGAGACCGCGGTTCTGAATGCCAACTACCTGAAGGCGCGCCTCGCCGAGGGCCGCGCCGGGGAACGGTTGCCGATCGCCTTCGACCGTCACTGCATGCACGAGTTCGTCCTCTCCGGCAAGCCGATGAAGCGCGAGCTGGGGGTTGCCACGCTTGACCTCGCAAAGCGGCTGCTCGACTTCGGTTTCCACCCGCCGACCGTCTACTTCCCGCTGCTGGTCGAGGAGGCGCTGATGGTCGAGCCCACCGAGACCGAGACCAAGGAGAGCCTCGACGCCTTCGCCGCGGCCGTGCAGGAGATTCTCGCCGAGGCCGAGGCCGACCCCGAGAAGGCCCGCCAGGCTCCCTACGAGACACCTGTGCGGCGCCTCGATGAGGTCAAGGCGACCCGCAGGCCCGTGGTCCGCCAGCCGCTGAGCTGATGCCCGACGGCGCCCCCCCGGCTGGGATCGAGGCCCGCGTGGCGCGGCCTGAGGACGCCGATGCGGTGGCCGAGACACTGGCGCTCGCCTTCTTAGAGGACCCGGTCTGGGGCTGGGCCTTTGCCGAGCCCGAGGAGAGGCTGGCTCAGCAGCGCGCGCACTGGCGGATGCTGCTCGATTCCTCGCTCGCCGACGGTTGCACCTGGGTCACCGAGGACCGCGGCGCGGCGGCGGTCTGGGTCGCCCCCGAGGGGCAGGAGCTGAGCCCGGAGGCCGAGGCCCAGCTCGAGCCCTTCCTTCGAGGTCTGATGGGAGCGGGTGCGGAGCGGGTCCTCGACTCGATGTCGCGCTTTGACGCCGCCCACCCCGACCGGCCCCCGCACTACTACCTGAGCCTGCTCGGGACCCACCCCGACCATCGCGGCCGCGGCCAGGGTATGGGCCTGCTGGCCCATACCCTGGCCCTGATCGACGCCGAGGCGATGCCCGCCTTCCTTGAGTCCTCCAACCCGATCAACGATGTCCGCTACGAACGGCTCGGCTTCCGGCCGATCGGAAGCTTCGAGCTCGGCGAAGACGGGCCCGAGGTGACCCAGATGTGGCGCGAGCCGCGCTGAGGTACCCGCCGCGCTGCGCTAGAGCTCGGGCAGTGTCTGCTGCAGCTCGAGCACCGGGGCGAAGAGGTCGCCATGCTCCTCGATCCGCCCGAGCACATCGGAGGTCTCAAAGACGAGCTCGGCAGCGTTGCCGCTTCTGATCGTGCTCTCGACCTCCTCCCAGGCGATCGGGGTCGAGACCGTGGGCCGCTCACGGGCTCGCAGCGAGTAGACGGCGACCGTCGTTTTGCTGCGGTGGTTCTGGGACCAGTCGACCATCACCTTGCCCTCGCGTTCGACCTTTTTCATTTTCGAGACGACCTCGTCAGGAGTCTGCTTCTCGAGCAGCTGGGCAATCGCTTTGGCCAGCGGTTTGGTCTGCTCGTAGGAGGTCTTGATGTTGAGCGGGATGTAGACCTGCAGTCCCTTGGAGCCCGAGGTCTTGGGGAAGCTCTGCAGGCCGAAGTGGGCGAACAGCTCGCGCAGGCGCACGGCGACGCGACAGCACTCGACGATATCCGCCGGCGGTCCGGGGTCGAGGTCAAAGGCGAGTACCGTCGGCCTGGTCGGCGCACGCGAGAGCGAGAGCGATGGGTGCAGCTCAAGCGCGGCCAGTTGCGCCATCCAGATCAGGGTCGGCAGGCTGTCGCAGACGCAGAAGTCGATCCTGCCGGCGTTGGGCCCGGCGGTCACGGCCGCCGTCTTCACCCACTTCGGCCGGTGTTTTGGGCAGCGCTTCTCAAAGAAGGCCGAGTCGAGGTCATCGACGCCTTCGGGAAAGCGGCGCAGGGTGACGGCGCGGCCGTTTAGGTGGGGGACCATGGTTGGCCCGACCTTGGCGTAGTAGTCGACGACCTCGCCCTTGGTGAACCCGGCCTTCGGGTAGAGGACCTTGTCGAGGTTGGTGAGCTTTAGCTCGCGCCCCTCGACCTCGACCTGGCGGTCAGTGCCCACCGGCGGCTACTTCGAGGAGCTGGCTTTGGAGCGTTTTTTCGCTGCCGCTCTTTTCGGCGCCGCCTTTTTCGGTTTCTTGGCCTTTGCCGGCGCCTTCTTCGCCTTCGGGGCGTCCCTGCCTTTGACCGCAGCGATGCTTTGCTCGAGCGCCGCCATCAGGTCGGGCGACTTGGTCGCCTCGGGCTCAGAGGCCTCCGGGGTGAGGAGCTCCTTGCCTTCGGCCTTGCGTTCGATCAGGGCCATCAGTTCCTCGCGATACTCGTCGCGGTAGGCGCCCGGGTCGAAATCGCTGGTCAGCGAGTCGATCAGCTTCGCCGCCATCTCGACCTCTTTTTTCGCGAGCTTCGGTTTCTCGGTCGGCAGCACGTCCTCGAGCTCGCCCGGAGGGATGACCTCATCGGCGAAGCGCATCGTGGTCAGGGTGAGGACCGCGCCCTGGCTGCGCAGCGCCGCCAGGTGCTCCTTGTTGCGCAAGACGAAGCGCGCGATCGCGACCTTGCCGGAGCCCTCCATCGCGCTGGCGAGCAGCGAGTAGGCCTTCTCGGCGCCCTCAGCGGGGCCGAGGTAGTAGGGGCTGTCGAAGTAGATCGGATCGATCTCCTCGAGGCCGACGAAGTCCTGGACCTCGATCGCGCGGGTCTTCTTCGGCGCCAGCGAGGCGAACTCGTCCTTGCCGATCGGCACGTAGTTGCCGGAGGTGATCTCGAAGGCCTTGATGATCTTCTCGTAGGGGACCTCCTCGTCGGACCCTTCGGCGACCCGGCGGTGGCGGATGCGGGCCCCGTCGGACTCGCGGATCTCGCGCAGCGAGATGCTGCGGCGGGCCACCGCGCTGTAGAGCTTGACGGGCACGTTTAGGAGCCCGAAGCTGATCGAACCGCTCCAGATTGCTCTTGCCATCAGCAGGTCACCTACCCCGATTGTTCCAGCCCCCACACCAGAGGTCCTGCCGGGAACGCTCAGCGGGAGGCATCTTGCGCGCAGCACCAGCCCTCCAGGCGCGGGAATACCTCTGCTCCGGGTCGTGCACCGGGGGCGAACTCGGGCGAGATCGGGCCAAAGGCGCGGCCCTGGCGGCCACCGCGAAGCGGGATGAAGAGCCACTGGTCGGCGTTGGGCCAGGCGACCAGCAGCCGCGATGCGTCGGGCGACCAGAGCAGATCCGAGAGCGAGCCGGGAACGTTGAGCAGGCGCCGCGGCGATCCGTTGGGGGGATTGATCAGGACCACTTCGCCGTGCGCGGGCCGCCCGGCGCGCGCGGGCAGGTTCAGTATCGCGGCGATTTCGGTGCCGCGCGGAGAGAAGGCCGCGGCCCCCACGGTGGCGGCGGGCGGCAGCGACAACAAGTGCGCCCGACCGAGTGAGAGCCGCCCGGCAGGCGATGCCTTGGCAACTGAGCGCGTGCGCAGCGCCCGCGGTGAGGCTTCCAGGATCGGTGAGCCCGGCGGCGCCCAGCCGAGCGTCGCGGTCGCCGCGAGAGCGGGCGCGGAGGCCAGCGAGCGACGGCTGTCGGTGTCGAGCAGCTGCAGCCGGCCAGCGGCGTCCAGAAAGGCGAGTTGGTGGGCGCCACGCGGCGACCAGACGGGAGCCACCGGCGCGACCCTTGGCGCCAGGAGCGACTCGCCGGCGCCGTCGGCGCCGACCACCCTGAGCGTGGCGGCGCTGCGGAAGGCGATCCGAAAGCCCGAGGGCGACCAGCGCGGGTCGCGTACAGGGCCAGCCGAGGAGAGCGACCAGCGCGGGGTTCCGTCGGGTTCGATCGCGCTCAGCGAGTCCGACTCAGCGGCGCCGATGAAGAGCCCGTGCGGAGACCAGGTCGCTTCGTCATAGCGGCCGAGCAGGCGCCGGGAGCCGTTGGGGGAGACGACCCAGGGTCCGTCTGCAGACCCGATCAGCAGGCGGCCCCCGCCCGGCACTTCGCCCAGCGCCGGGGCCGGCGCTGGCGTCTTCGCGCTGGCAAACACATCGCCGACCCAGTGGCGCACCGCGGCACCCGCCGGCGAGAGGAGGAGCGCTCCCAGCAAGAGCACCGCGATCAGCGCCAGCGCCAGGCGCGCTGGGGCCGAGCGCCTCGCCGGCCCCGTCCGCGGGCGAGCGGCGAAAGCGGCGGCGACCAGCAGCATCGCGCGGCGCTCAGCCTCCTGCTCGCGAGGCAGTGGCGCCTCGAGCAGCAGTTCGCGCAAGCGCCGCTCGCTCAACCTTGCTCCTCGAGCAGCGCTCCGAGGCGATCAAGGGCCCGCCGCAGCCGCGAGTTGACCGTGCCGCGGGGCAGGTCGAGCATGCGGGCGATCTCGCCGGGTGAGTAGTCGAGCAGGTAGCGCAGGACGACGACGCCGCGTTGCTCGACCGGGAGCTCAGCGAGCGCTGTCATCAGCTCTTCGCCGATTTGCTTTGGCGGCTCGCCTGCGGCCAGCTCGTCGGGCTGATCGAGCTTGCGGCGCAGCGCCTCGCGGCGCCCCCAGTCGATCGCGCGGTTGACGACGATGCGGTGCAACCAGGGCGCGAAGGGCCGGCGGCGGTCAAAGCGCTCGAGTGCTGAGACCGCGGCCAGGAAGGCGTCCTGGGCGATGTCCTCGGCGGCCATCTGATCGCGCACGATGAGATAGGCGGCGCGGTGGGCGCGCCGCCAGTGGGCCGAGTAGAGCTCGGTGATCGCCCGGCTCGATCCGCGCTGTGCTTCGCGGATGAGCCGGCGGTCGATGCTGCTCTCAGTGCCCAACCATCATCTCCTGCGCCACACATCTCAATCTTCGCCGACTTCCCGCCCGACGCGGTCGACGGCCCGATCGAGGCGAGCCCCGAGCGCGGCCGCCAGGCCGCCGTCGGGCAGCTCGACCACGAAGGAGGCCGAGCCAGGGAAGCGGTGGTTTTGCCAGTTGGGGGCCGTGCCCGGGGGCCAGGGGAGCGAGCGGTAGCCGATGCCGGCCAGCCGCGCGAAGCGGCGCGCCGCCGGTCGGCTCTGGCCCCAGGCCCGCACCCATGGCCCCCGGGCCTTGTCCTGGTGAAACCAGATCGTCACCCGCGGTCGGATCGCACGCACGAGCCGGGCCGCCAGGCGGGTTTCTGGCTCCGAGAGCGCCTCGGGCCCCGAGTACTGAAGCGAGCCGGGTGAGCCGATCGACCTCCAACCGGCAGGGAAGTTGCGATTGAGGTCGACGCCGCGGCTGTTTAGGCGGCTCCCCGCGGCGCTGCCGTCGGGGTCGAGGTCGGGGACGATGAAGGCGTCGACCCGCCGATCGGGACACCCATTTACCAGCGGCTCGATCCGGCCACGCGCCGCGCACTCGTCGCCGTGGATACAGTCAAAGACGAGGACTCTGCCGACGATCGACGGGTCGCCGATCTGGGTCAGATCGATCGGGCGACCCGCGAGCGAGTGTCCGATGACGCCGGTGCGCAGGAGCAGGTTTCCGGGCCAGCGCGGCGCTTTGGTGAAGGCGAGGAAGTGCTGGGGTTGAACCGCGCTCGCCCTGGCGCTCGATAGGGATGCCTCGAGGCGCCGAACGTCGATGCTCATCAGCTTTCGGGGGGGAGCGCCCCGGCGCGGGGCTCCGCTGAGGAGGGCCAGGCGGCCTTGCGCGCCTGAGCCGAGGCGCAGCCGGAAGAGATCGTGGTGAGTCTCGAGCCCCGGCAGATCGAGTCGAAACGCGGTCCCTCGGTTCAGGTCGAGCGCCTCGATGAACGGCCGCCGCCGCGGGCCACCGTCATAGAGCGTGTAGGAGTAGCCATCGGGGCTGTTCACCTGCGAGATCGCCAGCCCGCGCAGCGGCTCGCCCGGCGCATTCTCGTTGACGATCGGTTGGTGAAGAAGCCTGCCGGACCTGGTGTCGAGCGCCCGGATCTCAAAGCGTGCTGCGCTTCGCGACGGCCGGTCTCGGCGCGGCGGGAGATACTGGCTCAGAAATGCGGTCCGGCCGTGCGGCGAGATCGCGGTTAGGAAGTATTCGCCGGGCAGCTCGATCCTCGTGATCGCGTGTTCTCGGCCCCTGCCCTCAACGCCGGGATGGCGCAGGTGGATCGCGGTGTTGAGCACGGCGAGCCACGTGTCCCGCCGCGCGCCGGAGGGCGAGAAGCGGCGCAGAACCAGGGTCTCGCCGTCGGCGGAGAGGCCGCCGCCGGTGCCGTGGGAATCGACCGCCGAGATCGAGTAACTGCCGGGCAGATACCACCAGCGACTGACCCTGCCGCCGCGCCGGTCGGTGCGGGCGAGGACGGTCAGCTTGCCCGGGGTACCGGGTGAGAGTGCCGTGTAGCGATAGGGCGAGCCCGGCGCCGTGACCTCACTCGCGCCACCCGCGAGCCCAGGCCCTCCCGCCGCCCGCGCGCTGGGCTGCGCCAGGCCGATGATCGCGAGCACAAGGAGGCTGAGCCGCAGCGCCCCGGTGGTCATTTTCCTCGGCTCTCCCATCTCCACCAGAGATACGGTCCGGGCGGCCCCGGAGGTCCCCTAGACTCGCCTGGGTGACCCGCCAGCAGCGCCTGACGCTGATCGCGACGATCCTCGGCTCGACCGTCGTCTTTCTCGACTCGACGGTCGTCAACGTCGCCCTGCCGGCGATCAGCGACGGGCTCGATGTCGGCCTCGCCGGCCAGCAGTGGGTCGTGGAGGCCTACACCCTCGCCCTCGTCGCCCTGCTCCTCGTCGGCGGTTCGCTGGGCGACCAGTTCGGCCGGCGCCGGATGTTTGTCAGCGGGCTGATCGCCTTCGGGGCGATGTCGGCGCTCTGCGCCCTCGCGCCCAGCTCTGGGTTTTTGATCGCCGCCCGGGCCCTGCAGGGGATCGCCGGAGCGCTGCTGGTACCGGGCTCGCTGGCGATCGTCGCCGCCACCTTCTCCGGGGAGGCGCGCGGTCGCGCGGTGGGGACCTGGACCGCCTGGACCGGGATCGCGACCGTGCTCGGCCCGGCCGGCGGCGGCGCCCTGATCGGCCTGCTCTCCTGGCGGGCGATCTTCTGGGTCAACCTGCCGCTGATCCTGGTCACCGTGGTGCTCACCCTGCACTCGGTCGAGGAGAGCCGCGACCCCGATGCCTTTCGCGGCATCGACTGGCCCGGCGTCCTGCTCTCGGCCCTCGGCCTGGGCGGCCCGGTCTTCGCCCTGATCGAGCAGCCCACCCGCGGCTGGGCTGACCCGCTGGTCTGGCTGCCGCTGATCGGCGGGATCGCCTGCTTTGCCCTCTTCATCGTGCGCGAGGCCCGCGCCCGCCACCCGATGCTCGACCTCGCTCTGTTTCGGATCCGCAACTTCACCGTCGCCAACCTCACCACCCTCGCCGCCTATGCGGGGCTGATCGGCGGGCTCTTCTTCGTCGGTCTCTTCCTCCAGCAGGTCGCCGGCTACACACCGTTGGAGGCCGGACTGGCGACGACGCCGATCTCGGTGATCATGTTCATCCTCTCGCCGCGCTTTGGGCGGATCGCCTCGGGCACCGGACCGCGACTGCCGATGTGCCTGGGCCCGATCGTCGGCGGCGTCGGCTTGCTGGCCCTGCTGCGGGTCGGTTCAAGCCCGAGTTACGCGGCCGACGTACTGCCGGCGATTCTGATCTTCGGCCTCGGCCTCTCGGCGACCGTGGCGCCGCTGACGGCAACCGTCCTTGACTCGGTCGACGAGCATCACGTCGGGATCGCCTCGGGCGTCAATAACGGGGTCTCCAGGGTGGCCGGCCTGCTCGCGATCGCGGTCCTCGGCGCCGTGATCTCGGCCCACTTCGGCAGCGCCCTTGACGAACAGCTGGGCTCGGCGCCGCTCTCCGCCAGGGCGGCGGCGGCGGTCTCCGCGGCGGCGGAAAAACCGCTCGCGGTGCCGGGGACCGAAGGCTTAAACCGGGGCGCGGCACGACGCCTGCAAGCCGCGGCTGATCAGGCCTCGACCTCCTCGTTTCACCTCGGGGTCGGGATCGCGGGCATCCTGATGATCCTCGGCGGCATCGTCGCCGGGGTCGGGATCGAGAACCCCGCGCGCCGGGTCGGCGCCGTCGCCACCCGCGGCGCCGCCCAGGCCGGGGAGTGCGGCCATTCCGCCGACTGCGACGAGCGCCGGCCCGGTGGCGAGAAAGCACCGCAACCGGAGCCCACATAAAGTCAGACGGCGTGAACGTCGAGATCGCCAGAGCTTCGGATCCCCGCCGGCCAGCGCGTCGATCTGAACGCTCACGCGGCCGCGTATGAGCCCGATCATCTTCTCCGGGATCCAGCCGACCGGTCGCAAGCACCTCGGCAACTACATCGGCGCGATCCGCCAGTACGTCGAGGGCCAGGAGCGCGGTGAACCGGCGATCTTTTGCATCGTCGACCTGCACGCGCTCTCGGTCGCCTTTGACCCCCTCGAACTGCGCCAGCGCGTCGATGACACGACCGCGATCCTGCTCGCCGCCGGCCTCGACCCGCAGCGCTGCATCCTCTTCCGCCAGTCCGACGTCGCCGAGCACACCGAGCTGACCTGGCTGCTGAGTGCGGTCACCGCGCACGGCGACCTAAACCGCATGCACCAGTTCAAGGAAAAGTCAGCCAGCCAGCGCGAGCTGGTCCCCGCGGCGCTCTTCTTCTACCCGGTGCTGATGGCCGCCGACGTGCTCGCCTATCGGGCCACCGAGGTCCCGGTCGGCGATGACCAGCGCCAGCACGTCGAGCTGATGCGGGAGATCGCGCGGCGCTTCAACGAGCGCTTCGGCGAGACCCTGGTCGTCCCCGAGCTCCGCGTCCCGCAGGTCGGCGCCCGGATCATGGACCTGCAGGAGCCCGAGCAGAAGATGTCGACCACCGTGGGCGGCGAAGCGGGGACGGTCTATGTCCTCGATCAGCCCGAGGCGATCCGCAAGAAGCTCGGCAGCGCGGTCACCGATTCGGGGCGCGAGATCATCCGCGGCGCCGAGAAGCCCGGGGTGAGCAACCTGATCGACATCCTCGCCGTCGCCCGCGCGCTCGACCCCGCCGCGGTCGAGCGCGAGTTCGAGGGCGCCGGCTACGGCGACTTCAAGAAGGCGGTGGCCGAGGGGGTCGTCGAGCTCCTGGCCCCGGTCCGCGAGCGCTACGCGCAGCTGCGCGGCGACGAGTCCGCCCTCGAGCAGACCCTCGCGCTGGGGGCCGAGAAGGCGCGGGCGATCGCCGCCGCGACGCTCGCCGATGTGCGCGAGCGGATGGGTATCGGACCGCGGCGCTAAGTTTGCGCGTATGACTGCTGTCGCCGAGCTTGATCTCGAGCTCGATGTCTTTGCCGGCCCCTTCGATCTGCTGCTGGCCGTCGTCTTGCGCGAAGAGGTGGACCTGCTCGAGGTCGAACTCGGCGATGTCGTGGTCGCCTACGTCGAGCACCTCGAGCGCGAGGGCGAGCTCGAGCTGGAGGTGGCGACCGAGTTCTTGGTCTTGATCGCAGCCCTGCTTGAGCTCAAGTCGCGGCTGCTCTTGCCCGGTGCCGATGAGGGGATCGAGCAACTCGGGCCCGGGGAGGCGATCGAGGAGCTGCTCGCGCGGCTGCTCGAGTACCGCCGCTACAGCGCCGCCTCCAAGCTCCTGGTCGAGCGCTTTGAGGCCCAGCGCGGCTTCCTGCACCGGGTTGCGCCGCTGCCCGGCGAGTTGCGTCGGGTCGCCGTCGATGCGGCGAGCGCCGCCTATGAGCCCGAGCAGCTCGGCGTCGCCCTCGGCGATCTGCTCAGCCCGCCCCCGCAGGTTGACATCAGCCACATTCGCCCGACGGTCTCACTGGAGAAACGGTTGAAGGCGCTGCGCGAGGCCCTCTCGGGGCGCGCCAGCCTCGACTTCGACGAGCAGTTCGGCGGCGAGGATCGCCTCACCCAGGCGGTCACGCTCTTCGCCCTGCTTGAGATGTACCGGCGCGGGGAGGCGACCTGGAAGCAGAGCAAGGCCTTCGGCCCGATCGAGATCACCCTGGTGGAGCCGCGGTGAGCGGGCGGCGATCGGATCTCGCGACGTGAAGGACCTGACTCGCACGATCGAGGCGCTGCTGTTTCTCTCACCGCAGCCGGTCAGTAGCGCCGACCTCGCCGAGGCGACCGAGGCGACCGAGGGTCAGGTCATCGAGGCGATTGGTTTGCTCGGCGAGGACCTCGCTGCGGGCAAGCGTGGCATCGTCCTGCGCGAGGTCGCCGGTGGCTTTGCGCTCGCCAGCGACCCCGAGAGCGAGGCAGCCGCGCGGCGCCTGCTGGCAAAACCGCGCACGCCGCCCTTGACCCAGGCCCAGGCCGAGACGCTCGCCATCGTCGCCTACCTGCAGCCGGTGTCGCGCCCTGAGGTGGCGAGGATTCGCGGCGTCTCCTCGGAGTCCGCTGTCGGGACGCTCGCCGAGCGCGGCTTGATCGAGGAGTCGGGGCGATCGCGCTTCGGCGCCGCGATCTTCAAGACCAGCGAGCTCTTCGAGCGCCTCTTTGGACTCTCGGGGCTCGATGCCCTGCCCGATCCATCTCGCTTTGACCCGACCCCCGAGGACGAGCGCGAGCTCCGCGAGCGGCTGCTGAGGGCGGGCGAACAGCGGGCCGAGCCATGAACCGCCGAGCGCGACGCGCGGGGTTCGGGCGGGCGCGGGCACCTGAAGCGCTGTCGCCCCTGACGTGAGGCTGGCCAAGTTTTTGGCCCACGGTGGCGTCGCTTCGCGGCGCCTTGCCGAGAAAATCATCGCCAACGGCCGGGTCACGGTCGGGGGCGAGGTGGTCACCGATCCGGCGCGCGACGTCGGCGAGGCTGACCGGGTCTGCGTCGATGGCTCGGCAGTCAGCACCGAGCCGCGCGAGGCCTGGGCCGTGCACAAGCCGGCCGGGGTGGTCTCGACCGCCAAGGAGCCTGGTTCGCGCCCGGCGGTGGTCAGCCTGGTGGAAAGCAAGGCGCGCCTCTACCCGGTCGGCAGACTCGATGCAGACTCGACCGGACTGCTGTTAGTGACCAACGACGGTGGGCTCGCCAACCTGCTCACGCACCCACGCTATGAAGTGCCGAAGGTCTATCGGGTCCTCCTGCACCGAGCCCCGCGGGCTGAGGATCTGGCGAGCCTTGCGGCGGGGATCGAGCTGCAGGATGGTCTGACCGCGCCGGCGAGGGTCCGCCGCCTCGGCGAGCGCGAAATCGAGATCGTCCTGCGCGAGGGCCGTAACCGCCAGGTGCGCCGCATGGCCGAGGCGCTTGAGAACCGAGTCCTCAATCTGCGCCGGGTCCGCTTCGGGCCGATTGAGCTCGGCGATCTGGCCCCGGGCGCGGCGCGGCGGCTCTCTGAGGAGGAGATCGCCGCGCTGCGCGAGGCCGCCGTCAGGCCCGAGGAGCGGCCGACCTGAGCACCGGCTCGCTCCGAGCTGCGCCTGCAGGCCGGTAAACGACGCCCTCAGAGCGTCTCTCCCGCAGCACCGGGGGGCGAGCACCGCTTTTGGCCTCCGCCGCTGGCAGCTCCGGTCTAGGGCTTCGGGATCGCCTCGACACCCAACTCGGCGAGCTTGCGATCGAGTCCGGTGATCGCTTCCGTATTGACGTAGAAGTCGTGCTGCTCGACGACCTTGCCCCAGCGCGTGCGGAGGACGAGGGCGGTGCTGTTCTCATAGATGCGGGTCCCATCGGGAGCGTCGGCGTGGTCGTCGAAGCGGACCCAGATCGTCAGCGCCCAGAGCGGCCCGCTGGTCGCGATCTGGCGGATTTCGCCCTGGATGCCCGCGGCGGTGAAGTTCTGAAGGAAGCGGTCCATCCCCGCCCTGCCGATCCAATCGCCCGACCAGCGGTGGGGTCCCTGGTGGAAGTGGAGGACGAAGTCATCGGCGTAAGCGTCGAGCAGGGCGCTGTGATCGCCGGCGTTCAGCTTGGCGACGTCGCCGGAGAATCTGAGCAAGAGGAGGCGCGGCAGCAGGGCGCGAGCCGTGAGCGCAAGCAGGGCACCGACTAGGAGGCTGATCGGCTTCATTTCTGGACCTTTCTAGGTAGATCGCTCTAGAGAGCGAGAGCGTACACTTTCCGGCTATGCCAGGCAGCCCGACGGCCAAGATCCCGACTCGCGAGCGAATCCTCTACGCGACGGCCGAGCAGTTCCGCCGTCAGGGCTATAACGCCACCGGCCTGAAGCAGGTCCTCGCCGAGGCCGAGGCCCCCTTCGGCTCGCTCTACCATCATTTCCCCGGCGGCAAGCAGGAACTTGGCGAGGAGGTGATTCGCCAGGCCGGAGCCTTCTTTCAGGCGCTCCTCAGCGCCGTCTACGACGAGGGTATGACGACGGAGAGTTCGGTTCGGGCGGTGTTCGCCGGCGCCGCCGAGAGGCTTGAGGCGAGCGGTTACGAAGACGCCTGCCCGATCGCGACCGTCGCACTTGAGGTGGCGAGCACCGATGAGCGCCTGCGCCTGGCGAGCGCCGAGGTCTTCGAGCAGTGGAGCGAGGCCCTGGGCGAGCGACTCGGTGACCGCGGCGCGGCGTTGGCAATTCTCGCCGCCCTGGAGGGCGCCTTCATCCTCTGTCGGGCTTCGCGGAGCACCGAGCCGATGCTGGCCGCCGGGGAGATCGCCTCGCGCCTGATTGTCGACGCCTGAGACCGGCGGTGCTGCCCCCGCCTTGACCGGGTCCGCGCCGCGCGCCAGCCTCGCAGGGGTGGTCAGCGACAACCGGCGCGTGGCGCCGAGATAGTGACCGCGCCGCCACTCCCTCCACGGGGCGCTGGCGCGGGCCGCTCCGACCCTCCCGCCGCCGACCCCGGGGCTCGCAATCGACCTCGGCCTCGCTCCCGGGCGGGGAGCTGTCAGGGACTCTCACCCTCAGCTGAGCAGCTGGAAAATCACCGTCCGCTCGCGCGGGCGATCGTCGAAGTCGATTAGGACCAGCTGTTGCCAGGTGCCGAGCGCCAGCTGGCCGTCGATGATCGGCACCGCCTCAGAGGGCCCGAGGAGGGTGGCGCGCTGGTGGGCGTGGGAGTTGGTGTCATGGTTGAGGCGGTTGTGCTGATAGTCGCCCTCGGTCGGGATCAGCCGCGCAAGCAGCGACTCCAGGTCGGCGACGCCGCCGGGCTCAAACTCCATCGTCGCCAGGGCCGCGGTCGAGCCGCGCACGAAGGCGAGGGCCTGGCCGCAGCGCAGCGAGGACTCGGCGAGGACGCGCCCCAACGCGGGGGTGATGTCGATGACATCGGTGTTGCCCTTGGTTGAAAGCTGCAGTTGGTCGGTGTGGATCGCCACGGCGCTGAAGCTAACAGCCGCGGGCGGCGAGCTTGGCGTGGAGCAGATGATCGGCTCCCCGCGCCAAGCACGGGCCTGGGAAGATGCCTGATCTGATGAGCGAGGAGCGATTGTTTGCGGTGCGCGGCGCGGTCCAGGCGCAGGCCAACGAGGCCGAGGCGATCCTCGCCGCGACCGCGGAGCTGATGCAGGAGTTGCTGGCGCGAAATGAGCTGCAGCCCGCCTCGATCGTCAGCTGTCTGTTCACGACGACCGCCGACCTCGACGCCGAGTTCCCGGCGGTCGCCGCCCGCCAGATCGGACTCGATTCGGTGCCCCTGCTCTGCTGCCGGGAGATCCCGGTGCCGGGCTCGATGCAGAGCGTGATCCGGGTTCTGGTCCACTTCTATGGGCCACGCGATCACCCCCCGGCCCATGCCTACCTGGGGGCGACTCAGGAGCTGCGTTCGGATCTGCGCGCCGCCCAGTAGGCGTGCCCCCGGGCCCTGTGTAGGCAACAATAGGCCCGATGGCCATCACCTTCGCCGAGAAGCTCGCCCGCATACCCGGTTATCAGGCCGGCGTGCCCACCGGTCAGGCGCCGGAGGCGATCGCCAGCAGCAAGATCGCCCAGCTCGCCTCCAACGAGTCGCCCTTCGGGCCCCACCCGAAGGTGATCGAGGCGATCCGTGCCGCGGCGGGGGCGATGAACCGCTACCCCGATCCCGACGCGACCCTGCTGCGCCGCCGCATCGCCGAGCGCTATGAGACTGAGCCCGGCCGGGTCGCCGTCGGCAACGGCTCCTGCGAGCTGTTGCTCGCCGCCGCCGAGGCGCTCTGCGAGCCCGGAGCGGAGATCGTCTACGCCTGGCCCTCGTTTTCGATGTATCCCTACCTGGCGGCACTGACCGGCGCCCGCGAGATTCGTGTGCCGCTCGCCGCCGGGGAGGTGCACGATCTCGAGGCGATGGCCGCCGAGGTCAACGCCGCGACCCAGCTGCTCGTCATCTGCAACCCCAACAACCCGACCGCGACCCACATCCCGGCGAGCGAGATCGCCGCCTTCTGCGAGCGGATCGAAGCCCACGTGACGATCGTCCTCGACGAGGCCTACATCGAGTTTCAGAGCGTCGATGATCCCGACCGGACCCTCGATTTGCTCGCCGATTTCCCCAACCTCGTCTTGATGCGCACCTTCAGCAAGTGCTACGGGCTCGCCGGCCTGAGGGTCGGCTACGCGCTCGGCTCGGCGCGGTTTCGGGCCGCGGTCGACGCCGTGCGCCAGCCCTTCAGCGTCAACGCGCTCGCCCAGGCCGCCGCAGCCGAGGCTCTGCTGCACTCCGATGATGTCGCCCGCCGGGTCGAGGCGACGATCATCGAGCGGGTGCGGGTCGAGTCGGGCCTCGATCAGCTCGGCGTCTCACATCCCGAGAGCCAGACCAATTTCTCCTGGCTGGAGCTCGGCGACGCCGAGGAGGCGGCCGTGGTCGCCGGCCTCAGCGAGCGCTCGATCGCGGTGCGCCCGGGAGCGCTGCTGGGCGAGGCCGGACGCTTGCGGGTTTCCTACGGCACCAGTGCCGAGAACGATCGCTTCCTGCTCGCCCTCGGCGAGCTGCTGGGCTGAAGCGCGGCGTTCGCGCTTCGACTTATAGCCGCGCTCGTGCTAAAAACTATGGCCGTGAAGCGAACGGGCGAAACGACGAGCAGCCAAAGCGCCACAGGCGCCGCGCTCGGCCCTGCCCCGCTTGCCTATTACTGGCGATTTAGCTAGGCGTCCGGCCTGGCGACTCCCCCGGGGAGCCGCGCACATAACAGCGCTTTGGTCGGGCGCCGATATCGGTTCGCCGCGCAATTTCGTGCGCGCAGGCGGGCACTGGAGGCCGGAAGTAGGATTTTCAAGCTTTGGAGGAAGGTGACACCAAGATGGTGATCGGTACCGATCAGGGAGCGCCGGACCGCGTTCGCGACCAGCGCATCGCGCGCATCGTCGAGCTGGTCTCGCCGGCGACCCTGCTCGCACAGCTTCCGCTCGGAGAGGAGCGCGAGCAGGCCGTGGTCCGAGGGCGCGGCGAAGTCGTCAACGTGCTCGACGCAGCCGATGAGCGCTTGTTGGTCGTGGTCGGCCCCTGCAGCGTGCATGACGTCGAGGCGGCTCTGGACTACGCCGGCCGGTTGGCGGGCGCGGCGCAGGGCCTCGCCGAGGACCTGTTGATCGTGATGCGGGTCTATTTCGAGAAGCCCCGGACGACGATCGGCTGGAAGGGGCTGATCAACGACCCCCACATGGACGGTTCGGGGGATGTCAACGAGGGTCTGCGCACGGCGCGGGCGCTGCTGCTTAAGGTCCTCGACCTCGGGCTGCCGATCGGCTGCGAGTTCCTCGACCCGATCACGCCCCAGTACATCTCAGACGCGGTCTCCTGGGGCGCGATCGGCGCCCGCACGACCGAGAGCCAGATCCACAGACAGCTGGGCTCGGGCCTCTCGATGCCGATCGGCTTCAAGAATCGCACCGACGGCGACGTCCAGGTCGCGGTCGACGCGGTGCGCGCCGCGGCCGCCTCCCACGCCTTCGCCGGGATCGACGACAACGGGATCCCGGCGATCCACCACACCACCGGCAATCCCGACGGGCACGTGATCCTGCGCGGCGGCAAGGGCGCGCCCAACTACGACCCGGCCGGGGTCGAGGGCGCGCTCGAGAAGCTGCGCGCCTCGGGTCTCCCCGAGCGGCTGGTGATCGACGCCTCGCACGACAACAGCGGCAAGGATCCGGCTCGCCAGATCCTCGCCGCCGGCGAGATCGGCGAGCAGATCGCGGCCGGCAACGAGGCGATCGTCGGCGTCATGCTCGAGTCCTTCATCCTCGAGGGCAACCAGAGCGCCGAGGGCGAGGGGCCGCTTACCTATGGCCAGTCGATCACCGACAAGTGCATCTCCTGGGAGGACACCGTCACCGTGCTCGAGGGCCTTGCGGCATCGGTAAGGGCACGGCGAGGGAGATGAAGCTCGCGGTTCTCGGCGTCGGCCTGATCGGCGGCTCGATCGGGCTGGCCGCCCGCGAGCGGCTCGAGCGGGTTGAGGTCGTTGGCTGGGGACGAAATCGCGCGACGGTAGATCGAGCCCTGGAGCTCGGTGCGATCGATTCTGCGCCACCGTCGTTGGAGGAGGCCTGCGCAGGGGCCGACGCTGTCTTTTGTGCCGCTCCGGTGGCGGCGCTGCAGGAGCAGGTCGCGGCGGCGCTCGCGGCAAGTGGCCCCGAGGCGGTCGTCACCGATGCCGGCTCGACCAAGCGCGAACTGGTCGCCGCCTTCTCCGCCGACGAGCGCTTTATCGGCGGCCACCCACTTGCCGGGGCCGAGACCGCCGGGGTGGACAACGCCCGCGCCGATCTCTTCGAGGGCGCCCGCTGGTACCTGACGCCGACCGGCAATACGAGCGGCCTGCTCTACGACCGTCTGCAGCGGATCCTCGCCGGTCTGGGCGCTCGGCCCCAGGCGATCGACGCCGCCGCGCACGACCGCCTGATGGCGACCGTCAGCCATCTGCCGCACGTGGTCGCAAACGTGATGGTCAGCGAGGCGCTGGCCGAGCTCAGCCGCGATTCCGAGCGAATGCCGGAGGTCGGGCCGAGCTTTCGCGACTCGACTCGGGTCGCCGGCTCCAACCCGGCGATCTGGGGGGACATCTTTTCCAGCAACCGCGACGCCGTCGCCGCGGCGATCGAGGCGGTCATCGCCCGGCTTGCCCAGGCCGCGGAGCTGATCCGCGCCGGCGACCGCGAGGCCGTCGTCGCCTGGCACGCGCAGGCGGGCGCCGAGCGTCTCGAGCTGCTCGAAGCCGACGGCGACGACGAGCGCCTACAGGAACTCCGTGTTGTCGTCGCCAACCGCCCGGGGACGATCGCCGAGCTCGCCCTGGCCCTGGGCGAGGCCGGGGTCAACATCGAGGACATGGCGCTGCACCCGGCGCCCGACATGACCTCCGGCGCCGTGACGCTTGGGGTCGCGGGGCCCAGGCAGGCCGCCCGCGCGGCCGAGTTGCTGCGCGGCCTGGGACACTCGGTGACGCTGCTCGGCGAGGAGGGCTGAGCCGTGCCGAGTAGCTTTGAGCCCGGCGGTCCCCTGCGCGGATCGCTACGGCCTCCGGCCGACAAGTCGATATCCCACCGCGCGGCGCTGATCGCGGCGATGAGCGAGGGGGAGACGAGCATCGATGGCTTTCTCGACGCCGTGGACACCCGCTCGACCCTGGCGGCCGTGCAGCGGCTCGGTGGATCGGTGAGCGGAGCCGAGCCCAGCACGATCGGCTCTGGACTGCGGGTCAAGGGGATTGGCCTGCAGGGCGCGATCTCGGCTGGGATCGATGTCGGCAACGCGGGCACGCTGCTGCGCTTGCTGCCGGGCTGGCTCGCCGGGCAGCCAGGCGGAACCTGGGAGCTCGACGGCGACGAGTCGATCCGCAGACGCCCGGTCGACCGGATCGCCGAGCCGCTGGCCGCGATGGGCGCCCAGCTTGACGCCCGCGAGGGGCGCTTCACCCCCTTGACGATCGAGGGCGCGCCACTGCGGGGCATCGAGTACGAGATGCCGATCGCAAGCGCCCAGGTCAAGTCGTGTCTGCTCTTCGCCGGCCTGCTGGCGGAGGGCGAGACGCGGATCGTCGAGCCGCTGCCGACCCGTGACCACAGCGAGCGGATGCTCGCCGCGGCGGGAGCGGAGATCGAGCGTGACGGGGACGCCGTCGTCGTGCGGCCGCCCGAGAGTCTGGATCTGGGGCAGATCGTCGTCCCCGGCGACATCTCCTCGGCTGCCTTCTTAGTCGTCGCGACGCTGCTCGTCGGGGGTAGCGAGGTCAGGCTGGAGGACGTCGGGATAAACCCGACCCGCACCGGCCTGTTGAAGATCCTCCAGCGGATGGGAGCGAAGATCGATATCGAGCCCGAGGGCGAGCAGGGCGGCGAGCCGACCGGGACGATCATCGCTCGTTCGTCGGCTCTGCGAGCTACCGAGGTCGGCGGCGCCGAGATCCCGCTGGCCATCGACGAGCTGCCGTTGGTCGCCCTCGCCGCCTGTTTCGCGGAGGGGAGGACGAGGATCCGCGATGCGGCAGAGCTGCGCCGCAAGGAGTCGGACCGGATCGCGACCGTCGCCGAGGCACTGAGCGCCCTCGGCGGAGCGGTCGAGGCGACCGCGGAGGGGATGGTCATCGAAGGGACCGGCGGCCTGCGCGGCGGAGCGGTCGACTCCCACGGCGATCACCGGATCGCAATGCTCGGCGCGGTCGCCGGCCTCGCCTCCCAGGAGGGGGTCGAGGTCGAGGGCATGGACGCCGCCGCGGTCAGCTACCCGGGCTTTGAGTCCGACCTCGCGGCGCTGCTGAGCGCGGGCGCCGGATGACCACGCTCAAGGCGGTCGACCTCGACCTCACCCGCCATGGCGAAGGAGAGCCGATCGTCTTCGTCCACGGCACGATCGTCGGCGCCGAGACGACCTGGCGTCGTCAGATGCCGCTGGCGGAGCGCTGGTCGCTGGTGATCGCCAATCGGCCCGGATTCGGCGCCAGCCCGGCGCTGGAGCGCGGAGATTTCGAGCTCGAGGCACCCCTCTTCGCCGAGCTGCTCGGCGACGGGGCCCACCTTGTCGGCCATTCCTACGGCGCCGTGATCGCGCTGCTCGCCGCCGCTCAACGGCCCGCGGCGGTGCTCTCGCTGACCGTCTCCGAGCCGGGGGCGCTGAAGCTCGCCGCGACGCCAGAGGGGGAGGAGATGATCGCCAACGGCGAGCTGCTCTTCGCCGGCCGCGATGCGATCTCACCTGCCGACTTCCTGCGCCACTTCCGCGGCGGTGCGGGTTCGAGTCGGTCGACGCCGGAGGAGCTACCGGCCGAGCTGCTGCGCGGCGCCGAGCTGGCGATCAACGAGCGGCCGTCCTGGGAGGCAGAGATCCCACTCGAGCGCCTTGCCGCCGCCAGCTTCCCGGTCCTCGCGATCTCCGGTGGCCACTCACCCGTCTTCGAGGCGGTTTGCGACGCGATCGCCGAGCGCGTCGGCGGCGAGCGAGCGGTGATCGAGGGCCGCGGCCACAATGTCCCCGAGACCGGAGCTCCCTACAACCGCTGTCTCGAGCGGTTCCTTGGCGAGCCCTAGGCGATGACCGACGGAGGGCAGATGGAGTACGAGCAGATCAGCTACGAACGCCGCGGCGCCGCGGCGGTGATCACGATCGAGCGGCCTGAGCGGATGAATGCGATCGGCGCCCGCGCCCACCGCGAGCTGGTCGATGCCTGGGGTCGCTTCCGCGACGACCAGACAGCCCTGGTCGGGATCCTGACCGGTGCGGGCGATCGCGCCTTCTGCGCCGGCGGTGACCTGAAGTCCCTCTCAGAGGGAGAGCCGGTCGGACCGCGGAGCGAGGCCGAGGTCGAGGTTCACAACCGCGGCGAGGCCGACGGCATCCTCGGTCCCTCGCGCTGGACCGACATCCACAAGCCGACGATCGCCGCCGTCAACGGGGTCGCCTACGCCGGCGGCCTCGAGTGGGCCTGCTGGTGTCATCTGGCGATCGCCGACGCGCGCGCCAGCTTCGGCGTCACCTGCCGGCGCTGGAACATCGGCCTCGCCGACGGCGGCACCCAGCGGCTGCCGCGGATTGTCGGCTGGCGGCGGGCGATGGAGCTGATCGTCACAGGGCGCGTGATCGACAGCGCCGAGGCACTGGAGATCGGACTCATCAACGAGGTGGTCCCCGACGGGACCTGCCTGGAGCGGGCCTTGGCGCTTGCCGAGACGATCGCGGCCCTGCCCCAGCCGGCGATTTGCACCGACCTCGAGGCGGCCGAGCGCGGCTGGGGTCGGCCGCTCGAGGAGGGCCTGCGGATCGAGGCCGAGTGCTTTAACCGCCTGCTCACCGAACCCGAGATTCTCGAGGGCCTGCGCCGCTTCAACGAGCGCGACCATCCCGACCGTGAACCCGGTGGGATGCCCGCGACTCCTGGGCTGCGACGCGACTAGGGTCAGGCGCGATGCTGATCGCAATCGACGGTCCTGCCGGGGCCGGCAAGTCCTCAGTTGCGCGCGGCGTCGCCGCCGAGCTCGACTTCACCTACCTCGACTCGGGCGCGATGTATCGCTGCGTCGCGCTGGCCGCGATCGAGCGCCGGGCCGAGCTCGACAACGCGGAGGCGATGGGGTCGCTCGCGCGCTCGCTGAGGATCGAGCTAAACGGCGAGCGGGTCGAGCTCGACGGGCGTGACGTGAGCACCGCGATCCGCGCCGCCGAGGTCACCGAGGCCGCCTCGCGGGTCTCGGCTCTGCGGCCGGTACGCGAGGCGATGGTCGTGGTGCAGCGGCAGCTGATCGCCGGCGGTCGCTATGTCGCCGAGGGGCGAGACATCGGCACCGTGGTCAGTCCCGACGCGCCGCTCAAGGTCTTCCTCACCGCCAGCCCCGAGGAGCGAGCCCGTCGCCGGGCGAGCCAGAACGGGGAAGACGTCGAGGCTGTGCTCGCGGCGCAGAAACTGCGCGATGAGCGCGACGAGACACGCGAGCACGGGGCGCTGCGCGCCGCCGAAGACGCCGTCGAGCTCGACACCACCGGCCTCGCGTCCGAGCAGGTCGTCTCCAGGGTCGTCGCCCTGGCCCGTGAACGGGGCCTGGTGTGAGCCGCCTGCCGACCGTCGCGGTCGTCGGCTTCCCCAACGTCGGCAAGAGCACCTTGATCAACCGCCTGGCTGGCGGGCGGGAGGCGGTCACCGACGCCGAGCCCGGCGTCACGCGCGATCGCAAGCGGGTGCGCTGCGAGTGGAACGGGGTTGCCTTCGACCTGCTCGACACCGGTGGGATCGACCTCACCGACGATGACGAGCTGGCCCGCGACATCCAGCGCCAGGCGCGTATCGGGATGGCCGAGGCCGACCTCGTGATCCTGGTCGCCGACGCCCGCGCCGGGGTGCGGGCCGGGGATGCCGAGCTGGCGAGAACGCTGCGCGGCGCCGGGGTGCCGGTGCTTGTCGTCGCCAACAAAGTCGACCGGCCCGAGGACGAGCACCTGACCGCCGAGCTCCACAGGCTCGGACTCGGTGAGCCGTTCGCGGTCTCAGCCACGCATGGGCTCGGCAGCGGCGATCTGCTCGATCGGGTGGTCGAGCTGCTCGGCGACAAGGCCCCCGCCGAGGATGGCGAGGCGCCGACGCGAGTGGCGGTGATCGGCCGCCCCAACGCCGGCAAGTCCTCGCTGGTCAACGCCTTCCTTGGCTCGGACCGGGTGATCGTCTCCGAGCGCGCCGGCACGACACGGGACGCGATCGACACCGAGCTCGAGGTCGATGGGCGGGCACTGCTGCTCGTCGATACCGCCGGCCTGCGACGACGCAATAAGGTCGCCGGCTCGGTCGACTACTACGCCCAGCTGCGCTCTGAACGCGCCGTCGAGCGTGCCGATGTCGCGATCGTCGTCTGCGACGCTGGCGATGGGGTCACCGCCGAGGACCTGCGGGTCGCCGAGCTGGCGATGCGGGCCGGCTGCGCCACCCTGTTGGTGCTAAACAAATGGGACGTCACCCGCACCGACATCGACGACGCTCGGGCCCGGGTCACGCAGAAGTTGCGCCTGCGCCCGGCGGTGATCACCTGCTCAGCGCTGCGCGGGCGCAACGTCTCGAACCTGCTGCCCAAGGCGCTGGAGCTGGCCGATCGCGCCGCCGAGCGGATCCCGACGCCGGAGCTGAACCGCTTTGTCGCCGCCGTGGCCGCCAAGACGCCGCCTCCTTCGCGGCGCGGGCGCCGCCTGCGCCTCTATTACGCCGCCCAGGTCGGCGAGCGGCCGCCGCGGTTTGCGATCCA
This sequence comes from uncultured Solirubrobacterales bacterium, assembly GCA_963753245.1. Classification (GTDB taxonomy): domain Bacteria; phylum Actinomycetota; class Thermoleophilia; order Solirubrobacterales; family 70-9; genus VRUE01. The sequence continues at coordinate 292,332 of CAVWBK010000002.1, forward strand.
GGTCAATGACCGCAAGCTGATCTTTCGCGACTGGGCGTATCACCTCGAGAACCGGATGCGGGAGAACTACGGGCTCGAGGGGGTGCCGCTGGTGATCGACTTCGTTCCCCACTCCGGTCGCCGGGGCTGAGCGGCGCGCTCTTCACTAGGCTTTCCACATGTCAGCCACCAAGCCGCTCGCCGATGGCGAGTACCTCTTCACCTCAGAGTCCGTGACCGAGGGTCATCCCGACAAGGTCGCCGATGCGATCTCCGACGGGGTGCTCGACGCGGTGATGGCGGGGGATCCCGAGGGCCGGGTCGCCTGCGAGACCCTGGTCAACACCGGGATGGCCGTCGTCTCCGGCGAGATCTCGACCGACGTTCATCTCGACGTGCCCGAGATCGTCCGCGAGACGATCCGTGCGATCGGCTATGACCACGGCGACTACGGCTACAACTGCGATCACATCTCGGTCCTCGTCTCGCTCGACAAACAGTCGCCCGACATCGCCCAGGGCGTCGATCAGGCCTATGAGACCCGGGTCGAGGGTGGCGACGACGAGCTGCTGGTCGCCGGTGCCGGTGACCAGGGGATGATGTTTGGCTACGCGACCGAGGAGACCGAGGCGCTGATGCCGATGCCGATCCACATCGCCCACCGGCTGGCCGAGCGGCTCGCTGCGGTGCGCAAGGACGGCACCCTGGACTACCTCGGCCCCGACGGCAAGACCCAGGTCACCGTCCGCTACGCCGAGGGGCGCCCGACTCAGGTCGAAAAGCTGCTGATCTCCACCCAGCACGCCGAGGGCATCGACTCGGAGACGACGATCAAGCCCGACCTCTGGGAGAACGTCGTCCTGCCCGTGCTCGCCGCCGAGGTGGGCGGGATGTATGAGGAGGGTGCTCTGCACGAGAGCTTCCTGGTCAACCCCACCGGTAAGTTCGTGATCGGCGGCCCGGTCGGCGACGCCGGCCTCACCGGCCGCAAGATCATCGTCGATACCTACGGCGGCATGGCCCGCCACGGCGGCGGCGCTTTCTCCGGCAAGGATCCCTCGAAGGTCGACCGCTCGGCCGCCTACGCGACGCGCCACGTCGCCAAGAACGTGGTCGCCGCCGGGCTCGCGGAGCGCTGCGAGGTTCAGGTCGCCTACGCGATCGGCGTTTCGCAGCCGATCTCCTTGATGGTCGAGACCTTTGGCACAGGCAAGCTCCCCGATGCGGAGATCTCGCGCTTGGTCGAAGCCGAGTTCGACCTACGCCCGGGGGCCTTGCGGCGCTACCTGGACCTGCATCGGCCGATCTTCCAGAAGACCTCCGCCTACGGCCACTTCGGTCGCGAGGACGAGGACTTCAGCTGGGAGAAGACCGACCGCTCCGAGGCGCTGCGTGAGGCCGCCGGCGCTCTGGCGAGCGCCTAGCCCGGGCGGAGGATCCTAGGAGGAGACCTGGAAGCGCACGCCGGCGTGGCGGAAGCGCTCGATAGCTTCGCTGCCCAGGGCGGCGGCGGGGGTCAGAAAGCCACTGCGTTGCGGAGTCGCTCCTTTCTCGGAAAGCAGAAGGCCGGCCTCGCCGAGCATCTTCGCCGTCGCCAGATAGCCGGGATGGCCGTCGGCGTCGACATCGACGCGCACGTAGTGACCGGCATCGGTCTTCGCGCTGATCGCCATCTGCCAGGACCAGTCCTCCATGCGTTGGCCCTGAGGGCCGAAACCCGAGGAGGGCAGCCGCTTGCGCAAGATGCCCGCCACCCCCTGGCGCACCGAGGCCGGGGCCTGGGCCAGCGCCCGGGTCATCGCCTGGGTGCCGGAGAGGGCGGCGGCCGCGGCGTAGCGCAGCGGCAGGGAGATCGGGCTGCCGGGGATCGCGATTCCCTCGCGATAGCGGAAGGGGACGAACTCGCGGTCCTCCTCGGCGGCCGCCAGGGCCGCGGTGCGGTGGATCACGGCCGGGTTGATGAAGGCGGCCGGCGCCATCGGAGCGATGACGTCGCCTTGGGAGTTGAAGCGGGGCGTGATCGCGATCGGGCTGACATTGCGCACGCGCTGGGCCAGCGCTTGGTCGGGGATCAGGGCTCCCGGGTCGGCGACCAGCGCGGCGCGCTGGTCGCCGGTGGCCTCCGCCAGGCTTTGCAGGGTGCCGCCCGAGATCACGTCGGCGGGCCCGATTCGACCCTCGGGCTGGTTTGTCTGCGCGTCGAGATCGACCGCGGCTAGCTCCTCGCTCCAGCGCTCGCGCGCCGTCTGCACCGCGAGCATCACCGCGAGGTCGGCGGGGAGCGCCTCAAAACCGCTGACATTGACCACCTTGACGCCGGCCTCTGCGGCGCGCTCCTGCGCGGCGTCGATCATCCTGCGCACAAAGGGAATCTCGCCGGTCAGATCCATGTAGTGGGTGCCGGCGGCTATGCAGGCCTCGATCACCGGCTCGCCGTAGAGCGTGTAGGGGCCGACCAGATCCAAAACGACGGTGCAGCGCGCCGCCATCGCCGCCAGGGAGGCGGGTTCGCCGACATCGGCGCTGATGATCTCCGGCGCGCTGACGCCGACCCCCGCCAGGGTGGCGGCGACCCGCTCAGGGTCGCGCCCGGCGGCGGCCCAGGCGAACTCGTTGTCCGTCGCGCGCTGGGCGAGGTAGGCCGCGACGCCACGCCCGGTGATGCCGGTGGCGCCGAAGACGACGACCGAGAGGTCCCTGCCGGCCATCTCTAGGCGGGTGGCTGCGGTTCCCCGGAGGGCGGTGCGCTCGCCGGCGCCTGGGCCTGACCGAGGCCGTGGGAGCCGGCCGCCGCGGCACCGGTGGCCTGATCGACGCGGTGGACGACCTCACCCGGGTCGGCGACGCCGACGAAGATGAAGTTGTAGTCGTCGGTCGCCGCGGTGTCGAAGTCGACATCGCCGATCTGCATCAGCCGCTGGTAGATGGTCTGGCGGTAGTTGACGTTCTGAACCCGCTCGAGTCGGGTCTCCTGGATCTCGCGGGAGATGATTCCGCGCTTGATGTTGAGCCGGCGATTGGTGATTGTGTAGGTCGTCGCGACCCGCTTGATGAAGCCGATCAGAACGGTCAGGGCGATGATCACCAAGACGATCAGGAAAACGCTCGTGCTGCTTGCTCCAACAAGCTTTGCGATCACCCCGATGATCGCGGCGAAGACGATCCCTTTCAAATAGAAGCCTAGAATCGCGCGCCAGGAGGGGTGCCCCTCAAAGATCACCTGCTCCCCGGCGCTGAGGTTGAGGCTCGTCATCGGCGCCAGCATACATCGGCATCCGCCGGGCGCCCTACCGTGGCCCGGTGTCGATCGCCCGAGTCGAGCCGCTGACCAGTGCCCGCGCTCTCAGCGGGCCATTTGACTATCGCCTGCCCGCCGCGATGGAGGACATTGAGGTGGGCAGCGTCGTGCGCGTGCCCTTCGGTCACCGGCGCATTCTCGGCGTCGTGGTCGAGCGGGCCGAGCGCTCTGAGCTGCCCGCCGAGCGTCTCGCCGAGCCGATCGAGGCACTCGAGGCCGGAGTCCCGCCGGATCTGGTTCGGCTCGGGCTCTGGCTGGGGCGCGAGTATTGCTCGACCCCCTCGCGCGGCCTCGCCCTGGTGCTGGCACCGGGAACCGGCGCCGCCGGACAGCGGATCCGCTCGCGGGTCGAGCTGCGCGCTCAGATCACCGCCGGCGGTGAGCGGGCGCTCGGCGCCGGCGGGCGGCTCGGAATCAAGCAACGGGCCGTCTTGGAGGCGCTCAGCGAGGCCGGCGAGATGTCGGCCGCCGAGCTCGCCAGCGCGGTCGGTGCCGACCGTGAGGTGCTGCGCCGACTCGAGATCAGGGCGCTGATTACGACCCGCTCTTCACGCCTGCGCCGAGCCCCGGCGGAGCCGGCGATCGGCGCCAGCGCCGAGCCCCCGGCCCTACTCCCCGAGCAGCGCGCGGCGGTCGGGGAGATCCTCGCCGCGATCGATTCCCAGCCCGCTGCCCACCGCAAACTGCTCCTACATGGGGTCACCGGCTCGGGCAAGACCGAGGTCTATCTGGCCGCCGTCGAGGCGACCCTCGCCCGCGGCCGCGGGGCGATCGTGCTGGTTCCCGAGATCGGCCTCGCTCCGCAGGCGCTGGCCCGGTTCAGGGCACGGCTCGGTGATCGCGTCGCGGTCCTTCACTCGGCGCTCTCTGACGGCGAGCGCTACGACGAGTGGCGCCGGCTGCGAAGCGGCGAGGCCAGCGTCTGCGTCGGTCCGCGCTCGGCCGTGTTCGCCCCGCTCACCGACCTCGGTCTGATCGTCATCGATGAGGAGCACGATGCCTCCTATAAGCAGGAGGGCGACCCCTGCTATGACGCCCGCACCGTCGCTCGTCGCCGGGCTCGCGAGGGCGACGCGGTGCTGCTCGCCGGGACCGCAACGCCGCGGCCGGAGAGCTGGCTGGAGCTGCCGCGGCTGGAGTTGCCGCGCCGCGTCGACGCGCGTCCGATGCCGCCGGTGGAACTGCTCGATATGCGCGGCAGCGACCCGCGCTCAGGGCCCCTGCACCCGGCGACGCTGGCGGCGCTCTCCGAGGTCAGGCGCCGGGGCGCCAAGGCGATTGTGATGATCAACCGGCGCGGCTTTTCGCCCTGGCTCACCTGCCGCTCCTGCGGGCATCACTGGGATTGCCCCAACTGCGATGTCTCGCTGATCGTTCACCGCGACGCCCGGCGCCTGGTCTGCCATCACTGCGCCCACAGCGAGCCGCTGCCCAGAGTCTGCGAGTGTGGCTCGAGCACGTTGGCGCGCAGTGGGGCTGGGACCGAACAACTCGAGGCCCTGCTCGGCGCGCACCTTGAGCCGATGCCCGTTTTCCGGCTCGACTCCGACACGGTCGCCGCCAAGGGCGCCCACGCCCGCATCCTCGCCGGCTTTGGCGAGGCCCCCAGCGCGGTCCTGCTCGGCACCCAGATGGTCGCCAAGGGCCACGATTTCCCCGCGGTCACCCTGAGCGTGATCCTCGATGCCGACGCGACCCTGCGCTTCCCCGACTTTCGCGCCGCGGAGCGCACCTTTGCGATGGTCGCCCAGCTCGCCGGGCGCAGCGGTCGCGGGGCGGCGGGGGGCAGGGTCCTGGTTCAGACTCTGGCACCACAGGCCCCCAGCATCGTCCACGCCGCGGCCCACGATTCGGCCGGCTTCCTCGCCGGCGAGCTCGAGCGCCGCCGCCTGCTGCGCTATCCGCCGTTTTCTGATCTGGTCCGGGTCGCGCTTCGGGGTGAGTCCGAGGCGCGGGTCGGGGAGGCTGCCCAGCGGGTGGCGGCCGGGCTCGCCGAGTCCCTGCCGCCAAGCGCCGAGTTGCTTGGCCCGGCGCCGATGTTCCGCGTTCGCAACCGCTACCGGCGCCGCCTGCTTGTCAAGTCCGAAGACCGCGAGGCGAGCATCACCGCGGTCAGGGGGGTGGTCGAGCGTCTCGCCGCCGACCGCGCCCTGGCTCGCCAGGTCGCGATCAGCGTCGACGTCGATCCCCAGTAGCGCCAACTGTTTGGGCCCCTGGCCCAATCCATACAATCGAGGGGGTGAGTGACGAACAGACGATGGGGGCCGATGAGGGCGAGCGCGCCGAGCTCGAAGCGCGGATCCGCGAGCGTCGCGAGCTGGCGCTCGCTCAGGTCGTCAAGTTCGGCGATCCGGTGCTGAAGAGCAAGGCCTCCGCGGTCGGTGAGTTCGGCCCCGAGCTGCGGCTTGAGATCGAGCGCATGATCGCGATCATGCGCGACGCGGTCGGGGTCGGGCTGGCCGCGACCCAGGTCGGCATCCTGCGCCGGCTGGTGGTCTTTCAGGCCGGTGGCAATGACTCGGAGGCAACGGCGCTGATCAACCCCGAGATCGAGTGGCGCTCCAGCGAGCTGGCGATCGCCGAGGAGGGATGCCTCAGTCTGCCCAGGGTCTCGGTGGAGGTCGAGCGCCCCCTCTACGCGATCATCAGCGGCCTTGATGTCGACGCCGAGCCGGTCAGGATCGAGGCCTCCGGGCTCGAGGCACGCGTGCTCCAGCACGAGATCGACCACCTCGATGGCGTCCTGATCCTCGACCACGCCCCCCGCGCGCAGCGCAAGGGCGCCCTGCGCGCGCTGCGCGAAGGCGAGAGTTACAGCCCCCCGCTGGGGGATGAGGACGAGCTCGGCGAAGAGCATCGCGAGCCGCGCACCGACGCGTGAGGACCGTCTATCTCGGGACCTCGAGCTTCGCGGCGACGGTGCTGAGCCGCCTCGCCCAGTCCGCCCACCGCCCGGTGCTGGTCATCAGCCCGCCGGACCGGCCCAGGGGCCGGGGCCAGCGCACCCTGTCCCCGCCCGTGGCCGAGCTCGCCGCCGAGCTTGAGATCGACCTGCTGCAGGTCCAAAAAGCGACCGAGCCGCGGGTGATCGAGCGGATCCGCGCTGCCGGCGCGCAGGGAGCGGCGATCTGTGCCTTTGGCCAGCTGATCCGCGAGCCGCTGCTCTCCGAGTTGGCGATCCTCAACGTGCATCCCTCGCTGCTGCCCCGCTGGCGCGGTGCCGCCCCGATCGAGCGCGCGATCATGGCCGGCGATGCCCGCACCGGGGTCAGCATCATGCGCCTGAGCGAGGGCCTTGACAGTGGCCCGGTGGCGATGCGCGAGGAGCTCGAGATCGGCGCCGAAGACGACTACGAGACGCTCGCGGGCAAGCTCGCCATCCTCGGCGGGGAGATGCTCTGCGCCGCCTTTGATCTGCAGGCCGAGGGCGCCCTGAAGTTCGAGGAGCAGGCGGCGCAGGGGGTGATCTACGCCGAGAAGATCGACTCCGCGGAGCGCCGCCTGGAGCCCGCGCGAGCGGCCGAGGACCTGGCCCGAACCGTGCGGGCGCTGACCCCGCACATCGGCGCCTATCTGCAGACCGCCGGCGGTGAGCGGCTCGGCGTGCGGCGAGCACGGCCGGTCGATGTCGGCGTGCGCAGCGGCGAGCTGCGCGCCGAGTGGGGGGCACTGCTGCTCGGCTGCGGGCGGGGTGCGCTGCGACTCGAGGTCGTGCAGCCCCCGGGCGGTAAGCCGATGGCCGCCGAGGCCTACCTGCGCGGCCACTCGCCACCGAAGCTGTGAGCGAGCCGCGGCGGGGCTCGCCAGCGCCGGCCCGAGCGGTGGCCTTCGAGGTGATCCGCGCGACCTTCGAGCAAGACGCCCACACCGAGCGCGCCTTTCGCGAGGTCGCCGCCGTGCGCCGTCTCGGTGGCCGCGAGCGGGCCCAGGCCAAGCGCCTGGCATTCGGTGCGGTCCAGCGTCGCGGGACGGTTGATGTGGCGATCGAGCGACTCTCCGCACGCTCGCCGCGGAGCCTCGACCCGCCGGTCCTGGCGGGACTGCGGCTCGGCCTCTATGAGTTGCTCTTCGCCGACGGGACGCCCGACCACGCCGCGGTCGACCAAGCGGTGGAGCTGGTCAAGGCGGCCGGTGCCGCCCACGCCGCGGGCTTCGTCAACGCGATCCTGCGCCGCGCGGCGCGCGAGCGCGAGGCCCTGAGCACGGAGCTTTTGGGCGATGACTCGACTCCCGAGCGGGCCGCGCTGGCTCACTCGGCGCCGCTGTGGCTGGCGCGGATGTGGTGGCAGGAGCTCGGCTCCGAGACGGCGCGCTCGCTGCTTGGTGCCTGCAACCAGCCGGCTGAGGTCGCCTTCCGGATCAACACAACCCTGGCCGGGCTCGACCGCGAGGGGATCATTGCCGCCCTGGGCGAATCGGGCGTCGAGGCCCACCCCGCCAGCGGCCCGTGGCCGCTGAATGCAGCGGAGTCGATCGTGGTTGAGGGTCGCACCGGCGAGCTGATCCCGGCCCGGGTCAGCGCCGGCGAGCTGACCCCCCAGAGCCGGGGCTCGGCGGCGGTCGTCGAGGTGCTCGACCCTCAGCCCGGCGAGCAGGTCCTTGACCTCTGCGCCGGGCCGGGCATCAAGAGCGGTCAGATCGCGGCGCGCATGGGGGACCGCGGCGAGACGATCTCGGTCGAGCTCGACGCCGAGCGCGCCGCGGAAGTCGCCGCCCAGGCCCAGCGCCTGGGTCTGCGCAGCGTGATCGTGATCGAGGCCGACGCCACCGAGGTCGAGCTCTTCGGCGGCTTTGACCGGGTCCTGGTCGACGCTCCCTGTTCGGATCTCGGTGCCCTGGCCTCGCGACCGGACGCCCGCTGGCGCAAATCGCCGCGTTCGATCGAGCGAGTGGTCGAGGTCCAGCGCCGCCTCCTGCGCCGTGCCGTCGGAGCCCTGCGTCCGGGCGGAACCTTGGTCTATGCGACCTGCACGATCTCGCGACGGGAGAATGAGGAGCGGGTCGCCTGCCTGCTGGGGGAATCGGAAGCCGGCCAGCTGCCGGGGCTGAGCGTCGAGGACCTCGGGGCGCGCGCGCCGGAGCTCGCCTCGGCGCGTGAGAGCCGTGCTCTGCAGCTGCGCTCAGACCGCGACGGCACGACCGGATTCTTCATCTGCCGGCTGAGCAGGGATGATTGAGCGATGAGCGTCGAGAACAGCGAGGGTGAGAGCGCCCTGCGTCGCGCCCCCTGCCCGGGTTGCGGTGAGCCCTGGCTGCGTCCAACCCAGCTCGCCGGGCGCTTTCGCTGCGTGTACTGTCTGCGCCGCTTTGAGTTGGTCTCCCAGTGCCCCAACTGTGGCGAACACCAGACGATCGCGCGGATGAGCACGACCGAGGACATGACCTGTCAGCACTGCGGGGACTCGATGCTGAGGCCGGTATGAGCGCGCGGATGGCCGCGCTGATCGAGGAGCGCCGCGTTGCCCCCTCGATCCTCTCCGCCGACTTCTCGCGGCTCGGGGCCCAGATTGATGAGGTGATCGAGGCCGGCGCAAGGCTGATCCACTTCGATGTCATGGATGGCCATTTTGTGCCGCCGATCACGATCGGGCCGCTGGTCGCTAGCTCGGTTGCCGACCGCCTCCACGAGGCCGGCGGGGCGCTCGATGTTCACCTCATGGTCGAGGCGCCCGAGCGCCAGATCGAGGCCTTCGCCGCCGCCGGTGCTGACTCGATCACCTTCCACCAGGAGGCCAGCGCGCACGCCAACCGAACTCTGGCCGCGATCCAGGAGCTCGGCTGTCTGGCCGGCATCGCGATCAACCCCGGGACCCCGGTCGCGGCGCTCGCCGAGCTCGGCGATCTCGCCGACCTCGTGCTCTGCATGACCGTCAACCCGGGTTGGGGTGGCCAGTCGTTCATCGCCGGCTCGCCGCAGAAGGTCAGGCGCCTGGGCTCCCTGCTGGACGAGGCCAGGATCGAGGTCGACGGCGGCATCGACACGGATACCGCGGGCCCGATCGCGGCCGCCGGAGCCTCGCTTTTCGTCGCCGGCTCTGCGGTCTTCGGCGCCGCCGAGCCGGGCGCCGCCTACAGCGCGATCGCCGCCGCCGCCGGGGCGCGCTGAGCGCGAGGAGATCAGCCCCTGGCGATCAGGGCGCCGATCACCTCCTGCCACCAGGCCCTCTCAGCCGGATCGCCACCGCCGCGCGCCGCGCGCCCCTCTGACCAGCGCGCCAGCGCCCGGCGACCCCCGACCGCGACCACGTTTTCGGTGATCACCGCATAGCGACCGTCGGCGAGCGCGACCAGGGCGCTGGGGCGCTCGCGGCGGCTGCGCAAGACCGCGATCACATCGATGCCGCCAACGTGGGTCGGTGCGGAGGGGTCATCGCCGTCATCGCGCACCGGTCGTACCGAGAAGACCTGGGGGGCGCCGCGCGGCGGGAGCCGCGGCGGCGGCGGGGTGCCGATCGGCCCCTGCTGCCAGCGTCGGGTCAGCTCCTCGACTGCCTCACGCAGCTCGCCGCGAACCAGGACATGCAGCTCATCACCCTCGCGTAGCTCGGTCGAACCGCGCGGCGGGATCGCCGCGCCGTCGCGGACGATGACGTTGACGAGCGCGTCGCGCGGCAAACCCAGTTCGCGCACCAGATGCCCGGCGGCCGCGGCACCCTCGCGCAGGCGGTAGGAGATGACATCGCCTCCCATGCGCCGGATCCGTCCCGACTCAAGCAGGCGCCGGGGCAGTGCCGGCTCGTCGGTGGTCAGCCCCAGCGCCTTGGCCAGCGGCTCGAAGCTGGCGCCCTGGATCAGGGTCGAGCTGACGACGACGAAGAAGACGATCGCAAAGAGCTGGCGCCCGTGTGCGACCCCGGCGACGACCGGGAAGGTGGCCAGCCAGATCGGCGTCGCGCCGCGCAGCCCGGCCCAGCCGAGCATCGCCCGCTCACGCAGATCAAGCGGCGAGAAGGCGGTCGCCACAAAGGCGGCAAGGGGTCGGGCGAAGAGGATCAGCACCGCTGAGAGCGCCAGACCTTCGAAGGCGACGTCTCCGAGGCTGCTGGGGAAGACGAGCAGGCCGAGCAGGATGAAGAGGCTGATCTGGGCGACCCAGCCGACGCCCTCATGGAAGGCGACCACGGTACGCCGGGCCGGAATGTTGCCCGAGCCAAGCGCCAGGGCGGTCAGGTAGGTGGCGAGCAGTCCCGAGCCATGGGCCACCTCCCCGAGTCCGTAGGCCAGGGCGGCGATCGCGATCGTCGCCACCGGGTAGATGCCGTCGGTCGGCAAGCGCACGCGATCAAGCGCCGCCACCGCCAGCTTGCCGAGCGCCAGCCCGACCGCGATGCCAACCGCCAGTTTGAGCGCCAAGAGCCCGGCCATGTCAGCGACCCCGTAGTTGGGCTGCTGGATCCATTCGATGAAGCCGATGACCAGCAGCAGCGCGACCGGGTCGTTCATCCCCGACTCGCCCTCAAGCGCGCGCGCCAGGCGCTTCTCCAGCTGCGAGCGTCGCAGCACGGCGAAGATCGCGGCCGAGTCGGTGGCGGCGATCGCCGCGCCGACCAGCATCCCCTCCAGGGTGCTGAGGCCAAAGATCCACTTCGCCGCCAGGCCGGCGGCGAGCGCGGTCAGCGTGGTTCCGATCGTCGCCAGCGAGGCGGCCGTGCCCAATACCGGTCGAATCTCTGACCAGCCCGCGGTCAGGCCGCCCTCAAAGAGGATCAAGACGAGCGCGATCGTGCCCAGGGTGCGGGCCAGCTCGGTGTTGTCGAATTCGATCCCGCCGAGCCCTTCTGAGCCCGCCAGCATGCCCAGGGCGAGGAAGATCAGCAGCCCCGGGATCCGCATCCGGTCGGCGAGCAGAGCGCCGAGAATGCCGGCGGCGAGCAGAGCGCCGGCGATCAGGATCAGCTCGGCGTCGTGTCCACCCATCGAGCCAGGACCCTAGTTGAGCCCTAGACGTTCTCGTCGATCATCGCCAGACGGGCCTCGAGCTCCTCGGGCGAACCGGGATCGGGCACATCGGCGGGCCGCTCGTGCGGGCGGCGATAGACGTAGTAGAGCAGCGAGAAGAGGACCCCGGCGGCGAGCAGAAAGCCGAGCTCCACGCGGCGGAACTCGTTGGCGACCAGGGGCAGGAAGTTCCAGCCGATGAAGAGCGCGGCGCAGCTGATCCAGCGCAGCGCCGCGCGGCGCACCTGGCCCTGGGCGATGCAGGCCTGGTTGACCGTCACCGAGCCCAGGTAGAGCCCCATGCCGACCGCAATCAAAAGCAACCCGGGGCGGTCATAGGTGAACTTGTTGCTGAAGGCGATCTGCATCAATTTCGGCCCGGCGAGCAGGACGACGAGGACGACCAGCGCCGTGAAGGCGGAGATCCCGAGCAGCACGACGCGCACCGTCTTGTCGAATTCACGATCGCTCTCAACGGACTCGCTGGCGTGCAGTTTGGTCAGGTGGGGCAGGATGCTGGTCGAGACCGATTGGAAGAGCTGCAGCGGCGCGCGGGCGAGCATCAAGACGTTGAAGATGAAGCCGGCCGCCGCGGCGCCCTGCAGCCCGCGGGTGATCAGTGGACCGGCATTGAGGAAGGCCTGTTCGCTGAACATGATCAGGAGCACGGCGGCGGCGAAGCCGCCGCCGTGGGCGAAGGAGAATTCCTCTTCCTCCTCGGCCGCGCTCTGCTGAGTTTCGGTCTGGGCTTTGGCGCGGCGGGCGAAGGCGAAGGGGACGACCAGCAGGCTGAGCGCCGGCGCCGCGGTGATCCCGATCGCGACCGCCGACTGACCGCTGAGGATCCCGATCGCGACCATTACGGCGAAGATCGTGCGAAAGCACGATTCGGAGAGGATCAGCGCGACGAAGAGCCCGAAGCGCTGCTCGCCGGCGAGGAAGCCGCGGGCGAAGTAGCTGGCGGCGTAGAAGAGGACCGAGGAGAAGAAGACCCAGTAGAGGGTTTCGTTGCCCTCCAGCAGGCTGTTTTGGATCGGCCCGCGCAGGACGAGGGCGAGGACCGCGAAAAAGAGCGAGAGGCCGAACTGGATCGTCGAGGCGACCCGCATCGGTGGCCCGAGCGGCAGGCCTTTCAGGCGCCGTTCAGAGATGTGGCGTGAGAGCAGCTGTTCGATCGGCCTGTAGAGGGTCGAGATCGTGATGAAGACGGCTGACCAGAGCACCGTGATCTGCCCGTAGTCGGGCTTGGAGAGCACGTGTGAGGCGATCAGGAAGTAGGCGTAGGTGATGACCCCGGTGAGGCCGACGCCGACCGCCAGAAAGCTCGCCGTTTTGCCGTAGTCGGCGGTTGAGGACGCGGCCTGTTTTTCGCTCATCGGCTGCGGCCGCGCTCGTAATGAGAGGGCTTGATGTCGAGCGCCAGCTCGACCCGCCTGACCCGCTCAAAGACACGCTGCGTCATCACCCGCTGGCCGGCGAGCAGGTCGCCGATCACGCCCAGCGCAAACAACTGGATCGCGGCGATGAAGAGCACCGCGCCGAGGATTAGCGACTGGATGTGGCCAGTGGAGTCGCCGTTCAAGATCCAGTCGAGCAGGAAGGGCAACCAGGCCAGGAGCGCCATCACGGCGAGCACCAGACCGGCGCTGGCGAACACCCGCAGCGGCTCATAGCGGGTGTAGATGCGCAGGATCGAGAGCGCGTTGCGGCGCACGTAGGCGCCGGTGGAGTCAGAGAGGCGCGAGTCCCGGGTCTGGGCGTTGGTCTCGATCTGAACCTGGTCGACGGCGACCAGCAGCTTGCCGGCCTGGATCAGGCTCTCCAGGGTGTAGGTGAAGTCATCGACGACCAACAGGCCGAGGGCCGCCTCCCGGTTGTAGGCGCGAAAGCCCGAGGTGGTGTCGGCGATCTCGGTCCCCGAGAGGCGGCGAACCACCCAGCTTCCGAGCCTCTGCAGCACCTTCTTTGGGCCCGAGAAGTGCTCGATCTGCGCCACCCGGCGATCGCCGACGACCATGTCGGCCTGCCCGGCGAGGATCGGCGCGACCAGTTTGGCGACATCGGCGCCGCAGTACTGGTTGTCGGCGTCGGTGTTGACGATGATCTCGGCGCCGAGCTTGAGGCAGGCATCAAGGCCCGCCTGAAAGCCGGCCGCCAGGCCCTTGTTGTTGGTCAGGCGAACGATGTGATCGACGCCGTGCTCGCGGGCCACCTCGACCGTGCGGTCGGTCGAGCCGTCATCGATCACGAGCAGCTCGATCTCATCGATACCAGCGATTTGCGTGGGAAGATCGGCGATCGTCGCTGGCAGCGTCACCTCCTCGTCGAGGCAGGGGATTTGGATGATCAGCTTCATCGGGCGCGCTCAGGGTACCCACGGCCCCGGTTGCGCCGTCCCCTGCACCGCTCCGCGGTCGCGATCGCATTTCCTCTGGCGAGCGGCCACGGAGCGCCGGCGCAGCCCGCCCAACTGGCTGTTGGAGGGGAGTAGTATTCGGTTGATTGACTGGTCAATCAGTCTCATGAACAGGCCGCTGACAGGCACCGATCGCAGCTTTATCGCGCAGGCGCTGGAGCTCGCCCAGGGCGGGCGGGGGCGGGTCAGCCCCAATCCCCTGGTCGGGGCGCTGCTCGTGCGTGGCGAGGGGGTGATCGGGGCCGGCTTTCATGCCGAGCTCGGAGGCCTGCACGCCGAGCGGGCGGCGCTCGAGGACTGTCGCGCTCGGGGCGCGGATCCGGCCGGGGCGACTTTGTACGTGACGCTTGAGCCCTGCGCTCATCAGGGCCGCCAGCCGCCCTGCGTCGAGGCGATCCTCGAGGCCGGAATCGCCCGCGTCGTGATCGCCTCCGATGATCCCTCCGAGAGGGCCTCCGGACGCGGCCCCAACGCGCTTCGGGCGGCGGGCGTCGAGGTCGTCTTCTGCGCGGGCGAGGAGAGTGAGGCGGCGCGCCTGCTCAACCAGCCCTTCCGCAAGCATGCGCTCAGCGGGCGGCCGCTGGTGAGGCTGAAGATGGCGATGTCCCTCGAGGGTCAGACCTCCACGGCGGTCGGCGATTCGCCCTGGATCTCAGGCGCGCAGAGCCGCCGGCTGGTCCATCGCTGGCGGGCCGAATCCGACGCGGTCGGGATCGGCATCGGCACCGCGCTCGCCGATGACCCGCTGCTCACCGCGCGTGAGGTGGCGGCCGCGCGCCAGCCGACCCGGGTCGTCTTTGACCGCGCGGCCCGGCTGCCGCTCGACTCGCAGCTGCTCGGCACGATTGAGGTGGCCCCGCTGGTGCTGATCAGCGCGCCGAACGCCCCCGGCGCCGCCGCGCTGCGCGAGCGGGGGGTCGAGGTGATCTTCGCCGCCGATATCCGCGCCGCCCTCGGTGAGCTCGGCGATCGCCAGATCACCACCCTCTTGCTTGAGGGTGGGCCCGAGCTGGCTGCGGCCTTCGCCGCTGCCGGGGAGGTCGATGAAGCGCGAACCTTCATCGCCCCGATCCTCTTGGGCGCAGCCGCAGCCCGCGCCCCTGGCAAAGGGCGGGGAGGGCTAGATCAGGACCCCGGGCACGGCGCTGCCCCTGCTCCCGCGCGTCGAGTCGCTGTGTCCACCGAGGTCGAGGCAGTCGGCGCGGACACCCTGATCACGAGCCGCTTCAAGGAGTGGTGATGTTCACCGGATTGATTGAGGACATCGGCAGCCTCACCGCCCTCGAGGCCGGGGCCGAGGGCGCGACTCTGCGGATCTCGACCAGCCTCGCCGGCCAGATCGCGAGTGGAGACTCGGTCGCCGTCGATGGCGTCTGCCTGACCGCCAGCGCCGTCGATCCAGCAGGCTTCAGCGCAGAGGCGATGAACCAGACCCTGCAGCTGAGCGCGCTCGGGGGGCTTGAACCGGGCGCCCGGGTCAACCTGGAGTTGGCGCTGCGAGCCTCGGCACGACTCGGGGGCCACATCCTGCAGGGCCACGTCGATGGCGTCGGCGAGCTGCTCACGGTCAGCGAGGAGGGTTTCGCGCGTCGTCTGCGCGTCGGCCTGGGGCCGCAACTGATCCGCTACCTGGTGAGCCGCGGTTCGATCGGCTTGGCCGGCGTCAGCCTCACCGTTGCGGCGCTCGGCGAGGATTGGGCCGAGGTGGCCTTGATCCCCGAGACGCTCGAGCGCACGAACCTTGGCGAACTCGAACCCGGGGCCCGGCTGAACGTCGAGTGCGACATCGTGGCGAAGTACGTCGAGCGGTTGGTGTCACCATTCACAGGAAAGGATCAGGCGTGAACAACGTGACCAAGACGCAGAGCACAAAGAGCAGCGAGGCGGGGGCGCAGAGCCCGTTCGCGACGATCGAGGAGGCGATCGAGGAGATCCGCGCCGGGCGCATGGTCGTCGTCTGCGATGACGAGGGTCGTGAGAACGAGGGCGATCTGGTGATGGCGGCCCAGTTCGCAACCCCTGAGGCGATCAATTTCATGGCCAAAGAGGCCCGCGGGTTGATCTGTCTGGCGCTGACCGCCGAGCGCTGCGAGCAGCTTGGCCTGAACCTGATGGCGGCCAAGAACGAGGCGCCGCTGCAGACCGCTTTCACCGTCACGATCGAGGCTGCGGGCGGGGTCAGCACCGGGATCTCGGCCCATGACCGGGCACACACGGTGCAGGTCGCGATTGATCCCAACTCGGGCTCGCGCGACATCGTCGTCCCCGGCCACATGTTCCCCCTGCGAGCCAAAGACGGCGGCGTTTTGGAGCGCACCGGCCACACCGAGGCGAGCGTCGATCTGGCCCGCCTCGCCGGCCTGATCCCGGCCGGGGTGATCTGCGAGGTGATGAACGACGACGGCACGATGGCGCGGATCCCCGACCTGACCCCCTACGCCGAGAGCCACGACCTGAAGATGATCACCGTCGCCGATCTGATCGCCTACCGGCGCCGCACCGAGAAGCTGGTTGAACGGGTCGTCGCCACCGCGTTGCCGACCTCCTTTGGCGATTTCACCGCCGTCGGCTACCGCTCGCTGGTCGACGACAAACACCACGTGGCGATGGTCAAGGGTGAGATCGATGGCGCCGAGGACGTGCTCGTGCGCGTCCACAGCGAGTGCCTGACCGGTGACGTCTTTCACAGCATGCGCTGTGACTGCGGCGAGCAGCTGGCCGCGGCGCTGGCGATGATCGAGGCCGAGGGCCAGGGTGTTCTGCTCTACCTCTCCCAGGAGGGTCGCGGGATCGGGCTGCTCAACAAGCTGCGCGCCTACAAGCTGCAGGAGGAGGGCGCGGACACGGTCGAGGCCAACCTCAAGCTCGGACTGCCGGCCGACCTGCGCGATTACGGGATCGGCGCCCAGATCCTCGGCGACCTCGGGCTCAGCAGTATCCGAATCCTGACCAACAACCCGAAAAAGATCGTCGGTCTTGAGGGCTACGGCCTCTCGGTCTCTGAGCAGGTGCCGATCGAATCGGCGCCCAACATCCACAACGAGTCCTACCTGCGGGTGAAGCGCGACAAGATGGGCCACTCGCTGCACCATCAGGGCCTCGCTCTCGATGAGGAGATGATCCATGACGAGGAGGAGCGCGACGCCGAGGCCGCCGGTGAGTGAGGCCGGCGGAGCCTTCCTCGAGCAGTTCTCTGAGGAGGAGCGCGCGGCGCTCGCCCCACTGCGCTTCGCGGTCTGCGTCGGGCGCTTTTACGAGGACCTCGCCAACCGCCTGCTGCGCGGCGCCGACGGGGGATTCGAGCTCGCCGGGGTGCCGATCTCAAATGTCACCCACTTCCCGGTCCCCGGCGCCTATGAGCTGCCGATGGCGGCGAAGCTGCTGATCGAGGCGGGCGAGGTCGCCGGGGTCGCCTGCCTTGGGGTGGTGATCCGCGGCGAGACCGACCACTATGACTTCGTCTGCGCTGAGGCCGCCCGCGGGATTCAGGACGTCCAGCTGCAGAGCGGGGTGCCCTGCGCCTTCGGCGTGATCACCTGCGACTCGATGGAGCAGGCGCTGGCGCGGGCGGGGGGCGGCAAGCGCGACCAGGGTCGAAACGCAGCCCTGACCGTCGCCCGCATGGCGCTGCTCAAGCAGCGCCTGCTCTGAACTGGCTACTATCCACGCTCCCGATGGCCAAGGTATGTCACAGCTGCGGCAAGGGACCGGCCTTCGGTCAGTCCCGAAGCCACTCGATGGTCGCCACCAAGCGACGCTTTGATCCCAACCTCCAGAAGGTGCGGATCGAGGAGGACGGCCGCAAGCTGCGGACCTACGTCTGCACCCGCTGCCTGAAGTCCAACAAGGTCGTCAAGGCCGCCTGAAGCGGGCCGCGGGACTTCCTCGCCCGCCGGGGCGAGACTTTCGGGTTGTTAGTGTTTTCCTAGCAGTGCGGGGCTCGGAGAGGCGCCGGTTTGCGGACGCGTTGTCCGCAGGAAAATCGATCCGAAAGGAACCGGATGAAGGGTCTCACCAGGGTTTTTGCAGCGCTCACCTCGCTCGCGCTGCTCGCCGTCTGCGTGATCGGAGCGCCGGGGGCCGCGGCGAAGTCGCCGAGGCACCAATCGAAGACCCTCAAGGTCCGCGTCTTGCAGAACAAGCAGGAAGCGATCCTCAAGCACGGCCTGCGGGTCAAGCTCGTCTCCGGCAAGGCCCGCAAGGTGAAGCTGAGCAGCGTCTCGGTGACCTTTGACGACGGCTCCAGGCCGCTGACCAAGAAGCGCACCGTCAAGTTCGGCAAGGGCGGCAAGAAATCGGTCAAGCTGGCGCTCACAAAGGCGGGCAAGAGGGCGCTGCGCAGCTGCACCGCGCGGACGATCAAGGTCAAGGCCGGCAAGGCCAAGGCGAAGACTCAGATGACGCGCAATACGAAGCCCTGCCGGTTGCCTGAAATCGACATGAAGGAAGCCTCGACCTGCGACTTCATCGCCAACCCGACCAACTCGCTGTGCATGGTCCCCTTCCCCGACGACTACTACACCAAGGAAGATCCGAGCAGCGAAACCGGGCGCAAGATCAACTTCCAAGACGCTGGGATGCCGGCAAACGCCTTCGAACAGCACATCGAAGCCGCCCCCTACAACGCCTCCAACGGCTTCAGTCAGGGCGCGACGATCCTGCTCAAGATCCCCGGCATCGAAACCGCCGCCGATGTCAGCGCGATCGGCGGGCCGCCGATCAACCACATCGGGCGCTACGCCGAAAAGGAATCGCCGGTCGTCGTGATCGACGCCAACACCGGCGCGCGCTGGCCGATCTGGACCGAGATCGACTCCAACGCCAAAGACCATTCCAAGGCGCTGATCGAGATTCACCCAGCGGTCAACTTCGCCTCCGGGGACCGCTACATCGTCGCCTTGCGAAACGTCAAGAACGCGGCTGGGACGAAGATCGAAGCACCGGCCGCCTTCCGCTACTTCCGCGATGAAATGCCCTCCCAGCAGAAGCAGATAAACGAACAGCGCGGTCGCTACAAGTCGATCTTCAACACCCTCAAGCAGGCCGGCATCCGGCGCGAAAACCTCTACCTGGCCTGGGACTTCACGGTCGCCACCGACAACAACAACGCCAGCCGCATGCTCTCGATGCGAAACGAAGCCTTCGCCCAGCTCGGCGATACCAATCTCGCCGATGGAATTGTGCAGGGCGCCTCACCCAAATTCGAAGTCACCAGCACCGCAACCGAAGGCAATATCCGCCGGGTCAAGGGAACCATCGACGTGCCCTGCTACCTCTATCCCAACTGCGGTCCCGGCGGCACCATGCACCTCGCCGCCAACGGCAGCCCGACCCAGGATGGCACCTGGACCGCGAATTTTGACTGCATCGTGCCCAAATCGGCCACCGAAGGAGGGGCCGAAGAGGCGCGGCCGTCGCTCTACGGGCACGGCCTCTTTGGCAGCGCCAGTGAGGTCGCCTCGGCGCCACAGGAGGAACTCGCCGAAGACCACAAGATCGTCTTCTGTGCGACCGATGAGATCGGCATGTCCGAAGGCGACTTCGGCAACACGGTCGGAATCCTCAACAACCTCTCCAAATTCCCCCAGCTCGCGGATCGACTCCAACAGGGCCTGCTCGATGAGCTCTACCTGGGCCGGGCGATGATCAACCCGAGCGGCTTCGCCAGTGACCCCGCCTTCAACCAGGACGGAACCCCGGCGAGCAAATCGACGCTCAACACGAGTCACCTCTACTACAACGGCAACAGTCAGGGCGGGATCATGGGGGGCGCCCTGACCGCGGTCTCTCCGGACTTCACCCGCGCCGCCCTCGGCGTGCCGGCGATGAACTACTCGGTGCTCCTGCCGCGCTCGGTCGACTTCGATGAATTCGCCGCTTTCCTCTATCCGGCCTATCCCAACGAAACGGCGCGGCCGCTGATCCTCGACATCATCCAGATGCTCTGGGACCGCGGTGACCCGGACGGCTACGCGCACCGGATGACGACCGACCCGCTGCCCGACACCCCGCCGCACCAGGTCGTCCTCAACGTCGCCTTCGGCGACCACCAGGTCACCGACTACCAGGCCGACGTCGAGGCGCGGACGATCGGCGCCCAGGCCCACACGCCGGTGCTCTACAACGGTCGCTGGCCGGAAACCGATGTGCTCTGGAACGTGCCGGCGATTAATTCCTACCCGTTCACCGGTTCGGCGATCTACTACTGGGACATCGGCCCGGTGCGGCCAAATCCCGCAGAACCGAGTGCATCGATCGGCGTTCCACCACCGCCCTGGACCAACACGCCAAACCGGGAAGGCCAGGACCCACACAGCGCGCCGCGTGCCGCAAAAGCCGAGCAACAGCAGGTCTCTGACTTCTTCGAAGGGTCGATCCAACCGAGCGATAGCTGTGCCGGCGGGCCCTGTTATGCGGGCAGCTTCACCGGTCCCTGATATGGCCCGCGAAGCTCTGAGGGCGGGGGCGGGATCCACCCCTGCCTGGGGGCAGGGCGGGGCAGAGGGCGGCCCGCCGCGCAACAATCATCGCCTGCGGTGCGCTCGGGTCCCGCGCAAATCGCCGGCGTCCTGGCGGTGTCAAGGGGGGCGCCGCCCGGCACGATCAGCCTGACTGGCGCTCTCCGCGGATTGCAGCACTCTGCTTAGCGGTTGGTGGCGAGGATCAGCCGAGGCTGGACCTCGGCGAGCGCCACACCGCGCAGAGCGCGGTCGTTGGTCAGTCCGCCGGCGTTATGGCCGGCCGCTCGCCGGTTGTGGCCTCGGGGGGCTCGACCGCGAGGCGGGGCAGGATGCGCGCCAGCCAGTCCGGGAAGTACCAGGCGCGGCGGCCGAGGAGCTGCATGATCGCCGGTACAAGCACCGAGCGGATGATCACCGCGTCGATCAGAACCGCGGAGGCGAGCCCCAGTCCGAACAATTTGATGATCCGTTCGTCGCCGAGCATGAAGGAGGCAAAGACGGTGACCATGATCGCGGCGGCGGCGGTGATCACCCGCCCGGTCAGCGCCAGACCACGGGTGACCGCGAGCGAGGGATCCTTTCGGTGCTCCCACTCTTCATGGATCCTCGACATCAGGAAGACCTCGTAGTCCATCGAGAGCCCGAAGACGATCGCGAAGAGGAAGACCGGGAAGAAGGAGATGATCGGGCTGGTCCCATCGACGCCGATCAGGCTCGCCCCCCAGCCCCACTGAAAGACCGCGACGATGATGCCGAAGGCGGCGCCGATGCTCAGCAGGTTCATCACCATCGCCTTGAGCGGAACCAGCAGGGACTGGAAGACGATCATCAACAGCAACGCCGAGACCAGGACCACGGCGCCGATGAAGAGCGGCAGCTTTTCCGATATCCGGTCGCCAAAATCCTCGAATATCGCCGTCACGCCGCCGACGTGAAGCTGGGCGCCGGTCTTGGCCTCGATCGGGGGGATCACGTCGCCGCGGATGTGGTCAAGCAGTTCTGTGGTCTCTTCGCTTTGCGGTGAGGTCGTCGGGTAGAGCTGAAAGACACCCGTGTTCTTGGCCGGGTTGAGCGAGACCGGCGTCACCGCCGCCACCCCCGCTTCCCCGGCGAGCGAGTCGCGCACTTCCTTGAGCGCCTGGTCCTGGCCCTTGGCCGGCAGCGCGGCGACGATCTGGAAGGGCCCGTTGAAGCCCGGTCCGAAGCCTTCGGCGAGCAGGTCGTAGGCTTCGCGGGTCGTCTTCCCCGGCGCGTCGGTGCCGGCGTCGTTTGAGCCGAGCCGCAGCGAGAGGGTCGGTACGCAGAGGAGCACGAGCAGTCCCCCGGAGAGGATCGCGGCGAGCCACGGGCGGCGCTGCACCTCGCGACTCCAGCGGAACCATTTGGTATTTTCGTCGATCGTCGTCGCGCGAGAACCGAGCCCGGGTATGCGCAGGCGGTCGACGCGGCGCCCGACGATCGTCAGTAGCGCCGGCAGCAGGGTCAGCGCCGCGATCATCGTGAACAGGACGGCAAGGGCGGCGGCGATCGCGACCCCGAAGAGAAAGCTGATGCCGAGCAGCAGCATCCCCATCAGCGAGATGATCACGGTGGTGCCGGCGAAGAGCACGGCGCGGCCGGCGGTGTCGACCGCGGCGATCGCTGCCTCGCGTGGCGCCAGGCCTTCGTCTAGGGCATTGCGAAAGCGGGTGAGGATGAAGAGCGCGTAGTCGATGCCGACGCCGAGTCCGATCATCGCCGCCAGTACCGGCGCGAAGTTGGCCATGTTGAAGACGTGGGTGCTGAGCTCGACCAGGCCGATCCCAACCCCCAAGGCGAACAGCGCGGTGATGATCGGCAGGCCCATCGCGACGACCGAACCGAAGGTGAGCAGGAGGACGATGATCGCCGCGGCCAAACCGATTCCAAACGAGGAGCCGCCCCCTTCTTCGGCGGTGGCTTCCTCGATCGGCTGTCCACCGAGCTCGACCACCAGGCCGTTGCCCGCGGCCCCCTGCGCGGTGGCGATGATCTTGCGCGTGTTGTCCTTGTTGAGGACGTTGTTCTGGACGTCGAACTGGATCGTCGCGTAGGCGATCTGCCCGTTCTTGCTGATCGCGGCACCCCCGCCCCGGTAGGGGCTCGCGACTTCGCTCACGTGTGGTGCCTTGGCGACCTGCGCAAAGACGCTTTCCATCTTCTCTCTGACCGCCGGAGATCTGACGCCCTGGGGTGAGCGGAAGACGATCTGGGCGCTGTCGCCGGACTGCTGGGGGAAGCGGTGTTCGAGCAGTTCGAAGGCTTCGACGGAGTCCGAGGAGGGCAGCTTGAATTCTTCGGTGAATTCGCTGCCCACCGATCCCGATACGGCGCCGACCCCAATCAGGGCGACGACCCAGCCGATGATCACCGTCTTGCGGTGCCCGGTGCACCAGGTCGCGAAGCTTCGCATCGGGCGCACGCTAGCGAAATCGACTCGCCGCCCGCGTCGGTGCCGACAGCTAGATTTCGAGCGATGGCCGATCCCAGCATCGTGCGCTTCCGGAGGGTCGTGACCTCCGCCTACGCCTACCTTCAGGAGCGCCGCGAGGAGGTCAACGACCTCAATGTCTTCCCGGTCGCCGATGGCGACACCGGCGACAACATGGCGATGACGATGCGCGCGGTGATGGAGGAGCTCGACCGCCTCGACGGCCAGGAGGTCGATGAGATCGGCCGCGCCGAGCTGGTTCAGGCGCTCGCACGCGCGGCGCTGATGGGCGCCCGCGGCAACTCCGGTGTGATTCTCAGCCAGATCGTCCGCGGCGCCGCGGAGGAGCTCGCCAGCCGTCCCGGTGAGCTGATCGACCCGGTTCTCGTCGCCTCGGCGTTCGCCAGCGCCGCCGATGCCGCCTACGCGTCGGTGCGCGAGCCGGCCGAGGGCACGATGCTGACCGTATTTCGTGAGATGGCCCACTCGATCGCCCGCCAGCTCGCCCACCTCGACGCCGATCGCCAGCGACTCGACAGCGGTGTCAGCGAGGCTCAGCAGGACGAGATCCTCGCCGAAGTCCTCGAGCGGGCGATCGCCGACGGCCAGCGCGCGGTCGAGCGCACCCCCGAGCAGCTGGACGTGCTGCGCGAATCGGGCGTCGTTGACGCCGGCGGCTACGGATTGGTCCTGATCCTCGCCGGCGTGGTCGCCGGTCTGCGCGGCGACCCCGCCGCGGTGCCCGAGGTCGACCACCACCAGGCACCACGGATGAGCCGCCCCCACCACGCCGATAGCCGCTTTCGCTATTGCACGAACTTCATTGTCTCCGGCTCCGGGCTCGCCGCCCGCGATTTTC
Organism: uncultured Solirubrobacterales bacterium; assembly: GCA_963753245.1. Classification (GTDB taxonomy): domain Bacteria; phylum Actinomycetota; class Thermoleophilia; order Solirubrobacterales; family 70-9; genus VRUE01. The sequence continues at coordinate 315,732 of CAVWBK010000002.1, forward strand.
TGCCGCGCCTGGAGGGACTCGGCGACTCGGTCCTCGTCGTCGGCGATGAGGCGACCCTCAAGGTCCACGTCCACACCGATGAGCCCGAGTCGGCGGTGGCCCTCTTTGAGGGGACCGGAGCGGTGACGAACCTCGACGTCGCCGACATGCGTGAGCAGGTCGCCGAGCGCAGCGCGCGGCTCAGTGCTGGGCGCACCGGTGCGGTCGCGGTGGCCGCCGGTGGCGGCCTCGAGCGGCTCTTCGCCGCGCTCGGCGCCCATGTGGTTCCCGGCGGAGAGACCCTCAATCCCTCCACCTATGAGCTGCTCGCCGGGATCCACCAGGTGGCCGCTGAGGAAGTCCTCGTCCTGCCCAGCTCCGCCAACGTGATCATGGCGGCCGAGCGGGCCTGCGAGCTCTCCGAGAAGCCCGCTCGGGTCGTGCCCTCGACTTCCCAGCAGGCGAGCCTCCTGATCCTGGTCGAGCTCGATCGCGAGCTCGACGCCGCCGACAACGCCGAGCGGCTGCTCTCCTCACTGGCGGCGATCGCCTCAGGTGGGGTCGCCGCCGCCGCCCGCGACGATCCTCAGGGGCGCTTTCGCCAGGGTGACGCGGTCGGCTTCGCCGACGGCGAGATCGTCGCCTGGGGCGGCGCCGGCACGACCCTCGCGGCGACGATCGAGCGGCTCGCCGCCGGGGCCGAGATCGTCACCGTGATCGCCGGAGAGGAGGCGCCGATCCCGCTCGAGGAGATCGACGCCCACGTCCCTGCCGCGGTTGAGGTCGAGAAGCACGAGGGCGGCCAGCCGAGCTGGTGGTGGCTGTTGGCCGCGCAGTAGCAGGTGCGCTTCTTTGCCGGGGACTCGGAACTGAGCGCCCCCGAGCTGCGTGGCGCACCGATACACGCGCCGCGCCCGAGCGCTCTGCGGGCCCCGCTCAGCAGCCTGGCGGGCGTCGGTCCAAAGCTCGCCGCCGCCGCCGCCGCGGCCGGCATCGGGAGCCTCGGGGAGCTCTTGCTTCGCCTGCCCCACAGCCACCGTGACCGCACCGTCGTCGCGGTCGCCGAGCTCGAGTCGGGCGAGCCGGCGACGATCGAGGTCGAGGTTCTCGGCAAGACGCCGCGGCCGTTTCGCCGAGCTGGCCTTTCGATCACCTCGGTCAAGGTCGGCGATCCCTCGGGCTCGCTGCGGGCGAGCTGGTTCAACCAGCCCTGGGTTGCCGCCAAACTCGCCCCGGGGGCCAGGTTGCTGTTGAGCGGCTCGCGCGACGCGCGGGGCTTCCGCGTCTCTGAATATGAGTTCCTCGCAGCTCACACCCGGCGCCAAGCCGGGGATCGAGACGCGGTGGCCAGCGGGACCCAGGCCCCGCGCCCCGCTCGTCGGCCGGCGAGCTCAGAGGCAAAGCTTCTCCCCGTGCATCCAGCGACCGAGCAGCTGGCAGCGCAGAGGATCCGGCGCTGGGTCGAGCAGGCCCTGCCCCTTGCCGTCGAGCTGATCGAGCCGCTGCCAGCCGAGTTGCGGGCGCGTCGCGGGCTGGCGGGGGTGGGCGATGCGATCACCGCGACCCACTTTCCAAAGGATGGGGCGCAGGCCGAGGCGGCCCGGGAGCGGCTTTGTTTTGAAGAGCTCTTTCTGCATCAGGCGCTGCTCGCGACCCGCAAGAGCTCGCGCCGAAGCGCCCGGCCCGCGCCGCGCCTGGGGCGGCCGGGAGATCTCGTCGCAGCCTGGATCAAATCGCTGCCCTTTGAGCTGACCGGCGACCAGCTCGCCGCCTTCGAGCAGGTCGATGGCGACCTCGATTCGGGCGAGCCGATGGCGCGGCTCCTGATGGGCGAGGTCGGCTCAGGCAAGACCGTGGTCGCCCTCTATGCGATGTTGCGGGCGCTGGAAGCCGGCTCTCAGGCGGCTTTGATGGCGCCCACCGAAACCCTCGCCGAACAGCATGCGCGAACCCTCAACGCGCTGCTCGGCGGCGAGTTGATCCCCTTCGCCTTGCTTACCGGGGCGACTCCGGCTGTGCAGCGGCGGGCGACGCTGGAGCGCCTGGCAAGCGGCGAGCTGGGCCTCCTCGTCGGCACCCATGCGCTGATCGAGCCGGCGATCCGCTTCGCCGGGCTCGGACTCTGCGTGGTCGATGAGCAGCATCGTTTCGGGGTCGCCCAGCGCCGCGCCCTCGACGCGAAGGGCGCCGCCGGAATGGCGCCCCACGTCCTGCACATGACCGCCACGCCGATCCCTCGCACACTCTCGCTGATCGCCTACGGCGACCTCGATACGACCGCCCTGCGCGAGCTCCCGGCCGGTCGAGTCGAGGTCGAGACGCAGATCGTCGAGGCCGGCGAGCGCGGCGCAGCCTATGAGTCGTTGCGCCGGCGTCTGCGCGAGGGCAGACAGGCCTTCGTCGTCTGCCCCCTGATCAACGAGTCCGAGACGACCTCTGGCAAGGCGGTTGAGCGCGAGGCCGAGCGCCTGGCCGAGAGCGAGCTGAGGGATTTCTCGATCGGCGTCCTGCACGGTCAGCTGGCGGCCGCCGATAAGGCGGCGGCGATGGCCGCCTTCGCCACCGGCGAGACGGCGGTTCTGGTCGCCACCACGGTGATCGAGGTCGGCGTCGACGTGCCCAATGCGGCGGTGATGATCATCGAGGGAGCCGAGCGCTTCGGAGTCTCCCAGCTGCACCAGCTGCGCGGTCGGGTCGGCCGCGGCGAGTACCGATCCCAGTGCCTGCTCTTCCCCGAAGCAGGGGGGACGCTGGCGCGGCGCCGGCTGGCGGCGGTGGCGGCGCAGAGCGATGGTTTCCAGCTCGCCGAGGTCGACCTCGCGCTGCGTGGTGAGGGCGAGCTGTTGGGGACCCGCCAGCACGGGCTGCCGCGCTTCGCCGCCGCCGAGCTGCCCGCCGACACAGCCACCCTGCTCGCCGCCCGCGGGGAGGTGCTTGACCTGCTCGCCCGCCACGGCTCGCTCGAGGACCCCGCCCTCGGTCCCCTCATGGAGGCCGCCCGGGAACGCTTCGGCGCCGGCGCCGGCGATCCGATTCCGATTTGAGTCAAGAGCCGTCACCCTTTTGGCGATGAGGGTGATCGCCGGAGAGCTCAAAGGTCAGCGCCTGGTCGCGCCCCGCGGTCACCGGGTGCGGCCGACCTCCGATCGCGTCCGCGAGGCGATCTTCTCGACCCTGGGAGCGCGGGTCGAGGCGGCGCGGGTCCTCGACCTCTTCTGCGGGACCGGCGCGCTTGCGATCGAGGCACTCTCCCGCGGGGCGGCTTCGGCGGTGCTGGTCGACCGTGACCTGCGCGCCGCGCTCGGCAATGTCGAGCGCCTCGGGCTCACTCAGCGGGTCGAGCTGGCGCGCTCAGACGCCGGGCGCTGGCTGGCCGCCCATGCCCAGGCGCGCGCCGCGACCGGCTTTGATCTGATCTTCATCGACGCCCCCTATAGACTCGCCGACCGCGTGGGGGCAGAACTCGAAACCTGGCTGCCGCTCCTGCTCAACGCGGGCGGACGGGCGATCGTCGAGAGTGGCGCTCGTCGGCCGCTGCGGATCAACTCGCTGGCGCGCCTGCGCCAGCGTCGCTACGGCGCCGCCGAGGTCTCGATCTACGCGCCTGAGGGGAGCACCTAGCGATGGGAGGCTGCACCGGAACGGTGGTCTGCCCGGGGAGCTATGACCCGGTGACAAATGGTCACCTCGACATCATCACCCGCACCTCGGCGGTATTCGAGCGGGTCGTGGTCGGGGTGGTCAACAACCCGATTCGCAAGGAGCGCACCCTGTTCAGCGCCGAGGAGCGAAAGGCCTTCATTGAGGAAGCGACGAGCGAGCTCGTAAACGTCGAGGTCCGCACCTTCTCCAACCTCTTGGTCGAGTTCGCCCGCGAACTCGAGGCGAGGGCGATCGTCAAGGGTCTGCGGGCGATCTCTGATTTCGAGTACGAGTTCGAGATGGCCCAGTTGAACCGCAAGCTCGACCCCAGCATCGAGAGCATCTACGTGATCGCCTCGCCGCACTACAGCTTCCTCTCTTCGACTGGAGTGAAGGAAATGGCGACCTTCAAGGGCGATGTCTCTGACCTGGTACCCGACCCGGTGGCGGCCGCGATGGCGCAGCGCCTGGGCGATAGGTAGGCTTTCGGATCGATAAGCCGTTGTGGGCGAGAGTTTGCAAAAAGCCGAGGAAATCACGGCTTCTTCACCAAATGTCTCGCTGACACGTAGGCTTACGACCTGCCGATGGACGTACTGGTCTTAATTGACAAGCTGGACGATGTCGTCCACAACGCGCGCGCCGTCCCCCTGACGGACCAGGTGCGCGTGGACCGCGAGGAGATCTATGACCTCCTCGACCAGATGCGTGCCACGATTCCCGAGGAGATCAAGCAGGCGCGCTGGATCGTCAAGGAGCGCCAGGAGATGTTGGCCGAGGCCAAACGCGAGGCCGAGCGCATTGTGCGCGAGGCGCGCGAGCAGCAGGCGCGCCTGATCTCCGACGAAGAGGTGACCAAGCAGGCCGAGCGCGCCGCCGATGAGATCGTCGAGGACGCCCGCACCCGCGAGCGCGAGATCCGCCTCGGCGCCGAGGACTACGCCGACGAGATCCTCAACACGCTCGAGGTAAATCTGCAGAAGTTCCTCGCCGCCGTGCAGCGTGGTCGCGACCGCCTCGCCGGTCGCGACGAGGAGCCGGTGGCCGAGCTCGACGAGCAGCAGTAGCGCCGGCCCGGCGGCCGCCCTGGCGGCTCGCCACGGCAAGCGTCTAATCGAGTTCTAGGTCCTTGAGCTTGGCCCAGCGCGGGTCGGGGCCGCTCTCGTGTTCGTGCTCGACGGGGCCGGCGTCGTTTAGCGACTCGCCGCATACCGGGCAAAGCCCGGTGCACTCGGCACGGCAGAGGATGCGCTGGGGCAGCGCCAGGATCGCCGCGTCGTGGGCCCAGCGGCCGAGGTCGAGCTGCTCGGCATCGTTGACGTAGGGGCTCTGCAGATCCTCGTCATCGGTTTCGCGCTGGTCGACCTCGCGGGCCTCGACCTCGGCCCGCACCCGGGCCGGCTCAAGGCAGCGCATGCAGGGTCCGCTGATCGCGACCGGGAAGCGCAGGCGAAAGGCGTAGCCGCGGCTGGGCCGCGAGACGTCGAGCCTCACCTCAACCGGGTCGGGCTCGATTGCGTAGTGCTCCCCGGCGAGCTCGAGCGAGCCGAGGGTGACCGAAATGTTCAGGCTCGCGCCCTCGCCGTGGGCGAGCGCGAGTCGACCGATGTCGATGATGGTGGAAGATGCCACCTTCCTGACGAGGTTAGAAGATGGGCTCCTTCGACTGGACACCCGAGCAGTACCTGGAGCGGATTCGCGCCCGAGTCCCGCGCTATGAGGAGCTCCAGGAGCAGGCGATCGCGGCGATCCCCTTCGCACCCGAGCGGGTGCTCGAGCTCGGGATCGGGACCGGCGAGACGACCCGGCGTCTGATCGAGGCCTACCCGCAGGCCTGGGTCGTCGGTTTGGACTCCAGCCCCGACATGGTCTTTCGAGCTCGCCAGAGCTATGACGACGTGCAGCTGGCGCGGATGGAGGACCCGCTGCCAGACGGCCCCTGGGACCTGGTCATCTCGGTGCTCTCGATCGGCGAGCTCAGCGATGACCAGCGCCAGGCGCTTTTCCGCCGGGTCAGGGAACATTCCAACTCCCTGGTCATCGCCGATAGCTTCGCGCCCGAGGAGCTGGCCAAAGCGCTCGAGTGGTCGGCGGGCGAGCTGCGCTGGGAGGCCGATCGGCTGGCCGTTATCCGCGCCAGCTACAGCTGAGCGCCTCCGGCACCTAAGCGAAGCGATCCGAAGCACCGCGTCGGGCCCTCGATCGCGCGGCGCCCGGGAATCCCCAGGCGGCAATTGGCGGACGGGAGCCGCGGTACGAGCTTCCCCGCTACCATTCCGCGACCGATGGCCGTCCCCAAGAAGAGAACCTCGAGCGCGCGCCGCGACAAGCGGCGCGCTACCCACAAGGCCGGCAAGGCCCGCCTCAACCGCTGTCCGCGCTGCCACAGCCCTCGCCTGCCACACCGCGTCTGCCCGACCTGCGGCACCTACGCCGGGCGTGAGGTGATCTCGCACTCGATCGCCGACCCGACGACGGGCGCCCCCGACCCCCAGGGGTGATGCCCGGCGCGCGGCGCGGCGCGACCGTCGCCCTCGACGGTTTCGGCGCCGAGCGTGGATTCGACGTCCTCGCCGCGGGGGTGAGGCTGGCGGCGAGCGATCCAAACCTTCGGATCCGGGTCTTTGGGCCGCCCGCAGAGCTTGGCCTGGAGGGGGTCGAGCGGGTCGAGGTGATCGCGACCGAGGAGTGGATTGCCAACGAGGAGGACGCCGTCCGCTCGGTGCGCGCAAGACCAGAGGCCTCGGTCGTGCGCGCGGCGCGCGAGGTCGCCGAGGGTCGTGCCGACGCTCTGGTCAGCCACGGCTCGACCGGGGCGATGATGGCGGCGGCAACCTTCGGCTTGCGCCGCCTGGGCGGGGTGCAGCGCCCGGCGCTTGCGGTGCGCCTCCCGGCCCCCGGCAAACCGGTGCTCTTTCTCGATGTTGGCGCCAACACCGAGGTGCGCGCCCAGCACCTGGTCCAATTCGCCTTCCTGGGCGCCGCATTCAGCCAGGTCGTGCTCGGCGTCGCCCGCCCGCAGGTCTGCCTGCTTTCGGTTGGCACGGAGTCGGGCAAGGGTCGCGAGGAGGTCACCGCCGCCCACGCGATCTTGAGCGAGGCCGCCGGGATCGAGTTCGCCGGCAACATCGAGGGCAATCAGCTACCCGCCGCGATCGCCGACGTTGTCGTCACCGACGGCTTCACCGGCAATGTCGCGCTGAAGCTGATGGAGGGAACGGTGAAGACGGTTACCGGCGCGATCGGTGAGGCGGCCCGCTCCAATCCGCTTAGCGCCCTGGGCGGGCTGCTGATGCGCCCGGCGCTTGGCGGACTGCGCCGCGAGCTGCACCCCGACACCACCGGTGGCGCGATTCTGCTCGGCCTGCGCGCGATCGCCGTCGTCGGTCACGGCAGCGCCGCTGCGGAGGGGATCGCGAATTCGGTGCGACTCGCTGCCCGCGGCGTGGAAGTCGATGCGCTCGGGCGCACCGCAGAGCTGCTGCGCGAGGGCGGTGTCGGACGCGGTGCGCTCGGCGCCGCGAAGGCCGGGGGAGACGACGCGTGATAGGACACCACTGATGACCAAGGACGAAGTCCTCACCCTGGTCCGCGAGCACCTCGCCGAGGAGCTCGAACTCGACCCTGGGGAGATCGGCGAGGAGAGCCGCTTCAAGGAGGACCTCGACGCGGACTCCCTCGACCTATATGAGTTGGTGATGGAGCTCGAGGACAACTACGGTGTGGTTGTCACCGAGGAGCAGGCGGCCCAGATCAAGACTGTGGGCGACGCGGTCGCTTTCGTCCTCAAGCGCGCAGCCGCCGCCTGAGCGTGAGCGTGGCCGAGCTCGGGCAGAGCGGTTTGGCGGAGTTGATCGAGGAGCTGCCCACGGAGCTGCGCGGGCGGGCGCTAACGCACGCGACCTGGACCGCGAGGCGAACCGACTCCTATGAGCGGCTCGCCTACCTCGGTGACAGCGTCCTGGCGCTGGCCGTCGCCGCCGCGCTGGTCGAGCGCTTTCCCGAGGTCGACGCCGGTGGCCTGACCAAGATCCACAATCAGGCCGTGAGCGGCGTCTCCTGCGCCGAGGTCGGCCGGCTGCTCGGTGTGCCCGAGCTGCTGCGTGAGGCCCAGCCCGCCCAGGAATTGGCGATCCCGGCCGAGGTCCTGCTCGGCGGCGCGCGGGCCCTGCCCGAGGTGACCGAGGCATTGATCGGCGCTTGCTTTTTGGCCTTCGGTTTTCAGCGCGCGGCGAACGCCGTGGTCGCCGCCTTTGAGGCTCAGATCGAGGCTGGCGCCGAGTCGCCTCTGGACTTCAAGTCGGCCCTGCAAGAGCTCCTGGCTCAGCGCCGGGCAAGCGTGCGCTACCGAGTCAGCGAGGAATCCGGACCTCCCCACAAGCGCGCCTTCGAGGTTGAGGCAATCGTCGATTCCGAGGCAGTGGGCCACGGTCGGGGGCGCAGCAAGAAGGTCGCCGAGCAGGCGGCCGCAGAGCAGGCTCTGGCCCGCATCCGGGAGCGCGACTAGGGTCCATGCGATGTATCTGAGATCGATCGAGATGAAGGGCTTCAAGTCGTTCCCCGAACGACAGAGGCTGGAGTTCTCACCTGGGGTCAGCGTGATCGTTGGCCCCAACGGCTCGGGCAAGTCCAACATCACCGACGCCGTGCTCTGGGCGCTCGGCGAGCAGAGCCCGGGTGCGATTCGGGGCGCCTCGATGCAGGACGTGATCTCAGCCGGGGGCAAGGGAGTAGGTCGGCGTCGCTCCGCCGAGGTCGAGGTCGTGATCGATAACTCCGAGGGCCGCGCCGCCACCGAGTTCTCCGAGGTCGCGATCGAGCGTAGCCTCGATCGCTCCGGCGAGGGGGCCTACCGGCTCAACGGGGCGCGCTGCCGGCTCGCCGATGTGGTCGAAGTCCTCTCCGACACCAATCTCGGCCGCGAGATGCATTCGGTGATCAGCCAGGGTCGCGTCGAGGCGATCATCCACTCAAAGCCCCGCGACCGGCGCCTGCTGGTCGAGGAGGCGGCGGGCCTGGGTAAGCACCGCAAGCGGCGCCGGCGCGCGGAGCTCAAATTGCGCTCCGCCGCTGACAATCTCGACCGTGCGCTTGACCTGGAGCGCGAGGCACGGGCTCGGCTGCGGCCGCTGAAGCGCCAGGCGCAGGCCGCTGAGCTCGGCTTGAGGATCGAAAAGGACGAGCTCGAGCTGCGCGGGCGCCTGGTGGCCGAGGAGCTGCGCTTCGGCGAGGATCGTGCGCTCGCCGCCGAGCGGGCCGCCGCTCAGGCGCGCGCCGAGCGTGCCCGGCTTGACCAGAGCCTCGCCGTGGTCAGCGGTGCCCGGCGCGAGGCCGAGGAGCGCTTTGCGGCTCGCGATCGCGAGCGCACCCAGGCCTGGGGGGTGCTGACCAAGCTGCGCGGCGAGCAGCAGCGGCTGGCGCTGCGCGCGGCGACGCTCTCCGATCGCGAGGCCGAGGTCGAGGTCGGCCTGCAGACACTGCGCACTGAGCTCGGCCCCCTGACCCTCGACGTCGGCCCGGGCAGCGCCCCGGCCGAGCGCGCCCGCAAGCTCGGCGAGGAGCTCGGCGAGATCGAGATCGGTCTGCGCAGCGCGAGTGAGGGACTGGCTGAAGCGCGCTCTGATCGGGCCGTCGAGTCCAAGCGCGAGGCGGCGCTTGGAGCGGTGCGCAGCGGCGCCGAGCGCGCCACCCGCCACGCGCGCCGTGCCGAGGGCCTGCTCGGCGAGCGCCACCGTGAGGCGCTGCGCAGGCGGCTGGTTGACGGCGAGGAGCTGCTCGAGGATGTGCGGGGTGCGGCGGCGGCGGTGAGCGCCGCCGAGGTCGCGATCCGGGCCCGGGTCGACTCGATCGAGGGCAAGGTGCTCGGCGGTCCCGGTGAGGGTGATGAGATCGCCGAGCAGATGCGCGCCGGCGCGCAGCGCGAGTACGAGCTGCAGGCAGCGCTAAAGGAGGCCTCCGACAAGCTGACCGCGGCCGAGGTCGAGGCGGCTCAGCTCGGCGACCGGCGCGCTGAGGCGGCCAAGGAGCTCGCCGCGATTGCCGAGCGCCTCGGCGAGGAGGTGGGGCCGGCCGAGCAGCCGCTGGGCGAGCAGGAGCGGCTCGAGATCGACCGGCGCCTCGAGCGGCTCGAGCGCCGCCGCGCCCAGATCGGCCCCGTCAATCCGCTTGCCGAGCGTGAATACGACGAGGCGCGCGAGCATGTCGAGAAGCTGCAGGTCCAGCGTGAGGATATCGAGCGGGGCATGCGCGAACTGGCGGGCTTGATACGCGACATCGACCGTGAGATCGAGCGCGCCTTCGAGGAGACCTTCGAGGCGACCGCGAAGAACTTCGAGGAGATGGTCGAGCACCTCTTCCCGGGCGGGCGCGGCGCCCTGCGCCGGGTCAGTCTGAAGCCCGTCCGCGAGGTCGAGCGTCCGAGTGGCGAGCAGGAACCACCGGTCGAGGTCGAGGAGCCCGAGCCCGAGGAAGAAGAAGCGCGGGAGGAGCTCGGTGTCGAGATCGAGGTGACCCCGGCCGGCAAGTCAACCCGCAAGCTCTCGCTGCTCTCCGGCGGTGAGAAGTCGCTGGTGGCGCTGGCCTTCGTCTTCGCTGTCTTCCTCGCTCGGCCCTGTCCCTTCTACATCCTCGACGAGGTCGAGGCCGCTCTTGACGATGTCAATATCGACCGCTTCCTGCAGCTGATCCGGCGTTTTGCCGACCGGGCCCAGTTTGTGATCGTCACCCACCAGAAACGGACGATGGACGCCGCCGATGTGCTCTACGGGGTGACGATGGGCGACGACGGGGTGACCAAGGTCGTCTCCCGCCGGCTACCACGTGAGGAGGCGCCGAGCGCCCAGCAGGGGCCACCACCGTTTGCCGGGATCGCGGTCGGCGAGTCGTCGGAGGAGCCCCGGGCAGATGACCAGCCCCTGGTTGAGGGGCGTGCGGAGGCCCCGCGCGGCTCGGTTGAGGCCGCCTAAACGAAATCTTTCCCTAACCCCGGCGCCTGACAGGGCCAGGCCCAGGGTCTATCCTGGCGAGCGCGAGCGGCAAAAGCTGCGCAGGGAGAGGAGGAGCCGCGATGGCCCAACGCCATATGGACAGACTGACGTCTTTTGACACGTCATTTCTGACCAACGAGAAATCGAATGGTCACATGGCGATTGGCGCGATCATGGTCTGCGAGGGGTCGGCGCCGAGCTACGACGATTTCGTCACCCACATCCGCAGCCGCCTGCACCTGCTCCCAAGGCTGCGCCAAAAGCTGGCGGTACCGCCGCTTCACCTAGGGACGCCGATGTGGGTCGATGATCCCGACTTCGACGTCCACAGCCACGTCCAGCACGTGACCCTTCCCGCGCCGGGAACCGATGCCCAGTTCCACGAGCTGATCGGCGAGTATCTCTCGCCGCCGCTCGATCGCAAAAAGCCGCTCTGGGAGCTGTGGCTCACCGATGGCTTTGAGGACGACCGCTTCGGGATCATCTACAAGACCCATCACTCGATGGCCGACGGGATCTCGGCGACCGATGTCGGCATGTTGCTCTTCGACGTCGAGCCCAAGGACGAGATCATCCGCACCGAACAGCCCTGGCACCCCCAGACTCCGCCCAGCGGCGCCCATCTCCTGGCGCTCTCCGCGCGCGGTTTCTTCGCCATGTTCGGCGGCGCGCTGCGCTGGTTGAGGAATGCCGCCAGAAGCCCGGCCAAGGCCTGGAAGCGGACCTCCAATGGCGCCGTCGGGCTCTGGGAGGTCGGTTGGAACCTGACCAAGCCGGCGCCCAAGGTCGCCTTCAACACCGAGATCAGCGCCTCGCGCAGCTTCGCCTGGACCACCGGTCCGCTCGGTGACTTCAAGCAGATCAAGAACGCACTCGGCGGGACCGTCAACGATGTCACCCTCGCGGTCGCCGGCGGCGCCCTGCGACGCTGGCTTGAGGACCGCGAGGTCGACGCTGACGAGCTTGCGCTGCAGGCGCTGGTCCCGGTCTCGGTGCGAACCGAGAACGAGCACGGCGAGCTCGGCAACCGGCTGACGGCGATGCGCGGTCCGCTGCCGGTCCACATCGCCGACCCCTACGAGCGCCTGCGCTACGTGACCGATGAGATGGACAAGCTGAAGGCCTCCAAGCAGGCGCTCGGGGCGGAAGCGATCTGGGGCCTAAATGACTGGTTTCGTGAGTTCGCGCCGCCGCTCTTGCTCAACCCGACGGCGACGATCAACTTCTCGACCCGGCTCTTCAACATGCTGGTCACCAACTTTCCGGGCCCCCAGGTTCCCTTCTACGTGCTCGGTCGCGAGCTCACCGCCGTCTACCCGATCGGCTTCCTGGCTCGGCGCCACGCGCTCGCAATCGCGATGTTCAGCTACAACGGCGCGATGCACTTCGGCCTGCTCGCCGATTCTGGGACGGTCGAGAACCTCGACTCGATCGGCGGCTACATCGACGACTCGATCCGCGAGCTGCTCGACATCGCCGGGGCCGGCAGCACCGACCGCAGCCCACAGCTGGTCTAGGCGCGACCGACCGGCAGATAGCCTGCCGCGCAGATGCCGACCACCTGGTCTGAGATGCTCGACCTCGGCGCGCGCGACGCGACGCCCGCAGCCGCCGTGGAGGTTGCCGACTCCGAGGATGCACGCGGCGTCTTTCGCCGCCTGCGCGAGTCGCTCTCGAAAAGTCGCCGGGCGCTCAGTGAGGAGATTTCGGCCAGCCTCTTCGAGCGCCTCGACGAGCAGACCTGGGAGCGCCTCGAGGAAGCCCTGATCCTCGCCGACGCTGGTGCGCCGACGACCGCCAAGGTGGTTGAGCGCCTCGAGCAGGAGGTCGAGGCGGGCAGCGTCTCAGCCGACGGCGAGGCGGTGCGCGGGCGGCTGATCGAGATCCTCGCCGAGGTCGCCTCGACCTCGCGGGCGCCGATCGATCTCAGCGGCGAGCCGGCGGTGCTGCTGATGGTTGGCGTCAATGGGACCGGCAAGACGACGACGATCGGCAAGATCGCTTGGCACCTCTCCCGGGAGTTCGGTCTCTCTGTGATTCTCGCCGCCGCCGATACCTACCGGGCCGCCGCCGCCGAGCAGCTCGCCGAGTGGGCCGAGCGGGCCGGCGCCGAGCTGATCGGCTCCGAGCCGGGCGGGGACCCCGGCGCGGTTGCCTATGACGCGATCGATGCCGCTCGCGCGCGGGGCGCCGATGTCGTGATCGTCGATACCGCCGGGCGCCTGCATACCGAAAGCAACCTGATGGAGGAGTTGGCGAAGGTGCGGCGGGTGATCGCCAAGCAGATCCCCGAGGCTCCCCACGAGACGCTGATCTCGATCGACGCGACGACTGGCCAAAACGGGCTGCGTCAGGCCGCCGCCTTCGCCGAGGCTGCACATCTGGACGGCGTCGTTTTGACCAAGCTCGATGGCAGCGCAAAGGGGGGGATCACGCTGGCAATCGCCGCCGAGCTCGGCATCCCGGTGAAGCTGATCGGCACCGGCGAGTCACTCGCCGATCTGAGCCCGTTTGATCCTGACGATTTCGCCCGGGCGCTACTCGCCGAGTAGGCCGGACTAAGCTGGGAGCGTGTTCGACCAGCTCTCAGACCGGCTGCAGGCGACGCTCTCTGAGGTTCGCAACAGGGGGACGCTCAACGACGGCGACGTCGATGCGGCGATGCGCGAGATCCGCCTCGCCCTGCTTGAGGCCGACGTCAACTTCAAGGTGGTCAAATCGTTCACCGCGACGCTGAAAGAGCGCTGCCTGGGTGCCGACGTACTGCAGAGCCTCGACCCGGGCCAGCAGGTGGTGAAAATCGTCAACGAGGAGCTGACGGCGCTGATGGGCGGCGCCGGGCGCGATCTCGCCTATGCCTCCGGGGGACCGACCGTGATCCTGATGGCCGGTCTGCAGGGCTCGGGCAAGACGACGGCCTGCGCGAAGCTGGCCATGTACCTGCAGGGAGCGGGCAAAAAGGACGTCGCGATCGCCGCCTGCGACGTCTACCGACCGGCCGCCGTCGAGCAGCTCCTCAGCGTCGGTGCCCGCGCCGGCGCCCAGGTCTATGAGCAGGGAAGCGAGGCGGACCCTGTCGAAATTGCGACCTGGGCACTGGAGCGCGCCCGCGAGGAGCGCCGCGACGCACTGATCATCGACACCGCCGGGCGCCTGCACATCGATGAGGAGTTGATGGAGGAGCTAGCGCGGATCCGCGAGCAGACCAAGCCCCACGACGTACTCCTGGTGGTCGATGCGATGACCGGCCAGGACGCCGTCGGCGTCGCTGAATCCTTCTCCGCGGCGGCCGAGTTCGACGGGGTCGTGATGACCAAGCTCGACGGTGATGCCCGCGGCGGGGCCGCGCTCTCGGTCAAGGCGGTGACCGGCAAGCCGATCCTCTTCGCCTCCACCGGCGAGAAACTGGAGGCCTTTGAGCGCTTCCATCCCGACCGCATGGCCTCGCGGATTCTCGGCATGGGCGACGTGCTCAGCCTGATCGAGAAAGCCGAGGCGCAGGTCGATGAGAAGCAAGCCGAGGACCTGCAGCGCAAGCTGGAAACCGAACAGTTCACCCTCGAGGACTTTCTCCAGCAGATGCGCCAGGTGCGCAAGATGGGCCCGCTCAGTGGCCTGATCGGGATGCTGCCGGGGATGGGGGCGATGAAACAGCTAAAGAACGCCGACGTCGATGAGGGCGAGCTCGATCGGGTCGAGGCGATCATCCTCTCGATGACCCCGCGCGAGCGGGCCGCCCCCCACTCGATCAACGGCTCACGGCGCAAACGAATCGCCAACGGCTCGGGCACCAAAGTCCAGCACGTCAAGCAGCTGGTCAAACAGTTCGACCAGATGCGGGTGCTGATGAAACAGATGGCCACCGGCAAGCCGCCGACTCCCCAGCAACTGGCCCAGATGCAGGGTGGCGCGCCGCGAGCGAGGATCCGTCGCCACTAGCCCAGACAGCGGGTGGGGGGTCGCTCGCCTCAAATTCGACGGTGCCGAGATTCTCAGCGCTGCGCCCGCGCCGGGCTCGGGCGTCTGATTCTGTAACCTCTCGCGGCTCATGGCCGTGCGGATAAGACTGAGAAGGGTGGGTTCGAAGAAGAACCCGATCTGGCGGATAGTCGTCGCCGACAAACGCTCGCCGCGAGACGGGCGCACGATCGAGACGATCGGCCGCTACAACCCTCAGACCGACCCCTCGACGATCGAGGTCGATGAGGAGCGCGCCCGGCATTGGCTGCAGCACGGTGCCCAGCCCTCAGAGACAGTCGCGACACTGCTGCGCACAAAGGGCATCGCCGCCTCGGGCAGCTGAGCGATGACCGAACTGCTCGAGTTCCTCGTCAGGGCGCTGGTCGAGGACCCTGGGGCGGTTGTGGTTGAGGAGCTCGAAGAGGACGGGGACCTGGTCTATGAGATCACCGTCGCCGAGGGCGATCTGGGCCGCGTGATCGGCAAAGGTGGCCGGGTTGCGAATGCGATCCGCACGATCGCCAAGGCGGCCGCGGTGCGGCTTGACCGGCGGGTGATCGTCGACATCCTCGATTGAGGACCTCCAGGGCTGACGGTGGGGGGCGGCGCAAAGCCCGTTTGCGGTGCGGCAAAGCACAGGGGCAGAGCGGCCGGCGCAGGCTCGAGGGGCCAACCAATGCGATTCGATTTCGAGAGCCAGACCCGGCGTTGATGCGATGAGGCTCGACATCTTCACCCTCTTCCCCCAGGCGTTTGAGTGGTTTTGCTCGCAGCGCTCGGTGCAGAATGCAATCGGCCAGGGCAATGAGCTGCGCTTCTTCGACTACCGCGAGACCACGCCACTTGGCGCCGGGCAGGTCGACGACGCCCCCTATGGAGGCGGGGCCGGAATGGTGCTCAGGGTCGATGTCGTCGACGCCGCCCTGCAGGCCGCCTATCCGAGCGGGGAGCTGCCACGCGTGGCCCTGCTCTCGCCGAGCGGGCGGCTGCTCGATGACGAGCTCGCCGACGACCTGACCGGCGAGCCCCACCTCGCCCTGCTCTGCGGGCGCTATGAGGGCTTTGACGAGCGCGTGCACCAGCATTTCGCCGATGAGGAGATCTCGATCGGTCGCTACGTGCTGGCGGGAGGCGAGCTGCCGGCGATGGTGCTCGCCGATGTCATCATGCGAAAGCTGCCAGGGGCACTTGGGCACCGGCACTCCGCCGCCGAGGAGTCCTTCAGTCAGCTGCTCGAGGGCATGCCCGAGTACCCCCACTACACTCGGCCGGCCTCCTATCGCGGCTGGCAGGTGCCCGAGGTTCTGGTCTCCGGGGATCACGAGCGGGTCCGTGAGTGGCGGCTTGCCCAGAGTCGCGCCCGCGCCGCGCAGTTCGAAGCGGGCCCGGAGTAGGTACCATTCCGCAACCGCGCGGAGCCCGATCGGCTCCGGCGGTTTTTTCTCGCCAGGTACGCCCCATCGCCAAGGACAGCTATGAGCACCGTGATCGACAGCATCGAGCGTGGCCAGTTGAGGAAGGGACTTCCCTCCTTTGACGCTGGTGATCGCGTGCGCGTCCACTTCCAGGTGATCGAGGGCACGCGCCGTCGGACCCAGGTCTTTGAGGGCATCGTCCTCAAGCGCCAGGGATCAGGTGCTCGGGAGACCTTCACGGTGCGCAAGCAGTCCTTCGGGGTCGGCGTCGAGCGGACCTTCCCGTTGCACTCGCCGAAGATCGAGAAATTGGAGATCGCCGCCCGCGGAGACGTGCGACGGGCCAAGCTCTACTACCTGCGGGGCAGGATCGGCAAGGCGGCGCGCGTCGCCGAGCGCCGTTGGGGGATCGACGAGGAGTTGATCTCGGCCCCGGTCGCGGTGGAGCCGGAGGCAACCGACGCCGAGGGTGCCACGCAGGAGGAGGCGGCAGCGCAGGAAGCGCCGGCGGGGGAGGGCGAGGCAACGGAGCAGGCCGCTGAGGCCGAGGAGCTCGAACCGGCTGAGGAGACCGAGCCGGGGGCTGAGGGCGAAGAGGCCGAGCCGTCCGAGGAGACTGAGCAGGGGACAGATGCTGAGGCCGAGGAGCCCACCCCCGACAGCGATCAGGAGACAACAGCTGGCGCCGAGCAGGATGACTCGCCGGCGAGTGAGACCGAGCCGAGCGCGTCGGCGGAGGCTGATGGTGGGGGGACCGAGGACAACGCCGCGGCGGATGATGCCGATCTTGAGGAGCCGGCGACGGAAACCGGCGACTCCGGCGGGGACCCGGCCTGAAACTCTCGATCCCAAAGCCGCAGAGCCGCGCCGGAGGGCTGATCGAGCTCGTGGTGATCGTCGCTTTGGCGCTCGGTCTGGCCCTGGCGATCCAGGCTTGGATCGTGAAGCCCTACCAGATCCCGTCCGAATCGATGGAGCCGACACTCGACGTCGGCCAACGGGTCTTGGTCAACCGTTTTCTCTACCACTTCACCGACCCCTCGATCGGCGACATCATCGTCTTTCACCCGCCGGAAGGGACCGACGAAGAAGCGGGCGGCGAATGCGGAGAATCCTTCAATCCGACGGCCACCGGGAAGGCCTGTGATAAGCCCGTTGATCATGAGTCGAGCGAAAACTTCATCAAGCGCCTGGTCGCCGGGCCGGGTGACACGGTGCGGATCATTCACGGCATCGCGATCGTCAACGGCAAGGTCAGTGAAGCCGCCAATGGGGCCGCCAAGCACAACTGCGGGCAACCTCTGCCGCGCAACGAGTGGAACGTCGTGCAGGGGGACGAAGACTGCAATATGCCCAAACCGATCAAGATTCCACCCGACCACTACTTCATGATGGGCGACAACCGTGCCGACAGCAAGGACAGCCGATTCTGGGGCCCCATCCCCCGAGCCTGGATTATCGGCAAGGCCTTTGCCACCTACTGGCCGCCGGACCGGATCGGCCTCCTCTAAGGCTCACCGGCGCCGGCTGGCGAGAAGCCGGCGCCTGTTTGCCTTCGATCGCGGGCTCGGTACTCCCCTGGTCGCCGGGGCCGATGAGGCCGGCCGCGGCTGCCTCGCCGGGCCGCTCGTTGCCGCGGCGGTGCTGATCGACTACGCAGCGCTCTCGAACGCCGATCGCCGCGCGCTCGCCGGCCTGCATGACTCAAAGCAGGTCAGCGCCGAGCGCCGTGAGGAGCTGTTTCCCGCGGTCTTGAGGGCGGCCGCGCGGGCGAGCATCGTCGTTCGCAGCGCCCGCGGGATCGACCGCCGCGGTCTGCACGTGACCAACATCGAAGCGCTCTCCCGCGCTCTAGAAGGGCTGCGCCCCGAGGCCGAGGCGACCTGCCTGGTCGACGGCTTCTCGCTGCGCGAGTGCGCGGTTCCCCACCGGGCCGTGATCGAAGGCGATGGAACCAGCGCTGCGATCGCAGCCGCCTCCGTGCTGGCGAAGGTGACCCGCGATCGCTGCATGCAGCGCGCCGCTCTCAAGCATCCCGGCTGGGGGTTTGAGGAGCACGTCGGCTACTCGACGCCCGAGCACCGCGAGGCGATCGAGCGGATCGGGATCTCGCCGCTTCACCGCCGCTCCTTCCAGTCGGTTGCCTATGCGCAGCTCGAGCTCGCGGGCTGAGCCGCCCGCGGCCCGCTCGGGGGTCGCCTTGCGGGCGCCGGTCGCCATCTAGTCTCTGGCTCCCGGTTGCAGGCACCGACTCGCTCGTGAAGAACTCTCGCCCCATCCCCACAGTCCTCTCGATCGCCGGCTCAGACTCCGGTGGCGGAGCAGGAATACAGGCCGACCTCAAGGCCTTCGCCCGTTGTGGGGTGCACGGGATGACCGCGATCACGGCGATCACCGCGCAGAACACGGTTGCCGTGCGTGCGATCGAGCCGGTCTCGCCGGCGATGATCCTCGCCCAGGTGCAGGCGGTCGCTGAGGACATCGGTGTCGATGCGGTCAAGATCGGCATGCTGGGTACGGCGGCGACGGTTGAGGCGGTCATCGAGGCACTCGGTCAACTCGCCGGCGTCCCGGTTGTGCTTGATCCGGTGATGGTCGCCGAGAGCGGAGCGATCCTGCTCGATGAGGAGGCCCGCACGGCCCTGATCGAGCGCCTCCTGGCGCTGGTCACGATCGCGACCCCCAACATCCCCGAGGCGCGCATCCTGCTCGCCGCGGACGATGAGCTCACCCAGGCCGAGCTCGCGCGCGGAGTTAAGGCCCTCGGTCCGCAGGCGGTGATCGTCACCGGCGGCCACAGCGAGCGTGGCGCGGATGTCTTCTTTGATGGAAGTGAGGCGGTTGCGATCGAGGGCGAGCGCCACCGCGATGGCGCCGCGCATGGCTCGGGCTGCACCCACTCTGCGGCGCTCGCCGCTCAGCTCGCGCTTGGTCGCACGCCACTGCAAGCGGCACGTGAGGCACGGCGGATCGCCGCCGCTGCCGTCGGCGATGGGTTGAGCGATCTCGGAGCCGGCGCTGGGCCCGTCGATGTCTTTGCCCTCACCCGCAGCGCCGGTCGTTCCTGAGGCGATGCCCTCCACTCCCGCCTTCGTCAAGTCCGTCCGTTCACCGGCGCCGGCAGGCCTGCGCGTCGCCGGGGGGTGTGGCCACCGGCGTGTAGATTTCGATGATGAGCCCAAAGGGCGTCACCTCGACCAAACTTCCCCGTCCTCGCTCGGCGACGGTCTTCGACGGCCCCGATCGCGCCCACGCACGCGCCTACATGAAGGGCATCGGCTTTGACGATGACGCCCTCAGCCGACCGACGATCGGGATCGCCAACACCTGGACCGAGGCGATGCCCTGCAACTTTCACCTGCGCGGCCTCGCCGAGCACGTAAAAGCGGGGGTCCGCGCCGCCGGAGGCACGCCGATGGAGTTCAACACGGTCGCCGTCTCTGACGGGGTGACGATGGGGACCCAGGGGATGAAGGCCTCGCTGGTCAGCCGCGAGGTGATCGCCGACTCGATCGAGCTGATGGCGCGCGGCTATCAGTTCGATGCGATCGTCGCCCTCTGTGCCTGCGATAAGACAATCCCGGGCTGCGCGATGGCACTCGCTCGCCTAGATGTGCCCTCGGTGCTGCTCTATGGCGGTTCAATCGCCCCCGGTCACTGGCACGGTCGCGATGTCACCATCCTTGACATCTTCGAGGCGATCGGCGCCCACAACGCGGGCGACATGAGCGACGAGGAACTGAACGAGCTCGAGGGCGTTGCCAGCCCCGGCGCCGGCGCCTGCGGGGGCCAGTTCACCGCGAACACGATGGCCTGCGCATTTGAGGCTCTGGGAATCAGCGCCGGCGGCTCGGCGATGGTGCCGGCCGAAGATGAGGACAAGAGCACGGTCGCTGAGAGAGTCGGCGAGCTCGTGATCCGAGTCCTCAGCGAGGACATCCGGCCGAGCAAGGTGATCACCCGCGACTCGCTGGAAAACTCGATCGCATGTGTCTGTGCATCAGGCGGGTCGACCAACGCCGTCCTTCACCTGATCGCGCTCGCGCGCGAGCTCGACATCGAGCTGGCGATGGATGACTTCGAGCGCATCTCACGCGCGACCCCGCTCTTTGCCGATCTGAAGCCGGGCGGGCGCTTTGTCGCCACCGACCTCTACGCGGCCGGAGGCGTGCCGCTCCTCCTCAAGCGGCTTGCCGAACAGGGGCTGCTGCACGAGGACGCGCTGACGGTGAGCGGCAAGACGATCGGCGAGGAGGCCGAGGCGGCCAGCGAGAGGGAGGGCCAGGAAGTGGTCCGTGCGGTCGATGATCCGCTCAAGGCCGAGGGCGGTCTCGCGATCCTGGGCGGCAACCTCGCCCCCGAAGGCGCAGTGGTCAAGCTCGCCGGGACCGAGCGGACTCAGCAGCGCGGCCCGGCCCGCGTGTTTGAATCTGAAGAGGAGTGCTTTCGGGCGGTCAAGGATCAGAAGATCAACGCCGGTGACGTCGTCGTGATTCGCAACGAGGGGCCGGTCGGCGGGCCCGGGATGCGTGAGATGTTGCAGGTGACCGCGGCGATCGTCGGCGAGGGGCTCGGCGAGAGTGTCGCGATGGTCACCGATGGGCGCTTCTCGGGCGCGACCCGCGGTCTGATGATCGGCCATGTCGCACCCGAGGCGGCCTCCGGCGGCCCGATCGCCGCGATCCGCGAGGGTGATGAGATCACGGTCGACATCGAAGGCCGTCGCCTCGACGTGGCGCTCAGTGATGAGGAGATCGCAGCGCGGATCGGCGCCTACGAGTCGCCGCCCTCTCCGTTTGGCCCCGGGGTGATGGCCAAGTACGCCGCCACCGTCAGCTCGGCATCCAGGGGTGCCGTCACCAGTTGAGCGCCGCTTCGTCGAGACAATGGGCTGGCGGCCGATTCCTGGCTCCGCGCCCAGTTACTGGGAGCACCCAGGAGCGAGGGTCCGGAGAAGCGGGATGAACGATACGAGCACCGGAAACAGCAAGGTCGTCGTGAACAGATGTATGTCGCTTGACGGTTTCATCGCCGCTGCCGGCCACGTGATGGACTGGGGCGATGGTCGCCAGCTCGCCGACTTCGTCGGGCCCGACGAGTTCCACGAGATCGCGGCAGCCACCGGCGCCATGCTCATCGGCCGGCGGACCGCTGATGTCGGCGAGAGGATGGAGGCCGAAAAGCCGGGCAGCGTCGACTACCCGTTTTCCGGACCCATGTTCGTCCTCACCCATCGGCCACCGGAGACCCCGAGATCGAACATCACATACCTAACCGGTGACATCGGGGAAGCGGTCGCGACGGCGCGCAGCGCCGCGGCCGGCAAGAGCCTTGAGATCCTCGGCGCCGACGTGGCCGCCCAGTGCCTGCAGCGGGGCCTTGTCGACGAGATCCTGGTGTATGTACTGCCGGTGCTACTCGGCGACGGCATTCGCTTCTCGCCCCCGGGGCTCCCCTGGATCGACCTGGAGCCGGTCAGCAGCACGCGGTCGGGGACAGTCACCATCCTCCGCTTCCGCGTCGGCAAGTAACCGCCGCCTGGTCTTTCGCGAGATGGCGGTCCCAAATCGGCCTCCCGGCCTGGCTATCGAACGGTGGCGACGTTCATCGCCTGCGCGCACAACATCAGCATCTGTGCTCGAGCCGGGTCATCACCGAGCCGGTTCCGCCGCAGCGGGTTGCGCCCCACATTGTCGATTCGTCGGTTGTGCCCAACGATCGACTGGTGACCGAATATGGCGCGAAGCTCTAGGTCCGATGCGCGGCGGCCCGGAGACCGCCGCGCACCATTCGTCTTACCTGGTGCCGATCACGTCGACGCCGGCACCGGTGGCGGTAGCGCCGCTCCCGCTCGCGCAGCTGAGATTCGTCATGTATACGGTGAAGGTGTGCTCGCTGGCGGTGGCCGGAGCAATTTTCGATGCCGACGGACCGCCGGCGAAGGGTCCGAAATCGATTCGCCGACTTACCGGGCCAGAGCCTTTGTCTTCAACCGTCCCGATGCCGACCACATTGCTGGGTGCCGGGACCGGTGGGTTGCCCGCATCCTCGAGCAAGATCGCCTGAGCCTGGCGGGGCGCTTCGCAGCCGGCGGAGAAGTTCATATCCATACCGGCTAGTACCTGATTGTCTTCGCCGGCATTCTGGGTGTAAGAGAGCGAGCCGTAGATTTTGCCCGATTCAAAGGGGACCGCGGCTGTTTCGCGCAGTCTCTCCACCACCTGGGAGAACGAGGTGCTGGGGGCGTTTATGTCGGCCCCCGTCACCGAGCCGTCGGCGATCTTCGAGCCGTCCACCGAGCTTTCCTTGAGCTTGGTGGCGGTGACAGCGTTGTTCTTGATCTTGGCGGTGGTGACCGAGTTGGACTTGATCTGCTTGGTGCCGACGCTGTTCTTCCTCAGATGGGTGGCGGCATAGGCGCTGCCGCCGAGGGCGACGAAAAGCGCCAGACACGAGGTCACGTTGGCAAAGGTCAGCCTGGGACGAAGCTTGTGCATCATTTCTCCTGGGGGCTTTGGTTAGCGGGCGAGAGGGGACGACTCTCGCAGATCAGATCCGGTCCTCCTACAGAAGTCCATGCGCGGACCCGGAGGGAGGTCAAAAGAGCCGAACGGCAAATCGCCAGTGGATGGTTAAGGCTAAGAGCGCTCGGAGGGCTCCGGCTAGTCGCCTAGGCGTAGCCCATCCGTTCGAGTACCGGGATCTCACGGATCTGGGGCGGCTGCAGGTGGTCCCACAGAATGCCGCGCGGCCGCTCATACTGTCGCTCGACGTCGATCACCGCGCGCGGGGTTGCGATCAGGTCGATCGGCAAATCGTGGGCGGTCATCATCAGATGACGACGGAGGATCTGGGTTGGGTGCACGGTGGTCGCCACGGTGGTGTGTCCATCGATCTTGCCGGCGTCGATCAGGATCCCGTACTCGAGGTCGGAATACCCGCCGCCTTTGCCGACCCGAGCGCCACTCAGGTTGACAGCGACCGAGCCGCAGAGGACGAAGTCGATCTCCGGCAGCTCTTCGAGGGCGACGACGCGGCCGTGCTTAAGTGCTCCCTTGATCGTCGCCGCCTCCTTCATCGCGGTTTTGGACAGGTCCTTGGGGTCGAGGACGCGGAAGGGATGGGCGTCGCGCAGGCGCGGTACAGCCATGATCACCGTCTTTCCTTCCTCGAGAGCAGCGCGGCGGGCGTGGGTCTGGGGCGAGTCGGGGTTGGCCTTGATCGTTCGCGCCCGCTTCCAGAGGCGGTGTCCGGCGAGCTTCTCCGCGGCCAGGCGCGCACCGGCAAAATTGGGGATGCGCCCATCCGCGCCGGGGAAGCGAGAGACCCCTTCGCGGTCCATCGCCGCCCAGACGTCTTTGCGGACTTCGTCCTTTGAGCGCATCGGCGAACGATATCCGCCAGGCCCGCGCTTGCCGCACATCGCTTTGCAGCGAGCAATTCTTGTTCAACCCGGAGACATGCGTGCCTAGACTCTTCGAGGCTAGGTGGCGATCTGGGTGTGGACCCGGGATCTGCCAAGGCCTCTGCCGAGGAGTGCTGGTGGGAGACAACTCGAAAACTGTGATCGCGGCTCGGGAGTCCGACCCGCTGGTTGACGAGGGCCCGAGCACGGCGGGCTGGACCGAGGGCAGCGCTGCGCGGCATCGCTGCGCGCGCGGGTCGCCTCGCCGCGCCTGCGCTCCCCGGTCAAATCCAAGTACCCAGCTTCAGATCGGCTAGAGGCAGATGCGGCTCGGTGGCGAAACTGTGCAGATGGGCTGGGATGACTCGCTGGTGGTCTATGAACGCGACCTGGTTGGGCGCAAGATCGCCGTGCGCACTCGTCACGCCTACGGGGTTGACCTCGGGCAGTTCGCCGAGTGGTCGCGCCAGGCGGGCCTTGAACCCGGAGCGGTGCGCCATCGTGACGTGCGCCGCTACGGCGCGGCGCTCTCGGCAGCTGGAGCGGCACCGGCAACCGTTGCTCGCAAGCTCGCCGCGATCCGCGGCCTCTATGACTTCCTAGTCCGCTCCGAGCGGGTCGGTCAAAATCCCGCCGATCTCGTTGCCAGTCCGAAGCGAAAGCAGAAGCTGCCGCGGGTGCTGGCCACCGAGCAGATCCGCGATCTGCTCGAGAAGATCCCCGCCCACACACCGCTTGAGCTGCGCGACCGGGCGATGCTCGAGCTGGCCTACTCCTGCGGGCTGCGCTGCGAGGAGATCGTCAACCTGAACCGCGGCTCAATCGACTTTGAGAGTGAGCAGCTGCGGGTCCTGGGCAAGGGGTCAAAGGAGCGTCTCCTGCCGGTTGGTGAGCCGGCCCAGCTCGCCCTGCGCCGCTATCTCGAGAAGGGGAGACACGTGCTCTGCGCGGATCGCGACGAGCAGGCCCTCTTTCTCTCCAAGAGCGGCCGTCGACTCTCCAATTCCGACGTTACCCGACGGCTGGCTCTGTGGGTGCGCCAGGCAGCCCTCGCCGGCGGTGTCTCGCCGCACTCGCTGCGGCACAGTTTTGCCACCCACCTGCTCGAAGGCGGGGCCGATCTGCGCACGATCCAGGAGCTGCTCGGTCATGCCTCGATCTCGACCACTCAGGTCTACACCCGGGTCGACGCGGCACGTCTGCGCGAGGCCTACTCAGCCACTCATCCGCGTGCCTGAGGCCAGGATCGGGCAAGCGACCGTAGAATTGCTGGAAAGGGCATGGAAACCGGCGTAAAAGAGATAGAGCTGCGGGACCTCTGGCATCGCTATAAGCAGGATGGCGACAGCGGCGCGCGCGAGCGCCTCGTGGTCGCCTACTCGCCGATGGTCAAATTCGTCGCCGGGCGATTGGGTGCCGGATTGCCCTCCCATGTCGATGACGCCGACCTGATCTCGTATGGGCTGATGGGCCTGATCGGCGCGATCGAGCGCTTCGATCCCGAGCGGGGAATCAAATTCGAGACCTTTGCGATGACCAGGATCCGCGGAGCGATCATCGACGAGCTGCGCTCACTGGATTGGGTGCCGCGCTCGGTGCGCTCGCGGGCTCGCGAAATCGAGGCCACCCAGTCAAAACTCGAGCACGAATTGCAGCGCGCGCCGAGCGAGGCGGAGCTGGCAGCCAAACTGGGAATTGATGAGGATGAGCTGCAGACCTCGTTGCTGGAGATTGCCAACTCCTCCGTCTATGCCCTCGATGAGCTATGGACGGTCTCTGATTCCTCAGGGGACCAGGTCTCTCTGCTCGACACAATCAAGGACCCTCGTGCCGATGATCCCCAGGAATCGCTCGACAGCAGCGAGATCAAGGACCGGCTGACCGAGGCGATCGCATCGCTGCCCGAGCGCGAGCAGCTGGTCGTGGCGCTCTATTACTACGAGAACCTGACCCTGCGCGAGATTGGCGAGGTGTTGGGGGTAACCGAGTCCCGCGTCTCACAGCTGCACACCAAGGCTGTGATGCGGCTGCGGTCTCACCTGCAGCAGGTTTGATTCAGAGCGGCGGACGGGTGTAGCGTTGTCAGCGTGCCTGCCCATAAGGCCGCAGACCGGATCCGCAATGTCGCCCTGATCGGGCATCGGGGCTGCGGCAAGACGAGCCTGCACGAGGCGATGCTCTTCGAGGCCGGCGTTCTCAATCGTCTCGGCTCGGTCACCGCCGGATCCACCGTCTCAGATCACGCTGCCGATGAGCGGGAGCGGGAGATGTCGATCGATGTGGCGCTCGCCTGCTTTGAATATGGGGAGCGCGAGATCAACCTGCTCGACACCCCGGGCGAGCCGAGCTTTCTCGCCGATGCGATCGCAGCTCTGCGAGTTGCCGATGCCGCCGTGGTCGTGATCAACGGACTCAACGGAGTGGAGGTCAGCACCGAGCGGCTCTGGCAGCGTGCTGATGCCGAGGGTCTGGCGCGACTGGTCTTCGTCAACATGCTCGACCGCGAGCGCGCCGATTTCTTCGCCGTGCTTGACTCCCTGAAGTCTGCCTTTGGTCCCCATGTGGTCGCGACCGAGATTCCGATCGGTGCCGAGCATGGCCTGCGCGGGGTGATCGATCTGATCGATCTGAAGGCCTTTGCCTATGGGGGAGAGCCGCGACCTGCGGGCGCCGAGGAGATCGCGATCCCAGAAGAGCTGCGGGCGCTGGCCGAGGAGTACCGCGAGAAGCTGATGGACGAGGTGGCGGAGAATTCCGATGAGCTGATGGAACGCTACCTCGAGGGTGAGGGGATCGACCACGAGGAGATCGTCGCGGCGCTCAAGCGAGGTGTGACGGCGGGGCGCATCTTTCCTGTCACCTGCGGTGCCGCGATCGCCAACCTCGGCACCGACCGATTGCTCGGCGCCCTGGTCGAGGATCTGCCCTCACCGGCGATGCGCGGCCCGCTCAACGCGTCAGCCGAGGGCGGGGAGGGGATCGAGGTCGAGCCCGATGATGACGCGCCGCTGCTCGCCTATGTCTTCAAGACTCTCGCCGACCCCTATGCCGGTCGCCTGAATCTCTTTCGTGTCTTTCGCGGCACGATTCGCTCGGACTCACAGGCGTTCAACCCAACCCGCGGCCAGAAGGAGCGAATCGGCCAGCTCGGACGGCTACTGGGCAAGGACTTCGAACCAGTCGCCGAGCTCGGCGCCGGAGATATCGGTGCGATCCCGAAGCTGAAGGAGACTCGCGCCGGAGACCTTCTTTGTTCCGGTTCTGATGAGGTTGGCTTCGCCGCGCTTGAGCTGCCGGCGCCGGTGATGGCCTTCGCCTATGAGACCAAGTCAGCGGGCGATGAGGACAAGGCTGCAGCGGCGGTTCGGCGCCTGTGCGAGGAGGACCCGACCCTCGACGTCCACCGCGATCCGCAAACCGGCGATCAGATCATCGCCGGCCTCACCCAGGTGCACGTCGAGGTGACCGTGGCGAGGATGAAGGAGCGCTTCGGGGTCGAACTCGAGCTGCACCCGCCGCGCGTCCCCTACCGCGAGTCAATCCGGCGCTCGGCAAAGGCACGCGCCCGCTACAAGAAGCAATCCGGAGGTCGTGGGCAGTTTGCCGATTGCGAGATCGAAATTGAACCGGCGGCGGAGGGAGTCGGGCTTGACTTTGTCGACCGGGTCAAGGGCGCCGCGATCCCGGGCGGCTATATCCCCGCAGTGCGGAAAGGGGTGCTCGAGGCGATGCTGCACGGCAGCCTCGCTGGCTACCCGGTCAAGGACGTTCGAGTGACGCTCCTCGACGGTAAGCATCATGATGTCGACTCCTCTGAGATGGCATTCAAGGTGGCCGGCTCGATGGCCTTCAGGCAGGCGATGGCCGAAGCAGATCCGGTTCTGATGGAGCCGATCGTCAGGCTCATCGTGAGCTGTCCCGGCGATCTCGTTGGCGAGGTGATTGGCGATCTCAACTCGCGTCGGGGGCATCCCCTGGGCATGGAGCCCAAGGGCGGGCTGAGCGAGGTCGTCGCCGAGGTGCCGATGGCTGAAGTCTTGGACTACGCGCCCGATCTGCGCTCGATCAGTGGCGGGCGAGCCGAGTTTGGAATCGAGTTCGAACGCTACGAGGAGCTGCCCGCCCGGCTCGCCGAGGGACTGGTTGCAGAGTCCCAGGCCACCGCTCACGCAGCTGCCTAGCGCACCCGTTGCTACGTTGGCTCGGTGAGCGCTGATCGGACCTGCCCAACCGCCCCCGGGGCGACGGTCGGCACTCGGCGAGCAGGGACACGGGACGGCGAAAACGGCGGGCCGCTGGAGCGCGCAGTGGAGATCTTCAATCGCAGCGAGGTGGCCCGCGTGGTCGCCGGCTTGGTGCGAACGCTGGGGACGCCGAAGGTTTCAATCGGCGCCGCCGCCGGCTCAGCCGACGAGGTGCGGGTGACGGTCGCCTGGGAGCTTTGCTGGTATCAGTGGGCGGTTGAGGTGGCCGGTCGCGATCGCGATCGCGGTGCTGTTTCCCAGCTCGCCAAGGGCGGCGAGATGGCCGAGCTCGACGGTTCGGCGCGGATGTGGAACGCTGGTCTCACTAAGGCCGGGGTCCTCTACCTCGGCCGTCCGCCGCGAGCTGCCCTGCGGCGTAGGCGGCTGTGGTGAGGGTGCTCGTCAATGTCGACGGCGGCGCCCGCGGCAACCCTGGGCCGGCGGCGATCGCTGTTGTGGTCCAGGATGGCGCCGGCGAGGTTCTCGAGGAGCGTGGTGAGAAGATCGGGCGGGCGACCAACAACGTCGCCGAGTATCGGGCGCTGCTGCTTGGCATCGAGAGGGCGGCGGCGTTGGGCGCATCCGAACTGGAGCTGATCGGCGACTCCGAGCTGATCGTGCGCCAGGTCAAAGGTGAGTACAAGGTCAAGGACGCGGCTCTGCGTCGGCTCCACGATGAGGTCAAGCGGTCCCTCGCTGACTTTGAGAGCTGGTCGATCCACCACGTCCGCCGCGAGCAAAATGCCGAGGCCGATCGCCTCGTCAATGAGGCATTGGATGGCTGAGCCCGGGGCCACCCCGATCGACCCCGGAGTCGACATCGGCCACGTCCACCTGAGGGTTGCCGATATCGACCGCTCGCTGGATTTCTACTGCGGCGTGCTCGGCTTTGAGCTTCAGCAGCGGCTGGGCCCGGAGGCGGCGTTTATCTCCGCGGGCGGCTATCACCATCACATCGGCCTCAACACCTGGCACTCCAGAGGCGGGTCGCCACCACCGCAGGGGTCGACCGGGCTCTTTCACCTCGCGATCCGCTACCCGACGCGGCGGGCCTTGGCCGATGCGCTTCGACGCCTTTCTGAGGCCGGGGTCGCACTGGAGGGTGCCGCAGATCACGGCGTCAGCGAGGCGCTCTACCTCTCCGATCCGGACGGCAACGGGATCGAGTTGTATTGGGATCGCCCGCGCGAGCGGTGGCCGCGACCAAAAGGAGGGGAGGGAGATGGTGTTGTGATGGGTACCAACCCCCTCGATCTTTCGGCTCTGCTTGCTGAGCTCGAGGATTAGCCGGCCGTATCGGTGCCCTTGCGCTGGAGTTTTAGTGCTGGCGCCGGGTGGCGGAAATAGCGAGGGCAGCCACCTGGCGAAGCCAGACACGGAGGTCCGTGTACCGAGCCGACCTACACTGCGCGGATGCACCGCGGCGTCAGATCGGTGGCCGGTCCTTGGTGGCGCCTGTCGATCATCGCGGTGGTTCTCTTGGCTCTTGGTGGGGCGCTGCGGCCGCCGCGCGCGGCGGCCCGCGATCTCTACGTCTCAGACTCTGAATCGGCGAGTCTCTCGGTACTCGAGACCGCGACCAACCAGCTCTTCGGTGAGCCGATAGCGGTCGGCGGCGGTCCCACGGGGGTCGCGATCACCCCGGACGGCCGATTCGCATACGTTGCCGATTCCGGAGCGGGAACCGTTTCGGTCGTCGATCTCGAAACCGGCTTTGCCGCCGCGCCGATCCAGGTGCCACCCGGCCCTGCCGCGATCGCGATCAGCCCGGACGGCAGGTTCGCATTTGTCACCAGTACCAAATCCCAAACGGTCTCGGTGATCGATACCCAGACAAATCAGTTGGCGGGCGAACCGATCAAGGTTGGCGCAGGCCCCGAGGGGATTGCGATCAGCCCCGGTGGCAATTCGGCCTATGTGGCCGACCAAGGGGACGGCAGCGTACTGGTGATCGATACCCAGACGAGGCAGGTGGTCGGCGAACCGATTCAAGTCGGCGCAGCTCCCGCAGGGGTTGCCTTCAGCCCAGACGGCGGTTTCGTGTATGTGACCGATCAGAGCGGGAGTGCCGTCTCGGTGATCGATACCCACACGCGGTCGGTGGAGTCGGCGATCGGCGTCCCCGACGAACCGCGCGCGATCGCCGTTAGCCCGGATGGCAAATTGGCATACGTCACCCAGCAGGGATCAGAAGCAGTCTCGGTGATCGATACCCAGACAGGCCGGGTCCTGGGGGCTCCGATCGCGGTCGGCAAGAAGCCCGAGGGGATCGCGATTACTCCGGATGGAAAAATCGCCTACGTGACAAATTTCGAATCCGCCGATATCTCGGCGATCGATACCCAGACAGGCCGACCGCTTGGTGCTCCAATCGGGACCGCCAGCTTCCCGGCCGATGCCGCGATCGTTCCCGATCAGCCCCCGCACGCCTCCTTTGCCGTCCCCAGCGGGCGACCCGCTGTCCCGCTGGGCTTCGATGCCGCAGCCTCGAGGGACCCCGACGGCTCGATAGCGCGCTATGAGTGGAGTTTCGGTGACGGCGGGACGCTGACGAGTGGGGGCGCCACTCCGCGACACACCTACAGGAAACCGGGGGACTACAAAGTGACCCTCACCCTCGTCGATGACGAGGGCTGCTCGACTAGCATCATCTCCACCGGACAGACCGCCTACTGCAACGGCTCGCCTGGCGCCACCCAGACCCAGGCCGTCAAGATCACCTACCCAGGAGTTCGCCTCAGGTGCCCAAGGCGGGCCGGGAGACGGGGTTGCCATTTTCGGCTGCAGATCCTCAGTAGGAGGCGCCGGGGCAGGGCGGAGAGCGCCATTACGAAGGCCAAGATAAAGGCCGGCGCCTCGGCCGTGGTCGCGCTCAAACCAAGGCGCGCCTACGCGCTCAGCCTTGCAACGGCGAGTATGGCTCTGGTCAAGGAGAAGCTTGCAATCAAGGGTTTGACCAGGACTCGTTTCGTACGGCTTGAGCTGCTCGGATAGATGTCGATCCGGCCGCCCGGCAACCGCAGCGGCCGGAGATCGGGGTCATCAACGGCGAGCGGGCGCCCTCAGGCGCCCGCTCTGACGTCGGATCGGTCGGCTGACCGGGTCCTTTGCCTCTAACTCATTCTTCGGCCGGCTCACCGGTCAGCGGGTTGAGCGGCAGTCGCGGATTGGTCTCGCCGTTGAAATCGAACATTCCCGCGAGGTCAAATGGAACGTGCTCGCTTTTGTCGATTTTCGATTGCGCCTGGTCGAAGGAGCCGGCGATTCCCGGCAGGTGCCAGTTGTACTCGACAAAGTTGATCGTCGAGGCCTGGTTACTGAGGTCGTGATCGACGGAGTTGCTCTTTGCATACGGCGAGATCACCAGCAGCGGCAGCCTCGGACCGAGCCCGCAGCGCCCCTGCTCACCACCAAGTGGGGTGGCGGTCTGTGGTTTGGGGCCGCACTGTTCTGAGGTCGGACCGCTGAGGGTCGTGTTGGTGAGATTGTCCGCCGCCGAAAGCGACGGGTTGAGGACGCCACTGTTGGCATGGTCATACCAACCGTCGGAGTCGTCGTAGTTGATGATGATCGCGGTGTGGCGCCAGTCCGGCGTGTTCATGATCTCATCGACTGTGTGAGCGATGAATTCCTGCTCGTCTGCGGGGTCGGAATAGCCGGCGTGGCCGTCCTGGTAACCCGGTGCCTTGAGAAAGCTGACCGCGGGCAGGGCTGAGGATGGCAGCTCGTGGTTGGAGATTGCCGATACCAGCTGGTCGAAATCGCTGATGTCGTAGTTGTGATTTGGCGTGTTGAACTGCGGCACGCCGTTGACATAGGACTGGGTATCGGTTCCGATTGTCGCCAGGCCGGACAGCTTGTCGCGTCCGTTGGCGCTACGCGGGATCGCCAGGTGGTGCGGGTTGGCCGTGGAGGCGTAGTACTGGAATGGCTCATGGTGGGGGATGTAGTCGTCCTTGTATCCCCATTGGCCGTTGCCGCCAAGGGCTTCGCCGATTGGTGTGACCGCGTCGCAGAGGCCCTGATTGGAGGAGTGTGGGACCGCTTTTTGGAATTCGGCAGCCTTGAACTCGTCCGGGATGAAGGCGCTTGTCGGCTGGCCGCTCTGGCCGGTCGCTTCGAGGGCCGCTTGATAGCTGGTCGAGGGCCGAAAGCCGCCCTGAAACCAGCCCCAAGAGAGCCCTGCGGAGTTGAGCTCATCGCCGATGTTCTTGCCCGACATGGCGACGGCGTCGCGGGTGGAGCAGTCATCCCAATAGGGCTGGGCGTCACTGGTCAGCGAGAAACCACCCTGGCCATCCGGCGTGATGTCGTTGTCGGGGCTGGTCGAGGTGGAGATGGAAGGACTATTGGCCTCGTGGGTAACGTCAACCCTGCCGGTGTCACCGGAGATAAGGTTGATCGCTCCCGGCGCCGAGGGGCCGAAAGTCGTCCCGTATGAGTTGTCGCTCATCGCGAAGTGCTGGGCGTAGTTCCAGAGGCCGGTGACGGTGTTACCGTCGTAGTAGTCCATCACTGTTTCCTTGTTGCAGGGAGTGCCGAAGGGGGTTGTCCCTGCGCCCGTGCCGACGCTCTGCACGAAGCGATCCATCGAGCCGTTATCGAAGGCCTGCTGCTCGTCGCTGTAATCGTGGTCCTGATCGCAAGTGAGCTGACCACCGGCGTCGCCGGGCAGGCCGGTGGGATCGCTGTCGAGGCGACGTGGAAGGGCGGCGTTGGGGTTGGAGGTAAGGAGGTTTGAGCTATGACGCAGACTGGCTGGAATTGAGGAACTCGTCGCCGGCAGGAGCCCGTCGACCGCCGGCGTGCGCGGCAGCGGGTTGAAGTTCTCTCCATCGCTGTTGGCAGCATGGGGATAGGTGCCGAAGTAGTGGTCAAAGGAGACGTTCTCCTGGAATATCTCGACCACATGACGAATTGGAGTCCGAGGGTCGCCGCCGTTGAGAATGAGGTGGTGATCTTTGAGGGTCAGATGACGATCGGAGGAATCCCGGCCAGGGGAGGCGAGGGAAATCGATGTCACTAGTGCCGAGAATGCCGCCAGCGCGGCGAGCAGAGCCAGAAGGCGTTTCATTTCAACTTTCCTATTCGGTAGGGGTGACGGTGGTTTTCAGGCACCGGTTCAGACACCGCGAGGCTAGAAAGCCAGATTCCCGCGCGTGTTACCGGGAAGTTGGTGATCGTTCTCAAAGTTGCGACAGAACTGTGAATCCAAAGCACCTGACCCGGCGAACCGGTCCGATGGGAACCCAGTCATCTACTCATCAACGCGGCTAGAGCGCTCCGTTTTGGGGGAGGCCTTGCGGGATGAGCGACGGGCGATACGGGAGGGGGTCGGCGCCGACCTGAAATGCCAGCGAGGGGCCCGCGGTCCTCCGTCATTCGGCCAGGCGGCGATACGGATGGCAAATCGCCTCTGTCTCGCAGAAAAAGCGCCATCGCGCCCACTGGTCGCCCTGCTTCCAAGCGCCAGAAGGAAGAATCGCGCTCGGGGGGTGGGGCATGGGAGCCAGTGATTCGTGACGATTCGGGATCGCGGCTGGCTCCTGCACCCGTCCAGAGGGCTCAAGTCCGACTGATCGGGGGTCGATCTGGGGTAGAGACGAACTGTGAGGCCGAGCTCGAACCGCATCTACGCTGATCGGCGCCGCTCTTGGCGACTTGGTTCTGCCTGCCTTTTAGCCTCCCTGGCCTGCGTGGTGTCATTGGCGGCTATCCCGACTGCGAATGCCGTTGCGGCCAGCTGTGATGGCAAGCAAGCAACAATTGTCTCCAATGCCGCCCAAATCGTTGGGACCAAGGGCCCTGACGTGATCCTCGCTGGCGCCGCAGACAACAGCATCTACGGGATGGGGGGCAATGACGTGATCTGCGGCGGGGACGGCAGTGACACAATCTACGGTGGGCGCGGCGACGACACGATTCTGGGCGAAGCCGGTAATGACGGCCTCTATGGCGAACGGGGTTCCGATCAACTCGAGGGCGGCGCAGGTGAAGACAGACTTTTTGGAGCGACGGGCAATGACAACCTCGACGGTGGACCCGGAAACCACGATCAGATCGACGGTGGACCCGGGGATGACTCCCTCGCGGGCGGCGAAGGCGACTTCGACGTTCTCACCGGCGGGCCCGGCAACGACTCGATCGACGGCGGCCCTGGCGCCCACGACATCGCCTCCTACGCGGGCACCGGCGGTGCGGTCACGATCAACCTGGAAGCCGGCACCGTGAGTGGCGCCGAGAGCGAGCAGCTGACCGGGATCGAGGATGCGATCGGTGGCTCTGGCGACGACACGCTGATCGGCTCGATCACATCCTCCAACCGGCTCGACGGTGGCCCCGGGAACGATCGTCTGATCGGCGCCGGCTCAGAAGATGAAGCCTTCGGTGGGCCCGGTAGCGATACCTGCACCGGATTCATGGCCGAAACGTCTTGCGGTCCGGTCGGGGGCAATGGTGGTGTTTCGGTTGAGCTCTACAGGAGTGTTGATGAAGCGACGAG
The DNA here is from genome assembly GCA_963753245.1 of uncultured Solirubrobacterales bacterium. GTDB lineage: Bacteria > Actinomycetota > Thermoleophilia > Solirubrobacterales > 70-9 > VRUE01. Next base: position 349,865 of record CAVWBK010000002.1, read on the forward strand.
TCTGATTGTCACCGGAAGTAATGGCGCTGACGAAGCCACCGTGAGCTTCAGCGACGGCACCTACACTGTGCGCGGTTCGCCTGGCGACGACCCGATCTTGCTCGGGGATCCTGGCGCCGGAGGCTGCTCTCGCGATCCAGACTCAAACTCGGTTTCCTGCCAGGGTGCAGTTTCTTCGATTCAGGCCTCGCTGGGTGGGGGAAATGACACCTTCACGATCGACGCCAGCGTGCCGGCGGGTGTCTCGGCCTCGATCGACGGCGGTGCCGGCTCAGACACCCTGCGCGGCGGTGAAGGCGACGACACAATCTATGCAGGCGATGACCACGTACCTGACACCCTTGAAGGCGGGGGCGGCGACGATGTTCTCTATGGCGTCAACATCTTTCACCCCCGTCGCGAAAGCGGCGCAGCGACGATGTTGGGTGGGGCTGGAGATGATCTTCTGATCGGCGGGCAGCCATGCGACGGCGATCTCTTCGATGGCGGCGCCGGGGAAAACGACAGCGCTTCCTTCGCCCGAGTTCACAACAGCGGTGTCTTCGTCGAAGCGACAATTGGCGGAGCCGTGGTCGACCCCAATGTCAGTGGTTGCAACGCCGGTCACATCGAAGACAACGTCGAGAAGATCGAGGGTTCGCCCGGCCCCGACATTCTCACTGGGGATGGCGGACCCAATACATTACTGGGTCGCGGCGGCGATGACATTCTTGACGGCAAGGGTGGTTTTGACAATTGCGCCGGCGGTGCCGGCAACAACCAAACGGTCAACTGCGAGTACACCGACTCCGGCCCTCGCTATCGGCACAAGCGCGGTCCGCGCCGCAGGCTCGCACTCTCTCGCCGCATCGTCGCCAGCCGTTAGATACTCGCGGACTTGATTTGTCAAACGCGAAAGCGCCGGTCAGGGTTCCCAAATCGAGAGCAGCAAGTCGCTTCGGATCGGCAGGAACTGGGCAGGGTGGGTCGCGCAGACGATCTGCGACGAGGCGATTTGTCTGCAGTCCGCCAGCGTCATCGGCAGGAAAGGCCCTACCCGGGCTAGAATCCCGCACCATACGGCTGTTGCTCACTGGCTAGGGCGTCGGCTCGCCATGCGGCTCCCGGTCTAGTGGTGCTTCCCGAACGTAGCGCGGTTTGCGGGAATTCAAGAGGCTGATAGATCGTCCGAATATGCAGCTGCGTCAGGCACGATTCGGCTGGGTTTGGGCACAAATCGAGGCTTGTGCCCATCGGCCGAGAAGACAACCAGAAGAACTTCTCGGGAAAGGGTTCCTCTCTCAGGGACAAGGTGTCCCGATCTTTTCTCAGGGGGCGCCATGCGCCCAAATCATCGTGGGAATCGTCAATCGGCGTGGCCCGAGGCACATCGGACGAGTTCAGGCCCCCAAACTGTCACTGGCGCCCCGAGCAATTCTGTAGCAATGCAAAATCGGTGGGCCTCCAGGTGGGCCATTCAGAAGGAACAGGGACCTAGAACGGCTTAGAACGCGTCCCGTTTTTGTGGGATCCAGTCAGGAGCCGGCCCGAAAGGTGACTCCATCGAGGTAGACCTCTTCAGCACCGGCCGGCGCGACCACCAAGCCTTCGTCTGCGGGTATCGGCACCTTCGAGCCGAGCACGCTGAGATCACCGACGCCATTGGGGCATGGGGCCGCCCCTCCGCACGCCACCGCCTCCCGAATAATGGCATCGCTGGCGGGTCGGTCACCGGGAGGTAGATTGAAGATGAATTGACTCGTACCCGAGACGGCCTCTCCTCTGAGATGGACGACGCCCATCTGGTCCTTGTAGAAGCCGACCCTTTCGGGAAAGATTCCGAGGGATGCTTTCACGTTCGACCACCCGTTCAGGAACTGCGGCTCGCCGGGTGCCCCAACTTCGTGGAAGGCTTCCGCTCCCACGATGCTGTTCGCGGTCTGGGCCGTGGGGACGGTGGCGAGCGTCGAGGCATTGATCTGCGCCCCGGTCAGCGTGCCTTTCTTGACCTTGGCCCCGGTCACGGATTCCTTCTTGATTTTCGCCGTGACGACGGCGTTGTTCTTTAACTGCTTGGAGCCCACCGAGTTCTTGCCGAGATGGGTCGCTGCGTAGGCGCTGCCGCCGAGGGCGACGAACAGAGCGAGATAGGCGACTACGGTTCCGTGGCTCGGCCGCTTCAGCTTGGGTCGGTCCTTGCTCATTCTTGCCATCCCCTCTGGTTTTTGCACATCGGTATGCGGGAGCGTAGAACCTGTGCGCCGGAAAGGCAAGAGTGGGCTGAGGCGTGGGGCGCTCAGGATGGGATCGCCGTGTGGAAACGCACTCCTCACCAATTTCGGCCGAGCTGGTCACGCGAGTGCAGGACAAGTCAGGGCCAAGGCGGCCAATTTGCGGCGATCCTGGTTGGAGAATCGGGCCTCGCGATCTCGATGGTGTCCAGTGGAAGTTCGCCGTGACCGATGACAGCCAGGTCGATGCGATCGACGCGGAGCTTTCCGGAAGTCAGGCCGTGGGTCCGGGCACGGATATCGACACGGGCGCCCTGGAGGCCGCGTCAGCATCGGGCGCTGACCAGCTTTCCGGTCGAGACACGCCCGATGACCCATTGGCGGCGAGCCCGCTGCAGCTTCGCCGCGAAGATCTCCGCTAGATCAGAAGCGCGGGATGCTTCGATTTTTGTGGACACAAGGATCTACATCGATGGCTTCAATCTGTATTACGGGGCCTGCCGCAAACCCGGTCGGAAGTGGGTGGGCCTTGATGCGCTTTGCGCCCGGCTACCACCGAAAGACAAGATTCTTGGGATTGTGTTGTGCACGGCAAACGTCAAGAGAGAGGCGGCAGACCCGGAAAAGCAGGATCGGCAGCGCGTTTACCACACAGCGCCGCGGGCTATCAAGGCCGGTTGAAAACTCACCCACTCGCGCCGGTTGAAAATTCACCCCCCTCGGGCAAGCAGGCGATAGCGGGGAGGCTCCCGCCTGCTCCACCTCGCCCTAGGGCTCGCTTCCGCAGGCGGGACCTCGACCTTCAGGCCGGGCATCCAGCCAACGTCACTGCTGCGGGGGGTGGTCCACTTTTCAACCAGCCTTGACACCTCCAAGTCAGGATTCTGTGCGGAAGCTGATCGAGTCAAGCGCCAATTCCGTTGTACCCGGCGCGACCAGTAGCTGGCCTTCAGCGGAGAGTCCAGATCCCGCGATGGCAATGCTCCCCAGACCGACCGTGTTGCACGACCCTCCCGTGCCGGAGCACGGCACTGGAAACGAAAAGATCTTGCCGCCGGTGGGGCGAAAGCCGGGTGGTAGCCGGAAGACGGCACCAGAGCCCGTCCCGCCTGTCGCAACACCCCTCAGATGAACAATCCCCTCATGATCCTTGTAGAACGCAACACTCGGATCGACCGGGATGGATTTGCTTTCCCATCCGGTTTCGAAGCCCGGCTCTCCTGGCGCTCCTACCACGTGCCAGGGTTCCGGCTGAGACAGGGCATCGGCCGTTTGGGCGACCTGGGAGCTGGGAACTGTGCCGAGTGTCGAGGCGTTGATCTGCGTGCCCGTCAGCGTGCCTTTCTTGACCTTGGCGGCTGTCACCGCTTCCTTCTTGATCTTCGCCGTGACCACCGCGTTCTTCTTGAGCTGCTTGGCACCGACGCTGTTCTTCGGAAGCAGCGTCGCAGCGTAGGCGACACCACCAAGCGCCACGAAGAGGGCGACGCAAGAGGTCACGTTCGCGAATGTCAGCCTGTCTCGCACTCGTCTCATCGTCGCCACCTTTCAGCTTGTTGCACCAATCCGCTGACCATAGGTTGCTGGAAACGCCAGCGCAAGGGGTTGCTGCGCCAAGAATCGGCTCCGCCACTCCCACCGAAAGCCGATGCCAGGGATGTGCTGCAAAGCGCAAACCCTGGCACGGCGTTGGCCCTCCGCTTTCACGCCTACGGGAAGCGGGAGTACGTCACCCTCGGCAACGGTTGCGAGGGTGGACTCGGGCAAAAGTCGAGATAGAGCTACGTCACGTTCTGGCCGATGTGGAGCGCGGTATATGGCAGCCACCCCGGCCCGAGCCCGTGGAGTCGCCGGTTGAGATTCCGACGTTCCCGGTGTTTGGTCAGAATGGCTGGCCAGCCGGGAACCTGAGCTCCGACCGCACGATCGCGGATTACAAATGGGCGCTGGAACTTCACTTGTTCTGTTCTTTGAGGATCACTTGCTCACGGCGATCACGGTTGCCGAGGTGGATCGTTACCGCACGGCCAAGATACGAGAAGGAGACCCTGCGCCCAACTCGGTGAACAAGACCTTAGTCAGGTTGGCTCAGGTTCTTGAACTCGCCGTCGAGTACGGCACATCCAGCGCAACCCTGGCGAAGAGCAAGCGACGGCGACCGAAGCTGACCGCGCCGAAGCGGTCCTGGGTCGAGCCATAGCAGCTCATGGCCCTGATCGAGTCAGCCGACCGGTTCATGCGCCCCCTGATCGCAAGTCTCGCCGGGACCGGCCTTCGGATTGGTGAGGCGTGTGCCCTGAACTGGCGAGGAGACCTCAATCTTGCCACGGGGACGATCACCGTTCGTGCCTCCAAGACCGACGCGGGAGAAGATCGAGAAGTCGATCTCAGTCCAGCTCTTCACGAGGAACTGACCCTCTGGAAAGGTCGTAGCCCGAGAACCCGGCTCAAAGACTCTGTACTCCTTTCGGGTCGGCCAAGAAACGGCCGACACAAACGCCAGACGCCGCGATCGGGCCCGTTTCACGACGGCCATCAAGGGTGCGGACGTCCGGCTAAGACTCTCGGCGTCGAGGCGATTTGAGGGCGTCTCTCCGCATTCGCCGCTACGGACCTACGCCACGCTGCGCGGCGCGCTCCAAGACGATCCGATTTGGACTGCCGAACAGATGGGCCACAAAGATGCCCGGTTCACGTTCAGCGTCTACCAGCGGGCAGCGAAACGCTGCGAAAAGCTGTCGGGTCGGTATCTTGAAGCCTTCGACGCGGCGCTCCATTGGGCACTATTGGGCACTGGCGGTGATTCGAGCGAAGATCCGAATGACCCGAGAGCTCTGAAGTCCCAGGAGGAAACCGCATCGGAAAGCCAGAAATAAGACATATGCGGCTGTAGCTCAGCTGGCTAGAGCGTCTGCTTGCCATGCAGAAGGTCGAGGGTTCGAATCCCTTCAGCCGCTTCACAGGAAAGCCCCGCTCTGGCGGGGCTTTCCTGTGTCCGGGCCAGGGCTAAGCCGCTGCCGTGACCGCTTGACTCGCACCCTCGCTGCCCGTTGCTGCCCAATCAGACGCCCCAACGATGCCGTCCAGGGCCGCGCCGTGATCCGTCTTGGAGGCGATCACCTTCGCGTAGAGGCTAAGGGTCATCTTCGGGTCGGTATGTCCGGCCTGCGACATATCCGATGTCGACACCCTGCTGACGACGAGTGGAGCGCTCAGCGGCACCTTCGGGGGAATCCCCGACGGCGCTGTGATTTCCCTACCGTGTGGGCTGCCGGTCGAACCCCAGGCGCGAATCAAGTACACGGCGCACTCCGTGATCGCCACGCTGCTGCAGCGCACGACGACTGAACTTGACGTCTCTGACCCCACACCCCCGGCCGGCCCGGCCGGTGACCGTGACGGCCACCGTGAAAGGAGAGAGATCGGGAGACGGCACCGCGCCGGGCACCGTTTCGTTCTTCGACGGCGGAACCCCGATTACAGGCTGCTCGGCGCAACCGCTCTCCCCCGATGGAACCGCCGCGGTCGCGACCTGCGATCTCAGCTTCCCAACGGCGGGGACCCGCGACATCACCGCGGCCTACTCGGGCAGCCCGATCTTCATGCCGTCGACCTCCTCAACTCCGCGCGTCATCGTCGTCGGGCCAGCCAGCAAAACTGGACCACCTCAGGGCGGCAGGCACGGGGTCTCGCTGCTCAACACAACCATCCCGGTTAGGCCCAGCGGCGCTGCATCGGTCAAGCTGGACTGCCGCGGCCAGGCAAGGTGTGACGGCACGCTGACGCTGGCCATCAAGCGCAGGAAGGGCACGACGACGATCGGCACCGCGCGCTTCTCGATCGCCACCGGCAGGCACCGGATCGAGGTGAAGCTGAACGGGACCGGGAAGCGGCTGCTCGCCGGGGCCGGCGGGCGGCTCGAGGCGGCCCTGCTGATCGGCGGCTCGGGTGGCGGGGGGCAGCGCCGCGTCGATCTCGTCCTCACCGGCCCGAGAGCGGGTCACTGAGGAGCCGCTTTGCGTCGAGCAGCAATCGCGACGAAGTCTGAGTTCTTATGGGCGACTTATAATGTCGATGCCACCTCTGGACCAGTGACCATATTCCGCACCGCGTTCTGCAAGTAGCGCAAGCCGCGCCGGCCCCGTCCAGGCGCGGAAGTTCGGGTGATATCCGGGACACAAGCGCAAATCTTGCCCTCTTCTGCTAGCGAAACTGCTTGAATTCCAGGGGTTTTGCCATGCCGGAGGAGGGACTCGAACCCCCGACACGCGGATTATGTTGCGAAAATCCCGGGAAGCGGAGGTGCGCCGCTCATTCCCTTGCGACGTGGCAGAATTGACCCATGACCAAGGCCGATCTTCATCAGCTCGTGGACCGCCTCCCGGATGGGGCGGTCGACGGTGCGGCGATCTTGCTCCGCGAGGTGACGGATGGCCGGATCGACCCCGAGCAGGCTTGGTTCTGGACCCGCGAGTGGCAGGAACGCGAGCGCGAGGCGGACGCAGACCTCGCCGCCGGTCGGGTCACGCACTTCGACAACGACGAGGATTTCCTCGCGGAGCTGGACGAGCGCACGAAGCCGCTCGATGCCGACGCGTGAGGTTCTCGCGTCGTTCTGGCGCGACTGGGACAAGCTGACCCCTCAGCAGCAGCGAGCCTTCCGCGAGGCCGTGGCGCAGTTCATCGCCGACCTCGCCAGCCCCGATCAGGGCTTTCATCCCCGACTCCGCGTCAAGCGCGTCCAAGGGCACCCCCGTGTCTGGGAGATGACCTGGGCCTACGACGGTCGTGCGACCTTCCAGTACGGCGAGGAAGTCCGCGCTGGTCAGCCGCACATCGTCTGGCGCCGAATCGGCACTCACTCGATCTTCCGTCGCCCCTGATCGTTTGGGCATCGGGACGCTTTCGCTGCCCAAACCGAGCCGAACTGTGCCTGACGCAACCGAATCGCTCAACGGCGCAGAGGCGGGATTTGGCTGTGTAGGTTGCGGGCTGCCTGCTGGGTTAGTCGGTGGCGCTGGTCGGTCCCCTGCGGAGCGAGCCCGTAGGGCGAGTGCAGCATGGGACCGGGCCCAGGAGCGAATCACCGTCGACCCGAACCGGCCGGCCTTCCCTGCATCCGCGACACCCGCGTGACCCTCGGCGCGGTACTCGGTCAGCTTGCCGCTGGCGCCAGCATCGACGAGCTGTTGGCTGACTTCCCCTGCCTGGAACGCGAGGATGTCCTTGTCGCGCTCGAATACGCAGCAGCCGCTGCCCAGAAGCGCGAGCTGGCAGTTGTAGCGCCGGCAGCGTGAAGCTGCTCCTCGACGCGAATCTCTCGCCCAGGGTTGCGCGACTCCTTAAGGAGTCAGGGCACGATGCTATCCACGTCGCGGACTCGGGCTGCTGTCCGCAACCGACCCCGTGATCCTGCGGGCCGCAGCGAAAGAGGAGCGCATCCTGCTCACGGCGGATTCCGACTTCGGAGCATTGCTGGCTTTGGGCTCGCTGGCGTCGCCGTCGGTCCTGCTCTTGCGTTCCGCCGACCATCTGCGCCCGAGCGAGCAGGCAGAGCTAATTGCGGCCAACCTGCCACAGATCGCCGAGGACCTGGAGAAGGGAGCGATTGTGAGCCTCACGAGAGATCGCCTGCGCATTCGTGAGCCTTGTGTAGGACCCCGTACTACAACGTACGATAATGGAGCGAGGCGCAGAAAACGTCATCCATCGCAGGCAACCTGATAACGCAGGGCGGTCGCTGAGGCGGTCGGTTCCCTCGGTTCAGAGCCCGATGAGATGACATCGGCGTGATGCGGACGTCTACCGGCGTCGCTGAAGGCGTCGGACGCTTGAGTTACTTGAAGTGCAGCACTTCCGAGCTGCGAGCGAAGCCACCAGATGGCTGCGTCGTCTTCGCTACGGCGAGTCCGGACGTTGCGCCGAGGCCTTTGCTCGAGCCGACGGGCACCGTCAAGCTCAGGCTGCTGCCGCCAACGACCGAAAACGGGACCCTGTGCTTTTGGCCTCTGGCGGCAAGCGTCACTGTGCCGCTGCAGATGCCGTTCTGCGAACCGATGCACTTGACCAAGACCAGGGCGTCCGGGCCGACCAGGCGCGCGGTTTCGCTCCGGAAGGAGAGGCTCATTTCCGAAGCGCCCTCAAAGAGAGTCGACTGCGCAGCGGCAATCGCTGGAACGGCGGTAGCGAGAAGCGCCGCGGCGCAAAGAGTCGCTCCGAACCGCATAGCCGGCCTTCGCCGACTGTCGATGAGCCGAGTAATTGCAGCGTGCACTTGATCTTCCAGTTAGAGCCGACCTGCGACTTGACTATCCAAGGTAAGGGATAGCACCACATTTGTTCGAGAAGTTCTCTAGAAGATTCGGCCAATTTGGCTGCCGAGCCTAAAGTTCCGTCGTCCGCCCGGGCCCCGTATTCGACTGCGGCGCTCAAGCCTTTGCGATGCGCCGCCGACCTCTAGGTAGCGGGCTCTTCACACGGCCAACCTCACGCCTGGCTAGATGGGTAGCCGGCGGCCTCGACCTCCTGAATCGAATTGGCAACGACGCACACCGAGAGATCGACCCCCAAGACACGCTGCGGCGTCGTCGTCCTGATCACCATCGCTGCCGTATTCGTATGGCCTTCGCCGGACCGGGTGGTCGCCGCGCCGACCTGCCATGGCAAGAAGGCGACGATCGTCTCCAATGCTCCGACGATTGCCGGAACCAAGGCACCGGACGTGATAGTCGCCGGGCCGGGAGACAACACGATCTACGGCGAAGGCGGCAACGACCTGATCTGCGCCGGCGCCGGTGACGACACGATCCACGGCGGTCGCGGCGATGACACGATCCACGGCGAAGGCGGCAACGACACGATCTCCGGCGAACGAGGCTCCGACCACCTCGACGGCGGTGCGGGCGAAGACACCCTCTTCGGCGAAACCGGCAACGACACCCTCGAAGGAGGGCCCGGTAACGGCGACCGCCTCGACGGTGGCCCCGGCGATGACTCGCTCTTCGGCGGGCCCGGCGACTACGACATCCTGACCGGCGGCCCGGGCAACGACAAGATCGACGGTGGCCCCGGCGAACACGACATCGCCTCCTACGCCGGCACCGGCGGCGCGGTCACGATCAACCTGCAGACGCAGACCGTCAGCGGGGCCGAATCGGAGCACCTGAGCGGAATCGAGGACGCGGTCGGCGGCTCCGGCGACGACACCCTGATCGGCGACCCGGGGACGGCCAACCGGCTCGATGGCGGCCCCGGCAACGACCGGCTGATCGCGGCGGGGCCGGGTGATGAAGCCTTCGGTGGCCCCGGCTCAGATGAATGCGGAGGCAGTTTTGCTGCCGAAACCTCCTGCGGCCCGAGCCAGGGTATGAACGGCACCGCGGTCGAGCTCTACGAAAGCATCGACGGGCAGACCAGCCTGATCGTCACCGGCAGCGAAGGCCTCGACGCGGCCAATGTCAGCTACGCCGGCGCCACCTACACGGTCAACGGCGAACCCGGCGGCTCGGAAATCCTGCTCGGCGACCCTACGTCGTCAGCCTGCTCTCGGAACGCCGCGGCGAACTCGGTCTCCTGCCAGGGGCAGATCTCCTCGATCCTGGCCTCGATGGGCGGCGGCAACGACAGCTTCACCGTCGATGAGAGCGTCCCCTCCTCGGTCTCCTCGATCATCGACGGCGGCCCGGGCGAAGACACGCTGCGCGGCGGCAAAGGCGACGACGTCCTCTACGCCGGCGATGACCACGTCGCCGACACGCTGGAAGGGGGAGGCGGCGATGACGTCCTCTACGGCGTCAACATCTTCCACCCGCGCAAGAACTCCGGCGCCGCAACGATGATCGGCGGTCCCGGCAACGACCTCCTGATCGGCGGCCAGCCCTGCGACGGCGACACCTTCGATGGCGGCCCGGGCTCCAACGACAGCGCCTCCTTCGCCCGCGTCCGCAACAGCGGCATCTTCGTCAAGGCGACGATCGGGGGAGCGGTGCTCGACCCCGACGTTCACAACTGCCACGCCGGTCACATCGACCACAGCGTCGAGAAGATCGAGGGATCGCCCGGGCCCGACATCCTGATCGGCGACGGCGGGCCGAACGTCCTGCTCGGCCGTGGCGGCGATGACAAGCTCAACGGCATGGGTGGCAACGACACCTGCATCGGCGGCGGCGGCAATGACCAAGCCGTCAATTGCGAGCAGACAGCGTCGGTTCCCTGAGACCAGTTCTCAAGGTCGAGGGCGACGACGCATTGATCCTCAGGGCCCGAAGGCGTTTCTTCGGCCTCCGCCGGTGAGGGCTGCTCGACCCCGTCGAGCGCGGTTCGCTCGCCGAAGTGCATGATGAGGCTACGGGAAAGGGGCTATGAGCCCGAACCATGCCTCAGCGGTGCAACGACAGCGTTTCGCGGTAGATCGCATTGGCCCGTTCCTGCGAAAGGAAGTTGTTGACGACCAGCTGGTCGAGCACATGGCGCTGGCGTTGGCGGGCCAGGGTCAGGTTGCGCTTCGGGTCATAGGCTGATGGGGCCTGCGGCAGTCCGGCCAGCATCGATGCCTCGCCCCAGCTCAGAGCGCGGGGGGAGACGCCGAAGTAGCCTCGGGCCGCCGCCACGTCGCCCCAGAAGCCGTTCCCGTAGTAGACGGAGTTCAGGTACATGTTGAGGATCTGCGCTTTGGAGTAGCGCAGCGAGAGCTTCACCGCGATGCCGATCTCTTCGAGCGTCCCTTCAAGCCCGCCGCCGTCTGGGTAGAGCCGCTTGGCCAGCTGCTGGCCGATCGTGCTGCCGCCGGGGTCGCCGCTTATCTGGAGCGTGGCGATCGCGGCTCGCCCCGCGCCATCAAGAATGTCGACGGCGACGTTGGCGTAGAAGTTCTCGTCCTCGACCGCGACGACGGCCTTTGCCAGCTTCGCCGGAGGCGGCAGGCGTCCGGGCACGCCACCGTGAGCGGCAAGGATTCGCCGCACCCGCGCTTCGGCGTCGCCAACTCCGGGCAGACTCAAGAGGTAGAGGAAGCCGGCGACGGACAGGAGCATGATCGTCACCAGCGCGGCCGCCGCGCCGAGCAGTAGACGCCGGCGCACTCGGCTGCCTCGACCTCGCCCGGGATCCGCTCGCTTGCCACCGCTGGCCGCGCGCAGCTCGCGCGATGCCCGTGCAAATGGCCATCGAGAGGGCGGGGATGTCGGCGTCGGTCCCAAGGAGGTGAGCGATTGCTGCTGCACAAAAAGTCCGACGAGGCCCTTCAATGATCGCAGCGAGCGCCTAGCGAGCCCAGTTCGATCAATGCGCTGAAAGGCATGCGCGGAGGGCCAGACCAACATGGGGGTGGCCGAGCGTCTGGGAATCGTCGGCGCTGCCACCGCTGCCGACATGGCGGCCCACTGGCCCCACTCCGACGCTCCGCTCGCCGAGCCGATGAACACGATCCGAAGCTCGTCTTCTCAAAGAGCGGGGCCTCGATCGACTGGAACAACACCGAGGTGACGGCGAGTCGGCTGGGGGAGGAGATCGAGCGGCTCAACGGGAGGGGGAGGGGCACATCGTTTGCCTTTGGCGGCTCACGCTTCGTCCAGTCCCTCACTCTATGAGCGCCTGGTCGACAAATATCGCCCGACCATCTACCCGGTCGTTCTGGGCGCCGATGTTCGGCGGGTCGAGCGGCCGATCGAGCTGGAGCTGGTCGAGGCGAAGAGGCTCGCTGGAGGCGGATCACCCAGCGCTATCGGTGCGTCTCACCGAGATAGTTGTTGCTGCTTATATAACTATCTGCTTAAATACAAGCATGGCAGACGCGTTTGGGATCCTCGCCGAGCCCTCCAGGCGGGAGATCCTCGACCTGCTCATGGGCGGGCCTCGGTCCGTGGGCGAGATCGCCGAGCGCACCGACCTCAGCCAGCCCAACGCCTCCCGTCACCTGCGGCTCCTGCGCGAGGCCGACATGGTGCGGGCTGAGGTGCAGGGGCAACGGCGGCTATACGAGCTGCGCCCGGAGGGAATGGCGAAGCTGTTCGGCTGGATCGCGCCCTACCAACGCCTCTGGCACGGCAGTCTCGAAGCGCTCAAAAATCACCTGAACGAGGTTGACTGAGATGCCCGCAGCGGATGCGACCCTTGAAGAACGTGACGGCAGGCCCGCTCTGCGCTTCGAACGGGCCTTTCACCACCCGCCCGAGCGGGTCTGGCGGGCGTTGACGGAGCCCGAGGAGGAGTCAGCCTGGCACCCGACCCCTGCTCGTTTCGAGCCCAGGGTCGGTGGCCGGGTCGAGTACGTCGAGAGCAGCTATGCCGCTTTTGGGCAACCCGGTGAGGTCACCCACTGGGAACCACCCCGACTGCTCGGCTACACCTGGGGCAAGGAGGAGGGACAGGGCCCCGACCACCTTTGTTGGGAGCTGCGCCCCCACGACGACGGCTGCTTGTTGATTCTCGTCCACCGCTTTGACGACCGCCTGAAGGCCGCCCGCGACGGCGCCGGCTGGCACGTCTGCCTCGATTCGCTCGCTTCGGCCCTCGACGCTGCTCCTGACCCGCCGGCGCACGATCCAGACATCCCCGGCCCTTGGGAAACGCTCAACGACGAATACCAAGAGCGCTTCGGCATATCGGCCGAGGAGGCAACGCCGCCGCCGCAGCGGAAAACGACATCCGAGCGATCGGACTAGCCACCTTTGAGACATGGCCACCGCCGGCGCAACGGGCCCGGGGGCCTTCCCCAAAGAGGCTGTTTGCAGAAACGACTCAACACCACGGCCGTAGACTCAAATCCAGCCGCTTATAGGCCAGTCCCACTGCGGCCCGGCAGGACGCCGCAGTGAGCTACCGCCTCCTTTTCTTCTTCCTCAGCTTGAGGGTGACCTTCTCCGATTGCGTGTTCGCCGTGCCGCCGGTGGGGGTGAAGGTGACGGAGAACCGAACCTTGAGCTTGTGATGCCTGTGCTCCCTCTTCTTCGCCTTGCCGATTGGCTTGATCAGGAGCGGGACGCTGCTCGCTCCGCTGGATTTCCCACTCACTGTCCGCAGGCCCTTCCCGGAAAGAAGGAGCGATCCCGCGTCGGGAAGGGTCAGGGTCAGGGTCGCCGTTCCCTTCTTCTTGTTCAGCTTCAGCTTGCTTCCGGAGAGGCTGAAAGTGTTGGAGGGCGGCGGCCCGGTTCGGCCCGACGAGCCCGATCCGCTTACATCGATGGCAGGGAGGCTCGCCCCTTCCGCGGTCGCCCCGGCCGTGTTGAGGTTGCCGCCCCCACCTGATCCGTCGAGATTGGCGAAGCCGATCGGTGTGGTTTTGCTGCCGTAGTTCGCCCAGTAAACCCTGCCCGTGCTGGGGTCGACTGCCGCGCCAGCCGGACTTTCCACGGTCGCCCCGCTGGTGCTCAGATTACCGCCGCCCGATCCGTTGAGATTTGCAAAGGCGATCTGTTTTCCTTCGGTTTCCAGCAGCAGCTCTGTCCAGTAGATCCTGCCGGTGGCGGCGTCGATCGCCGGGCCTTCGCCGACATATGACAGCGCACCGGTGCTGCTCAGGTCTGCACCGCCGGATCCGCTGAGGTTGGCGTAAGAGATCTGATCGCTTTCTTCGCTGGCGCCCTTGTTGATCCAGTAGATCCTGCCCGAGGTGGGTTCGATTGTGACGCCGCTTGGCACATTCGCCGTCGCCCCAGCGGTGTTGAGGTTGCCCCCGCCGGACCCGTTGAGGTTTGCGTAGGAGATCGGCGTCGTATTGCTGTTGTTGGCCCAGTAGATCCTGCCGGAGGCAGCGTCGATCGCCACGCCTACGGCGTCATTCGCCGTCGCCCCAGCGGTGTTGAGGTTGCCCCCGCCGGACCCGTTGAGGTTTGCGTAGGAGATCGGCGTCGTGTTGCTGCCTTCATTGGCCCAGTAGATCCTGTCGGAGGCAGCGTCGATCGCAACGCCCCGGGCTCGGTTTGCCGTCGCGCCTGCGGTGTTGAGGTTGCCTCCGCCGCTGCCGTCGAGGTTGGCGTAGGCAATCGGCGTCGTGTTGTTTCTTGCGTTGGACCAGTAGATCGCGTTGGCGGCAAATGCCGTAGGCGCTACCCCGAGAGTCAGAAGGGCCGCTCCGATCAGCGTGGCGACAAGGCCTGTGGCACGTGTCCAATTGGATGAGGGCGCATCTTCGGCTTCTCGGTTTCGAGGTGATCGAACCCCCATTGTCGTCCTCCTGTCTCGTTGTGCCTTCCCGAGTCTCCACGGGAATCTTGGTTTGAAGACGAGTTTTTGTCAGGCAAGAAAATCACGAGGGAAGCTTGCCGTTCTCGGCTACGCGTCGATCCTAATCAGGTCGAGCCTCCTAGGGGCGCAGCGCCTCCCTGCCCGGTTTAGCCTCCACACGGCCTGCACCTCGTCATCGATCGTGCGCAGAGCCAGATCTCCAACTGAACCGTAATCGGCGGCAATCCAGTCCCAGGGCCGCGATTGTCAACTCCGGTTTAATTTTAAAACTGACCCCCCTGCGAGGAGGCCGCTTAGGCGATGAGTCCCGCCTGCGCAGGCGAGCCCGTAGGGCGAGGCGGGTGTGCCGAGCATGACGTTGAGATCGGAGGTGAAGCGAACCCCATCTTGGCTTCCCCCTCGGCCCGAATTCGCCGCACGTTTCGCCCGCGACTCTCCATCCGGTTGGTGGCCCCAGCGGCCTGGGACCGGCGCTGAGCTGGAATATGGCGGCGCTGTCCCGCGCTTCCAGCGATCCGTCCGGTCTCGGTTGCGACCTCGCCCATTTCGCATTTGGCAACGGAGTTATTTGCGCGAGGGCCGCGTCTGACGACTGCCGCCGATCACACTCCTTCGGTCCTCGTCTGAACGTCCCCCGCGGCGGGGGGCTCTGGTCGTCGGGGGTTCGGGAGTCCTTCACTCGCCTGACGATCAGGGGAACCGAGATCTGTTCTCGAACTCGACAACGAGGCAGAACTCAAGAACGGCGGCCTGGACCGGGCGAAGCTCGTCCCGCAGCGCTCGCAACTGAACATCGATCCTCCACTCCACTCCTCTCCATCCATCGACTACCGCACGGCTGCTGCAGGGCTCCAAGCTATGAGTTGGGGGGTGGCGAGGAAGATGCTGGCAGGAGGCCGCGGACCAGCGACTCACGAGCCTGGTTGAGCATCTGTTCGAACTCAACGTCGGAGATATCCATATTGGCCGGTCCGAGGTGTGCCGCGATGACTCCGTCCCAGGCCGCCCACATAAAGCGCGCCATTGGCTCGGGGTCGACCGAGCGGATCACCCCTTCCTCGGCCGCCTCACTCAGCAACCCGGCCATGCGCGTAACTTCGGCGCTGATCCGCTCGGCGATCCGAGTGGCGGGGCCGGGCGCTTCCTCGGCGCTGGGACGATCGGGCGGAGGGAAGCGAAAGAGGCGAAAGTACGAGGGGTGCTCGCGGGCGAAGCGCAAGTAGCCCTCGCCCATCCCCACCAGGCGTTCCAGCGGGCCGCTGCCAGCGGCGAAGCCCGCCTCGCTATAGCGCTTGTCCAGGGCCAAGGCTCGATCGACAAGTGCGGAGTAGACGCCCTCCTTGCCGCCGAAATGGGCATAGATCGAGCCGACCGCGACGTCGGCCTCCTCGGAGAGGTCCTCCATCGTGGTGGCGGTGTAGCCGCGGGTAAGGAAGAGACGCTCGGCGGCTTGGAGGATCGCTCCGGAGGTGCGTGCTTTGCGGCGCTCGGTTCGGGTGGTGGGAGGAGAGGCGGCAGCGATCAGGGGCAGGGGCATCTGCAAGATTATGCCAGAACTGTAATCTACATTTAGTTTCGTAATAGACTTCATAAAGGAGGAACTCGTTGCCTCTCCTCGTCAAGCTGGGAATATGTGAGCTGGCGGTCGGCGTTGTTTCCGGCTGGGCCATGATCGCGATGATCGAGAGACCCGAGGCGCTCAAACGGGTTGGGGTCCGACAGCTCGGGCGTATCCGACAGACCCATCTCGACCTGCTGATGCAGGGCACGATCCTCGCTGTGGTTGGCGCCGCCGTCAGCTCGGTCCCGGCCTGGATCGGGATCCTCCTCGTTCTTGGCGCCTACGTCGCTCCGCTCACCCTTGGGGTGCTGGCCTTTCGCCCCGAGCTGCAGAAGGATTCGATCGTCTACCGAGGGCTGAACACCAGCGTCTTGACGGCCTTCACCGTCGCCTGGGTCGCCCTGACCTTCACCGTCCTCTCGCGCTGAAGCCACCAGCGTCACCTCGATTGAAACCCCAAGAGTCGCCTTTCCGGCAGTCAAAGCTGTCAGCCGCATGTGAGGCCACCTCCCCCTGGCTCACCGCCTGCCTCTGTTCGGCCGTAGGTCAGACTCCGCCCACGCCTTATTGCGTTCAGGTTCGGGGGCCAAGCCCGCGCGAATCCGCTTCAAGGAGCTCTTGCGCACGTTGGGAGTTGGGCACTGGAGTACGGTCCTTGTCCTTGCGATGGCGAAGTCAGTCCATACCCCAAGCGCCTACGACGTAGCGGGTGTTCCGCTCACCCCCCGGACCCGCCGTCTGTTGGCGCTCGAGTTCGGTGACCGTGAGGATTTCGACGATCCGAAGTTGGAGTGGCGCCGGCTCTTCTCCGAGTTGCTGGGGACATTCTTCTTGGTTCTCGTTGCTGCGGGCGGCGGCCTGCTCCACGCAAAGGGTCAGATAAGCCTGGCCGCCGCGGTGGTGGCCCCGGGTCACGTGGGCTTCAACGGCCGCCTCGCGGCCCTGATCACCAAGGGCGTGGGGAACATGTGGGCCTTTTACGCGGTCGCCCTGGCGATGGGCCTGTGGATGGTCGGGCTTGGGGCGAGTCTGTTCGGCGATGCCTATCCCAGGTCGCTGATGTTGCTTGTCTTTGGCGGCATCGTGCAGATGTTGTTGATGATCGCGATCATGGTCGGCCAGCAGGTGCTCGGCCAGGCGGCGGATAAACGAGCCATGCGGACCTATAAGGACGCCGAGGCGAGCCTCCACGAGTGCCAGAAGATACAGGCCCACCTCTATAGCCAGGACAAGCTGAGAGAGACGCCCGGCTGAGCCCGCGGTCCGCGACCGGTGGGCCCCGTGGCGAGGCACGTGGGGAGCGGCCCATGCCGATACATCAGTCCAAGCAACCGCGCGTGGCCCCTCAGGACGGTGGTGCCCACCCGACTTCTGCCGCTCTGCGCTAGACCTCGATCAGCGAGCCCATGATCAGCGTGCGGTCGCGGGGGAGGCCGAAGTATTCGGCGGCGTCGGCGGTGATTTGCGATGTCGCGACAAAGAGACGCTTGCGCCAGCGCGTCATTCCGGGTGCATCGCCAACCTGGAGGTCGATCGTAGAGAGAAAATATGAGGCCTCATCGACCTCCAGCGGGCACTCGAGCCCAGCCGTCGCGGCGAGGCGAAGGACGCCCGGCACATTTGGCTCATCCATGTAGCCGAAGCGGGCCGCAACATGGGTGATTCCATCATCGGAGTAGCCGAGGTCATCGACGACCAGGCGCTGGTCAGGGGGCACGTGGGGGATGGGCACGGTTTCGATCGAGAGGATCACGACGTGCTCGTGAAGTATCTGGTTGTGCTCGACGTTGGCGCGCATCGCCAGTGGCGTGGTCGTCTTGTCTCGATTGAGGAAAACCGCCGTGCCCGGTATCCGCTGGAGGCCGGGGTCGCGGTTGTGCAGCTCCTCGACGAACGCACGCAGGGAGCCCTCGTGGCTCTCCCGTCGTTCGGTGACCAGCTGTCGCCCTCGTTGCCAGGTGGTCAGCACCGTGAATACCGCAGCGGCGATCAAGAGTGGGAACCAGGCGCCGTGGGGGATCTTGGTGATATTCGCAGTTAGGAAAAGGAGATCGACGGTGAGGAAGAAGCCGGCGCCGCCGAGGGCGAGCCAGAGTGGTTTTTTCCAGCGATGACGAACGATGTAGAAGAAAAGCAGGGTTGTGATCGTGATCGTGCCGGTTACCGCCATGCCGTAGGCGAAGGCGAGTGCTGTGGAAGTCTGAAAGGCGAAGACCAAGAGCAGCACGGCGATCATCAGCACCCAGTTGATCCAGGGCACATAGATCTGCCCGACCGCGTGTTCGGAGGTGTGGGAGATCCGCAAACGCGGCAAATAGCCAAGTTGCACTGCCTGGTGGGTGATCGAGAAGGCGCCGGTGATCACCGCCTGGGAAGCGATGATCGTCGCCGCGGTCGCCAGCACGACCATCGGCAGCCGGGCCCAGTCGGGAACCAGGAGAAAGAAGGGACTGGCAATGTTCGCGCTGGGGTTGCCCAGGATGAGGGCACCCTGGCCCATGTAGTTGAGAATGCAGGCCGGGAAGACGACCAGAAGCCAGGCGCGGGTGATCGGCGAGCGGCCAAAATGGCCCAGGTCTGCGTAGAGGGCCTCAGCTCCGGTTATCGCGAGCACGACCGCCGCGAGCGAGAAGAACGCCATTGAGAAGTGCCCCGTCAGGAAGCCCAGCGCATAGCTGGGGGAGAGTGCTTTGAGGATTTCCGGGTGCAGGGCAATGCCCGAGATCCCGCAGGCGCTGATCACCAAGAACCAGATCAACATCACCGGGCCGAACATCCGCCCGACGGTTGCCGTTCCCAGCCGTTGAGTCGCAAAGAGCATGACGATGACCACCGCGGTGATCGGGACTACCAGGTGACTGAGTGAGGAGTCGACGATCTTCAGGCCTTCGATCGCGGAGAGCACCGAGACCGCCGGGGTGATCATGCTGTCGCCAAAGAACAGGGAGGCGCCGAAGATGCCGAGCGCTGCGAGCACCAGCTTGGCTCGCTGACTCCCCTGCACACCTTGGCGGCGGATCAGCGTGATGAGGGCCATGATGCCCCCCTCGCCGTCGTTGTCGGCGCGCATCACGAGCAGCACATACTTAAAGGTGACGACAATCGTTACTGCCCAAAAGATCAACGAGATGATCCCGAAAATGCTCTCGGTTGAGGCGGTGACTGGGTGCGGGTCGCTGGGGTTAAAGACCGTCTGGATCGTGTAGAGCGGGCTGGTACCGATGTCGCCAAAGACGACGCCGAGCGCGCCGACGAAGAGGGCCGCCTGGGCGGGAGAGCGCGCGTTTGCGCGGTGGCTGTTCGCGTCGCGGCTCAGTTGACTTCAAGTTCCATGCGGGCCTGATCACCGTATATGGAATCGCCAATCGCGCCCGCCGAGGAGAGGTTGACGTTGACATCTGCGAGGCGATCAGCGGATCTCGTCCGATCCTCAGCTGGACGCGCTCACCACATTGCCGGGGTGATTACGGAATCGGCACGGGCCTCGATCCGGCTTCGGGCTGAGGATTCGTCGAAGTTCCATCGAGGCGGCTCAGCCATCTGAGGGTGAGCATCAGCGCCGGGGGTATGACCAATGCCCCCGATAGCGCCAAGAACCACGGCTCTGCGGCGTCGCTGCCGGCTCCAATCGTGTGCCCGATCGCCAGTAACCAGAAGACGGCAGTGAACCGGTGCAGTCGGCGCCAGCGCGCTGCGCCGATCCGATCGCGAAGGTAGTAGGTGAGGCCGAGCACGGCGAGTCCGTAACCGGCGACGATCCCGAGGCCGGTCCAAATCGGTCGGTAGGCGCCGGCGAAGGGAATTGCGAGGCCGGTTAGGCCCGGGGCCAGAAAGGAATCTCCGAGCAGTGAGACACCGTGCAATGCAACCATCGCCAGGGTGGTGAGCGAAAGGGCCTCGTGAATCGCGCGCAGATCTCGCTTGTTTGCAGACTTGCGCTTGGCGCTCATCATCAGCCCGAGTCCGACGCTGGCACTGGAGAGCAGAAGCGCGGCGCCACCGGCGGCGCGACTGGTGATCCAAAACAGGTGGGGGGCGACATTCATTGTGCTAACAGCGCCCTTGGCAGTGGCCGTTCGGCATCGACGAGCTCGACCTCGCCGCTATCGCGGATCAGGACTCCGCCGTGGGGTAGCCAGGCCGCCGCGCGGTCGGGACCGGAAAGCAGTGCCGCCTTCGCAAGGGTCTCGGCGAGCAAGGCTGTGGGCGCGATCGCACTCGCCTGCACGATGCCGGTGAAGGCGGGCTTGCCGTTGGAGGGGTCGAGGATATGGTGGGCGACGCGACCATCGGGGTCGATCCAGCAGCGGCGACCGATGCCGCTTGTCGCCACCGCCCCGGCGGGCAGCTTGAACTCATGGACCGGCTGGCCCCCGAACGGGTCATCGACAAGCACCGTGCGCGGCTGCTGGGCAGTGCCGCCGATCCGGATGTCTCCGCAGCAGTCGACCGCGTAAGAGCTGTGTTCTTGAAGTGTGGCGGCGAGTAGATCCGCGAGCAGTCCCTTGGCGATGCCGCCGCTGTCGATTCGCAGTCCGGGCGGGCGGCTGACCGAGCCGGCGATCTGGTCGGCGAGGACGGAGCGCCATCTGCGATTGGGATTCGCCCCCGCCGGTGAGCGACGCGGGCTGCGCGACAGCGCATCGGCGAGGGAGACTGACCCGTGCTCCTCCATCGAGTCGCGGTAGCCGGCGCGCTCCAGGTCCCCGATCAGCGTTGCGTCGACTAGACCACCGCTTCGTTGCCCAGCCGTAGCCACCGCGTCGGCAACTCGCAGCATCAGTGGACTCGCCGGCACAACCTCACGCTGATCGGCATTCAAGTGGGTGAGCTCGCTATCGGGGAGAAAGCGCGAGAGACGTCGGTGGGCCTCGAGCAGGTGCGAGGCGGCCCTATCGGCTGACACCTCTGAGCTCTGGCTGTCTTTAGTGCGCACGTGGACGGTGGCGGTTCCGCCAAAGCAGGCAAAGCATCGGTGCGCTTCGAGGCTCATGATTGGCTCGTGATCACAGGAGCAGGTTCGGGTTCGACCGCTTCGACTTCTTCAGGCACGACTTCTTCGAATTCTGGTTCGACCGCTTCGGGTGCGGTTTCTTCGAATTCTGGTTCGGCGACTTCAGGTTCGACCACTTCTACTTCGGTCTCTTGCGGTTCGGCTTCAATTTGGTCCGACGCGGTGTGGTTACGGGGCGCCTTGGTTGCGCGGCGAGCGGCGGCGGCTGCCGTGCGGGAGGCAGAGTTGAGCACCGGATCGTTGCCGGTTGCCATTTGTACAAAGACAATTCCCCAGAGCAGCGCGAAGGTGATCAGGGAAACGGAGATGACCCGACCGCGCAGGCGTCCGATCCGCTCTTGTTGGGCCCGCTGGCGACTCTTGGCTGCCCGACGTCGTTCCATCTCCTCGAAGGGATCGAGCTCCATCTCAGAACCACCCCTTCGCGAGCGGGAAGGTGAGCAGAGCCAGGGCGAGACCGGCGAGCAGCGAGACATTCACCATCATGATGCGGGTCCCGGCGCCGGCCAGTCGTGCCTCGCGCGGCCCCTTCGTTCTCCAGTCGGGGAGCGCCAGGGAGGGGATCTCCAGCAGATGGCCGAGCACGTGGATCGTCATTAGTGCGACCCAGGCGATGAAGCTCAGCTTGTGGGCGAAGATCAGGGTGTTGGCCGGTGGGCTTGAGAGGAGCAGGCCAACGCCGGTGCCAAACAGGGCGAGTGTGGTGAATACGACGCCCGGGGCCAAAAGGCGCAGTGCCGCGGGCGGAGGCCCCTTGCTCACATATTGCGGGCTGCCGCTGTAGTAGCGGATGAAGCGATAACCGGTGCTGGCCAGCTTCAGTAAGACCGGCGGGATCAGCAGCATGCCGATGAAGATGTGGGGGCCAAGCAGCGACCCGATGAAGGGGATCGTCGCCCCCTCCGCGGCGAGCAGCACGAGCAGTGCCGCGGCGGTGGCGGCGGTCAGGCGCGCGTTAGCGGCGACACCGTCACGGGTCGGGGCGAGTTCGGACCGATACACCCCACAAATGGTGCGTATGGGCCCTGTCAAATCCCTAAGGGCAGGGTGAGAGAGCTCTTAGCTTAGCTTAGGCTTTCTGGAAGCCTGGAAGCGAAAAGGAGGCCTTGGCGCCGCCCAGCGGAGAGTCTTCGAACCAGATTCGACCGCCGTGCATCTCGACGATTGAGCGTGCGATGCCGAGGCCCAGCCCGCTGCCACCCGTGGCACGATCGCGCGAGCGCTCGCTGCGATGAAAGCGGTCAAAGACCTGCTCGCGCTCCTCGATCGGAATGCCGGGCCCGTCGTCATCGATGGAGATCACGACGGTGCCCGGATTAATCTCGCGCGCGGAGATCACGACCCGTCCCTCGGCGCCAGCGTGACGGCGCGCGTTTGAGAGAAGGTTGCGGATCACCTGGGCGATCAAATCGGGGTCGAGGCGGATCGTTCCGTCAGGTAGCTCTTTAATCTCGGCGCGCCCCGGCGCTGCGCCGGAGAACCCCTGCAGGAATGGGCCGATACCGACTGATCGAAGCGACGGGCCAACTGCACCCTCATCAAAGCGAGCGAGGGTGAGCAGGTCATCGACGATGCGTTCCACCCGTGTGGTCTCGGTGAGCGCGAGATCCTTGACCCGCAGGATCTCCTCGGCTGTGGGTGATTGATTTCGAGCCAGCACTTCCAACTGCCCACGGATCGCCGTCACCGGGCTGCGCAGCTCGTGGGAGGCATCGGAGACGAACAGTCGCTGCCTGGCAAAGGCGGCGTCGAGTCGATCCAGCATGTGGTTGAAGGCTTCGGCGAGGGTCCGCAGCTCGGCCGCCATCGCGGGGTTAAAGTCAAGTCTCGGACTCAGATCTCCGGCGTCGACCTCGGCGGCGGTGGCGGCGAAGCGCCGCAGCGGGGATGCCGTTCGCGCGGCGAGCAGGTAGCCGGCAACCAGCGCCGCGATCAGCGTCGCCCCGCCGACCAAAAGGAAGGTCTTCTCGACATCGGACTGCGCGTCCTTGATCGGAGAAATCGACGAACCCTCGTCGGGCTCAGGTGAGGGCGAACCGGGCTGACTCTGCTCGCGGGACTCCTCATGGCTGATAACTCCAGACTCGTGGGACATCTCTGAGCGCACGGCGACCAGCACGACGGCGAACGCGATCAGCACGAGCGCGCCGATCGAGAGCCCGAGTCGGCCACGCAGGCCGAGCTTGTACCAGGCCCGCCTCATAGGTCTGAGTTCAACCGGTAGCCGACCGATCGAATGGTCTTGATCGGCGCCGGGGAGCCGGGCCGGTCCAACTTCCTTCGCAGGTACCCGATGTAGACCTGCACGACGTTGGTGCCGGGATCATGGTCGTACTCCCAGACTGCCGAGAGGATCTCTTCGCGGGTGCAGACCCGGCCGGCGTGGCGCATCAGGAAGGCGAGAAGCTCGGCCTCGCGCTCGGGCAGCCGCACGGAGAGTCCTGCACGGGTCGCCTCACGGGTAAGCAGATCCAGTCGGATATCAGCCACCTCCACCGTCGTCTCGGAGCGCTCGCCGGACTCGCGAAGCCGGGCGCGAATGCGGGCCAGCAGCTCCTCGAAGGAGAACGGCTTGGTCACGTAATCGGTTGCTCCGAGCTCGAGACCCTCGACCCTGTCGGCCACCTCGGTTTTCGCGGTCAAGATGATCACCGGCAGGGTCGGCTTGGAGCGCCTGATCGCATTGAGCACATCGATCCCGTCCCGTCCGGGGAGCATGCGGTCGAGGACAACGAGGTCGAATTCTGTCGACAGTGCCAGTCGCTCGCCCTCGACGCCGTCCATCGCCATCGAGACCCCGAAGCCCTCCGCCCTCAGGCCTCTGGTCAGGAAGTCGGCGATCCCCGCCTCGTCCTCGACGACCAGGATCTCCATCGCGGCCGGCTTAGTAGCCCGGGCTCTGCTTCATTTTCTTGCGCTCGGAGGGGTGCGCGCCACCCTTTTTCTCGAGCATCTCGCAGGCGGTCGTAATGTCGATCGACAGCCTGTCGATCTGCTCCCGGCTCAGGGTCTGCTTGACCAGCGCCCGCAGGACTTTCACGTTTTCAGCGTTGGGTGGCATCGTGTAGGCGGGCAGCATCCAGCCACGCTCGGCGGAGAGCTGCCATGAAAGGTCGAACTCGTCGTAGTTCTTTTCGCCGGCCAGCTTGAAGGCCACCAGCGGCAACTGCTCCTCCCCGTCGCCGATCAGCTCGAAGTCGCCGGTGTCCTTCAGCTTCTCGGCGAGAGCTCTGGCGTTGGCCTGCATCGCCATCATGATGTAGGCGTATCCCTCATGTCCAAGTCGGACGAAGTTGTAGTACTGGGCCAGGACCATCGAGGCGCCCGTAGAGAAGTTGAGCGTGAAGGTTGCGTCGGTTTTGCCGAGGTAGTTCTCATAGAAGACGAGGTCCTCGGCGAGGTCGGATTTCTCGCGGAAGACGAGCCAGCCGATTCCTGGATAGACGAGCCCGAACTTGTGGCCGGAGACATTGATCGAGCGCACCTGCTCGAGCCGGAAGTCCCACTCGGAGTTCGGGTAGAGAAACGGCCAGACGAAACCGCCGCTTGCCCCGTCGATGTGGAGTGGCACGTCGAGGCCCTTGTCGCTCTTAAGGGCGACCAAGAGATTGTTGATCCCGACGATGTCATCGGCGTGACCGGTGAAGGTCGTGCCGAGGACAGCCGCGACCCCGATCGTGTTCTCGTCGATATGGGGCTCGACGTCCTCCGGTCCGATCACGTACTTGCCGTCCTGCAGTGGGACGATCCGTGGTTCGACGTCGAAGTAGCGGCAAAACTTCTCCCAGACCACGTGAACATCGCCGCCGAAGATCAGGTTCGGCTTGTCGACCGCTTTGGCGTCGGCTTCGCGCCGCTCCTTCCACTTCCACTTCAGCGAGAGAGCGCCGAGCATAATCGCCTCCGAGGAGCCCTGGGTGCGGGCGCCGGTCGTCTCGCCAGGGGCGTGGTAGAGGTCGGCGAGCATCCGGATGCAGCGCTGCTCGATCTCAGCCGAGATTGGATACTCGGCATGGTCGATGAAGTTGCGGTAGAGGTTCTCGGAGATCAGCCGCTGTGCCTCCGGCTCCATCCAGGTGGTCACAAAGGTCGCCAGGTTGCGGTTGGGGTCCCCCTCCAGCGCAAGTTCCTCGCCGACGAGGCGCATCGCGTCCAGCGAGGACATGCCGCTGTCGGGGAAAGGTCCGTCCGGAGCGTCTTCGGTGAGGAAGCGGTTTCCGTAGAGCATTGCGGCCTGTTCGGCGCTGAGAGGCTTCTTCATCCGGGGCTCCAGTCGTTTTGCATGGACGTCGAGCGTACCTCCTGAGCCGCCGTGGGGAATCGCCTCTCCGTTGATCCGATCTCGCTGGGGTCCCGTTACGGAAAACACCGGCCTGGCGCGCGGCTTGACAACCGTGGCCCCCAACCCACCCCCGGCGGAGGAAAGCCCAAGATCGGACCAACGGAGATATCGATAGTCCTGATCAGCCCGCTGTGGTTTTCGAATAATCGGCTTCCCGAGCTGGGCAAATCGCTCGGTTATGGGGATTCATAAGTTCAAGGGAACGATCAGCAGCGATCAGATTGAAATGCCGGCCTCGCCAAGGGCTGTCGAGCGGGCTTCGAGCGCGTTGTGTGACGTAGATCAAACGCCGCCGTCCAGGCGGCGCCCTAAGGTGGTTGTGGGATGGCCTCAGAGCATGTCGACGTGCTGATCGTCGGTGCCGGTATTTCGGGCATCGGCGCCGCCTACCATCTGCAAGAGCGTTGTCCGGGAAAAAGCTTCGCGATCCTCGAGGCTCGCGAGGACCTCGGTGGCACCTGGGACCTCTTCCGCTACCCGGGCATCCGCTCGGACTCTGACATGCACACCCTCGGTTATCGTTTCAAGCCCTGGACGGATCCCCAGTCGATCGCCGCTGGGCCCTCGATTCTCGACTACGTCCGTGAGACTGCGCGCGAGGAGGGGATCACCGGGCGGATCCGCTTCGGGCATCGCCGTCACCTCGGCCGAGTGGTCGACCCCCGACTCATGCTGGACAGTCGAGGTTGAACACACCGGTAGCGGCAAGGCCGCCACCTTCACCTGTGACTTTCTCGCAATGTGTAGCGGCTACTACCGCTACGACGAGGGCTACTCGCCCGAGTTCTCAGGACGCGATCTGTTCAAGGGACGGATCGTGCACCCGCAGCACTGGCCGGCCGAGTTCGACTACGAGGGCAAGCGCATCGTCGTGATCGGCAGCGGCGCCACCGCCGTGACCCTCGTTCCGGCACTGGCCGAGCGGGCGAGTCGGGTGACGATGCTGCAGCGTTCGCCGACCTACATCGTCTCCCTGCCCGGAGAAGACGGGCTCGCCAATGTCCTGCGCCGCTTCTTGCCGGCCAAGGCGGTCTACTCGATCGTTCGTTGGAAAAACGTGTTGCTGCAGATGGCCAGCTACCAGCTCAGCCGACGGCGTCCAGCTTTGATGAAACGGGCGGTGCGCAAAGGGATCGTCAGGTCACTGCCCGAGGGCTATGACGTCGACCGGCACTTCAGCCCCAAATACGATCCCTGGGACCAACGCCTATGCCTAGTGCCCGACGGCGATCTCTTTGAGGCGATCTCGACCGGCAAAGCCGAGATCATCACCGACCAGATCGCAGGTTTCACCGAGGAGGGGATCGAACTTGAGTCAGGCCAGATTCTGGACGCCGACGTGATCGTCACGGCGACTGGCCTCAACCTGCTCTTTCTCGGCGGCGCAAAATTGACCGTCGACGGTGAGCTGGTCGATGTCGCTTCGAAGCTCACCTATAAGGGCATGATGCTCAGCGACGTGCCAAACCTCGCCTTCACCCTGGGCTATGCGAACGCCTCGTGGACGCTGAAGGTGGATCTGACCTCCGAATACATGTGTCGCCTGATCAACCACATGGACGAGTGTGGCTATCGCCAATGCGTGCCTCGGGTCAGCGATCCAACGATAACCCCGGAGCCGATTCTCGACCTCAACTCTGGCTACATCCTGCGCTCTCTCGACCAGCTGCCCAAACAGGGCTCCAAGGCTCCCTGGAAGCTGCGCCAGAACTATGCCCTGGATCTAAGGGCACTGCGCCACGGGCCGCTCCTCGACGACGCGATGCAATTTTCCTGTCCGCCTGGTGGTTTAGATGCCGAGCGTCCGCCGGCCGTGGCGGAGGCGATCTAGCAGCGGAACCGGGGGCTGACCGCAGCGGCTTGGTTGATCCAGGTGCCGTCGCGGCTCAGGGCTTCGCCGATCGCGGTCGTACGCCAGACGCCTTTAACGCAGCCCGGCACGCTGACCTGCCCAATCACCCGGCGCCCGCTCCCCGTCGTCGTTTCGCATCGCACATCAAATGAACGCGCGCCCACTTTCTTGCGCAGGCAAACCGTGACCCTGAGCTGAGCATGGCGCACTTCGGTTCGATAGCCCCCCACACCGGTCAGTTCCAGCGCACTCGAGTCATAGGACGGTCTGCGAGCTCGCGCTTCAGAGGATCCCGCCGCGCTAGCCATCTGCGCACAGAGCGCGGCGATCAGCAGGGTGGCCGTGAGGATGTAGCGTCCGTTCTTCATTTGGTCCTCCAGGGGTACGAACAATTCAATCGCGTGTTTGTCCCGGTGAGATGCAGCTGACCGACACGCAGCATCGCATTCTTGTCGCCCTGTGCCGGCCGGTCGCCGATGGCAACGGGTTCGCCCTCCCGGCGACCAACCAGGAGGTCGCCGATCAGGTCTTTCTTAGCGTCGACGCGGTGAAGGCCCATCTGCGTACGCTCTATCGCAAGTTCGGAATTGAAGGGCTGCCCCAAAATCAAAAGCGGGCGCGCCTGGTCGAGCTCGTCATCGAGGGGGGGTATGTCGGAGTAGACGATGGGGGAGGAGCTCCCGCCGGGTCCCGGCCCGCTGCCACGGCCGGTTCTCCGCAGGGAGCTCCAATCCCCACCGCTGCCTCTAAGGGCGACGCACCGCGTCGCCGCGTTTGGCAGATCGTCGCAATGCTCGCGGCAGTCGCAGTGCTCGCCCTCGTGATACTCACCCTCGCCGGTGCCTTTACCGATGGAGGCCCAGAATCGACTCCCCTCGCCGCCTACCGGATCGCGGTGCGAGGGTATTGTCGGCTCGCCCTCGGCGGCGAGAGCTTTGCTCGCAGGGTCGGCGCGCGTGAAAGAGCGAGGTCCTACCTCGAGGTTCTCGAGACCGTTCGGGGTCGCGTTGAATCGCTGCCGCCTCCAGCGGAGGGCGATCGCTCGCTCGAACGCTTTCGTGCCGGGCTGACAAACGCCGCAAATCTCACCAGCGTTATCGCCGAAGGACCCCCGGCCCAGGGAAGTCGTAAACAGGCGAATGTTGTCGCCGAGCTGACTTTCGCCGCGGGCCAGGTTCAGGCCGGAGCTCTCGGTTACCGGCTCGGCTCTGGCTGCGTTGCGATCGGTGATCTCGTCGCTCACTCGGCTGCCAACGCGGCCCATCTTCCCTAAGTCGACCACGGGAGGAGCGCTGACGACGCCCCTCCCGTGGTTCGGTGTGCCAGGGAGCCGCACCGGGATCAGGGAGCCGTTTCGTCACCGACTTCTTCGGTGAGACCTTCATTGGGCTTCGGTTCGCCGACGTGAACACGCTCGCAGTTCGGGCGCGTCACATCGGTTGGGTCAGCGAAGACGACGTCAGTGCCGCTGCCGCAGGAGACCACGTCCGGCTCCCCGTCGCGGACGAACACGGTGTCATTGCCAGGCCCGGCGAAAACCGTGTCCGCGCCTGGCGCGGCGACATCCACCTTGGCGCGGGCGAAGATCGTGTCATCGCCACTGCCTCCGAACACGATATCCACTCCAGGTCCGGCGAAGATCACGTCGTTACCGGCGCCACCGTACTCGCGATCATCGCCCTGCCCGCCGCGGATCAGATCACGCCCGGCTTCGCCCGAGAGCGTGTCGTTGCCCAGGCGGCCGAGGATGTAGTCAGCGCCTTCGCCACCGGTAATCAAATCGTCCCCTTCTCCGCCACTGAGGCGATCGCGGCCCGCTTCTCCGGCGATCGTGTCGTTGCCGGCTCCACCAGAGACTCTGTCTGGACCTCCGAGTGCGTTGACGGTGTCATTGCCACCCATCGCTTTGATCAGGTCCGGTTGATTGGTGCCGGTGATCACGTTGTCTGTTTCATCGCCGACGATCGTCGCCGCTGAAGCGACCCCAACCCCGACCGCGAGCGCGAACATAGCTGCGGCAAGCGTTCCCGCCTTCAACAGTCGTCTCGATTTCATCGGTCCTCCTCGTTCGCTTTGGTGCTGTTGGAGCCACCAAAGCCGGTGAGGAGCCCCCGCGCAAGGGACCCAGGGGTTAGGGCATACCCACCCCAGGTGTTCCACACCCGGGTGTGTGCCTGCAAACGTGCGTTTTGCGGAGTCTTTCTGGCTCGGTGCTACTAGCTCAGGGCCAAAGAGAGGTCCCAGAGGCGCTCCGATTCGGACCCATCGAGCGCGTATGAAGCGAACCCGGACACTCCTTGCAACTTGAGCCGGCTGCTGATCGTCGGTGCCTCACTGCAGTCCTCGAAATAGCGCCCACCAGTTCCCTCGAGTTGGGGTGACGTGGCGGGCAAAACCGAGGTTGCCGCGCCCTGCTCAGGCGTCTTCATCTCGAGTCTCCCCCGAGACTTTGCGCGCTTTCTCGATGGAATCGGGCGCAAGATGGCGCTGCAGATTGGTCGCGATGCCACCCAGCATCAGCGCGTTGCAGGCGATTCCATCTTGCGCCCAGCGCTTTGTCACGCCGACCGCGAAGAGAACGTTAGCTGTCTTCGTCTGACCGTAGGCCAGAAACGGCTCATAGGCGCGAAAGGCGAAATCGATGTCGCCGAAGGCGACCGGTGAGCGCAGATGCGCGCTGGAGCGACCGCGATGACTCGCGCCGATCCGGCTTCGGCCAGCGCATCGTGGAGCCCGATCGTAAGCGCGAAATGGCCGAGGTCGTTGGTCGCGAACTGCATCTCGTGGCGTTAGGAGAAATGGTCAGCTCCTGCCAGGCCATCACTCCGGCGTTGTTGTTGAGGATGTCCTGCGGCCCGTCCCAGGCAGCGACAAAAGAGTCGATCGAGGCGCGGTCGGTGAGCTCTAAGGGGACGACGCTCACCGCGTCATTGCCGGTTAAGCCCTGATATCGAGGGCGGCTGTTTCGCCGGTCTCGGTATTGCGGACCGCGAGCGTGACCGCGGCGCCCGAGAGCGCCGGCGCGCGTGCGGTCTCGACCCTAATTCCGAAACGGCGCCGGTCACAATCGCCCGCCGACCGACGAGGTCGATGCCTTCAACTACTTCAGCCGCGGTCGAGTCAAATCCAAAGGGAGTGGTGATCAGCTCGGCGATAGTCCTCATTCTGACGAATGCGATCCATTAGCCTCTCGTGCATGGATGATGACCAGGTTCTAAGCCGCATCGATGAGTTGGTCCGCGAGGAGGAGGAGCTCCTGCACCGCCACGAGGGCGAGGCGGAGCTGAGCCCTGGGGAGAATGCCCGGCTCGAGGAGCTCAGGGTCAGCCTCGACCGCGCCTGGGACTACCTGCGCCAACGACGCTCTTTGCGCCAACACGGACTCAGCCCCGAGGACGCGAGCGAGCGCGACGCTGGCACGGTAGAGGGCTATGAGAACTAGCCGGTCTTGAAAATCTCGGGCCTCGCGCGAATCTCAGTTTGATCGGCTCGCCGCGCTCAGCGTCGGACCATCTCCCCAGAATGTCCTCGCCATAGACGGCCTCGGCAAAGACCTAGCCGCGGGAGTGGGCGGGCTATGGGAGGCTCAGAACGAGATGGTTCCGTCACCCCGGGTCACGTTTCGGCGCGAAAGCTGATCCCGTTGAGACTGCTGTTTTCACCGAGGATTTCGACCGCACCGGCCTGTTCAGGAGAGGGGTTCGGTCCCCACACATCCGCGTATCCATCACCTGAGGTCGCGCAGCCGCCGCCTGAGCAATAGACCGGGAAGGTGAGGCGCTGCGCGGGTCGGTCTCCCGGCGGCAGTTGGAAGACAGCTCCGGTCCCGCCAGTGACCGTACCCCTGAGGTGAATGATGCCCTCGTGGTCCTTGTAGAAAGCTGCAGTTGAGAAGGCGCCGCCAAAGTTGTGCCAGGAATTCTCGAATGCTGGCTCGCCCGGTAGTCCAATTTCATGCCAGCCTTCGGCGGGGGCCAGGGAGTTGGCAGTGTCCGCGGCGCGAGCCTGGTTGGCGGTCGGCACCGTTCCAAGGGTCGAGGCGTTGATCTGTTTCCCCGTCAGTGTTTCGTTTTTAACCTTGGTGGCAGTGATTGCCTGCTTCTTGATCTTCGCCGTGGTGACTGCGTTGTTCTTCAGCTGCTTGGTCCCGACGCTGTTCTTGGCGAGTTGGGTGGCAGCGAAAGCCGATGTTCCTCCGATCGCGATCGCCAGAGCCAGCGTCGCCACCACGTTCGCATAGGTCAGCTTTCCCTGCAGCTTCTTCATGCAGTCCTCCTGAAGACGGGATGAACCGAGCGGCTGCACTCTCGCAGGTCGCCGTCCGTCTGTCTTACTTAGACTGGTCACTACTCCTCATTGAGTGGCACAAACTGAGCGGACTCGGCTGTCGGCTCGAGGTCCACATCTTGCCCACTGCCGGGTACCGCGGTATCGATTCCGTCGCTGATCCAACTCCGTATAGAGTCCGCGTTTTCTTTCGACCGGTATCGCCATCCATTCACTCCGGATGGTCCGCGCAGGCCGCTGCTGTTACTCGCATTCCGCCGTAGGGCAAGGGCTCATGGTCACATCAAGCCGGACGGGGGCGATGCAGTGGGACCGCCTCGCATCGAGAACTGGGTAGCCATTCGTCCAGATCTCTCAAGGTGGCCCCAGCCGGTGCCGATGCCCTCTCGGTAGTCAGCTGAATAAGGGCAAACCTGTCGCGAGGCAGGGACGCAAAGCCAGAGGTCTCCGAAGCGAGATAGCTCAGCCGCCAGCTTGGTTAACAGCCGAGTCCTTTTCGCATGTCTACGGAAGGTTCCCCAATGAGGAAACTGTTCCCAGTTCCGATCTCTCACCCGGCGGCTATCACAGCATTGGCGCTTCCGGATGGGGGCCCCTTGTCGAGTCCAAGATCAGCAGGAGGCATTGGCGCAGGACGACCTCGCCATCTGAAAGCGGCGGAGGCCGAAAGGCGGTTCGGCCGCGCTCCCGACGACCTCGACCGGGATGGCGCATCACCCGACAGAGGCGAACATCTCGCGAGGTCTCAAGACCTCGATTAGACGGTTCGTTTCACGCGATGTGTCGACAGTCGCGCCGTCAAGCGACGCTCTAAGCTGTCCGGCGCTTATCTCGCGGAGTTCGATCGGACACTCGCGTGGGGTGCTTCCGGGCTCCGAATGGGCACATGAGCCCGCTTGGCCCACGAAGACCACCGAGCATCCGGCGGAAACCGCTTGATAAAGCGTTTCGGCGCCTTGGCGGAGTGGCTACGCAGCGGCCTGCAAAGCCGTTTACACCGGTTCGATTCCGGTAGGCGCCTTTGCCCTAGCAAGGGATTGATGGAGCGGATTGAGAAGCCTTCCGATTCGCTCCGCGAATCCGGTTGATCCCGGCTCTAACCGGCTGTTTTGTGTGGGACTGGCGCATGAGAAGCCGCGCAGGCCTTGCGGATCGCCCATCCGTTGAGCCGGTCTCAGGAATTCACAAGAATTCTTTACTTGGGTCTCGGCGGCGAATAGGGTTCCATTGGCGAGCAGCCTCGAAGACTGCCGACTTGGCGGAGAGCTAAGTCGCATCGCCGTGGAGAAGGGAATATCTATGGAGGCTGGCCAGAGTTCACGACCACCGGCCGGAGGTCAACAGTCAACCTGGATCGCGTTTGCGGGAGTGATGATGGTGATCCTGGGCTTCCTGGATGCGTTCTGGGGCTTGGCCGCGATCCTCAACAACGAAGTCGTCGTCGTCGGCGGTCACGGCGCGTTGATATTCGATCTCACCGCATGGGGTTGGGTCCAGCTGTTCCTCGGTGCTCTCGTCGGGCTCACGGGCGTCGGCCTGTTGATGGGCAGTGGAGTGTCGCGCGTGCTGGCGATCTCCCTACTGGCGATCAACGCCATCTTGCAGATCGTCTGGTTCTCGGCCGCACCGCTGTGGGCATTCCTGATGATCATCCTCGACGTGGTGATCATCTACCAGCTGATGGTCAACTGGACTGAGAGGGAGGTCTAAAGATGCCGATCGCAGATGTCAGCTTCGGCGAAGGCCTGCTCTACATCCTCGAGTTCTTCTTGCTCTTCGCCTGGATCTGGATCCTGATCTCGATCATCGGCGACCTCTTCCGAGACCATGAGCTCTCCGGAGTGGCGAAGGCGGTCTGGGTCTTCTTCTTGGTCTTCCTGCCTTTCTTCGGGGTGCTGCTCTACCTGATCGTTCGCGGCAACGGAATGCGCGACCGAACGATCAAACACCAGGCAGACACGAAGAAGGAGATGGACAGCTACGTGCGCGAACAGGCGCAAAGCGCCAGCCCTGCCGAGGAACTGCACAAGCTCAATGACCTGAAGGAAAAGGGTGCGCTGAGCTCCGAGGAGTTCGACAAAGCGAAGGCCAAACTGCTGGCCTAGGCGGTGAGCGTGCCCGCGAAGCTCACCTTCGTCGGGCACGCGACCGTCGCCGTTGACTTAGACGGCACCGGGCTCCTCACCGACCCGGTCCTCCGGAGCTGTGTCGGCCCACTTACTCGACACGGCCCATCTGTTATTCGGGAGGAATTGCAGGATGTCGACGCAGTTCTGATCTCGCATCTGCACCGCGACCACGCCGACCTCCCGTCCCTACGTCAGTTCGTTGATGTGCCGATGCTCGTACCTGCCGGCGCTGCCGGCTTTTTCGAGAGTCGGGGGTTCCATTCAGTGTCTGAGATAGCAGTCGGGCAGTCGACCGAGGTTGGCCGAATAACTGTGAGTGCTGTCGAAGCTGTCCACGATGGAGTCGGGAGAGGCTCCCCCGACGCTGAGGCCGTCGGCTTCCTCGTCTCTGGAACTAAGCGGATCTACTTCGCCGGAGACACAGACCTCTTCGACGGAATGAGCGACCTGCGAGCGGTCGACGCGGCGCTGTTGCCGATCTGGGGCTGGGGTCCGAGCCTGGGCCCGGGACACATGGATCCCGAAAGAGCGGCTCGCGCCGCGGCTGTGATCGAACCGAGAATCGTCGTTCCGATCCACTGGGGAACGCTCTATCCAAGGTTTCTGCATCA
This sequence comes from uncultured Solirubrobacterales bacterium, assembly GCA_963753245.1. Classification (GTDB taxonomy): domain Bacteria; phylum Actinomycetota; class Thermoleophilia; order Solirubrobacterales; family 70-9; genus VRUE01. The sequence goes on from CAVWBK010000002.1 coordinate 384,054, forward strand.
CGTGCGCCCGAAGCCTCTTCGAGCTCCGCCGCTCGAACTCGAGAGATGGATGGCGAAACTGGCGCCTCAGGTGGAGTTGCGAGTGCTCTTCCCAGGGCAATCCACCTCGGTCGAATAATCAGCGTGGCCGAGCGCGCCGAGCCAGCCGCGGAAAATCCGGTGGACTGCTTCGGCGCCGACCACCTCTTCCTCGGGCCAGTCAAGATCGGTCGGATGCAGGACGAAGGGAAAGGACTGAGTACCGCCCAAGCCGCCGTGGGAGCCGACCAGCTCCTCAAAGGCGGAGACTTCGCCGCTGGCCGGATCGAAAGCGCTGTTGATCATCAGATCCGCGCAATGGGCGAAGGAGTCCGTTCTGCGCACGTGGTGAGCCGCATTGGGGCCGAATGGGGCGAGTGGGTCCTCGCCTGCGACCCGGTCTCCGTCGAGATGGCGGGTGCCGCGCGGCCCGAAAACGACCGCGCCCGCCTGCTCTGATCGTACGAGGACGAACCCAACGCCCGGATGACGGCAGAGTGCCGGCAGTAAATCCGGGTGGAGGGAGCGCAGTCGCTCGAGCGAAACCCGACCGGGCTCACGTGGAAAGCTGACGAGTCCGAGGCAGCCAGAGGCCATCACCGAGAGCTCCGGCATGCGACCGACGTCTGAGGTCCCTCTGTCGATGGGTTCATCCTGACCGAGGGCGACAGCGCCATCGGACCGCTGCCTACGGGTCGCGATTCGGACCGTGCAGCCGCCGGCCGTGTCGTCCCGCGCCATCTCGGTCAGACTGGTATTGAGGAAGGCCATCGCGTCGTCCTCGCCGCTTTCGGCCGCGGCGACGCTGCCGGCGCTGCAGGCCGCCGTCACCACCTCTTCCAGGGTTTCCCCGTAGAGGTCGCGGAAGGTTTCACCCTGGGATTGCCCGTGGTCGGAGAGCACCACCAGTCGGTAGGGTCGAGGGGCCTCGGCGCAGGCACGGGCGATCCTCGCGATCTGGCGATCGAGGTCTCGCAGGACGGCAAGGCTGTCGGGACGCTCGATCCCCGAGTGGTGGGCAACCTCGTCGTAGGCGAGGAATGTCGTGTAGATCGTTGGTCGCCCGGCGAGGATGTCGCCGACCACGGCGGCGACCTGCAGGTCGCGCTGAACGACGGTCGCCCAGGCGCGGATCAGGGCATAGGCGCGGGAGCGCTTGATTCTCGGCCTGATGTCGTGCCGCACCTGCGCACGTGCGGCGCAGCGCTCCCGGGACAGATCGACGAGGCAGAGGACGATCGTCTTGGAGACGGCATAAGGGCGCGCGAAGTAGGCGGCGTAGTCGCGGCCGATCGGCCGGCGGCGGTGGAGCGCTGTGCTCATCGTCAGCATCGAGTGCGCGGCATCGCCGGAGAGGATGTTGGCGCGGCTGGCGCCGTCGGCATGCAGCAGGCCGCGGCCATCGGACCGTCGCCGCTCCAGCTCTTCGGCATCACCGGGGTGGTTGGTGACGATCGCCCTGTCCCGCTCCTTCTCCCACCAGCGGAAGGCCGGCATGTCCTCGTTCGACCCATGAAGGAGACCGGCCTGGCAGGCGCCGGTTTGCGAGGACCAGTCGGTCTCCCAGGGTCGCAGGCGATGGGAACCCTCTCGCATCCACTTGGCCAGCTGAGGGGCCCCTCCATCGGAGATTGCCCGCTCGAGCACCTCGTGGGCGAGGCCGTCGATCTCCAGGAAGGCCACGCCGGGGACGTCGGTCTCGACCGAGGCTCCTCGTCGGCGGAGCTGGTGCCTGACCACATGCCGGTACCAGGCATCGTCTTCGTCGATCGCCAGCAACGAGAAGACGCCGCTGGTGACGGCTGTCAGGACGATCGTCACCACGACCCCCTGCCACACCCCTCCGATCTCCGCATTGGGGAGAAGTTCAATCGCGAAAGTGACCAGTAAGCCGTTGAGGACGAGCCCGGCAAATCCCAGGGTGAGGACCGTTAGCGGCAGGGTCAGTCGTGAAAGAGCCGGCCAGACGAGAGCGTTGAGGAGGCCGATCATGATCGCGGCGCCGAGCGCGGAGACAACCCCGTCGAGGACGAATCCGTCGATCAGCTCTGAGAGCGCGAGCAGGGTGAGCGCGTCCAGTATGAGGACGAGGGCAACGCGCCAGATCACGCGCACGTTCATGCCCGGGCGCCCCCCGCTCGAATCTCGGCGAGGGCCGCGTCGATAGAAGGGTAGAAGTGATCCCTGTCTAGGGTGTCCATCAGCCCGTAGCGCAAGGTGAGCTGTTTGAGGCGATCGCGCAGCTCAACGAAGGCGAGGTGGATTCCCGCCGCGTTCAACTCTCGGTCGAGCTGCTCGAGCATCTCCGCTGCGGTCACGTCGACGTCGGTAACCGCCTCGCATTGCAGGACGATCCACCCCGGGTCGCGGTCACGCGCGAGCCGTCTGACCTCGTCGCGGAACCTCCCCGAGTTGGCGAAGAAGAGCGGCGCCTCCCAGCGGTAGACGACGACTCCCTCGATCTCAGTGGCATCGGGGTAGGCGGTCATGTCGTGCCATCCCTCAACGTCCTTCGGACGTCCCAGAACGGCGCCATGAGGCCACCAGTTGCGTCGGAAGAAGAGGATGATCGCGAGCAGGACCGCAACCACGATTCCCTGCAGGACGCCGAGCAGAACGACCCCGGCGGTGGCGACCAGCGAGACGCCGAACGCGCTCCTGCGCATCTCGTAATAGCGGTGGAGCAATGGCAGGTTCATCAGCGACAGCGCTGCGGCGATCACCACGGCCGCTAATGCCGTCTGCGGTAGGTCGGCGAGCAGGGAGTTGAGGAAGAGGAGGAGGACGGCGACGAGCCCGGCGCCGACCAGGCCGGCCAGCTGGGTCTTCGCCCCAGACTGCTCGGCAACGGCTGTTCTCGAGCCACTCGTCGAGACGGCGAAGCCCTGAAAGAAACCGGCCGCGACGTTGGCGGCACCGACCCCGATCATCTCCTGGTCGGGTTTAACCTCTTCGCCGCGTCGGGCGGCGAAGCTCGTCGCCGTCGCGATCGTGTCGGTCAGCGAAACGAGGGTGATGCCGAGTGCGGCCAGGAGCAGTGCCGGGACATCACCGGCGCTCGTCCAGGGCAGTCTCGGGATCGGCACGCCCTGGGGAAGCGATCCGACGGTCGCGACCCCGTGGTCGGCGAGGCCGAAGACCGCCGACACGACCGTGGCTGCGACGACGCCGACGAGGATCGCGGGCAGGCGTTTGGTGATGAGCGGGAGCAGGAGCAGGATGCCGAGGACGGTGCTGCCGAGAACTAGGGTTGTCGTGTGCGTCTGGCCGAGGCCTTCGACGAAGGCCTTCAACTCGCCGAGGAACGAGTCGGAGTCGGTGGAGAAGCCGAAGAGCTTGGGCAGCTGCCCGGCGATGATCGTGATCCCGAGGCCGTTCATGTAGCCGACCTGGACCTCTTTGGAGAGCAGGTCGGCTACGAACCCGAGCTTGCCGAGCCCGAGTCCGATCTCGATCAGCCCGACGAAGATCGCGAGCATGCCGGCGAGGACGATCGCCGATCCCGGGTCCCCGGTGATCAAGAGCGGGGTGATCGAGGCCAGGATCAGCGGCGAGATGGAGGAGTCCGGCCCGAGCACCAGGACCCGGGACGGCCCGAAGATCGCGTAGGCCACCAGGCAGGCGACCGTCGTGTAGAGACCGGTGGCGGCCGGCAGCCCGGCGAGCTCCGCGTAGGCCATCCCCTGGGGCACGAGGATCGCCGCCAGTACGAGCCCGGCGATCAGATCAGGACGAGCCGACGCCCCCCGGTATTGGCGCAGGGTCCTGATCCCGGGTGCCCAGCGCTGGAGCCGGCCGGCACGTGATTGCTGCTCTGGATCGGGGGGCTCGGTCCTCTGCACAGAATTCGAGATTGCCACCCTTACATGACGCAACGACGGGGGACCCGATCAGACGATCAGACTCACCACGCCACGAACTATCAGCAGCGCTCCCGCGACCGTCACGATCCGGATCGCGATGCGCCGACCGTCCCGGCACAGGGCCGACTTAAAGCGCTCCACGCGCCCCGGTGTCGCCTCCGGCTGCAGCCAGTAGGAGAGCAGCGCCAGCTCGAGCAGGCGAGCATGATCAGGTTGAAGCCGATGACTGCCAGTACGAGATCGAGCGGACGGCTCCTGAGCTCTCCAGTGAGAAGACGATGACCAGGCCGAGGCAAACGCTGGTCATCATCGCTCCGAGGAGGTAGCCGAGCATCAGATTGCACGGCCGGGGCAGCAGCAGCATCACCGTCGTCGCAGCGAGTAGCGTCGGGTTAATGCGGCCGAAAAGGCCAGCAGCAGGATGTCCACACAAGGACTCAATCAGCTTCCCGGTCCCGCCCCCAACGCCGCGGATAGGCTGGAGCGATGTCAGCTGAGGAAGGCGGAAACCACCGACTGGCTGCGATCGCGGCGCTCGCGAGCGTGGCGATCGTCGTCATTCTCTCGATCGAGATCGTCGTCTCGCAGTTTCCCCGCGGGCTGATCGTCCTTGCTTGCCTTTTGATCGCCTTCGTCGCTGCCTGGTACGGCCTGACCCGGACCGCAGGCACGAGGATGCTCGGGCTGGGTACAGCGAGCGTGGCGGTGGCGGCGATCGTTGTTCTGCTGATCGCCGACGGCGATCACCTGGTCGAGGCACTCCTGGTCGTGGGTGCCCTTGGAGTGATGGTCCTGACGACTCGTGCGGCCTTCAGGGTTCACGCCCGACTCGACCCAGCGGTCGATCCTCGTCGCCCGGTTCTGTTCTACAACCCGAAGTCAGGCGGGGGGAAGGCCGAGATATTCCACCTGGCTGAGGAGGCACGTGCCCGTGGCATCGAGCCGATCAAATTAGAGCTGGGGACCGATCTCGAGAATCTCGTACGAGGCGCGGTTGCCGACGGCGCCGACGCCCTGGCGATGGCAGGCGGCGACGGTTCACAGGCGGTCGTGGCGAAGGTCGCGGCCGAGCTGGGTCTGCCGTACGCATGTATTCCAGCTGGGACTCGCAACCACTTCGCCCTCGACCTCGGCGTGGACCGGGACGATGTTGTCGGCGCGCTTGATGCCTTCGTCGGCGGCCGCAAGCGCCAAGTCGATCTTGCCGAGGTCAACGGGCAGGTTTTCGTAAACAACGTCTCACTCGGCCTCTACGCCGAGGCTGTTCAACGGGAGGGATATCGCGAGGCGAAGCTGCGTACGATCCTCGACACCCTTCCCGAAGTCCTCGGATCCGAGGGCGAGGGGCTCGAGCTGGGCTGGAACGGGCCGGACGGGGGGGAGCACTCTTCAGGGACGGCGATTTTAGTCTCCAACAATCGCTATCGCCTCGGGCACGCGGTCGGTTCGGGCACCCGACCGAGGATCGACGCGGGGCTACTCGGAATTACCGTCGCCTCTGCCCCGGGCGGAGAGCGGTCCCTGGCCCGACGCCCCTGGCAGGAGTGGACGACGCTCACCTTCGAGGTCGACGCGCCAGGCACGATCTCCGCCGGCATCGACGGCGAGGCCGTGACCCTTGAGGCGCCGCTTCTCTTCAAGAGCCTGCCGGCCGCACTGGAGGTGAGGATCGCCGCCGCACACCCCGGTGCCTCTCCCTCGGCGGCGATGCCCGAGGGCGCCTTGGAAACCATTCGCGCCCTGATCCGAATCGCATTCGGAAAGCGGCCATTCCCACGGGCGGAGACGCGGCTCTAACAAGCTAGATCCGCCGGTGCGCGAAGGCCTTGAGCTGCTTGTTGGCGCGATGGTCGAGCTGCACGCCGACTCTCCCCGCCTTCACCGTGTTCTCTTCGAGGAGTGTCCTCGCCCAGCAGCGCTACAGGAGCGACTTGACGTTATCCAGCGGATCGCGGTCGAGGCGGTGCAGGCGTGGCTCTTCAGTCGCCCTGAGGTCGGTGTTGCGGACACCCGCCTTGCGGCAGAGCTGATCGTGCAGGCTCTGGAGGGGGTCACCCACGGCCTCATGATCCACCCTCGGCCTGGCCACGAACCCCCCGACTATGCGGCGGAGACGGTCCTTCTCCTCTTGCGCTACCTCTGCCCATCGGCGGGGCGCAGCGACGACTGATCGAACGCGCCCAATAGGCAGATCATCACCTTGATCACATAGCTGCGTCGCGGCGGGTTGGTGGAGCCAGAGCGACCCCTGAGCTGGGCGATCGGGCCGACTCACCTGCGATTGAAGCGCTGCGCCAGGACCGGCCCGACCGGCAGGCACGATAAGGCTGGCTACCGTTGACCCAACCGATCCCCTGGACAGCCCAAGCTCTCGCACTGGATGCGAGAGCGCTCATCATGAACCAGACCGCGATCGGCTTCTTGGAGAACGGTCGGCGCCCGCTTGGGCCGATGCCGCATCACATAGCCGCCACTGGGTATCAACATAAAACTGTGCTTCGTTCCCTCTCGATTCTTGCCGCTGCCCTGCTAAGCGCCTTCGCGCTCGCTCCACTGAGTGCCCAGGCCGCGCCCAGCCCATCCGGCCCAACCTGCGCCGAAGGCCCGCAGCGAGTTGGACACATCATCGTCGGTACGCCCTGCGCCGACCGCATCGTCGTCCCGCTCTCGGTCACGCATGTTGACGCCGGCGCCGGCGATGACGTCATCATCGGCGACTCGAGCGCCTCCTCCTCCGCTGGCCCCGTCCTCGCCGACGCTTGTGCGCCCCATTGCGGGGTCGGCAGCCAGACCTTCGAAGGGGGCCCTGGCGACGACATCATCTACGGCGACCGCGGCAACGACATCCTCCGCGGCAACGCCGGTGACGACCGCCTCTACGGCGGCATCGGCGACGACCGCCTCGAAGGTGGCCCCGGCAACGACTGGCTCTCGGGGGGCTTCGGCGCTGACACGATCGATGGCGGCGAAGGCAACGACTACGTCCGCGGCGACGGCACCCAGGATCACATCTTCGACACCGGCGGCGGTTACGACACGCTGAGCTTTGCGACTGGGGTGACGCCCGGCTTCGGCGCGGGCATCGAAACGGGCGCCAGCGGCTTTCCCACGGGCAGCGAAGGCGAACGCGGGGTCTACCTCAATCTCGGCGTCGGTGGCGAAAACGCCAATGACGGCATTGCCGCCTCCGGCGGCGGAGTCGACGAAGTCGAGCCCGGCGTCTTCGAGCGGATCATCGGCACGCCGTTCTCCGACTACATCGTCGGCACCGGCGCCGGCGAAGAAATAATCGGCGGCGGCGGCGCCGACGTGATCAGGGGCGGGGGCGGAGCCGACGTCCTGCGCGGCGGCGCCGACGGCGACTACCTAGAAGACGGTCCCGGCGCGACTATGTTCGGCGAAGCCGGCTCCGACAACTGCGCCGGTGGCGGCAGCGTCTCCGGTTGCGAGAGCTCGGCGGCCGAAGTGCAGACCCGCGACACCGACAGGGTCAGCGTCGGTGAGACCAGCGCCGGTTCAGGCTCGACCGACCTCTATCTGGTCGGAAGCAGCGGCGCTGACGCCGTCACCGCCACCTACGAAGGGACCGCCGTCGCCTTCAGCCTCGCCTCCGGGAGCTTTGACCAGTCGGCGAGTGACGCCGGAGGATGCAGCGTCACGACGGCGACCAGCGCGAGCTGTCCGCTGGAAACCTCGGTGGCGCCGAACGTCCCGGTGCTCGACTCGATCCTCCTCGCCGGCATGGCCGGCGATGACACGATCACCGCCAGCGGCTTCCCCGACGGCTCCTCTGTCGTCACGGTCGGCGGCACCGGCGCCGACACGCTCACCGGCGGCGGCAACGAAGATGTCCTCGTCGACGGACCGCCGATAGAAACCAGCGCCGACCGTCTCTACGGTGGCGCCGGCGACGACGCCCTGATCCACAACGGCGGTGCCGACTATCTCGACGGCGGCGAAGGCTCGGATCTCTTCCTCTCGGTCTCGCTCTGCGATGGCGAGACGATCTACGGCGGCCCGGAACGGCCGGGCGACCGCGACAACGCCTCCTGGGCACGGCTCGCGGGCAGCGTCGACGCCCGGCTCGACGAGGGCCTGGCCGGCGAAGTCGGTCCCGGGGGCCAGCCGGTCTGCGCGAGCGGCATGCTCGACCGACTGGAAGGGATCGAGGACCTCGAGGGCTCCAACGGCAGCGACTATCTGGTCGGCGACGCTGGTGCCAACCAGCTGCTGGGCCACAAAGGCGAAGACACCTACTACGCCGAAGGCGGCGAAGACCTGATCCTTGCCAACTCAGGCAGCCCTGACGCGGTGATCGACTGCGGCCCAGGGACCGACTCGGCGGTGATCGACGTGGCACGCGTCGGCGACCCGTCGCCGATCGAATGCGAGAGCGTGCGCGAAGGCGCGCCGGAAGAATTCCGCACCGAAATCGAAGAACCCGCGATGCCGGCTAGTGCTGTGGCGCCGCCGGTGTCGGCCCTACGGACCACCGCGGCCAGCCCGAGGCCGCCGCGAACGCGGATCCTCCGGCGCCCGGGGGAGCTGGTGCGAGTACGGAAGTTGCCTAAGCGGCTCGTCTTCGGCTTCAACGCGAGCGAGCACGGCGCGACCTTCCGCTGCAAGCTCGACCGCGGACGGTTTAAGCCGTGCCACTCGCCGCGCGCCTATGAGGTGGGCGCTGGCCTGCACGTCTTCAAGGTCTTCGCGATCGACCAGGCCGGGAACACCGACCCAACACCAGCCCTGTTCCGCTTCCGGATCAGGCGCCCCTGAACGCCATCAGAGCAGCTATGGAGAATTCGGCGCTTGACCAGGAGGTCCTAATGGAGACCTGCGTGTCATCTATCGCCACGACGGCGACCGCTGGTGGGCCGAGTCACCGGAGGTCGACGGCTGGTCCGCTGCCGGCGACAGCTACGCCGAGGTCCGGAAGCTCGCAGAAGTAGGCATTTCGTTTGCCCTCGATCGCGAGGCCAAGCTGGAGCGCCACGTGCTGGCTGGCGAGTCGTTGCCTGCCTAGGCCTCGTCGCTAAGCGGGCACTTGAGGCGGCGCATTGATCAAGTCCGCTTCGATAGCGAGGGCTCGGTTGGCTCGACCTGTCACGCCTCAAGCTTGGGGGGTAAATGATCGCTTGGGACAGATTGGCACTGGCTTCGATCAGGCTCGAGGCGGAGTCGACCTCGCTTGGTAGCGGTTCCAACCCCACGCTTCGAAGGTATTCGAGGAGGTAGCGCCTCTGATCAGTCCAGATCCGTCTTGACCTCAATTTGTCCCGACTTGGCGGCGTCGGCGAGCGCTCCGTAGTCGAGCTCATTCTGATCCGCGTAGCGCTCTGAGAAATCGGCGATCGCCTGATCGAAGCTCTCGCCCTTGCCCAGATAGGCGGCGATCGCGATCCGATCACCTGACCTGGCGTGGGCCCTGGCGAGGGCCCAACCGCAGATCCGCCCATAGACGGCAAGTCCCTTGGCAGGGAGGGTCTCGATTTCGACCGATCGCTTGCCGTCCCAGAGCTGGCGTACGTAGAAGTCGCGATCCTTGTCGTCCATCCCAAAGGCCGGAAGCCAGCCGAGGAGGATGTCGCTGGCGGCCTGCATCAGCCACTGGCCCTCGACCACCCGCTCGCCGTGGTTGGCGAACTCGCTCGCCCCGACGTAGGGCTCGAGCACCGAGGCCTGGGCTTCCTTGGCCTGCAGGAAGAGCGGGTCCTGCCCGTCGCGGCCCATCATCAGGATCACCCAGGCGCGGGTCCCGACGCTGCCGACCCCGACCACCTTGCGGGCCAGGTCGACGAACCGGTAGCTGTCGAAGAGGTGGCGCCGGTCGCCCTTGAGGCTCTCGCGGTAGCGGCCGAGCATCTCGCGGATCCGCTCTTCGAGTTCATGGCGCTGATCGTCGGCGACCAGCTCGCGGGCGGGGACGAGCAGGGGCGGATCGCTGATGATCCGCGGTTCGCCGTCAACCTCATGGACGAGGCGATCGAAGGCCTTGAGGCTGTTCTTCTTATGCGCCTTCGCGACGTTCTTTTCGACCGCCTTCATCTGCTTACGATCGGCGACCGCGGCCAGATCGGCAAGCAGGGCGTCGACGTCCAAGCGCGCGTACCAGACATCGAGGTTCCCCATCGCCGCGAATTTCCGCATTGTCTGGCGGTATTCGCGGACCGTGGAGAGAACGGCGGCGCGAGTCTCCTTGGGGCTGAATTCGCGATCACGCCCGGCGATCTCAAAGCTCGCTGCGAGGCGCTTCAGATCCCACTCCCAGGGGCCGGGAAGGGTCTCATCGAAGTCGTTGACGTCCACGACCAGGCGGCGATCGGGGGCGGCGAAGACACCGAAATTCGAGAGATGGGCATCGCCGCACGTCTGAACCCGGCAGCCCGGAGTCCGGGGTCTTCGCGAGGTCCATCGCCATGATCGCGGCGGCGCCACGGTAGAAGGTGAAAGCGGAGGCGAGCATCCGTCCGTAGCGGATCGGCACGAGCTCGGGGACGCGGCTCTTGGCCTGGTCCACGAGCAGCTTGACCGGATCTTTGCGGTCCTTCGTCGGTTTCCACCCGCCATGACTGGAGCGCGGGGCCTTCTCGCGGGCCGTCTTGCCGGCGGCAACTGACCCGGTTGAAGAGGCAGCGTCTGCGGGATCGGTTTCGGTTTGGGGGGATGTTGCGTGCATAGACCTGTGCGACCTTTCGGTTAATTCGTCGAGATCACCGGCTGCGGTCCGTGCGTGGACCGCAGCCGGGCTTGGATGATCTAGGCGGCGAGCCTCGCCGCCGCTTCCTTCTCAGCTGCTTCGAGTTCCTGATTGAACTCCTTGCCGTCGGCGTCGATTTCCTTCTCGATCGACTTTTCGGCGTGGGTGAGGGCCTTGTCGAGCTGTTCTTCGACCCGCGACTCGCCAATCACGACCAGCGCTGCCTCTCCACTCTCGAGTGTCTCCCCAAGCTCCTTCGCGTCGCTGCGCGAGATGCCCTTGCGTAAATGTCCACCGACGCCACCTACGGCGCCACCGACTACAGCCGCACCGAGCACCGAGGGCGGGAAGAGGACCCCGACCAGCGCTCCGACTGCGATGCCTCCCCAGGCACCGTGCTGGGTTGCCTTCTCGTGCTTGTGGACGTGGACCTTTCCCTCGTCGTCCTTGTCGATCACAGCCGCGTCATAGGTGCCGACGAGCTTGTCTGCGTGAAGCTCAAGCAGGATGTCGTAGTCCGCCCAGGCGTCGTCGGTGCTGCCGTAGGTCGAGGCGTAGACGATACTGGTCTGTCGCTCATTTCTAGTCTCTTTCTTTCATGCCGATTATCCGCATGCGGGCGCCGCAACTGGCACGGATCATCCTCACATGGAGAACCTTCCGATAAAGCTCCTCCGATGAATCAGTCTGCGCATCCGTACAGACCCACGGGTTCGGTTGGGCCTTGCCGCAGGCACGAGCCGGAACGCGGGACGGCTCTCTGACTCCGGGTATTCTGACCGGTGACGACGGCGCGTCTAACGAAGCCCACTGCTGCCTTCCCGCACATATCGAGGCGATCGCCTCGCCGCGACATCGTCGAGGGACAGGCGGAGGGAAAGGCGAAGTCACCCCTTTGAGGTGATGCGCTCCTTCAGACCGGGACATAACTTCGACTGGAGATGACGCCTGAGAAAGCCAGCCGGCCGGCCAAGGCCGACCACCCTAAGCTGATCGCCACGCTGCTTTTCTTCGGCACGCTGGTGGCCTTCATCGCGATCTTCTCGATCTGGGCCAACCGCCAGGCACTCAACACCGACAACTGGGTCCACACCAGCGATCAGCTGTTGCAAAATGAAAAGGTCCAGAGTCAGCTGTCGGGCTACCTGGCCGACCAGCTATTTGCCAACGTCGACGTCCAGGCCGAACTGGAAAAGACCCTGCCTCCCCTGCTGCAGCCGCTCGCCGGTCCTGCCGCCGGTGGGCTGCGCCAGCTCGCACCGCAGGTGGCTGAACGGGCGCTGCAGAACCCCAAGTTCCAAGAACTCTGGAGCGAAGCCAACCGCGAAGCGCACGTCGCGCTGCTGAAGATCCTCGACAACGAAGGCTCGGCCGTCTCCACGGGCGGCGGGGAAGTGAAGCTCGACCTCAGCACGCTCGTCTCCCAGATCGGCGGACAGCTGGGCGCTGGTAGCGCCTTGGCCTCGAAAATTCCAGCGGGCGCCGGAGAAATCACGATTCTCAAATCTAATGAACTCTCCACGGCGCAAAGCATCGCGCAGCTGATCAGGAGTCTGCCGATCGTGCTGACGCTCCTCACGCTCCTGCTCTACGGCCTGGCGATCTACCTAGCAGGGCCACGGCGTCGTCGGGCCCTGCGCTCGGTCGGCTTCGGTTTTGTCATCGCGGGAATACTCGCCCTGGTCGCGCGCAGCTTCGCCGGCAGCACGGTGGTCGACGCGCTCGCCGCCAATGACTCGGTCAAGCCGGCCGCCGAAGCGGTTTGGGAAATAGGCACCTCGCTGCTGGTCACGGTCGCCTCCTCGGCGATCGCATTCGGAGTCCTGGTCGTGATCGGCGCCTGGCTCGCCGGCCCAACCGCGATCGCGACGACGCTGCGCCGTGAGGCCTCGCCGTATATGCGGGAGCAACAGGCGGCGACCTACGCTGTCGCTGCGGTCGTCTTCCTCGTCCTGATCGCCTGGGCCCCGATCGCCGCCTTCCACAAACCGCTTGGCATTCTGCTCTTCGCGATCCTTTTCGGGCTCGGCACCGAGCTCCTGCGCCGTCAAACGTTGCGCGAGTTTCCAGGCACCGCGAAGGGGGACGCTTGGGGCCGGATGCGCGAATGGCGTGTGTCTCGGTCCAGCGCGGCCTCGGTCCCGGCGGCGAGCTCGGATGTCGACGAGCTCGAGCGCCTCAGCGCTCTGCGGCGCAGCGGCGACCTGACCGAGGCCGAGTTCGCCGCCGCCAAGGCCCAGATCTTCACGCTGCAAACCAAAGGCGACGTCTGATGCTTTTCTTGATGGGGGCGATCTACTTCGTCCTGTTGGTCACCTTGGGGACGCTGACCTTCCGCAAACGTCACTTCATTCTCTTCTGGGTCGGGGTCATTCTCCCGGTCCTCAAGGTGGTCGGTGCGCTAATGAAGCCTGCGCCCGACTATGAAGGCGGAGCCGCATAGCGGCTCACAATCACCCGGTTCAGATGATGCCCTCCTCCTGCGCAGCGGCGAGTCTGTTCGAATGAGCTACGGCGATCAGACGCCGAGCATGAACCCTTGTCTTGGTCGTCGCGAACGGCGGCCAATTCCGAAAGGAGCTTGCACATGAGAGGTATGGGCCGCGCTGCATTTGTAGCCATCCTGCTGTTGATCGCCGGCACGCTGAACATCATCTATGGCATTGCTGCGATCAGCAACGCACACTTCTACGCAGGTAACACCACCTATGTGTTTTCGAGCCTCCACACTTGGGGTTGGATCACGGTGCTCCTCGGGATCTTCGAGGCGATCGCCGGTGTCTCGCTCCTGGGTGGCAACGCGTTTGGCCGTGTGGTCGGAATCTTCGCGGCCTCACTGGGCGCGATCGGAGCCCTGCTCTCGGTCGGCGGCGCCTACCCGTTCTGGTCACTGGGCATCTTCGCGATCTGCGTGATCTGCATCCACGGACTCGTCGTCTACGGCGAGGAGGACGAGGCCCCCCAACCCTGATCGGCATTCGGGAGCCTGGCGACCTCGCCAGGCTCCCCCCGCTTCGTTCTTATGGGCGACATCTTTCTTCTCTCGCTTGTCTCCGCCGCCAACGCGACCCTGCTGGCGGCGGTGACCGTGATGCTGTTCCTGCCGAGTCCCAAGCGCCTGTTGCTCGGCTACCTGGCGGGGGCATTGCTGATGAGTCTTACGGTCGGCTTTCTGATCGTCTTCGTCGTCCACGACGCGAGCGCGACCAACTCGGCGCGAAACACCGTCAGTCCATCGATCGACATCGCCTTCGGCGCGATCCTGCTGGTGGTCTCATACGTCCTCAGGGGCGGACATGACCAAAGGTTGAAAGAACGACGTAAGGCTAAGAAGAGGGCGGGCGGTGAGGTTGAGATTGAGAAGGGCCCTTCTAAAGTCGAGCAGCTACTCGGCAGAGGCTCGGCGCGGATCACCTTCGCTCTCGGTGTTGTGCTCACCCTTCCCGGCGTCTCCTACCTCGCCGCGCTTCGAGATCTTCAGAAGCTCGGCTACGGGGCCGTGGGTGAGGCCCTCGTGATCATCGGTTTCAACCTAATGCTCTTGATCCTGCTCGAGGTTCCCCTTGTCGGCTACCTCCTTGCCCCCGACCGGACCAAGGTTGAGGTCCAGCGCTTCCGCGCCTGGCTCACCCGTAGCGGTCGTCGGATGGCGATCATCGGTGCCGGGGTGTTGGGCCTGCTGATTGTAGCTCGCGGTCTCATCGGCTACCTGAGCTGACCACTTGCCCGCGGCTCGATTTCACCCGGTTCGCACGATGCGGCAGCGAGCAGAGCGTTGTTGGATCCAATCGACCGAATCAACGGTCACCAATGCGCAAAGAAAGGGCACATGCCCCTGATAAGAAGACGGCCCCTGATGAGAGCGGCGATGGTCGGTGGAGCTGGGTATGCAATCGGCAAGCGCCACGAGGCCGGTGCTCAGGCTGAAGAGGCGGCCTCGGTTGCGCCTGCCCGGGTCGCGGCCGGGCCGGAGGATAGCGCAACCTCGGAGGCAAACCGGATAGACGCGCTGACGAAACTCAAATCCTTGCTCGACTCCGGAGTCTTGACCCAGGAGCAATATGACTCCGAGCACGCGCGGCTCACAAAGGGCATGTAGCGATGGGCCGGCAACAAAGCAAACTCGGTCCTGTGCAGCTGCTCGTCATCGCCTTCGAGGACGGTCACTTCGAGGGCAGGATTCTCGATGAGCTGCGCAAGCTGCGTGGGCACGAGATCATCCGCATGATCGATCTTCTCTTCGTCGCCAGGGACGAGCAGGGCGACGTCGCCGAGGTCGAGCAAAGCGAACTCTCCGCAGATGAGGCAGCGGAGTTTGGCGCCCTGGTTGGGGCTCTGATCGGGACCGTCAACGAAAACGGGGCCATCCTCGACCCAGATCAGGTCTGGTACCTGGCGGACGCGATCCCACCCGGCACCGCCGCCGCGATCGCCTTGATCGAGCACCGCTGGGCGGTCCCGCTGCGTGACGCGATCGAGGGAGCCGGAGGGCACGACCTGATCGACACTTGGGTGCATCCGGAGGATCTGGTCGCGATCGGTGCCCCTGGCGCCTGAGCACCTATCCGTGCTCGGCACGGTTTCAATGTCTGGGCTTCGGGCGATTACACAGTATTCTCCCAGCGCCTGTCGGGGTTGATGTTTACTGTTGGAAGGCGCTGGAGGCGTCGAAGGACTTGGATTGACCCCTTGACGAAAAATGGCGCGCTTGTCACCAAGCCGGGCGGAGCTTTACCCGGTGTCAGTTCACCTCTGGTCCAGCGACCTCGACTTTTCTCCAAACTGAAGGAAACAACCGCACCGGTGGTGCTGGCGTGCGCGCCGTCGGGCTACGGCAAGACGGTTCTGCTCGGACAGTGGTCCGAGCAGGATCTGCGACCACATCGGACCTTGATCCTCGGCGAGGAGCACAACGATCCGGCAATGCTCGTTGGCTCGATCCTCGCGGCGCTCGAGCCGCTCGAATCGATCCCGAGCGAGGTCGAGGTCGCTCTCGCGAACCCCGAACCGAGCATGGAGAGGGTTGTGCTCCCGCGCCTGGGCGCTGCGGTCGCGCAGCGGGCGCTGCCGTTTGTACTCAGCTTCGACGACTTCGAGCAGATCGAGAGCTCTCAGTCGCTCGCCGTGGTATCGACTGTTATCCGAAATCTTCCTCGCGGCTCCCAGGTAATGATCGCCAGCCGCACCGAGCCGGCACTGCCGGTGGGCAGGCTTCGCGCCAATCGTCAGCTCACCGAGCTGGGATCGACCGATCTCGTGATGACGAGAGCGGAATCAAAGGAGCTACTGATGGCGTTGGGCTTGGACCTGAGCGCGGCGCAGCTCGACACCCTCCTAGCTCGAACCGAGGGCTGGCCCGCTGCGCTTTATCTGGCGGGACTGGCGCTTCAGGACACAGCTGACCAAGCCAAGGCGATCGCACGATTTGCCGGCGATGATCGAATCGTCGTCGATTACATCAGGGAGGAGTTCCTCGAGACTGTCTCTCGCCGCCAGCTCCATTTTCTTCGGCGGGCCTCGGTTCTCGATCGCCTCAGCGGGGATCTTTGCGACGTCGTGCTCGAGCGAAGCGGATCCGCGAAGCAGCTCCGGGATCTCTCCCACGCAAACATGTTGCTCACTCCCCTCGACCGCCAAGACGAGTGGTTTCGTCTTCATCCGCTCTTTCGGGAGATGCTGCGAGCAGAGCTGCGGAGGGTCGAGCCCGAGAAGGAGAGCGAGCTGGAGCGCCGCGCTTCGGACTGGTGGGCGGCGGATGGGGACTGGGACCGGGCGATCGGCCATGCGGTCGACGGCCGTGCTCTGGAGCGTGCGGGAGAGCTCCTGTGGATGGGAATTCCCGAGTTCGCCACCAGAGGCCGAAACGCCACGATCCTCGGCTGGCTCGACCGGCTTGGCGAGAATGTGGTCGCAGACGACGCGGGTCTCAGCCTGAGCGCGGCCTACGCCCACGTCACTCAGGGAGCGGGAAGCCGAGCCGAGTACTGGGCTGCCGTCGCCGCCGGCTTGATTGACCAACGGGAGGCTTCTGAAAAGAAAACGATTCTCAGCGCAGGTCTTGCCTTGATCGAGGCAACATTGGCCCGGGGGGGTGTCGGGATGATCGCCGACCAGACCGCGCTCGTCGCGGAGATGCTCCCCCCCGACAGTCCCTGGATGTCGCTCTGCCGCTTTATCGAGGGGGTCGGGCTGCACTTGTCCGGTTTGCGCTCGCCCGCTCGCGAGAAACTTGTCGACGGCGCACGTCGCGGCGCCGTTGGCGCGCCCAACGTCCAAGTGCTCTGTCTCTCCCAGATGGCGTTGCTCGCAATCGAGGAGGAGGACTGGACACTGGCTGACATGCTCGCCTCACAGGCACGAGCCCAGGTCGATCGATCCGGTCTTGGCGAGTACCCGATGATGGCCCTCTCGCTCGCGGTTTCCGCCCTGGTTCGGTCGCGGACGGGGCGGGTCGAGGAGGCAGCGGCCGACCTGAGGCAGAGCAAGAAGCTGCTCGAGCGACTCGACGAGTTTCCGCCCTGGTATGTGGCGGAGACCTGGGTGGCGCTCGCGCGAACGGCCACCCGCCTCGACGACGCACGATCGGCGACCCAGATGGTGGCCGAAGCTTCCAGGGCCTTGAAGCTCACCCCCGACGCGATTGTGCTCGGCGAGTGGATTGCGGAGGTCTCGCTCTCGATCGAGGTGGTCTCGGCGTCGGCTGTCGGCGATCTGACACCGGCAGAGTTACGTGTCCTGCAGTTCATGCCCACCCATCTCTCCTTCCCCGAGATCGCCGGGCAGGTGTTCGTCTCCCCAAATACGGTCAAGACCCAGGCCCAGCGTGTATACCGCAAGCTCGGTGTGACATCGCGGCGCGAGGCGGTTGAACAGGGTCGGGCCGCCGGCCTACTCGAGCCCGATGGCCCCGCGCAGAACACCGCGCCGCGTCTCTGAGGACGGTTTTCCTCCCAGGGTTCAGCCGGGAGACCGGACCTGGGCGCTTGGGATCTCGTTCTTCTTGGTCCTCCATTTTCGCGGGCACGCACAAATGTCGAGGCGAGGTCCTGCGAGAAGATGCACGGCGCCGGGGGGCCCACGGCGGACACAGGCGCTCCACACGTCCGCGCTCTTGCTCAAGCCGAGGACGCGTTCAGTGCCACGGCGGCGCGAATCAGGGCCTTCAACGCCTTTTCATCAATCTCGTCGCTCTCATGGATATCGATGGCTCGCCTCGTATTTCCCTCCAGGCTTGAGTTGAAGAGGCCGGAAGGGTCCGCAAGTGAGGCGCCCTTGGCGAAGGTCATCTTCACGGCACTCTTGAAGGTCATCTTCACGGCACTCTTATAGGTCTCACCTGTGCAGATCATCCCGTCGTGGTACCACGTCGGAACGCCTCTCCACTTCCACTCCTCGACCACCTCGGGATCGGCCTGCTTGACGAGAGTGCGGATCTGAGCGAGTGTCTCGCCCCGCCAATCACCCAGCTCTTTGATTCGCGCGTCTATCAACTGAGAGGGAGAGTCGCCGCCAGTTCCTGCCTTTGAGTTGCTGTTCACTTTCCTCATCCGTTATTCGCTTTCTTCAAGTTGTCGTTACCGGTCCGATCTCTGATCACCGTCATTGATCGCGATGCCTGCCTGGGTTTGGATGTATCCACCCGCTCGCCGTAACGGCGAGGCAGCTTCAAGAGATTTCACTCGGCCGCCCGGCCAAACCTCACAGGTTGCGAACCCGTCGACCCATCTTGTGATCCAGGGGATAGCCCGCCGCCAGCCAAAAGGCCTCAGCGATCTGATCGTCATGGGCGACCAGAGCCGTCACCCGACGGGCCCCCTGTTCACGCAGGTAAACCTCACCCGCATGTACCAAGGCGATTCCAACTCCCTCACGTCGCCTTGCCTCTCTGACTGCGAGGCGATACAGGTTCCCCCGCCAGCCGTCAAAGGCGGCGATCAGAGCGCCGAAAATCTCGCCCGCTCGCTCGGCCACCAGAATGGCCGCGGAAGAGCTGGCGATAAGGCGATCAATGTCCTCCGCTCGGTCGGCGGTACTTGCGTGCTCGCTACCAGAAAGCTCCCAGAGTTCGAGAATAGCCCGGGCCTCCTGCGGCATGCAGTGGCGCACTGTCACTTTGGCGGATGGCAAGTCCTAATTATGCCGCGATCGCATCCACCATTCAGGTTTACGCCAGGCTGGGGGTTATTCAGGTCATCGAGGTAGTCCCCGGCGCCGCGCCCCCTGACAAGGTTGGGCTACGGTGAAGAGAATTTGGATTGCCGAGCGGGAGCTTGGCGAGTGGTGTTTAGGGGTCACGCCATAGGGGCGGGCTTCGGAACCTCCGACCGAAGCGAGCGTGAGCGCACCGGTGGCGTTGCAGCTAGCGCCGCCGGGGCGACTCCCTCAACGGAGCTCTGCGCGCGGCCTTAGCTCTTCAACACCCAGTAGACGAGGAGTGCAAGGACGATCCCGATCGCGATCAGGGCATGGCCCGCGGTACTGGGAAGGGCAAAGTGGGTGAGGGCGATCAGGCCTCCGATCTTCAAGTTGACAAATGTTGCACCCGCGGGTCGAATTGCCAACTTTCTTGGACCATTTGGTGGTGTCGCCAAGCGATCGGCTCGTTGTCGGCTAGGGTTGAGGGGAGGGCAGATGGCGAGACCGTTTTCGAGCATTCTCTGTGGCGTCGAAGGGCATTCGGCTAGCACCGAGGCCGCCCGGCAGGCGATCGCACTCGCCGGGGAAGAGGGCGAGGTCAACTTCATCGCCGTGTACACGAGCTTCGAACTGGGTCCCGATTACCACAAGGACACCCTCGAAGAGAGCCTTGACGAGGCGGCGATGCTGGCTGGCAGAGCTGGCGTGCCGGCGTCAACTCAATTGCACGAGGCGCGCTATGCGATCGATGTGCTGTTGCCTCAAAGTGAGCAGCACGACCTCCTCGTGCTCGGCACCCACGGTAAATCCCGTGCTTCGGGGATCGTGTTCGGCAGCACCGCCAGTGAGGCCGCCCATGGAACCGAGCGCCCTCTGCTAATTGCACGGGAGACGCCCAATTCTGGCTCATTTCCCGCCCAGATCCTGCTCGCCACCGACGGTTCGCCCGACTCCTGGGCTGCCGCTCGGGCCGGCGCTGGGCTGGCGGCGGTATTTGAGATCGGCCTCGCGGTCGTTTGCGTCACGGATGACGGAGACGAGGAGCGCGAGGCAATCCTTGATGCGCAGCTCCTCGAGATCGAGAAGGCGACCGGTGGGGCGCCAGAAGTGCTGCGGCCTGCCGGCGGCGCGACCAAGGAGATCCTCGCCAGCGCCAGGTCTAAGGGCGCCTCGCTGATTGTCTCCGGGCGCCGCGGTCTGCGTGGAATCAAGGCATTGGGGAGCGTCAGCGAGCGGATCGTGAGCGGCGCCGAGTGCTCGGTCTTGCTGGTTCCGGCCGACGGGGATGCCTAGCTCGGTGGCGAGCAGTTTGCGGACGGAAAAAGGGCCCCGTGAGGGGCCCTTGATCTTCCGAGGACGTACCACCAAGTGAAGTCTCTGTTCCCCTGGCTCGTCGGTCCTTCGGATTAATAAACACCGCGTATGCCGAAAGGTTTCGCGACCTGCATCGGCGATTGCATCGAGGACCTTTAGCGAGTCGGTCGGCATCGCCCGCGCTGCTAGATTCACGGACCCCCGGGCGTTTAGCTCAGTTGGGAGAGCGCCAGCTCGACAAGCTGGAGGTCACTGGTTCGAGCCCAGTAACGCCCATTCAATCCGCCCCCTTGGTGCGGGGCCTCGCCTTTGGGCGGATTGGCTGCCCTGCAGAGGGTGAGGACTCCTGGTCTTCGCCCTGATCTGATCGGGGCGAGCCCCCGCCCATATGGATCGAGCGGGGGGCGTTGGAACGGAGTACAGGGATACCTATGGGCCTGTGACTTTCCCGGCTTCAGCGCAGATCGCGTAGGCCCATGCGTTCTCAGATTTTCCTGTCGAGTTGTCGACATATCCGAACCAGCCCGTGTTTCCAGGTTCGCCTTTTGTGTTGCTTGGGAACGAAGAGTTGACGTCCTGGCCCGGAGTTTCATCTTCGGAGGCGACCCCGCCACCGACGACGTGCAGTCCGGCCGGGCACTGGGCCGAGACGGCACCTTGTTCCCCTTTTGGAATTGCGCTTCCCTCACCTTCGACATAGGTGAGCTCACCGAACGCGTCGCTACCCGGTTTACCCGCTGCCCCCGGTGTTCCTGGGATGCCCTGTATTCCTCTCGGGCCCCGCGCTCCGCGAGGGCCGCGTTTCGCGCCTTTGCTTGTAGTTGCCCGGTTTTGCCCCGGCGAGAGCTGGGTGGCCGCATAACCGGTGCCACCCAGTGCGACGAAGAGAGCCAAGCAGGCGACAATTAATGCAGGCGATGGATACCCACGCTTCATATTGAGACCTCCGGTTAAGTGACCGGGAGAGAGACTCCCGATTGTCTTTGACTGCGCGCAAGCTAACGGTCGGAGCGTCTCCACGCCCGAGAAAGGAAGGAGTCGGCGTTGGGGCCCGACCCGATCGCGAGCGGCATTCCGCAGCTAGTTCCCGCCGGGCGGGCAAAAATGCAAAACCGGTGGCACCGATCTCGGGACCAGCGGCCACCGCGGGCGCCGAGAGCTGGATTCAAGTCAACCGAGATCGAATTCCGACCGGGGCGGGCGAGGCCGCTGCGCGGCCTAACTCACGCCGCGCAGGGCCAGGACCCGGACCCGATCCCTTGGTCCTCTTGGCGATCAGACCGAGGCTGGCAGCCTCACCTCGGTCAGGCGCAGGCTGTTTCCCGATGGGTCGCGGAAGCCGGAGTCGATCCCATATGGGCGCTTTTCGGGCGCCTCGGTGAACTCGACCCCGCGGCCCTTGAGCTCCTCATAGGAGGCCTGACAGTCGTCGGTTTCGAGGAACACGGTTCCCGCGAAGCCCTTCGACATCAGGTCGTGAACCTGCTCGGCGGTCTCAGGGTCCATCACCGGAGGGCCGGGAATCGCCATCAGCACGATCGAGACGTCCTGGTCGGGCATGCCAACGGTGAGCCAGCGGAAGTCCGCCAGCTCGGGCAGGGTGACGTCGGCGCGAATCTCCATACCCACCTTCTCGGTGTAGAAGGCCAGCGCCTCCTCTTGATCTTGGACCCAGAGCTGGGCATTGGCGAGCTTGATCATCGTTTCTCCTTTGGTCGGACTGAGGTCGTCGGCGATGCTAGGCCTCCGAGGCGGCGTTGTCTTCTCGAAACGTGCGGCGTTTTGGCCTGCCGTAGACGCGCACCACGCAAGCCGGAATGACGGCCCGGGCGGCGGCGGGCGGGTGGGCCGCGCGGTAGACGGTCGGGGTCATCTCGAAGTGTCGTTTGAAGCTGCTCGTGAATGATCCGATGCCGCGCAATCCGACCGCGAGGCTGATCTCGGCGACCGAGCGGTCGGTGTTTCGCAGAAGCGCGGCCGCGCGCTCCAGGCGCCGGGTCAGCAGGTAGCCCCGCGGCGACTCGCCGAAGGCGCGCTTGAACTCGCGGCTGAAGTGGGCTCGGGAGAGACCCGCCGCCCGGGCCATGTCCTCGACCCCGATCGCTTCGAAGTAGCGGGCGTCGGCCAGATCCCTGGCCCGCAGCAGATGTCGCGCTGGCGGGGCGAACGCCATCTCAGCAGGCAGTCTAGGCTCGCCGCGACAATGCTCGAAACCTACCTGGCCACGCTCGCCATCTGCGGCGCCTCCCTGGTGATCGGCCAGGCGGCGATCGCGCTCTGCGGCGGCAACCAGTGGTCCTGGCTCTCGCCGGCCGTGGGCCTCGGTTTGCTCTGCGCGCTGTGCTGGGCCACGGTGCGACTGCCCGGCGATGGCCTGATCTCGGCTCTCAGCGTGCTGGGCCTGAGCGTGGCCGCCGTCGTTTTCCTCTGGAACCGCGTCCAGGAGGGGGGGAGGCTCTGCGGGTAGGCCTACCGGTTGCGTTTCTGGCCCTCGGGGTGGCGTCGCTGCCCTTCATCATCGAAGCCCACTTCGGGATCCTCGGGACCGGCTTTGACCCCGATATGTCCCAGCATCTACTCAGCGCCGAGCGGCTCAGCCAGGGTGCCGGATCAGCACTGCTTCATCAGGGCTATCCGCTCGGGCCGCATGCCGTCGTTGTCGCCCTCAACAAGGGCCTTGGGATCGGCTTGGTCCAGGGCTTTGACGGACTTGCAGTATCGGTCGCGATTCTCGCCCCGCTGACGGCCCTCGCGGCTTTTGAGGACGAGCGGAGGCTGGTGCGGGTCGGCGGTGCGCTGGTCATCGGCCTCGCCTACATGGTCGCCTCCTACTTCGCCCAGGGCGCCTTCAAGGAGGGGATGCAGGCGCTCTTTGTCCTTGCCTTCGCGCTCGCCCTCAGACAGAGCAGCCAGGAGGGCTGGCGGCGGCGTCCATTGCGCTTCCTTCCGGCAGCTCTGATCGCGGTCGGTTCGGTCTACGTCTATAGCTATCCGGGCTTGATCTGGCTGGCCGGAACGGCCGCGATCTGGGCGCTCGTCGAAGCGATTCGCGCACGGTTCTCCCGGCCGGCAACCGAATTCGATGCGCACGGGTCGAAGGATCGCGTCCGCCATAGCTCGGCTTCCTCGCGGCGGGGCGCCACCGCGATTCGTGCTCTCCTTCTGGCCGGTCTGACCTTCCTCGTCCTCGTCGCCCCGGAGATCGGTCGGATGGTCAATTTCCGCCATTTCGAGACCTTTAACCCCAGCGGTCCGGGGCTCGGCAACCTCTTCGGTCAGATCTCACCCTTTGAGGCGCTAGGGATCTGGCCCTCGGGCGACTTTCGCCTCTCGCCCGGCGACGGCGCGGTGCCGGCGCTCGGCTACTACCTCGGTGCAGCCTTCGCCGCGGTCCTGTTGCTCTACGGACTCGTGTTGTGCTGGCGTCGCCGCGAATCAGCCCTGATCTCGGCGCTGCTCGCAGCCGCCGGGATCTACGCGATCGCCCGACTCGGCGGGACCCCCTACACGGCGGCGAAGGCGGTGGTGATCGCGGCACCGCTCGCTGCCGCCGTGATCGTCGTGCCGCTGGCGCGCCGCCCGGTCGGGGTCCTCTACCTGCTCGTCGCCGGTGCCTGCGCGCTGCTCGCATTTGCCAACGCTCCGGTCGGGCCCAGCTCCTACTCTGCGGCGCTGACCGGGCTGCGACCGCTGATCGCCAAGGGTTCAACCCTCGTTTTGGCCTCCAATCAACTGCTCACCGAACAGGGCAAGTCCTACGTGGTCTGGGAGTTGCGAGGCGGTCGGGTCTGCGTGCGGCCCGCGCTCAGGGTGGGGTCGAGCGCGCCGCCGGGGGTCAGCTTCCTGATCACCGAAGGCGATCGGCGCAGGGCTCCCTATCGGGGCTTTAGCCTCCGCAAGCAGGCGGGCCCTTACAAGCTCTGGCAGCTGGCGGGCCCGGTGCGCCCAGGTCACTGTCCCCTGATCGCCGTGCGCCAGGCGCGCCAGGGTCCGGCTGGTTAGCCGGATCCCGAGTTTTGAAGGCGTGGCCCCCCAGGCGCAAGCGCTTGAGAACGGGCTCGGGCTGCACGGGCCACGAGTAGCATGGCGCGCGCAATGCAGAGCAGCGCTGAGATCACCGTCAAGCTTCCCGACGGCAAACCGCTGCGCCTGCCCGCGGGTGCGACCGGCGCCGAGGCGGCGGCGGCGATCGGACCTGGTCTCGCCAGGGCTGCCCTTGCGATCCGCGTCGACGGTGAGCTGCGCGATCTGAGCGCCCCTCTTGCGGATGGCGTCGAGTTCGCCGTTTTGACCGAACGCGACCCCGAGGCGCTTGATCTGATCCGCCACGACGCCGCTCATGTGATGGCCGAGGCCGTGCAGGAGCTCTATCCCGGGACCAAGGTGACGATCGGTCCGGCGATTGAAAATGGCTTCTATTACGACTTCGAGTTTCCCGCCGATGTGAAAATCACCGACGCCGAGCTGGGCTCGATCGAGGAGGCGATGAGGGCCCATATCCTCGCTGCGGAGGAGTTCTCGCGCCGTGAGGTCACGGTCGCTGAGGCGATTGAGATTTTCAAGCAGCAGGAGGAGCCATACAAGGTCGAGCTGATTGAAGACCTGATCGCCAAGGAAGGGGTGCAGAGCGTCTCGCTCTATCGCAACGGACCCTTTGAGGACCTCTGTCGCGGTCCCCACGGCCCCACTACGGCTCGGATCAAGGCGATCAAGCTCAACTCAGTCGCCGGCGCCTATTGGCGCGGCGATGAGAGGCGCCAGATGCTGACCCGGATCTATGGCACGGCGTTCTTCTCACAGAAGGATCTGGCGGCGCATCTTGAGCGCATCGAGCAGGCCAAGGCGCGCGATCACCGCCGACTCGGTCCCCAGCTCGGCATCTTCATGCTGCGCGAAGAGGCGCCGGGGATGCCCTTCTGGCTGCCCAACGGGACGAAGCTCTTGCACCTGATCGAGGCCGAGGTCCAGACCCAGTTGCAAACGCGCGGCTACGAGGAGATCGCCACCCCGCAGGTCCTCGATGAGGAGCTCTGGCACCGCTCCGGCCATTGGGATAACTACAGAGATGACATGTATTTCATGGAGGCCGACGGACGCCGCTTTGCCCTGCGGCCAATGAACTGCCCAGGCGCCTGCTTGGTCTTCGCCGCCGAGCGCCACTCCTACCGCGAGCTGCCGCTGCGCTTGGCTGAGTTCGGTCGTGTCTCACGCAACGAGCGCGAGGGGGTGCTGCACGGACTTCTGCGCGTACGGGCTTTCACCCAAGATGACGCGCACGTCTATTGCACCGAGGAGCAGATCACCGACGAGGTGGCGAGCATCTGCAAGGCGATCGATGAGCTCTACGCGCGTTTTGGCTTTGAGGATGTGAGGGTTGAGCTCTCGACCCGGCCGCAGAAATCGATGGGTAGCGAGGAGCAGTGGGTGAAGGCCGAAACGGCCCTGACGGCAGCGCTCAAGCGCCAGGGGCGCGATTATGAGCTGAGTCCCGGTGACGGCGCCTTCTATGGACCGAAGATCGACTTCCATATCACCGACGCGCTGGGGCGCTCCTGGCAGTGCGGGACCTGCCAGCTCGACTTTCAGATGCCCGAGCGCTTCGAACTCACCTACACCGGCGCCGATGACGCGCCCCATCGCCCGGTGATGATCCATCGCGCCCTGCTCGGCTCGATGGAGCGCTTCGCCGGGATCCTGATTGAGCACTACGCCGGGCGCTTCCCGGTCTGGCTGGCGCCGGTCCAGGCGATCGTCTTGCCGGTCTCCGACCGACACGCCGAATATGCGGCGCGCGCCGCGGCCGAACTGCGCGAGGCTGGTGTCCGAGTCGGCATCGATCAGCGCTCGGAGTCGGTCGGCCGCAAGATCCGCGACGCCGAGCTCGCTCGCTACCCCTACATGTTGGTTGTCGGAGACAAAGAGCAGGAGGCCGGGGCGCTGGCGGTTCGAGCCCACGAGGGCGGCGAGTTGGGGGCGATGGCGCTGGTGGATTTTGCCGCTCGGGTACGGGCAGAAAGCGAGCCTGACTGAACCCGAAGTTGCGATCGAGCTCGCTGCCTCTATACTGCGCCCACTTGATCGTAGGCACCCCAAACACACCGCGCCGCTGAGCGTCCCGTGCCTGCCTGTGAACTACCTTTCGTCCTCTTGAAGACCACCCGCTCCTCCTTCTAGTGCCAGTTCCGCGCAGGTTCGATCGGCGTCTCCCGGAGCGCGACAGCACGCGCATCAACGAGCGCATCCGGGTTGCCCAGGTGCGTCTGATCGGCGCCGAGGGCGAGCAGCTCGGGATCGTCGAGATCGCCGATGCGCTCAAACGTGCCCAGGACGCCGACCTCGACCTGGTCGAGGTCGCGCCCGGCTCCAAGCCGCCGGTCACCCGTCTGCTCGATTACTCGAAGTACAAATACGAGCAGGAGCAAAAGCAAAAGCAAGCACGCAAGCACCAGCAGCAGGTCAACGTGCGGGAGATCAAGCTGCGCCCGAAGATCGCCGACCACGATTACGAGACCAAGAAGGGTCACGTCGAGCGTTTTCTACGCCACCAGGACAAGGTCAAGGTGACGATCATGTTCCGTGGACGCGAGCAGGCTCATCCCGAGCGTGGCCGTGCTCTGCTGCAGAGACTCTTTGAGGACCTCGGCGAACTCGCCGTGATCGAGTCGGCCCCACTGCAGGAAGGCCGCAACATGAGCATGTTGCTCGCCCCCGGCAAAGCAGCGGCCAAAGTTGCCGAGGACGAGGAGAAGCCCGCCGAAGATGGCGCGGCCCCGGCCGCGGAGACCGCCGGCGAGGACGCTGCGGCAACCGGTTGAGTCGGCTCGACGGGTGACCACCCCGTCTTGCATTGACCGCTCTTGGGTTCGCTGCTCCGGCGGCACTTTGGTCTCTGGTATTCCGGATGACGCGAGCGCCGCGACGACTGGCTTGACCGACCGACATTCTCCCCAGTCTAGGAACGGATGACAGCGTGCACAGCGCTGTACTGACCGTGCCGAGCGCCCAGTGGCCCGAGCGCTAGTCCAGCCCCGCGAGCACCTCAGCCACCCGCTCGGCCGCATGCCCGTCCCAGAGCGGGGGGGGCGGCGGAGGGGAGGCCGGGCCGGCGCCCAGCGCCGTGGGGATCGTCGCGATCGCCGCCGGTTCGAGCCCGAGCAGGGTGTTGGTCCCAGCCCTCACGGTCACCGGCCGCTCGGTGTTATCGCGCAGGGTGAAGCACGGCACCCCCAAATAGGTCGTCTCCTCCTGGATGCCGCCCGAGTCGGTGAGCACCGCGCGGGCATCGGCCATCAGCGAGAGGAAGTCCAGGTAGCCGACGGGGTCAATCAGGGTCAGGCCCGGCGAGCTGACATCAGCCTCGATCATCTTGCGGGTCCGCGGGTGGACCGGGAAGATGACCGGGACCCCGCCGGCGAGCGCGCTCAGCTCGGTCATCACGTGGGGCAACAGCGGTCCGTCGACGAGCGCCGGGCGGTGCAGAGTGACCAACAGGAACTCACCCGGCGTGACCCCGAGCCGCGCGGCGGTGCCGAGCTCGCGGAAGCGTCCCTGCAGGGCGACCAGGGTGTCGATCATCGTGTTGCCGACGAAGTGCATGCGCTCGTCTGCGATGCCCTCGGCGCGCAGGTTCTCGACCGCCTCCTCGCTGTGCAGGAAAAGGTGTTCGGAGAGTTGGTCGGCGACGATCCGGTTTAGCTCCTCGGGCATCGTGCGGTCGAAGCTGCGCAGCCCCGACTCCAGGTGGGCGAGCGCGATGTTCAGCTTCGCGGCGGTGATCGCCGCCGCCAGGGTCGAGTTGACGTCGCCGGGAACGAGGACCAGATCGGTGGACTCCTCGAGGAGGATCGGCTCTAGGCGCTCCATCACTCGCGCAGTCTGCTGGGCGTGGGTGCCCGAGCCGACCTGCAGCATGTGATCGGGTGCGGGCATGCCGAGCTCCTCGAAGAAGACCTCTGACATCAGCCGGTCGTAGTGCTGGCCGGTGTGGATGATGGTGTGACGGGAGTCGGGCAGCCGGGCGCGCATGGCGCCGATCACGGGTGCTGTCTTGACCAGGTTGGGCCGGGTGCCGACCACATAGACGATCCGCATGCGGCCGCAGAGTACCCCGCGTCTGCTTCAATAGCGGACCCGATGCCGAAGATGAAGACACATTCAGGCGCCAAGAAGCGCTTTCGCAAGACCGCCAAGGGCAAGCTCCGTGGCCGTCGCGCCTACTCGAGTCACATCCTCGAGAAAAAGTCGCCGAAGCGCAAGCGGCGCATGGCGCGTCCGGTGGTCATCGCCAAGGCCGATGAAAAGCGCGTTCGGACCCTCCTCGGAGGCGGCAAGTGAGCCGGGTCAAGCGTTCTGTTCACGCCAAAAAGAAGCGGCGCAAGGTCCTGAAGGAAGCGAAGGGCTACTTCGGCCGCAAGCACTCCTCATACCGCTTCGCCAAAGAGCAGGTGCAGCGCTCCGGGATGTACGCATACCGGGATCGTCGCAACCGCAAGCGCGAGTTCCGCCGGCTCTGGATCACCCGGATCAACGCCGCAGCGCGGCTCGAGGGCATGAGCTACTCCGAGCTTATCCACGGCCTCAGCAAGGCCCAGGTCGAGGTCAACCGCAAGATGCTTGCCGACATCGCCGTCCATGACCGCGATGCGTTTCGCCGATTCGTGGAGCTAGCCCGGGAGGGTGCGGCCGCCTAGTCGCAGCCAGACACTCCACTTTCCCGGGCGGGCCGTCAGTTTTGAGGCCCGCCTTTTCGTTCCAGGAGAAGAAAGTCCCGACAAGAACCACACACGACAGATCCCCCGAGATGATCGAAAGCCCACAAAACGAGAAGCTGAAACTGGTCCGCAGGCTGGCCGAGCGCAAGCACCGCGCGCGCCAGGGTGCCTTCGTGACCGAGGGCGAGGACCTGCTCGAGGCCGGTCTTGCCGCCGGCGCCGAGCCACGTTTTGTCTTGGTCGTCGCGGGCTGTGGAATCGAGGGGGAGGAGGTCGAGCCGCGGTTGCTGGCGGCGGCCTCCTCGCTGGGCTCGGGAACGCGGGCGATCGCGGTCTGGGAACTGCCCGAGCGCTCGACGCTCGACGCGCCCTGCGTCTATCTGCACGGGGTGGGAGACCCCGGCAACGTCGGCGCGATCGTGAGGACCGCGGAGGCGCTGCTCGGCGCGCAGGTCCTGCTTGGCCCCGGCTGCGCCGATCCCTACGGGCCCAAGGCGGTGCGGGCGAGCATGGGTTCGATCTTCTCGCGGGCGCCGCAGAACGCCGAGTTCGAGACGACTCCCTCGCCACGCGCGGCGCTGGTGGCACACGACGGCGATGCGCTTGACGGCCTCGACGGAGCGAAGACGATCTGCCTTGGCGCCGAGCGAGACGGATTGCCAATAGAGCTGTTGGAGCGCTGCGACGCGCGGGTCACGATTCCGCTGCGCCGTGGGGCGGCGGAGTCGCTCAATGTGGCCGCCGCGGCGGCCATCGCCTGCGAGCGGATATCGTCGCCCGCGATGCGGAAAGGCCAGCCTGATGCTTGAGCGGATCGAGGAGATCGAGGGCGAGGCCGCGGCGGCGATCGGCTCGGCCACCGGCACCGCCGACCTCGAGGAGCTGCGAGTCCGCTACCTCGGGCGCAAAGCCGAGCTGACCGGCATCCTGCGCGGAATCGCCGCTCTTCCCCAGGAGGAACGCGGCGAGGTGGGCGGTGCCGCGAACCGCGCGCAGAAGGCGCTCGAGGCGCTGCTCGAGGGGCGCGCTGCTGAGCTCGACGCGAGCGAGCTCGAGTCGCGGCTCGCCACCGACACGATCGACGTCACCCTTCCCGGCGCCCCCCGTATCCCGGTCGGCCACCTGCACCTGATCACCCGTACCACGCGCCAGATCGAGGACGTGATGGTCGGCCTTGGGTACAGGGTGATGGAGGGGCCCGAGATCGAGCACGACTACTACAACTTCACCGCTCTCAACCACCCGCCTGGGCACCCGGCGCGAATGCTCCAGGACACCTTCTACGTGCGGTCGGATCCCGAGCTGCTGCTGCGCACCCACACCTCGCCGGTGCAACCGCGCTCGATGGAGACCCAGGCGCCGCCGATCTTCATAATCGCCCCCGGCAAGGTCTACCGGCGCGACTCCGACGCGACCCACAGCCCGATGTTCCACCAGGTCGAGGGTCTGGCGATCGCCGAGGGCGTGACGCTCGCCGACCTGCAGGGGACCCTCGAGCAGATGCTCAGCGCGATTTTCGGCAGCGGGCGCAGGGCGCGCATGCGGCCGCACTACTTCCCCTTCACCGAGCCCAGCGTCGAGTTCGACGTCTCCTGTTTCCAGTGCGAGGGCCGTGGTGAATTGCCGGGCGGTGGGCGTTGCAACCTCTGCAAGGGCATCGGCTGGATCGAGATCGGCGGGGCCGGGATGGTCGACCCCAGGGTGCTCGGCTTCGTCGAGGGCAACGGCTATGACTCCGAGCGGGTCCAGGGCTTTGCCTTCGGAATGGGGGTCGAGCGGATTGCGATGCTGCGCCACGGGGTGCCCGATCTGCGGCGTTTCTTCGACAATGACGTGCGGGTCCTGGGGCAGTTTTCATGAGGGTCCCGTACTCGTGGATGTGCGAGCACTGCGATCCCGGCATCGACGCCAGCGAGCTGGCCGAGCGGCTGGCGATGACCGGTACCGAGGTCGAGCGGGTCAGCGCGATCGGGCCGCCCTCGAGCGAGAACTTCATCGTCGGCCGGGTCCTGCGCCGCGATCCTCATCCTGATGCCGACCGGCTCAGCGTCTGCAGCGTCGATGTCGGCGCCGGGCAGCCACGGACGATCGTCTGCGGCGCGCCCAACGTCGATGCTGGGCAGACCGTCGCCGTCGCGCTGCCGGGGGCACGGATGCCAGGCGGCGAGAAGCTGCGCAAGGCGAAACTGCGTGGGGTCGCCTCCGAAGGGATGATCCTCTCCGCCCCCGAGCTCGAGCTCGGCGAGGACTCCGACGGGATCATGGTCCTCGATGAGGGGCCCGAGCCCGGCACCGGGCTGGCCGAGGTTCTGCCGATTGGCGAGCCGGTCCTGGAGCTCGAGGTGACACCGAACCGGGTCGACTGCTTCGGCATCTACGGGGTGGCGCGCGAGGTGCACGCGGTCACCGGCTCACCACTTGGGCCCGAGCCTTGGACCGAGGACGCGCCGGTCGGGGGTGAGGGGGAAGTGGCCGAACACGCCTCGGTCACAGTCGCTGTACCCGATCTGTGCCCGAGATTCACAGCCCGGGTCTTCACCGAGGTGACGGTCGCCCCCTCGCCCGCCTGGCTACAGGCGCGGCTGGCGGCGGCCGGTCAGCGGTCGATCAACAACGTCGTCGACATCACCAACTACGTGATGCTGCTCACGGCTCAGCCCCTGCACGCGTTCGACCTCGACCGGGTCCCCGACGGCGCCCTCAGCGTACGCCTGGCGAGGGAGGGCGAGTCGATGACGACGCTGGACGGGGTCGAACGCGAGCTCGACCCCGAAACCGTCCTCGTCTGCGACGCCGACGGGCCTTCGGGGGTCGGCGGGATTATGGGAGGCCGGATCTCCGAGGTCTCCGCCCAGACGACCCGCGTTCTGCTCGAGGTGGCGAACTGGAACGGAACCAACATCCTGCGCACCTCGCGCCAGCTGGGCCTGCGCTCGGAGGCCTCCTCACGCTTCGAGAAGCAGCTGCACCCGGACCTCTGCATGCGCGCCCAGCGCGTCGCCTCGCGGCTGATGGTCGAGCTCTGCGGCGCCACATTGGTTCCCGGGACGATCGACGTCGCCGCCGAGCCGCCGGCGCCCACCGAGCTGACCCTGCGCGGGTCCCGGGTCGAGGGCCTGCTGGGGATGGCGATCGAGCGGGCCGACCAGGTCGCCTATCTGGAGCGGCTCGGGTTCGCGGTCGCCGAGGCCGGGGAGGACCTGACCGTCACCGTCCCGCCCGATCGCCACTACGACGTAACCCGTGAGGTCGACCTTGTCGAGGAGGTTGGCCGCATCCACGGGCTCGATGAGCACCTGCCCTCGACCCTCCCGGGCGCCGCCGGCCAGGTCGGAGGGCTGACCCGCGAGCAGCGTCTGCGCCGTCGGGCCGAGGACACGATGCGGGACCTGGGGTTCGACGAGGTCGTCGGCTGGAGCTTCACCGACCCCGGCGAGCTGGGCCGCTTGCGGATCCCGCCCGAGGACACCCGCGCCTCGGAGGTGGCGATCGCCAACCCCCTCTCCGAGGAGCAGTCGCGGATGCGAACGACGCTGCTCGGCTCGCTGCTCGACGTCGCCCAGCGTAACCTGGCACGTGGCGTCGACGCCGTCGCTCTCTTCGAGTCCGCCCGCGTCTACCTAACGACCCCGCCAAGGGGAGATCTCGCCCCAGGGCAAACATCTCGTCCCGTCGGCCCGCTTTTCGGGGAGTTCGTGGGTGAGCGGGAGGCGCCGTTCCACGAGCCTCATCGGATCGCCGCCCTTGCCAGCGGGCCGCTGGTTCCGAGGTCGTGGCGGGGCGGGGGGGAGCCGGCCGACTTCTTCGCCCTCAAGGCGGTGCTCGAGTCGCTTCTCGGGCAGCTCGGCGCTGCGCTTGACCTTGAGGTCGCGACCGAGCCCTTCCTGCACCCGGGTCGCGCCGCCGCGGTCTTTGCGAGCGGGCCCGGAGCCGAGGGCCGGATCGCCGCGGGCTGGATCGGCGAGCTCCACCCGCTCGTCTGCCGCCAGTGGGACCTGGAGACCGCGGTCGGCTTTGAAGTTGACCTGGCGGCGCTGCTCGCCACGGCCGGTGCGGGCCAGGAGATCTATGAGGACGTGACCAGCTTCCCGGCCATCGATCAGGACCTGGCGGTCGTACTGCCCGCCAACGCGGTGGCGGCTGCAGTTCGCGAGGCGGTTTTGGACGCCGGCGGTGAGCTGCTGCGCTCCGCCGAGGTCTTTGACCTCTACGAGGGCGAGCAGCTCGGGGCGGATCGCAAGAGCCTCGCCCTGCGGCTTCAGTTCCGCGCTGTCGACCGGACGCTGACCGAGGAGGACGTCGGCGAGTTGCGGGCCGCAATCGAGGCGCGGCTGGCCGAGCTCGGAGGCACGCTCCGTGGCTGAGACCGGGCCCCAACCGCTGGTCGGCGATCCCGTCGCCCGAGTACTGGTCGCCGGCGCATCCGGTTTCACCGGCGCCCTGGCCGCCGATCTAGTCTGGCGCCACCCGAAGTTGGAGCTGGTCGCGGCGACCTCCCGCAGCGAGGTGGGTACCCGGCTCGAGAACATCTATCCGCGTTATCGGATGCAGATCGAGTTGAGCGAGCTCGACCTCGATGCCCTCGAGGGCATCGACGCGGCGATCGTCGCCTACCCACACGGGGCCTCAGCGCCCACCGTCGCCGCGCTGCGCGCCCTCGGTGTGCTGGTCGTCGACCTCTCCGCCGATTTCCGTCTACGCGACCTGCCCACCTACGAGCGCTGGTACGGGGAGCACGGCGCGCCAGAGCTGCTCGAGGGCGCCGTCTACGGTCTCAGCGAGCTCTATCGCGACCAGCTGCGCGAGGCGGAGCTGGTCGCGACGCCCGGCTGCTATCCGACCGCCAGTCTGCTGGCGCTCGCTCCGCTGGCCGAGCGAGGCCACCTCGAGGAGGCCTTCATCGCCGCCATGCAGGGGACCTCTGGCTACGGGCGCAGCTGCGATGACACCGTCCACTTCAGCGCGATGACCGAGAACGCCTTCCCCTACAAGACCGAGGGCCACCGCCACCGGCCCGAGATCGAGCAGGAGCTGGCTGCGCTCGGCAGCGCCGCCGGCGTCACTTTCGTGCCCCATCTGCTGCCGCTCGACCAGGGCGAGCTCGCGACCTGCTTCGCCCGTCTTACAGAGCCAATCTCCAAAGAACAGGTGCAGTCGCTCTACCACGAGCGCTACGCCGGCGAGCCCTTCCTCAGGGTGCTCGATCACCCTCCCGACCTGCGTTCGGTGCGCGGTACCAATGAGTGCCACGTCTACGTGACGGTCGATGAGCACGGAAACCTGATCGCCCTCGCGGCGATCGATAACCTCTGGAAGGGCGCCTCTGGGCAGGGTGTCCAAAACCTCAATTTGATGCTCGGCCTCGATGAGAGCGAGGGGCTTGCGTGAGCGACTCCGAAAGCTTCTTTCGCTCTCGCTGGGTCGAGCTGCCGCGAGGGGTCGAGGAGCTCGACCCCGCTGAGCTCGCGGCCGGTTTCGCCGCCGCCGGTGTCGCCTGCGGGATCAAGGAGAGCGGCAATACCGATGCCGGGGTTATCGTCGCCACGTCAGCGCGCTGCGACTCAGCCCTGCTGCTGACCCCCAACGCCGCGGCGGCGGCGCCGGTCCGGCTTTGCCGCCAGAGCTGTGAGTTGGGGGCAATCCGGGCGGCCGCCGTCAAGTCCGGGAACGCCAATGCCGCAACCGGCGAGCAAGGGATGCGCGACGCGATCGAGATCCAGCGCGAGGCCGCTCAGGCACTTGGACTCGACCCCACCGTGGTGGCGGTGGCCGCCACCGGAAAAATCGGCGAGGCGCTGCCGATGGACAGGGTCCTCGACGGCGTCCGCCGCGCCGCCGCCGCCGTGCGGCCCGACGGAGGACGCGAGTTTTCAGAGTCGATCATGACCACCGATGCCTTCCCCAAGCGCTGCACGGTGCGTTGCGACGGTGTCACTCTCTCCGCCCAGGCGAAGGGAGCGGGGATGATCCAACCCGGTTTCGCGACGATGCTCTGCTTCGTGCAGACCGATGCCGTTCTCGATGATGGCGAGGCAGCGCTTCGACCGGCGGTCGAGGCCTCCTTCGAACGGATCACGGTCGACGGCCAGATGAGCACCAACGACACCGTTTTGCTGCAGGCAAGCGGCGAGTCGGGCCGGCCACTGCCCGCCGGGCTCCTGGATGCCGTTCTGCTGCAGCTCGCGATCGAGATCGTCGCCGACGGCGAGGGTGCCACTCGGGTCGGCTGCGCCCGGGTCCACGAGGCCGCCGATGTGGCGGAGGCCGAGCGGGCGGCGCGGGCGATCGCCAACTCGCCGCTGGTCAAGACCGCGCTGTTCGGGCGTGACCCCAACTGGGGCAGGATCGCGCAGGCGGCCGGGATGGGACTGGTGGGGACCGACTTGCCCGAGCTCGGACTCGACCACATCGACGCGACCGAGTTCGCCTCGCAATCGAGTGAGGTGGAGCTGACACTGCGCCTGGATCGCGGCGAGGCCTCCGCCCACGTCTGGTTCTCGGACCTC
This sequence comes from uncultured Solirubrobacterales bacterium, assembly GCA_963753245.1. Lineage (GTDB taxonomy): Bacteria > Actinomycetota > Thermoleophilia > Solirubrobacterales > 70-9 > VRUE01. Next base: position 419,299 of record CAVWBK010000002.1, read on the forward strand.
AACTACGAGTACGTGCGAATCAACGCCGAGTACACGACCTAGGAGGCGAGTGTGAGCACCAATGTTGACACCCTGCTCGAGGCACTCCCCTACATCAGGGACTTCCACGGCCGCACCGTGGTGATCAAGTACGGCGGTGCGGCAATGCGCGAGGAGGGCCTGCGTGAGGCGTTTGCCACCGATGTCGTCCTGCTCAAGTACGTTGGGTTGAACCCGGTCATCGTCCACGGCGGCGGACCCGAGATCACCCAGTACATGGAGCGGCTCGGTCTCGAGGTTCGATTCCACGAGGGGCTGCGGGTCTCCGACGCCGAGACCGTCGAGGTGGCGAGCATGGTTCTGATCGGCAAGCTCAACGCAGATATCGTGGCGCGACTCAACCGCCACGGTCAGCCGGCGGTCGGCCTCTCTGGCCAGGATGGCTCGCTGTTCGACGTGGCACCGGTCGCCAACGCCGAGCAGGTCGGCTTCGTCGGCACGGTCGAGCGGGTCGACGTCGATGTCCTCAATCACATCGCCGCCGACTACATCCCAGTGATCGCCTCCTCGGCCTCCGATCGCGAGGGGCAGGCCTACAACGTCAACGCCGACGATGCAGCCGGCAAGGTGGCGGCCGCGCTCGGCGCCTACAAGGCGATCTTCCTCACCGACGTGGTCGGTTGGCTGGCTGAGGTGGGCGAGGAGGATTCGCTGATCTCCCGCGCCACCGTCGCTGAGGTCGAGGAGAAACTGGCCGGGATCCAGGGCGGGATGCGGCCCAAGCTTGCTGCTTGTCTGGACGCGATCCGCGGCGGCTCCCAGTCAGCGCATATCGTCGATGGCCGACAGCCCCACAGTCTGCTGCTCGAGCTGTTCACCGATGCTGGCATCGGGACGATGGTGACGCCGTGAACCTGAACGACCTGCAGGCCCTGGAGGAGCGTTACCTGATGCAGACCTACCGTCGGGCGGCGGTCGATTTTGTCCGCGGAGAGGGGGCCGTGCTCTGGGACTCCGAGGGTCGCGAGTACCTCGACTTCCTTTCCGGCATTTCGGTCTGCTCGGTTGGGCACTGCAACCCGGCCGTGGTCGAGGCCGTCCGTGAGCAGGCCGCTCGCCTGATTCATGTTTCCAACCTCTTCTACAGCGAGCCGATGGTGCGCCTCGCCGGGCGACTGTGCGAAGCGAGCCTCGCCGGGCGGGCCTTCTTCTCCAACTCAGGAGCGGAGGCAGTCGAGTGCGCGATCAAGGTCGCCCGCAAGCATGCCCACCGACGCGGCATCAGCTCACCCGAGATCGTCAGTTTTCAGCGTGACTTCCACGGTCGCACCTATGGCGCCCTCTCGGCGACGCCGAAACTCGCCGAGAACGAGGCGCTTGCTCCGATGCTGGCCGGCTTTCGTTCGGTGCCCTTCAACGACGCGGAGGCCCTTGCTGCCGCCGTCGGCGAGCGCACCGCGGCGATTCTGATCGAGCCGATCCAAGGCGAGAGCGGCGTCTACTCGCTGAGTGACGAGGTTTTGCTCGCCGCCCGCGCGGCCTGCGATCAGGTCGGGGCACTGCTGATCCTCGATGAAATTCAGAGCGGGATGGGGCGCACGGGGTCGCTGTGGGCGTACGAGCAGACGCCGGTGCGCCCCGACATGATCACCACCGCCAAGGCGCTCGGCGGAGGCCTGCCGATCGGCGCCTGTGTGGCCGGCGCCGAGGCGGCAGAGGTGCTCGAGCCCGGTGATCATGGCTCGACCTTCGCCGGCGGCCCGCTGGTCGCCACGGCGGCCCTAGCCGCGCTCGAGATCATCGATGATCCGGTGCTCTTGCGCGCCGTGCGCGAACACGGCGCGGTCCTCGGCGAGGGCTTGCTTGGACTGCGCGGTGTGCGCGAGGTCCGTGGTCGCGGGTTGATGCTCGGGGTCGGTCTCGAGCCGGAGCTCGACGCAGCCGCGATCGGCGCCGATCTGCTCCAGCGTGGCCTGATCGTCAACGTGCCCGAGCCCGGAACCCTGCGGCTGCTGCCTCCACTGATCATTGACGGCGAGCAGATCGAGCGCGCCGTGGCGATGATCGGCGAATCGCTCCTCCAGGCGCTCTAAGCTACGCGGGATGACTGGCTCAGAGCAAACGCCGGCTGGACCTCGGCCCTCGAAAACCGCAGCAGAACGACTGGCGGTGATTGTCGATGCCGCCGAGCGCGCCGCGCTCGATGTGATCGATGACGCCGAGCAGGAGGCGCGCCGCTACCTCGAAGAAGCCCAGCTACAGGCCGACCGGATCGTGGCCCAGCGCTTGCGGGAGACAGCTGATCTGCTCGAGCGCCAGCGCGGCGGGAGTGTGGCGGAGGCAGGATTGCGTCCCCTCAGTGGCGATCCAGAACCGACTGAGGCCGAAGAGGCGGAGGCCGCGCGCGTCCCATTCGCCTCCGCGCCTGATGTCGACTCGGGGCCTCGCGACGATGAGGAGTTCGAGGACGAGCCGCTTGACCCCGGCAACGGCGAGGCCTCAGGCCAGGCGGCCGAGGCCGAGCTGGACGAGCCGCTTGCCCCGCGCCCGCGGGGCGGTTCGACCGCGGCCAGGCTGTTGGCGACCCAGATGGCTGTTTCGGGCAGCACCCGCAAGGAGATCGAGATGCGGCTGCGAAATGGATTTGAAATCGAGGACACGGATGAGATCCTCGACGCGATCCTCGGAGCAGAGGAGTAGGGCCAGATGCATGAGGACCCGACGCGTTTGATGGGACAGCCCGGCGACGAGCGCCCACACGGCAACATGCGGCTGCTGGTCGCCTGCCTGGTCGCCGTGATCGTTGGCCTGGTGATTGCGATCGTGGTGATCGCCAGTGGCGGCGGCACTAGCAACTCAAGCTCGGCAAGCTCCGAAACGACCACTCTGCCCAGTACCGCGACGACCACTGCAACAACGAGCACCGGCTCCACCGCGACGACGACGAGCACGCCGACGACCAACGAAACGACGTCGAGCACGCCGAGCACGACGCCGACCACGACCCCGGCGACGCCCGAAGAAGAAAGTGGTAGCGGCGGGGTCGAAGCGCCCTAGCGCTCCGGCGAGGGCGCCGAGGCGCCGGCACGCGGCGCACGTCGACGCCACAGTAATGGGAGACTTCGGCGCCGATGGGAGCCGACCCGCTCGCCGACAAGCCGACCGCCAGCTATGAGGCCGACCCCGCCGAGGTGCGGCGGGTACTGCTGCTCTACTCGGGCGGTCTTGACACGAGCGTGATGTTGAAGTGGATCCAGGATTCCTACGCGGCAGAAGTGATCTGCCTGACTGTCAACCTGGGCCAGCCGGGCGAGGATTACACGGTGATCGAAGACAAGGCCAAGCGCCTCGGTGCCCTCGAGTGCCACGTGATCGATGCTCGCGATCGCTTCGCGAAGGAGTTCATCTCCCCGGCGATCAAGGCCAACGCCCTCTACGGCGGTGGCTACCCGCTCTTCACCGCCCTCGGGCGGCCGCTGATCGCCCAGCTCGCGGTTGAAAAAGCCCGTCAGTCGGGCTGCGACACGATCGCCCACGGCTGCACCGGGAAGGGCAATGACCAGGTCCGCATAGAGGCCACAGTGGCGACTCTCGCGCCGGAGCTGAAGACGATCGCACCGGTGCGCTCATGGCAGATGGGCCGCGAGGAGGAGATCGCCTATGCCCGAGACCACGGGATCCCGGTAAAGGGGGGGACCGAGGTCGCCCCCTACTCGATCGATGACAACCTCTGGGGCCGTTCCTCGGAGGGACGTTGGATCGAGGATCTCGACCACGCTCCCGAGGACGATGTCTTTCAGCTCGTCACTCGGCCCGAGGAGGCACCCGACCAGGCCCAGGACATCAGCGTTGGCTTTGAGGCCGGCGTGCCGGTCTCACTCGACGGCGAGCGCCTGGAGCTGGTCGAGCTGCTCGAACGGGCTGGCGAGACTGGCGCACGGCATGGGGTCGGCATCGTCGATCACATTGAGGACCGAATTGTCGGTCTCAAGGTCCGTGACATCTACGAGGCGCCGGCGGCGGCGATTCTGCTGAGCGCTCACCAGGAGCTCGAGAGGCTGGTCTCGACCATCCACCAAAATCAGTTCAAGGCCGCTCTCGACCGCCACTGGGCCTATCTCGTCTACGCCGGGCTCTGGTGGGAGCCGCTTCGCTCAGACCTCGACGCATACATGGAGGCGGCCAACGTGCAGGTCAGCGGGACAATCGGAATGCGGCTCTACAAAGGCGCAGCCAGAGTCATAACCCGGACATCGCCAAACGCGGTCTATGACGCCGACCTCGCCTCCTTCGCGGAGTCGGGCGGGCTTTTCTCACAGGCGGCCTCACCGGGCTTCATCGAGCTCTGGTCGCTGCAATCGCGCCTCGCACACCGGATCCGTGAACGCGAGGCTGGGGAGGAGGGGTGAGGCCGGTCTCCAGGAGACTGGGCCGGGTAGCGATCAGCTACTCGGTCTTCTACCTGCGGCGCCGCTACAGGCGCCAGATCCGGCTCGCCGCCGTATCGCTCGCGATCGCGGTCGCGATCGGCGCCCTGCTCGGCGCTCGCAACGTACGCGAGGGTTAACCGCCCGGTTTGCATCCCGCGCGGCCGCAAGGTCCGTTGCAGCTTATGGTCAACTTGTGAGTAATTGCTAACAAAAGGCGGTAGTCTGGCGCGCTTTGCGCCATCGGTGGAATAAAGCCCAAGCACGCCGCAGCCTGCGAGCGATCGTCGTGGCCCTCTGCGCCTGCGGTTGTGCGCTGGCGCCGGCCGCGATGGCAAAGAGCGGCGACCTCGGCTCGCTTGAATCAAAGCTGGCATCAGCAAAGGCAGAAGCCGGGTCGCTCGCCGGCCGGCTGCGCGCCGCTCAGGGGCAGCTATCAGCTGCCCAGCAGGAAGCTGCGGCGGCCGCTGCTCACGAAAAGCGGCTCTCGAACCTGCTCGCCGAAGGCGAATCCCATGCGGCCGAATTGCGTCAGAGGGTCGCGCGGGCGCAGGCGCAACTGGCGCTGCAGAGGCGGCGATTGGGAAGGGCAAAAGCTGCCCTAGCCAGCCGCCTGGTCGCGATCTATGAGAGCGGCTCCCCCAGTGAGGCGAGCGTCATCCTTGACTCTTCGAACTACAGCCAACTCGCGACCCGCGCCAGCTATCTGGCCCAGATCGAGAGCTCAGATGCTGCTCTTGCCAAGCGTGTGAGTCAGGTTCGCGACGCCGTCGCCGGCCGACTCAAGCGGATCAGAGCACTGCGGCGCCAGGCAGAGGCCTATGACCGAAGGTTGGCAGAGGCCCGCGGCGAAATCTCCGCCGTCCGTGGCAGGGCCGAATCGGCGGCCGCGACGCTGCGCTCGGTGGCCGCCGCCCGCAGCGCCTCGTTGGCGAATCTGAAGTCCCATATCGGCGGCTGGGTCGCTGCGATCGAAACCGCCGAAGCGGCGAGTCATCAAACGGCCGAAGAAACCGTCGGACGCTGGCTCGGAGGGCCCTACTCGATCCCGACCTACATCGTCATGTGTGAGTCCGGCGGGGATTACGGTGCCGTCAACCCCTCCAGCGGCGCCGGTGGTGCATACCAGATCCTGCCCTCTACCTGGGAACTGTATGGCGGCCACGGCGCCCCGCAGGACGCCTCGAAGTCCGAACAGGACTCGATCGCGGCCCAGATCTGGGCCGATTCCGGGCCGAGCGCCTGGGTCTGCGGCTGATCAGGCTCAACCCCGCGCCGAGCGGCGGGGCTCATCTCCCCGTGACCTCAGGTGGGGATCGGCGGCTGCCATCATCGAGCGATCGAAACGAGCCGGAGCAACGAGCGTCTCGCAGGTCGCCTCGATCTCAAGGTCTACCGCGCAGATAGCGAGAAAGGCCCTTTCACAGGATCGGTGCCATCTGCTCGGCTTGGCATTATCGACAGCCTTCCGTGAGCACACCCTCAGCCGTCCATCTCCACGCCCACAGCGAGTACTCGCTGCTCGATGGAGCCTGCAAGATCGAGGCGATGGCGGCGCGCGCCGCCGAGCTCGGCCAACCTGCCCTCGGCCTCACCGACCACGGTGTGATGAACGGTGCCGTTGATCTGTACAAGGCCTGTCACAGGCACGGGATCAAACCGATCATCGGACTCGAGGCCTACTTCGTCGAGGACCGCAGAGCGATCAAGGAGCAGGTCCGCTACGAGCGCAACCACCTGACCCTGCTCGCGGCAAGCGACAGCGGCTTCTCCAACCTGGTCAAGCTCACCTCGGCCGGCTTTCTCGAGGGCTTCTCGAGGGGTAAGGCCAACGTTGACATGGAGCTCCTGGCCGCTCACTCCGAGGGCGTGATCGTGCTCACCGGCTGCCTGCAGTCGCGCTTTTGCCGGCGCCTGGTCGAAGAGCGCGACGAGGACGCCCGCGCCCACCTCGACGACCTGGTCCAGGCCTTTGGCGCCGAGCAGGTCTACTTCGAGGTCCAAAAAAACGGTCTCGAGGAGCAGGAGCGGGCCAACCAGGGCATTGCCCGCTTCGCCCGCGAGCTGGGCCGGCCCCTGGTCGGTACCGCCGACGTGCACTATCTGCGCCGTGAGGATTTCGACAACCACGCGGCGTTGCTCTGCGTGCAGACGAAGTCAACGCTCGAGGCACCGAAGCTGAGCTTCGACACCAACGAGTTCTACATAAAGAGCTCTGAGGAGATGGCCGAGTCCTTCGCCGAGTGGCCCGAGGCGGTGCCGACCTCGATCGAGATCGCCGAGCGTTGTGCGGTCGAGATCGAGCTCGGCAAGCTGCTCCTGCCTCAGTACCCGACCGCCGACGGCGAGCAGCCCGAGGCGATGTTGCGCCGGATCGCCGCTGAGGGCCTGCGTGGCCGCTACGGGGACCCGCCACCGGCCGAGGCGCTGGAGCGGATGGAGTTCGAGCTCGGCGTGATCGAGGAGATGGGGTTCTCCTCCTACTTTCTGATCGTCTGGGACTTCGTCCGCTATGCCAAGGAAAACGGGGTCGCGGTCGGGCCCGGTCGCGGTTCAGCCGCCGGCTCGATCGTCTCCTACGCCTTGCGAATCACCGACCTCGACCCGCTCGCAGAGGGTCTTATCTTCGAGCGCTTCCTCAATCCCGGCCGCAAATCAATGCCCGACATCGACATCGATTTCTCGGTCCGAGGCCGGGAGCGGATGATCCGCTATGTCGCCGAGAAATACGGCCGCGAGTCGGTCGCCCAGATCATCACCTTTGGGAAGATGGCCCCGCGCGCGGCGACCCGCGACGCCGCCCGCGTGCTCGGCTTCGATTATGGGACCGGAGATCGCCTAGCAAAGCAGATCCCGGAGCCGGTGATGGGTCGCAGCCCGTCCTTCGCGGATTGCCTTAAGCCGGGTCAGGAACTGCGCCGCACCTACGACGAGGAGCCCGATGCGAAGCGCATCGTCGACGTCGCCCAGGGTCTAGAGGGGATCATCCGCAACAACTCGATCCACGCTGCGGCGGTCGTGATCGCAGATCGCCCGCTGCAGGAGATAGTGCCGCTGCAGCTCGCCGAGGACCGCAGCGCGCCGGGTGTCGCCAACGGCGCCGGCGCGGCGAAGCCCGAGCGCCAGTACAAGATCGTCACCCAGTACTCGATGGGGCCGATCGAGGAGATTGGTCTGCTCAAGATGGACTTCCTCGGCCTGCGCAACCTCGACGTGATCGAGGATGCGATCGACATCATCCGCCGCTCGCGCGGCGAGGAGATCGAGATGGAGGCGATCCCGATCGACGATGCGAAGACCTACGCGATGCTCGCCGGGGGCGACTCGACCGGCGTTTTTCAGTTTGAGTCCGAAGGAATGCGCGAGGCCCTGCGCAAGGTAAAGCCGACCGAGTTCGCCGATCTGGTTGCCCTCGGAGCCCTCTACCGACCCGGCGCGATGGCCTACATCCCGGCTTATGCGAAAGGCAAGCGCGACCCCTCCACGGTGCGCTACCCCGATCCTCGCCTGCGGGCAATCACCGAGGAGACGCACGGCTGTGTGATCTACCAGGAGCAGCTGATGGAGATTTCACGCTCGATGGCGGGCTTCTCGGGGGCCGAGGCCGATGACCTGCGCAAGGCGATCGGCAAGAAGAAGCGCGACCTGATGGCGACGATGAAAGACAAATTCATGGGGGGGCTCGAGGCGTCAGGCACCGCCCGCGGCGTCGCCAAGGATCTCTGGAAGCTAAATGAAGCTGCCGCCGATTACTCATTCAACAAGTCTCACGCGGCCTGCTACGGGCTGATCTCCTACCGGACCGCCTATCTGAAGGCCAACTACCCGGCCGAGTACATGGCGGCCGTGATCTCCTCGGTGATGAACACCAAAGACAAGGTCCCCTTCTTCGTCAACCGCTGTGCCGAGATGGGCATCGATGTGCTGCCCCCCGATGTCAACTCCTCCGATCACAGCTTCGTTGTCTCCAAGAACGCGATCCGCTTCGGGCTGGACGCGGTCAAGAACGTTGGTCACGCGGCGGTCGAGGCGATCCTGCGTGCGCGGCAGGACGCGAGGATCGAATCGATCTGGGATTTCTGCGAGCGGGTCGACTCGCGCGCGGTCAACAAACGCGCGATCGAATGCCTGATCAAGTGCGGTGCCCTGGACTCGACCGGGGCGACGCGCCAGGGGATGCTCGAGGCGCTGCCGGCCGCCCAATCGGCGGGCCAAAAGGCACAGGAGGATGCGCAGCTCGGTCAGGGTTCGATCTTTGACTTCGGCTCTGAGGAGGAGGCCAGCGGACTGGCCCGAGGCGCCGCCCATCATCGGCCGCCGATCTCGGCAGCCGAGTTCGAGCGCTCGACGTTGCTTGCGATGGAGAAGGAGACCCTCGGCACCTATCTGTCCTCGCATCCGCTCACCGAAGTTCGCGACGCCCTGCGCAGCCGGGTCGACTGCTCCCTTGCCGAGCTCGCCAGCAAGCCCGACGGGGCTTGGGTGACGGTTGGCGGGATCGTCACGGCCTGCAAAAAGATCCGCACCAAGAGCGGTTCACAGATGATGTTCGCGACCCTCGATGACGTCGAGGGTCAGGTCGAGATGCTGGTCTTCAAGGCCGATCAGGCCGAGAGTGCTGGCCTGATCGCCCCCGACGTGGTGGTTCTCGTTCGCGGTCGCCTCGATCACAAGGATCGCGGCGAGACGAAGCTGGTCGTCCAAGAGGCCGAGCGCTTTGATCCAGACCACGAGGAGATCGCGCGGGCCAGCGCCAAGGCGAGCGCGCCCTCGGCACCGCTGACGCTGACGATCGATGCGGCCAAGTTCACCCCCGGCCTCTTCGACGAGCTGAAGGCCGTCTTCGAGCATCACAAGGGCGATGCCAACGTGCATGTAGCGATCAGCCCGCAGGATGGCGAGCCGACGACGCTGGTGCTCGGCGATGCATATCGAGTGCGGCACACGAGTGGCCTGCGGGCCGAGCTCGGACAGGTTCTCGGACCCGACTCCCTCGCGGCCTAGACTTTGTCGATGCCCGCTACGCGGATCGCTTCCGGCGAGTGTCGTCAGTGTCGCTCCTTTTGCGACAAGATGATCGAGCCGCGCGGCTGCGTCGAGTTGCGCTGCAGCTATCTCTACAGCTACCACGACATCCTCACCGGCGTCCAGTACCTCGGTTGCATGCAGGGTGTCTATGGCGCCAAGGTCGAACTCGATGCGGTGCTTGGACCCGGCGGTTTTGGCGGCGTGAAGATGACCGGCGAGCCGCTGCCCCACTGTCCGTTCTCAGTCGAGCGCGCCTATGAGGGCTCCGGCTCTTCCTATGAGTGCACCAATCGGCGCTTCTTCGATTGTGGCGATCAGGGCGCCGAGGGCTTGCGCGCCTTCGATTTGCGCGATCTCTAGACCGCCCCGGCGAGACGATGACACAGTCTCATGTAGCATCGCGCTCGATGACGACCCCCGACGCAACCGCGACAACGGCCGATGAAATCGTCGCCGAGGCTGCCGGAAGCGTCGCTGCAGAGGAGCCGAGCGGTCCTCAGTTCACGCTCGAGCTAAACCAGGACCAGAAGGACATCCGGGAGTGGGTGCACGGCTTTGCCGAGAGCGTCGTGCGGCCCGCGGCCTCCGAGTGGGACGAGCGCGAGGAGACGCCCTGGCCGGTGATTCAGGAGGCAGCCAAGATCGGCCTCTATGGATTCGAAGGGCTGGCCCAGTTCTGGGCCGATGAAACCGGTTTGACGCTGCCGATCGTCAACGAGGAGCTCTTTTGGGGCGATGCCGGCATTGGCATGTCGATCTTCGGCACCTCGCTGGCGGTCGCGGCGATCTTCGGGCAGGGCACACCCGAGCAGCTCGGCGAGTGGATTCCACAGTGCTTCGGTAGTGCCGAGGAGCCTAAGGTCGCAGCCTTCTGCGCATCGGAGCCCGATGCAGGCTCCGATGTCTCGGCGATCCGGACCTCGGCCAAATACGAGGAGGCCAGCGACGAGTGGGTCCTCAACGGCCAGAAGGCCTGGGCAACCAACGGCGGCATCGCTGAGGTCCACGTTGTGATCGCCTCCGTTGACCGTGAGCTTGGCTCACGCGGTCACGCTGCCTTCGTCATTCCTCCGGGAACCGCCGGGTGCGAGCAGGGCGCGAAGGTAAAAAAGCACGGTCTGCGTGCCTCCCACACCGCCGACGTCCATCTCGATGAGTGTCGAGTCCCTGGGTCCTGCCTGCTGGGCGGCAAAGAGAAGCTCGACGAGCGCCTAGCGCGGGTGCGGGAGGGCAAGAAGTCAAAGTCGCAGGCCGCGATGCAGACCTTCGAGGCGAGTCGTCCGACCGTCGGTGCGCAGGCGATCGGCATCGCCCGCGCGGCCTATGAGTACTCGCTCGGATACGCCAAGGAGCGCCAGCAGTTTGGCCGCCCGATCATCGAGAACCAGGCGATCGCCTTCGCGCTCGCCGACATGAAGCTCGAGATCGACGCCGCCCGCCTGTTGGTCTGGCGCGGCGCCTGGATGGGACGCTCAGGACAGACCTTCGAGAACGCCGAGGGCTCGATGGCCAAGCTGAAGGCCGGCGAGGTCGCCGTCTGGGCGACCGAGCGGGCGATTCAGATCCTCGGCGGCAACGGCTACACGCGCGAGTTCCCGGTCGAGCGCATGCACCGCGACGCGAAGATCTACACGATATTTGAGGGCACCTCAGAGATCCAACGTCTGGTCATCTCCCGCGCGATCTCCGGCATGCAGATCAAATAGGCCGGGGGGCTAGCTGGCGCGGGCTTTGAGGCCTTCTCGACGCAGTCGCTTGGCGGCTGTCACTTCCCGGCGGTCGGCGCCTTTCTTAGCCGGACCGGGCGTCTCCAGGGTCGCCGGCAAGCCCTCAAATCGCGGCTCCGAGAGAAAGGTTGCCAGTCCCTTTTTGCCCATCTCGCCCCTGCCGATATTGGCGTGACGATCGCGGCATGAACCGAGCGGTGCGGCGGCGTCGTTGATGTGAAGGCAGCGCAGCCGCTCGAGGCCGACCTTACGATCGGCCTCCTCGACGACCGCACTGAGGCTTGCCTCATCGGTGACGTCATAGCCCTGCACGAAGAGGTGACAGGAGTCCAGGCAAAGCCCGAGCCGCTCGCCGCCGCCAGCCAGCCCGATCAGCTCGGCAGTCTGGTCGAAATCACGTCCCAAAAGGCCCTTGTGCCCGGCGGTCTGCTCGAGCAACAGCGGACAGGAATCGCTGTTTTTCAAGGCGGCGGCGATCACTTTCGCGGCGCGCTTCATCGAAGGTCCGAGCGGCTCGCCTTTCTGGGCGCCCGGGTGCAGGACGACGCCGGTGGCGCCAATCCCGTCGCCGATCCGCAGCGCATGGGTCAGAGCGGTCAGCGACTTCTTGCGCAGCTCCAAGTCCCTGGTCGCGCAGTTAATCAGGTAGACGGCGTGGATCACGACGGCCTTGACCTCCGATCCCTCCATCGCCTCGCGAAAGGCGGAGAAATCGGCCTCTCCGTAGCGGGTTGGGCGCCACATGCGCGGGCTCTGGTGAAAGATCTGGATGGATTCGCAGCCAAGCTCGCTGCCCCGCTCGATCGCCCTCTCCAGGCCCCCAGCGGTCGAGACGTGTGCGCCGATCAGCATGAGCCCGGCAGTCTTTCAGAGCGCCCTCATGCGCCCGAGCCGGCGTCGCTCGGCGGCTGCGGACCCGTGCCCAACGCCCCCGAAACCAGGCGCCCGCGCTCAGCCGCTCTCCTGCCGGACGTGGGCCGGGCCGGGATCGTCAAGACCGGCCGGCCATCTCCGGTCAAGACAACCTTGCATCGGTGATCGGCATCCGCCCCAGGAGGGCACTGTGGAAACATGCGCGCCGACCTCGTGGCCGCCGTCTCCTCCATCCGCCTGCGCTTTGCCCCCTCACCGACGGGTGCCCTGCATATCGGCGGAGCGAGGACGGCGCTCTACAACTGGCTCGCCGCCCGCCATGACGATGGCGCCCTCGTGCTGCGAATCGAGGACACCGACCGCGAGCGTTCCACCGAGGAGAACGTCGAGCAGATCCTCGATGCCTTGCGTTGGCTGGAACTCGACTGGGACGAGGGGCCGATCTCCCAGCTATCGCGGGCAGAGCGCCACGGTCAGGCCTTGGCGCGGCTGCTTGAGTCCGGCGCCGCCTATCGCGATACCGCCACCGCCAAGGAGGTCGAGGCCTGGAAGGCTGAGCACGGCGCCGATCGCGGCTACCGCGGCGAGCCGGTCGATGACCCCGGCGCGGCCGTGCGCCTGCGGGTCCCCGACAACGGCGAGACCGTCGTTGAGGATCTGATCCGCGGCCGCGTCGCCTTCCCGAATCGCAGCTATGACGACTTCGTGATCGCGCGCGGCGATGGCAGCGTCCTCTACAACTTCGCGGTCGCGGTTGATGATGCGGAGATGGCGATCAGCGACGTCGTGCGCGGCGATGATCATCTCTCCAACACGCCGAAGCAGCTACTGGTGCTGGCGGCACTCGGGTACCGCGCCCCGCGCTATGCGCACCTACCGCTGCTGCACGGACCCGACGGGCGCAAGCTCTCAAAGCGCCACGGGGCGGCTTCCGTGCAGGAGCTGCGCGAGGCCGGCTACCTGCCGGCCGCCCTGCGGAATTACCTCGCGCTGCTGGGCTGGGGAACCGATGATGACGCCACGCTGCTCACAACCTCGCAACTGGTCGAGCGCTTCAGGATCGAGGACGTCGGCGTCGCCGCGGCGATCTTCGACGAGAAGAAGCTGCGCTGGATCAACGGCCGCTACATGCGCGAGATGTCCGTCGATGACTACACAGCCGTGGTCGCCCGCCATCTTGACCGCGAGCCCGATCCACGGCTGCGCGAGGCTTGTGAGATCGCCCAGGACAAAGCCCAGACCCTCGCCGAGGTCTGGCCGCTGATTCGCTTTGCCTTCGGGCCACCGATCAAGGACGATTCGGCCTGGCACAAGGTGATGAAGGACGGGTCCGCTGCCCTCTTGCTGGCAGCCCGCGCAGCGCTTTCCAGCGCGGAGGCCTTTGACCCGAGCTCGATTGAGGCTGTTCTCTCGCCCCTGCCTACCCAGCTCGAAGTCAAGCCCGGCCGCCTCTATCAGCCGATCCGCGTCGCGATCACCGGCACCAGCGTCTCACCGGGGATCTTCGAGTCCCTGGCGCTGCTCGGCCGCGATGAATCGCTGGCGCGGATCTCCGCCGCCGTCGATCGCCTTCAGTAACCGAGACAAAGCGGCGCCGCAAATCGGCCGCGCTGGATAAGACACTGGGAAACATCCCCAATTTTGGGGATGGCCCTGCTAAACCGAACGTCCTGCATTGCCGATGGATAGGCGAGCAAATCGCCCATGCCATCAGCCAAACAACAAAGTAACGGGAAGGCTAAGGAAAATGCCGTGCGCGACAAGGGCGCGGGTAAGCCTGCTCCCGGTGCCCGACTGGCGGCCGCCTTTGAGGCTGTGGAGCACTTTCCGGTCCTCTTTGAGTCCCAGGCAAGGGTGATGCAGGCTGCCACCGCAGAGACCGCCAGAGTGGGCGAGCTGGTCGAAGTGGTCGAATCCGATGTCGCCCTGACGATCGCGGTTCTGCGCGCTGCAAACCGTGGCGGCGCGCTACCCGGAGGTGCCGCGAGCGTCCCCGAGGCGGTCGATGTCCTCAAGCCATCGGGGGTGCTGGCGATCGCCGGAACCGCCAGTGTCTTTGACTTCTTCGAGGTCAACGGCGCGCGGGATCTACAGCCTGAGCGCTTCCGGGTCCATGCCCTGGCCACCCAGCATGCCGCGGGGGTGATCGGGCGCTCGGTCGGCTGGCCCGATCGCGATGAGCTCGCCGTCGCCTCACTTCTGCACGACGTCGGTCGCCTCGTCATCCATAGCCTGCACCCGGGTCGGCGCCCCTTCTTTGACGCCGTGGGCCGCACGCCCGACCAGCGCATCCGCCAGGAACGCGATGAGCTCGGCATCGACCATGCGCTCGTCGGCGGCGTTCTGGCGCGGCGCTGGAACGTGCCGCAGCGGATCGCCGTGGCGATCGAGCGCCACCACGCCGAAGACGCCGAGGGATTGGCCGGGATGGTCGCACTCGCCGACATGGTCGCCCACTATTCCCAGGGTGAGGCAGTCGCTCCGGATAGATTTCGGGCCACCGCCAAGCGCACCGGACTTGACCCCGACGGCCTGCGCCAGCTCCTCTACGAGTTTCCCTACCCGCGCCAGAACGGCGCCCGGATCAGCGAGCCGTGTCCGCTCTCAGCACGCGAGCTCGACGTCTTGCGCCATCTCTCCGAGGGCATGGTCTACAAGCAGATCGCCGGCGAAATGCAGCTCTCGGTCTCGACGATCCGCACCCATCTTCATAACGTCTACGGCAAGATCGGCGCCGTCGATCGCGCCCAGGCCGTGCTCACGGCCCGCGACAGAGGCTGGATCTGAGCTCCTGGGCGCTACTCGATCAGTGACTCGCGCAAGCCGATTGCCACCGCGTGGGTCCGGTTGCGGGCACCGAGGCGAGCGATCACATTCTTGGTGTGGGTCTTCACCGTTTCTTCGCTGAGTCCGAGTTCGCGAGCGGCCACCGTGGTCGATTCGCCATTGGCAAGCAACTGCAGGATCTCGCGTTGGCGCCGGGTGAGCTTGCCGCGGCTGCCGGGTGGCGGCACGGCGGGGTCGACGAAACTCTCCTGGGCGAGGGCAGCGCGTACGGCGCGCTCGAGCTGATCGGCGCCGGCGGTGCGCGCAACGAAGGCGCTAGCACCGGCCTGCAGGGCGCTGTTGGCGAGGTGTCGCTCGGCGCGCTCGCCGTGAGCGACGATTCCGAGCGCCGGTTCGGCTTTGCGCAATGCGCGGATGGTCTCGTTGCCGCCCAGCGCCGGGCCGGCGTCCTCACTGGGCCGGCGCATATCAACAATCGCGACGTCAAAGTTGCCAACGTCACGGACCAGCTCGACAGCCTCGGCGCGAGTGGCCAGTTCTTCGACCTCAAAGTCGTCTTGGAGCGCTTTGCGCACCCCGAGTCGCACGAGCGGGTGCCCGTCGATGACTAGACAATGTGGGCGCTCGCTCAGTGGGGGTCCGATCAAGTCGCGGTTGGAGGCATTCGCGGCACCGGCGGGAAAACCGGCACCGCGGATCGATCCTAACCGAGCCGGGTCCGTGAGGTGCGGTAGAAATGTTGGGGTGATCTCGATCACCTCGAAGTCGCGCTACGCGGTGGTGGCCATGGCCGAGCTTGCCCGCTCGGGCGATCGCCCAGTCCCAATCAAGGAGCTCGCGGAGCGCCGCAAAATCCCTGAGCAGTTTCTCGAGCAGCTCTTTTCGACCCTGCGCCGAGCTGGGCTTCTGACCAGTCACCGGGGGATGAAAGGCGGCTACACACTCTCGCGGCCAGCCGAAGAGATCACGGTGCTCGAGGTGGTCCAGGCGCTCGATGGCAAGGTAGGCCAAGAAGCCGATGAGGCCGGCGGGATCTGGGGCGAGGGCGTCAGCGCCCTGCGCAAGGTCTTCGGGCAGACCACGATCGCCGAAGTGGCCCGCCGCGAGGCCGCCGAGGCGGGCTCGGGGATGTATTTCATCTGAGGCGCAGGGTCAGAGCGTCTACCTTGACTGTCGATGTCCCCGTTCCGACAGTCCGACCCGCCGCTTCTGGAGGTTCTCGCGCTCGTCTTTCTCGCGGCGGTGATCTGGTACATCTTCTTCGGCATCCCACTGGCCATGTTGATCGGCCTTCTGTTCCTCTCGGTAGGCGCCAAGCTCGCATACAGCTGGCGCAGGCGTCCTTAGGGCTGGCTTGGGCCAGGCCCTGGGGTGGTGTCCCCCATGCGGGGATGCGCCAAGCAAGGCAGCGGCGGGGCCGGTCTGCTCTCGCCAGATCCGCTCGAAGCCGCCCGTCTGTCGGCCAGCGGCGAAGAGGGCTTGGCGATAGCCGAACAGCACGTCATCCTTGGTCATGCGACTCCTCTTTCTGAACTTCATTGGCGTGAAGGCAGGAGCCTGAGTCGCAGCGCGGACAGCCCCCGACCCAGCTGGGTCGGGGGCTGTCTCGCTTGAAGAGCTATCGATCTCCCGGGAAGTGTCGGGAGAACTTGGAGTCAGCGCACGTTAGATCGCACTTGTCTCTATCGCCCTATGCACCGGATTTCTCCACCTGAGGGGCAGCGGCTCAAAGCGAGCAGACGGCGGGTCTGGGCAGAGGCACCGTAGGCGAGTGATACGGAGCTCGCCTGTGGGGAGGGTCTGACCCGCGGTATACGGTTGCCCAACGCCCCGCAAGCCCAGAGGAGAGGCCATGTTGGAGAAACTCAATCCCCGTCGCTCGCCAGCGACGGTTGTCGCAATCGTCGCCCTGATCGCTGCCCTAGGTGGCACCGCGATCGCCGCTGGTGGTTTCACCGCGAAGCAGAAGAAGCAGGTGAAGAAGATCGCGACCAAGGTGTTTGACTCCAACATCAGCGGAGCCTCGGTCGCCCATGCCGGTAGCGCCGACACGGCAGCCAAGGCGACTACGGCGAACACGGCCAGCAAGGCGACCACGGCCGACTCGGCCACCAAGGCCAATACCGCGACAAAATCCGGCGAAGCGGAAAAACTCGGCGGCCTCGGCGCCGCGGCCTACCAGCGGAAGATCAAAGGGGCCTGTCCGCCACCGGAATCGCTGGCCGTAATCGGAAACGAAGGTGAAGTCACCTGCACGACACCGGTCAGGGCGATCCGGATGAGTCCCCCGAGCGGAGAAAATGAGGCCGTAAACCTCGGCGATGAATTGCAGCTTCTCACCGTTTGCCATGACGGCGGCCAGGTGATGATGGACTTCCAGAACCTTGGCTCTACGGCGGGCACGCTGAACTGGTTCTATGGCGACTCCGAAGGAGCCCACGCGAGCGGCGCGAGTCTGCCTGCGGGTGGAGAATCGACCTTCTCCTTCCTCAGTCCTGGACCGACACGAATCGAGGGCCAGTTCATCTACGCATTGCCGGGCGCCGTGATGACGGTGAATCTTCACGCCTTCGATGCCGGTGCCTCCTGTGAAGTTCGCGGCACGGTCGAGGCGGCCAACGGTTAGCCGCTCGCGCGAGAGCCGCCTCAGCGGCTGCGGATACGAGCGGCGCTAGGGTCCGCGGGATGCGAATCGGGGCGGAGGCTTCGGCGACGGTCGGGAATACCCCGCTGGTCGCCCTCCATCGGCTTGCCGAGGGCCTTGGGGCGGAGGTTTGCGCAAAGCTCGAGTACTTCAACCCGGGCGGCTCGGTCAAGGACCGAATTGGGGTGGCGATGATCGACGCCGCCGAGGAGGAGGGTCTGGTCAGGCCCGGTCGCTCGGTGATCGTCGAGCCAACCAGCGGCAACACCGGGATCGCGCTGGCGATGGTCTGTGCGGCGCGCGGCTATGAGCTGATCCTCACCCTGCCGGAGGGGATGAGTCGGGAGCGGGGGAAGCTGCTGCGCGCCTACGGTGCGGAGGTCCGCGAGACGCCATCGCTGGGAGGGATGACCGAGGCGGTCGACCTGGCGATGGAGATCCGCGAGCAGCGCAAGGCCTTCATGCCCCAGCAGTTCTCCAACCCGGCCAACCCCGCGGTGCACCGGCGCACGACCGCGGAGGAGATCTGGCGTGACACCGATGGCGAGGTCGGCGCCTTCGTCGCCGGTGTCGGTACCGGGGGGACGATCACCGGGGTCGGGCGGATGCTGAAGGAGAGAGCGCCCGGGGCTCTGGTCGTTGCGGTCGAGCCCGCCGCTTCGCCGGTGCTCAGCGGCGGGCCGCCGGGCCCCCACAAAATCCAGGGGATCGGCGCCGGCTTCCTGCCCGAGGCCTATGACCCCTCTGTGGTCGATGAGACGATCGCGGTTTCCGATGAGGATGCCCTGGAGACCGCGCGCCTCGTCGCCGGGCGCGAGGGAATCCTCGCCGGGATCTCGGCTGGGGCGAACATCAATGCGGCGCTCAGGGTGGCCGCGCGCCCAGAGATGGCCGGCCGGCGGGTGGTGACGATCGTCTGCGATTCGGGCGAGCGCTACATGTCCCTACCCTTCTTTGCACCGTGAGCCGATTCAAGAGGGTGCTCGAAGAGGTGAGAAACGACGTCGCGGCGGCGCGCGATCGCGACCCTGCCGCTAGGGGGGTCTCGAGCTTCGAGATCCTGACCAGCTGGGCGGGCGTCCAGGCGCTGCTCGCTCACCGCATTGCCCACGCCCTGCGCGAGGCTGGTGTACCGATCGCGCCCCGCGCGATCGCCTATCTCTCGCGAGCGATCACCGGGGTTGAGATTCACCCGGCGGCACGGATCGGCGGCGAGTTCTTCATCGACCATGGCTCCGGAGTGGTGATCGGGGAGACCGCCGAGATCGGCGCGCGGGTCACCCTCTACCAGGGTGTCACGCTCGGCGGTACCGGCTTTCAGCGCGGCAAGCGACATCCGACCCTCGGCGACGACGTGACCGTCGGCTCCGGCGCCAAGCTGCTCGGGCCGATCACGGTCGGCGTCGGCGCCAAGGTCGGCGCCAACACGGTGGTCGTCGAGGACGTGCCCGCGAGCTCGACGGTTATCGGCAACCCGGGCCACGCCGTCAAGATCGAGGGCAGACGGGTTGAGGGGCCCGACGCCGACTGGATTCACCTTCCCGACCCGATCGCCGAGGCGATCAAAGCTCTGTCGACGCGAATCGCCGAGGTCGAGCGGCGACTCGCCGAGCTCGATGGCGCCGGCTCAGAGGATGGCGGGGCCGGGGGGGCGGAGATCGGGCCCCGCACCGGCCGCTCCTCGGCCGGCGGTTAGGCGCAAATGGGCCGGGCCTTTGCGCCGGGGGCTGAGATAGCCTGCCGCCACCCAGTTTCGCACCCTATGAAAGGACTTTTGTGAGCAAGGGCCGCCTCCTTATCCCGGTCTTCGTCCTCGCCATCGCCTCGGCATTCGCGCTCAGCGCCTGTGGGAGCAGCGGCAATAGCGACGAAAGCAATATCGAAGAAGCGATCGAAACCTCGGCGACGAGCACCTCACCCTCCGTCTGCACCGAATTCAGCACCCAGAACTTCGTCGAACAGACCAGCAGCGAAAGCGGCTCCGGTGCCGTCAAGAAGTGCGAAGAAGAACAGAAGGAAGGCAACGGTAAGGCGGAATCGGTGGAAGTTTCAAACATCGCGGTGAACGGCGAAAAGGCGACCGCCGAAGCCGCGCTCACGGGCGGCACGTTCAATGGCCAGACCCTGGAAGTTGAACTCGTCGAAGAAGAAGGAAAGTGGAAATTGAACGAACTCACCGGCTTCGCCTCTTTCAACGCCGCCAAGTTCGCCGCATCCTTTCGCCAGGTCCTGGAAGCCGAATCGGAAAAGATCCCGGCGACCGTGACCAGCTGCATCGTCGAAAACGTCGAAGAAGCCTCACAGGAAGAAGTCGAAGAACTTGTCCTCAACGGCTCCAGCAACGGGTTCGTGAAAATCGCCGAAGGCTGCCAGAAGTAGCGGTCTAGGCCCGCCTCGCCCGCCGAGCGTCTGGCTATGCTCGGCGGGTGGCCTTTCAGTCAGAGCCTGAGCCGGTTCCCGGTGGCGAGCGCGCCCTGGATGCGGCTCCCACCGAGGTTGGTGCCGATCGCGCCGAGCGACTCCTCGGCGATCTGAATCAGCCCCAGCGCGAGGCCGTGCGCCACGGCGAGGGCCCTCTGCTGGTGATCGCCGGCGCCGGTTCGGGCAAGACCCGGGTCCTTACTCACAGGATCGCCTACCTGTTGGCCACTGAGGCGGCCAGGCCGGGGGAGATCCTCGCGATCACCTTCACCAACAAGGCCGCCGCGGAGATGCGCGAGCGAGTCGGCGAGCTGATCGGGCGCTCGGTGCGGGCGATGTGGGTGACGACCTTTCATTCCGCCTGTGCGCGGATGCTGCGCGCGGACGCCGAGCGCCTCGGCTACTCGCGCAGCTTCACGATCTATGACGAGGCCGACTCGCTGCGCATGCTGAAGCGCTGCATGAATGAGGTTGGTGTCGACCCCAAACGCTTTCCCCCACGCGCGCTGCGCGCCCAGATCAGCGGTGCCAAGAATCAGCTGATCGATGCCGGTGCCTACGCCCAAGCCCAGGGCAACGTCTTCGAGGAGGCCGCGGCTGAGGTCTATGAGCTCTACGAAAAACGCATGCTCGCCGCCAACGCGATGGATTTCGATGATCTGCTCGTGCGCACCGTCAACGCTTTGGAGCTCTTCGCGGAGGTGCGCGAGCGCTGGCGGCGCACCTTCCGCCACGTCTTGGTCGACGAGTATCAGGACACCAACCACGCTCAGTACCGGCTTCTGCAACTGCTCTCCTCCGAGCACGGGAACCTGATGGTCGTCGGCGACGAGGACCAGTCGATCTATGGCTTCAGACACGCCGACATCCGCAACATCCTCGACTTCGAGCGCGATTTCCCCGAGGCTCAAGTGGTCAAGCTCGAGCAGAACTATCGCTCGACGCAGACGATTCTCTCCGCCGCAAACGCCGTCGTCTCCCGCAACCGCGAACGCCGCGAGAAGCGGCTCTGGACCGAGGTGCAGGGCGGCGAGCTGGTGCAGCTCGCCGAGGTTGGCGATGAGCACGAGGAGGCGCGCTGGGTCGCCGGTGAGATCCAGCGTCTCGGCGAAGAGGATGGGGTGCGGCGCGAGGACGTCGCCGTCTTTTACCGGACCAACGCGATGAGCCGGGTGCTCGAGGACACCCTGGTCCGCTTCGAGCTGCCATACCAGGTGATCGGCGGCACCAAGTTCTATGAGCGGGCCGAGATCAAGGACGCGGTTGCCTACCTCAGCCTGCTGATCAACCCCTCCGACCAGGTTTCATTTGCCCGCGCCGTCAACTCTCCGCGGCGCGGGATTGGCAGCACGACCCAGGGTCGGATCGCCGCCCACGCCAACACCACCGGCCTGCCGATCTGGGAGGTCGTCGGCCAGGTGGAGGCTGTGCCCGGACTGGGCGCCGCGGCGCTCAAGGCGATCGCGCGTTTCCACGAGACGATCGAGTCGCTCGCCGAACGGGCGCGCGCTGGCGTCGCGGTGGCGGAGCTGGTCGAGGCGATGCTGCACGAGACGGGCTACCTGGAGGCGCTTGAAGCCGAGCGCACGATCGAAGCGGAGGGTCGGGTCGAGAACCTCGAGGAGCTGATTGGCGTGGCGGCGGAGTTCGACGCCAACCGCGAGCTCGAGGGTGACGGTGCAGCACCGCCGCTGGAGGAGTTTCTGCAGCAGATCTCCCTGGTCAGCGACCAGGACTCGATTGAGGACAAGGAGGAGCAGATCACGCTGATGACGCTCCATAACGCCAAGGGCCTTGAGTACGACACCGTCTTCATCGTCGGCTGCGAGGAGGGCTCCTTTCCCCACGCCCGCGCCCTCGAAGAGGGCGGCGAGGAGGAGGAGCGGCGCCTCTGTTACGTCGGAATCACCCGCGCCCGACGGCGCCTCTACATGACCTGGGCCCGCGAACGCAGGCTCTTCGGCCGAGCTGAGCGCAACCTGCCGTCGCGCTTTGTCGATGAGCTACCGGCCGAGCTGACCGAGAGCCATGGAGCTGGCGGCGGCGCGGCGAGCGGCTGGGATGCGGCGGTGGCCAGTGCGGTGGCGGTCGATCCCGGACCGGCGCTTGAGCTGCAGACCGGCGACGATGTGACCCACGCCAGTTTCGGCGACGGCGTGGTGACCGCCGTTGAGCCTGGTGGGGTGGTCGTCGTGCGATTCTCCGGCGATGGCTCCGAGCGCAAGCTGATGGCCGACTACGCGCCGATTCGCAAGAGGTAGGGATGATGGCGGCACGGATCATTGACGGCAAGGCGGTTGCGGCCGAGGTCCGCGAGAGGGTCAGCTCAGAAGTCGCGGAGTTTGAGTCCGTGAGCGGGCGCGCACCGGGGCTGGCAACGGTCATTGTCGGCGATGACCCGGCCTCCAAGATCTACGTAGAGATGAAGCACAAAGCCTGCCAGGAGGTCGGCATCGGCTCGCTGCATCACGGCCTCTCAGCGGCGACAGGGCAGGGCGAGCTGCTCGAGTTGGTTGACAGCCTGAACGTCAACTCCGAGGTGGACGGGATCCTCGTGCAGCTACCGCTGCCCGAGCAGATAGACCCGGACCGGATCGTCGCCGAGATCGACCCCGGCAAGGACGTCGACGGGTTGACACCGACCAACGCCGGTCTGCTCGCGCACGGCACGCCGGGCTTCGTCCCCTGCACGCCGGCCGGGGTGATGGAACTGTTACGCCACGAGGGGGTCGAGCTGGAGGGAGCCGAGGCCGTTGTCGTTGGCCGATCAAAGCTCGTCGGCGTCCCCGTTGCGCGGCTCCTGCTCGATAGAAACGCAACGGTCACGGTCTGCCATTCACGCACCCGGGCGCTCACTGCAGTCTGCAGTCGCGCCGATGTGCTGGTCGCGGCGGTGGGGGTGCCACGGTTGCTGGGTGCCGAGGCGATCAAACCGGGCGCTGTGGTGATCGATGTGGGCGTCAATCGTGGCGCCGATGGGCTCTGTGGGGACGTCGATTTCGAGCCGGCCGCTGAGCTGGCCGCGGCGATCACGCCGGTTCCCGGCGGCGTCGGGCCGATGACGATCGCGATGCTCTTGGTCAACACTCTCGCTGCTGCCAGAGGCCGGGTGTAGGGTCCCGACAACTACGCGAACTCCAGGAGGAACCGAATGACCGAACGCCCCTCGCCAGGTGAGCAGCTGGCCGGAATTGCCGGCCTGGCGCTGATCCTCACCATGTTTCTCTTCGCGTGGTACGGCGTCAACCTGCCGGGAGTCAGCGGCTTTAACGCCTTTGACGCCTTCAGTGAATGGTTCAACATCATCCTCGTCTTCGCCGGCTTCTCTGGCATGGCGTTGGCCCTCTTTGGGAACGGCGTGGCTCGAATTCCGATTTCACTCAGCGTGATCACCACGGTGCTCGCCGCCCTCGGGACGATCATCTTGGTGATCTACATCATCAGTCCGCCGGGGGTGCCGGGCATCGGCGAAGCAACTGTGGATGTCAGCCTCGGTCGCGAATTCGGCGTTTGGCTCGGCCTCGTCGAGCTGATCGTCCTCACCATCGGCGGCTACAAATCAATGCAGGAGGAGGGTGTTTCCTTCGGCGGTGCCGCCGACCGCCTTTCTGATCCTGGCAGCTGGGAGGCCCAGCAACACCAGCAAGGCCAGCAGTCGCCAGTTCCCCAACAACCCCCGGTGCCGCCGCCGGCCTACCAGGAGCCGCCGCCTCCGCAGCAAGCGCCGCCACAACCACCGGCTCCGACCTATCAACCGCCACCACCTCCACCACCTCCACCACCACCTCCACCACCACCTCCACCGCCGGCACCGCCACCATCGGCGCCCCCGCCGGCTTAGCCTCCTGCTAGCCGGCGGCGATCCCGGCGGCGATTTGCTTGGCGAACGCGATGATCGTCATCATCGGGTTGACCTGTACCGCACTGGGAAAGAGGGAGGCGTCGGTGAGATAGAGGCCATCGGCGCCATGGACGGCGCCGGCCGAATCGCAGACGCCGGCGCCTTCGTGGCCTGAGATCCGCGCCGTGCCCATCGGGTGGAAGGCCTCGAGCCGCAGCTCGGAGGGCCTGAAGCTCATCGATTCGAAATCGGCAAGCCGACCAGGGCGCAGAACTCCCACCCGCGGGATATTGGGGTAAACCTCGGTGGCACCCGCCGCGAAGTGAACTTCAGCCGCGCGGGCAATGCCGAAAGTGATGCGAGAAGCATCGTCCTTGGTCAGTTTGTAGGTCGCCTTCAGCGAACCGTTCGCGAGCAGGCCGACCCTGCCCGCGGAGTGGTCGGCGAGCTGGACACCGATTGAGCCGATGTGACCGAATTCGAGCATCGCTTCCTGATGGGCGCGCCCGGCGCCCTGCAACCAGCCTCCACCGAAGGCAAGCGGTGTGAAGGTCGCCTCCAGCAGAATCCGCTCGGCCTCCCACTGGTCGATGTAGTAGCTCTGCATCACCCCGCTCCAGCCACGCACCTCCTCCTCGTAGCGTCCGCCCACCCAGCAGGCCGGGTGAATGTGCAGGTTGCGCCCGACCTGGTTGCCGCCCAGGCCTGAGCGCAGCAGAAGCTCAGGGGTCCCCAGGGCACCACAGGCGACAATTGTTGCGCGGCGGGCCCTGACCGTGAATGATCGAGCTCCGACGCTCGAGCCAGCCTCCGCGCCAGTCCAGCAGTGCACCCCGACCGCGCGGCCATCCTCAAGCAACAGGCGCCGCGCTTCGACCCCGGTGCGGATTCGCGCGCCCGCAGCGACCGCCCGTGGCAGGTAGCTGACGTGCATCCCCCGCTTGGCGTCGATCTCACAGCCATAGGGACAGGAGCTGCACTGCACGCAGCTACCGGCGTTGCGGGAGATCGGCCCCCCGGAGGCGCCGATCGCGGCCGCCCCCTCCATCGCAAGCTGCCCATTTCGCCCCATCCGAGCCGGGTCAAGTCGGGTGACGTGCAAGAACTCCTCAGCCTCGAGGAAGTGGGGGTCGAGCTCGCGCGCCCAACCAATTCCGTGCTGATCGCGCCAGTTGTCGAGCACCGACCCCGGCGCCCGAAAACAGGTACCGGAGTTGATCACCGTCGTGCCGCCGAGGGTCCGCGCGACCGGAACCGGAATCGGGGGGTTGCCCTCGGCAACGGTCAGTCCGCCATCACGGTAGAGCGTGGCGATCGCCTCGAGATGGTCCTCCGGGTAGGAGTCGCGGTTGTAGTGGCCACCCGCCTCGAGGACGACGACCTCAAGCCCGGCCTCGGCCAGCGCCGCGGCGGCGCTGGCGCCGCCGGCGCCCGAGCCGATGATCACAACGTCACATTCCTCAACCTCAGCTCCAGGGCGGGTGTCGCCGAGGCTGGCAGCCGGCTCTGGCTGGCTGCCATCGGCCAGGCGGCAGGCGGTCTGAATCCCGATCCGCGCCTCGACCTCGGGGACTACCGCATAGCCCAGGGTCGAGAAGATCTTCGCCAGCAGGAGCAGCTCATGGTGCAGGCGGAAGCGCGACTCCTCCATTTGCCGCAGGAACTGATCACGGGCGTCGGCATCGAGGTGGCTAAATCGCCAGGGGAACGGCAGCCACTCAAAGGCGCGCAGGCCAAGCCTGATCCGCCTCAGCATGCGTGGAGAAATCGAGGTCAGGAAATCTGCGACCGGACCCGAGACGTCCACGTCTCGCTCGGCGCCCGGCAGGTCATCGATGCCGGGCGCCATCGCTTCGCAGATCGCGCTCAGCGTGCGCTTCTCGGCGGCTGAAAGCCCCGGTGCGCCCTTTCAGCCCGGGCCCGGCGGGCGCTCGACACGACCGACGAGAGACCAGAGCCAGAGGGCAATCAGAACGAGGGAGCCATCGACCAGGAAGTTGAGCAGGTAGATGAAGACGTTTTCGTCGAAGAGGTAGAAGCCAAGCGCGCTCAGCGAGGAGGCCGTCTTGGCGAGCGCGAGCACCAGCAACAGCGGGCGATAGCGGACCACATCACTTTGGGCGAGGAGGCAGATGCCGGTGATCGCGACCATGTAGGAAAAAGAGAGAGCAAGCCAGAGCTGCTCGGTGCCGTGCGGGGCGCGGGTGAAGCCGCCGAGGTCGGCGCCGAGGTCAGAGATCGCGTCGAGGACGCCACTCGGGATGGCGATGAAGAGGATGCCAACGAGGGCGAAACTGAGGGCGAGGATGCGCAGGCTCAAGACCACGAAGCTCTCGGCTCTCTTGCCCCGCATGGGCGGGCACTTTAACTGGCCAGGCAGCCAGGCGCCGGCCGAGGCCCGCCACCTACAATCCCCGCCGTGATCGACCGCGAACAGGTGTTGCATGTCGCAAAGCTCGCCCGGCTACGACTGGCAGAGGAGGAGCTCGAGCGGATGGCCACTGAGCTGTCGGGGATCCTCGACCACGTCAACCGCATCTCCACCCTTGACCTCGCCGACGTCGAGCCGACCGCGCACGTGGTTGAGCTCGAGAACGTTCTCCGCGCCGACCAGCCGCGCCCGAGCTTGCCTCGAGGGGTGGTCCTAGCCCCAGCTCCAGACCCGGTCGAGGGTGCCTTCCGCGTCCCCTCCCCGCAAGCAGAATGAGCGCCGATCTGCTCGCCCTGGGTGTCGCCGAGGCGGCGCGAAGAATTGAGGCTGGCGAGCTGGCCGCGGCCGAGTACGCCGAGGCCTGGCGCTCGGCCGCTGCCAAGGATCAGCTCAACGCCTACCTTTGGCGCTCCGCGAACCCAGGCGGCGAGGGGCGCGGTCCGCTGGCGGGGATTCCGGTCGCGGTCAAGGACATTTTCTGCACCGAGGGCGTACCGACGACGGCGGGCTCGCGGATCCTCGAGAACTACGCCCCGCCCTACACCTCAACCGCGGTGCGGCGCCTGATCGAGGCCGGCGCGGGAGTGCTCGGCAAGACCAACATGGATGAGTTCGCGATGGGGTCCTCCAACGAGAACTCCGCCTACGGAGCGGTACTGAACCCCTGGGATCCGAGCAGGGTTCCCGGCGGCTCCTCGGGAGGCTCGGCGGCCGTCGTCGCCGGCGGCCTGGCACCATGTGCAATCGGCACAGACACCGGAGGCTCGATCCGCCAGCCCGCGGCCCTCTGCGGAATCGTCGGCCTGAAGCCGACCTACGGAGCGATCTCGCGCTACGGGATGATCGCCTTCGCGTCTTCACTGGACCAATGCGGCCCGCTGACCCGCGACGTCACCGACGCAGCCCTGCTACTGGCGGCGATGGAGGGCAGGGACCCCTGCGATTCGACCTCGGTGGGCATCGCCGGAGGCATCGCTGTCCCCACTCGCGAGAGCCTAGCGGGGCTCCGTTTCGGGGTGCCCCGGGAGCTCTCCGAGGACTCGGTCGAACCGGGCGTCAGGACGGTCTTCGAGCAGACGCTGAGCCGGATCGGAGCTCTTGGCGCAGAGATTGAGGAGGTCTCGCTGCCCCACGCTGAGCATGGGATCTCCGCCTACTACGTGATCGCACCGGCCGAGGCCTCCTCCAACCTGGCCCGTTATGACGGGGTCCGTTACGGGCTACGAGCCGGCGAGGCCAGTGACCTGATCGAGATGTATGAGCAGACCCGCTCCCAGGGTTTCGGTGAGGAGGTCAAGCGGCGGATCATGCTCGGCACCTACGCTCTTTCCTCGGGTTATTACGAGGCCTACTACGGCCAGGCGCAGAAGGTGCGGACCAAGATCGCCGAGGATTTCAGGAACGCCTTCGCAGCGGTCGACTTCATCGTCACGCCGACCTCGCCCTCGGTCGCCTTCGGGCTCGGTGAGAAAACCGAGGACCCGCTGGCGATGTACATGAACGACTTCTTCACGGTGCCGATGCCGCTCGCCGGAATTCCGGCGATCTCGATTCCAGCCGGCCTTGCCGAACCCGAGGGCGGCGGCCCGGGGCTGCCGGTTGGCTTTCAGATCGCCGCCCCGGCCTTTGCCGAGCAGGAGCTACTCGAGGCCTCCTACGCACTTGAGCAGGAGATCGGCTTTGACGCAGTGCCCGGTGGGGGGGAGGACGCGGATGGCTGAGCTCGAGGCCGTGATTGGACTCGAGATCCACGTCCAGCTGGCGACCCGGACGAAGATGTTCTGCGGCTGTGAGCTCTCCTTTGGCGATCAGCCCAACATCCACACCTGTCCGGTCTGTCTTGCCCACCCCGGGGTGCTTCCCGTCGCCAACGAGGAGGCGATCCGCTACGCGCTCAAGATCGGCCTGGCGCTCGGCTGCGAGATCGCCCCGCGCTCGATCTTCCACCGCAAGAACTACTTCTATCCCGACAGCCCGAAGGCCTACCAGATCAGCCAGTACGACATCCCGATCGCCGCCGGGGGGCGACTCGGAGAGGTGCGCATCCACCGTGCCCACCTCGAGGAGGATGCGGCGAAGATGATCCACATCGGCGATTCGGGCCGGATCCACGGCTCAGGTGCCTCGCTGGTCGACTTCAACCGCGGCGGCACGCCGCTGGTCGAGATCGTCACCGAGCCGGACCTGCGCTCCGCTGCGGAGGCCGCCTCCTGGGCGCGCCTGCTGCGCGAGACGGTGCGCCAGCTCAACGTCTCCGACGTCAATATGGAGGAGGGCAGCCTGCGGGTCGATGCCAACGTCTCGGTGCGCCCGGCCGGCAGCGAGGCGTTCGGCACCAAGACCGAGCTGAAGAACATGAACAGCTTCCGCTTCCTCGAGCGGGGGGTCGAGGCAGAGCTGGCCCGCCAGCGCGCCCTGATCGAGGCGGGGGGGACGGTCGAGCAGGAGACGCTGCACTTCGACCCTGGCAGCGGCACCCTGACCTCGCTGCGCTCCAAGGAGGAGGCCCACGACTACCGCTATTTCCCCGAGCCCGACCTGGTGCCGCTGGCGCCGACCGAGGAGATGCTGCGCGAGGCTCGCGAGTCGCTGCCGGAGCTGCCGGCGGCGCGGGCCGAGCGCTATCGGGGGGAGTTGGGTCTCGCCGAGGACGTCGCGGTGCTGCTGGCCGCTGATCCCGAGACCGCCGCTTACTTCGAGTGTGCCGCGGAAGCCGCCGGCGAGGTCGAGCCGAAGGTCATCGCCAACTGGGTGACGGGCGAGCTCGCGGCGGCGCTGCGCGAGGCCGGGGGAGAGACCAGCGCCGCGGACTCGATGGTCGAAGCGCAGGCACTGGCAGCCCTGGTGGCGATGGTCTCCGCCAAGCAGATCTCCCACAGCGCCGGCAAGGCGGTGCTCGCGGCGCTCGTCGCCGAGGGCGGTGATCCCGCGGCGATCGTCGAGCGCGAGGAACTGGCCCAGATATCCGACAGCGACGAGCTGGAGTCGATCGTCGCCGCCGCGATCGAGGCCAACCCCAAGGCCGCCGAGCAGATCCGCGCCGGCAATGACAAGGCGATCGGCGCGGTCGTCGGCTCCGTCATGAAGGAGACCAGGGGCCGCGCCGACGGGGGCGAGGTCAATCGGTTGATCCGCGCCCAACTGAACGCCTAGCCCTTCGAGGGTCTCGAGGGCGCACCGCGCAGTTGGCCCCAGGCAGCGGCGCGCTGGGTGATCTGGTTGTTCCCAGTCGGCGGGAGGAAGCCGCTTGGGCTTGGAAATGTCCGGTGAAACTTTGTGACAGGTTGTTACAAAGCGCTACGGTAGAGGCATGGCCTGGAACGTGATCATCGCCGGCGGCGGGTTCGGAGGGGCGATGGCTGCGCGGGAGCTGGAGCGGATCGTTCCCAAGCAGTCGACACGACTGACGCTCGTCAACGAGGTCAACTTCATGCTCTACACGCCGTTCCTGCCCGAGGCGGCGGCGGGGACACTGGAGCCGCGGCACGTGGTCACGCCGCTGCGCGAGATCCTCAAGCGCACCTACCTGCGCCTGGGAGCAATCGAGGCCCATGATCCCGGTGCGCGTACGGTGCGCTTGCGGACCAGGGATGGCGAGGCCCAGGAGCTCCCCTATGATCAGCTGCTGTTGGCGCTCGGCTCGGTTTCCCGGGTTCTGCCGGTGCCGGGGCTCAACGAGCACGCGATCGGCTTTAAGAGCCTCGCCGACGCGATCTGGCTACGCAACCACGTGGTCGAGACGCTCGAGGCAGCGAACGCGACCGATGACGCGGCCCGCCGCGAGGAGTTGCTGACCTACGTCTTTGTGGGTGGCGGCTATGCCGGCCTGGAGGCGCTGGCCGAGTTGCAGGACTTCGCCGCCGACGCGATCGAGAGCTATCCGCGTGCCCGCCTGCACGGGATGCGCTGGGTCCTGGTCGAGGCCGCCGACCGGGTCCTGCCCGAGATCGACGCCGAGCTCGCCGACTACGCGCTGCGCGAGCTGCGCGGGCGCGGTATCGACATTCGCCTCGGCACAACCCTGGAGGAAGTGACGGCGCAGAGCGCGCGGATCTCGACCGGCGAGACGCTGCCCTCGCGGACCGTGGTCTGGACAGCCGGGGTGGCCCCCAACCCGAGCCTGCGCGATCTCTCGGTGCCGCTCGATGAGCGCGGCCGTGTCCCGGTCGACGCGCGCCTGCGCGTCACGGGGATGGATTCGGTCTGGGCGATCGGCGACTGTGCCGCGGCACCGAACCCGCGTGGCGGCACCTGCCCGCCAACAGCCCAACACGCGGTCCGCCAGGGACCGGTCGCGGCACGCAACATCGCCGCCGAGCTCGGGATCGGAAGCGCGACCGACTTCGACTACCGCGGCAACGCCGCATTCGTCAACCTCGGCCGCTACAAGGCTGTCGGGAGGATCGGCAGCCGCACCTTCCGCGGCTTCCCGGCCTGGTGGATGGCGCGCACCTACCACATGAGCCAGATCCCGGGCGCGGCCCGCAAGGCGCGCGCGGTGATCGACTGGACCGCGAGCCTCCCCTTCAAGCGCGATCTTGCCGAGGTGGGGTCGATCGGGCATCCGGAGCGCCTGGACGGGACAATGGGAGCATCGGATTCGAGTATCCCCTCATCGCGTTCTTCTTCGGCCTAGCCACCGCGTTCATCGGCAAGGGCAAGGGCAGCTCCTTCTGGCTCTGGTTGATCATCGGCGCGGCGTTGCCGATCCTCGGCCTTTTCGCCGTCATCCTCTACCGCTTCGAGAAGGACGAACCCGAACGCCAGTGCCCGACCTGCCACAAGGCGGTGAAGCTCTACGTCCAGGTCTGCCCGCGCTGCGGCACCGACCTCTACCTGCCCGACCCCGCCGAGGTCCGCCATCCCGGCGTGCGTTAAACGGCCAGGCCCTCAGGCGAATTCCACGCTCGGCTCGGCCCTTTGGCCGTGCCGGGTGCCGTCTGGGGAACAGCTGAGCCCCGACATCCTCGTGCGGAAGTCGGCGTTGCGGGCCCGTCCGAGCTCGCCTCGCGGACTTCGCCTTCGGAGATCGCCCAGCTGATCCGCCCACCGAGCCGGGGGCCCACCCCGCACCTCCTTGGTCTCAGCTTCCGCAGTACGGGCCCGGCAGACGGTTTGCAGACGGGCAGCGCGGTTGCTCAGCGCAGCCACGTCCGGACGATCGCGTTGGCGAAGCCGACCCCGTAACGGACCACGGCCGGCTTCTTGGAGTGGCCGTGCAAGCGCTGTTCGACGGTGATCGGCACCTCCTTGGCCGGGATCCCGCGCTTGATCGCCTCGATCATGAACTCGGATGTGTGGAACTGCTCCTGGCGCAGGACCAGCTGCGGGAGGATCGTCGTGCGCACCGCGCGGTAGCCATTGGAGCAGTCGGTCACATGGGTGCGGGTGATCAACGAGACGAGCCGGTTGAAGAACACGATCCCGAGCTCGCGGGCGAAGTGGTTGCGATCGGCCTGGCCGAGGACCCGGGAGCCGTGGGCAACGTCGACCTCGCCATCGAGGACCGGCTTGACCAGGCGCTCCATCTCAGACGGCAGGTGCTGGCCGTCGGCATCGAGAGTCACCACGATCCGCGCCCCCGATTCGACCATCAAGCGGTAGCCGGTGCGCAGCGCAGCGCCGCCTCCGCGGTTGATCACGTGGCGGGCGACCGTGGCGCCATGCTCGGCGGCGACGTCGCCGGTGCCGTCGCGCGAGCCGTCGTCAACGACCAGAACCGCGGTCTGCACACCGCAGACCTCGCGGGGCATTCGGTCGAGCACGTGGCCGATGTTCTCCGCCTCGTTGTAGGCGGGGACGAGGATCGCGATCCGTTCGCTGAAGCGCGCCGGCAGGCCGGCCTGCCGAAACTCCTCCCAGGCCAGTCCCTCGAGCACAGCTGAAAGCTGCCGCGTGTTGCGCGCGGCCTGCGAGAGCGCCCGCAAGACCAAAAGAAAGAGAACGAAGATCGCGAAGACGGCGAGACCGAGGATGCGCCCGCCATTGCCCTTCTGAAATGAGAAGGCGGATAGCAGCCTGTCGGTGACTTCGGTCCCCGAGACGATCGCCAGTCCGATTCCCGCCGCGAGCAGGATCAGGACATCGACGTTTCGAATCGAGTGGCGCCTGATCAGCGCGTAGGCGATCAGGGCGGCGGCAAGCACCAGCCCCGTGGCTCGTAGGGCCGTCAGTTCGGCGGGGAAGATGCTGGCTGTTGGGGGGAGGACCATGAACCGCTGGAGGATAGGGCGCCTCCGGCTCGCGCCAGGGCCGCGGCGGCGAGCGGAAAGACAAGTGTCATCAGCACCTCGTTGCGCCTGCCGGTCGCCAGCGAGATCGCTCCGACCGCTGTGATGATCGCGATCGGCGTTGCCATTGCGATCAGCTCCCACCACCAGCGTCGTGCCGCCAGGACGGCCAGCCCGGCGAGTCCGAGGGCGACGATCAGTAACTGGATGATTCGCCCGGCGGTCGAGCTCATCGCCTGCCCTGGCCCGCTGCTCCAGATACGGCCGACCTTGCGCGCGGTCATCGCCAGATAGCCGAGCGGATCTTCACCGAAGTACTTGGAGAAGTCCTGCTTGCCGATCTTGCCCAGAGCCTGGTCGCGCGGTAGGTCGGGGTAGCGGGCGGCGACATGGTCAAATAGTGGGACCGGATTAACCGCTTCAAGAGCGGCCGAGTATGGGTCAAGACTGCGGTGGTCATAGCGTTTGAGCAGCAGAGCCTTAACCTGCTGGTATTCCCCGTCGGCAGGCAGATAGGTGCCAACGTAGAGCGCCTTTCCGTCGCCGGTGCTGATCGGCACGACGCGGTGAAGGACGACGATGTTGCGAATCGTCCAGGGCACGATCGGTACCAGGAGGGCGCCAACCAGAAGGGCGGCGCCGGCCAGGCCCGGACGCCATCCCCGCGCGCGCCCAACCCGGATCGCGGCAAGCACGGTGAAGGCGACACCGACCGCCAGGTACTCCGGCCGCGCCATCGCGGTGATCCCGAAGAGGATCCCGGGTAACAGCCAGGCGCGCAGCTGTCTCTGCTCGGCGGCCCAGAGAAAGGCCAACACGCCCGCCGGCAAGGTCAGGATCGCCAGCGGCTCGCTGTAGAGGGCCCCAGTGGAGTGGATGAAGGGCGGGTAGAGAGCGACGGCGAAGGCGGCGAGCACCGCGGCCGCTGCGCTTTGGGTGATCCGCCTGGTCAGCGCAAAGACGATCAGGATCATCGCCATGCCGAGCGCCAGCTCGACGATT
This sequence comes from uncultured Solirubrobacterales bacterium, assembly GCA_963753245.1. Taxonomy (GTDB): domain Bacteria; phylum Actinomycetota; class Thermoleophilia; order Solirubrobacterales; family 70-9; genus VRUE01. The sequence goes on from CAVWBK010000002.1 coordinate 452,689, forward strand.
CGCGCCGTCCCTTCCCGGGCGCCGCCGGTCGCATAGAAAGCTGCGGCGTAGAGCAGCGGCGCCCCGGGTGACCAATCGCTGGCGTCTTCGAATCCCCGGCCGCCGTAGCTGCCTTCGGTGTAGAGCGCCTTGGCCAGTCCGTAGTAGGCGTGGGCGTCATCGCCGGGCGTCTTTAGCGGCTCGACCACCCGGTAGGCACGCAGGCCGAAGCCCAGTGCGAGGGCGACAAGCAGGAGGACCAGGGTCAGCCGCCCGTGCGTCTCCGGCAGGGCCCGGAGCCGGCCTTTCAGTGCGCCCATCGTCGCGCCAGGCTATCCGCACCCTGCGCGATCGCCACTCCTGCCAGAGCGGCCAGCAGCGGCAAGACGACCAGCTCGCGGCGAGGGGAGGCGATCAGCAGAGCTCCCAGCGCGGTCATGTAGAGGACGAGAATCGCGCAGATGAGCGCCTCGAAGCGGCGATCGCGCCAGATCAGGGTGAGCAGCCCGGCCAGGGCGAGGATCAGGATCGCGAGCTGCAGCGCGCGCCAGGGCTCAGCTTCCATCACGCTGCGCGGTGAGTCGGTCCAGGTTTCATAGGCCTTCTCGGCGAGCATGCCGGCAAAGCGCCAGGGGTTTTCGCTGATGTCGTGCTCGAGGTCGGCACGCCCCAGTCGTCCCAGCGCCGCGTCGGTGTCGAGGCTCGGATAGCGCTCGGCCGCGACGCGGTTCAGCACGCGCTCAAGGATGAAGCGGTGGGGATCATCCAGCGCTCCGCCGCGGGCGAGGCGAGCCCGAAGGTGCGGGCGTTCTTCGAGCAAGAGTTCACGCAGCGTTGGGCCGTCACCCTCAGCGTCCAGATAGGTGCCGATGTAGAGCGCCTTGCCACCGCCGGTGGAAACCGGGACCAGGCGATTGAGAACGATGGCGTTGCGGATCGTCCAGGGCGCGAGGATCAGGGCGCTGGCCAGCAGGCAGGCGCCGGCGGCGGTCGCCGCCCGCCGGTGGGTGCCAGTGCGCCAAATCCGCGCCAATCCAAGCAGTGGCAAGAGCACCGCAATCGCCAGGTACTCAGGCCGGACCATCGCCAGCAGCCCGAGCAGGATCCCTGCCAGGATCCATGCCCAGGGAATCCCCCGCCGAGGCGTCTGCGCGGCGGCGCGCAGGAGGGCGAGCAGGCTTCCGACCAGGAGGGTCGCCGCGAGAGGCTCGGTAAGCAGCAGTGCCTGGTACTGCAGCAAAGCAGGGTAGATCGCGACTGCTCCCGCCCCGAGCAGGCCGGCGAGGGGACCCGAGAGGCGCACGCCGAGCAGGTAGGTGAGCGGCACCGCGGCGCCACCGATCAGCGCCAGGAGGAGGAGAGCCAGGGTCAGATGGGGGCCGCCGCTCAGCCAGTAAATGGCGGCGAGCAGGAGCGGCAGCCCGGGAGCGTAGGCGCTGGCGGGCTGAACTTCGCGCGCTACGCCCGCGGGTCGGGCGTCGAATGAACCCTGGTGGTAGAGATTTGAAGCGATCTGCGCGTAGGCGCCGGCATCGGGCGGCGGCGCATAGGGCTGCTCGAGCGCGTACCCGATCCGCAACCCCAGACCGGCGATCGTGAGCAGCGCCAGGACGGCGAGAGTCGCCCGTTTTCCCCTGCGCGCACCGGTTTCCACGCCGCGATGCTACGTGCGCGCCCCGGTCTGCTTCCGTTACGCTCCCGCGCCTATGCGAGTGCTGATCCTCGGGGGCGACGGCTACCTCGGCTGGCCCACGGCCCTGAGGTTCTCGGCCGCTGGCCACGAGGTTTCGCTGGTCGACAACTTTGTTCGCCGCCGCTGGGTCGAGAGCGTCGGCAGTAATTCGCTAACGCCGATCCGCGATCTCGAGGGCAGGATCGAGGCCTGGCGCGAGACCTGGGGCAGGGAGATTCGCAGCTACATCGGTTCAGTTGAGGACGGCGAGTTCCTCGAAGCGGTCGTCGCCGAGACCCGTCCCGAGGCGGTGATCAACTACGGGCAGCAGGCCTCGGCGCCTTACTCGATGGCCTCCCGGGAGCAGGCAGTGGAGACCCAATACGGAAACGTGATCGGCAATCTCAACCTGCTCTTCGCGATTCGCGACCACGTTCCCGAGTGCCATCTGGTCAAGCTCGGGACGATGGGCGAGTACGGTCAGCCCAACATCGATATCGAGGAGGGCTACATCGATATCGAGCACAAGGGCCGTCGTGACACCCTGCCGTTCCCAAAGCTGCCGGCCTCCCTGTACCACTGCTCGAAGGTCCACGACTCAACAAATATCCACTTCGCCTGCCGTACCTGGGGGCTGCGGGCAACCGACCTAAACCAGGGCGTCGTCTACGGCATCGAGACCGAGGAGACTGCCGGGGACGAGCGCCTGATCACCCGCTTTGACTACGACGAGGTGTTCGGCACGGTCCTCAACCGCTTCTGCCTGCAGGCAGTGATCGGCCACCCACTTACGGTCTATGGCAGCGGGGGTCAGACGCGTGGCTTTCTCAATATCCGCGACACCCTGCAGTGCGTTGAGTTGGCGGTTGCCAATCCGGCCGCGACCGGTGAGTTCCGGGTGTTCAATCAATTCACCGAGCAGTTTTCCGTGATCGACCTCGCCCACCTGGTCCGGTTTGCGGCCCAGCATCTCGGCTACTCGGTCGAGATCCAGCACTGCGAGAACCCCCGGGTCGAGAAGGAAGAGCACTACTACAACGCGATTCACACCAAGCTGCTCGACCTCGGCCTGGCGCCGACGCTACTCGGCGAGGAGCTCGTCGAGTCGATGATCCACGTGATCGAGCGCCATAAGGGCCGGGCGATCGAAGCCGCGATCGACCCGCAGACGCGCTGGAACCCGGCCAAGAGCCTCTCCCCCTAAGAGGGTCAATTCCCCTGCTGGGCAGGCATCTGCCCACTGGTACCATCGCGAGTCCGATGAGAGCTGCAGACGCATTGATGGAAAGCCTCAAGGCCGAGGGCGTTACCGACATCTTCGGCATCCCCGGCGGGGCCAATCTGCCGACCTACGACGCTCTCGTCGATGCCGGATTCCGCCATATCCAGGTCCGCCATGAGCAGGGTGGCGGCCACGCCGCCGAGGGCTATGCCAAGGCTTCGGGACGGGTGGGAGTTGCCTTCGCTACCTCTGGGCCGGGCGCCACTAATCTGGTGACCGCGATCGCCGACGCGATGATGGACTCGGTCCCGACCGTCTTCGTCACCGGCCAGGTGCGCACCGAGCTGATCGGGACCGACGGCTTCCAGGAGGCCGACATCCTCGGCGCCACGCTGCCCTTCGTCAAGCACTCCTTCCAGGTCACCGATCCACGCCAGATCCCCGAGTACGTGCACCAGGCCTTCCACGTCGCCTCGACCGGGCGACCAGGCCCGGTCCTGCTCGACATCCCACAGGATCTCTCGCGGGCTGAGATCGACTATGAGCCGCGCAGCGAGCCGGTTGAGTTGGCCGGCTACAAGCCCTCGACCGCGGGCAACATCAAGCAGATCCGGATCGCCGCCAAAGCGCTCGCCAACGCTCGGCGCCCGGTTTTCTACACGGGCGGCGGAGTGATCAACGGCAACGCCTCGGCTGAGTTGCGCGAGCTCGCCGCCGCCGACCGATTTCCCGTCACCTCGACCCTGATGGGCCTCGGCGGCTTCCCGGCCTCGAGTGAAAACTGGCTCGGCATGCTCGGCATGCACGGCACCGTGAGCGCCAATCTGGCGATGGACAACGCCGATTTGATCGTTGCGATCGGTGCCCGCTTCGATGACCGCATCACCGGCAAGCTCGACGAGTTTGCGCCGAACGCCAAATTCATACACATTGATATCGACCCGGCCGAGATCTCGAAGAACATCGGGGCCCACATCCCGATCGTCGGTGACGTCAAACAGGTGCTGCCCAAGCTGAACCATGAGTATCGGGCGCTGCAGACCGATTCCTCGCGACTGCAGGCTTGGTGGGAGCAGCTCGAAACCTGGCGCCGAGAGCATCCGCTGCGCTACCAGCCCGGCACCGACGGTGAGATCAAGCCCCAGTTCATGATCGAGGCGATGCACCGGGCGACTCAGGGGAACGCGATTATCACCTCCGATGTCGGCCAGCACCAGATGTGGGCCGCCCAGTACTACGGCTTTGAGGAGCCGCGGCGCTGGATCAACTCCGGTGGCCTGGGAACGATGGGCTTCGGGCTGCCGGCAGCGGTCGGGGCGAAGGTCGCCTGCCCCGATCAGGAGGTCGTCTGCCTGGCGGGCGACGGCAGCCTGATCATGAACTGCCAGGAGCTCGCCACCTGCGTGAGCGAACAGATTCCGGTCAAGGTCTTTTTGATGAACAACGGCTACATGGGCATGGTCCGCCAGTGGCAGGAGCTCTTCTGGGACCGCCGCTACAGCTCGGTCGAGATGGGCGCCAGCCCCGATTGGGTGAAGCTGGCCGAGGCCTTCGGCGCCACCGGTATGCGCTGTGAGAACTCGGCCGAGCTCGAGCAGACGATGGTCAAGGCGCTGAAGACCGAGGGCCCGGTCCTGCTTGATGTGCGCGTCGCCCAGGAGGAGAACTGCTACCCGATGATCCCGCCCGGCCAGGCCGCCAGGGACATGGTCGAGGCTCCAGAGGGGGTGCGCTGATGGAGGCCGGCACTCCACAGTTGGTCAAGCTCGAAGACCTCCACGTCCCCGGCCAGCTCAGCGGGCGCAAGCACATCCTCTCGATCCAGGTCGAGAACAAACCGGGCGTGCTGGCGCGGATCGCGGGCCTTTTCTCACGGCGTGGCTTCAACATCGACACGCTCGCGGTCGGGCCCACCGATGACCCGAGCATCTCGCGGATCACGCTGACCCTCGATGGCGCGGTACACCCGATCGATCAGGTCACAAAGCAGCTGCACAAGCTCGTCAACGTGCTCAAGATCCGCGACATGGAGCCCGAGGAGACGGTCGCCAGGGAGATGGCGATGTTCAAAGTCTCCGCCGCGGTGGAGAACCGGGCTGAGATCATCCAGTTCGCCGAGATCTTCCGTGCCAAGATCGTCGACGTCGCACGCCGCACAGTGACGATCGAGGTGACCGGCTCGGCCGAGAAGATCGAGGCATTCGAGCGCATGGTCCGCCCGCATGGTCTGGTCGAGATGGTCCGCACCGGCGAGATCGCGATTGCTCGCGGCAGCGACTGAGAGCCTGCTCGGCCCATTGCGCGAGGGTCTGCGCCGCGCCGCCGCGCGCCCGCGACGCACGCTGGTAAGCGCTACCGTCGAGCTGGGGTCGATCGATCCCTGCGCGACAGTCTTCGCCTCCCGGCTCGCTTCCGATCGCTGGTTTTGCTGGGAGCAGCCCGATCGTGGTTTCGCCCTCGCCGCTCTGGGGGTCGCCCAGGAGGTCACCTCGCGCGGTGAGCGGCGCTTCGCCGAGGTCGGGGTCGAGTGCCTGGCAATCGGCCGCGATGCGATCGTCGCACAGCCCCCCGGGCTGCCGGCCGGGGCAGGCCCGGTCTGGACCGGGGGGTTCGCCTTCGCCACAGAGGGCGGTTCCTCGCCCCCGTGGTCCTCGCTGCCCCCGGCGGCCATGTTTTTGCCGCAGCTCTCGATCTGCGCCGTCGGGGAGAGAGCCTTCCTCAGCGCCAATGCGGTGCTCGAGCCCGGCGAGGACCCCGAGTCGCGGCTGGAATCTCTGACCAGCCGGCTCGCCGGGCTGCGTGCCGCGCCGCTGCCAATGATCGACCCGCATCCGACCGCCCGTGTGGAGATTCGCAGCGCCCACCCGCCAGCGGAGTTCGAAGCGACGGTCGCCGAGGCAACCGAGAGGATCGAGGGGGAGCCCTGCGCAAGATCGTGCTCGCCCGGGAGGTGATCGTCACCGCGCCGGCGGCCCATGATCCGGCGGCGGTATTTGGCGCGATGCGTGCCCAGTTTGGCTCCTGCTTTTGCTTTTGCTGCGGCACCCCCGCGGCCGCCTTTCTGGGCGCCAGCCCAGAGCTGCTGGTGCGCCGGGCGGGGGCGAGCGTCTCATCCGTCGCCCTCGCCGGCTCGACTCGCCGCAGCTCCGATCCCGCGGTTGATGATCACCTCGGCGAGCAGCTGTTGCGCAGCGACAAGAACCGGCGCGAGCAGCGCATCGTCAGCGACCGGATCGTTCGCACGCTGCGGCCGCACTCTGTCTGGGTCCAGGGCGCAGACGAGCCAGAGGTCGTCAAGGTGGCCAATATCCAGCATCTCGGCACGCCGGTCCTCGCCCAGCTGGCCGAACCGCGGTCGGCGGTCGAGCTCGCCGGCCTCCTGCATCCAACGCCGGCCGTCGGCGGCGAGCCCCGCGCCGAGGCGCTTGCCGCGATCGCCGAGCTCGAGCAGATGGATCGGGGCTGGTACGCCGGCCCGGTCGGGTGGATGGACGCCGCCGAGGACGGCGAGTTCTGCGTCGCGCTGCGCAGCGCGCTGCTACGTGATCGTGATGCGCACCTCTACGCCGGTGTCGGCGTCGTCGCTGGCTCCGATCCGGCCGCCGAGCTCGACGAGACGGAGGTCAAGCTGCAGGCACTTCTTCCGCTGCTCACCGAGTGAGGGCACCAACATCGGTCACAATGCAGGCGTGACGCGCCGGGCAATCGGGTTGGGGAGCATGCTGTTGATTGCCTTGGCCTGCTCCAGCGCGGCCCGTGCCGCGGTCCCCGAAGGCCCGCGGTTGGCATACGTGAGCCTCGCCGAACGACCGCTGAGGCTCGAATTGAACAGTGTCGATCAGAGCGGGGATCGAAGCGTGCACATCGCCGGTGGCGCTCAGAAGACGCGGCCCCTTCCTCTGCCAGGTGTGCCCAGCTGGTCGCCTGACGGTGAGGAGATCGCCTTCGCCGGGCTCTCCGCGCGCTCCCCACAGGCGAAGGGCGGACAGCGGATCTACATCGCCGCCGCCGATGGCTCCGCCCTCACCGCGGTGCCGGGAACCGTCAACGGCTCCAAGCCCGTCTTCGCACCGGATGGCCAAACGCTTGCCTTCCAGCGCGAACGAAAGCGTGTTTCTCGGGGGCGCGGTGCTCGCGGCGAAAGCCTGGTCGAAGATAGCTCCACGATCTGGCTCGTGGAGCCCAGCGGCGGTGCGCTTCGACGGCTGACGCCATGGCGCAAGGGGCTCACCTACACGCCGGACTCGTTCTCACCAGACGGATCCGAGCTGATCGCGACCCGCCAGCCGGGCCCGCGCTCTCCACCGGAGCTGGTCGCGATCTCGCTGAGCGGTGGCCAGGTCAGGGTTCTCGCCCACGAATCGGCCGATGGGATCTTCTCGCCCGACGGTAGCCAAATCGCCTACCTGCTGGTCTTCGAGCGCAGCGTCAAGCACGGGAGCCACGGCGGCCGCGCGGCGCTCAGTCTCGAAGAGACCACCGACCTCTACACGATGAACGCCAATGGCAGCGATCCGCGTCAGGTCACCGACACACCGGCGGTGGTTGAGGATTCGCCGAGCTGGGACCCCTCAGGCCAGCGGCTCCTTGTCACCGAGCTGCGGCCCGGTGGCGGTGGTGCCTCGCTGCTTGGCTTCGGCAACGCGATCGTGCAGATGAACCTCGACGGCAGCTGCGAGATGAAGGTCCTCTCGACCCCCGGCGTTGCCCTCTACGGCGGCGACTGGCAGCCGGGACCGGGTCGCTCCGCCGGCCCGATCAACTGCTAGCCGCTAGGCGATCGCGGCGCTCACCGCCGCCGCGAGGCGCCGGTGTTGCTCGACGCTGGCCTGGCGGTCGACGACAACCTCGATCAGGCCGCTGCCGGCGGCGAGGCGCGCGGGCAGCTCCTCGAGCGCCTCGACGGCGCGATAGGGGACGCGGAATAGGCTCGCCGCCCTCTCCACCTCCAGCCCTCGCGGCGTCCCCAGCAACGCCTCGAACTCCTCCTCGCCAAGCGCCTCGGCCTGGGGCAGGAAGTGGAAGATGCCACCGCCGTCGTTGTTGATGACAATGATCCGCACCGGCCCCTCGACCTCGCGCAAGGCGGCCAGTCCGCCGAGGTCGTGCAGAAGGCCAAGCTCGCCGGTGAGGATCGTCGTCGGCCGATCGCTCGCCGCCGCCGCGCCGATCCCCGACGAGAGCAGCCCGTCGATTCCGTTGGCACCGCGGTTGCAGAGAAAGCGTGCGTCGCTCGCGAGCGAGGGCAGGAACGTCTCCTGGTCGCGGATCGGCATGCTCGATGCCGTGTAGATGAGGTCTCCGTCGAGGTGTGCGGCGCCCAGCGCTCGGTGCAGGGCGGGCTCGGTCAGGGGACCCGAGCCGGCCAGCTCAGCGGCAAGCGCCCCCAAAGCCGCACGGTCGGCTTCGATCCAGGCCCTTGCGCCGGGCCCAGAAACTCCGGTTGTCCGCGCCGCCCAGCCCGCGGCCAGCTCGCTCGGATCGGCGCGCAGCAGCGCCGCGGCTCGGCGGGTCGGCTCGTTCCAGCCGCCGAGCGGGTCGACGACGATCTGCTCGGCGCCCGAGCCGGCCAGCCAGGAGCGCAACGGCTTGCTGGTCGGCATCTCGCCGAAACGCAGGACGAGGTCGGGCCGCTGGCGCTCGACGAAGCCGGCGTCGCGCAGCAACAGGTCATAGGTGGAGATCACATGTGAGCGATCGTGAGGGCCGCAGCGCAGCTGGGAGGTCGGCTCGGCGAGGATCGGTAGGTCGGCGGCCTCGGCCAGCTGGGCGAGCGGCTCGCGCAGCTCCGCGTCGAGCTGGCGCCCGGCGATGATCACCGCGCGACTGGCCGCGTCGAGATGCTTGGCGACCTCCTCGAGCAGGAAGTCGATCGGCTCACGATTCTGGGGCGTGACAGCGGTCAGGGGCCGATCGCCGCGACCTTCGAGTGCGAGCGGATCGCTCGCGGTGACCGCGCCCTCGACCTCAATCGGAGCGAGCGGCTCGCGCCAGGCGAGGTTGATGTGGACGGGCCCGGGCCGGTTCTCACCGCGCGAGGTGGCGAAGGCGCGGCAGGCAACCGAGCGCAGGTGCAGGAGCCCGTCGTCGTCGGCCTCATTGGTGCCGAGCTCGCAAAACCAGCGAACCGCCGAGCCGTAGAGCTTGACCTGGTCGATCGTCTGTCCCGCACCGACTCCGCGCAGCTCGGCTGGGCGGTCGGCGGTCAGGGCGATCAGCGGCACCGCGGACTCATCGGCCTCGCAGACCGCGGGGTGGTAGTTGGCGGCCGCGGTGCCCGAGGTGCAGAGCATCGCCACCGGCATGCCACTGGCCTGAGCGGCGCCGAGCGCAAAGAAGGCGGCCGAGCGCTCATCGACGATCACGCTGACCTCGATCGCAGGTTGGCGCCAGAGCGCAACCGCGAGCGGCGTCGAACGCGAGCCGGGGGAGACAACCGCTCGCCGCAGGCCGCAGCGGGCGAGCTCCTCGACGAAGGCGGAGGCGAGGGCGGTGTTGGCATTGGTCGGGTCCATCCCGGGCGCGACGGCTTCTGCGTCAAAGGGGGTGACTAGGTTGCCGCACCAGGCTAGAGGCGGTGGGCCTGAAGCGCGTCCTCGTCGATCTCGACCCCCAGACCGGGGCCCGAAGGCGGGTGCAGCAGGCCATCGCGCAGCTCGCACTCCTTCGCTGCGATCGTCGCCGCGAATAGCCGCTGGGTGGCGAGTCCATGGGCGCGCTCGCCGCTGGCCGGCCAGGGCAGTGGCTCCAGCTTCTCGGCGAGGCGCGCGCCGAGTGCGATTCCGACCGGGCCATCGAGCGCGCTCGAGGCGTAGGCGGGCAGATTTCCGGCGACTCGCAGAGCCTGACGGATTCCGCCGACCTTTGAGAGCTTGATCGCGGTGAGCTGAAAGGCGCCGGTCTGTGAGACCCGCAGAGCGTCCTCGGGAGTCCCGACGCTCTCATCTGCGGCAATCGGGATCGACGTCGATGAGGCGAGCTCGAGTGCCCGCTCGGGGGTCGCCACGGGCTGCTCGACCAGCTGGATCCCGAGTGGCTCGATTTCGGCGAGGATTGTCCGCGCCGTTGCCAGGTCCCAGGTTGCGTTGGCATCGACGCGAATCTGGGCATCCGGGCCAAGCGCCTCGCGCACTGCCCGGACCTGGGCGACGTCCTGGCCGGTGCCCAGCTTCAGCTTGAAGGTCGTGTAGCCCTCCTCGCGCCAGCCCAGCGCCTCGGCGGCAACCGCCGCCGGCTCGCCGGCGACGAGGGTTGCGTTGCAGGGGACTGGGGTGCCGCCACCGTCCCTCCCGTGGCGCCGCTCGCCGAGGTCGAGCAGCGCCGTCAAGGCCGCGCAGCGCGTCGGTGCGGAGAGCTCAATGCTCGGCGGCACTCGGGCCGCCTCGCCGACATTCCCCATTTCAACGGCGGCCGCAAGGATCGAGCCGCGGACCAGACCCTCAAGCTCTTCAATGACCTGCTCGATCGTGGCTCCACCCCGCAAGGAGAGCGGAACGGCTTCGCCGAGCCCGACCAAGCCCTCGTTGTCGCGGAGCCGCAGCAGCACCATCTCCCGTGCCCTAAGCGTCCCGCGCGCGGTCACGTAGGGCGCCCTGAAGGGGAGCGCGTAGGGGATGATCTCAACCGAGGCGAGCCTCATCGCCCAAGTTTTTCAGCTGGCCTCAGCTCGCGAGCAGCAGGCCGAGCGCGACGAGCAGGCTAAAGACGCCCAGCAGCGCACCGGTCCCCGCCAGGGCACCGTTGAGGGCCGGCCCGTCGGTGCGATTACTCATCGTTCGCAGCGGCTTGATCGCGAGTGGCAAGGAGAGCAAGCCGATCAGAGGCAGCAGGCTGCCTTCCCCCGCCACCAACGCGATCGGCAAGACAACGTAGGCGCCGAGCACGAGCATTCGGTACAGGTTGACCGCCTCGGCGCGCCCCATGCGCACCGCCAGGGTCATCTTTCCGGCGCGGCGGTCGGTCTCCGCGTCGCGGACGTTATTGACAACGAGGATCGCGGTGGCGAGGAAGCCGACGCTGATCGAGAGTCCCAGTGGCAGGGCGTCGAGCGCTTCGACCTGGACGTAGTAGGAGCCGTTGACGGCGACCAGACCGAAGAAGAGGAAGACGAAGACCTCTCCGAGGCCGGCGTAACCATAGGGGCGCGGCCCGCCGGTGTAGAGGATGCCGGCGGCGATCGAGAGAGCGCCGATCAGGATGATCACGAGGCCGGCGACCGTGGCCAGGTAGATACCGCAGGCGACGGCGATCGCGAAGGCGATCCAGGTCGCGCTCAGAACCCGCCGCGGGGTGACCAGCCCGGCCGAGGTGACCCGCACCGGTCCGAGTCGATCGGCCGTGTCGGCGCCGCGTTTAGCATCGGAATAGTCGTTGGCGAGGTTGGTGCCGATCTGGATGAAGATCGAACCGAGCAGGGCGGCAAGGAAGGCACCGATCCGGGGCAGCCGTCCGAACCATTCGACCGCGGCCGCGGTGCCCACAACCACCGGCGCGATCGCCGCCGGCAGGGTCCGCGGCCTGGCGGCCATCAACCAGATCCTCATCGGCGCTCCGACTTTGGCCGCTGGCTCATGGCCGGCGCGGGAACCGGGAGAAGTCGGGCTGGCGCTTGTCCTTGTAGGCCTCGCGACCCTCGCCAGCCTCCTCGCTGCCGTAAAAGAGCAGATTGGCGTCGTGGGCGAGCTGCTGGATTCCCGCGTAGCCGTCCTCGTGGGCGTTGAAGCTGGCCTTGACCAGGCGCAGGGCAAAGGGCGAGAGCGCCAGCATCTCCCGACACCAGGCGACCGTCTCTCGCTCCAGGCTCTCGAGCGGGACGACCGTGTTGATCAGGCCCATCTCGAGCGCCTCCTTGGCGTCATACAGACGGCACAGCAGCCAGAACTCCTTCGCCTTCTTGGTGCCGATCAGATCGCGCAGCAGCGAGGCGCCAAAGCCGCCGTCCCAGGAGCCCACCCGCGGACCGGTCTGCCCGAACTGAGCGTTGTCGGCGGCGACGGTCAGATCGCAACAGACGTGAAGGACATGACCGCCCCCAGCGGCGTAGCCGGCGACCATCGCCACCACCGGCTTTGGCAGGCGCCGCATCTGCACCTGCAGGTCGGTGACATGGAAGCGGCCGACGGCCTCGCCCTCGGCGAGGTAGCCGCTCTCGCCGCGAACCCGTTGATCGCCGCCTGAACAAAACGCCTTATCGCCCGCTCCGGTCAGGATGATCACGCCGATTTCAGGGTCCTCGCGAGCCAACTCAAGCGCCGCCGATACCTCGATCAAGGTCTGCGGGCGGAAGGCGTTGCGGACCTCGGGCCGGTCGATCGTGACTTTGGCGATCCCCTCGGCGCTCTGGTAGCGGATGTCCTCGTACTCACCGTGCTCCGCCCACTCGATCGGGGCGTAAAGTTCGGCCTCGGGCAGGGCGTCCTTGTGGCGTTGCGGCATGATGGGCACGATAGCCAGGGACACCCGGCTCGCGTCTTTACCGATGAAACTCGACGACTGGCTCTCCCAGAGATCACAAAGCGCGCCCGATCGCGTCGCGCTGATTGCCGATGGCTCAGAGGTCACCTTTGCCGAGCTCGAGGCCGAGGCGACCTGGGTTGCGCGCCGCCTCGCCGCCCACGGGGTGCGCCGCGGATCGACCGCGGCGCTGACCATGCACCCGCGTCGCGAGCAGGTTGTGCTCGTCCACGCCCTGATGAAGGTCGGCGCGGTGCTCCTGCCGCTGGGTCCGCGACTAACGCCGGAGGAACACGCCGCGACAATCGCCGCCGAGGAGGCTGACGTGGACCTGGTCGAGCCGGGGCAGTTGACCCAGACCGAGGCTGACCTGCCGCTGCTGGGCGAGCACGACATGGACGACATCGCCGCCCGCGTTCTGACCAGCGGCAGCAGCGGGCCACCCCACGCGGTCGGCCTCACCTACGGAAACTTTCTCTGGAGCGCGGTTGGCTCGGCCTTCAACATTGGTGTCGATCCCCGCGACCGCTGGCTCTGCTGCCTGCCGCTCAGCCACATCTCGGGTCTCGGGATTGTGATGCGCTCGGTCATCTATGGCACCACCGCGGTGATCCACGACGGCTTCGATGCCGACCGGGTCGCGGCGGCGCTCGCCGGGGGGGAGATCAGCGTCCTCTCGCTGGTCACCACGATGCTGGTCAGACTGCTCGAAGCAGACGCCGACCTCTCCGGGCCGCGGGCGATCCTGGTCGGCGGTGGTCCGGTACCCGAGGAGCCACTTGAAGAGGCGATCGGGCGGGGCGCCACCGTGGTGCAGACCTACGGCCTCACCGAGTCCTGCTCGCAGGTCAGCACGCTGGCACCCGAAGACGCCAAGCGCAAGCTCGGCTCGGCCGGGCGCCCACTGCTGACCACCCACCTGAGGATCCAGGACGGCGAGATCCTCGTCCAGGGGCCGACGGTGGCGCCCGGGCGCACCGATGCCGATGGTTGGTTGCACACCGGTGACCTGGGTCGTATCGATGAGGAGGGTTTCCTCTACGTCGAGGACCGCATCGACGACATGATTGTCAGTGGCGGCGAGAACATCGTCCCGGCCGAAGTCGAGCAGGTTCTGCTCCGCCATCCCGAGGTCGCCGACGCAGCGGTCGTTGGGCGCGAGGACCCCGAGTGGCAGCAGGCGGTGACCGCGATCGTGGTCCTCGCCGACGGATCCTCGACAACGCCCGATGAGCTGCGCCGCCACTGCGCCGACTCGCTGGCGGGCTTCAAAGTGCCCAAGCGGGTGGAGCTCGCGGCGGCCCTGCCGCGCACCCCTTCGGGCAAGTTGATGAGGCGGGCGCTCCGATAGCCTGCCTCCATGCGCACAGACGACATCTTCTACGACAAGGACGCCGACCTCTCAAAGCTTGAGGGCAAGACCGTCGCCATCCTCGGCTATGGCTCCCAGGGCCACGCTCACGCCCTCAACCTGAAGGATTCCGGGGTCGATGTCGTCGTCGGCCTGCGCCCCGATTCCTCGAGTCGGACAAAAGCCGAAGCGGCCGGCCTCGAGGTCCTCGACATCGCCGAAGCCGCAAGCCGCGGGGATCTGGTCATGGTCCTCCTGCCCGACGAGAAACAGGCCGAGGTCTGGGAGGCGGAGATCTCCGACGGGATCGCCGCCGGCAACCTCTTGCTCTTCGCTCACGGCTTCGCGGTCCACTTTGACCAGATCCAGCCACCGCCAGGCGTCGACATCGGCATGGTCGCCCCCAAGGGTCCAGGTCACCTGGTCCGGCGCCAGTTCGAGGAAGGAAATGGAGTGCCCTGCCTGATGGCGGTCCACCAGGACGCCACGGGGGAGGCCCACGACCTCGTCCTCGCCTACGCGGCCGGAATCGGCGGTGGCCGCGCGGCGATCATCGAGACGACCTTCAAAGATGAGTGTGAGACCGACCTCTTCGGTGAGCAGGCCGTCCTTTGCGGTGGCGCCAGCGAGCTGGTGCGCGCCGGCTATGAGACCCTGGTCGAGGCCGGCTATGACCCGCGCCTCGCCTATTTCGAGTGTCTGCACGAGCTCAAGCTGATCGCCGACCTGATGTATGAGAAGGGGATCTCGGGGATGCGCTACTCGATCTCCAACACCGCCGAGTACGGCGACATGACCCGCGGCAAGCGGGTCGTCGGCGCGGAGTCGCGAGCGGCGATGAAGAAGATCCTCGAGGAGATTCAATCCGGTGAGTTCGCGCGCGAGTGGATCGCCGAGAACCGCGCCGGGGGCGAGAATCTGGCCCGTATGCGCGAGGAGGGTGCGGCACACCCGACCGAGGAGGTCGGCAAGGAGCTGCGCGACATGATGCCCTGGGTCGACCAGGAGTTCTAGACGCCGCCAGGCGGCGCGCTGACGCGGGACAGTCGCCCCGGCCCTAGCGTCTGGTCTCGCCCTCGGGCTGTCTACCGTCGCGGCCGATATAGCCGCCCTTGCCGCCGACGATTAGGTAAACGGCGTCCTCGGCATCGCTCAGATTGCGGACCTTGCGCACGGTCGGTGCGTCGACCCAAGCGAAACCGCCGGCTCCGAGCTCGTGGGTGGAGCCGTCGCCGAATTCGAACTCGACTCGCCCGCTGTGCACGAAGTAGAGCTCCTCCTGCTCCTCGTGAAAGTGGCTGCCGGTCTCATAAGAGGGCGGCATCACGATCGCGTTGGCGCCAAAGCCGGTCAAGCCCAGGGGCTTGCGGACCTTGCGAAAGCCGTATCCCTCACCGAGGTCATCGAGGCTCGCCACCGCGTAGCCCTCTCCCCGGATCACGCCCTCCTCGTTCGTGCTCATAGCGCTTGCCTCAGGCCGGCGGTGGGACGGGATCTGAAACCGGGACGGCCTCGGCGGAGCCACCGGCGCCAGCCTCGATTCCGATTGGCGGGTAATCATCGGTGAGGAAGGCGATGTAGCCATAGAGGCGGGTGTAGAAGCCGTTGCAGAAGGTGAGTGCGTTGTTGACGCCCTCGGGCAGATAGCCGCGGAAGACGATCGTCAGCCAGGCAACCACCGCCAACCAGAGGTGCAGGTAGTTGACCGCGTAGGAGACGACCAGCATCGGCAGCGCCAGGATGAGACGAAAGAGCGCCTTCAAGCGGCTCTGCCGGGCAGCGGGCGGGGCGATCTTGACCCGAATTGGGTAGTCGGGGTCCTCGCCGATCCCAAACGGCGGCCACTCGTCGGTCTGCAGGTAGACCCAGGCGTAAAAGCGGACACCGAAGCGGATCACGCCCGAGTTGAAGTCGTAGAGGCCCTGCGGGTAGCGGCCGAGGATGATGATCGCCACCCAGGCGAAGAAGTGGCTGAAGAGAAAGAGGATTCCCCAGAAGAGCCCGACGATCAGCCAGGGGATCGCCACGATCGGGCGAAAGAACGTGGTCCCTCGATTCGGGGTCGGGTTGAAATCGGCTTCGTAGGCGATCGGATACATGGGTCTCCCCCTAATCGGCGACTGGGATTGGTGCTTGCAACGAGGCGTGGCGAGCCTACCCCCGCACCCGGCGGGAGTCCACCCGCGTCTGTCAATAACCTGTGGCCGAGATGGCCCTGAAGATCGCCGCCAAGATTCCAGCCGAGCTGAAGCCTGACGATGGGCGCTTTGGCTGCGGACCCTCCAAGGTTCGTCCTGAGGGGCTCGCCGCGCTGCTCGAGCAGGCCGAGATCATGGGCACCTCCCATCGCCAGGCCCCAGTCCGCGACCTGGTCGCCCGGATCAGAGCCGGACTCGGCGAGCTCTTCGCCCTACCCGATGGCTATGAGATCGCGCTCGGCAACGGCGGCACGACCGCCTTCTGGGAGGCCGCCACAGCCTGGCTGGTGCGTGATCGCGCCCTGCACCTCAGCTACGGCGAGTTCTCTCAGAAGTTCGCCAAGGCGACCGCAGCGGCTCCCTTTCTGGGCGAGTCGATCGTGGTTGAGGCCGACCCCGGCGACGCCCCCCAACCAACCTCCGACCCGGGCGCCGATGTGCTCGCCTGGGCCCATAATGAGACCTCGACCGGAGTCATGGTTGAGGTCAGCCGCCCGGCCGAGGCGGGCGAGGCGCTGGTCCTCATCGACGCGACCTCCGGCGCTGGCGGCTTGCCACTCGACGCCACCGAGGTGGACGTTTATTACTTTGCGCCCCAGAAGGCCTTTGGATCCGATGGAGGCCTCTGGCTGGCGGCACTCAGCCCGGCCGCGGTCGCTCGAATCGAGGAGCTCGACAGGGCACCCGGACGCTGGCAGCCCGCCTTTCTCTCGCTGCTCACCGCGCTTGAGAATTCGCGCAAGAATCAGACCTACAACACGCCCGCCCTGGCGACCCTGATCCTGCTCGCTGAGCAGATCGAATGGATGCTCTCCGGCGGTGGCCTGGGTTGGTGCGTGGAACGGACCGGCGCCTCCTCCTCGCACCTCTACGGCTGGGCCGAGGAGGCAGGTTTCGCGACCCCTTTTGTCGCCGATCCGGCAAAGCGATCGCTGGTGGTCGGCACGATCGACTTCGATCACTCCGTCGACGCGGCCGCGCTGGCCGCGGCGCTGCGCGCCGAGGGCATCGTCGACGTTGAGCCCTACCGCAAGCTCGGCCGCAATCAGCTGCGGATCGGCATGTTCCCCGCGGTCGAGGCCAGCGACGTCGAGGCGCTCACCGCCTGCATCGACTGGGCAATCGAGAACATCGAGGGCATCGCCCGGTGAAGGTTCTGGTCAAGGAGAAGATTGCCGATTCAGGCGTCGAGCTCCTGCGCCAGAATTTCGAGGTCGACCTCGGCCTCGAGATGTCTGATCAGGAGCTGGGCGAGGCGATCGCGGGCTACGACGCGATCCTGATCCGCTCCGCGACCAAGATGACGGCCGAGCTGATCGACCGAGGCGAGCGGCTGAAGGTGATCGGCCGCGCCGGGACCGGGGTTGACAATGTCGACATCCCCGCCGCGACCAGACGTGGGGTGATCGTCGCCAACGCCCCCGAATCCAACTCGGTCGCCGCCGCCGAGCACACCCTGGCGCTGATGCTGGCGCTTTGTCGAAACGTGCCTCAGGCCCACGCCTCCCTCGTTGGTGGCGCCTGGGAGCGGCCCAAGTTCAAGGGAACCGAGCTCTACGGCAAGACGCTTGGCGTGATCGGCTTTGGCCGGATCGGGCAGCTGGTCGCCAAGCGCGCCCAGAGCTTTGAAATGGAGGTCGTCGCCTTCGATAAGTTCGTCGCCCCCGACCGCTTCCGCGAGCTCGGCGTCGAGGGCGCCGAGTCGCTCGAGGATCTGCTCGGCGCCGCCGACATCGTCACCCTGCACACGCCAAAGACGCCCGAGACGATCGATCTGATCGATGCCGAGGCGATCGCGGCGATGAGGCCCGGTGCGCACCTGATCAATTGCGCGCGGGGCGAGCTGGTCGATCTCGAGGCCCTGAACGCCGGCCTTGAGCGCGGCAAGCTGGGCGGGGCCGCGCTCGATGTCTTTCCAACCGAGCCCTTTACCCAGCACCCGATCTTCGCCCGTCCAGATGTGGTCGTCACGCCCCATCTGGGCGCCTCCACCGCCGAGGCCCAGGACCGAGCCGGGGTCGTCACCGCCGAGCAAGTCACCGCGGCGCTGACCGGCGGCGTGGTGACCAACGCAGTCAACATTGCCGCGGTGCGACCCGAGGAGATGGAGGCGCTGGCGCCGTTTGTCCCACTCTGCGAAAAGCTTGGCCGCCTCGCCCAGGGACTGGGCGATGGCTCGGTTGGCCGGGTGACCGCCGAGTTCCGCGGCAGGATTGCCTCCCATGACACACGCCTGTTGGGGATCGCGGTCCTGGTCGGCATCCTCTCGGGCAATACCGAGGAGCCGGTCAACCTCGTCAACGCCCCGCAGATGGCCGAGGAGCGAGGAATCGAGCTGATCGAGACCAACGACTCTGGGGCCGCGAACTTCACCGAGCTGGTCAGCGTCCGAATCGGCGCCGATGGGGCGGGGGTGGAGGTCGCCGGCACGGGCGTCGGTCCGCGCAACGAGCCCTATCTCGTCTCGCTCCTCGGGGAGAGTTTTTATCTGCCATTCGCCGAGCATCTCGCCGTCTTTCGCTACGCCGACCGCCCCGGCATGATCGGTCGGGTCGGCACGATCTTCGGTGAGGAGTCGGTCAATATCGTCTCGGCGGCGGTCGGCGCGGAGGCCGGTGGGGAGAGCGCCGTGATGGCGCTGACCACCGACGCCCCGGTGCGCGAGGAGACGATCGCCAGGATCCTGGAGCTCGACGGCTTCTCGGTCGGTCGGTCGGTAGACCTCTAGCGGAGGATCTTTGAGGGCGCTCGTACTGACAAAGACGGGCGGCCCGGATGTGCTCGAGGTGCAGGAGCGCCCGGCGCCGGCGCTCGGCCCCGGGGAGGTGCGCATCGCGGTCAAGGCGAGTGGCCTGAACTTCGCCGACACGATGGCGCGGGTCGGCCTCTACCCCGACGCCCCGCAGACCCCCTGCGTGCTTGGCTATGAGGTAGCTGGCGAGGTCGAGGCGATCGGCGCGGGGGTGAGCGATCGCAAGCTCGGCGAGCGGGTCTTTGCCGGCACCCATTTTGGCGGCCAGGCCGAGCTGGTCACGGTGCCGGCTGAGCAAACCTTCGCACTCCCGCCGCAACTCAGCTTCGAGCAGGGTGCGGCGATCGTGGTCAATTACTCAACCGCCTACGCGGCGCTGGTCATGATGGGCGGTCTGCGCGAGGGCGATCGGGTTCTGATCCACGCCGCCGGCGGTGGCGTTGGGGTCGCCGCGACCCAAATCGCGCGCAACCTCGGCGCCGAGATACTCGGCACCGCATCGGCGGCAAAGCATGAGGCGATCCGGGCCCAGGGAGTGAGCCACGCGATCGACTATCGCCAGCAGGACTTTGAGGCCGAGACGATGCGGATTACCGCGGGGGAGGGGGTGGACCTGGTGATTGACGCGCTCGGGCCGACCTCATTCCGCAAGGACTACCGCCTGCTGCGGGCTGGCGGGCGGTTGGTGATGTATGGGTTCTCCGAGGCAACCAGGGAAGGGCGCCGCAGCCTGCCCAGGGCGCTGCGCGGCGTGGTGGGGATGCCGCTGGCGACGATGCCCTGGTGGAAGAGCCTCTCGATTATGAACGAGAACAAGGGTGTCTTTGGGCTCAACATGCTGAGCTGGTGGGACCGCGAGGGAAGCCTCGACCGGGCCGTCGCCCCCCTGCTCGCAGATCTGGCCGCGGGCCGACTTGAGCCGCTTGTCGCAGCGACGTTTCCCTTTGAGCGCGCCGGAGATGCCCATATGTTCCTCGCCGAGCGCCGCAACGTCGGCAAGGTTGTGTTGTTTCCCTCCTAGGGCTTGGTTGCAGCCAGATGGGGCTCCGTTCTCGATGAAGAAGGCCATTCTCACCACCCTGGCGGTATTGGCGGTCTCCGGCTGGGCGCTGAGCGCTCATGCCGATGAACTGACCTACAACGTGCTCCTCGCCGGCGGTTCAGAAGCAAACCACATCAAAGTTTGGCTGACGCCTGACGGTCGCAGCTACGTGATCGAATCGATCGCACCACTGGAAGTCGGCGGAACCGTCTGCGAAAACCCCCCCGGCACCCCGAATGAGCTCACCTGCCAGGCCGCTCATGTCAGTGGCTTTGAAGTCAACGCCGATGCCGGCGATGATCAGGTCAGGGTGGCGGCCAGCGTCTCGGTCCCAGTCACCCTGCGGGGCGGCGCGGGCGCCGACGTCCTGATCGGCGGCAGCGGCCCCGACAAACTCTACGGTGGTGCAGGGCCCGACAAGCTGATCGGCGGCGCCGGCAACGATGTGCTCGTCGGCGGCGCCGGCAACGACCAGCTGATCGGTGGGCCCGGGAACGACGTGCTCAAGGGCGGAGCCGGGTTCGACACGATTTCCGGTGGCCCCGGCGAAAACACCGTGCACCAGAGCTCGATCGAACCCCCACCCACGACCCGGGTCGGCTCGGGCCCCTAGCCGACACCCTCGGGTCGCGGCCCCCGCCGCAGCAGGGGGCCGCCAACGAAGAAGAGCGCGACCAAAAAACCGACCAGCGACAGTCCCGCGTCGAGCCTGAAGGCGGAACTGATCCCGTCGACGAAGGGCGGGATCGAGGCGGAGAACACGGTCGTCGTCAGGCCCAGGCCAATTGAGCCGCCGGCGATCTGGAACATGTAGACGATCCCGCCCGCGAGGCTGGTCTGCGATTCATCGACCGAGGTCACTCCGGCCGTGGTCGCGGTCGGATAGAAGCTGCCGATCCCGAGGCCGAGCACGACCATGCCGACGATCAGTGAGTCATAGCCCGAGCCGACCCCAACCTGGGAGAAGAGAAAGGGGGCGATCGCGATGCAGGCGGCGCCGAAGGCGGCGAGCGGCTTGGCTCCGATCCGACCGTACAACGGCCCGGCAATGAAGGAAACGATCGCGAAGGTGCCAACGAAGGGCAGAATCCCGACTCCAGCTTCCAGCGGCGAGTAGCCGAGCTGCTTCTCCATGAACTGGGGGAGATAGAGGAGTGAGGCAAAGAAGGTCGCCGACATGAAGAGAATCGCGGCGCAGGAGCCGGCGAAGCTGCGGTTTCGGATCACCGCGCTGGGAACCAGCGCCTTGGCGCCGGCGCGACGCTCGATCGGGATGAAGGCGCTGATCGATATCGCGGCGAGGGCCAGCAGGCCGATCACCCTGGGGTCCCCCCAGCCCCAATCATCGACCTGATCGAGCGCAATCAGCAGAGAGACCAGGCCGACCGAGAGCGCGGTGATGCCAGCGTAATCGATGCGGCGCTCGCTGGCCACCGGCTCCTTGACCCGAACCAGGAAGTAGGTGACGGCGACGGCGAAGATTGCGATCGGGACGTTCAAAA
The DNA here is from genome assembly GCA_963753245.1 of uncultured Solirubrobacterales bacterium. GTDB lineage: Bacteria > Actinomycetota > Thermoleophilia > Solirubrobacterales > 70-9 > VRUE01. The sequence continues at coordinate 473,860 of CAVWBK010000002.1, forward strand.
AGAAGATCCAGCGCCAGCTGAGCGCGTCGGTGAGCAGGCCGCCGATCAGCGGGCCGGCGGCGTTGCCGAGGCCCGCGGCGCCGATCACGATGCCCCCCGCGAGCCCCGCTCGGTCATCGGGTAGCAGCTCATAGGTCATGCCGAGGATCGCGGGCCACATCAGCGCACCGCCGATCCCCATAACCACTCGCGCCATGATCAGCCAGTCCTCGGTCTGGGCGACGCCGCCGAGCGCAGACATAACGGCGAAGATCGCGGTGCCGAGGAAAAAGGCACGGCGGCGCCCGAAGATGTCGGCGAGGCGACCGCCGGTCACGATCATTACGCCGAAGGTCAGCGCGTATGCGTTGACGACCCACTGGATCGTGTTCACGTTGGTGTGGAAATCCGACTCCATCTTCGGCAGGGCCACGTTGATCGCCGAGAAATCGTTGGCAATCACGATCACCGCGCTCGCCATCGCAAACAGCGCCAGCCAGGTGGAACGCCCTATCGGAGTGGCCTCTTCGATGGCGCCACCCTAGAGGCAGGCGCCGGGGAAAGGCAATCGATCAATCGACGGAATTGCCCCAAGTGGTACCTCCTCACTGTCGAGCTTTGGCCCCGCGCCCGCTCAGCCTGTCAGGCCCCGATCTGGCGCGTCGCGGCACCACGGGTCCCGGCACCGGCTGCACTGGGCGCAATGGTGAGCTAAGCTCCAAGTCGGATGACGTATCCGCAGCACACCCTCGCGCTTCTCCTTCTCCTCCCCCTTCGGGGGGAATAGCGCTGGGCGGCGCGATAGCCGCGAGAGACAAGGTCATTCGAGTAAAGCAGAGAAGGAGGAGGTCCCATGGGACCCGGATCTGACGCAAATCGCGTCCACATATTTGACACGACATTGAGGGACGGCGAGCAGTCGCCGGGTATCTCTTTGAACACCGCCGAGAAGGTCGAGATCGCCCAGCAGCTCGCGCGACTGGGCGTCGATGTGATCGAGGCCGGCTTTCCGATCACCTCGCCCGGAGATTTCGAGGCCGTCGAGGCGATTTCCCGCCGGGTTGAGGGACCGGTGATCTGCGGTTTGGCCCGCACCCACAAGGCCGACATTGATGCCGCCTGGAACGCGGTGCGAGATGCCCAGCGACCGCGTATCCACACCTTCATCTCGACCTCCGACATCCACATCGAACATCAGCTGCAGACCGACCGCGAGGACGTCAAGGGACAGGCCAAGGCGGCGGTCTCACAGGCGAAGAGTTACTGCGAGGACGTCGAGTTCTCACCGATGGACGCAACCAGGGCAGATGTCGAGTTCACCGCGGAGGTCTGCGCGATCGCGGTCGCGGAGGGCGCCACGGTCATCAACATCCCCGACACGGTCGGCTACACCACGCCCGAGGAGTACGTGGAGTACTTCCGGCGCCTCTACGAGTTGGTCCCGGCGCTGCGCGGGGTCGAGATGTCGGTCCACTGCCACGATGACCTGGGAATGGCGGTTGCCAACTCCTACGTCGGCGTACTGGCCGGCGCCCGCCAGGTCGAGTGCGCGATCAACGGAATCGGCGAGCGAGCCGGAAACTGCTCGCTGGAGGAGATCGCGATGCTGCTCCGCACTCGCGAGGACGTGCACGGGTTGACGATTGGCCTCAACACGCGCGAGCTGGCGCGGACAAGCCGAATGGTCTCACGGCTGACCGGCTACGCGGTGCAGCCCAACAAGGCGATCGTGGGTCGCAACGCCTTCGCCCACGAGTCCGGCATCCACCAGGACGGGGTGCTGAAGGAGCGGACCACCTACGAGATCATGGACGCGACCGAAGTCGGTCTGGAGTCGAACTCGATCGTGCTCGGCAAGCACTCCGGACGCCACGCGCTGCGGGACGCGTTGGAGCAGCTCGGCTTCAAGGTCGAGGGCAACGCGCTGAATGCTGCCTTCAAGCGCTTCAAGGAGGTCGCCGACCGCAAGAAGCAGGTGACGGCGCTCGACCTGGAGGCGATCGTCTCCGATGAGATGCGCGAGAAGGAGGACGCTCATGAGCTGGCCTGGTTTGAGGTCGAGGCGGGTTCGCGGCGTGATCCGCTGGCCAAGGTCGCGGTCAAGATGCCCTCGGGCGAGGAGGCGCTCGGGGAGTCCGGCGGCGATGGCCCCGTCGATGCGATTTTCCTCGCGATCCAAAAGGCGACCGACACCGAGTGCGAGCTGCGCCAGTACACCGTCGAGGCGGTGACCGGGGGGGAGGACGCCCTCGGCCAAGTGACGGTGATGTTGCGGGCCGGTGGCCGTCTGGCGACCGGCCAGGGGGTCGCCACCGACATCCTCGAGGCATCTGCCCGCGCCTACGTGCGGGCGCTTTCCAACGCACTCGAGGGGGCGGCGATCCGCGAGGCCGAGGCGGCCACCGCCGAGGCAGTTGTCGAGCGCACCCCAGGTCCCTGACCGCTTCGGCCTAGAGCGCCGCCTGACGAGGTCGGCGAGCGCTCCAGGTCCGGGCGACCTGTCGCATCAGCGCCGGGTAGACGATCCAGTAGCGAAACGGCTTGATCAGCGCCATATAGGCATTGCCGAGGAGGCCGCGTGGCTTCACGTAGACCGCCATCTGCCCCTGATAGCGACCCGAGCCCTGTTCGACCCAAGCCAGGTGCAACACACCGTGGACAGTTTGGTTCGAGATCTCCGCGGCGAACTCGACATCGGTGCGGTACAGCGGCACAAAGGGAAGCGAGCTGAACTCGATGCCCGCCGTCGTCTCTCGCAGATCCTCGGGAAGCCGCTCGACCAGCGAGGTCTCGGTGGTGCCCGGAAGCGGCAGCGGGGCGGCGGAATCCTCGGCCGGGGTGGAAATCCTGCCGAGGCTCAACCAGCTGCCGAGCCGATCGCGGAGATTCCAGAGGGCGCGAGCGGGGCGCGAGTCCGCCTTGGCCGGGTCTGAGGAGGCCATCAGTTCGAGCAGCGCCTGAAAGTCCTCGGCATCGCCCTCCACTGGGAGGGCCCAGACGTCCTCGAGCTCGAAGTCGGATGCAATCTCTTGAATGCGCCATGGCCGGGATTCATGTGCTGAGTTCGGCAGCCTCATTGTGTCCTCCATCCATACGAAGTCGTATGGATGCTATGGGTCTGATTTGCATCTGTCAATACGGTGTCGTATAGATAGGTCATGGCCAAGGTCCGGACCCCACGCACAGCATGGATCGGCGCGGCGCTTGAGGCGCTCTCCACTGGCGGCCCCGACGCCGTGCGGGTCGAGGCATTGGCGGCGTCCCTCGGGGTGTCCAAGGGTGGCTTCTACTGGCACTTCACCGATCGCCAGGCGCTGCTCGAGGAGATGCTCGACACCTGGGAGAAGACCGGCACCGAGGACATCATCGCGCTCGTTGACAGTGGGCCGGCCGACCCGCGCGACAAGGTTCAGCAGCTCTTCGAGCTGGCCTCCTCGGCGGATTTTTCCATCGAGCTGGCGCTTCGGGACTGGTCAAGGCGCGAGGCCTCAGTTGCCGGGCGACTGGGTCGGGTGGACAACCGGCGCATGGAGTACCTGCGCTCGCTGTTCCGCCAGTTCTGCGCGGAGGAGGGGGATGTCGAGGCCCGCAGCATGCTCGCCTTCTCGCTCTTCATCGGCAGCTATTTCATCGCCGCCCGCCACCCCCAAAAGACCCGCGCCGAGGTCCTGCAACTGGCGATTGATCACTTGTTGAGGTCACCGTACAATCGTACGTGATAACATACGTCGCCCGATGAGCCCAACCACCACCCCCAGGAGTGCAGGCAGAGCGGACTCCGGGCCCGTGCCCCGCGACCCTGCCTTCGGCGAGCGCGTCCACGCCCTGCGCGAGGCGATGGGCATGTCGTTGCGCGACCTAGCCGAGTGCAGCGGGGTCAGCGCGCCGATGCTCTCCCAGGTCGAGCGCCAGGAGACGAGCCCCACATTGGCCGTCGCCACCAAGATCGCCGCCGGCCTGGAGCTGACCCTCTCGCAGCTGCTGCGCCTCGACGAGGGCGAGCATGTGACGATTAGTCGCGCGGGCAAGCGCCGTCGCCTGCGGCGCGGTGGGCACAGCTTCGAGGAGTTGACTCCGCCGCTGCCCGGTCAGCGTGCCGACGTCTCCCTGCACACCCTCAGCCCCGCTGCCACGACCGGCGGCTCGGGGGATCCGCCGATGCATGAGCCCGGCAGCCGCGAGACCGCGGTCGTTCTCGCTGGAACCCTGGCGTTGGTCGTCGACGGCGCCCGGCACGAGCTGCAAAGTGGCGACAGCGTCACCTTCGACGCCGATCTTCCCCACCATTTTGAGAACGAAGGCGAGGAGCCGACCCGGTTCCTCGCCGTAATAGCCGCCGGCTTGAGGAGGAGCTAGTCATGCCCCAGACAATGTTCGACAAGCTCTGGGAGACCCACGAGGTCTCCGAGGGGCTGATCTACATCGACTTGCACCTCGTCCACGAGGTGACCTCACCGCAGGCCTTTGACGGTTTGCGCCTCGCCGATCGCGCAGTGCGGCGCCCCGATAAGACCCTGGCGACCGCCGACCACAACACGCCCACCGACGGCACCATGGCCGCCCGTCTGATCGCCGATGAGCTCTCGCGGGTCCAGGTCGAAACGCTGGAGCGCAACTGCAAGGAGTTCGGCATTCCGATCTACAGTCTGGGATCCGATCGCCAGGGCATCGTCCACGTGATCGGTCCTGAGCTGGGCGTGACTCAGCCTGGGATGACGATCGTCTGCGGCGACAGCCACACCTCAACCCACGGCGCGTTCGGTTCGCTGGCCTTCGGCATCGGCACCTCGGAGGTCGAGCACGTCCTGGCCACCCAATGCATGGTTCAAAAGCGGCCGAGGACGATGCGAATCTCCTACCAGGGCGAACTGGCGAGCGGCGTCACCGCCAAGGATCTGATTCTGGCGACGATCGGGCGCCTCGGTACCGGTGGCATGGTCGGCCATGCGGTCGAGTACGCCGGTCCGGCGATCGAGGCCCTCTCGATGCCGGGCCGGATGACGGTTTGCAATATGACGATCGAGGGTGGGGGTCGCGCCGGGATGATCGCTCCTGACGAGACGACGATCGAGTGGGTTCGGGGCCGCGAGGCGGCGCCGGCTGATTTCGAGGCAGCTGCCTCGCGCTGGCGTGAATTGCCCACCGATCGGGGCGCCAGTTTCGACGCCGAGATCGAGATCGACGCGACCAGTCTCTCGCCGATGGTCACCTGGGGGACGACCCCGGGGATGGTCGTTGAGGTCGCCGATGCGGTCCCCGACCCGGCGGCGATGGAGACTCCTGCCGACCGTGAGTCCGCCGAGCGCGCACTCACCTACATGGCGCTTGAGCCGGGCACCCCGATGACCGAGGTCGAACTCGACCGCGTCTTCATCGGCTCCTGCACGAACTCGCGCATCGAGGACCTGCGTGAGGCCGCGGCGGCAGTAGAGGGGCACAAGGTCGCCGACTCGGTACGGGGAATGGTCGTTCCGGGTTCCCAGCAGGTCAAGGCAGCCGCTGAGGCCGAGGGGCTTGATCAGGTCTTCCGCTCAGCGGGCTTTGAGTGGCGCGAGGCCGGTTGCTCGATGTGCCTGGGCATGAATCCCGACACACTTGCCGATGGTGAGCGTTGCGCCTCGACCTCGAATCGCAACTTCGAGGGTCGCCAGGGCAAGGGTGGGCGGACGCACCTGGTCAGCCCCCAGATGGCCGCTGCGGCCGCTGTCGAGGGACATTTCGTCGACATCAGAGATTGGAGCTAGAGATGAGGCCTATCGATGTAATTGAGGGGAAAGTCTCGGTCTTGGATCGGGCCGACGTCGATACCGATCAGATCATCCCCAAGCAGTTCCTCAAGCGGGTCGAGCGGACCGGCTTTGGCGAGTTCCTCTTCTATGACTGGATCCGCGACGGCGAGATCGAGCTAGAGCCCAACCCAATTTTGATCGCCGGTCGTAATTTCGGCTGCGGCTCCTCGCGCGAGCACGCTCCCTGGGCGCTTGAGGACTTTGGCTTTGAGGCGATCATCGCGCCCTCTTTCGCCGACATCTTCTACGTCAACTGCACCAAGATCGGACTGCTTCCCGCGATCCTCGACGAGCAACACTGCCGGGCCGTCGCCGCGGCTGGCGAGGCGCGAATCGACGTCGACGATGAGACGGTTACCAGCGCCGCCGGGGTCTTTGAGTTCGAAGTCGAGCCCGACGTCAAACATCGGCTTCTGAAGGGCCTGGACGACATCGGCATCACGCTTGAAAACGCGGCGGCGATTGACGTATTCGAGTCGAGCGGCGCCGGGGATCGTGGTCCGGTGACCACGGCGCTGCGATGAGGCTCGACTCAAGCACTCGCGATTGGGACGCGCTCAGCTACCAGCGCGTCTCGGTCCCGCATGAGGAGTGGGCGGCCTCAATCCTCGATCGCCTGGCGCTGCGTGGTGATGAGCTCGTACTCGACGCCGGCTGCGGCAGCGGCCGGGTCACCGCGATGCTAATCGAGCGCCTCCCCGAGGGGCGGGTGATCGCTGCCGACGGCTCGGCCTCGATGGTCGAACAGGTCGGCAGCGTGCTCCGAGACCAAGACCAGGCGATCGTCTCTGATCTGCTCGAGCTCGAGCTGCCGGAGCCCGTCGACGTGGTCTTCTCAAGCGCTGTCTTTCACTGGGTGCTCGACCACGACGCGCTGTTTGCGAGCCTGCGCCGGGCGCTCAGACCCGGCGGCCGGCTCGCCGCTCAAAACGGCGGTGCTGGCAACATCGCGCGGCTGAAGAAGAGCAGCGCCGAGGTCGCTGGGCGTGAACCCTACGCCGCTCACTTCGAGGGATTTGGGACCCCCTGGAACTACGCCGGCGCCGAGGAGACCGAAGCGCGGCTGAGGCGCGCCGGCTTTCAGCAGGTGAAGTGCTGGCTTCAGCCCTGGGACGTCGCCCCGCCCGCCCCGGCCGAGTTCCTGCGCACCGTCTGCCTCGGTCCGCACGTCGATCGCCTGCCCGAGGAGCTGCGCGACGCCTATATCGCCGACGTGCTCGTGCTCGAAGAGGAGCCGCTCGTGCTCGGCTACGTGCGGCTCAACATCGATGCGCGCGCCGCCGTCTGACCCATAGAGTTCCGCCCGTGAGCGCTCCGCGAATCGTCACCCTGCCCGGCGATGGCATCGGCCCAGAGATCATCGGCGCCGCTCGGCGCCTGCTCGAAGCACTCGGTGAGTTCGACTTCGACGAGCGTCTAATCGGCGGGATCTCGATCGACGAGCACGGCACCGCCCTGACCGCGGAGGTGCTCGACGCCTGCCGCGGGGCCGACGCGGTGCTGCTCGGTGCGGTTGGGGGGCCCAAGTGGGACACGACTGATCCCGAAGCGCCGCGCCCCGAGCAGGGACTGCTCGGATTGCGCAAGGGAATGGGTCTCTACGCGAATCTGCGACCGGTGCGGCCGAGTCCGGCCTTGGTCGGGGCCAGCCCACTGCGTGAGGAGCGAATCGCCGGTACCGATCTGCTCGTCGTGCGCGAGCTGACCGGCGGGATCTATTTCGGGGACTCCGGCCGCGAGGGCGACACCGCACACGACGAGTGCAGGTACTCGGTTGCCGAGATCGAGCGGATCGCTCGCATCGCCTTCGAAGCCGCCCGACGCCGCGGGAATGCCCCCCGCGTGACATCCGTCGATAAGGCCAACGTGCTGGAGACCTCGCGTCTGTGGCGTGAGGTCCTCACCCGGGTCGGCGCCGAATTCGCTGACGTCGAGCTCGACCACCTGCTCGTCGACAACGCTGCCATGCAGCTCGTCTCACGCCCAGCTGAGTTCGACGTGATCGTTACCGAGAATCTCTTTGGCGACATCCTCAGCGACGAGTCGGCGATGCTCACTGGCTCGCTGGGAATGCTGCCCTCCGCCAGCCTTGGCGCCGAGGGCGAGCCGGGGCTTTTTGAGCCGGTCCACGGCTCAGCCCCCGATATCGCCGGTCGGGGAATCGCCAACCCGCTCGCGACCTTCCTCTCGGTGGCGATGATGCTGCGCGACGGTCTCGGCCGGCCCGAGGACGCGACGCGCGTCGACGCCGCCGTCGACGCGGTCCTCAACCGCGGCCTCCGCACCCCGGACCTTGCCGGCGAGGGGGAGGCCGCGGTCGGGACGCGGGAGGCGACCGAGGCGGTGCTGGCGGAGCTCTCCGCCTAGGTGATTAGGGCGCTGTGACCGCCCACTGACCCGCGGCCGTGAACTGGCCTTCGGTGCTCGCGGCGTGGGCGATCAGACCGAAGCCGAGTCGGGTGTTGTTCTCCGCTTCCAGCGCCGGCGCGCCGAGGTTGGCTTCGGTAGTCAGGTAGACGCAGAGGTTGCCGGCGGTCGCCTGTGGCGTCTGTTCATTGCCACCGCTGAGACCGCCGCAATTGGCGCTTTTTTCCCCTTTTTTGAGAATCGTCACGGTCGGCGCGTTGGTCAGAGGCAGCGCGTAGCTGACCCCACCGTTGATCGCAAAGGGGCTGTTTGCGGGGTTCCTGCCGCCGACATCAAAGACCCCGCGCAGGGTCTGGCCGGACTTCAGGGGCGAGACCGTTCCTGGCCCGATTTCGCCAGATAGTTTGGCGGAGCTAACCGAGCCATCGGCCAGTTTGGCGGTCGTCACGACGTTGTTGCCGAGTTTGTTGGTGCCCACCACGCCGTTGGCGATCGCGGCGTTGGCAACCGAGTTCTTGGCCAGCTTGGCCGCCGAGACGGATTCGTTCTGAAGCACACCGGAGGAGACTGAGTTGGCCCCCAGCTTGCCGGCGACCACCGCGCCGTGGGCGAGTTTGTGGCTGTTGACGGCGCTGTTCTTGATCTTCGCCGCGGTCACGGCGTTTGCCTTCAGCTGCTTGGAGCCGACGCTGTTCTTGGCCAGGCCAGCCGCGACTGCGGCACCGCCGAGCGCAATGAATAGCGCCAGGCTGGCGATCAGGTTTGAGTAGGTGAGCTTGCTGGTAATCCTGCTTGGGGGGGTGATCATCTGTCTCCTCTCGGTTGTCGCGTCCCATTTCGGGCGCTCGGCCCGAAGACCTTTGTCTCATCGGGCATACTTCTTGCCAACATGGAACAGGCGGAATTGATTTGGCATAACGGCGAGTTCGTCCCCTGGGAGGAGGCGAAGGTCCACGTGCTCAGCCACGGGCTGCACTACGGGACCGGCGTCTTTGAGGGGATCCGCTGCTATGAGACCGAGCGCGGGCCGGCGATCTTTCGCCACAAGGATCATCTCCAGCGGCTGGCCAGGTCAGCGGAGGCCTTCTACATGCCGCTGCCGCACACGATCGAGGAGATCGCCGAGGCGACCCGCGAGCTGATCCGCCGCAATGGGCTGCGCTCCTGCTACATCCGACCGCTCGCCTTCCGCGGCTACGGTGAGATGGGTCTCTATGCAGACTCGCCGATGGAGGTGACCGTCGCGGTATGGCCCTGGGGCGCCTATCTGGGCGATGAGGGCAAGCGCGCCGGCATCCGCGCCAAGGTCTCGAGTTGGCGCCGGATCTCTCCGGCCGGGCTGATCCCTCACGCCAAGGCCTCGGGCCAGTACCTGAACTCGATCCTCGCCAAGACCGAGTCGAAGAAGGCTGGCTATGAAGAGGCGATTCTGCTCGATGAGCGGGGCTTCGTCTGCGAGGGCTCGGGCGAGAACATCTTCGTCGTCCGCGATGGTGAGATCGTCACGCCTCCGCATGTGGCGGCCATCCTCGACGGCATCAACCGTAAATCGGTGATCCAGATCGCTCGCGACCTCGGCTACACCGTGGTCGAACGCGACCTCGCGCGCGCCGAGCTCTACCTCGCCGAGGAGATCTTCCTCACCGGTACCGCCGCCGAGCTGGTGCCGGTGCGAGAGGTCGATGACCACCCAATCGGCGAGCCGGGTGAGATCACCCGCGTGGTCCAGGCTCGCTTCGAGGACGCCCTGCATGGCCGCGCCGAGGAGTATCTGGAGTGGCTCGACCCAGTCGAGGTCAAGAGCAGCGCGGAGAAGCCGAGTAAGGTGAGTTCCTGATGCAAGGTCGTATCGAGGCAATCGGGCGAATTACCGCAGCCGCCTAGCGGCTGGCGTGGCCGGCTCCGGGCGCGCAGCTGGATCTCATCGGAGGTCCTCACCCCGATCTCTCGAATTTGCGAAAGGCATCAGATGACACAGGTGAAGCTCTACGACACGACCTTGCGCGACGGCATGGGAGGTCATGGAATGTCGCTCTCGGTGGGGGAGAAGCTAAAGGTCGTGCAGGCCCTCGACGCACTCGGCATGCATTTCATCGAGGCCGGTTTTCCCAGTTCCAACCCCAAGGAAGCCGAGCTCTTCGCGGCGCTCGCCGAACTCGAGCTGGAGAAGGCGACGATCGCCGCCTTTGGGATGACGCGCCGCCGCGACCGCAGGGCCGATGAGGACGAGGCGCTCGGCGATTTGGTGGGATCGTTTGCACCGGTCGTCTGTTTGGTCGGCAAGAGCTGGAGGCTGCACCTCGAGAAGGTGATCCGGGTTACGGCCGAGGAGAACCTGGCGATGATCGCCGACTCGGTCGGCTTTTGTGCCGGGCAAGGAAAGCGAGTGATCTTTGACGCCGAGCACTTCTTCGACGGCTATCGCGATGACCCCGATTACGCGCTTGAATGCGCGCGAGCCGCGACCGAGGCGGGGGCCGAGAACGTCACTCTCTGCGACACCAACGGCGGCAGCCTGCCGAGCTTCATAGCCGCGAGCACGACCGCCGTCCTCGACGCACTCGGGAATCGGGTCGAGATCGGGATCCATACCCACAACGACTCCGAGTGTGCGGTCGCGAATTCACTCGCCGCGGTCGAGGCGGGGGCGCGCCTGGTGCAGGGCACCGTAAACGGCTATGGCGAGCGCTGCGGCAATGCGAACCTCGCCTCGATCCTGCCGGCTCTGCAGCTGAAGATGGGCTTCGACGTGGTCAGCGAGGCCCAGCTCGCCAGCCTGACGTCAACCGCCCACTACCTGGACGAACTCTGCAACATGGCCGCCGACCCCGACCAGCCCTACGTCGGCCGCAACGCCTTTGCCCACAAGGCGGGCATGCACGCGGCCGGCGTTGCCGCCGATGCCAGCACCTTTGAGCACCTCGATCCGCTCAGCGTCGGCAACGAGCGCGAGATTATCGCCTCCGAGCTTTCCGGCAAGGCGACGATCCGCAACCAGGCGGAGCGGGCCGGACTTGAGCTCGGCGAGGAGCAGGCCTCACGCGCGGTCGAGGCGCTCAAGCAGCGCGAGCACCGCGGCTATCACTACGAGGCAGCACCGGCCTCCTTCGAGTTACTGTTGCGCCGCGAGGCCGGCGCCTACCGAGCGCTCTTTGAGCTCACCGGCTTCAGCGTGCTCACCAGCCTGCGCGCAGGGGAGGAGATCAGCACCGAGGCGAGAATCGAAGTGCTCGTCGACGGAGAGGCGCACACTGAGACCGCCGAGGGCAACGGCCCCGTCAACGCCCTTGACCGCGCCCTGCGAGCGGCGATCGTCGGCCACTACCCCCACCTCGCCGATATCGAGCTGACCAACTACAAGGTGCGAATCCTCGACGAGACCCACGGCACGCAGGCCGTCACCAGAGTTCTGCTCGACTCCTCTGACGGTGAGCGGGAGTGGGGCACGATCGGGGTCTCGGAGAACATCATCGAGGCCTCCTGGGAGGCGCTGGTCGACTCGCTCGAGTACGCCTTCCAATGAGCCAGGCGGACCCGATCCCGCTCGCAGTCCCCGAGCTCGGCCCGCGCGAGGAGGAACTGGCGCTCGAGGTGCTGGGCTCCGGCCAGCTCTCATTGGGGCCGATGGGCCCCCGCTTTGAGCGGGCCTTCGCCGCTTGGCTCGGCGTCGATGATGCGGTCGCGGTCTCCAGCGGCACCGCCGCGCTACACCTCGGAGTGCGCGCGCTGGGCTGGACTGAAGGGGATGAGGTGCTGACCAGTCCGTTTAGCTTCGTCGCCTCAGCCAACTGCCTACTCTACGAGCGGGCACGGCCGGTCTTTTGCGATGTTGATCCCGAGACGCTCGACCTCGACCCGGGGGCGGCGGCGGCCGCCATCGGCGAGCGCACGAAGGGGATCCTACCCGTCCACATCTTCGGCTATCCGGCGGCGATGCCCGAGCTCGAGCAGCTTGCTTCCAGCCACGGTCTGGGCATTCTCGAGGACGCCTGCGAGGCGCTTGGGGCCACTGACTCCGAGGGCAAGGCGGTGGGCGGGCGCGGCAACTTAGCCAGCTTTGCCTTTTATCCCAACAAGCAGATGACGACCGGAGAGGGGGGGATGGTCGTGCCCCCCGACGTCGCGCTCGGCGGACGGCTGCGCGCCGAGCGCAATCAGGGCCGCGCTGCGGATATGGGCTGGTTAGAGCACGAGGGCCTCGGTTTCAACTACCGCCTCGGCGATCTCGCGGCGGCCCTCGGCGTGGCCCAGCTTGAGCACCTCGACCGGATGCTCGAACGCCGGGCCGAGATCGCCGAGCTCTATGCGCACCAACTTGGCCAGATCGATGCCGTTGAGGTGCCAATCAAGGGCCAGGGAAGTGAGCGCCGCAGTTGGTTCGTCTACCCGGTGCGCCTCGCGGCCGAGCTCGATCGTGATGCGGTCATCGCTCGCCTCGCCCGCCGGGGGATCGCCTCGAAGGCATACCTGCCCTGCATCCACCTCTTTCCCCACCTGCGCGAGCTGGGCTGGCGCGAGGGTCAGTTTCCGGTCGCCGAAGACGCCTCCGCCCGCTCGCTGGCGCTGCCCTTCTTCACCTCGATCGGCGAGGCTCAGGTCGCCCGCGTGTGCGAGGCTCTTGCCGAAAGTCTGACCGACTGATGTCTCGCTTCCGCAAAGACCCCGATCCCCGCTTTTGGCGGCTCAACCGCTCGATCGAGTTCGACTGGCGACTGGCTCCCTATGACCTCGACCAGTCCCAGGCGCACGCGCGCGGCCTGCGCGAGCTGGGCGTCCTCGGTGCCGAGGAGTTGGCGCTGATCGACGATGGCCTCGAGCGGGTGCGGGCGCGTCTGGGCGAGCGCGGTTTTGAGTTCGATCCAGCCGACGAGGACATCCACATGGCGATCGAGCGACTGCTCGGCGAGGAGATCGGGCCGCTAGCCGGCAAACTTCACACCGGTCGCTCGCGCAACGATCAGGTCGCCACCGACGTGGCGATGGTCGTCCAGGCGCATTCGCTGCGGGCGATCGAGCTGGCCGGCGGGACAATGGAGCGGGTCCTGAGCCTCGCCGAAGCCCATCGCGACTGGCCGATGCCCGGCTACACGCACCTGCAACGCGCCCAGCCGGTCTATCTCGGCCACCACCTACTCGCCTATTTCTGGATGCTCGCCCGCGATGTTCTGCGTTTTCAGTTCGCGCTCGACAGCGCCGGGGTGATGCCGCTTGGCTCCGGGGCGCTGGCCGGCGTCAACTGGGAGATCGACCGGCATGCGGTCGCCGATGATCTCGGTTTTGAGCACGTCAGCCCCAACTCGATCGACGGTGCCTCCAACCGCGACTTCGTGCTCGACTACCTGGCGGCGGCCTCGGCGTGTGCGATGCATCTCTCGCGGCTTGGCTCGGAGATCGTCATCTGGTCGAGCAGCGAGTTCGGGTTCTGCCAGCTCGACGAGTCGTTTTCTTCGGGCTCTTCGATCATGCCGCAGAAGGTCAACCCCGACTCGGCCGAGCTGTTGCGAGCCAAGGCGCCGCGAGTCGCCGCCGATTACGCCTCCCTGATCGGCGCGATGCACGCTCTGCCGCTCACCTATGGCAAGGACATGCAGGAGGACAAGGAGCCACTCTTCGATGCGATCGATACGATCGAGTCATGCCTCGACGCGACTGAGGGCATGCTCGCTGGAATCGAATTTGACCGCGCCCGGTTGGAGGCGGCGTCGGGCGATGAGATGCTGGCGGCGACCGAGATCGCTGATCTGCTGGTCAGAAAGGGGGTCCCGTTCCGCGAGGCGCACGGGATCGTCGGCGGTCTGGTCCGCGATGCGGTCGAGCGCGACAAGCATCTCTCCGAGCTGAGCATCGAGGAGCTGCACGAGCGCTCCGAACATCTCGACGATTCCTACTACGAGGTCCTCGAGCGCAGCAGCTGGCTGGAGTCAAAGCGAATCGAGGGGGGAACCGCCTCGGCGGCGCTCAATGCGCAGATCGGGCTGGCCGCCGAGACGCTCGCTGCGGTCAAGTCGCGGGTGCTCGAAGAGCGTCAATGAGTGCGATCGCCGATCGCCTCGGAGTCGGCTTCTTCGCCCGCTCGGTGCATGAGGTCGCCCGCGAGCTGATCGGTTGTCACCTCTTCTACGCCGGCGTGGGGGGGACGATCGTCGAGACCGAGAGCTATGACCGCGACGATCCGGCCTGCCACGCCTTCGTCGGCCTGACCGAGCGCACGGAGACTCTCTTTGGAGCGCCGGGTCGCGCCTATGTCTATCTCTCCTACGGGATCCACAGCTTGCTGAACGCGGTCTGCGAACCCGAAGGTGAGGCCGCCGCGGTTCTGATTCGTGCCCTTGAGCCGACCGCGGGGCTTGAGACGATGCGCGCCCGGCGCGCGAATCGGGCCGACACCGACCTCTGCTCGGGCCCCGGCAAGTTGACCGAGGCGCTCGGGATCGGACTCGATGCCAACGGCGCTGAGCTTCTGCGTGAGCCATTCGTGTTCTTGCCGCGGGCCGCCGGCCCGGCGCCGGAGATCCTCAGCGCCCCTCGGGTCGGCATCACCAAAGCCGTCGAGCGTCCCTGGCGCTACTGCCTGGCCGAAAGCCCCTACGTCTCTACTCCGCGACCCAAGGGAGAAGTTAGCCGGCAGTGATTCCGCCGCCGCCGCCGTTTGATTCGGGTGCCGCGGGAGCTTCCCCCGGCCCCGCTGGCGCTTCGGCCGGAGGCGCGGCTTCTTCTGGCGCTTCGGTTTCCGGAGCCGGTTCGGCCGGTTCGGCTTCCGGGACTTCGGTCGAGCCGGCCGGTGGAACGTAGGTTTCTTCGCCTTCTTCTTCTTCTTCTTGAGCGCCGCTCGAAGAGCTGTGATGGTGCGAGTGACTCGCCTTTTCGGCGTTGATTTCGGCTTTGATCTGGCGCCAGGCGGAGATCACTTTGGCCCAGATCAGAGCCGGGAAGGTGCCACCCATCACCGGGCCGCCGTTGTAAAGGGTTTCCATCGAGGTTGCCGAGTTCGGGTAGCCGACCCAAACGCAGGCCGTCACTTCCAGGGCCGATCCGCAAAACCAGGCATCGGCACTGTTGGAGGTGGTGCCGGTCTTGCCCCACTGACCAGGAGCACCAATGTTGGCGTTCGTCCCGGTGCCGCCGGTGACCACCGTTTCGAGGATGCTCTTCGCCTCTTCGGCGGTTTCTTCGGGGACGACCTGTTTGTGGGTGAGGTCGTTATTTCCGTTCTTGATCACGTTGCCTTCCTGGTCCTTGACTTCAGTGAAGGCGACGGGGCTATCGCCGGGTTCGGGGGCCAACGTGCCGCTGACCCGATCTCCGTTATTGGCCAGGGTCATGTAGGCGTAGGTCCAGAGCAAGGGCGTCACGCCTTCCTGCAGGCCGCCGAGGACCATCGCGGGGTTGAGCGAGATCGGATCGCTGTAGCCCATCTTGTGGATCGTCTTGGCGATCGAGGCGGTCTTGTCGCGGATCGTCTTGCCCTTCAGGGTTTCGAGGGCAAGCTGTGAGTAGATGGTGTTATCGGAGTACTCGGTCGCGCAGATGATGTCGCAGGTCCCGATGTAGGAGTCCTCGTCGTTGTGAACTTCGAAGGTTTCCTTTCCGTTCTTGCCGTAGTGGAAGATCTGGGGCGCCGATTCGTAGGTCGTGTAGGGCGAGATGCCCTCCTCGAGGGCGGTCACCAGCGTGAAGATCTTGATCGAGGAACCCGGCTGGCGGTGGCCCAAGGTCGCCAGATTGAACGGCGCCTTTTCGAAATTGGGGCCACCGACCATCGCCTTGACGCCGGCGTCGTTGTTGTCGAGGACGACGACCGAGGCCGTCGGTGGGAGGCCACCGAGGTAACTGCTCACCGCTTCTTCGGCGGCGCCCTGGAGGCGGAGGTTGAGGGTCGACTTGACCTTGAGGCCGCCGAAGAAGGCTTTCTGGGCGCCGTATTTTTCGACCAACTGCTGTCGCATCCAGGCGGTGAAATAGGGGGCCTTGGCTTCCAGCGTCGGCGGGGATATATCGGCCGGTGCGGGCAGCGCCTGGGATATCCCTTCCTTGTACTGAGCTTCGGTGATGTAGCCCTGTTGAAGCATCTTTTCGAGCACCAGGTTGCGGCGCCCGAGCGCGTTTTCGGGGTAGATCTTGGGGTCAAAGGCCGAGGGCGAGGCGATGATCCCGGCCAGCGTCGCCGCCTCCCAGGGCTCAAGCACCGAAGCACAGGGCTCGGCAGTCGTGCCGCAGCCGGGGTGGGCCTTGCCGAAGTAGGTCCGCGCCGCGGCCTCGATGCCGTAGGCGCCCTCGCCGAAGTAGATCGTGTTCAGATACTCGGTGAGGATTTTGTCCTTGCTCCAATGGCGCTCCAGCCGATAGGCGAGCGCCGCCTCCTTGAATTTCTCAAAAATCGTGCGTTCGCCCTGGGCGGCAAGCGCGTTCTTGACGAACTGCTCGGTGATCGTCGAGCCGCCCTGCTGGGCGCTTTGGCTGAGGACATCGTTGACCAGAGCTCGGGCAATGCCCCTGAAATCGACGCCGTTGTGTTCGTAAAATCGGGAGTCCTCGATCGAGACCACCGCGTTCTTGATGTTGGGTGAGATCTGACTCGAGCTGAGCAGGATCTTGTTCTGGTTGCTGGTCAGCGTCCCGATCGGTTCGCCGGTCGAGTCGAAGAGCTCGCTGTTCTTGGAGGCCTTGTACTGGGCGAAGTTGTAGATCGCCGGCAGGTCCTGGGAAACAGCGGCCATCATCCCGAAGACAAAGGAGACCAGACCAAGAAATCCGAGCCCGAGCAGCACGAAGAGGAAGCGCAGCTTCTTGAGCCGTGGCTTCGTTGATTTCTCCGGAGGAGAGGGTGCCACCGGCGGCGGTGGTGAGCCGCCGCGCCGGCGGGGCTTTGTTCCTAGGGCCGCCATCAAGTTCGGCTCGCGCGTGGCTGAACCCGCTGAGCGAAGGCGGCAGTCTAGCATTCGGTCGGTGGCGGACCTAAACCGAAATGCGGTCGACGTGCTGCCCGCTGGGCGACTCGAGCAGCAGCTCGCCGCGGGACGGCCACTGCGCGTCAAGCTCGGCATCGACCCCACCACGGCGGACATCCACCTCGGTCACACTGTCGTCCTCGAGAAGCTGCGCGAGTTCCAGCAGGAGGGCCACACGATCGTTCTGATCATCGGCGACTTCACCGCGAGGATCGGCGACCCGAGCGGGCGCTCGAGCCAGCGCCCGCTGCCCTCTCCGGAGGAGATCGAGGCCAACGCCGCGACCTATCAGGAGCAGGCGTTCAAGCTGCTTGACCGCGAGCGCACCGAGGTGCGCCGCAACAGCGAGTGGCTGCGCATGGAACCGGAGGAGCTCCTCGGCTTGCTCGCACAGACCACGGTTGCGAGGCTGCTTGAGCGCGACGATTTTCAAAAGCGGCTGAAGGCGGGCACGCCGATCGCGGCCCTCGAGCTGCTCTATCCGCTTCTGCAGGGCTATGACTCGGTCGCCGTTGAGGCCGACCTCGAGATCGGTGGAACCGACCAGAAATTCAACCTGCTTTTCGGGCGCGATGTCCAAGCCGCCTACGGCCAGGAGCCGCAGTCGATCCTGACCATGCCGATCCTGGTCGGTATCGATGGCGTCCAGAAGATGAGCAAGTCCCTCGACAACTACGTCGGGGTCAGCGACCCGCCCGAGCAGATGTTCGGTCGGCTGATGCGGATCCCCGATCGGGCGATGTCGGAGTATTACCGGCTGCTGCTCGATGACGCTCCACCCGACGGCCAGCCGCCCAACGAGGCCAAGCGAGCTCTGGGGCGCAGGATCGTCGAGCGCTTCCACGGTGTCGAGGCGGCCGCCGATGCCGAGGCCCACTTCAATCGTCTCTTCGTCGATCACGAGGCTCCCGAGCAGGTAGAGGAGATCGAGATCTCCAGCTACGGAGGCGGCGAGGGGGGACTGGTGCACCTCCCGGCGCTGCTGGCCGCATCCTTCGGGATCAGCTCGAGCGAGGCGCGCCGCCTGATCAGGCAAAGGGGGGTGAAGCTCGACGGCGAGGGGCTCGACCCCGACGCGCTTGACCTAGCGCCCGCCGATCTCGACGGCAAGGTCCTGCAGGCGGGCAAGCGACGGTTCCGGCGACTGCGCCTGGATCGAGCCTAGACAAACCGGCTGAGGAGCGCTATATTTCCCGGTCCCTCTGGGGCAGGCCCCGGCCTGGCCCATGCGTGAAGGGCGGCGAAACCCGCCGAAGAGACGCAGCGGTCTTTGAAAACTGAGCAGCGTGCACCCCGCGGACATTCTGTGTCCGTGGGTTGTTTGAGCCCGATCCACTCGGACCGCCAGCGGTCTGAGTGGTCTGATTTACCCGTCATGTCCGGTCGCCACGTATGTGTACCCGGCGGCCATTACGAGATATGACCACTCTCTGTAAGAAGTATCTTCACGGAGAGTTTGATCCTGGCTCAGGACGAACGCTGGCGGCGTGCTTAACACATGCAAGTGGTGCGACGAACCAGGGCTTGCCCTGGGGCCAAGCCGCGAACGGGTGAGTAACACGTGAGTAACCTGCCCCGATGACCGGGACAACCCGAGGAAACTCGGGCTAATACCGGATGTGGTGCACAGATTTAAGCCTGTGTACTAAAGGAAGCTTCGGCCTCCGCATTGGGAGGGGCTCGCGGCCCATTAGCTTGTTGGTGGGGTAACGGCCTACCAAGGCAACGATGGGTAGCTGGTCTGAGAGGACGATCAGCCACACTGGGACTGAGACACGGCCCAGACTCCTACGGGAGGCAGCAGTGGGGAATCTTGCGCAATGCGCGAAAGCGTGACGCAGCAACGCCGCGTGGGGGAAGACGGCCTTCGGGTTGTAAACCCCTTTCAGGAGGGACGAAGGTTCACCGGTGAATAGCCGTGTGGATTGACGGTACCTCCAGAAGAAGCTCCGGCTAACTACGTGCCAGCAGCCGCGGTAATACGTAGGGAGCAAGCGTTGTCCGGAATCATTGGGCGTAAAGCGCGCGTAGGCGGCCTCATAAGTCCGTTGTGAAAGTCAAAGGCTCAACCTTTGAAAGCCGATGGATACTGTGAGGCTAGAGTCCGGAAGAGGCGAGTGGAATTCCTGGTGTAGCGGTGGAATGCGCAGATATCAGGAGGAACACCAATAGCGAAGGCAGCTCGCTGGGACGGTACTGACGCTAAGGCGCGAAAGCGTGGGGAGCGAACAGGATTAGATACCCTGGTAGTCCACGCCGTAAACGATGGGCACTAGGTGTGGGAGGTGTCGACTCCTCCCGTGCCGTCGCTAACGCACTAAGTGCCCCGCCTGGGGAGTACGGCCGCAAGGCTAAAACTCAAAGGAATTGACGGGGGCCCGCACAAGCAGCGGAGCATGTGGTTTAATTCGACGCAACGCGAAGAACCTTACCTGGGCTTGACATGTAGGTGACCGCCGTGGAAACACGGTTTTCCTTCGGGACACCTTCACAGGTGGTGCATGGCTGTCGTCAGCTCGTGTCGTGAGATGTTGGGTTAAGTCCCGCAACGAGCGCAACCCCCGTTCCATGTTGCCATCATTCAGTTGGGGACTCATGGGAGACTGCCGGTGACAAACCGGAGGAAGGTGGGGACGACGTCAAGTCATCATGCCCCTTATGTCCAGGGCTACACACGTGCTACATTGGCGCATACAAAGGGCAGCAATACCGCGAGGTGGAGCGAATCCCAGAAAGTGCGCCTCGGTTCGGATTGGAGGCTGAAACTCGCCTCCATGAAGGTGGAGTTGCTAGTAATCGCGGATCAGCAATGCCGCGGTGAATACGTTCCCGGGCCTTGTACACACCGCCCGTCACACCACGAAAGCAGGTAACACCCGAAGCCGGTGGCCTAACCTTTTGGAGGGAGCCGTCGAAGGTGGGACTTGTGATTGGGGTGAAGTCGTAACAAGGTAGCCGTAGCGGAAGCTGCGGCTGGATCACCTCCTTTCTAGGGAGATTTCTCTAGAACGTCGACCGGGCTCCCCAGTGGCTGTATGTCACTGGGGACGCTGCTCAGTTTTGAGAGACCGCCGGTGGAAACCCCACGGCGTGCGTCTCGGTGGACCTTGAAAACTGCACAAGTGCCAATGTATATGGGTAAATTTAATTTAACGACCTGTACGTCTCGACGTACGGGCTCGTTTCACCGTCAAGATGTTAAGGGCTTACGGTGGATGCCTTGGCACCAGGAGTCGATGAAGGACGTGGACGGCTGCGATAAGCCGCGGTGAGGCGCTGAACAGCCTTTGACCCGCGGATTTCCGAATGGGAAAACCCGGCGTCGGTAATGCGGCGTCATCCGGTGGTGAATACATAGTCACCGGAGGGAAACCGGGGGAACTGAAACATCTAAGTACCCCGAGGAATAGAAATCAACCGAGACTCCCTTAGTAGTGGCGAGCGAAAGGGGATCAGCCCAAACCCATTGAGTGCAAGCGGACACGCGTTGCTCAATGGGGGTTGTAGGGCGTCATGCCTGAGCCGTGTCTGGCTCGGCGACAGTTACCAAATCAGGTGTTAACCGAAGCGAGTGGAACCTCGCACCACAGAGGGCAATCGTCCCGTAGGTGAAAGCACACTGATCTGTCGATTGACGTTCCTGAGTAGGACCGCACCCGTGAAACGCGGTCTGAACCCGGGGGGACCACCCTCCAAGGCTAAGTACTACCTGGTGACCGATAGTGAACTAGTACCGTGAGGGAAAGGTGAAAAGCACCCCTGAAGGGGAGTGAAATAGTACCTGAAACCGTAAGCTTACAAGTGGTCGGAGCACCTTCGGGTGTGACGGCGTGCTTTTTGCATCACGAGCCGGCGAGTTACTCGTCAGTGGCAAGGTTAAGCGATGAGCGGAGCCGTAGCGAAAGCGAGTCTGAATAGGGCGACACAGTCATTGGCGGTAGACCCGAAACTGGGCGAGCTATCCATGGGCAGGCTGAAGCGGGGGTAAGACCTCGTGGAGGGCCGAACCGACCTAGGTTGAAAACTGGGCGGATGACCTGTGGATCGGAGTGAAAGGCTAATCAAGCCCAGAGATATCTGGTTCTCTCCGAAATATATTTAGGTATAGCGTCGAACATATTGCGTGACGGCTGTAGAGCACTGTTTGGACTAGGGGCCCTACCAGGTTACCGACTTCAGGCAAACTCCGAAGACCGTTACGGTTAGTTCGGCAGTCAGTGTGCGGGGGATAAACTTCGTACGCAAAAGGGGAACAACCCAGACCATCAGCTAAGGACCCTAAGTGCTAGCTAAGTGGCAAACGATGTCCGAATGCAGAGACAACCAAGAGGTTGGCTTAGAAGCAGCCACCCTTGAAAGAGTGCGTAACAGCTCACTGGTCAAGTGTTCGGGCGCGGATAATTCAACGGGGCTCAAGCTAGCCTCCGAAGCTATGGGTGTGCAGGCCTGCGGGCTCTGTACGCGGTAGGAGAGCGTTCCAGCTGCGTGAAGCGGATGCGTAAGCCTTCGTGGAGCGGCTGGAAGTGAGAATGCCGGCATGAGTAACGAAAGAGGGGTGAGACTCCCCTCCACCGATTGTCCAAGGTTTCCTGAGTAAAGTTCGTCTGCTCAGGGTTAGTCGGGACCTAAGGCGAGGCCGAAAGGCGTAGCCGATGGCCAACAGGTTGATATTCCTGTACCACGTCGAAGCCGTTATGACCGATGGGGGGACGGGGAAGGGTAAGGGAACCCAGGCGATGGTTGTCCTGGGGCAAGCACGTAGCCAGTCGCTGTAGGGAAATCCGCAGCGGCGTTTTGACGCGAGGTGCGATGCCAGCTGGCTTGACCGCCGGCCAGTCCCCGATCCCATGCCTCCGAGAAAATCCTCTAGGCAGGATTCGCGTGCCCGTACCGATAACCGACACAGGTGGACAAGTAGAACATACTGAGGTGAGCGAGCTAACTCTCGTTAAGGAACTCGGCAAAATCGTCCCGTAACTTCGGGAGAAGGGACGCCCCGGTAGGGTGAACTCCATTCGGAGGGAGCTCGAGGGGGCCGCAGTGAATTGGTCCAACCGACTGTTTACCAAAAACACAGGCCTCTGCTAAGTCGCAAGACGACGTATAGGGGCTGACGCCTGCCCGGTGCCGGAAGGTTACGCGGACTTGTTAGCACTTCGGTGCGAAGCAGTGAAGCTAAGCCCCGGTAAACGGCGGCCGTAACTATAACGGTCCTAAGGTAGCGAAATTCCTTGTCGGGTAAGTTCCGACCTGCACGAATGGCGTAACGAGTTGGACGCTGTCTCAACGAGAGGCTCGGTGAAATTAAAGTCTCGGTGAAGATGCCGAGTACCCGCGGCTAGACGGAAAGACCCCGTGAACCTTTACTGCAACTTGATATTGGAGTCTGGGGTATCTCGCTCAGGATAGGTGGGAGACAGTGAACCGGCTGCTTTGGCGGTCGGGGAGTCACCCTTGAGATACCACCCTTGGTAGTCCGGGCTTCTAACACCATGCCGTGATCCGGGTGGTGAACAGTGTCAGGTGGGCAGTTTGACTGGGGCGGTCGCCTCCTAAAGAGTAACGGAGGCGCCCAAAGGTTCCCTCAGCACGGTTGGAAATCGTGCGTAGAGTGTAAAGGCAATAAGGGAGCTTGACTGCGAGACCGACGGGTCGAGCAGGAACGAAAGTTGGGCTTAGTGATCCGGCGGTAGCAAGTGGAAGCGCCGTCGCTCAACGGATAAAAGGTACTCCGGGGATAACAGGCTTATCGGTTCCAAGAGTCCACATCGACGAACCGGTTTGGCACCTCGATGTCGGCTCGTCGCATCCTGGGGCTGGAGTAGGTCCCAAGGGTTGGGCTGTTCGCCCATTAAAGCGGTACGCGAGCTGGGTTCAGAACGTCGTGAGACAGTTCGGTCCCTATCTGCCGTGGGCGTTGGAGAGTTGAGGGGAGTCATCCCTAGTACGAGAGGACCGGGATGAACGTGCCTCTGGTGTATCTGTTGTCCTGCCAAGGGCATCGCAGGTTAGCTACGCACGGAACGGATAACCGCTGAAAGCATCTAAGCGGGAAGCCGTCCTCGAGATGAACTCTCCCATCCCCTTGAGGGAGTAAGACCCCTGGTAGACCACCAGGTTGATAGGCCGGCGGTGGAAGTGCAGTAATGCACGTAGCCGACCGGTACTAATGGGTCGAGGGCTTGACGGATATTTTTACCTTCATTGGCCTTGTGCGGTTTTCAAGCTCCACCGGGATCGTCTCGCAAAATTCCGGTGGCACAGAGCGAAAGGGAGACACCTCTTCCCATTCCGAACAGAGCAGTTAAGCCTTTCAGCGCCGATGGTACTTGGGGGGCAACCCCCTGGGAGAGTAGGTCGCCGCCGGTTCTTCATTCAGCTCGAGCCCGACTTCGATCGGGCTCGAGGTGTTTCTGCAGGCTTCGCGGGCCTTAGTGCGGCATCGAGGAAGACCCGTAGCCGCTCGTCGTAGCGGGCTGGGTCGACATTCCAGCTCTGGGTGTGACCGGCATGAGGGACGCGGTAGTAGGTCACCCAGCGGGGCAGATCGGCGGCGAGCTGTTCGCTGGTGTCGATTGGGACGAGTTCGTCCTCGCCGCCCTGAAAGAGCAGGATCGGGAGGCGGAGATCCTGGAGATGGTTAAAGACGTCAAGGGCTCCCCAGTCGGCATCGATGCGCGCATCGATCGTCCACTCGACCGGCAAGGCGAGAAAGCCAGGCAGGCCCATCTTAGTCGCGTTGAATTCAAGCGTCCTTCGCCAATCAAGGACAGGGGCGCCGGGGACGAGGCCCGCGACCCTGCCCGCCAATGGCGATTCCTCCATGAAGCGAGTGACCACCGCGCCGCCCATCGAGTAGCCGACGAGGATGAGTCGCTGGCATCGTGTGCCAGCGCGTAGGTGGCGGCGGCCTGCAGATCGTGCCACTCGGTGAGGCCCATGTGGTGCAAGCCGTCTGGACTGGCGGGGGCGCCGAGATCATTTCTGTAGGAGATCAGCAACGAGCTCAGGCCGAGGTGATCCAGTGTTGGAACCAGGCGCAGCCCCTCCTGCATGGTGCCGTTGATGCCGTGCACGACGATCGCCCAGGTGGCCGGTGCCCTCAGCGCGGCGATGCTCGGTATGACCCAGGCGGGCATCGGCCCCAATTCATCGGGCACCGGCACGCTCGTGAATGGCAGTCCAAGTGACACGTGCGGATTCCCGCTGAAGACATTTGTGTTGATGGCGACGCTCGCGCCCGCGACCAGATAGCCCTCGAGGTCCCGCAGGCGGCGAGTAACGGTGCCCCAATCTCGGGTCAATACAGCCCCAACCACCGAGTGACCACCCTGCCAGTCGAGTCCGTAGACGCCGGGGCGTTCCGTATCGGCGCTGCGCTCGAGCCGAACCCTGTGCGACCAAACCGCCCTGACCGCGACCCGCTGGGCGGATGGGGCATGGTCGGGGATAAGCACGGCATCGGCGAAGTGCCAGCTGGCGAGGACTGCGCCGATTACGATCAGAACGAGGAAAAAGCCGCGCCGCTCAGCAGCCGATGCCGGTGAAGCCAGCCGACGCAGGGCCGCCACCACCAACCTGGGGGCGAGCCGCTGGTGCTCGGTTCAGGAGCCGGTGGCGATGCCACGGGCCCGACCGCTCGCGCGGGGCCTTGCCCCGGGGCGCGATGGATGTGAGCGGCGTCGGGACTCACAGCTGTGGGGCCCCTCAACGGCCTCCAGCCCGTACTCGCCGAGCGTGGCGAAATCGATCAGGAGGTCGACCGCGTCGGCCAGGCGTGTGGAGATTGTTGTTTTCGAATCGAACATGGGTTCGCAATCTAGGGGTGGTGCCGGATGCTTCCCCGGTTCTGCACGCGTTCTTGCATCTCGTGCCCGCCGGGCATCTTAGGCGCACTCGGAGTTTTCGTCGCTGCAGCTGCGAATCTCAGGACCAGGGCCGCGGTCTGAGCAGGCTTCTCGACATTTGGCGAATGGCCGGACCCCCTGATCAGTGCCGTTTGGGCCCCCGGAATCCGCGCGTAGGCGGCGAGCGCCTTCTTTGAGTCATAGATCTGGTCTTCGGCCCCGAAGATCGCCAAGAGAGGGACGCCGTCGACGCGAATCCGACGATTGAGTGGGATCGCGTTGCTGTAATCATCCTCCTCGCCGGGGGATTCCGCATAAGCGGTGTAGGTCATGCGATTGAAGTCTTCGACGAAGGCCTCAGGGACGTCATAGCCGGGAGCAAAGGCGACCCCGAGCCCTTCCTTGATCGCGAAATCCGGCGTCACCTGCCATAACCCTGGTCCGATCACTGGCAGCAAGGTGAGCTTTGCGGTGAAGGGCAGGCCGCCGGATTCATAGTTGTTATCGGGCGCCTGGTCGATGATCACCAACCTCTTGACGATCCCCGGCATTTCGCTCAGGGCGGTCGCCACCGTGCCCCCCAGTGAGTGGCCAACGACCGTCGCCTCATCTACCTTCAAGCGCCGCAGCGCCTCCGCCACAAACCGCGCTTGATCCTCTATCGAGTAGCCGGAGCCGGGTTTTTCAGAGCCGCCAAAGCCACGCAGATCGACGGCGATCACTCGGTGATTGCGGTCCAACTGAGGGATCATTCCGTTCCACCAATCGATCGCGCAGGTGAAGCAGTGGATCAGGACGATCGGGCTGGCCGTGCGCGGGCCGCGTTCAAGCACCTGCATCCGCCCGCCCCTCAGCGTCAGGATCCGCCCGCCGGGCACGGTGACGGCCGCCGGCTTGGTTTCGCCCTCAACTACCAGGGCGTTGATGCCCGCCAGCAAGGCGATCACCACGAGCACGGCGAACACGATTTTCCACCCTCTGCCCATGGCGATCGTTACCCTAGCCGGAGCCATGGAGAAATTCGTGATCCAAGGAGGGGCGCCACTCTCCGGAGAGCTGACCGTCGCCGGCAATAAGAATGCCGCGCTGCCGATCCTCGCGGCGAGTCTGCTCACCGAGGAGGAGCTCCTCCTGCATCGGGTTCCTAGAATTCGGGACACCGAGGCGCAGATTGCGCTGCTCGAAGGGCTCGGTGTCGAGGCTGCCTGGGTTGCCGACAACAGCTTGCGCCTCTGTGCGGCTTCGGTGTCCGAGGTCTCCGTCGACGAGGATCTCTCGAGCAAGATTCGGGCCTCATTTCTGCTCGCCGGCCCGCTGCTCGCCCGCTTTGGAGAGGCGAGGATGCCGCCTCCCGGCGGTGATTTCATCGGCCGCCGGCGCCTCGACGCCCACCTCGACGCCTTCAAGGACCTCGGCGCTCGGATTGAGGGCGAGCGCTGGATCGAGCTGACAGCCCCGACCGAGGGCCTTCATGCCTGCGCGATCTTCATGGATGAGCCATCGGTCATGGGCACCGAGAATGCGTTGATGGCTGCGGCCCTTACTCCGGGGCCGACGACGATCTCCAACGCGGCCTCTGAGCCCCACGTCCAGGACCTAGCCCGGCTGTTGTCCGCGATGGGGGCCACCGTCGATGGGATCGGGTCCAACGTGATGACCGTGCACGGCCGCGACCGACTCGGCGGCGCCGAGCACACGATCTCCCCCGATCACATCGAGGTTGGCAGCTTCATGGCCCTCGCCGCGGCAACCGGGGGCGAGCTGCGGATCCACGATGCGGGCCCCTCTGACCTAGTCATGGTACGCCGACAATTCCGCCGTCTCGGCCTCGCTTCGAAGACCGATGGCGAGGATGTGATCGTCCCTCCGGGCCAGCGCCTGCGGGTCAAGACCGACATCGGCGGCGCGATCCCCAAGATCGAGGACGGACCCTGGCCTGCCTTCCCAGCCGATCTGACCTCGATCGCCCTGGCGCTTGCGACCCAGGCCGATGGCGAGGTCCTGATCTTCGAGAAGATGTTCGAGAATCGCCTCTTTTTTGTCGACAAGCTGGTCGCGATGGGCGCTCGGATCACGCTGTGCGATCCCCACCGGGCGATCGTCAGCGGTCCGAGCCGGCTTCATGGGGAACGGGTGGAGAGCCCCGATATCCGGGCTGGCATGGCGATGCTCATCGCGGCGCTGGCCGCCGACGGAATCTCGGAGATCGGCAATATCAGGCAGATCGATCGTGGATATGAGCAAATCGATGCTCGACTGCGATCGCTCGGTGCCCAGATTGAACGGGTCTCTGCGGAGATCCCTGCCTAGCAGGGCTTTCCCCGTCGCTCTCGTAAGGTCCGGCGGAAGATGATTCACCCGATACCGCCCGGAACCAGGGACGTGCTGCCCGACGAGATGCGCGAGTTGCGCAAGCTCCACGTCGCCCTGATCGAGGTTTTTGAACGTTTTGGCTTTGGCGAGGTTGCCACCCCGGCGATTGAGTACGACGAGGTGCTCGCGCGGGGAGACGGACGCTCCGCCGGCAGCGGCTATCGCTTCTTCGACGAGAGCGGAGACCTGCTCGCGCTGCGAGCAGAAATGACGGTCCCGATCGCGCGACTTGCCGCAAGTCGCTACGCGTCCACCAAGGAGCCCGTACGCCTCTGCTACCTGGCCAACGCCTTTCGCGCCGTGCGACCCCAGCGCGGACAGATGCGGGAATTCACCCAGGCGGGCGTCGAGCTGATTGGCGCCCCGGCCCCACAGGGCACGGCGGAGGTGATCGAGGTACTCGAGGCCGCACTGGACGCGGCCGGCCTCGACCGAGCCGTGATCGGTCTCGGCGACGCCGACCTCTATCGTCAGCTCCTGGCGGAGTTCGGTGTCGGTGATGAGGCGCGCGACTCGATTCTCGCGCGCCTCGCGACGCACGACCTTGTCGGCCTCGAGTCCGAGCTCTCTGCCCTGGAGGGAATCGATGCGAAGCAGTGCGCCACCTGCGTCACCCTCTCTCAGCTGCGCGGCGGACCTGAGGTGTTAGATGAGGCGCGGGCTCTGGGCGGCACAGCGGTCGAGCGGGCGACCACGCGAATCGGTGAAACCGTCGAGGCCCTGGAGGCACGCGGCGCCGCCGATCGGGTTCGCATCGACCTCGGCCTGTTGCGCGACCTCGGCTATTACAGTGGCGCCATCCTCGAGGTTTATGACCCAGCCTTGGGCCACGTTCTCGGCGGCGGCGGGCGCTATGACGGCCTGCTCAAGCGCTTCGGGGTCGATCTGCCGGCGGCCGGGTTTGCGCTCTACATGGAGCGCGTGCACGTCGCCCAGATGGAAGAGGAGCCGGCGGCCGGGGGCGAGGCGTGAGCGGCGGCCTCGCCGGCATGGGCCGGACCAAGGTTGACGGACCGCTGAAACTTGCTGTTCCGCGCGGGGCACTGCTCAACGAGACCCTTGATGCACTCGAGATGGTCGGGATCGGCACGGCCGCGCTCCGCGGTGACTCCCGCGCGCTGATCTTTCCCGGTGAGGAGATAACTCTGGTCACGATGCGACCCTCCGATGTACCCACCTATGTCGAGGCGGGCGCCGCCGACGTGGGCATCACCGGTAAGGACGTGTTGCTCGAGCAGGCCGACAGGGTTGTCTATGAGCTGCTTGACCTCGGCTTTGGTCGCTGCCGAATGGTGCTCGCCGGCCGCAAGGGCGACACCAAGCTTGGCGAATCCCAGCGCCGCCTAGGGATGATGCGGATCGCGACCAAGTATCCGCGGATCGCAGAGCGCCATTTCGAGGAAACCGGTCGGCAGGTCGAGGTGATCGAGGTCAAGGGGTCGGTCGAGCTGGCACCGCTGATCGGCCTCGGTGATGGGATCGTCGATTTGGTCGCCACCGGCCGCACGTTGGAGGAGAACGACCTCGAGGTACGCGAGCAGATCGTTGATTGCACCGCCCGCTTCGTCGCCAACCGCGTCGCCCACAAGCTGCGCTCGCGCGAGGTTGACGAGCTGACCGCGAAGCTGCGCGAGGCGAGCTCGCAGTGAGAATCGAGCGTTTCGAGTGGGAGGGGGCTACGGCCACTGCGATCCGAATCCGCGGCTGGCGATCCTCCCTGGCCCAGCCTCCCGTTGTCGATGAGATCTTTCGGCGCGTGGTCGGTGAGGGCGACGCCGCGGTGCTCGAGCTCACTAATCGACTTGACGCAACTGCGAACCCGCGAGATTCACTACTGGTTGACCCCCAGCGGGCGGCCGCCGCCCTCGCTTCTCTGGATCCGGCTCTGCGCGAAGCGCTCGAGCTCGCCGCGGCCAACATCCGCGCCGTGGCAGAGGCCCAGCTCATCGGACCGGCGCGGATCGAGCTGCCCCAGGGGCAGACTGTGAGCGTCCGCGAGGTGGCGCTTGGAGCCGCCGGCGTCTACGCGCCGGGTGGCCGCGCTGCCTACCCCTCGAGCGTGCTGATGTGTGCGATCCCCGCGCAGGTTGCCGGGGTCGAGCGGATCGCGCTCGCTTCACCACCGGGGGCCGAGGGCGGGCCGGGCGAGTTGGTGCTCGCTGCGGCTGCGCTTTGCGGAATCGAAGAGATTTACGCGATGGGCGGCGCTCAGGCAATCTTCGCGCTCGCCTACGGCACCGAGACGATCCGCGGGGTCGATGTCGTCGCCGGGCCCGGCAATGCCTGGGTGCGCGAGGCCAAGCGCGCGGTCGCGGGCGTCGTGCGGATTGACTCGCTCGCCGGGCCCTCGGAGCTGATGGTCATACTCGGGCACGACACCAACCCCGAGTGGGTGGCGCTCGACCTCTGCGCGCAGGCCGAGCACGGTCAGGACAGTCCGCTCCTGGCCGTGGCGGTCGAGGCCAGGGTCCTCGAGGAGCTCGCGTCGTCCGCCGCCGCCGCCGCCGCCCGAACCAGTGTCAAGGACGCCAGGCTGGCGCTGGTCCAGGTCCCCGACCTAAGCGACGCAATCGAGCTCGCAAATTCCTTTGCCCCTGAGCATCTGGAGCTGATGGAGGAGGACGCAGCGCTGCTCGCCGATCGCGTCACGACAGCGGGCTGTATCTTTGCCGGCCGCCACGGGGCAACCGCCTTCGGTGACTACGCCGCCGGTTCAAACCACGTGCTGCCGACCGGCGGGGCCGGTCGCTTTTCCGGGCCCCTGGGGCCGGACACCTTTCGTCGCCGGATCGCCACCGTGGAGGTACCGCGGGGGGCGGCGATGATGCTCGCCCCGGTGGTGGATGTCATGGCCCGGGCCGAGGGCTTCCCCGTGCACGCTGAGTCAGCGATGATTAGAACCGATGAGTGACCGCAAAGCGACAAAGGAACGCCGCACCGCCGAGACCCAGATCCGGCTCTCGCTGGATCTCGATGGCGGGGCCTCGAGCGCATCAAGCGGGGTTGGCTTCTTGGACCACATGCTCGACCTGCTCGCCCGCCACGGGCGTCTTGGCCTTGAGCTGAAGGCCAGCGGGGACCTCGAGACCGGCGCTCACCACACGGTCGAGGACGTCGGCATCGTCCTCGGTCAAGCGCTCGATGAGGCACTTGGGAACCGCGCCGGGATTCGCCGCTACGGGTCGGCACTGGTGCCGATGGACGAGTCGCTCGCCGAGTGTGCGATCGATATCTCCGGTCGACCGCTATGCGTATTTGACGCGCAGCTGCCGGTCGCCTCGATCGCCGGGTTTGACACCGAGCTCACTGAGGAGTTCTTCCGTGCGGTCGCCAACAGCGCCAAGTTGACCCTCCACGTCACCGTCCGCGAGGGGAGCAACGCCCACCACATGATCGAGGCCTGCTTTAAGGCCTTCGCCCGCGCCCTACGGGTCGCGGTCTCGATCGACCCCGACGAGACAGGCGTGCCGTCGACCAAGGGAACCCTGAGCCTGTGAGCGCCCGGATCGCAATTCTCGATTACGGGATGGGCAACCTGCGCTCGGTCGAGAAGGCCCTGGAGCACGTCGGGGCTCGGGCCGAGATCAGCGCCGAGCCAGCAGTTGTGCGCGCGGTCGACGGTGTGGTCCTGCCGGGTGTGGGGGCCTTCCCCAGGGCGATGGAGGAGATCAGGCGGCGGGGCCTTGATGAACTGATCGCCGAGCGCCGTGCAGTCGGCGTGCCGATTCTCGGAATCTGCCTCGGCCTGCAACTGCTCTTTGACTCCACCACCGAGCTCGGCGGCGCCCAGGGTCTTGGCTTGCTCGAGGGCCCGGTGGGCGAGCTCGATGCCGAGGACCTCAAGGTCCCCCACATCGGCTGGTCGGCTGTGCGCTGGGAGCGACCCTCGGCGCTGGTCGAGGGCATCGAATCAGAGACGCCCTTTTACTTCGTCCACTCATTTGCGCCGATGCCAATCCACGAGGATTTGCTCGGGAGCGCCGACTACGGCGGACGATTCGGCTGCGCCGCCCAGCGCGACAACGTCTTTGGCGTGCAATTTCACCCTGAGAAGTCGAGCTCCGCGGGATTACGCCTGCTTTCCAACTTCACCGGGATCTGCGCCTCCGTACCCGCGTGATCCTCTATCCGGCGATAGACATCCGCGGCGGGCAGGCGGTGCGCCTCCTGCAGGGCGACTACGGGCGCGAGATCGCCTACGACGCCGACCCCGTCGACGCCGCGCGCCGCTGGGACGCCGAAGGAGCGGAGTTCCTGCACGTCGTCGACCTCGATGGCGCCAAGGCCGGATCGCCCCGCAACCTCGACACCATAGGCCGGATCGCCGTAGCGGTGCAGTGCCCGATCCAGGTCGGCGGCGGGCTGCGTGACGGCGCGGCGATCGATGCGGTGCTCGCGGCGGGGGCCGAGCGCGTCGTGATCGGCACCGCAGCGCTGCGCGACCCAGACCTACTCGATCGGGCCCTCGCCGCGCACGGCGATCGGTTACTGGTCTCCGTTGATGCTCGCGATGGCAAGGTCTCGTTGTCCGGTTGGACCGAGGCCACCGGGATGGACGTCGTTGAGGTAGTTGGCGAACTCGCCGAGCGCGGAGTCGATCGCTTTTTGTGCACTGAGATCAATGTCGACGGGATGATGGGCGGCCCCGCCCTCGATCTGCTCGGGAAAATCGCAGCCGCCACCTCAGCGCAGGTGATCGCCTCGGGCGGCGTTGGGGACCTGGCTCACCTTCAGGCATTGGCTCTCCAGGGCAAAAGGTCAACCAATCTCGAAGGGGCGGTCGTTGGTCGGGCGCTCTATGAGCGGCGATTCACCGTCGCCGAGGCGATTGCCACACTGCGCTAGCGCCAATGGCCGTTGAGGGGTCCCTCTAGGCTGTGGGTGTGGTCTTAAAGAGAGTTATCCCCTGCCTGGATGTCGACGCCGGACGCGTCGTCAAGGGCACAAACTTCCTCGGCCTGCGCGATGCAGGCGACCCAGTCGAGCTCGCCGAGCGCTATGACTCCGAGGGCGCCGATGAGCTCGTCTTCCTCGATATCAGCGCCTCCCACGAAAAGCGCGAGACGATCGTCGAGCTGGCACGACGCA
This sequence comes from uncultured Solirubrobacterales bacterium, assembly GCA_963753245.1. Lineage (GTDB taxonomy): Bacteria > Actinomycetota > Thermoleophilia > Solirubrobacterales > 70-9 > VRUE01. The sequence continues at coordinate 506,251 of CAVWBK010000002.1, forward strand.
CCGCTGACAACGTCTTCATTCCGTTCACGATCGGCGGCGGGATCGGCTCCGTCAAAGATGCCCAGGCGGTGCTCGACGCCGGTGCTGACAAGGTTTCGGTCAACTCCGCGGCGCTCGCCCGACCCGAGCTGCTGAGTGAGCTGGCCGCGGTATTCGGCGCCCAGTGCGTCGTGATTGCGATTGACGCCAAACGCGAGACCAACGGCTGGGGGGTCTACGTCAACGGCGGGCGCAAACGGGTCGAGGGTCGCGAGGCGGTTTCGTGGGCGCGTGAGGCGGTCGACCGCGGAGCGGGGGAGGTGCTCCTGACCAGCATGGATCGCGACGGGACCAACGATGGCTATGACCTCAAGCTCACCCGTTCGGTTGCCGACGCGGTGTCGGTGCCGGTCATTGCCTCCGGCGGTGCCGGCACCCTTGAGCACCTAAACGATGCGATCGAGATCGGTGGCGCCGACGCGGTGCTCTGCGCGTCGATCTTCCACTACGGCTCCCACCGAGTGCGCGACGCCAAGCGCCACCTCGCCGACTCCGGCGTGGCGGTTCGTCTCTAGCCCGAGCTGAGATCTTCGGCGAGGCCAGCGACGCCGGAGGAGCCGAGGATCTCGAAGCGATCGAGTTCGTAAGGATGGCTGCGATCCGCGTAGCCGGGGATCTCGGTCGTGGCGCCGGCGTAACCAGCCTTTTCAACCGCCGCGATCACCGTTTCATTGAACTGACCAGCCGGATAGCAGAAGTCCTTCACCGGGACGTGGAATTCAGTCTGCAGCATCTGGCGCGAGCCGGCGACTTCTTCGTGCAGCTGTTCGGGTCCGAGTTCAGTCAGGTCGAGATGGTGAATCGTGTGCGCCGCCAGCTCCCAGCCGGCGGCGATCATCGCCTTGACGTTGCTTTCGTAGAGATCGGATCCTTCCGCCTTGAGATTGAGGACGCCCGCCCAACCGTGCTTGCGCAGCTGCGGCAGGGCGAAGGTGAACTGGGGTCGGTAGCCATCGTCGAAGGAGAGCACGATGGGTTTTGGTGGCAGCGTGCCTCGGTGATACCAGGCAGCCTCGACCTGTTCGAGGGTCACTGCCTGGTAGCCATGGGCATCAAGCCAAGCGAGTTGATCGCTAAAGTCAGGGCGCGAGACATAGAGTTCGGGGTAGGGAACCCCGGGTTCAGGAGTACCCAGCACGTGATACTCGAGGATCGGGACTGGCCCTTGGTGCGCCACCCAGCCGGGCTGGGGAGAGGCATTGCGCACAAGTCCCGGGGATCCCGAGGCATCGCCCCGCTGGTGCTTGGCGGGCGCCGAGTGGGGGGCACCATCAGTCCCACCCTGGGAGGTGTTTTCGTTGCCAGCGCCGAGGATCGCGATTGCGCCGGCAACCGCGGCGAGCAGGGCCGTGAGTCCACCAACCGCGACGATGCGACGACGCCTGACCGCGCGACGCCGCTCGTTTCGGCGCGCTTGGAGCTCCGCTCGGCGCACGCTCGGGTCCTCCTCTGGTGTGGGCTTGTCGACCATCCGGCGAGGCGGTCATGGTAGGGAAGGAGGCAGCGATGCCCGAAAATGGCCCAATCGAGAGTCTATTTGTAGCCCTGCGTGACGCCTATCCCGAGCTCGACGCCGTGCGTGAAGCTGCCGATCGACCCGTGTATCTGGTCGGCGGCGCGGTGCGCGACATGCTTCTCGGTGGACACCGCTCCGCCAATCTCGATCTCGTCGTTGAGGGCGATGCGATTGCCCTCGCCGCCCGCCTCGGCACCGAGGTGCTCGAGCACGAGCGCTTTGCCACGGCCACAATTGGGCTCGCGGACCTCGAGATCGACATCGCCACGGCGCGCAGCGAGAGCTACCCAGAGCCAGGGGCGCTGCCCGACATCGTGCCGGTTGCCGACATCGAGACGGACCTCGCCCGCCGCGACTTCACGATCAACGCGATGGCGGTCCCACTCGCTGAAGCCAGGCTGATCGACCCCTGGGGGGGCCGCGCCGACCTCGAGGCGGCTCGGCTTCGGGTACTCCACGAGCGCTCCTTCATCGATGATCCAACCAGGGCGCTGCGGGCGGCGCGCTACGCGGCGCGCCTCGAGTTCACGCTTGAGCCCGGAACAGAAAGTCTGTTGCGAGAAACTGACCTGGCGACAATCTCAGCGCAGCGTCGGGAAGCCGAGCTCCTGCGCCTGGCGGCGGAGCCTCGTGCCCTGGATGGTTTTGAGCTGCTGATCCAGTGGGGGCTGATCGAGCCGCGCCCGGCAGGGATCGAGTTGGCAGGCCGCGTTTGCGAGCTGCTCGAAACTCCACCCTGGGCCGGTGTGAGTGGCCGTGATCGCGCGATCCTGGCCGCTGTCTGCGGGTCGAGCGCTGAAGAACCTGGCCCGGGGGAGCCGCAGAGCCCATCGGCGGGGGTTGCACTCGCCGCGTCCCAGGAGCCCGAGGAGCTACTCCTCGCCCGCGCCGCTGGGGCCACCTGGCTTGATCGCTATCTCAGCGAGTGGCGAGATGTCGTACTTGAGATCGACGGTAGCGATCTGCTCGCAGCCGGTGTCGTGGAGGGACCAGCGATCGGCCGAGGCCTCGCCGCGGCACTTCGCATGAAGCTCGATGGCGAGCTCTCACCGGGGCGCTCTGCAGAGCTCGCGGCGGCACTTGGGGCCGCGAGGGAGGAAGATGGACTGGATTAACGAGGATGGTGCACGCTGGCTTGAGGCTCGCCTCCCCGGCGCCCGGGCCGCCTTCTCGACCCGCCTGGGCGGAGTCAGCCGGGGCCCGTTTGAGAGCCTCAATCTCGGCATCCACACCGATGACGACAGAGACGCGGTACTCGAGAATCGCCGGCTATTGGCCTCCTCGCTGGACTTCGGCATCTCCCGTGTCGCAATCGGCCGCCAGGTCCACGGCGCCGAGCTGGCGGTCCACGCCGCCGCCCAGGCACGATGGCCCTTCGCCGAGCCCGACGCCGCGATCGCGGAGGTCGACGGGCACGTGCTCAACGAGCCGGGGCTGGCTGCCCTTGTCTTTGTCGCCGACTGCTTGCCGGTGGCGCTCGTCGGTCCTCGAGGTGTAGCCATACTTCATTGCGGCTGGCGCGGCCTGGCGGCGGGAATCATCGCCCGCGGCGCAGCGGCGACCGGCGCTACCGACGCCGCGATTGGTCCGGGAATTGGAGCCTGCTGCTATGAGGTCGGCACGGAGGTGCTCGATGCATTTGCCGGGCTCGGCCCGGGAATCTCACACAAGCGGAAGCTGAACCTAAGTGAGGTGGCCCGGCGCTTGCTGGAGCGGGCGGGGGTAAAGCGAGTCGATACCGCCGGGCTCTGCACCAGTTGTGAGGGATCGCTCTTCTTCTCCCACCGCCGCGACGGGAAAACCGGACGTCAGGCCGGTGTGGCCTGGCTCGAGGATCGGGCCTGAGCGATGCCAGGAGGTCTGATTCACGGCCTTGAGTCGGCAAAAATCGCCGCCAACCTGCAGCGCGTCAGGGAGGAGGCCGGCACTGAGGTCGAGATCCTCCTCGCCTCGAAGTACGTGCCGATCGATGAGATGGGAGCCCTGGCAGAGGCGGGGGTGACGCTGGTCGGCGAGAATCGACAACAGGACCTGGCCGCCAAGCAGGAGCGCTGGGGCGAGACCTTCACCTGGGATTTCATCGGCAACCTGCAAAGTCGCAAGGTCAAGCAGCTGGTCGGAACCTGCCGCCTGATCCACTCGGTCGCCACCGAGTCGGCGCTCGAGGCGCTCGGGCGCCACGCCCACCCCGAGACAGAGATCCTGGTCGAGGTGAACGTGGCCGGCGAGGAGGGCAAGGCGGGAATTGACCCAGCCCAGTTGGAGGGCTTCATCGAGCACTCTCCGGTGCGCGTCTGCGGCCTGATGACGATGCCTCCCTTCAGCACCGACCCGGAGGCCTCCCGGCCTTATTTTGCCCGGCTCGCCGCCCTCGCTGCCACGCTCGAGCTGCAGCGGCTCTCGATGGGCACATCCCAGGACTGGAAGGTGGCGGTCCAGGAGGGGGCGACCATCATTCGTCTCGGCACAGCGCTGTTTGTGTAAATCGGCGCTAACCCGGGCATAATTCGTAAAGGAGTCGGCTATTGAAAGCCGAAACACTCGCTCATGGCCCTACGCGATACCTGGCATAGAGCGCTCGTCTACTTCGGCCTCGCCGAGGACCACGACTACGGCCCCGAGTACGAAGAACTCGACGAGCCTGAAACCAGTTCGGAGGAACTCTTTGAAGGGCGCCGGGAGCGCGAGCCGGCGCAGGTCAGACGTCTGCCCTCATCGCGCCGCTCGCGCCGCGATGAGATCGACGACATCTTCGCCGACGACGAGCCGATCTCCGCGACTCGCACCCGAACTCTGCGGCCGGTGGCAAATGGCGACTCCGATGTGCAGGTCCATCTGGTCATCCCTCGAAACTTCAACGACGCTCAGCAGGTTGCCGATCAGTTCAAGCGCTCGGTCCCAGTGATCCTCAATCTGCAGACCACCGATCATGAGCTCTCAAAGCGGATGATCGATTTCTGCTCAGGACTTACCTATTCACTCGATGGCGGCATGCAGCGGATCGCCGAGAAGGTATTTCTTCTGACGCCCCGCAATGTCGAGGTGTCCGCTGAGGAGAAGGCACGGCTGATCGACAAGGGGTTCTTCAACCAGTCCTGACTTGATGGGGGGGATCCCTCCCACTCGCGGTGCGATTGGCTCAAACTAAATCCGTTGGCGCCCTGGAGGTCCGCATGGGCGACTCAGCTAGCCGGAAGACCCTCCCGGCAAGGCGCGATTAGGCTGCCTGCTGATGATCATTGGCTTCTGTGGTTCAGGAAACATGGCCGCGGCCATGGCGCGGGGGTGGCGCGGTGCGGTTGATCAGATGCTGTTCACCGATTCAGGCTCCGGCAAGGCGGCGCGCCTCGCAACGGAGCTTGGCGGCGAGGCGCTTGCCTCCAACTCCGAGTTGGCCGAGCGCGCCGAGGTCCTCGTCCTCGCGGTCAAGCCCACCGCGCTTGAGCAGGTGGCCGACCAGCTGCGCGCCGCGACAACGGTGATCTCAGTGCTCGGTGCGACCCCCCTGCAACGGGTCGCCGCCGCGCTCCCGCACGCCACGGTTATCAGGGTAATGCCCAACGTTGCCAGCGAGGTTCACCAAGGCGTGCTGTGCATAGCCGGCCCTGCTTCGCCTGAGCTGAGGGCGCTCCTGGAGATTCTCGGGCAGGTTGTCGAGCTGCCCGACGCCGAGTTCGATGCGGCGACCGCGCTCATGGGTTGCGCGCCGGCCTACCTCGCGCTCACGGTCGAGGCGCTGGTCGAGGCGGGAACCGCCGCCGGCCTAGACGGGAAGCTGGCGCGCGAGCTCGTGATCGAGACCGCCGCCGGCACCGCGGCGCTGCTTCGGCTGCGGAATCCACGCGAGGTGCGCGAGGCGGTCGCCTCGCCGGGCGGCAGTACCGAAGCGGGCCTGCAGGCGCTTGAGCGAGCTGGAACCCGGGGGGGCTTCGAAGCGGCGGTGCGCGCATCGCTGGAGAGGATGAGGGGGAGTTGATCGCCCTCGCCCTGACCCGGGCCAATATCGCCGACTACGTCAATGCTCTGTTCATCGTCTACATAATTCTGGTCCTGCTCAACGTCCTGATCTCCTGGATCCCGCGGATGCCCTTTTACAGTCGCTGGTTTCGAGCCTGTTTGGACTTCATCACCGAGACGACAAATCCATATCTCAACCTCTACCGCCGGGTACTCCCATCGGTCGGCGCCGGTGGGTTTGCGCTCGATCTCAGCCCGATGATCGGCCTGATCGTGCTCTTTGTCGCCCGGGTGCTGGTCGTCGGCCTGATCGAAGGGTGAGGTCCGCGGCGGTCCGCTCCTGGCGCCTGGCGGGCGCGCTCTGTGGCGTCGTGGTAGCACTCGACCAAGCCGCCAAGGCAGCCGTCGAAGCGCACCTCGTTGCGGGCCAGCAGGTCGAGCTGATCGGCCCAATCGGATTGACGCTGTCTCACAACGAAGGCGTCGCCTTCGGTCTGGCAAGCGGCAGCGATGTGCCGCTGGTCGCCTTTGCCGCCGTCGCCTTGCTCTTTGTCGGTGCGATTCTGGCCCGCAACCCGACAATGCCCGGACTCTGGCTCGCAGTTGGCCTGGTCGCGGGCGGGGCGCTGGGCAATCTCGCCGACCGCCTGCGCGCCGGGGCGGTCACCGACTACGTCGAAATCGGAACCTGGCCACCGTTCAACCTCGCCGATGTCGCGATAACGGCCGGCGTGCTCCTCTTTGCCCTGATCCTGCTGCGGGAGAGCGAGGGGTGAGCGAGGAGCTGCAAATCGTCTATCTCGACGAGGCCTTGGCCGTGGTCGATAAGCCCGCCGGCCTTGTCGTGCACCCAGCACCGTCTCACCGTGGCCCGACCCTGGTCTCAGAACTTGATGGTCTGCTCGGTGGCGGAGGCGATCCCCAGCGACCGGGCATCGTCCACCGACTTGACAAGGGCACCAGTGGCCTGCTCGTGGTGGCTCGCGGCGAGCAGGCCCACGCGACCCTGCAGGCGGCGGTCAGGGCGCGCCGAGTCGAGCGCTCCTATTTGGCGCTCGCCGAAGGTAGGCTCGGATCGCGCACCGGGACGATCGACGCGCCAATCGGGCGCGCCTCGCGCCAGCGCCACCGAATGGCGGTCTCGGGCGCCGCCTCGCGCCAGGCGCGCACGCATTTCACGGTGCTCGAGCTATTCAACACCGAGACCTATCTCGAAGCTCGCCTGGAGACCGGGCGCACACATCAGATCCGCGCCCACTTCGCCGCGATCGGCCATCCGCTGAGCGGCGACACAACCTATGCGGGAGAGGCTCGCTACGGCCTCGGACGCCAGTTCCTGCACTCGTACAGGCTTGCCTTCGAGCACCCGCTGAGCGGCGAGCGGCTCAAGTTCACCTCCGAGTTGCCCGCCGACCTAGCCGCGGCTCTACGGGCCGCCCGCGCCGCTTAGCGCTGCCCCTCTACAATCGGCGGTTCTGAAACTCGACCCCCGTCAGCTCCGCACCGGATCCTGACCGGCCTCTCAAATTGGCCGGACCCCGGCAAGGAAGGCGGGCACCTCACCCAAACGGACCAAGGAGAACCCTTCACCATGCCAGCCAGCACAGGCCTCAAGGAGCTGCTGGAAGCCGGAGTCCATTTCGGCCACCAGACGCGCCGCTGGAACCCGAATATGCGCCGCTACATCTTCGGCGAGCTCGACGGGATCCACATCATCGACCTGATCCAGACCGAGACCCTGCTCGAGAACGCGCGCCTGTTCGCCGGCGAGCTTGCCAGCGGCGGTGGGACCGTCCTCTTCGTTGGCACCAAGAAGCAGGCCAGAGGACCGGTCAAGGAATGGGCCGATCGCTGCAAGATGCCCTACGTCAATCAGCGATGGCTCGGTGGCCTGCTGACCAACTTCAACACGATCTCGGCGCGAATCTCGCGCCTGCACGAGCTGACCGGGTGGCAGGAAGAGGGCAAACTCGACCTGCTGCCGACCAAGGAGCGGATGGGGATGCAGGCCGAGCTGGCCAAGCTCGAGTACAACCTCGGCGGCGTCCGCGATATGGAGCGACTGCCTGACGCCGTTTTCGTAACCGACCTCAAAACCGAGGAGATCGCGGTCCGCGAGGCAGCCCGACTGCGGATCCCGATCATCGGCCTGGTCGACACCAATTGCGATCCGACACCGGTCGACTACGTGGTGCCCGGCAATGACGACGCGATCCGATCCTGCCAGCTCGTGATCGGCACGATCGGGTCGGCGATCGAGACCGGGGCTGGCTCCTGGCGCGAGCAGGAGGAACGCCGTATCGCCGAGGAAATGGAGCGACGTCGCAAGGACGAGGAAGAGCGCAAAAAGCGCGAGGAGGAAGAGAAAGAGCGCCTCGCGGCCGAGGAGGCGGCCAAAAAAGCCGCCGAAGAAAAAGCGATTGCCGAGGCAAAAGCGGGAGGACCCGCGCCCGGCGCAGCTTCCGCCGTCGCGCCCGGGAGCGCAACCCCGCAGGCCGGTGCGGAGTCAACCCAAACTCCGGTCCAGCCGGCGAGCGGCCGAGCCCCGACACCCGCCACACCGCAGCAGGGAGGCGCCAAATGAGCATCACCGCCACGGATGTGAAGGCACTTCGCGAGCGTACCGGGGCGGCGATGATGGACTGCAAATCGGCGCTCAGCGAGTCAGATGGAGACGTTGATCGCGCAATCGAGATCCTCCGTGTCAAGGGTCAGGCCTCGGCGGCAAAGCGGGAGGGCCGCGGCACCGAGGAGGGCGTCGTTGCCTCCTACATCCACGCCAACGACAAGGTTGGCGCGATGGTCGAAGTCCAGTGTGAGACTGACTTCGTCGCCCGCAACGAGGACTTCAAGGCCTTTGCATATGAGGTCGCGCTGCACGTCGCCGCCACCGCGCCGCGCTATGTCTCATCAGAGGAGATCCCGACCGAGGAGCGCGAGGCCGAAAAACGTGTTTTTGAGGAAAGGGCGCACGAGGAAGGGAAGCCCGACGGCGTGGTCGAGAAGATCGTCGAGGGCCAGCTCTCGAAGTGGGCGAGCGAGGTCGCGCTGCTTGACCAATCCCACGTCAACGCCGAGAAGCACGACTCCAAATCGATCGAGGAACTGCGCCAGGAGATGGCGGCCAAGACGGGTGAGAACGTCCGCGTCGCCCGCTTTGCCTACTTCCGGGTGGGCGCCTGAGCCAGAGCCGATGAGCTCCCAATTCAACCGCATCCTCCTCAAGCTCTCCGGCGAGGCGCTGATGGGGAAGCTCGACTACGGGACCGACGGCGGGGAGGTGCAGCGCCTGGCCAAACAGGTCGGATTGACCCGCGAACGCGGAGTCGAGATCGCGATCGTGGTCGGAGCCGGCAACATCTACCGCGGACTCGATGGTGCCTCTGAGGGCGTGGACCGCGCCACCGGTGACTACATGGGGATGCTGGCGACGGTGCTCAACGCCCTCACCCTGCAGGACGCTCTGGAGAGCATCGGACAGCACACACGGGTGCTTTCGGCGATCGACGTCAAGGAGGTCGCCGAGCCCTATATCCGCCGCCGCGCGATGCGCCACCTCGAGAAGGGCAGGGTGGTGATATTTGCCGCCGGCACCGGAAATCCGTTCTTCACCACCGACACGGCGGCGGCCCTGCGGGCGCTGGAGATCCACGCACAGGCGATCTTGATGGCCAAGAATGGCGTGGAGGGGGTCTATGACGCCGACCCCGCGACCCATCCAGAGGCCGAGTTCATCCCCGCGATCAGCCACCGCGAGGCGATCGAGCGCGGCCTCAAAGTGATGGACTCGACCGCGCTCTCGCTATGTATGGACAACGATCTGCCGATCCACGTCTTCAACATTGGAGACGAGCGCAACATAGATAGGATCGTGAGCGGCGAGAAGGTCGGCACGCTCGTTTCGAGCAAACCGGCGTAAACAGAGCGCTTGGAGGAGCACCGGTGGAGCTGATCGACGAGTTGCTCGAGGACGCCAAGGGGCGGATGGATAAGTCGGTGGAGGCAAGCCGCAACGAGCTCGCCACAGTGCGAACGGGCCGTGCCTCCCCGCACCTGCTGGACCGGATCTCGATCGATTACTACGGCACCCCAACCGCCCTCAAGCAACTCGCCAATGTGGCGACCTCAGACGCCCGCCTGCTGACCGTGACGCCCTATGACAAGGGCTCAATCGGGGCGATCGAGAAGTCGATCCAGGAGTCCGACATCGGCCTGACTCCCTCAAACGACGGCAACGTGATCCGCTTACAGATCCCCGAGATGACCGAGGAGCGTCGACGCGAGATGGTCAAGGTCGTCAACGGCGTCGCCGAGGAGGGCCGAGTTGCCGTTCGCAATGTGCGCCGCGACGTGATGCACGACCTGCGTGAATTGAAAAAGGAGGGCGAAGCGGGGGAGGATGATGAGCGTCGCGCCGAGTCGGCTCTGCAAAAACAGACCGACGAGGCGATCGCCGAGATCGACATCCTGCTCAAGGGAAAGGAAGAGGAGATCCTGGAGGTGTGAGCGCCTCCGCGCGGTACGTCGCCATCATCACCGACGGCAACGGTCGCTGGGCTCAGCAGCGAGGGCTGCCGGTCCTCGAGGGCCACCGCGCCGGGGCGGACGTCGTCAAGGAACGCCTCCGCGATGCGGTTGAGTTCGGCATCGAGGAGCTGACCGTCTTCTCCTTCTCGACCGAGAACTGGGCGCGCCCGGCCGCGGAGGTTGGCGGCCTGATGAAGATGTTCGGAGAACGAATAGAGGCCGAGACACCCGAGCTTGACGCCGAAGGTGTGCGGATGCGTTTCATCGGTCGCCGCGAGGGCGTCCCGGGCGAGCTGGTCGAGCTCATGCGCTGGGCCGAGCAGAAGACCGCGACAAATACGCGGATCACCTTTTTTGTCGCCTTTAACTACGGCGGCAGGGCGGAGATCCTCGACGCGGCGCGAAGCTTTCAGGGCGAGGGTGGGGAGGAGGACTTCCGCCGCCACCTCTACGCACCCGAGATGCACGACCCCGACCTTCTGATCAGAACCAGCGGTGAGCACCGGATCTCCAACTATCTGCTCTGGCAGTGCGCCTATTCAGAGCTGGTTTTCCGCGATGAGCTTTGGCCGGAATTCGGTCGTGAGGACCTGAAGGACTCGTTGCGCGAGTTCGAGTCGCGCCGTCGACGCTTCGGAATGAGGACCTAGTGGACCTCTTCGACGATGAGATGTTCGAGGAGGAGCCGCCACCGCGAAGCCGGCCTCCGCGCCCGGCCCGTCGACGGTCGACGATCAACGGAGAGACCGCCAAGCGGATCCTGGTCGCGATTCCCTGGATCGCCTTCGCGATCGCGATCGTCGTCGCCGGCGGTCTGGTTTTCGCCGCGGCGATGATCGCGATCGGAACCTTGTGCCTGTATGAGTTTCACGAGATCACCGCCGAGCTTCGTCCGATCAAGCGAGCCTCATATCTGGCCGTGCCGGCGCTGGTGATCGCCGCCTATTTCGGCAGCGCCTTCAACATTCTGCTCGTCCTCGCCGCGGCATTCCTGCTGATCTTCGCCTTTGGCGCCGATGGCCGTCACCGAGACAGGACCGTCGTCTCGATGGGCGTCACACTGCTCGGTGTCATCTGGATTGGTCTGCCGCTCGCCCATGCGGTTCTCTTGCGCGATCTACCGAACCATGGTGGGGCCCTGCTGATCGATGTGCTGGTCGGGACCTTTGCCGCCGACACCGGCGCCTACGCGACCGGGCGCATGTTCGGCGCCCACAAAATCGCACCGACCCTATCGCCCAACAAGACCCTTGAGGGGCTGATCGGTGGCTTTTTGATCGGCACGATGGCCTTCTGGTTCGCCGGCCTCTACCAAGACTGGCTCTCGGGAGTCGATGCGCTCATAATCGGCGCCGCGGTCGCCGCCACCGCCCCGGTCGGCGACCTCTTTGAGTCGATGCTGAAGCGTGATCTCGGCGTCAAGGACACAGGCACGATCTTCGGCCCCCACGGGGGTGCCCTGGATCGTCTCGACGCTGTCTTCTTCACGGTTATCGTCGGCTATTACCTCTCGGTCCAGCTGGTCTACTGACCCACCTATAGATCCTCTGATCGAACCACATGTGGCTATGCGAGCCGATCTGTAGAGCTAAAATCCCGCGCTCCGCTCTGGATACCAGCGGATCAGGCACGATCCGGCTTGGCATAGGCACGAATCCTGCTCCTGCGCCCAAACAATTGGCGCTCGGAAGCGCCGCTGGAGGGCGGAGTCCCTCGAGCACGGTCAGCCTGGGGGACGACGGCAGACGAAGGGAAGCATGTCGTGGCCTGCCCTTGGGGCCAAGTCGCGAACGCGACTAGGCCGCCAAGGGCTCTGCGATCCAGTGAATCCCACATCGATTCGAACTGGTTCTTTGACCATGTCAGGCGCTGGCCAGAAAGAGGGTCGTTGACGATCACCTCGGATCCCTTCACCCCAGTGAGGACTACGGCGTGCTCGCCGTAGTTAACCGTTATGGCCTTGCCGGCCGGAGAGTGCCAACTTGCGAAGGGCCCTTCGGAAATGGCCACCCACGCCATGACTGGGCGACCTGAGAGCAGCGTCTGATAGATGACCCTTGAACTCTTGTGGCTCAGGTCACGCAAAGTAAGCCCGCGACGATGCGCGAGGTCGGCGATCGGGCCTTGATAGACACCGAAGCCCCCCGCCGGGCCGCCACCGTCCGCTCGGCCCACGAAACCCAGGCTAGGATCACCCCAGATCTCGCCCGCAGGACCTTGCTGGGGGTCGATTGGCCTACTCCGGGCGACCTGGTCCTGAAGTGTCAGCTGATCGACTGGTTTGCCTGCGAAGTTCAACATCATCGCTAGAGATGTCGCCTCGCAGTCATCCTGGAGGGTTTGCTTGATGACGGGGAGGCGAATGCTGGAAGCAATCGGCGTCCGCGGTACGACGATGGTCCCCCCGCCGGCGGTAATCGCCCGGTGAACCCTGAGGTCGAACAATTCGCGGTCGCTTCGCAGCCTGATGGTTGCGCGGCCCCGTTTCAACGTGCTGATCGCCGGAACCCGGTGGGTCAGGGCGGCTTGAGATCGCTGCCTGGTTAGGCGGCTTGTCGGTACCTCGGCCAGCAGTCGACCACCGAGCACTACGCGGAGCACCGAATCTGGAGTTGAGACGGCCGAACCCGAAGTGCGAGCTGAGCCGCCGATGCTAGACAGCACCAGAGCTACTACTGCCACGACAGCGACGATCGCTGCAACCGCCACCGCACGCCGTCGCCGAATTGCTCGGCGGGCCCGGCGGCGCGAGCCTGGTGCTCTGGCGTGCCCCGGTGGCCGCCCTAGGGGAGGTGGTTGAGAACCAGCGGGATTGCTCATCCCGGCTTACGGGCCACCGCGATGCCACCCTCATGCTTGAGTGGTTCTACTGTGACGCCAACGAAGCCGGCATCTTCAAGAGTCTGGCGCCACCACTCAGTCGGGGCCGGGCGCTCGCCGGTAAGGGTCGCGATCCGCGCGCCGGTCTTTACGAGGCGCCAAATGCCCCTTGGGCCGCGTCGCAACATTGCCCGCACCTTGCTTGTGATGACGTTGCGATCCCGCTGATTGGACGGCCTAAATGCGAACATCATGTCTGCAAATACTAAACGGCCACCAGGCCTGATCACCCGGTAGAGCTCGTCGACGGCTGCCCGCTTTCCGGCCGTGCCCAGATGGTGGAAGCAGTAGTTTGAAACGGCAATATCGACTTCGTCGTCTCTCAGTGGGAGATCGGTGGCCGATACGACTGCGGTTTGCACGTTGTCGAGTCCCGCCGCGAGCGCTCGTGAACCTACGCAGTCAATCATCGCCGGGGAGATATCGATAGCCCAGACCCAGTCGACCCGCTCAGCCAACGACAGGGCGAGCAGGCCCGTCCCTGCCCCAACGTCGAGGACACGATCAGTGCTGCATGGCTGGGCGCGACTGAGGATGGTGTCTCGTAGCGCCCGGAAGCCAGGCGTCCGAGACAGCTCATCTGCATGGTCGACGTGACGGTTCCAGTCCTTTCGAAGGCTCGAGAGTGACCAGACGGGCGCTCTTTGATCGCTTTCCGGAGATCCGCTGATTGAATCTTTCACGGCAGGCTGGAATGCCATCTTGCGCACCATTACGACAAGGTTCGACCACAGTTGTAACGGCGCACTCAACCGGGATTAACTGCCAGCTAACAAGCACATGTGAAAGCTCTCATCTTTCACTCGGTCTGCGGCCGAACTCTCGATGGGGAGGGTGCGGCCATCCAAAGTCACTGTGACCGAGTGGTGGACCGATGTGTGTAATCGCGTAGCGCAGCAGCGAGGTGTCCGGGCAGCGCTTCCCACACCGGGGTTAATCTCGATGGCGAGTCAGTCGAGGATCTCCGCACCGATCACGGGGAGGCCGGGTTTCTAATCTGCGCTCGAGTAGAGATCTAGACGGCCCTCACCGAACGCGGTAGGCAGATCGGCCACACCGAGGAAGAGGTCCTAAAGGCCTGAGGCTCTTGGCCGAAATGGCGGCTAGCCGAAGCTGACCGTCGAACAGCATGCCGAGGAAGGGATCAACGTCGGTCCTGACCAGCTGCGGAAGTGGCACGAGCCCTCGCTCTCCTATCTCTACGTCCGGATTCAGTGGAAACTGGGGGCAATGCATCGGTGAGAAGGTCGCAGGCGACTTCGGATCCACTTCGGCCGGCTATGCCAGCCTGCGATTCGCCGAGGGCGACGACCCTGCTTGGGCAGCAGCCAGCTTGGGCACACCGAGGTCGGGTTCTCGATGACCGTCTACGCCAACGCCGTCAGCCGGCCCTTTCTGCTTTCCCGGCCACCACGCGGCGGAGCTCGATAAAGCGATTGAATGGGCACAAATGAAGTCAAAGGGCCGACCGATCTGACCGCAAACCCCATTCCAGAGCGCATTCCCGACCGTTGAACGATTGTGCCACCTACACTGGTTTGGTGAAGAAGCTGGCCATTCTTGGATCGACCGGATCGATCGGCACGCAGGCGCTCGAAATCGTCGCTGGCTCTGAGGAACTTGGGGCTGTCGGCCTGGCGGCCGGCTCGGACTGGGAGGGGACGATCGCCCAGGCCGAGCGACATGGGGTCACCACCATCGCCCTCGCCAGCCCCGATGCTGCTCAGCGAGCGAGTGCCAACTGGAGTGGGCGCGTCTTCAGCGGTGAGCAGGGTGTCCGCGAGCTGGTCACCGAGTCCGGCGCTGAGCTCGTCCTCAACGGCATCGTCGGGGCCAGCGGACTCGGACCGACGATCGCCGCATTGGGGCAGGGGATCGACGTGGCCCTCGCCAACAAGGAGAGCCTCGTGATCGGCGGCGAGTTGACAATGGCGCTTGCGGAGGCGACCGACTCGCGCCTCTTACCGGTCGACTCCGAGCACTCTGCCCTGTTTCAGCTGATCGGTGCCGAGTCGCCGGGCACGATCGAGCGCCTCGTCCTGACCGCCTCAGGTGGACCGTTTCGCGGCCGCACCGATCTCGCGGGGGTCTCGATCGAGGACGCGCTCGCGCACCCGACCTGGCGCATGGGGGGCAGGATCACGATCGACTCAGCGACGCTCATGAACAAGGGCTTCGAGGCGATCGAGGCTCACCATCTGTTCGGCGTCCCATACGAGCGGATCGAGGTCGTCGTACACCCGCAGTCGATCGTTCATTCGCTGATCGACCTAAACGACGGCGCCTCCCTGGCCCACCTCGGCCACCCCGACATGCGGGTCCCGATCTCTTACGCCCTGCACTATCCCGAGCGCGCCGATGTCGATGTGCCTCGGCTCGATCTCGCGGCGGTCGGTGAGCTGAGCTTCGAGGCGCCCGACCTCGAGACCTTTGCCTGCCTACGCCTCGCGCGCGAAGCCGGGCGGGCGGGGGGCACCGCCCCTTGCGTGCTGAACGCCGCCGATGAGGTCGCCGTTGCCGCCTTCCTCGATGGCAGGATCGGCTTCGAGGCGATCGGAGCGGCGATCGAGCGTGTTCTTGAGAAGATGCCCGCCGCACCGCTGACCCATTTCGAGGACCTCTTCACAGTTGATGCCGAGGCCCGCCGCCGCGCTGAGGCCCAGGTCGGAGAACTGGCCCGCGCATGAGCTGGCTCGTCGTTTTTGCCGGGCTCTGCGCCCTGATCATCCTCCACGAGGCCGGTCACTTTGCCGCTGCCAAGGCAACGGGGATGCGGGTTGAGCGCTTTTTTCTTTTCTTCGGCCCGACCCTCTTCTCATTCAAAAGGGGGGAGACGGAATACGGCGTCAAATCGATCCCGCTCGGCGGCTACGTGAAAATCACCGGGATGAACCCAGAGGAGGAGGTTCCTCCCGAGGTTGCCCATCGCGCCTATTACCGCCAGCCGGTCTGGAAGCGGATCGTCGTGATCGGTGCCGGCCCCGGCGTCAACATCGTTCTCGCCCTGGTGATCCTCTTCTTCGTCTACCTAACCAGCGCCGTGGCCCCTGACCAGTCGGTTGTCGAAGTGCAGCCGAAGTCACCCGCGCAGGGGGTATTGAAGCCGGGCGACACGATCGTCGCGGTCGACGGCAGTGCCTATCGGCATCGGACGCCTGAGGAACGGGTGGAACGCTTTCGCGACGAGATCGGCACCCACCACTGCGCTGGAAAGGAGGTCAACGGGTGCCTGGCGCGGGACCCCGTGCAGCTGACGATCGAGCGCGAAGGCAGGCAGCACACCGTTTCGGTGCGGCCCAAGTACAACGCGGCAGAAGGTAGGACACTGATTGGCTTCGCGTTCGACGATAAGCCGGTCGATATCAGCGCCGAAGAAGCGGTCAACCAATCGACCGGCTACGCCTGGTTCGTCACGCACGAAACCCTGACCCGCTTCGCAAAAATCTTCAACACCCACGAACGCAAGGAAATTAGTGGCATCGTCGGAGTTAGCGATGTCGGCCATCAGACCGTTGATATGGGAGCCGCCGCGGCGCTCACCTTCCTGGCCGTAATCAGCCTCTCGCTGGGCCTGATCAATCTCTTTCCCTTCCTGCCGCTCGACGGCGGCCACATCTTCTGGAGCCTGGTCGAGAAACTGCGCGGCGGCCGACAGGTCTCCCTGGCAACGATGGAGCGGGCCAGCGTAATCGGGATCATCCTGGTCGCGATGCTCTTTGTGATCGGTCTCTCCAATGACATCGGCCGCCTGACAGGCGAAGGCTTCCACGTCCGCTAGCCGAGGCCCGGAAAGGAGTTCTAGCGCTTCGGCTTCGGGACCTTGACCGCGTGCCAGGTGCCGACGTCCTTCAGCCCTTCGCCCTTCGCGTCACCTGGTTTCTTGTCTTCGGTGAAGGTGTAGAGCGGGTGGCCCTGGTAGGTCACCTGAGAGCCGCCTTCCGGACGCTTGATGGTGCCGAGCTTAACTGGGCCGGTGGCCTTCTTGCCCTTGGGGAGGAGCAGGGGGTGCCAGATAACAGTGCATTCGGCACTCTTGGTGCAGACGAACCTGCCCTTCTTCTCGACGCTCAGGCTGTAGAGCGTCATCCCCGATGAAGTGACGAGGATCGTCTGGCCATTCACCTTCCGCTCCTTGAGGCGGATGGCCCCCTTGCCCTGGCCGCTGGGAGATTTGTTTTCGGGGGCAGGTTCGGTGACCGGCGGGGGCGGTGAGTTGACGTCGGAAGACGTTGTGAATGAGACGTCGGCGCTCATCGACGCCGGCGGGGCCGAGTTCGCCGCTACTAGCCGGTAGTGATAGGTCGTGTTCGGCTGAACGCCGGTCACCATCTGAGAGACCGCGACGGCGGTCTGACCCGATCCGACGTCCGCGTCAGGCACCGGCAAACTCGTGCCATAGGCCGTCGTCGTCCCGTATTCGAAATGGTAGGTGGTGTCCAACCCATACGGGTTGACCGTGCCCTTCATTTCAAAGCCTCCTGGAACCGCGACCGCGGGCTTGGCTTCGATGATCGGAGGGCCCGTGAAGGCCATCGCCGGGCTGGCGACGACAGCCAGGACCACGGCGCAGAGCGAAGCGCACAGGCCGAATAGGGCGGTCCTTTGGTGTCGCGTCGCTCGGCGGGCGCCGAATATCGGGCTCCCCTGATTGCTCATTGCTCCTCCTTTTGTCTTCCGAGTCAAGGTCTGGGCGGGATACGGGTCCGCGTCCCCGAAGGTTCACGCAGGTTGCCGCGCGTCGCCCATAGGAAGCTCGCGTGCCAATTGAAAGAGATTTGAACCTCCTCGCGGAGATGGTCGTATCCCGAGCTAGTCAAACGCCCATTGGGAGAGAAGGAGGAGGGATGAGCGAAGCCACGACCGCCACCCGAGCCGGGGGAACGGCACGTCATGCGCAGCGCCACGCGCGTCGCTGGCCCCGAATCGCACTGCTCTTCTCGCTGGCGAGCTTTGCCCTGGCGACATTCCCGTCACTGGCCCTGGCGATCGCGCCCTACGTCTCCAGCTCCTCGGCGACGCCGTCCGCGACGGGGGCCACGTTGAACGCCTCGATCTACCCCTACGGGGAAGACACCCATTACCACTTCGAATACGGGCCAAATACCTCCTACGGCACCAGCGTCCCAGTCCCCGACGGCGACGCCGGTTCCGCGGCCTATCCAGGCATTTTCCAGGCATCCAAGCCGATCAGCGGCCTGACCCAGGGAGCGACGTACCACTACCGGTTGGTTGCCAGCAACTCGTCGGGCTCAGCAACGGGTCCCGGCACAGTCGATGGAACCTTCACGACCACCGGCACTCCGCCGACCGTCAGCGACGAAGCCGCGACCGAAGTCGCCGGCGGGTTCGAACTGAATGGCACGGTCAACCCAAATGGGTCGGCGACGAACTACCAGTTCGAATACGGGACGACGGCCGCCTACGGCTCGAAGGCCCCCGAAGCGAGCGCCGGCTCGGGCTCAGGCGCCATGCCCGTGTCGCAGACGATCTCATCGTTGCTGCCGAGCACGGAATACCACTTCCGCCTGGCCGCCCACCACCCGGGTAGCGCCGCGGTCTTCACCGCGGATCGGACGTTCATGACCCCGGCGCCAGCTCCGGGCCCGCCCATCTCCGTAGTTGAAGCACCGATCAAAGTGGCCGGTGGCTACACATTGCGAGGCCAGGTCAATCCCAACAACTCCGATACGGAATACCACTTCGAACTCGGCAAGACGACTTCCTACGGGACGAATCTGCCGCCGATAACCGAAGTCGATATCGGCTCGGGAGCGGCGAACGTCCCCGTCAGCCAGGAAGCAACCGGGCTGGAACCCAACACGACCTACCACTACCGGATAGCCGCTCACAACGGCGAAGGCCCCACCACCAGCCCCGACCAGACCTTCAAGACCGCTCCCGAACCGCCGGTCTCGGTTTCGATGCCGGCGACCGAATCGCCGCAAGGCTTCGTTCTCAACGGGACGGTGAACGCCAACGGCGGCCAGACGACCTACCACTTCCAGTTCGGGATCACGACCGCCTATGGGACCAGTGTCCCCGCCACTGATGCCAGCGCCGGGGAAGCCAGCTCACCGGTCGCCGTCTCGCAATCGGTCCCCGGCCTGCCGCCGGGCGTTCCCTACCATTACCGGCTCGTCGCGACCAACGAAGGCGGCACCACGATGGGCGAAGACGAGTTCTTCATGACGCCGCCGGAAAAAGAAGCGCCTCCGACGGAACTCGAAAAAAGACCGCCGGTGCTGACCCCGCCGCCGCTCGTGCCGAGCAACCAGTTCTCGGTCGGCGCTGCGACCCCGGCGGGGAGCGCCGCGATGCTGAAGGTCTCGGTGCCGGGTGCCGGCGAGGTCTCGGTCACCGGCAAGCAGCTGAAGCTGTCGCAGGCCAGCTCGAGCGGGCCCGGAACGGTTTCGCTGAAGCTGAAGCTGACGCCCGCGGGCCTCAAGGCGCTGAAGAAGAAGCACAAGCTGAAGCTGAAGGTGACGATCACCTACGCGCCTAACGGCGGCACCGCATCGAGCACGACAAGAGTCGTCACCTTCAAGATGAAGCTCTAGGCCCTGCCGGCACCGGCGCGCCCGGTACGCTTGGTATGTGGCCTCCAAGCGTCAGATATTCGTCGGTGGGGTGCCGATCGGCGGCGGTGCTCCCGTCGCTGTGCAGACGATGACAAAGACTGAGACCGCCAACCTGGCGGCGACGATGGAGCAAATCCGCAAAGTCGCCGACGCCGGCGCGGACATCGTGCGCTGCGCGGTCCCCCGCGATGAGGACGTCGAGGCACTGCGCACGATTGTCAAGGAATCCCCGATTCCGGTAATCGCCGATATCCACTTCAATCACACCCTGGCGCTGAAGGCGATCGACGCCGGCGCCCACTGCATCCGGCTAAACCCGGGCAACATCGGTGGCCGCGAGAAGGTCGCCGAGGTCGCGCTGAGGGCAGGCGCCGCGGATGTGCCGATGCGGATCGGGGTCAACTCCGGGTCGCTGCCCAAACACCTCCATGAGCTCGAGCGTGAAGCTCCGGTCGAGGCGCTGGTCAGCGCCGCAGTCGAGTTCACCGAACTGATGGAGGGACTCGACTTCGAAAACTTCAAGATCTCGATCAAGTCCACCAACGTGCCGAATACGATCGCCGCCAACCGCCTGCTCGCCGAGAGGGTGCCCTATCCGCTTCACCTCGGGATCACCGAGGCCGGGACGAAATGGTCGGGCTCGCTGAAATCTGCGGTCGGGCTGGGCACACTGCTCGCCGACGGAGTCGGCGACACGATCCGGATATCGCTTTCGACCTTTCACGCCGAGGAGGAGGTCAAGGTCGCCTGGGAGATCCTCAAGGCGCTGCAGTTGCGCGAGCGCGGACCGGTCCTGATCGCCTGCCCGACCTGCGGCCGGCTGCAGTTCGACATGGACTCCGTGGTCGCCGAGATCGAGCAGCGCCTGGAGACCTACCCCGAGCCGGTGGAGGTCGCGGTGTTGGGCTGCGCGGTGAATGGAATCGGCGAGGCCAGCCACGCCGACTTCGGTATTGCCGGGGCAAAGAATGAGGGACTGATCTTCGCCGGAGGAAAACCGCTGCGTAAGGTCCCGCAGGCCAAGCTGGTTGACACCCTCTTCGAAGAGATCGACAAGTCCCTTGACCGCGGCGAGGTCGAGTTCGACGAAGCCGAGTCCCGCGAGGGAGCCGAGTGGGTGGCCAGAATCGAGCAGGAAAACGCCGGCGACCTTACCCCCGAGAAGATCGCCCAGATGGAGCACGAAGCGGCCGAAAAGGGCGAGTCAGACAAAGTGCTGCTCGACGAGGACGCCTCTCCCACCGCCAGCCGTCGATTCACCCGCGCATAGCCAGGCGCCGGCACCTCAGCGGATAGGTTTCCTTGTGATGACCCGGCTCTCAAAAGCGTTCCTGCCTACGCTCAAGGACGCCCCAGCCGACGCGGAGGCGCTCTCGCACAAACTGATGGTGCGGGCGGGGTTGGTTCGACAGCTGGGGGCGGGGCTTTGGACCTATCTACCCGCAGGGTGGCGGGTGCAGCGAAAAATCCAGGCGATCCTCCGCGAAGAGATGGAGGCGATCGGCTGCCAGGAGATGCTGATGCCGGTCCTGCAGCCGGCCGAGAACTGGAAGAAGACCGGGCGCTACGCAATCGAGGAGCTGTTCAAGCTCGAGGACCGCAAGGGCGCGCCGATGGTGCTCGCGCTGACCCACGAGGAGGCGATCACCACTCACGTCGCAAAAGAGGTCCGCTCCTACCGCGACCTGCCGTTGATGCTCTTTCACATCCAGACGAAGGAGCGCGACGAGGCGCGACCGCGCGCGGGCGTGCTGCGCACGCGCGAGTTCACGATGAAGGACGCCTACTCCTTTGACCGCGACGAGCAGGGACTCGACGAGTCCTACCGGCTGCAGGGTCAGGCCTACGCGCGGATCTTCGACCGCTGCGGGCTGCGCTGGTACCGAGTTGAGTCCGACGTCGGGATGATGGGCGGCTCCGGTGCTCACGAGTACATGGCTCCCTGCTCGGCCGGCGAGAACGAGGTCGCGCTGGCTCCGGGGTACGCCGCCAACGTCGAGGTCGCCTCAGCCGAACCGCAACCGGTCGAGCTGCCGGCGACTATGGCAGCGCCGGAGGAAGTCGACACTCCCGGCCTAACCAAGGTCGAGGAGGTGGCGGGCCACCTCGGGCTTCCGCCGGGCGCCCTCATCAAGACCGTGCCGATCATCGTCGAGGGCAGAGGGATGGCCCTCGTCCTTCTCCGTGGGGATCATCGGCTCAACGAGATCAAGCTGCGGAATGGGATGAACGCCGACTTTCGGCAGGCGGGACCGGAGGAGATCGAGGCTCAGCTCGGCCCGGTCGGCTATCTCGGCCCGATCGAAACCGGGCTTCCCATCATCAGAGACGCTGCGCTCACCGGCAACTCCTATGTTTGCGGAGCCAACAAGCCGAACACCCACCTGCGGGGAATCGACCCCGCTCGCGACTTTGACGCCTACGAGATGGACGTGCGCTCGATCGAGGCCGGCGACACCGCCCCCGGCGGAGAGACGATCGCGATCGAGCCGGCAATCGAGGTCGGCAACATCTTCAAGCTCGGCAGCCGCTACTCGGAGCCGCTCGGAGCAACCTTCCTCGACGAGGAGGGCGCCGAGAGGACGATCGTGATGGGCAGCTACGGGATCGGCCCGGCGCGGATCGCCGCCGCCGCGATCGAGCAGGGGGCGGACGAGCGCGGCATCGTCTGGCCGACCTCGATCGCGCCCTGGCAGCTCCACCTGGTTTCGCTTGCCAAGCCCGGCGAGGAGGAGAGAGACGCCGCGGATCGCCTGTATGAGGGGCTGCGCGAGCGCCTTGGCGACGAGGTGCTCTACGACGACCGCGACGCGGGCCCCGGCGAGAAGCTGACCGATGCCGAGCTGCTCGGCTGCCCCTTGCGGATCGTCGTCGGCCGCCGCGGCCTGGCCGAGGGGATCGTCGAGGCAACCGAGCGCCGAAGCGGCGTCGAGCACAAGCTGCCTGTGGGGGAGGCCGTCGAGCGGGCCCTGGAACTCCTCCAGGGGCTGAATGAGCCCGCCACCCGCTAGGGCTCCGTTCGGGCGGGGGCGGGTTCGCCGCCTCTTCGGACTCGACCGCAGCGCGCCGCCGCCGCCGCAGACCGGCAAGGGCCAGCCACTAAACCCCTGGACGATCCCGAACTTCGTCGGCTACGCGAGGCTAGCCGGCATCCCGCTGTTTCTCTATCTGGCGTTTGAATCTGGAGATGGCCGCTCGACCGGCTCGGCGCTGGTCTTCTGGCTGATCGCCGCCGGCGATTACCTCGACGGTCTTCTCGCCCGAATAACCGGCCAGTACAGCCGCCTCGGCACCCTGCTTGACCCCTTCATAGATCGACTCACGATCCTCGCCGGGGCGATCGTCTGCTGGCACTTTGAGCTCCTGCCCCGTTGGGCGCTCGCCGTGCTCGTTGCCCGCGAAGTTGTGATGCTGGCCCTGGCCCAGCACGGCCTGCGCCACGGGGTCGAGATCAAGGTCAATTGGCCGGGCAGGATCTCGGTCTTCCCAATCATGGGCGCGATCTTCTTCGCCCTGGTCTTCGCCGGCTGGGTGCCCGAAGTGCTGCTGATCATCGGCGTCGTGCTAGCGATCGTGGCGACCGTTCTCTATGCGCGCACCGGTCTGCGCGAAACTGCCCGGGCGCGCGAGCTGCAAGGAAAGGCTCAGTCTCCATAACCTTCAACCTTCGGTTGAACCTTGGAGGCCCGGCCAGCTATAGTCGCTTGCAGCAGCCAACGGAGGCACCGCCTCAACGAAGAAGGAGCGCGATGGAGGACACCTTTCCCGATCTCGGTTCCCTCAGTGATGAAGAACTGAAGGAGCTGATCGACAAGCTCACCAAGGAGGAGAATGAGATCTCCTATACGCGGCGTGTTCTGCACGGGAAGATCGACATCCTCCGCGCGGAGCTGGTCAACCGCCTGCGCCAAAAACGCGAGCAGGGCGGCACATTGTTCTCCGGCGATGACGTCAGCCGGCTGACCGAAATTCTCGCCGGGCGCGCCGAGGGGCCGCCCGAAGACGAGCCGGGCGACTAGGAAAGGCGCAGCGGTGGCCACTCATTGTCCTGAGTGCGGGTTCGTCAATCCCGAGGGCGCTAACTACTGCCAGAAGTGCGGTGCCTTTCTCGGGCCCGGCCCGGCCGACGGTGGCGAAGATCCGACCACAATGACCTACACAGTCGATGAGACCGGCGACATCCAGCCGATCGACATCGACGAGGAGGTCGAGCGCAGCGGCGCCGCCCTAGTGATCCGCGCCGGGGGTGGTCGCGCGGGTGAGAGCTTTACGGTGACCGAGGACCGAATCTCAATCGGCCGCAGCCCCGATGCGGGTGTCTTCCTCGATGACGTCACCGTTTCCCGCAATCACGCCCTTCTGGTGCGCCGCCGCGACGGCCTATACATCGATGATCTCGGCTCGCTCAATGGCACCTACGTGAACCGCCGCCGGATTGAGTCCCACCGACTGGCCGACGCCGACGAGATCCAGGTCGGTAAGTACAAGCTCAGCTACCTGGAGAAGTGAGAATGGCGATCTCCGAACAGACCCGCCCTCCAGAATCGGCGAGTAGGCCGCGCAAGGCGCTCACGATCGGCGCCGTCTGCAAGATTCTGCAGTCGGAGTTCGACGACATCTCGATCTCCAAGATCCGCTATCTCGAGGACCAGAAGCTGCTCACGCCACGGCGCACCCCTGGCGGATATCGCCTCTATAGCCAGGCTGACGTCGAACGCCTGCGCACGATCCTGCGCCTGCAGCGCGACGAGTTTCTCCCGCTGCGGGTGATCCGCCAAGAGCTCGCGGCCGGAGGGGAGATCGATCTCGGCAGTGGCGCCGGCGAGGACGGGGAGCGACGCACTTCCGGCGCAGTCAGGCGGGCGATCCTGGTCAACACATCGAGCGCCTACCTGACCATCGATCAGGTGATCGAGGAGACCGGGGCGCGGGAGGAGCTGGTTGTCGAGCTCGAGAACTACGGCATCGTCAAGCCCGAGAAGCGGGAAGGCAAGATTGTCTACGACGAGACCGATCGGGAGGTGGTCAAGGCCGCCAATGAACTCGCCCGCTTTGGGGTCGAGGCGCGCAACATGCGCGTCTTTAGGACTTCCGCGGATCGCGAGTCAAACCTGCTTGAAGCGGTGCTCGGCTCC
The DNA here is from genome assembly GCA_963753245.1 of uncultured Solirubrobacterales bacterium. Classification (GTDB taxonomy): domain Bacteria; phylum Actinomycetota; class Thermoleophilia; order Solirubrobacterales; family 70-9; genus VRUE01. The sequence continues at coordinate 530,883 of CAVWBK010000002.1, forward strand.
TCGCTGCGCTCACGCAACCCGGACCGCCGCAAGGAAGCTCTCGAGAGCCTCGAGAGTCTGGCCGCGACCGTCAGCCACCTCAAGCACCTGCTGCTGGTCAGAGACCTGCGCCGCCTGGCCGGCCACTAACAGCGATGGCGCGGGTCTCCCGCCGACGCACCCTCTCGGTCGCGGCTCCCGAGGTGTGGAAGCTGGTCTCAGACCCCTACAGCCTGCCCCGCTGGTGGCCGCACACGACCCGGGTTGAGAACGTCGACGCCAAGGATGGCGGTCGACGCAGCGAGTGGACGAAGGTGCTCGAGACCGCCGAGGGCCGCGGTGTGCGCGCCGATTTTCGCTGCCTCAGCTCGGCCGAGAACGAGCGCTACATCTGGGAGCAACAGATCGCCGGAACTCCCTTCGAGCGCCACCTGCGCGCCTCCAAGGTCGAGATCGAGCTGCGCGGTGTCAACGGCGCCGCCACCGAGGTCCGGCTCACCTCCGAACAGACCCTGCGTGGATCCTCACGCCTCGGATCGCCGCTGATGCGCCGCGGCCAGGGGGCGATCCTCGATGAAGCCCTCGATGGCCTGGAGCGGGCGCTGACCGGAGCAGCGGAGCGGTGAACAGCGTCACCCGAGCAGCGGCGGGCGAGGGTCGGCGCCCGCGTCGCGACTCGAAGTGGTGGGGGTGGGGGGACCCGGCCAACACCCCAGAGCTCGATCAGCTGGCGCTGGGGACCCTGCGCGAGCGAATCGGCGAGCTCAGTCCATCACCACGTAGCGCGGTGGACATTGAGGCGATGTTGTTGCCTGATGCAGAGCCGCTGCCCGCGGCGCTGATCGAGGCCGCCGGGTCCGAGAACCTCTTCACGGCACTTGAGGATCGGGTGCGCCACGCAACCGGCCGCGGATACACCGACCTCGCACGACTGCGCAGCGGTCACCTTGACGGGGCCCCTGATGCGGTCGTCTTGGTCAACGATCCCCGGCGCCTGGCGGGGATCCTGAACGCCTGCGCCGCGCAGGGCGTTGCGATCATCCCCTTCGGTGGTGGCACCAGCGTCGTCGGCGGAGTCGAGCCGCTGCGCGGTGGGCGCCGGTGGCTGATCAGCCTCGACCTCGCGGGGCTGCGCGGAGTCGAGGTCGATCGCCACTCGCTGACCGCAACACTGGGTGCGGGTCTCCGGGGTCCCGAGGCCGAAGCGGCGCTCGCCCGTCACGGACTCCTTCTCGGGCACTACCCACAGTCCTTTGAGTACGCGACGATCGGCGGCTTCGCCGCGACTCGCTCCGCGGGTCAGGCCTCAAGCGGCTACGGGCGCTTTGATGCCCTGGTGAGCTCGGTGCGGCTCGTCACTCCCGCGGGCACGCTCTCGACGCTGCAGAGCCCCCACAGCGCCGCCGGACCGGCCCTGCGCGAGCTGGTCCTCGGCTCAGAGGGGATCCTCGGCGTGATCCCCGACGTCACCGTTCGGCTCAAGCCCCTGCCCGAGACTCGTCGCTATGAGGCATGGATGGCCGAGAGCTTCCAAGCGGGAGCGGAGGTAGTCCGGACGCTCGCCCAGGGACCCGGTCTGCCCGACGTGATCAGGGTCTCTGATGAGGAGGAGACCGAGGTATCACTGGCACTCTCAGGACCACGCGGGAGGGCAGCCGAGCTCTTTGACCGCTACCTGGGGCTGCGCCACCGCCGCGCTGGCGCCCTGATCATCATCGGCCATGAGGGTGAGGCAGAGGCGGTCGCCCGGCGCCGCGCCCTGGCGGTTCGCGCCCTGCGAGCCGAGGGTGCCATCTATCTGGGCCAGAGCGCGGGTCGCTCCTGGGAGCAGGGTCGCTATCAGGGCCCCTATCTGCGCGACACCCTGCTGGAGATGGGGGCGATGGTCGAGACCCTGGAGACCTCGCAGACCTGGTCGCGGCTGCACCAGCTCCACGAGGCGCTCGGCGCCGCGATTCGCAGTGCTCTCGTCGAGCAAGGGACCCCGGGCCTGGTCTTTTGTCACCTCTCCCACGGCTACGCCGACGGAGCCTCGCTCTACTTCACCTTCATCTCCCGCGCCCGCAGCGGTGCTGAGCTCGAGCAGTGGCGCGCGGTGAAGCGGGCGGCGTGCGAGGCGATCGTCACCGCTGGCGCCACGATCACTCATCACCACGCGGTCGGCCGTGACCACGCCCCCTATATGGAGGCCGAGATCGGGGCGACGGGGATCGATGTTCTGCGCGCAGCGAAGGAGCGCCTCGACCCAGCCGGGATCATGAACCCCGGCAAGCTTTTGCCCTAAGGCTTGACCTTGCCCTGTTCACCGGCTTCGACGATCGCGCCGGTGACCGGTCCGCGGAGCATGGTGACCCCGGAGTAATTGGGCGCCTTTTTGGCCTCTTTCGCGGCTTTCAAAGCGGTGCCGAGGGCGCCGTTAGACACCAGGGATATTTCCATTTCATCGAATCCCGAGGCGAGCAAACCGAGCACCTGTGGAGCCACCTGGAAGGTGCCCTCAAGCTTCCCCGACTTGCTCACCTGGGTCGCGACCAACGGCAGTCGTTCGGTCGGGGATTTCGCCAGCGAGACGGTGTATGACTTGCCCTGCGGGGACGGATCGAGGCCATCTGCTTTAACCAGCAACACGACCTGTTTTTTCGAGCGCCCGAACAGAGCGCGCCCACTGGCTTTGCTGGCGCCGACCGGCTTCAGTACCGCCTGGGTTGGCTGCAATTCGTTGCTGGCGTTGGCGCTTTCCCCGCTCTGGTCGGTGCCACTGGTTCCCGTCCCAGTGGCTTCGGTTGCGCTCGAGGTCGATCCCGATTCAGAGCCGCCGCCGCCGAGGGCGCCGGTGGCCAAAAGGATGACCAAGACCAGAATCACTGTAAGACCGGCGCCCAGACCCCAGACCGCCCCGCGGTCATCGGGGAGCTTCAGTCTTGGCGCCGAGCGCGTCTTTTTGCCAAGCGCCGGCGGCGGATCGCTTGGCGATTTGGGCGGACTGGGATCGGGTGGTGCCGTTGGCGTCGGTTTCGGCACGGCGATGGCCTCGGCGGGAGGCGCGACTGGCTCGGGTCCCGATCGTGGGGCTGTCTCCGCGGAAGCCGAGGTCGGTGTTCCCTGCAACTCGGCCAACGCCGCGCTGACCTTTGCGCGCACTCCCTCGAGGTCTTGGCCGGTCAGAGCGGCGATGTCTGCGTAGCCCTCTTCGCGCTGGGCGAGCAGGCGCAGCATCGCCTTCTGGTCATCGGCCGGGGGTTTGGGTCCGTCGAGTGCGGCGATTGCGTCTTTGACCTTGGCGCGCACCGCGGCGACTCCCTGCCCGGTCAGCGCCGCAATATCGTCATAGCCCTGCTCGCGCTGGGCGAGCAGGCGGAGCATCGCCTTCTGGTCGTCGGTCAGCGCCACAGAGGGCAAGCCTATGGCAGACGCAGTCCGGGTAGGGTCGGAATCGCGATCGCTAACCAGACCAACAAGAACGAGAGACTCCACTTCGCCGAGCTGATCGGCATCGAGTGGCTAGACAGCGACCCCGAGCTCGCACGCGCCCGGATCGAAATCCGCGACGAGCTGCGCCAGCCTTTCGGCCTCATGCACGGTGGCGTGCTCTCGAGCCTGGTCGAGAGCATCTGCTCCTACGTGACGGCTGGCGCCGTCTATGACGAGGGGATGGCGGCGATGGGCCAATCGATCAACGTCAGCTTCTTGCGCCCGATCACCGAGGGAGCCGCTGAGGTCCGTGCCCGGGCCCGCCACCGAGGGCGCACGACCTGGGTCTGGGACGCGGAGATCCGCGACTCCCAGGAGCGCCTTTGCGCCCTCTCCCAGATGACGATTGCCGTCAGGCCGCTGCCCAACGAGGGCTAACCGCCGAAGCGATTGGTGATCGGCAGCCTTCGGTCGCGACCGAAGGCGCGAGGCGTGATCCGAATCCCCGGCGCGGCCTGGCGACGCTTGTACTCGGAGCGATCGACCATTCGCACCACCTCATCGACGATCGCGGCCGGCATTCCGGCAGCGATTATCTCCTCGCGACCACTATCGCGCTCGACGTAGGCCTCCAGGATCTGGTCGAGCAGCTCGTAGGGCGGGAGGGAGTCGCTGTCGAGCTGGTCGGGTCGCAGCTCCGCAGACGGCGCCCTGTCGATGACCGCGGCCGGTATCGGCGCGCCACCAGCGGCGTTGCGGTGCCTGACCAGGTCATAGACCAGGGTCTTGGGCACATCCTTGATTGCCGCGAAGCCGCCAGCCATATCTCCGTACAGGGTGGCGTAGCCGACCGACATCTCGCTCTTGTTACCGGTCGTTAGGACCAGCCAACCATGCTTATTGGAGAGCGCCATCATCAGGTTGCCGCGGATCCGTGCCTGGATGTTCTCAGCGGGAAGGTCTGGCTCTGAGGGACGCGCCGGGTCGCGCGGCAGTGGCTCGGCCCCATAGTCACCATCCTCGGGCTCGCCAAAAGCCGGCGCCAGGGCGCGCCCGTACTCGGCCATCGCCGCCTCGATCGAGATCTCAATCAGCTCGACCCCGAGGTTGGCGGCAATAGTCCGCGCGTCGGCCTGTGTTTCAGAGCTCGAATGGGGCGAGGGCATGACCACACAGCTGACCCGCTCAGGGCCAAGTGCGTCAACGGCAAGCAGTGCGACCAGGGCAGAATCGATGCCGCCAGAGAGCGCGATGCCGACGTGGCGAAAGCCGTTCTTGGTGACGTAGTCACGCAGCCCGAGGACCAGCGCTCCGTAGACCTCGGTGAGGTCGGGCAGGGGCTCGGCGATCGCCCCCGGCCCGAGCGAGGGAAGCTCGCAGAGCAGCATCTCCTCCTCAAACTGAGCGGCACGGGCGATCAGCTCGCCGTCTGCATCAAGGACGAAGCTGTGCCCGTCAAAGACCAGCTCATCCTGGCCGCCGACGAGGTTGCAGAAGGCAAAATGGGTGCCGTAGGCACGGGCGAGGCCCGCGAACATCTGCTCGCGCTCGCGACCCTTACCGCGGTGATAGGGCGAGCCCGAAGGATTCGCGATCAGCTCGGCCCCCTCGGCGGCCTCAAGCGATGCAGGCGGGCCCTCGACCCAGCAGTCCTCACAGACCGTCAGGCCGACCCGTGTCCCCGCCACCGCAATCGTCTTGGCCGCGCTTCCGGGGATGAAGTAGCGCTGCTCGTCAAAGACCGCGTAGTTGGGCAGTCTGTTCTTGCGATAGACGTCGCGCACGCCCCCTTCGGCGAGGACGGCGAGCGAGTTGTGGGCGTGGCGCCCGTCGGCGTCGCGAGGCGCCGGCTCGGCGAAGCCGACCAGGGCAACGATTCCCTGCACCGAGGCGGCGAGTTCCTCAACCGCGCGCCGATTTGCCTCGATGAAGTGGGGCTTCAGGTAGAGATCCTCTGCCGGATAGCCGGGCAGGCAGAGCTCGGGGAAGACCACCAGGTCGGCACCCGCGGTGCGGGCGTCATCGATCCAGGCGCTGACCTTGGCCGCATTGGCGTCGATCGCCCCGACGGTGGGGTTGATCTGTGCCAGCGCTACCCGCACGGCTGCCTCTCGGTGCTCACGCCTGAAGTATCGCCGTCGCGGCCCTCGGGACGCGCCCCAGGAGACTGTAGATTGGCTCCCGTGGGCACGATGCGCAGACTGATCGGCGTATCGCTTGCCGCGCTTGCCCTGTGCGCCGCGATCCCGGCGATCGCAAGTGCCGAAAATTTCTCGGTTTTTCACGCCCCAGCAGCGCGCCCGACCGAACACCCCGATCCCAACCGCCACTCCTACTCGGTGCCCGAGGCGCCGGATTCGCCCTCTTGCACCGCACACTTCTGCGTGCACTGGGTCGCCGAGGGGGTAGACGCGCCGGATCTGACCGACGCCAACGGGATCAGCGATGGCGATGGAGTTCCGGACTTCGTCGAGCAGGTCAAGAGGGTCGCCGAGCACGTCTACTCGATCGAGAACGGCAAGCTTGGCTGGCGTGCACCGCTCTCTGACGGACGGCGGGGGGGAGGTAACGGCAAGACCGACGTCTACCTGGCCGAGATCGGTGGATCGTTGTTCGGCTATGCCGCGCCAGATAAGGACCAGGCTTCTAAGGGTCACCGGCTACCGCGACGACTGCACGGCTACCTCGTCCTCGACAACAACTACTCCCCCTCTGAGTTTCCCGGGACCACACCGATCCACGACCTCAAGGTGACCTTCGCCCACGAGTACAACCACATCCTGCAGTTCGGCTATGACGCCTACGAGGACCCCTGGTTTGCGGAGTCCACGGCGACCTGGATGGAGGACCAGGTCTACAACGGCATCAACGATTACGTGCGCTACGTGGGTCGCTGGGAGCACCTCTACGACGTGCCGATGACCGCTTCGACGATCAAGGAGTACGGCTCGGCGGTCTGGAACCATTGGCTGACCCGTCGCTACGGGCGCGACTTCATGCGCCGGGCCTGGGCCAGCGCGATTCATGTCAAACCAGGTGGCTTTTCGGTCGCCGTCTATGACCACGCGATCAGGGCCTCGGGCAGCTCGAACTTCGACCTTGACTTCGCTCGCTTTTCGCGCGACGTCGCCGAGTGGCGCACCGACACCGCCTTCCCGGAAGGAAATCTCTACCCCGACCCGCCACGCGAGGGCAGCCTCCCGCTCAACGGCAGCGAAGTGCATCGCACCCTCAACCACACGACCTTTGAGTTGCTGCGGGTCCCCGCCTCGAAGGCTCGTGCCGTCGTCGTCAGCATGGCCGCACCGGTCGGTGACTCGGCCGGCCTTGCCCTGGTCGGTCGCATCGGCAGCGAACTAGGCGGCCACGTTATCTCGCGGCTCAGCTTCAAGCGCCATGGTGGATTCATGTCGGTGCGCCTGCCGAACCCCGGCCGCTTCAGCCGCATCACCGCCGTCTTGATCAACGCCGACAGCAGGGCGATCGGGTTCAGCGCGCGGCTCTTTGACTGGAACTACTTGACCGACACGGCGCCGTTCCGGGCCCGAGCCCGGCTCGTGCGCTGAGACTTCGCCGGCGCGGCGGGAAGGGTCGCGGCGACCTCCTCGACCGCTCCTTCGAGGTCCAGCCCGAAGCTGTCGAGATCGGCCATCGCGTCGTAATCGCCGACCAGCCCGAAGTCGACCTCACCGTCGTAGGACATGATTCCCACACAGAGCGCCTGGCGGCGCGCGAGCGGCACCATCGGGAAGATCGAATCCATCTTTCGCCCGAGAACATAGAGCGGGAACTGCGGGCCCGGCACATTGGTGACGACCAGATTGAAGAAGCGCTGGGCCGGCTGCAAGCGCGCCGCCTGGGAGGCAATGGTCGGCGGCGCGAAGTCCGTTATCCGAGTCAGAATCTCGGCGCCAACGGCCTGGCCTGAACCCTTCAGATCGCCCATCGTCTCGGTGAGCAGGCGCAGGCGATCGACTGGGTCCTCGCACCAGACCGGCAGCGGCGCCATCATCGCCGAGATCCGGTTACCGAGGGCGCCGTGCTCCTCCTCGGCGCGGACGCTGACCGGTACCATCGCGCGCAGCTCCAGCCCCTCGGTGTCATGACCCCGCGCGCGCAGGTAATTGCCGAGCGCGCCGGCGACGACCGAGAGCACGACGTCGTTGACGGTGCCGCCGTACTCATCCTTGACGCGTTTGAGCAGGTTGAGGTCACTGCGCACGAACGCGACCCGACGATGGGGCCCGATCTCGACGTTGAAGGGAGTCGCCGGCGCCGACATCCCGGCGCCAATCATCTTGCTCGTCGCGCCGATTCCGCGGATCACCTGTCGGGGACCGCGTAGGGCGGCGCGGAATCCGCGCACAATCTCGCGCGGACTGGTCGCTCGCTCGCGCAGCGCTCCGCCCAGCAACTGCAGATCGGTGGGTTCGGGGCGTGGCGCCCACTGCGGTGTCCGCACCGGCAGCTGCGGCGGATCGGGCTCGAGGTCAAAGAGCACGGTGGTGATGTCGACGCCAGAGACTCCGTCAACAAGTGCATGATGGCTCTTGCCGACGATCGCGAAGCGGTCGCCGTCGAGCCCCTCGACCAGCCAGAGCTCCCACAGTGGCTTGGTGCGGTCCAGCTGCTGGGAAAAGATCCGGGCCGCCAGATTGCGCAGTTGCTCCTCAGAGCCGGGAGCCGGCAGGGCACTCTGGCGCACGTGGTAGTCGAGGTTCAGGTACGGATCATCGACCCAGACCGGCCGGCCCTGGTCAAAGGGGACAAAGCGCAGCTTCTGGCGGAAGCGGGGGACCAGATGCAGACGCGAGGCGATGTGGTCGCGGAACTCACGATGGGTCGGCGCCGTGCCCTCGAAGATGATCGTCGAGGCGACGTGCATATGGGCGCCGGCCCGCTCCATATGAAGGAAGGAAGTGTCGAGCCCACTCAGTCTGTCCTCGCTCATGAGTGAATCTTCGCACACAGTCGCTCACGCATCGAGGTGAGCTGCAAACGGCTCCGCAGAGCGGTTTGCAGCATCTTTGGCAGACGTCGCCAATGTGATGGCGCTCACCCTCATACACCGCCTTGGCTCCTACGGTGCCCGGCTCAATCGAACCAAACCAACCGCCGAGCCTGCTCGCGAGTGCGAGTGCGGCGGGGGACCCAGATGCCGCGACGGAAGCTTCGCCGCGGCGGGGGCGAATCGGACGGTGATCCGTCTGTAGCGAGACCGCAGGCACCGACGCCACGGCCGCGAGCCCGTCAGCTAACCCCGTAGGCGGATGAGAGAGAGGCCCAAAGACGATGCGCTACCGCATGCCCGCGGCGCTTGCCGCCACCATCCTGCTCCTCGTGCCGACCTTGGTTGCCGCGAGCCCGGTCCACCGTCGCGCTCGGCGAGTCGAGTCCCACGTCTCCCTGCACCTCTCCCGCCACAGCTTGGTGAGCGGTGAGAGACTGGTTCTCAGGGGCCGAATCCGACCTGGCGGCGACCGGCGGGTGAAGGTCATCCTGCGCGGTCGCTCCGCCTTGGTCGGCGAGACGACTGCGGGCCGCGGCGGCGCCTTCACGATGAGCTGGAACCTCCGCCGGACCGGCACCTATGCGGCGCGCGCCTACGGCAACCATGACCGCTGGGCTTCGGGCTCGAGCAGCCTCCCGCGGCGTTTCACCGTCTACCGCCGGGCCCTGGCCTCCTACTATGGCCCAGGCCTCTACGGCAACGGCGTTGCCTGTGGGGGCACCCTGTTACCAGGCACCCTCGGCGTTGCCAACAAGACGCTGCCCTGCGGAACAATGGTCAAGCTTCGCTACCACGGCAACACGGTGACGGTGCCGGTCATCGACCGCGGGCCCTATGTTGCGGGACGCGACTATGACCTGACCGAGGCGACCAGACAGCGGTTGCACTTTCCCGGTCTCGGCGTCCTGCTCTCGAGCCGGTAATCAATCGATCTCCCACCGGGGCACCTTGGTCGACCGCGATCGGCGGGCCGCTATATCCCCAGCCGCAGCATCTGGAGGGACCTAAAGCCTCATGAGCTCATCACAGAAAACACAATCGGGGGAGCTCAGGCTGATGGGTCGCATCTTGGTTGCGGCTCTCTTTCGCCGATCCCGACGCTGACCGCGGTCAAGCCGATCTCCGCCGGCGACTTTTTCGGGCACCGCGATCCTTCTCAATCGGCGAAACTCCTTCTCGGTTACGCCTGCGCTATTTAGAAGAGAGGCCGAGCTGCATCTGTGGCTCAGGATCGCCGCTCTCGGCGGGGTCCTCACGCCCGCCGAACTGAGCGACCCGAACCCCCAGCAGCCGGACCGGGCGCGCTGGCGCGTAGGCGCGCAACAAGTCCAGCGCGACCGAGCCGACCAGTGCCGGGTCGGCGGTCGGGCTCGCGATCGTCTGCGCCCGGGTGACATTGGTCCAGTCGTCGAGGCGTACCTTGATCCCGATCGTGCGGCCCTCGAGTCCGCGCTCGCGCAGTCGCCGGCAGAGGTCCTCGGCGAGCGTGACAAGCGATCTTGCCAGAGCCTCGGGGTCGCCAACATCGACATCAAAGGTGATCTCCGCGGACTGCGACTTGATCTCACGCACCGGGGTCAATGGCGTGTCGTCTTCAAATCCTGCGCGCCGGCGCAACCAACCGCCAGTGCGTGGTCCAAAGGCCTCCTCAAGAGCTCCCTGATCGTGCTCGCGCAGCGTCGCCAGCGTGCGAATTCCCATCCGCTCCAGTTTCGCGACCGTCTTCGGTCCGATTCCCGGGACCAGGCCGGGAGAGTCAGAGTCGAAGCGCTGCAGGGCTTCGACTCGAGAGAGGACGACGAGTCCGCCGGGCTTGCCCAGCTCGCTGGTGATCTTGGCCAGCAGACGGTTCTCGGAGATGCCGATCGAACAGCTGAGTGAGGTCTCGGCACGAATCTGAGTGGCAATCCGCCTCATCGTCGCCTTCGGGGCGAAGAGGTCGGTGAGGTCGATGTAGGCCTCGTCAAGGCCCACCACCTCGACCGTCTCGGCGTTGATGCGCAGGATCGCCATAACTTCGCCCGAGGCCTCCCTGTAGGCGGCGAAGTCGGGGCGCAGGTAGATCGCGTTCGGCAATCTGCGCCGGGCGACCACGGCCGACATCGCCGAATGGATGCCGCCTAGCTTGCGCGCCTCATAGCTCGCCGTCGTCACCACGGCCCGCGGGCCCGAGCCACAGACGATCACCGGCTTTCCCGCCAAATCGGGTCGGCGGCGCAGCTCCACCGATGCATAGAACGCGTCCATGTCGAGGTGGGCGTAGCAGCGAGTCCAATTTCGCATGTCCTCAGGGTAAGACGCGGGCCAGCGGCGCCCCAACCGAACTTCCTCCGCCGCATTTCCTGAGCCGGCGGGCGCGCGATAGGGTCGGCGCCATGAAGATGGACGTCAACGTCTCGCTGCCCAAGGCAGCGATCGTCGCCGTTGCTGTCATCGCGGTCCTCTTCGTCTTGCTGCTGGCCTGGATCGGCGGTGAGGCGCACTACGGCAACTGTCTTGAAAAGGCCGCCCTGCAGCACCCGGTTGCAACGAAAGCCGACCCAGAAAAAGAAGCCGCGCGCGAAGCCGCGATCTCCTCCTGTTCACGCTGGCCCTAACCTTCAGGCGATGGCTTCTCCGGAGGCGAAGAATCTTGAGGCGATCTCCAAGGCGATCGACCAGCACAACGCCAACTGTCCCTTCCCGGCCGCGGAGGTACGGATGAACCCGTTCGAGATCGAAAGGTTGGGCTGGGACCAGATTCGCGGCCTGCCGCTCGTGCCCGATGCCGAGCTCGGCACCGGCCGTTTTCGGATCGTCTGCTCACGCGACCTCGACGGCGAGGGTCTTGAGGAGGTCGAGGCCGTCGGCCAAGAGCTGCAGACGGTTGCTCCGCTCGCGCCCGGCCCGAACTAGATCGAGAAGAAATTTATGCCCAGGCTCGAGAGCCAACTCTGGGCTTCGCCGTTGAGGCGGGTGAGTTCACCGGTCCAGATCAAGACCCCCATTGCGATCAGGATCAGGCCGCCGAAGGCGACGATCAGCTGGTAGTGGCGCTTTACCACGGCGAAGGCGCTGGTCATCTTCGAGAAGGCAACGGCGGTGAGCAGAAATGGGATCGCGAGCCCAGCTGAGTAGACGGCAAGCAGGAAGGCACCGCGTCCCGCCGAGCCGGTCAGCGCAGCGGCGGAGAGGATTGCGCCCAGGGTCGGGCCGATGCATGGCGTCCAGGCAATCGCGAAAGCCGCCCCGGCGACAATCGGTCCGCCTTTGCCGGCGCGCTCGAGCAGCGCCTCGACGTGCCACTCTCGATTGAGGCGGGTGATGAACAAGGAGGCGACGAACAGGACGCCCATGAGGATGATCAGCGCCGCCGAGATTTTGGTTAGAAGCTGCTTGTTTTCCTGAAAGAAGGAGCCCAGGCCGGTCGCGGTCAGGCCGAGGACGATGAAGATCATCGAGAAGCTCGCGACGAAGAGCAGACTCGGACCGAGGACGCGGCGCCAGTCGGCGTCGTCGAGATCGGCCGCTGAGACGCCGGTCACGGCGGAGAGATAGCCGGGCACAAGCGGCAACACGCAAGGGGAAAGGAAGGAGACAATGCCCGCGCCGAGTGCGGCGAGGATTGTCACCCCGGCAGCGGGATCCGAGCTAACTGCGGCGAAGAACACGGCCCTCCAGACTACCTGCGCCCCTTGGCCTTGCATCGGGGACTGGCGGAGGGGAGGATGGCGAGCATGCGGTCAAACGCCTCGATTCGAATTGGACCCTGAGGGTGGGCCATCACCCGCTCCCCAACAAGGTCGCCGGGTGATCATCACCGGCAATGAGGACCGGGCCCTTGCCCGCGCCGAGACGACGCTCTTCAATATGCCCCATCCCGGCCGTGCGGTTCAGCCGTACGCCGGCACCTACCGGGTCGCTGATGGCCGGAGTGCCAGCGAGGGCCCCGTGGCGCCTGGGATCGAGATTTCCTCTTGCAGGCGGGTGCTCGCAGCTGCCCGATGAGTGCCAGCACCCAAGCGCCACTGTTCAATGCCGGCGGCGTCGCCCAACGGCTGCGCGCTTCGCCGCTGTTTTCGATCGGTCCCAGTGCGCCAGCTCCCGCATTGCGCCGTGGGTTCCTTGTCGCGGTGCCGGTCGGCACGGCGCTAGTGCTCGAGCTCGGACTGGGTGGGCCGACCAAGGGCGCGGTCGGTACCGGGGCTCTGCTCGCCGGTTTCCCCGGTCTCGACGCGCCCGCCAAGACGCGCGCCGCCTGGCAGGCCGCGAGCGCACCACTGATCGGCCTCGCCGCGGCTCTGGGTGTTTTGACCGGATCCTCTGCGGCGCTCGCGATTCCAACCATGGCAATCATCGGGGCCCTCGCCGGCTATTGCTACTCGGTCTCGCTGCGGCTCTCGATCGCCGGGCTCTCGGTCGCGCTCTCGCTACTGATCTCCCAGGGCCTGCCGCTCGATCTCAGCGACACGCTTCCCGCATTCATCCTCGCCACCGGCGGCGGTTTACTCCAGGCGCTCTTCTCGATCCTCGTCTATGCCGCTGGAGATCGAAACGAGCAAGACGGGGCTGCAGGGTGGAGTACGGCGAAAGCGCTCACCTCGCTGCGTTCCAACTTCAATCTGGGCTCGACCAGCGCCCGCCACGCCCTGCGTTTCGGCGCGGCCCTAGCCGCGGGCGTCGCCGCCTACTGGATCCTCGGCATGCAGGAGCACGGCTTCTGGATCCCGCTGACGATTCTCTTTGTCCTGCGCCCCGAGCAAGATGAGACCTTTCGCCGCCTGATTCTGCGTGCGGCGGGTACCGCCGTCGGTCTGATCTTTGCTACCGCAATCTCCTTTTGGCTCAAGGGTGATGGGGTCGCGCTGGCGATCGCGCTGACCCTCGCCACCGGCTTCGCCTACGGTCTGCTGACCGTCCAATACGCTCTGTTCACCGCGGCGATCACGACCTACGCGGTCTTGCTTGCTGACACCCTCGGTGATCCGGCGCTGACCGCAGCGGGCCAGCGGGCCGCGGCAACGGCGATCGGCATCGCGATTGCCGGCGGCGCCTTCCTGCTCTGGTCGAATCCCCGTCCAGCGGAGCCCTAGGTTAAGCCGCCACACCGTTGGCGGCCGCGGTCACGTAACCGCGGTCCTCGGGCCCGGGCCGCAGGATCAGGACCTCAGCCGGGGCCCGCTCCAGCAACCAGACCAGATCCTCACCGGCGAATCCGGTACCGGCTCTTTCTGAAGCGGGAACGACGACCCGATCGAAGCGCTCGCGCTCGAGCAGGCGGGCGAGCGCGTGCCTGTATGAGCGCCCTCTCTCGATCCGGGCATCGACCGCCACGCCTTGGGCCGCGGCGCGCTGCTCGATCGCCTCCAACATCGGCATCGCCTTCGCCGCCTCGGCGGGAATCGCGCACTCAAGCGGCAGGCTCTTCGGAACCGCGGCCAGGTAGGCGGGAATCAGCGTCGCCCCCTCGGCACGGGCCAGACGTAGCGCCGCGTCCACCGCCCGGCGAGAGATCGCTGTGCCGGTGAAGGGCAACAGGATCTGGTGGATGGCCTGGGCGCGCTCGGAACGGCGACCGCGCAATCGCGAGCGCGCGATCAGATAGCCGCCCGCCAGCCCGAGGAGGAGCGCGACTCCGACAAAAAAATGCTCAATCATCACTGTCTCCCTTCGAGGTGCGATGCGCCACGATCCGCACGTCGACACCCGGTGGGGTCGCGCGCATCAGGCGCTGGGGCAGAGGCTCACGCAGGCGTCCCAGGCCGCGGCGCGGCGCGGTCTCGCCGACCATCACATAGGTGCTGCCGCGCTCGCGGACGATTCGCGCGGCCGTGGCGACGAGATCGTCGTGCTCCTCGATCAGAAGCGTCGCGCCAAGAACCGAGGCGAGCTGGCGAAGAGCCGTCACCTGACGCTCGACCTCACCCTCGATCGGTCTGCCCGGCGCCTTGACCCAGAGCAGGTCGAGATCGGTCCCCAGCCGCTGGGCGGAGCGCCAGGCGCGACGCACCAGGCGCTGGGAGCTGGGCTGAGGGCGGACCAGGGCGAGGAGACGCTCGCCAACCGCCTTCGGCACCTCTGAGACGACTCGCTCCTCACGGGTGCCGAGAGACTCGGCCAACTCGAGGGTGAGCCGCTTGGCCTCGACGTCCTCGGCGACCTGGCGGAGGCTCACCTCGCGAAGCGCCGCCAGATTCTCGATCCGGAAAAAATTGTTGAGCGCGGCATCGATGTTCTCGCCGGGATAGATCTTCCCGGCGCGCAAGCGCGCGATCAGCGTCTCGGGAGTGAGGTCGATCAGGACTACCTCATCGGCTATGCCGAGGACGGAGTCGGGGACCGTCTCGCGGACACGGACGCCGGTCAGCTCGGCGACCTGGTCGTTGAGCGACTCGAGGTGCTGGACATTGACGGTCGAGAAGACGTCGATTCCCTCGGCGAGAACCGCGGCGATGTCCTGATAACGCTTCTCGTGCTCCAGTCCGGGGGGATTGGTGTGGGCAAGCTCATCGATCAGGGCCAGCTCAGGATTCCTTGCAAGCAGCGCCGGCAGATCCATCTCCTCGACCTCAACGTGGCGATAGCTGACAGACCGACGCGGCACCACCTCAAGGCCGCGGGCCTGATCCGTGGTCTCCTGGCGCTTGTGGGGCTCGAGGTAGCCGATTGCGACATCACGCCCAGCCTCTGACTCGGCACGCCCCTCCTGCAGCATCCGGAAGGTCTTGCCGACTCCCGCTGCCATGCCGAGAAAGACCTTGTAGTGGCCGTGCCGCTGAGCGCCCTGCGGCTTAGTCTCTGAGCTTGGCGGCGTCTCGGCCATCTCGATCTGATCGGGAATCGCGCCCGATCAGGCTCCAAGCAGGTTGTGGACGACGAGATCGATCAGCTTGATCCCAACAAAGGGGACGATCAGACCGCCGAGGCCGTAGATCAGGATGTTGCGCCGCAGCAGCCCCGTTGCGCCGATCGGCCGGTAGCGGACGCCGCGCAGCGAGAGCGGGATCAGCAAGGGGATGACCAGCGCGTTGAAGATCACCGCCGAGAGAATCGCCGATTCGGGGGTTCCGAGCGACATCACGTTGAGGGCTCCGAGCGGGCCTTCATGTCCACCAACGGCATAAGTGGCGGCGAACATCGCCGGCAGGATCGCGAAGTACTTGGCGACGTCATTAGCGATCGAGAACGTCGTCAGGGCACCACGGGTGATCAGCAGCTGCTTGCCGACCTCGACGATCTCGATCAGCTTGGTGGGATTGGAGTCGAGGTCGACCATATTCCCGGCCTCGCGCGCCGCCTGGGTGCCGGTGTTCATGGCGACGCCGACGTCGGCCTGTGCAAGGGCCGGAGCGTCGTTGGTGCCGTCGCCGGTCATCGCGATCAACCGCCCATCAGCCTGCTGCTCCTTGATCAGCTCAAGCTTGCGCTCCGGCGTCGCTTCGGCTAGGAAGTCATCGACGCCCGCCTCTTCGGCGATCTTCGCCGCGGTCAGTTTGTTGTCGCCGGTGACCATGATCGTGCGGATGCCCATCGCCCGGAGTTGGTCAAAGCGGGCCTTCATCCCTTCCTTGACGATGTCTTTCAGGTAGATCACGCCGAGCACGCGCTCGTTGCGGGCGACGGCCAGCGGCGTGCCGCCCTCGCGACCGATGCGATCGAGCTCTGCCCGCAGCTCGACCGGCGGCCGACCCCCTCCTCGGCGACCCAGTCCTCGATCGCGTCGCCGGCACCCTTGCGCAGGCGGGTGCCGTTGAAATCGCAGCCGCTCATCCGAGTCTGGGCGGTGAAGGGGACGAAGGTGGGCTCGTGGCCGGCGAAGGTGTGCTCGCGGATCCCGTAGGTCTTTGCCAGGACGACGATCGAGCGGCCCTCGGGCGTCTCGTCGGCCAGCGAGGACATCTGCGCCGCCTCTGCCAGCTCCTCGGCGCTCACCCCCGGCATCGGCATGAATTCGACCGCCTCGCGGTTGCCGAGCGTGATCGTCCCGGTCTTGTCGAGCAGCAGCACGTCGCAGTCGCCGGAGGCCTCGACGGCGCGACCCGACAGCGCCAGCACATTGCGCCGCACCAGACGATCCATTCCGGCGATCCCGATCGCCGAGAGCAGGGCGCCGATCGTGGTCGGGATCAATGCCACCAACAGAGCGATGAGGGTCGTCTCCGAGAGTTCGGTGCCGGCAAAAAGAGCGAATGGGCGCAGCGAGACAATCACGATGACGAAGATCAGGGTCAGCGCCGAGAGCAGGATGCCGAGGGCGATCTCATTGGGGGTCTTGCGCCGTTCCGCCCCCTCGACCAGGGCGATCATGCGGTCGAGGAACGACTTGCCGGGTTCCTGGGTTATTTCGACGACGATCCGGTCCGAGAGGACCTTGGTGCCGCCGGTGACGGCGCTGCGGTCGCCGCCGGCCTCGCGGATCACCGGTGCCGACTCGCCGGTGATTGCGGACTCGTCGACCGAGGCAATCCCCTCGATCACCGTGCCGTCGCCGGGGACGCCCTCTCCCGCCTCGACGACGACGACGTCGCCGCGGACGAGCTCGGCGGCGGACTTCTCGGTGCCATCGCGCATCTTCGCGGTCGCCTCGGTCCGCATCGCGCGCAGGCTCGCCGCCTGGGCGCGGCCGCGGCCCTCCGCCAGCGCCTCTGCCATGTTGGCGAAGACGACCGTCAGCCAGAGCCAGAGGGTAACGCTGAAGGTGAACCAGGACGGCTCGTGGCCGCCGCCCAGTGAACTGCCACCAAAGAGCTGGATCAGCCAGGCGACGGTCGTGATCAGCGCGCCGATCTCGACCACGAACATGACCGGGTTGCGCGCCTGCACCCGCGGATCGAGCTTGCGCAGCGACTCGATCAGCGCCGGGCGCATGATCTCGGGGTCAAAGAGCGAACGAGCCTGGGTCTCGGTGGTCATTTGATCGGCGCTTCCTTGTCGAGGGCGATGTTCAGTTGGAGGACGTTGACGCCGGGCTCACCGAGCAGGCCGAGGAAGCGGCCGGTGGTGTGGTCGGAGATCAGTTCGTCGACCTTGGCAAGTGGCAGGTGGCGCACGGCGGCGATGCGGTGCGCCTGGATCCAGGCGTTGGCCTGGGAGATTTCGGGGTCGACTCCGGAGGCCGACTGGGTGACCGCGTCAACCGGGATGTCTTCGCTGCTCAGGGACTTATCGAAGGGTTTCTCGAGGTGCATGTACGCCTTCATGTATTCGCGGACTTCTTCGCGCGCTTCGATGCTGTTTGGACCGGCGTTACCGAAGTAGCTCGCGTCGGCGGAATAGCCGGTCGCCGAGGGGCGGGGCTGGAAGTAGCGCTTGTCAGGCACTAGGATTTCTTCGCCTTCTTCGTCGAGCATGGGCTTGCCGTTCTTGCCGATCGCCGGCCTCGAGAAGGATTGGCCGATCAGGCTCGAGCCGACGACCTTGCCGTTTACCGACACCTTGGAGCCGTTTGCCTTGCCCGGGAAGATGACCTGGGAGATCGCGGTCATGACCAGCGGGTAGACGAGGCCGAAGAAGACGGTGATGAAGATCACCGAGATCAGCGAGGTGAGCAGGTTCTTGCGCATCTAGAAGAGCCTCGTGGTCAGGCTCTGGACGATCGGTCCGAGCAGCAGGGCGGGGAAGAAGGTGAGGGCGCCGACGAGGATGATCACGCCGATCAGCAGGATCACGAAGGTCGGGTTGTCGGTGCGCATCGTCCCGAGGCCGGCGGGCGAGATTTTCTTCTTGGCCAGCGATCCGGCGACCGCGAGGACGAGGAGGATCGGGATGAAGCGGGCAGTGAGCATCACCGAGCCGCCGAGCAGATCGGCAAAGGTAATGCCGAAGGAACCGACGTTTCCGGGTGCGTTGGGCTGGATGAAGCCGGTGTAGCCGGCGAAGGCGGAGCCGTTGTTGTTGGCCTGAGAGAGGTAGGCGTAGAGCGTCTCGGAGAAGCCCTGGGGGTTGACGCCGGCGTAGAGCGAGCGTTTGCCGAGCTCAGTCGCGGAGGCGAGTCCGGCTCCGAGCAGCGCTGCAAACGGCGTGTAGAGGACGCCGAGGGAGACAAGCTTGATCTCCCGCGCCTGGATCTTCTTGCCCAGGTACTCGGGGGTGCGCCCGACCATCAGGCCACCGATGAAGACCGCCAGCAGGACGAAGAGCAGCATCGAGTACAGGCCGGTGCCGACGCCACCGAAGATCACCTCGCTGGCGCCCAGGCCCGACATCGGCACGGCGCCGCCGAGGCCGGTGAAGGACTCCATCGCCGCGTTGACCGAGCCGTTGGAGGTGACCGTGGTCGTGGTCGCCCAGAGCGCCGAGTTGGTGATGCCGTTGCGCTGCTCCTTGCCCTCCATGTTGCCCCCGGTGGAGCCGTTGAAAGCGTGGGTATGAAGGCCCGCGGCGTGTTGGGCGACGGTGCCGTGCTGCTCGGCCGGCACGATCACTGCAATGAAGGCGACCCAGAGGACCAGCATCGCCGCGAAGATCGCCCAGCCCTGGCGCTGAGAGCCGACCATACGCCCGTAGGTGTAGGTGAGCGCCGCCGGGATCAGGATGATCGCCAGCATCTCGACGAAGTTGGTGAGCTGGTTGGCGTTCTCGAAGGGGAAGGACGAGTTAACGTTGAAAAAGCCGCCGCCGTTGGTGCCCAGCTGCTTGATCGCGACCTGCGAGGCGACCGGGCCGAGCGCCAGGGTCTGATTGGCGCCGTCGAGAGTGGTCACGCTGAGCTCGTGGCCCAGCGTCTGCAGAACACCCTGGGAGACGAGGATCAGGGTGACGACGAAGGCCAGCGGCAACAGGATGTAGTACATGCCGCGGATCAGGTCTTGCCAGAAGTTCCCGAGGCTGCCGCCGCTGCGAGAGATGAAACCGCGGATCATCGCCACGACCACGGCCATCCCAACCGCAGCGGAGACGAAGTTTTGCACCGTCAGCCCAGCCATCTGGGCGAAGTAGCTGAGCGTCGTTTCGCCGCCGTAGTACTGCCAGTTGGTGTTGGTGATGAATGAGGAGGTCGTGTTGAAGCTGACGTCCCACGGCGCCGAGTGGAAGCCGGCCGGGTTGAACGGTTGGATTCCCTGGGTGCGGAGGATCAGATAGAGCGCGATCCAGAACAGGCCCGAGAAGACGATCAGGGTCTTCGCGTAGGCCTTCCAGTCCTGCCCGCTGTTCGGATCGACCCTAAGGAGCCGGTAGGTCAACCGCTCCGCACCGCCGAGAACCGGCGTCAGGAAGACGCGCTGACCGGTGTAGACGCGGGCCATGTAGACCCCGAGCGGCTTGGTCAGCGCGACGACGACAGCGACGAAGATCGCGACCTGGAGCCAGCCCTGCGCCATCAGAGCTTCTCCCCGCGCAGCAACGCATAAACGAGGTAGACGCAGACCAGGAACGAGACGACCAGGCCAAAGATGTCTGCACCGCTGATCGTGGCGAGCGTCAGGGTCATATCCGGTCGATCAGGTCGATCGCCCAAAAGAGGAGGGCGAAGATGCCGATCGCGATCGCGATCGCGAATACGTCGGCGAGAGGACCGCCACCGCCGGGAAATATGTCTGCGACCGAGAACACGAACGAATGATCGATCGGCGCCCGTCAAGCGGGTATGTCGAAATGGCACCTCGCTGTGCAGATTTCATCAAGAGCGCCAACAGCCGCGAAACGGCGACCCGACCTCGCCCCTGAGCCACGATCGGTAGATTTACTGGCTGACCAGCCAAATGCCGCGCAGGGCGGCGCGACCCAGGAGCAATCTTTTGAGCAAGCGCACGTTCGTGATCGGTGTCGGCATGACAAAGTTTGAGAAGCCCGGCACCAAGGAGGGTGATTACCCCGACTGGGCCAAGGAGGCCGGGGAGAAGGCCCTAGCCGATGCCGGCATCAGTTACGAGGACGTCGAGCAGGCCTTTGCCGGTTACTGCTACGGCGATTCGACCTACGGCCAGCGCGCGCTCTACCAACTCGGCCTGACCGGAATCCCGGTCGTCAACGTCAACAACAACTGCTCGACCGGCTCCTCGGCGCTCTTCCTCGCCCGCCAGGCGGTCAAGGGCGGCCTGGTCGACTGCGCCCTCGCGCTCGGCTTCGAGAAGATGGAGCCCGGCAGCCTCGGGGTCAAGTACACCGACCGCACCAACGCGCTCGACAAGCACGCGACGCGGATGTTCGAGATCCGCGACCCGGAGGCCTCGCCGCCGGCGCCGCAGATGTTCGGCAACGCCGGCCGCGACCACATGGAGATGTACGGGTCCAATCCCGACCACTACGCCTGGATCGGCTGGAAGAACCACAAGCACTCGGTCAATAACCCCTACGCCCAGTTCCAGGATGAGTACTCGCTCGAGGACATCAAGAGCGCAAAGATGATCCATGACCCGCTGACCAAGCTGCAGTGCTCGCCGACCTCCGACGGCGCGGCCTGCGCGATCGTCGCCTCGGAGCGCTACGTCGAAGCGCACGGCCTGGGGGACAGGGCGATCGAGATCGCCGGCCAGTCGATGGTCACCGACCTCAGCTCGACCTTTGCCGAGGACGCCAACTGCATGACGATCGTCGGCTCCGACATGTCGGCGAGAGCAGCCCGTGAGGCCTACGAGGAGGCGGGTGTCTCGGCTGAGGAAGTCGACGTCTGCGAGCTGCACGACTGCTTCAGCGCCAACGAGCTGATCACCTACGAAGCACTTGGCTTCGCCGCCGAGGGCGAGGGCCACAAGCTGGTCGAGGAAGAGGCCACCACCTTTGGCGGCAAGGTCGTCGTCAATCCCTCGGGCGGGCTGATCTCGAAGGGACATCCGCTCGGCGCAACCGGTCTGGCGCAGTGCTCAGAACTTACCTGGCAACTCCGCGGCGACGCCGACAAACGCCAGGTCGATGGCGCTCGGCTCGCGCTGCAGCACAACATCGGCCTCGGCGGAGCCGCCGTGGTCACCGTCTACAAGCCGGCTGCCTAGCGGCCGCAACGAGAGGAAGGCACGATGGCTAAGGAGCGGCGCTCACTGTCCGGCAAGGTCGTGGCGATCACGGGCGGAGCCCGTGGGATCGGCAAGGCGACGGCGGAAGCCCTGGTCCGCAGGGGCTGCAGGCTCGCGATCGGCGACCTCGACCTGACCCTCGCCGAGCAGACCGCTGCCAGCCTTGGGGGAGGGACGGTGGCTCAGGCCCTCGACGTCACCGACCGCGCCTCGCTGGCTGCCTTCCTCGATGATGCTGAGCGCCAGCTCGGCCCGCTCGATGTGGTCATTAACAACGCCGGGATCATGCCGGTCACTCAGCTCGTCGATGAGAGTGAGGACTCCGTCCGCCGCCAGATCGACATCAATCTGCACGGCGTGATCGCCGGCACCCAGATGGCGATTGAGCGCATGACCCCTCGCCACTCCGGGCACATCGTCAACATCGCCTCACAGGCCGGCAAAGGCGGCCTGCCGGGGATCGCGACCTACTCGGCGACCAAGCACGGGGTCGTTGGCCTCAGCGAGGCCGTTCGCGCTGAGCTTCGTGGCTCCGGCGTCGAAGTCCACTGCGTGATGCCGACCATCGTCAACACCGAGCTGACCAGCGGTGTCGGCCAGCGTTGGATCAAACCGGTCGAGGCCTCCGATGTCGCCGACGCGATCGCAGAGGCACTCGAAGTCGGCCGCTACGACGTCTGGGTGCCGCGTGAGAACGGCGCCTTCTACCGGGTGATGATGAATCTGCCGCGCACCTGGCGGGAGGCGGTCGGGCGACGAATGAAGGTCGACAGGCTGATGATCGAGGTCGACCACGGCGCCCGTGACGCCTATGAGGAACGGGTCGCTCAGGCCGAGCCCGACAGCGCTGCGGGGGAGACCGAGCGCGCCGCCCAGCGCGAGCCTGCCTGATCGTCCGCACCTCCCTCGACGATGACCCGACAGGGGCGTTTGGCGAGGATGTAACGGGTGGTCGGGCCCAGCAGCCGCTCGTCGCTGGGTGCGTGCTCGGTGCTGATGTAAATCAGGTCTGAGCGGCGCTCGAGGGCCTCCTCGACGATCGCCCGGCCTGGGTTGCGGGTCCGGATCAGGTTAACCCGCACCTTCAATCCGCGTGAGCGGGCCTGCAGGCGGGCCACGTCGAGCGCACAGCGTGCCTCATATTCCTGCTCGTCAAAGCCCTCGGGCAACTCGTGATCGGTGGGAATCGTGAGTACGTAGAGCGCCTCGACGACGGCGTCGGGGTCAACGACCGCGGCCGCTCGCAGCATCGCCTCGGTGTCGATATCTGACCCAAAAAGCGGCACCAGTGCGGATTTGTAGGCGATATCGAGGAAGTCCACCGGCCGCTGCGGTCGACGCATGGCACTCAGTTCGCGCGGGTCGATTCCGAGGCGGCGGCGGTAGAGCAGATAGCCGCAGAGTCCGAGCAGCAGCCAGGCGCTGCCGATGACCCGGGCCTCGGGGTGCAGGACGATGACCGAGATGAAGGCCGCACCGGTACCAAGCGCACCGATCACCGCCGTCATCGGCACCTGGGCGCCCTTCCAAAGGACGTTCCAGGGCGCTCGGTAGGGGCGGTAGAGATCTGGCTGGCGCACCCGCAGAGCGATGATTGAGAGGTGGGCGATCGTGAAGGACAGCATCGCCCCGAAGCTGTAGAGGTTGCCGAGGAAATCAACGTTGCCGGGCAGCACCAGCGCGATCGCGATCGCGGAGAAGAACAGGATCGTGAACCACGGCGTGCGGTACTTGGGGTGCAGTTTGGCGAAGAGGCCCGGTAGCTGGCGATGCTCGGCGAGGGACCACGAGAGCCGCGAGATCCCGATCAGCCCGGCGTTGGTGGCGATCACGAGGATCGTCGCCGCCAGCGCGCCCACGTAATAGCGAGCGGCGGTCGCCACGCTGCCGTGCAGATGCAGCGCCGAAACGATTCCAAGCACCGGGTCAGAGGCATAGGTAGTGCCCAGCGCCGTTGAATAATGGCCCGCCGCGTCCTGGGTCACCGGCAGCGCCGAGAGGGCGATGACGGAGATCCCGGCATAGATCCCGAGAACTGAGATCAGCACCAGGTTGACCGCCTTGGGGACCTGCTCACCAGGGTCGCGCGCCTCCTCGGCCATATTGGAGACGGTCTCGATCCCGGTGTAGGCCAGCATCGAGATCGAGACGGCGAAGATCAGCTGGCTGTAGGTCGGCGCGACGCCGAGATGAACCTGATGTATCAGGGTTCCCGGATGAAGGACGAGGATCGCGCCGAGCGCGACGAGCGCGATCTGGGTGCAGAGATCGAGGACCGAGAGACCGACATTGAGCTTGGCTGACTCGCCAAGGCCGCGGATGTTGACCAAGACGAGCAGCCCGATCACCGCCACGCCGCCGATTACATCGCCTGGCGAGTGGCGCAGAGCGGGGAAGAATGCACCGAGGTAATGAGGAACGAAAAAGGCGCTAATCGCGATCGTCAGGATGTAATCGAGCGATAGACCCCAGCCCGCGATGAAGGAGACGACCTCGTTGAAGGCGTGGCGAGCAAAGGAGGAGGAGCCGCCAGCCTCGGGGAACATCGCGGCGCCCTCGGCATAGGTCTTGGCGGTCAGCGCAAAGAGCGCGCCAGCGAACATGAAAACCACTGGCGTCAACCCGAGCGCATGGGCGGCGACGAGGCCGAGTGCGTAATAGATCGAGGAGCCGACGTTGCCGTAGGCGGTCGCGAAGAGGCCCGGCACCCCGACCGTTTTGCGCAATCCGCGTGTCTTCAGCTCGGCCATTTGGGGTTAACCCCCAATGATCGCCGGGCCATTCTCAAGTGGGCATCGAGAATCCGCCGCCGGACATCAAGATTGTGTGAAGATCCGACTCAGTCGGCGATTCGATAGCCGACGCCCGGGTCGGTGCGGATCAGCTGCTGCGAGCCGGGCGTTTCGATCTTGCGTCGCAGGTTGGCGACATGGGTGCGCAGGGTGGCCGTGTCCTCCGCCCAGCCCAGTCCCCAGACCTCGGTCAGTAGCGCCCGATGGGTCATCAGCCGGCCGCGGTTGCGAGTCAGGGTGCCGAGCAGCTTGAACTCGGTGGGCGTCAGGTGAATCTCCACGCCATCTCTGGAGACCGCGTGGGCGGCGAAGTTGATCGAGAGGCCACCTACCTCGACCAGAGGATCCTCAGCGGCGCCGGGAGCCCGCCGCATCGCCGCCCGCAGCCTCGCCACCAGCTCTTTGGGGCCAAAGGGCTTGGTCACGTAGTCATCGGCACCGGCCTCAAGCGCCCGCACCTTCTGGGACTCCTCGCCGACCGCGGAGAGAACCAGAATCGGCATCTCACTCCAAGAGCGCAGCTGTGCGCAGACCTCGACCCCGTCGCCGTCGGGTAGGACCAAATCGATGATCGCCCCATCCGGCCCTCGCACCGCGGCGAGATCGAGGGCCTCGCGCGCCGTTTCGGCACCGATCGTCTCAAAGCCGGCCTCACGAAGGATCACCTTCAGGGCCCGGAGGATCTGGGGCTCGTCGTCGCAGACCAGGATCGCCGCGCGAGGTTGCGGAGTGTTCATCTCGCCTCCCCGGAGACCGGTTCAGCTGGATTGGGCTCAGACTCAAGCGGCATCTCGATCACGAAGGTAGTGCCCTGACTGGGCGTCGACTCCGCCCAGACCTGGCCACCGTTTACCTCGACCAAGCCGCGGACGATTGCCAGCCCCAGACCCGAGCCCTCGTGTGGGTGGCTATCCGACCCCCGGTAGAACGGCTCAAAGACGCGTTGAAGGTCGGCGTGGGGGATACCCGGACCGCGGTCAACCACGCGGATCGCCACCCTGTCCTTGAGCGCTCGCGCCCGCACCAATGCGCGCTCCCCTCCGGAATAGCGCACCGCGTTATCCAGGAGGTTGGCGATCGCCCGCTCGAGCTGGGCCGCATCGGCCCGTACAAAGGGGAGATCGGGGTCTAGAGAGACCCTGACCAGATCGCCACGTTCGCCGAGATCTTCAACCGCGGCGGCAACGACCTCCTCGATCGAGCACCAATCGAGGCGCGGCTGGGCGTGACCCCCTTCCAGCCTTGAGAGATCAAGCAGCTTGTCCACCAGGCGCGAGAGCCGGGCGGACTCGGCGCTCACCGCCTCGGCCAGGGCACGACGGTCCTCATCGCCGATCCGCTCGGCGGAGAGTGCATCTCCGGCGGCCATGATCGCCGTCAGTGGCGAGCGCAGATCATGGGAGACGGTGCGCAGCAGTGCCGTCTTGACCTCATCGCTGCGACGCAGCGCTTCGGTCTCGATCGTCGCGGCCTGCAGGCGCTCGCGGTCAAGGAGTAACGCCATCGTCGCCTGCATGGCGCGACTTGCTTCGCCGCGTCGCTGCTCGGCCTCTCGTGCCCGCGCACGCGACTGCTCGGCCAGTGAGCTGACCAGAACCGCCGCGGCGAGAAAGACGACCAGTGCGACCCAGTTCTCGCCATTGGCGATATCGAGGTTGCCGGTGGGAGGGATGTGAAAGAAATTGAACGACGTCGCACTTGCAACCGCGGTGAAGATGCCCAGCCACAGCCCCCAGTAGATCGAGATGACAAGCACGGCGAGCATGTAGACGACGCCGGTCGAGAGGGCCGGTGTGATCTGGCGCAGCGGATAGATCAGCGCCGTTGAGATTGCAACAGACAGGATCGAGGCACCGAGGCCGACCACATTGGACTCCCAGCGCGAGTTAGACCAGACTGAGTCAGCTTCCGCGATCACGGCGTGAGCGTACTCGCAGAGCTGCGCAGTGGTTAGCGGGGCGAGAGGCTCGCTGAAGGTGCGCCTGCGGCTCTCCGCGCCCGAGCAGACCCGATTCGAGCCCGACGCGAGGGCAGTCTCGGTGGTGGCTTCGCGCCCTGGCTCGCTGAAATCTGCCAGGACGGCGGGAAAGAGGGAACGGCGCCAGCGCCAAGCCGCCACCGAAAAAAACGTGACTTTCGGACTTCGCCGGACCTGAAGCCGCTCACAGGCCCAAGATCAAGGCCCGACTGCGGGTCAAGCCCGGTCGAAATTCAGCTCTGCCGTCTCACGGCAGATTTGCCGCTCCACCCCCAGGACTGCGCCGAGACCGCACCAACGCCGCCCCACCGGCGAGCAGCCCGAGGGCGCCGAGGATCAGGGCCGCGATCCCGAGGCCCTCGCTCGCGCCTCGCTCGAGGACGACGAGGTCGTCGTCGCGGCTTCGGTCCCCGGCAGCCTCGCCGGGAGTCGGCCCGGCCTCACCGCCCCAGGAGCAGCCGGCTGCGGTCCTCGGGGACGAGCCTGCTGGTTGCGGCGGGCAGCGCCAGCAGGAAGCAGGCGATCCCGCCGACCCAGACGCTCGCCGCGAGCACGTGGACCACGTTGGTCGGGAAGAAGACCGCGACCGGGCTCTGGATGCTCGGGTGGCCGGCGAAGGCCGGCGTCATCGCCAGGTAGAGCGCCCCCACTCCGATCGGGATGCTCAGCCAGCGCCTCGCCCGCGGCAGCTTTGCGGCCACGAGGAGGAGGACGCCGAGCAGGGCCCAGTCGATCGCCCTAAGGCCCCAGACCGTGCCAAAGCGGCTGTGCAGGGTGTCGTGGATGATCGGGTGCCGCCGACCGGCTGGTTGTACTTGAAGATCACCTCGTTGGGCTGGGTCTTGACGGTCGCGCCCGTCGCCGGGGAGGTTCCGAGTAGCTGGGCGTGGGCGAAGGGGCTCGCCGGCAGGAGCAGGGCCAGCGCCACAGCGGTGGCGAACGTGAAGAGGGCCGATCGATCCGCTACCAAGCCTCCTTGACAGGTGGTCCTTGATCGCCGTCACCATCTCCCTGATTTCGCCTGCGCCGGACCAAGAGGACCGCAGCTCCACCGCCGAGAACGATCAGCAGGCCGACGATGATAAACGGCAACTTCGAGGTGTTGGCGGGACCGACCCAGTACAGCGTGCCGTGGATCGCTCCTTTCTTGCCGTCGATGCGCAGTGGTATTTCGTAGTCATAGATCTTGGTTTTCTTGCTCTGGTCCTTGACCTGGGGGGGGATGGCTTCTGAGCCATAGTGCATCCGGTGGTCGTGCCAGAGGAAGGTGCCGGAGTGATCGAACGTCATCCACTTCGGCGGCGCTTTTGCGTTGGCGCTCGCCGGCACTTCGGCGGTCGGAAAGCGTGTGTCATTGAGGAAGTAGGCCGGCGAGCGTTCGTTGACCTGGACCGTGCCGTTTTTGAGCACGCGCGCGTAGGGCTCGTCTTCGTAGCCGTAGATAACGACTTCATGGCCGTGTTGATCGACCAGTTCGAAGTAGCTGTCGTAGTCGAGGACGTGGAAGCTGACTTCCGGCACACTCGGCGTCACGCTGTCGATCACCGAGCGATAATTGGGGTTGCCTCCGTGCCCCCATGCCGGGGAGACACTCAGCAGGACGAGCGTAGTTGTGATCGCGGCGATTGCGGCCAGGTGCTTGCGCACAGGCTTTCCTTTCGGTCACGCGCGGCAACCAAAAGCAGTGGCCGTCCGCGCTAGGTCTGAGGAAGGAGAAGTGGGGGTGGCGGTCGCTCGGCCAGCGAGAATGCGACCAGGCGGGTGCCGCGAGGAAGCCAAGTTGTGGGTCGCCGTGGGGTGGCGATCGGCGCCAGCGATGAACGTCGCCGCTGGGGGAGCCCGCTGTCGACCAGCCTGATGATCAGCTCGTGGCCTGGGTAGCGGCCGGCGAGGAGGGGCGCGATGATCAGAAGCGCCGGCGCAAGAAACAGGATGACATCGGTGGACCCCGCGAATGCGAGTGCGAGCGCCCAGCAAGCGGTAATCGCGAAGGCGCCCAACCCTGCAAAACGACACACGAGTCGCATGGATAAGAACGCTAGCGGAAATGACTCAATCCTGAGTAATGGATCCGGGCCAGGTTCCACCGGGCCCAACGCGGCGCAGCAGGTGGATCAATCTGATTTGCCCACCGGACGCGGTTTAGTCATCATGAGAGCTCCGCTTGGGCAGCGGATTCCAGAAAGGACCCGCTAGTGCACCCACGAGGATCGCTCACCTACGCCAACGTCGTCTCGACCCTCTGCCTCTGCTTGCTGGTTGGCGGCGGAGTGGCCTACGCGGCCACGCAGTTGCCTGCAAACAGCGTCGGAACGAAGCAGATCAAAAAAGGGGCGGTCACGCAGGCCAAGATCAGCGTCGGTGCCCAAATGGCATTGAGGGCTCAACAGGGTGAGAAAGGCGAAAGGGGCGAAAGAGGTCTCCCTGGGCCACCCGGACCGGCGAACGGACCGGCCGGAGGGGCGCTCAGCGGAACCTATCCCAACCCCCGCTTGGCAGCGGCGGAAGCGTTTCACCCCGTGAGTGAATTTGGTGATTGCTCCGGGAAAACGGAATGGGCGAATATGGCCGCGATCAACCCCAACTTCCCCACAGCGGCGTACTTTCGTGATCCTTATGGGATCGTCCACCTGCGGGGCGCCGTCTACTGCCCCGGTCTAGCACCGGAAGCGCGGCGGGGGATTTTCGACCTTCCCCCTGGCTTTGTACCGCCGCTGGCCGAGCAGTTCAGCATCGCGGGTGAACAGGGCCCCACCGAGGGCGAAGTGGCGAGCAACGGGACCGTGATCTGGCTCGGCACCGGGACTAATCCCGGCGCCAACGGCTATCTCTCTCTGAATGGTGTCTCGTTTCGCTGTGAGCCCTCAGGGGTGAGCGGCTGCCCCTGAACTAAGCTCTTGCGATCCGAGCGTTGTCGCTCGAAGCTAGCCAGGGTCGCGTGCCATAAAGGCACAGGTGTGGATGCGCTGGACGTGGAGACCCTCGCCTGGTCAGATTCAGGGCCCCGCCACCAGCGCGGGTTCACCAGTTAACCGCCGCGGTGACCTGAGCCACCGGTTACGGTGTCGCGATCGGAAAGTTCTATGACGCCACCTGGGGGAGGGGCTTCGCCGCCCTCTATGACCGCGGCCTGCGGAGCTCCGAAGACGCAGGACTACGCGAGACGCGCCGAAGGACGCTGGCCCAGGCCAGCGGCCGCAGCGTGGAGGTGGGCGCCGGCACCGGTGCCAATCTAGGCCTCTACCCAGAGACCATCGATGAGCTGCTGCTTGTCGAGCCCGACCCTCACATGCTCAGGAGGCTGCGAGCAAGGGTCACCGAGTCGGGCCTCGCCGCGCAGGTGTTGAGCGCTCCGGCGGAACACCTGCCGTTTGAGAACGCGAGCATCGACACCGTCGTTTTCACCCTGGTGCTCTGCACGATTGCTGACCCGGGAGCGGCGTTGGCCGAGGCCGCCCGCGTCTTGCGAGGCGGTGGGCGACTGTTATTCGTCGAGCACGTGCGCGCCACCGATCCAGGCCTCGCTCGCTGGCAGGATCGCCTTGAGCGGCCCTGGCGCTTCTTCGCCGATGGCTGTTACTGCAACCGCGACACGATCGCGAGGATCGAGGCATCGCCGCTGACCCTTGAGAGCACCGATCCCGGGCAGCTACCGAAGGCCCCGGCGCTGATCCGACCGCTGGTCAGTGGCACCGCAATCCGGGCGCGCTGATGGAGAATCTTCCCGATCTGCAGCACGTCGTCGGGCCGGTCGCCGACAAAGTGACGATCTGGCCGCATGAGGACGGCAACTACGGCGTCGATGCGACGTTTTACGGCGTCTCAGGCTTCGAGGATCTGGCCCGCCACGAGGAGATGCTGAAGCACGCCGGTGCTACCTACTCGCTGCGACAGGAGCTCGACCGGGGCTGGACCATTCGTTTTGGCCCGATCTCCCATCGCCAGGCCCTGCAGGTGGTTGAGGCCTTCATCGTCTGATAACGCACGATAATGGTGGTTATGTGAACCTGGAGCCAGAATCGGCGCGGCTCAGCCCGCTGCCCGGGTGATCGCTTCTTCCAGTTCGCTCGATTCCACCGTCCCCAGCGTTTCCAGTCCTTCCACGCCGGGACCCTTGACCGCGAATGACGGCGTTCCTTCAAATTCGAGCCGTTCGGCTTCGGCCGTGGTGCTCCTGACCTCGGCGAGGATCCGCTTGCTTTTGCGTTCGCGATCCCAGCGCGCGATGTCGGGCACCTTGGCCTTCTTGGCTATCGCGGTCATGAATTCGTTGGTGACGTAGGGCTGGGTCTCGTCGCCCTGGTTTCGGTAAAAGAGCTCGATGAAATTCCAGGCGCGCCCCTGTTCACCGGCGGCAAGCGCCGCTGCGCCAGCCGGAATCGACTGTTCGTCGATGATCGTGTAGTTGCGGAATTCGATCTTCCCGATACCGCTGCGGACCTTTGATTCGATCACCTTCGGGACGACCTGTTCTGAAAATGCCTTGCAGACCGGGCACTTGAGATCCCCGAACTCGACCAGGGTCGCCTTGGCGCCGGGATCGCCGAGAGTTGTGCCGTGCTGCGGGATCCCTTCGAGCAGCGATTCCACCGAGCCGACCTGCCCGATATTGTTGGCGTCCCCGCCGCTTGACTTATTCGCCTCGACAATGATCAGGACGAGGACAACGGCGACCACCAGGAAGGCTGCGCCACTGGCGAGCTGCAAGAGGCGCCGGCGGCGGCCCTGCGCACCGGCATCCGCTTCAGCCTGGATCCGCTCTTCGCGGCGGCGCTCGCGGTCTTTGCTACCACTCATGACGGCTTCCCCACATAGCCGAGCATACGGATCGTGTTAAAGGCGAAGAGCAATGTCATCACGATTGCGCTCGAGACGCACCACTGGCATACCGCTTCGATCTGAAACAGCTCCAGATAGGTCAGATAGACGCTATAGCCGAAACCGAGCAAGGAGATCGCGAAGCCACCCATGCGGGCGGCATCGCCACGGGTCATCGCCGCGACGAAGAGCAGCACGTAGCCGAGGATCCCGAAGATCGCGATGTTGATTCCCGCTAGATGTGAGTAGGAGCTGTTCGCGACGGTTTCACATCCATGGCTACCGCCAAGGCAGACCGGGCTACCGCCCCCAGAGTCGGCTATCGCGATGTAGGTGGCGACTGCGACGCCGAGGGTCGAGAGGAAGGTGGCCACTCCGCGCAGCGTCCCCTCCGCCGGGGCCTTCAACTCGAGCGTCCCACCTAGCCGCGCCTGCGGCCGAAGAGCCGCCCGAGGGCTCCTGCGCCCGCACCGACACCGGTGATGACCTTGGCCGAACCCGCCTCGGGCGGCCCCAGTGCGGCCGCCTCCTCGGCGCTCAGGGTCAGGGTGACCCCGCGCTCGGCGGTTCGCTGCACCTCCGGTGCGTCGGCGAAACGGACCTTGCCGTCGGTTCCCTTAAAGACGACCCCATCAAAAATATGCTCGCGTGCATTGTCGAGCACCTCGCGGACTAGCCCGATCTCGACCCCATCGGCGTCGTATACGGGGGTGCCCGGCACAACAGCCAAATAGTGGATCGCGGCGCCGTCGTCGACCGCTCCGCTCTCACCCAGCTCGCTCACGGCTTCATTCTTGCGTTTTCGAACGATCGGCGCCGGCGCAGAACTCGGCGATCGCCCGCGAGAGCCGCCCGCCCTGCCAGGCTAACGGTGAACTACCCTCCTCCTCGCTGATCAGCTGAGCACCGGGAATGCTCTTTGCGTAGAGCTCGGCGACCGCGCGTGGATGGCCGGGGTCGGCGGCGTCGCCGCTGGCCACGAGCAGGGTCGAAACCCGCAGCCGGGCAAGCTCCGCGAGTGTGCCAAAGGGCCGCGAGCCCGGCACCTCGCGCAGCGCCGCCGCCACGGCCTCGAGATGGAGGTGGGCCGACATCCGCTCCCGTGTGAAGCGCAACACCGAGCCTCGCCAGGCGGGGTCGATCTCCTGGTTGCGATCAATGTAGTCAACGAAGCCGTCGATCCCGCCCTGCTCGAGCGCCGTCGCGAGGCCATTCCAGTAGTCCAGCGATCCGGGCGCGATCTGACCGTCGTAAACGGGCCCAATCAGGATCAGCGCCGCGAGCCGCTCGGGGTGCGCGAGGCCGTAGGCGAGCGCCGTGTGAGCACCCATCGAGTGCCCAGCGAGCACGACCGGGCCCCCGCCCACCTGCTCTTCGATGACCCGCTCGAGGTCGCCGAGCAGCTGCGGGTATCCATAACCATCGCCGGGCGGAGCGGGATCGGAGCTGCCGTGGCCGCGCGCGTCGTAGGAGATCAACCGATACCCGGCGCGCTCTAGCGCCCGCGAACCGTGCACGACGTAGCGGCGGGTCGCGGTGATGCCATGACAAAGGACGATCGGAGTGCCCTCCCCCACGGCCTCACCACGAATCGCCGGGGCGCTGCCGATCGTGAATTCAGTCGCCGGGCGCGATCCGCGGCTGGCCATCAGCTGAGGGTGGCGACCGCCTGCTCGAGGTCGGCGACGGTCTCATAGGTGAGCCCGACAAGGCTGACCTTGCGATAGCGGATCGTGCCCGCCTCATCGATCACGAAGATCGCCCGGCGGATCATCGGGCCGGCGAGGACGCCGTAGGCCCGCGCAACCTCCTTGTCCCCATCGGCGAGCAGGGGAACGTTGAGACTCTTCTCTTTGGCGAAGCGCTCGTGGGAATCCACCGACTGCGTGGAGATGCCGAGCACCTCGGCGCCGAGGTTGTCGATCCGCTCGCCCTCGTCGCGGTATGAGCAGAACTGCTTGGTGCAGACCGCAGTGAAATCGCCGGGATAGAAAGCGAGCACGACCTTGCGGCCGCGGTAGTCCGATAGACGGTAGGTCTTCTCGCCGGTACCCCGCAGCTCGAAATCGGGTGCTGCGTCGCCGACGTCGACCTTGGCCATCGGGTCAAGCCTAGCCCTTCTTGATCGTGACCTTTTCCATCAGGATCGTCTGTTTGGGTTTTTCGGCCGAGGTGCCGAGCTTGCCGATGTGCTCGACCACGCCAAGTCCCTTGCTGACCCTGCCGAGCAGCGCGTATTCGGGCGGCAGGCCGGCATCGGCTCCGGTGACGACAAAGAACTGACTGCCCGAGCTCCCGGGCGGGTCGGACCCGCTCTTGGCCATTGCCACCACACCCTTGGTGTAGGTGAGGTTTTTCGGCGGCTTCTCAGTGACCTTGTACCCGGGTCCACCAATCCCGGTCCCAAGTGGGTCGCCACCCTGGATCACAAAGCCCGGCGCGATCCGGTGGAAGGTGAGGTCGTTGTAGAAGCCCTGGTCGGCAAGGAAGGCGAATGAGTTGGTCGTCTTCGGCGCCTGCACCGTGGCGAGTTCGATTTCAAAGCTGCCGCAGTTGGTCTTGATCGACGCGGTCGCCGCTTCGCCCTTCTTGAGCACCTGCTTGGGGGCCCTAAAGCTGACGTGCTTTGCAGGCGGCGCTTCGACGTGCTTGCAGCCTTCGGCACTGGCGCTCGTCGAGGTGCTCTTCCCGCCACCACCGCCGCCGCGACCGATCAGCACCGCCGCGACAACTGCACCCGCGACCAGCGCGAAAACGGCGAGGATGATCCAGCGGCGGTCTAATCCCTGCTCCATCGGCCGCGAAGCCTAGAGCAATGCGACCGCTCGCAGCTTGCGATCATCGCCGGGTGGACTCACCGGAGCTGATCGCCCTGGCGGCGGCCACCCTGCACGTCACCAACTCGCCCGAGCGGGTGCTCGAGATCGCCTGCGGGGAGGGCGAGCGCACTCTCTTCCTTGCCCGCGAGTACCCGCGAGCGCGGATCCGTGGCGTCGATCCCGCGGCCAAGACCATCCGCGCCACCGCAGCGAGGATCGGCCTCGATCCGGAGGGACGGGTCGCGTTCAAGGTGGGTAGCAGCGCTTCCCTGCCCTTTCCCGATGACCATTTCGACCTGATTGCCCACGGCGGCAGGCCGGTTGCCAGCGCCGAGATCGCCCGGGTGCTTCGCCCCGGTGGTGAACTGATCGCCTTCTCCTCCTCACGACCGCGCGACCCTCTCGGCCTTCGCGCAGCGGCGCTGCGGCGGCGCCTTTCAAGACTCCGGTTCGAGCAGCTGCACAGCGGCGGCGCGGGCGGCGGCACTTATCTCCTCGCCCGTCTTTGCAAGTCTCGCTGAGCATCGAGCTGCGACTAGGCTCCGCAGCAAGGATGAGCGAAGAGCGTGCACGAGTCGAACCCGGTATGCCGCTGGCGATCCTGGTCAACCCCGCCTCGGGTGGTGGCCGCGCGTCGAAGCTCCTGCCGCGCGTCGAGCAGGCCCTCGACGCCCGCCGGCTCGTCTTCCGCGTGCAGCGCACGAAGGGCCTTGAGCATGGCGTCAAACAGGCCCTGGGGGCGATCGAGGCCGGCGAGCTTCCGGTGGTGATGAGTGGTGACGGCCTGCTCGGTGCGATCGGCGGCGCGATGGCGGGGTCAGAGACGCCGCTCGGGGTGATTCCCGGCGGGCGCGGCAACGACCTCGCCCGAGTTCTCGGCATTCCCGAGGAGCCCGAGGCGGCCGTCGAAATACTGCGCGCCGGTGAGACTCGACGGATTGACGTCGGTGAGGTCAACGGCGCCCGCTTTTTGGGCATCGTCAGCGTTGGCTTTGACTCTGAAGCGAATCGGGTCGCCAACGAGACGCGAGTCGTGCGCGGCAACCTGGTCTACGCCTTGGCCGCGCTGCGCACCCTGGTGCGCTGGAAGCCGGCCCGCTTCACCGTCCGGGTCGACGAGGAGCGCTACCGCTTCACCGGCTACTCGGTCTCAGTCGCCAACAACCGCGCCTTCGGCGGCGGCATGTTCATCGCTCCCGACGCCGAGCTCGATGATGGTCTTTTCGACATCGTCGCCGTCGGCGAGGTCGGCAAGCTGCGCTTCGTGGCTAATCTGCCAAAGGTGTTCAAGGGCACCCATGTCGGCGAAGACGAGGTGCAGGTTTTTCGTGCCCAGCACCTCGAACTGACCGCCAGCAGCCCCTTCCCGGTTTACGCCGATGGCGAGCACCTCGCCGACCTTCCCGCCACGCTGCGCGTCCTGCCCCGGGCGCTGAGCGTGGTCGTCGGGCCACGGGCTCCAGCTTGAGCGTCCGAGGTTCAAGCGCAGCCGTATTCGGCGCCAAGCGCGCCGCGGCGCGAGCGATCGGCGTCGCAAGTCGCGCCAGCGGGCGCGGCGGTGGAACCACGCTTCCGGGCCGCGCCCTGCTGCGCATGGAGCCTGAGGCGATCTCGCGCCTTGGCGCCCCCCTGCAGCGGCGCGTGACGATCATCAGCGCGACCAACGGCAAGACGACCACCGCCGGCATGATCGCCGCCCTGCTCAGCGCCGAGGGTCGTGAGCCGATCCACAACCGGGCCGGATCCAACATGAGCTGGGGGGTCGCGACGGCGCTGCTCGAGCAGCGTGGCAGCGAGGGCCTCTTTGAGGTCGATGAGGCCTGGCTGCAAAAGGTGGCTAACGCCCTCGATCCTTCGCTGATCGTCCTCGGCAACCTCTTTCGCGACCAGCTCGATCGCTATGGCGAGATCGAGGTGCTGGCCGACGAGTGGGCGGCTCTTGTTGCCGCCCGAACCGGGCGCACCCATTTCGTCCTCAACGCCGATGATCCGCTGATCGCCGATTTGGGTCGCGATAACGAGGAGCGACGGCGCCCGGGAATCCTTTACTTCGGCATCGATGACCAAGCCCAGGCCCTGCCCGAGCTCCAGCACGCCTTTGATGCGAAGCACTGCCGCCGCTGTGGACACCCCTATGCCTACAGATGCGCCTTCGTCGGGCACCTCGGCCACTACTCCTGTCCCAACTGCGGCGCCACCCGTCCCCAACCCGACGTCGCCGCCAGCGCGATCGAGCTGCACGGCATGGCCGGCTCACGGATCACCGTTCGCCATCCCGGCGGTGAGCTGCACCTCGAGCTGCCGCTGCCGGGCCTCTACAACGTCTACAACGCCCTGGCCGCGATCGCCGCCGGCCTCGAGCTCGGCCTCGGTGCCGAGCGGATCGGTGTCGCACTCGCCGAGGTGCGCGCGGCCTTCGGCCGGGTCGAGACGATCGAGGTCGCCGGTAAGTCGCTCTCGATTCTTCTGGTCAAGAACCCCGCGGGAACCAACGAGGTTCTGCGCACGCTGCGCCTTGAGTCAGGCGGGCGCCAGATCGATCTCTGGTTGGCCCTCAATGACCGGATCGCCGACGGACGCGACGTCTCCTGGATCTGGGACGCCGACTTCGAGCTGCTCGGCGACGTCGTGCGGCGGGTGACCTGCGCCGGCACCCGCGCACCCGAGATGGCCCTGCGGCTCAAATACGCCGGTTGGCCAACGGAGCGGATCTCGATCGAGCCGGAAATCGAGAGCTCGCTCGATGACGCCCTCGCCACCTCGCCCGAGCGGCTCTTCGCGCTGCCCACCTATACCGCGCTGATCGAGTTGCGCAAGCTGCTCGCCGCCCGTGGTCTGGCCAAGGAGTTCTGGCGGTGAGTGAGCAGAGCGCCAGCACTACGGTGATCTGGCACGACGTCGAGTGCGGCGCCTATGGCGGCGATCTGGCCCTCTGGAGGATGCTCGCCGCGCAGGTCGGCGCCCCGATCCTCGACCTCGGTTGCGGCACCGGGCGGGTGGCGCTTGACCTGGCGCGCGATGGGCGTCAGGTGCGTGGCCTGGACCTCGATCCGGAGCTGGTGGCGGCATTCAACCAGCGCGCGGCGGCCGATCGCCTGGCGGCGACGGCGACCGCCGGCGACGCGCGCGAGTTCGACCTCGGCGAGCGGTTCGGCTTGGTGCTGGCGCCGATGCAATTCGTCCAGGTTCTGGGGGGCGCCTCCGAGCGCCTGGCCTGCCTGCGCTGCGCCCGCCGCCACCTGCGTGACGGCGGCCGCCTCGCGGTTGCGATCGTCGATGGCATGCCGGCCGAGCTGGTCGAGGAGGCCCCCCCTCCCCTGCCCGACACGCGTGAGTTAGACGGTTGGATCTACTCGAGCCTGCCCCTGGATGCCGGCCTTAAGGACGGCACGATCATCGTCCGTCGTCTGCGCCAGACCGTTTCGCCGATCGGTGAGCTAAACGACGAGCTAGATCAGATCCCGCTGCGCCTACTCTCGATTGAGACGGTCGAGGCCGAGGCTCTGGAGGCCGGGCTGGCGTCGGTGGGCCGCCACGAGATCCCCCCCACCGACTCCCACGTGGGCTCGGTCGTCGCGCTTCTGGAGGCCCGCTAGTGGAGCTCCGGGTCCTCGCCCTCTATCCCGATCAGATGAATATCTACGCCGATCGCGGCAACATCCTCTTCCTGCGCCGGCGCTGCGAATGGCGCGGGATCGGCTTCACCTACCTCGGCGCCGCGCAGGGCGAGGCGATCGACCCCGAAGCTCACGATCTCTTCTACATCGGCGGCGGCCAGGACCGCGACCAACGTGCGGTCGCCGCCGACATGGTCAAGACCAAGCGCGATGCGCTGCGCGCTGCAGTCGATAGCGCTGCGGTGCTACTCGGCGTCTGCGGCGGTTACCAGCTGCTCGGTCACAGCTACCAACTCGGCGAGGAGCGGCTGCCGGGATTGGGTTTGGCCGACCTCGAGACCGTGCGCGCGCCCGGTCAACGGTTGATTGGCAACATCGCGATCGAGGCCAATCTCGACGGCGCGACCCGCACGATCGCGGGTTTTGAGAACCACGGCGGACGCACCCACCTGGGCCCCAGCGCGGTGCCCCTGGGGCGGGTCATCTCGGGCTTTGGCAACAACGGCGAGGACGGTCTTGAGGGGGTACGCCGTGAGAATCTCTTCGGCACCTACCTGCACGGTCCGCTGCTGCCCAAGAACGCCTGGCTGGCCGATCACCTGATCGCTCTGGCGCTGGAGCGCCGCTACGGAGGACGGCCAGAGCTGGAGCCGCTCGACGACAGTCTCGAGCAGGCCGCCCATCAATCGGCGCGTCAGGCAGGTTGAGCGCGCCGCACTGATTCAGGGCGCTACCGGGATCACCGCAAGCGGACCCTCGACACGATCGAGCTCGTCGGTCTCAAAACCACTCGCGCCGACCCGGCTGCTGGCCCCGATCGCGCCCACGAACTCCTGCTCGCCGTCAAGAAAGGAGATTCGCGGAGTCCGGTAGTGCATCGGCACGACCCAGTCCGGATTGATTTCGGCGGCGATCCTGGCAGCCGTCGCGCCACCGATCGTCGGACCACCGCCGATCGGTAGGAAGAGGAGATCGACCGCGCCGATCGCGGCGCGCTGCTGGGGGCGCAGCTCGGCCTGGCCAAAATCGCCGAAATGGGCGATGCGCAAACCGCCCAGCGAGAAGACGAAGATCGTGTTCGGGCCACGGGCGGTGCCCGCCTCATCGTCGTGCTCGGAGGCGATCCCCAGCACCTCCCCGATCGGCGATTGGTGCCGGCCCGCGGTCGCGCGCAGAGTCAGAGGCTCGCCGCCGATCGCCCCGACCCCGTTGTGATCGACGTGCTCGTGAGTGACCAGCAGGAGATCCACCCCCGAGACCTCGATCGGCGGGTAGTCGAACTGCATCCCGCGATCGGTGGCGAGCGCCGACATGTCGCCGAAGGGATCGATGAACACTTTTGCCTCTGGTGCTGAGAGGGTGAAGGCCGACTGTCCGTGCCAATCAACTCGCATGTGATTCCTCCAGGGTCGGGATCTGGGCCGAGCCTTCCGCTCCACCGAGCGGCTCCTGGGCATGGTGGTAGCGGCCGCCGCGCATCGCCGAGGCGGCGGCGGCGATAAGACAGGCGATAATCGCGAAGCTGAACGCTGTGTCAAGCCCATCGCTAAACGGACCTGAGATCAGCTGCGGGAAGAAGGTCGAGCCGGTCAGCGCCGCGTGGGCGTGG
Source organism: uncultured Solirubrobacterales bacterium (assembly GCA_963753245.1). GTDB lineage: Bacteria > Actinomycetota > Thermoleophilia > Solirubrobacterales > 70-9 > VRUE01. Next base: position 569,849 of record CAVWBK010000002.1, read on the forward strand.
GCCGGCAAGGCCGCCAGCGCCTGGTGGCCGACAAGGTGTTGGACCGGGTTGTAGCCAAGGAAAGCGGCGAAGAGAATCGAGATTGGCGGCGCCTGACCTGCCCGCTGGGCCACCCCCGGCGCGACGCCGTGTGCCTGCAGCCCGCCGCTCAGCGCGCCCGGCAGACTCGAGGCGAGGCCGACGATCAGCAGGGTGAAAAAGATCCCGACCGAGAGGACCTGGGCCGAGTTCTGGAAGGTCTGGTTCATGCCGCCGCCGGCGCCCCGATCGGCCGCCGGCAGGCTGTTCATCACCGCGGCACGGTTGGGTGAGGCGAACATTCCCATCGAAACGCCGAGCAGGAAGAGGATCGCGGCGAACACGGGATAGGCGAAGTCGATCGGCAGCATCATCAACAGAGCGAAGCTGAGCGCCGCCGCGAGCATCCCACCGGTTGCGAAGGCCCGCGCGCCGAAGCGATCGGAGAGATAACCCGAGGTCGGCCCGGCGAGCAGCAGCCCGACCGTTAGCGGCAGCATGTAGATGCCCGCCCAGAGCGGGGTTTCGGTAAATCCATAGCCGTGCAGCGGTAACCAGATGCCCTGCAGCCAGATGATCAACATGAACATCAATCCACCGCGCGAGACGGCGGCGAGGAAGGTCGAAAGGGTGCCGAAGGTGAAGGCCCGAATCCGAAACAGCGCGAGCCGGAACATCGGCTCGGCGATCCGGCTCTCGATCACGGCGAAGGCGATCAGCGAAGTGATCGAGGCGGCGAGCAGGACCAGCACCCGCGGGCTGCCCCAGCCGGTCGCCGAGCCCCCGTAGGGGCGAATCCCGTAGGTGACCGCGACCATCACCAAGACCAGGCCCAGGGCGAAGGTTACGTTTCCCCACCAATCAATCGAGGCCGGCCTCGGTTTACTGCGCTCCTCGAGCTTCAGGTAGGCCCAGACCGTGCCGAAGAGCCCGACCGGAACCGAGATCAAGAAGACGAGCCGCCAATCAATCGGTGCCAGCAAGCCGCCGAGGATGAGGCCGACGAAGAGGCCGCTGACCCCGACGATGTTGTTGATCCCGAGCGCCATGCCGCGCTGGTTGGTGGGAAAGGCATCGGTGATGATAGCCGCCGCATTGGCGAGCAGGCAGGCGCCACCGACCCCCTGCAGAATTCGAAAACCGACCAGGTAGAGGGCGCCGTCTTGACCGCTCAGCCAGTCGATCGCGAGCAGCAGCGAGGCGACGGTGTAGATGACAAAGCCGAGGTTGTAGATCCGCACCCGGCCATAGATGTCACCGAGCCGCCCGAGGCTGACGATCAGGACGCTTGAGACGACCAGGTAGCCGAGGATCATCCAAAGCAGGTAGAAGCTATTTGAGGGGATCAGCGGATCGAGATGGATGCCGCGGAAGATGTCGGGCATCGCGATCAGCGTGATCGAGGCATCGAGGGTGGCCAACAGGACGGCAAGGGTCGTGTTGGAGAGTGCAATCCACTTGTAGCGGTCCTCGCTCGCCGTCACCACCTCTACTTTACGTCAACGGTAGGTTTGGCAGCGGGGCGAGCTAGCGGCCGCTGGACCCAAAGCCATCGCTGCCGCGAGCTGACTCGATCAGAGATTCAACCTCGATCGGCTCGGCCGGCTCGACCCTGGTGATCAAGAGCTGAGCGATGCGGTCTCCGGGCTGCACCCGGAAGGTCTCGGCCGGATCGGTATTGAGAAGCAAGACGCTGACCTCGCCTCGATAGCCGGCGTCGATCAGCCCCGGCGAGTTGACCAGGGCGATGCCGTTTTCACGCGCCAACCCCGAGCGCGGAAGGACCAGCCCGGCGTGGCCCGGCGGGATCTCAAGCGCGATCCCGGTTCCGATGCTCCAGCGCTCGCCGGGCCCGATATGCGCGACCTCGCAGGCATGGAGATCGAGCCCCGCGTCGCCCTCATGGGCGCGGTCGGGAAGGACCGCCTCCTCTCTCAATCGCAGCACCCTGAGCTCCACCCGGGCAACCCTAGATGATCGAACCCCAGCTCAGGCGACGGCGAGATCGTCAAAGCGGTGAAGCTCGCCGACGGGCAGACGGGCCTGGATCAAGACGCCGTCCTCCCGATCGGTGCGCTGCAGGGTGCCGGCGAGCTCGTGCAACTCGTGCAGGCGCGCACCCTGCTCATAAGGCACCAGCAACTCAACCTCGGCGAGGGTCTCCTCAAAAGCCGCCTCGATCCGGCTCCGCAGCTGATCGAGCCCGCCGCGATCAAGGGCTGAGACCAGCGTCGCATCGGGATGGCGCAGGATAATGTCGCGACGCTCCTCCTCATCGAGCAGGTCGGCCTTATTGAGGACCAGCAGGCGTGGCTTCTCACCGGCGCCGATCTCCTCGAGCACCTCATCGACCGCGCGCATGTCGGCGCGCAGCCTCTCCTCGGGCGCGGCGCCATCGACGATGTGGAGAATCAGGTCGGCGAGCACCGTCTCCTCGAGGGTCGCCTTGAATGCCTCGACGAGCTGGTGGGGCAGCTTCTCGATGAAGCCGACGGTGTCGGTCAGCAGGTAATCGCGGCCCGAGAGCTCAAGCGCGCGGGTGGTCGGGTCGAGGGTTTGAAAGAGCCGGTCACCGACCCCCACCACGGCGCCGGTCAGCGCGTTTAGGAGGGTTGACTTACCGGCGTTGGTATAGCCGGCGAGAGCCACGCGCGGCAGCGAAGAGCGATCGCGCTGGGCACGCATCACGCCGCGATTTCGTTCGAGCTGAATCAGCCGGCGTCGCAGCGCTGCGATACGGTCGCGGGCGAGTCGGCGGTCGGTCTCGATCTGGCTCTCGCCCGGGCCCCTGGTGCCGATGCCGCCGTCCATGCGCCCGGCACCGAGGCGCTCGAGGTGGGTCCAGAGACCGCGCATGCGGGCCATGTTGTATTCAAGCTGGGCCAGCTCGACCTGCAACTTGCCCTCGGCGGAATGGGCATGGTCGGCGAAGATGTCGAGGATCACCGCGGTGCGGTCGATCACCGGCACACCGAGCGCGGCCTCCAAATTGCGCTCTTGGCGTGGCGCCAGCTCGTCGTCGCAGGCCACCAAGTTGGCATTGCAGGCGGCGATCTGCTCCTTTAGCTCGACGAGCTTGCCGCGCCCGAGATAGCGATCCGGGTCGGGGGTCGGCCGCTGCTGCACTGCCTCACCGACCGTCGCGACGCCCGCCGTGCGCAGCAGCTCCTTGAGCTCGGCAAGCGGTTCCTGCTCGGCGGCGCTCGTCACAATCCCGATCGCCAGGGCGCGCTGGCGCGCTCTGCGGTTATTGAGGCCGGCCTCCGCTGCCGCATACCGCGTCTGCGCTGCGCGCCCGTTTCTAGATCTATCCACCTGCCTCTGATTCTAGGCCCGCGGGTGCCCGCTTGGCCCAAGCGGGCCTATAGGGTTAGTCGCGATGAAGGTTTTCCTCACCGGGGCCACGGGCTTCATCGGAGGCGAGGTCGCCCGTCAACTGCGCGACCGCGGCGATCAGGTCTCCTGTTTGGTGCGCAGCCCCGGCAAGGCTTCGGAGCTGAAGAAGATCGGCTGCGAGATCCTCGCCGCAGACCTCGCTGATCGTGAGGCGCTGAGCGCCGGGATGACGGGACACGACGCGGTCATCCACGCCGCCGCGATGTATGAGGTCGGCATCCCTGAGTCCCAGCATGCCGCGATGTATGAGGCAAACGTGACCGGGACCAAGAACGTCCTCGGCGCGGCGCTTGGGGCGGGCATCGACAAGGTTGTCTACGTCTCGACCTGCGGCGCATTTGGCAACACCCACCACCAGATCGTCGATGAGTCCTACGAGCACCCGAGCGATGACTTCACCTCCTACTACGAGCAGACCAAGGTCGAAGCACACAAGCTCGCCAAGCGGATGATCGCCGAGGATCGGCTGCCCTGCGTGATCGTCCAACCCGGCGGCGTCTACGGGCCCGGCGACACCTCATCCCTCGGCGCTTTGCTCGAGCAGTTTCTGAGCGGCAAGATGCCGCTCATACCGTTTCCGGAGCTGGGGATCTGCCTCGCCCATGTTGAGGACACAGCGGGCGGAATCCTGCTCGCCCTCGATAAGGGCGTCGCCGGGGAGTCCTATGTGATCGCCGGCCCGCCGACGACGATGCGCGAGGCGATCGGCATCGTCGCGTCGGTCAGCGGCCGCAAGGCTCCGCGCTGGGTGTTTCCAACCACACTGATGAGGGCCCTGACCCCGATCGGGCCGCTGGTCGGCAAGATCATGGGTCAGCCACCCAACCTGCGCGAGCTGATCTCCTCGGCCGATAACGTCACCTTCTGGGCGAGCAATGAGAAGGCCGTCCGCGAGCTCGGCTTCGACCCCCGCGGCATCGAGGAGGGGATCCGCCAGACCCTCAATGCCGACGACCGACTCCCTGCCCCCGCCGCCGCCTGAGCCCGCCGATCGCGATGCGCGTGATCGACGTCATGCATCTCGGGCGCCCGCACGTGATCGGCTGCTGGGAGGTCGAGGGCGCGCTGGTGGATCCCGGCCCGCAGTCCTCGATCGACACCCTGCTGGCGGCGATCGCAGATCACCCGCCCCGAGCCCTGCTGCTCACCCACATCCACCTAGACCATGCGGCGGCGACCGGGGCCTTGGTGCGACGCTGGCCGGGGCTTGAGGTCTACGTTCACGAGCGCGGAGCCCCCCACCTGATCGACCCCAGCAAGCTGCTCGCCAGCGCCGAGCGCCTCTACGGCGATCAGATGGAGCGCCTCTGGGGCGAGATCCTCCCGGTTCCCGAGGCCAATGTCAGGCCGCTGAGCGGCGGTGAGATGGTGCTCGGTATGCGCGTCGCCTACACCCCGGGCCACGCCTCTCATCACGTCTGCTTCCTGCACGAGGACAGCGGCACCGCCTTCGTCGGCGACGTCGCCGCCGTCCTCATCCCAAACACGAACCTGATCGTTCCCCCCACCCCACCGCCCGACATCGACATCGAGACCTGGGAGGACTCGATCGGAATCGTCGAGGGCTGGCGCCCCGAGCGACTGGCGGTGACCCACTTCGGTCAGATCGACCACCCGGCCGAGCACCTCGCCCTCGTGCGCGAACGGCTTCGCGAGGAGGCGAGGCTGGCCCACGAGCTCGACGAGCTCGCCTACGAGCGAAACCACCGCGCCCGGGTCGCCGCGGCCGCGGCGAGCGAGGAGGCCGCGGCGGAGCTGATCCAGTGTGTGCCACCGCAGTATCAGTGGCGCGGGCTCGACCGCTACTGGCGCAAGCGCGGCGGGTAGGTCCGCCCGTCATAGAGCCGTCGGTGGCCGAGGCGCCCGGGCAGCCTCACCACCAGCGGCGGCTCGATTAGCCTCCTGCAGTTGGAGATCCCGGGCGGCGGGGGTTCGAGCCAAATCGTGATCGCGAGCTTGCGCCCGACCTCGGTGAACTCCGGCCTCTGCGCCATCGCGTCCAGGCTTTGGCCGCCGGTGCATCCGTCTCCCGCCAACTCGACCCGAACTCGTCTCGTGCCCGGCGCCAGCCGCTGCCCTGGTGCCAGGGTCCAAGCGCTCGCCACCAGGCCTTCCCGAACCGTGCGCGGAACGCAGTAGTCGGGCAGACCGGCCGGCGCCCACTTGCCGTTGATCAGTTCGAAGGAGAGCCAGAGCGGTCCTTGGGGAAGTCTGCCGTCGGCGAACTCGGCCCGCGTTTCGCTGGTGATGACCAACCGCCAGAAATGCTTCGGGATCGAGGGGTTGGCTTCCAGGTAGGCGCGCAGCGCGAGTTCCGCCGCGCCCAAGCCGGTCGCGGCTTCGGTCGGGCCATCAAAGGCCGCCACCGGGTCGAAGCTCAGGCCTCCGCAACTGACCGGATGCGGCCAGCCGGGCCATTCGCTCACCGCCGGATCGGGTCCCTGCGGATAGGTGATGCTGAAGCCGGCCTGCGCGCTCGTGGCGAAGGCGAGCGCGAGCGCCGCGGCCGTGAACCAGACAATCGCCGCGCGCCGCATGGCGCAAGAGTAGCTAGGCGAGGTGCTTGCGCATCCGCTCGACGGCCTCTGAGATGCGCTCGTCGGGAGTCGTCAAGGAGATCCGGAAGAAGCCCTCGCCACTTGGCCCATACATCGAGCCCGGCGAGACGATCACGGCCGCCTCCTCGAGGACGAGCTCGGCAAATGAGGTCGAGGTGTGCCCCGCGGGGACCGGTGCCCAGACGTAGATCGTTCCCTTGGCCGCGCTGACCTCGACGCCGATCTCGCGCAGAGCAGCGAGGACGAGGTCGCGGCGGCGAGCATAGGTCTCGTTCATTCGCTGAAGCGGCCCGGCCGGGCCGCGCAGGGCGGCGACGCCGGCCATCTGCACCGCCTCAAAGAGACCGGAATCGACGTTGGTCTTCAGCCGCCAGTAGGTCTCGATCGCCTCGGCGTTGCCGAGGATTGCCGCACAGCGCCAGCCGGTCATGTTGTAGCCCTTGGAGAGCGAAAAGACCTCGACCCCGACCTCCCTGGCACCCGGGGTGGCAAGAAAGCTGGGCGCCACGTAGCCGTCGTAGGTGGTCTCCGAGTAGGCGTTGTCGTGAACGAGGAGGATCTCGTGCTCGCGAGCGAAGGAGACCGCCAGCTCAAAGAACCCCTCGGGAACGATCGCGCCGGTCGGGTTGTTGGGGAAATTGAGGAACATCAGCCGCGACCTGGCGGCGACATCGGCGGGGACCGCACTCAGGTCGGGGGCGAATCCGAGCTCAGGAACCAACGGCAGAAGCTGCGGGCTGGCCCCGGCAAGGATCGGGCCGCCGGTGTAGACCGGGTAGCCGGGATCGGAGGCCAGCGCGAAATCACCGGGGTCAAGGAAGGCAAAGCAGAGGTTGTAGATGCACTCCTTGGCACCGATTGCCGGAATCACCTCGGCGTCGAGATCGATCTCGACCGCGAAGCGATCTCGGTAGAAATCGGCAAAGGCTTGGCGAAACTCCGCCCGCCCGCGATTGCTCGGGTACTTCTGATTGCCCGGCTCAGCGACCGCCTCCTGCATCGCGGCGACGATGTGGGGGTAGGTGGGCTCGTCGGGGTCGCCGATCCCGAGGCTGATCACGTCGATGCCCGAGGCGCGCTTATCGGCGACCCGTCGCTCGAGCTCGGCGAACATGTAGGGCGGCATTGCCTCCAGACGCTTGGACGGATCTGTGATTCCCATCGGCGTCGCAATCTATCGGCCCGCCGGGGGCGAGGGCTTCAGTCCTGGGTGCTCAGGGCCTCGATCAGCTCCGCGCTCGCCTCACCACTGTAAACGGGCTCAGCCCAGCCCGTCAGCCGCACCTCGAGTTGCTCGGAGATCGCGACCTCAAGCTCACCGCCGTCGAGCTCTACCGTGATCGGACTCAGCGCACCGCGCAAGAAGGCGCTGAGCGCCGCGCCACTGGCCCCGGTGCCCGAAGAGAGCGTCTCCCCCACCCCGCGCTCGAAGATCCGCGCCCGAACCCGGCTCTCCTCGACCGCGAAAAAGGAGACATTGGTTCGGTTCGGGAACAGCGGGTGGGCTTCGATCTCGGGGCCGATCAGCTCGAGGTCAAGTTCCTCCAGCTCTGCGCCGACCTCGATCGCGCACTGGGGGTTGCCGATCGAGACGTGCTGAAATGACCACTCTCGCCCCGCCGCGCTCAGTTTGCCGCTGCCATCGGCGGGACCGCCGGGGAAGTCCTTCGAGGAGGTCGAGGCGACGCCCATCTCAACCGTGCAGGTCAAATCGGAGAGAATCGTGGGCACGATCGGCCCGGCGGGAGTGCTGATCGCAAAGCTCTCCTCCTCGGTCCAGTGGTGACGGCGCAGATAGAGGATCGCCTCGCGAGCACCGTTACCGGAGAGCTCGGCCTCCGATCCGTCGGGGTTGAAGATCCTCAGATCGGCAACGAACTGGGGGTCCTCGCTGCGGGCGAGCAACAGGATCCCGTCGGCGCCGATCCCAAAGTGCGGGTCGCAGAGCCAGCGGATCCGCGCCTCGTTGAGCGCCCAGGGAAGTTCATCGGCCTCGAGGATCAGGTAGTCGTTGCCCAGGGCCTGCCACTTCTCGAACCTCACACCCCCACCCCTTACCCGGCCCCGGCCATCGCCGGTGACCGTTCGCGCAGACGAACCCGCAATCCCCTTGGGCTCATCGTGAAGCCGAAGAGCTCGGTGACCGCTCCCGCCGAGGTGTCCAGCTCAAGCTCAAAGTTGCGCGCGATCATCGCCATCGCCGTCTTTGCCTCAAGGAAGGCGAGGTTTCGTCCCGGACAAAATCGCGGGCCGGCGCCGAAGGCGAGGAAGGCCTTCTGGTCGGGGGCATCGCCGTCCTCCTCAAGCCAGCGCTCGGGATCGAAGTTCTCGCCGCCTGGCACCGAGTTGAGCCCGGCGAGTCGGGTGAGCAGCAGGAGCCGCGTCCCGGCGGGTATATGGGTGCCCGCCACCTCGGTGTCAGCGAGCGGCTCGACCCCGGAAACCGGGGCAACCGCCTTCAGCCGCATCGACTCGCGCAGCACCGCTTCGCCGTAGCGGAACTCCTCGACGAGCTCATACTCGGCCGGCCAGAGCTCGGCACCGAGAAGCGCAGCGGCCTCCTCGGCCCATCGCGCCTGAATCTCGGGCCTGCTCGCCAACAGCCAGATCGTCCAGGCCATCGTGTGAGAGGTCGTGTCCTCGCCGGCGAGCAAGAGCGTGAAGACGTTGGCGAAGATCTCCTCGTCACTGAAGGACCCGTCCTTTTCCTGGGCGGCGATCATGCCCTCGAGGAAGTTCTCCGGCTCATCGCGCAACTCGGGCCGGGCCACGATCCGCGCTCTGGTCTGCTCCATGAAGGAATCAACCGACTTGCGGATCTCCACCAGGGAGCGCTCGAGGGCGCGGTCGGCCGGCAGCTTCAGCCAGCGCCAGTAGGGCACCAGGGCGACCAGGCGTCGTGAGCCCATCTCAAAGACACGGTGCAGATGGGCCTGGAGCTCGACCTCGCCACGCTCGAGCGTGTTGAGGTCATGGCCGAATGCCAGTGCGGAGGTGACGTCTACGGTGAATGAGCTGAGCAGCTCGCCGATCTCGACGCTGGCAGCTTTGCTTGCCGCGGCGGAAAGCCGTCGGTGGAGTCGATCGGTGCAGGTTGCGATCACCTCGAAATAACGCTGCAGGTGATTGCTGTTCAGAGCCGTGACGGCCAGCCTCCGCTGGTGGCGCCAATCGGCCCCCTCGGCAGCAAAGACACCGACCGCACCGAACATTTCCTCAGTATTGGCCCGCACCTCGCGCCAGCGCCGGTAACCGTCCGGTCGCTCGCGCAGGATCGCATTGATCTCCCCGCTGTCACCGACTCCGACGAATTGGCGGCGTCCGATCTGAAAGCGAAAAATCGGGCCATAGCGCCGACACCATCGCTCGCCGATCAGGTGCAGGCGCTCAGCGTGCACCTGATGGACGTTGCCGAGCAGCGGAAGCCCGGTCGGACCAGGCAGATCTGAGATCGAGCGCGTCGCCGCCATCGGTGCGAGTGTCTCAGATGCTTGGGCGACCCGGGTCTGCTCGGGCCGCGATCTCGGCGCCGATCTCCGCGTCCCCGCGCCCGGTGCGGTCGATCCGGTTCAGGTTCGGAATCTTGCGCATCCAGGTCAGCTGCCGACGGGCATAGTTGCGAGAGCGCCTCTTCAGCCTCTCGGTGTCTCCACTGAGCAGCTCATCGAAGCCAAGCGCCTTGCGCGCGGTGCGCGAGGGTCCCGCGGCCTCGGCGATCAGCACCTCCTGCCGGGCGCCGGAAGCGACGATCGCCTCGGTCCGGGCGTCGATTCGCTGATAGAGCAAGTCACGGTCCATGTCGAGACCAAAGATCGTGGTCGGATGGCGGGTATCGGGGGCCCAGAGCTCGGAGTCCTCTGAGCCCGGGTCCGCCTTGACCAACGAGAGCTCGGCGATCGCCGCGCGCAGGTAAAGACCCGTACCCCCGACGATGATTGGCCGCCGCCCGGCGGCAAGCGCGGCATCAATCTCGTTGTGGGCCGCGCGCATGTAATCGCCAACCGAGAACGGCTCGGTCACCGAGACGAAGCCGATCAGCCGGTGCTCCAGCGCCTTGCGCTGCTCGGGGCTGGCGACCCCGGTCAGCCGCTCGAGCCCGGCGTAGACCTGCAGTGCATCGCAGGAGATCGCGATCGGCTCCTCCCCATCTCTGCGCAGCTCTTGAGCGACCGCGACCGCGACCGCTGTCTTGCCGACCCCGGTCGGCCCGAATATCGCGATCAGGTTCAGGGGACCCGGGAGAGCAGCTTCTCGACCCCGAGCAGGCTCTGCGAGGTCGCCTTGAGGATCTCGACATCGACCAGCTCGCCCGGCGCGGCGGTCCCTTCAAAGTTGACCGCCTTGTTGTGTGCGGTGCGCCCGCGCAGGCGCGTGGGGTCGGTGCGACTGGTGCCCTCGACCAGGACCTCCATCGCCCGCCCGACGAAGCGCTGGGATCTTTCCGCCGCCCGTCGCTGCACGAGTTCGACCAGAAGTTCCATCCGCTCGCGCTTGAGCTGGTGTGGCACCTGACCCTCCATCGTCGCTGCCTCGGTTTCCCGGCGGGGCGAAAAGACAAATGTGAAGGCCGCGTCATAGCCGACCTCCTCGACGACCTCGAGCGTCTGCTCGAAGTCAGCCTCGCCCTCCCCGGGGAAGCCGACGATGATGTCGGTCGTCAGTGAGCAATCGGGGACGAGCTCGCGGATCAGGGCGACCCGATCCATATAGCGGTGGCGGTCATATGTCCGTCGCATGCGCTTGAGGACCGCACTGGAGCCCGACTGCAGTGGCAGGTGGATATGCGGGCAGAGGGCCGGCAGCTCGGCGTGGGCGCGGATCACATCCTCCTTCATGTCCTTGGGATGGGGGCTCGTGTAGCGGATGCGCTCGATTCCCTCCACCGCATCGACCTGGGCGAGCAACTGCGAGAACCCGAGCCGGGTTTCGAGCGGCAGATCGCGACCGTAACTATTGACGTTTTGTCCGAGCAGGGTCAGCTCGCGCACGCCATCGCCAGCCAGCGCCTCGGCCTCGGCGATCAGCTCCTCGGGATCACGGCTCACCTCGCGCCCGCGGGTCGAGGGGACGATGCAATAAGAGCAGCGGCAATTGCAGCCCTGGGAAATCTGCAGCCATCCCTGGAAACGACGCTCGCGACGGGTCGGCAGATGACCGGAGAAGTCCTCGAACTCGAAATATCCCTGCGCGCTGAGACGATCTGAGTTGAGGAACTCGGCCAGCTTGTGGATCTGCCCTGGACCGAATGCGACATCGACGAAGGGGAAGCGGCGAAAGACCTCGTCCTTGACTGACTGCGCCCAACAACCGCCGACCCCGACCAGCCGCTCGGGATCTTCGGACTTCAGCCGCTTCGCCTCGCCGAGGTGCCCGATCAGACGGTTGTCGGCAGACTCGCGGATCGAGCAGGTGTTGAAGAGGATCAGATCGGCCTGCTCGCGGCTCGTGGCAGCCTGGTAGCCGAGCGACTCGAGCATTCCCTGCATGCGCTCGGAGTCGTGCACGTTCATCTGACAGCCGAACGTGGTGACGTGGTAGGTGGGCATCCCCCACCGAGGCTACTTGACTACGAGCGTCCCTTCCATGCCCGCTTCGGCATGGCCGGGCACCGTGCAGAGAAAGGTGTAGGTGCCGGGAGCAAGTTCGGCGCTCACCGAGGTCTTGCCTTCACTGACCGTTTCCGAGACGGCGATCAGTTCACCGTTTTTCTCGATCCCAATGTCATGTTCAATCGCCGCCGGGTTTGTCATGTTGATCATCACCTTGCCCGGTTTACTGGTCAGCGATTTTTTGTTGAAGGCAAGTTCCGTGGGTGAGGCCGCCAGCGCCAGGGTGCCGCCCGGCCCCTTGGGCTTGGCGGCGGCCGAGCTTTCCCCCCCGCCGGCTTCGCCTCCACTGGCCCCCGAGGGCGATTCCGACTCCTTCTTTTCGATTTCTTCGCCCGCCGAAGTGTTCTCCGCTGCGCGCGCCTTTTCCTCATTCTGGCCGTTGCGGATCGCGAAGGTGATGGCGGAAGCGGCGACGAGGAAAAAGCAGAGGAAGATCGCCGGCCCGTAGCGTCCCGGGAAGGACTCAAAACGTAGACCGACAAAACTCGTCGTCACCGCCATCGCGGCCAGCAGGCCGCCCAATATGTAGAAGATCGTCGCGTCGCTCATGCGCGCGGCATCCTATCCACTGACGGCGGTCGGACCGACCGCCGTCAGAGCGCCCAATCTCCGCCTAAGCGGCTTTCGCCTCGGCCACCGTCGCCTCGTCCCACCGTCGGCTCGTCCACCGTCGGCTCGGGGGCGGCCTCGCCGTCAATTCCAAGCGCTGCCCGGATCTTCTTCTCAATCTCGGCGGCGAGCTCCGGATTGTCGGCGAGGAACTGCTTGGCGTTATTGCGTCCCTGTCCGAGCCTCGTCTCCCCATAGGAGAAGAAGGAACCCGATTTCTGGACCAGATCCTGCTCGATGCCAAAGTCGAGCAGCCCCCCCGAACGGGAGATTCCCTGGCCATACTCGATATCGAACTCGGCCTGACGGAAGGGAGCTGCAACTTTGTTCTTGACGACCTTGACCCTGACCCGATTGCCGACCGCCTCGGTGCCGTCTTTGAGGGTCTCGATCCGGCGGATGTCCAGTCGTTGGGAGGAGTAGAACTTCAGCGCCCGCCCACCCGGCTGGGTCTCCGGCGAGCCGAACTGGACTCCAACTTTTTCGCGGATCTGGTTGGTGAAAAGGCAGACCGTGTTGGTGCGGCTCAGGTTGCCGGTCAGTTTTCGCATCGCCTGGGACATCAACCTCGCCTGCAGACCGACGGTCGTATCTCCGATCTGTCCGTCGAGCTCGGCTTTCGGGGTCAACGCCGCGACCGAGTCGACCGCGACAACATCGACCGCGGTCGAGGCGATCAGTCGATCGGCGATCTGCAGCGCCTGCTCGCCATAATCGGGCTGGGAGACGAGCAGCTCGTCGGTGTCGACACCGATCGCCCGCGCGTAGATCGGGTCCAGAGAGTGCTCGGTATCGATGAACACGCATATTCCTCCCCGCGCCTGCGCCTCGGCGATGATGTGGTAAATCAACGTCGTCTTGCCCGAGGACTCCGGACCAAAGATCTCAACGATCCGCCCACGCGGCACGCCGCCGATCCCCAGCGCCAGGTCGAGCGCCAGCGAGCCGGTCGGGATCGCCTCGATCTGAACCGCGGAATCGGCGCCGAGGCGCATCAATGCCCCCTGGCCGAAGTCCCGCTCGATCTGGGTCACCGCTGCCTCCAGGGCCGCATCTTTTGCCTTGGCATCCTTGGCCGAGGCATCCTTCAAAGTCGTCTTCTGATTTGCCATCTTTTTCATCACCTCACTGCCGTCCGGCCTGGGACAGCTCGACTTGCGCCAGCCGGGTGTATCGCGCACCCTGCGGCTTGAGTTCGGAACGGTAGAGCGCGACCCGGACGCAACTGAGGGGCGCCAGCAACTGATCGGGAAGCGCGCCGGGTGGGCTCTGGACCCGCTCGGGACGATTTGAGCCGCGCCCCCCGGGCCGCACCCGCGCGACCGTCAGGTGAGGCCAAAACGGCCTGCGCTCGGGCAGATAGAGCCGCTCGGCGACAAGCCTGGCCACCAGACGCCGCTGCAGTGAGACCAGCTCGGGGGATTGGACCGGCAGGGCGAAGAGGCGCGCCGGGCCGCGCTCGGGCCGGGCGACCGCGTCGCGCAGGGCAATTCGCGGCGCCGGAGCCTCGATCGCTTCAACGATCGCCGCGATCGAGGCGATCTCCTTTTCCGGGCGATAGCCGAGAAAAGTGAGGGTGACATGCAGGGATCCCGGCGACACCCGCCGCAAGGCCCGATCGGCGAGCGCCCTTTGCCCCCAGAGCTCGAGCCCGGCACGCACCTGCTCGGGCAAATCGAGGGCGATGAATAGCCTCGCCCGAGGACTCTTGAGGCGTTCCTTGCTCACCGAGGGGAGGCTAGAACCAACCCCAGGCGCCGGCCCGCTGCGGGCATCCCCGCACCTACAGCGGGGGCTCGGCGCCGCTCAGTAGCAGGCGCAACAGGTGCATGCCGACCAGCGCCGAGCGTTCGCGAATGTCCTCGCGCCCGCCGGGGATCACCGGCTGGCGCGCGATCGCGGTGCCGTCGGCCAGACGAGCGTCAAAGCAGACGTAGCCGACCGGCTTATCCTCGCTACCACCGTCGGGGCCCGCGATCCCGGTGATCGCCACCGCGACATCGGCATCGAAGCGCCCCAGCGCGCCCTGCGCCATCGCCTCGGCGACCTGGGGGGAGACGGCACCGTGGGCGGCGATCAGAGCCGCATCAACACCGAGCAGCTGGGCCTTGGCCTGGTTGGAATAGGCGACGACGCTGCCCGCCATGTACTCAGAGGCACCCGGCACCGCCGTGACCCGCGCCGCCAGCAGGCCGCCGCTACAGGACTCCGCCAGGCCAAGACGCCGCCCAGCGAGCAGCCCTGCGACCTGTGAGTCGATCGTCTCGCCGTCTTGACTAAAGAGCTGAGCCGGGTGGCGTTCGGCCAGCCCCGCGCGGACCGCAGTGGCGATCGCCGCGGCCTGATCGCGGAAGCGGACGTCGATCTCGATCTCGCCCCGACGCAGACAGGTGGTTATCTCGACCTCAGACAGGGCGATCCCCTGCGCCTCGATCTCGCGCAGGCTCTTGGCGATCTCTGACTCGGGGACGCCGAACATGCGCAGCGTGTAGGAATGCAGCGGGGTCGCCCGGGCAAGCACCGCCTGGACCTCAGCGACGGCAAGCGCAGCCGGCCACATCGGCTGCAGCTCGCGCGGTGGGCCAGGTAAAACAACGACGATCCGCGCGTCGGCCGGAACGACCAGACCGGGCGCGGTGCCCACCGGATCAAGCGGCGTCGCCCCGGCGGGGATCATCGCCTGCTTGCGATTTGCCTCGATCACGGCCTCTTCATCGAATTTGAAGCGTTTGGCAAAACCACGCAGAATCGCGGCGATCTTGCCCTCGACCTCCTCGTCCAGCACCATCTCACGGCCACTGAAGCGGCCGACGACCTCGGCGGTGAGATCGTCGGCGGTTGGACCGAGCCCCCCCGAGGTGACGATCAGATCCATGCCCTCATCGGCGAGGAACCGGAGGGCCGCGTGGAGGTCATCCGGGCGGTCGGCGACGACCAGGATATGGGCGACCTCGACCCCCTGCTCGGCCAGGCGTTCGGAGATCCAGGGACCATTGCGGTCAGCGATCCTGCCGGTAATCACCTCGGTGCCGGTGACGACGACGCCCGCCCGCACCGGCCCGCCCGCGACCTCACTCATAGGCAGGTCGGCCATTCCGATTCAGCCAGGGGCTCGAGGCGACCGCCGGCGTGAATCACGTAACCGAGCGGGCTGGAACTCGCCGGAAGCCCAACTTCCTTGCCGTTGACCTGCATCGCCACCTCTCCGTTTCCGAACGCGACTGTGAAGCTACCGGAGTGAAACGGCCCCGCTTCGGTCCCGTCGGAGAGGACCGCGCCGTCGACCAGCCGTCGACCCTGGTGGTTGAGCACGCAGACCCACACTTCGGCCTTCGTCGCCAGCCGAAGGACGACACCGCGAGACCTATCCTTGAGTTGTCCAGCCGCCTGGGATCGAGCTGATTTGGCTCTCCTCGCCGTGCCGGAGCCGCCTCCTGGGCCCGGCGGGCCGCCCCCTCCTCCTCCGGTGCTGATGCCCACCCCGATCGCCACCGCGAGAACCGCGAGGATGACGAACGCGCTCACCACGCCGGGCCGCAGGCCCCGACCGCGCCCGGAGGGCCGATTGGCGCCCCTGGGCGGCGCCGCGGCCCGAACCCCCCGATCGCTGCCCAGGTCAGGGGGATGGGAGCCGTATTCGGCTGCGAGGCGCTCGGCGTCGAGGCCCAGATAGGTTGCATAGGTGCGAATGAAGCTGCGCGCGTAGGAGCCGCCCGGCAGGGCATCCCATTCCTCCTCCTCGATCGCGCGCAGAAAACGGGCACGGATCTTGGTCGCCTCTTCGACCTCCGAATAGCCGAGTTTGCGGCGAGTTCTCGCGCGGCGCAGCGTGGCTCCAACTCCATCGTCCACGCCTACATTGTGGCCCTTTGGCCGCTAGGGCTCGACCTCGGCCTCGACCGAGACCGGCTCCGCCGCGCTGCTCACCCGGGCCAGGTCGGCAGGGGTGATCAGCACCTGGCGCGGTTTGGAACCCTCATAGCCAGAGATCACTCCGCGCCGCTCGAGCATGTCGATCAAGCGCCCGGCGCGGGTGTAACCGACGCGCAGCCGGCGCTGGATCATCGAAACCGAGGCGGTTTCGGTCTCGACGACGAGCCGGATCGCGTCGTCGAGGAGGTCGTCGCTGTCGGGATCGAACTCACCGTTTTCGACTCCCTCCTCGACTACCTCACGGGTCTCAAGCAACTCCTCCTCGAACTCCGGTTCACCCTGCTTGGCCCAGTGCTTGGTGATCCGCGCGATCTCCTCCTCGGTGATGAAAGCGCCCTGGATCCGCTGCAGCTTCGAGGTGCCGGCACCGCGAAAGAGCATGTCCCCCTGCCCGAGAAGTGCCTCGGCGCCGCCCTGATCGAGGATCACCCGTGAGTCGGTTTGCGAGGAGACCGCGAAGGCGATCCGGGCGGGAATATTGACCTTGATCGTGCCGGTGATGATGTCGGTCGATGGACGCTGGGTCGCCAGCACCAGGTGAATCCCTGTCGCCCGTGACTTTTGAGCGAGGCGGATGATCGAGTCCTCGACCTCCGCGGGGGCGACCATCATCAGGTCCGCGAGCTCGTCGATCACGCAGAGGATGTGGGGCAGTGGCGCTTCACCCGCCTTGGCCCGGGTCCGGTTGAGCTCATCGAGATTGCGGCTGCGAGCCTGTCCCATGATCCCGTAGCGGCTCTCCATCTCGCCGATCAGGTTGGAGAGGACGTTGGCGGCGAGCCGCGGCGAGGTGACCACCGGGGTCAACAGGTGGGGAACGTGCTCATAGTGGTTGAGCTCAACCTGCTTGGGGTCAACCAACACCAGACGAACCTCGTTGGGTGAGGCCTGCATCAGGATCGAGGAGAGGATCGCGTTGACGCAACCGGACTTGCCCGAGCCCGTGGTTCCGGCGACGAGAACGTGGGGCATCTTGGCGATATCGGTCCAGACCGCGTTGCCGTCGATCCCCTTGCCCAGCCAGGCGACCAGAGGCGAGGTCTTCTGCGGGCGCCCGGCATAGATATCGCCGAGCCTGACGATGCGCCGTCGCGTGTTTGGAACCTCGACCCCGACCGCCTGTTTGCCCGGGATCGGCGCAAGAATGCGGATGTCGGTCGAGGCCAGGGCGTAGGCGAGGTCGTTGCCGAGCTCAGTGACTTTCTTGACCTTGGTCCCCGGCGCTAGACGCAGCTCATAGCGTGAGACGTGAGGACCGCTGACGATGCCGAGGATCTTCGCCTCAACGCCAAAGTGACCGAGGGTTTCGACCAGCTTGCGACCGATTATCTCGTGGTCGCGTGGGTCGGGGCCGGAGTCCGCCTTGCCCTTCTCCAGGGCCCGCGCCGGCGGTGGGCGGTAATCGATCTGCTCGGAGGTGGTCACCCCGCGCTTATTGCCCTGCGGCGTCAAGGCGACGAGCTCGGTTGTTGGATCAGCCCCGCTGTCAGCGTCCTCACCTGAGCGCGGCTCGCCAGCCCCCTGCGCCGCTCCGCCCGTGCTGAGATCCTCGACACCCTCGGGCTCCTCGGCTTCCTCGCCGAGGTCGGCGGAGAGGTCCTCATAGTCCTCCTCCCCACCGAGAGCCACAGTCGGGGCGAAGGCCTCCTCGTCGGGGTAGGTGCTCATCACATCGGTCTCCCCGACCTCAGTCTCAAAGCCCGAAGGGGTCTTCGCATCGCGACGGGCGTCGCGTTGCTGGATCGCGGTCTGGGCGACATCTCGGCCGCCGAGCAGCAGATGTCGGGCGCCGCGCCCGGCGCCGCGAAAGATCGCCGAGATCGACGCGCCAGTGACCAGAACGCCGCCGACCAAGAGGATCAGCACGGTCACGATTCGAGCGCCGATGCCACCGAGCAGGTATTCGAGCGCGGTTTCGACCCCGTAGCCGACCTTGCCCCCCGCCCAGCCGAAGAAGAGCACGAAGGTCAAATAGACACCTGTGGCTATAAGGAAAAGGCCGATCAGGTCGAGGTGGCGCTGCTCGAGGCCTTGAGGCAGATGAGGGCGCATCGATCTGTGCCGCGCAGCCTTCTTCGCCTTGGAGGCGCGCCTGGGCGCGCGCTTTTTACGCACGAACATGTCGACCCGTTCGACGCCATACAGATGACCCCTGCGCACGCCCAGGGGATAAATTCACGATAAATCCGCGCTTTGGTCGTTTCACTCACAGCTAAGATCGATGCTGATGGCTTCCCTTGCTGAGACCGAGATCGCCGGCGGTCGGGTATTGCTCGTCGAGGACGACGCCGAGATCGCCGACGTTTTGCGCCGCTCGCTGCGCAACGAGGGCTACGAAGTGCGGACCTCAGCCGACGGCATCGACGCGCTCGAGGCTGCTGCGGGCTTCGTCCCCGACCTGGTCGTCCTCGACCTCGGCCTGCCGCGCCTCGACGGCATCGAGGTCTGTAGGCGCCTGCGCGCCGACAGCGACGTGCCGATCCTGATGTTGACCGCGCGCACCGAGACCGAGGACCGCGTCGACGGACTCGACAGCGGCGCCGATGATTATCTGGTCAAGCCTTTCGAGCGCCGCGAGCTACTGGCCCGGATCCGCGCGTTGCTGCGCCGGCGCCCGCCGCGTGGCGCCGCCTCCCTGGAGGTCAGCGATCTCTCGCTTAACCCCGACACCCGCGAGGTGAAGCGGGGCGAGCGTGAGATCGAGTTGACCAACCGCGAGTTCGAGCTGCTCGAATTCCTCATGCACAACGAGCGCCTCGTCGTCTCCCGGGAGCGGCTGCTCGACGAGGTCTGGGGCTATGACCCAACCGCGGCGACCAACACGATCGACGTCTTCGTCTCCAACCTGCGTCGCAAGCTCGAGGCCGGCGGCGAGACGCGGCTGCTCCACACAAAACGCGGCGCCGGATACGTCCTCAAGGAGTAGCGCGTGCGGCTGCGCGCCCAGCGCCCCGCCAAAGGGCGCCGTAAGTGGCTGAATCCCGCCAACTGGCCCGTTCGCTGGCGCTTGGCGATGACCTCAGCCGCCCTCACGATGTTCATCCTGCTCGCCTTCGGCGGGGTGATCGGCAAGGTCGCCACCAACCGGATCCGCGATGACTTCAACGGCGAGGTGCAGGGCGCCGCGCAGACCCTGGCCGCCGAAATCCGAGTCATATACACGCCGCTCAGCACCGAGGCCAAGGGCCCGAAACTCGCCGAGTTCGTGCGCCCCGACGATGCCACGGCCCGGGTCTTTGACCTGCGCGGGAACCTGCTCGGACACACCGCCGGGGCCGCTGCGCTCGGACCAGGCACTCCCGGGGGACTCTCGACCCACGATGGGTTGCGGGTAGCGACCACGACGATCCGCGATGAAAACACCGGGGCGCCGACCGGCATTGTCCAGTATGGACGCAGCCTCGCCCATGTCGATTCGACCGTGGATCGACTCTGGCTCTTCATCGCCGCCGGGGTGCTCGGCGGCACCCTGCTCGCCAGCCTCGCCGGCCTGGCGATCGCCGGCCGGGCGATGCGACCGATCTCCTCACTGACGGCAACCGCGCGCAAGATCGCCGATACCGGTGACCCCTCTCGCCACATGCCGGTGCCCAAAGCCGATGATGAGGTCGGAGAACTGGCCGGGACCCTCGAGAAGATGCTGAGATCGCTCGACGCCGCGCGCACCGAGCGCGAGACGGCGATGAAACAGCAGCGCGAGTTCGTCGCCGACGCATCGCATGAGCTGCGCACGCCGCTGACCAGCATCCTGGCCAATCTCGAGCTGCTGCAGACCTCGCTGCATGACCCCGGCCACGAAGACGATCGGGCGATGATTGATTCCGCCCTGCGCTCCTCCCACCGGATGAGCCGCCTGGTCGCCGATCTCCTGCTGCTCGCCCGCGCCGACGCTGGCAAGAGCAGCCGCCACCGCCGCTGCGATCTCGCCGAAGTGGCCGGCAATGCCGCCGCGGAGGCGGCACCACTGATGGGCGATCGCGAGCTTCAGATCGAGAATGAGCACCCGCTCTGGCTGCAGGGCAACCAAGACGAATTGCACCGCATGGTCCTCAACCTGCTCGACAACGCCGCCCGCCACACACCGCCCGGCTCGACCGTTGAGCTGCGCCTGATGGCCGACGGCGGTGAGGCGGTGATCGAAGTCGCCGACGATGGGCCCGGGATCCTGCCCGAGCTACGCGACCAGATCTTTGACCGCTTCGTCCGCGGCGGCGGCCCGGCCGACACGGCGAGCGGCCCCGGCAGCGGGCTCGGGTTGGCGATCGTCAACGCCGTCGCCGCCTCTCACGGGGGTAGCGCCACCGTCGCTGAATCGCCCAGCGGCGGCGCTCTCTTTCGAGTGCGACTGCCACTCTCAGAATCTGAGCTGGGAATTAAACCCGCTTTAGACCGCCTTTAGCGTCACTTCTTAGGTTTTCAAGCGGACGAGACACGGGGCCCGCCGGGTTCTCCCCAACAGCCCTCGGCGGGCCCCTCTTTCTTCCAAGCCTCAGACCTCGACGACAACCGGCAGCACCATCGGCCGGCGTCTCAGCCTCTCATAGACGAACTTGGCGACCGCGTCGTGCAGGTCTTCCTGGACCAGGTGCAGCTCGCGGGTACCGGCCTGCGCGGCGTCCTCGAGTGAATCCTCGACCACGTCCTGGAGCTCTTCGACCAGGGCGCCGGCCTCCTCCAGGAAGGCGACGCCGCGGAAGATCACCTCCGGATCGGCGACGACCGCGCCATCATCGGAGGAGATCGTCGCGACGACGATGAAGATCCCGTCGGCGGATATCGCCCGTCGGTCGCGCAGGGCGACGTCGTCGGGGTCACCGACATTGACTCCGTCGACGAAGATCGTCCCGGCGTGGACGTCCTCGCCCAGCCGCGCCCCCTGCTCATCGATTTCAAGTGCCACGCCGTTGCGCCCCTGGAACACCTTCTCGGGGTCGATCCCAACCGACTGGGCGAGTTCGGAATGAAGGCGCAAGCGCTTGAAATCGCCGTGGATCGGCAGCACGTATTTCGGCTTGGTCAGATTGATCATCAGCTTCAGCTCCTCCTGGAAGCCGTGACCGGAGGCGTGGATCGGGGCGTCTTTGGCGGTCACCACGGTCGCACCGATCTCATAGATCCGGTCGATCGTTTCATTCACGGCGCGCTCATTGCCGGGCACCGGGCTCGCCGAGAAGACGACCGTGTCCCCTGAGTGCAGCTCGACATCTCGATGGTCGTTGTTGGCCATCCGGCGCAACGCCGAGAGCGGCTCACCCTGACTGCCGGTCGAGATCACGACGACCTTCTCATCGGGAAAGTTCTCGATCTCACGCGGCTGGATGAAGAGACCCGAGGGGGCGCTGGCGATACCCAGGTTGGAGGCGATATTGAAGTTCTTTCGCATCGAGCGCCCGACCAGGGCGACCCGGCGGTCGAGCTTGATCGCTGCGTCGATCACCTGCTGCACTCGGTGGATGTTGGAGGCAAATGAGGTGACGATGATCCGCCCGCTGCAATCGGCGAAGGTCTCCAGCAGCGCCGGCCCGACGCTTGACTCCGAGGGCGAGATCCCGGGCCGATCGGCGTTGGTCGAGTCCCCGCAGAGCAGCAGCAGTCCATCGCGACCGACCTCGGCCAGTCGCGAGATGTCGGCCGGCTGTCCGTCAACCGGGGTCTGATCGAACTTGTAATCGCCGGTCATCAGCATCGAGCCGAGCTCGGTTTTGAGCAACACCGCGCGCATGTCGGGGATCGAGTGCGAGAGGTGGATCAGCTCCAGCTCAAAGGGCCCGAGCCGAACTCGCTCACCGGCCGGCAGCTCCTTCAGTGGCGCGTCGCCGAGTTTGTGCTCATCGAGCTTGGAGTGGACCATGCCGACGGTGAGCAGGCCACTGTAGATCACCGGCGGGGTGCCGATCTCGCGCAGGACGTAGGGCAGCGCGCCGACGTGATCCTCGTGGCCGTGGGTGAGGACGATCGCCTCGATGTCATCGAGACGCTCGCGCAGATAGGAGAAATCGGGCAGGACCAGGTCGATGCCGAGCATCTCGGGCGTGGGGAACGCCAAACCGGTGTCGACGACGACGATCCTGCCGTCGTATTCGACCACGGTCATGTTCTTGCCGATCTCGCCCAGTCCGCCGAGGGGCAGGACCCGAAGCTTCTGGGCGGCCATTCCTAACCCACCGTGACCGTCAGGCCGAGCCCCTCGAGCGCCGCTCGCAGGACCGCCCGCTGGGATCGATCGGCGCGAACCATCGGCAGCCGCATCGTGTCGGAGGGAATCAGCCCGAGCATCTGCATCGCGCACTTCACCGGAATCGGGTTGATCGTCACTCCGAGCGCCTCAAACAGCGGCCTCAGGGTCGCATCGATCTCACGGGCACGCTCGATATCCCCATCAAGTGCGGCGTCCCACATCTCGCGCATCTGCGGGCCAACCAGCTGGGAGGCGACCAGAATGCCACCCGCGGCGCCGATTTCCAGACACTTGAGGAAGATGTCATCGTTTCCGCCGAGCACGGCCATCCCCTCGATCAGGCCGAGCTCTTCGTTGTTGGCCTGCTTGACCCCGACCACGTTGTCGATCTGTCCCAGCTCGGCGAGTTCGCTGGGTGAGATGTTGACGATCACCCGCGAGGGGATGTTGTAGGCGAGCAGGGGCAGGTCGGGCACCGCGCTTGCGATCGCCTCGAAGTGGGCGCGGATCCCGGCCGGATTTGGCTTGTTGTAATACGGGGTGACGATCAGGGCGGCGTCGGCGCCGGCCCCTGCCGCGGCCTTGGTCAGCTCGATTGAGTGCCTGGTGTCGTTGGTCCCGGTCCCGCAGATAACCGTTGCCCGCTCTCCAACCTCCTCGACCACGGCGCGCAGCAGCCCGATGTGCTCAGCATCATCGAGGGTCGCCGCCTCCCCGGTCGACCCGGCGACGACGACCCCGTGTGAACCGTTCTCGACCAGGAAGCGGGCCAGCGTCCGTGCCGCCGGCTCATCGACCTCGCCTGACTCCTGAAATGGAGTCACCATCGCGCTCAGAACTCCCCGTATCTCGCTCATCGCCACCAGCGTACCCCGAAGACCATCTAGAGCAGATTCTCCAGACCGACGGTGAAGCGTTTCGGCTGGGAGCCCACCTCGCGCACGGCGAGCAGCACGCCGGGCATGAAGGAGCGCCGATCAATCGAGTCGTGGCGCACGCTCAGAGTCTGGCCCTCACCGCCAAAAACGATTTCCTGATGGGCTACCAGCCCCGGCAAGCGCAGCGAGTGGAGCGGTTCGTGGACGTTGCCGCCCGCGGCCTGAATCAGCTCGGCGGTTCGCTTCGCGGTTCCCGATGGAGCGTCGAGCTTTCGGTCGTGGTGGAGCTCGATGATCTCGCACTCGGGCATGTGCGCGGCGATCCGCTGAGCCACCTCCATCATCAGCACGGCGCCGATCGCGAAGTTGGGCGCGACAAAGCAGTTGGCCGAGCCGGCCGAGGCCGCGGTCACCTCGCGCAGCGCCTCGACCTCAAAGCCGGTGGTTCCGACCACAGCGTGTACACCCGCCGCCAGACAGGCACTGACGTTTTCAAGCGCGGTCTCGGGAGTGGTGAAATCAACGACGACGTCGGCCTCATCGAGCACCTCGCCAAGCTCGACCCCGAGCGCGGGATCGGCCCTCGCCACCAGCTCCATGTCCTCGGCGCCGCCAACCGCCTCACAGACGGCCTGGCCCATGCGCCCGGCCGCGCCGGAGGCAACGACCCGGATCAAGCCGCCGCCAGGCTCTCGCTGACCGGGGCCAGCGCGGCGCGAAAGTGTTCTTCGCCACGACCCACGCAGGCGGCGGAGAGCCGCTCGGCGCCGTAGAGCTCGCCCGCCAGGGCGGTCAACTCCTCAACGCTGACGGCGTCGACTTTGGCGAGCATCTCATCGAGGCTGTCGATCGGCAAGTCGAACAGGGTCGCGCGGGAGATCCGCGTCATCCGCGCCGCGGTTGACTCCGAGGAGAGGACCAGACGACCCTTGACGTTCTCCTTGGCGCGCTTTAGCTCCTCGCCGGAGACCGGCTCGGTGCGCAGGCGCTGCAGCTCGGCGCCGATGATCGAACACGCCTCCTCGACATTGTCCTCGCGGGTGCCGACGTAGGTGGCCACCAGTCCCGAATCGGTGTACTGCTCGTTGTAGGAGCCGACCGAGTAGGCGAGGCCGCGCTTCTCGCGCACCTCACGAAAAAGGCGCGATGAGGTCGAGCCGCCGAAGATTGAGTCGAGTACCGCGAGCGCGTAGCGACGCTCATCATCGCGCCTGATGCCCGGCGCACCGAAACAGATGTGGTACTGCTCGGTGTCCTTCTCATAAAAACGCAGCCGGGCCCGCGCCTCGGGCTCCGCCCCGATTGGGGCCGCGCCATTTGAGTCAGATTGGGGGGAGACCAGGCGCTGAGTGAGCTCGACGATGCGGTCGTGGTCGAGATGCCCGGCGGCGCCGATCACCACGTTGGCCCCGGTGTAGCGCTGGCGGTGGTAGGCATCGATGTCGGGTACCGGGATCGAGGCGATCACCTGCGCCTCGCCGAGCACTCGCCGGCCCAGCGGATGCTCACCGAAGACCGCGTCGGCGAGAATGTCGTGGACCCGATCCTGGGGCTCGTCCTCATACATCGCGATCTCCTCTAGCACGACGTCGCGCTCGGAGTCGATTTCGGGATAGGTCGGTGCCAGAAGCATTTCGGCCAGCAGCTCGAAGACCTCCTCGGTGTGCTCATCGAGGAAGCGCGCGTGCAGGTGCGTCGTCTCCTTGCCGGTTGCCGCGTTGACCGAGGCGCCGAGACCATCAAAACGCTCGGAAATCTCGATCGCCGAGTAGCGCTCGGTTCCCTTGAAAAGAAGGTGCTCGAGGAAGTGGGAGACCCCGGCCTGAGCCGCGGTCTCATCGCGCGAGCCGGTGCGCACCCAGAGCCCGAGCGCGACCGAGCGGACCGAGGGAACCTCCTCGGTCACGACCCGGGCGCCCGAACTCAGATCTGTGAGTGTGGCTGTACTCAACTTGGAACTAGCGACGCGACTCGCGGTCGCCGCCCTCGCGGCGACGGCGTCCATCCCGGCCGCCGCGGCCGCCGCGATCGCCACCGTTGCGAGAGCCACCGCCGCTGGAACCGATCGCGATCAGCTCCTCCTGCGATTTGCCCTCGACCGAGGGGTCATCGGAGAGTCGCAGGCCGATCCGACCGCGCTCGCGATCGACCTCGACCACTGTGACGTCGATCTGATCGCCCGCGCTCAGCACGTCATCGACGGAGTCAACCCGCTCGCCCGGTTTCACGTTGGAGATGTGGAGCAGGCCGTCGGTGCCCTTGACCAGCTCGACAAAGGCGCCGAAGGTGGTCGTCTTGACGACCTTCGCCGCGTCGTAGCGATCGCCGATCTCGGCCTCCTTGGTCATCGATTCAATCCGCGCCACACAGGCTTCGACCAGCGAGCCGGTCGGAGCGTAGATCCGGATCGTGCCGTCGTCCTCGACGTCGATGTCGGCTTCGAACTCCTCGCACAGGGCGCGGATCGTTTCGCCGCCTTTACCGATCACGGCGCCGATCTTCTCTTGGTCGATCTTGATCGCCTCGATCCGCGGCGCGTGCTGGGAGAGCTGCTCACGCGGGCCGTCGATCGCCTCGGCCATCTTGCCGAGGATGAACTTCCGTCCCTTGTTGGCCTGCTCGAGAGCGTCGGTGAGGATCTCGAATGTGACTCCGGTGATCTTGATGTCCATCTGCAGGGCGGTGATCCCCTCAGCGGTACCGGCGACCTTGAAGTCCATGTCGCCGAGGTGGTCCTCGACGCCGGCGATGTCGGTGAGCACGATGTAGTCCTCGCCCTCCTTGATCAGCCCCATTGCGACCCCGGCGACCGGTGCGCTGACCGGCACGCCAGCGGCCTGCAGGGCCATCGAGGACGCGCAGACCGAACCCATTGAGGAGGAGCCGTTTGACTCCAGCGTCTCCGAGACGACCCGGATCACATAGGGGAAGTCCTCCTCGCCGGGGATCGTCGCCGCCAAGGCCCGCTCGGCGAGCGCCCCATGGCCGATATCGCGGCGCTTGGGACCGCGCATGAAACCGGCCTCCCCGACCGAGAATGGCGGGAAGTTGTAGTGGTGCCAGAACTTCTTTGAGGTCTCCAGGCCCAGCGTGTCGATTCGCATGTCCATGCGGGTCGTGCCGAGCGCAACGTTGGAGAGGATCTGGGTCTCGCCGCGGGTGAAGAGCGCCGAGCCGTGCACGCGCGGGGAGATGTCGACCTCGGTCTCGATCGGGCGGATCTCATCCTGGGCGCGACCGTCGGGTCGCTTCTTATCGACGGCGATCGCCTTGCGAATGGTGTCCTTCTCGATCGAGCCGAAGGCGGCCTTGACCTCGGCCACGCGCTTCTCGTCGGTCTCACCATCATCGGCGGCGGGCGCGTACTTGTCGACCACCTCGTCCTTGACCTTGTCGATCGCCTCGTAGCGCTCGAGCTTGCCCTCGGTGGCGATCGCGTCGACCAGCGCCTGGCCGTGGGAGGAGCGAATATCGCTGATCAGTCCCTCGTCGATCTGGGGAGCCTCAACCTCCATCTTCTCCTTGCCGGCCTTCTTCTGCAGCTCCTCCATCGCGCCGACGAGCTTCTTGATCTCGCCATGGGCGATGTCGAGGGCGTCGAGGATCTCCTGCTCGGTGACGCCGTTGGCGCCCGCCTCGACCATCAGGATCGCCTCATCGGTTCCGGCCACGATCAGGTCGAGGTCGAGCTCGGCGAGATCCTCCTCGTTGGGGTTGACGACGAAGTCACCGTCCAGCTTGCCGATCCGCACCGCACCGACATGGGCGGCGACCGGAACCGGGGAGATCGCCAGCGCCGCCGAGGCACCGTTCATCGCGAGGATGTCGTAGGGGTGGACCTGGTCCACCGACATCGGGATCGCGACGAGCTGGGTCTCGTAATGCCAGCCCTTCGGGAAGAGCGGGCGAATCGGACGGTCGATCATGCGCGCGGTGAGCGTTGCCTTCTCGCTCGATTTACCCTCGCGACGGAAGAACGAGCCGGGGATTTTGCCCGCGGCGTACATGCGCTCCTCGATGTCGACGGTGAGCGGCAGAAAGTCCACGTCGCGAAGGCTGCCAACGGTTGCGGTGCAGAGCACCATCGTGTCGCCGGCCTGAACCACGACCGCGCCACCCGCCTGCTTCGCGAGTTTGCCCGTCTCGAAGGAGATCTGGCTGTCGCCGACATCCACCGATACGCGGCTAACGTCAAACATGCTCATTTAGTTTTCCTACCTCCGGCCGCCCGGATGGCGGCCAATCTGATTCAGAACTCTCGTTCTCTGTCGCCAAGAGGGTACAGACTGGCCGGGTAGCATGGCTCGATGGTGAAATTGGCGGCTCGCTTCGCGGTCGGCTTGGCCTCGCTCGGCGCCGTGGCGCTCCTCACCGCGTCCCCCGCGGCGGCCGTGGTGACGATCGGCAGCAACCTCGCCCACGCGGCCAACGGTCCCAGCGGCCTCTGCGGGTTCAGTGGCATCACCGAAGTCGACCGTTCCTGCACCGAGGCCCAGGAGAGCCTGGAACCGGCGTTCCTCACACCCGGGGGCCTGGTCGCCCCGAGCGCTGGCGTGATCGTCCGCTGGCGGGTGCGCAGCGGCCCGGCCAGCGCCAGCACCGCAGCGGTCAAGCTGCGCCTGCGTCTCCTGCACCAGAACTCGATGGGCGCCGAGGCGGGCGGCGCCAGCGAAACGGAATTCGTCTCGCTGCCGCTCGCCGAACCCGGGGTGCACGTCTTCCCCGCCCGCCTGCCGGTCGCCGCCGGAGATCAGATCGGCGTGGACAGTCTGAGCTCCAACACCAGCATGGGGCCGGCTGAGCCCCCGATCGTCTACGTCGAATCGGGAATCGGCACGCCGGCGACCTGGACCCCGAGCCTCCTTCCGGGCGAGACACGCGCGCCAAACGGTTTTCCAACCTCGAGCATGGAGGTGCTGCTCAATGCCGACATCGAGCCCGATGCCGACCGCGACGGCTATGGCGACGAGACCCAGGACGGCTGCCCCAGCGACCCAACCCGCCACGGTCCCTGTGCCGCGCCCGATAGGACGCCGCCACAGATCTCGCTGACCTACAAATCCAGACAGGACTTCCCCAGAAAGCGGAGCGTGATCGTCAACCTGAGCTCCAACGAGTCTGCCACCGCGAGCGCCAACGGGCAGCTTGAGATCTTCAAGAAGCGCCGCGCAATCGTCGGCCTGAGCGGCGCCACGGCGACGATTTCCCCCGCCAGCAAGCTGGCGCTGCGGATCGGGATAACGAAGACCGCCCGCCGGGCGGCGGGCCGGGCCCTTGCGCACGGGCACCGAGTCGCCGTCAGGGTGTCGGTCAGCGCCAAGGACGCGGCCGGCAACCAGAGCAGCGCCGCCGTGGCCGTGATCAAGCCCCCGCGACGCTAGCTGCCGGGTTCAAACAGCGCCGGTGTCTCGACAACGCCGGCCCGCAGCCCCGACTCGAAGTCGCGCTGCACGCGGGCCGAAACCGCGGCGGAGCGGCGGTCTGTCTCGAAGCCCTGCAGATCGAGGCCCATTGCTTCCGCGCGACTCCACAGATGTGGGTCATCGACCCGGCCTCGGTCAGTGTAGAGCGAATCGACCATCTCAAAGAAGTGACCCTGAGCGCCCGCGGCCTCAGCGGCAGCATGCAGCGCGGCGGCCCGCGGATGCTTGCTGGTGATCGGAAAATGACGAAAGACGAGCAGCTTCGGGCGGCGCGAGATCTCCGCCCAGGCGATTGCGCAGCGCGGACAGCCGAGATCGAGGTAGACGATCAGGGGATCCCCCTCCCCGCGCGCGTGATCCTCGGGCCCGGGCGGCGGAACCGAGGCGCTGGTCAGGTCGGTCAGGCGCCCAGCGCGTCGAAGATCAGGTTCGCCCCTGGAGCCTCGCCCGGGCTCGGCGATTCGTAGGCCCACTCAACGGTCCCCTGCTCGTCGACCAAAACCAGGGTCCTGTTTGCCATCCCGACCGAGTCGACGAAGGAGCCGTAGGCCTTCGCGGTCTCGCCCTTGGGCTCGAAGTCGGAAAGCAGCGTCGTGTCGATCCCGAGCTTCTCCTGAAAGGCCTTGTGCGCGTAGGGGGAGTCGACGCTGATCCCGACCATCTCGACCCCCTTTGCTTCGATCTCCGGCTTCACCTGCTGATAGACGGAGAGCTGATCTGAGCAGACCGAGCTGAAGTCAAAGGGATAGAAGACGAGCAGCAGTTTTTTGCCGCGGAAGTCGCTGAGCGAGACGTCCTCGCCATCCTGATCTCGCAGCGTGAAGTCCGGGGCCTTCTCGCCGGCGCTGATCATCGCCGCAGGCCGAGCTCAGCAACCAGCGCCCGATAACGCTCGAGGTCACTGTGCTCCAGGTAGCGGAGCATGCGGCGGCGCTTGCCGACCAGCATCAGCAATCCGCGCCGCGAGTGATGGTCTTTGGCGTGCGTGCGCAGGTGCTCGGTCAGCTCGTTGATCCGCTCGGTCATCAGCGCAACCTGGACCTCGGCCGAGCCGGTATCGCCATCAGCGCGACCGTGCTTGCCGATCAGCTCGCTCTTTTTCTCTTTTGTCAGTCCCATATCTCGTAAAAACGCCGCGCGCACAGGCGCGACGGCCGTTGGAAGTTAGCAGAGAGAAGTGGCTCAGCGGTCGGTGAAGCTCGCGCAGACCCGCCTCGCATCCTCAACGTCGATTCGCATCTGGGCGATCAGCTCCTCGACCCCCGGGAAGCGCTTCTCACCACGAAGTCGCTCGACGAAGGCGACCCGCAGCTCGGTCCCGTATAGATCTTCCTCGCGGTCGATCAGGTAAGTCTCGATCAACACCCCGCGACCGGTCTCAAAGGTCGGTCGCACCCCGACGTTGACGGCGGCAGGAGCCCCATTGGCAAAGGCGGCGTAGACACCATGCCCAGGAATTGCGAGGCGATCATCAGGGACGATGTTGGCGGTCGGAAAGCCGAGCTCGCGACCACGCTGGTCGCCGCTGACGACCGTCCCCTCGACCATGAACGGTGCCCCCAGGCAATGCCGGGCGTGCTCCATATCACCGGCCGCAATCAGAGCTCTGATGCGGCTCGATGAGACGGTCTCACCGTCGACCTCAACCAGGGCGACGACCCGGGTCTCGAACTCAGAACGGGCGGCCAGCATCAGCGGGTCTCCCTGCGCCTTGGCGCCAAAACGGAAGTTCTCACCGACCGAGACGCGCTGGGCGCCGAGTCGCTCGATCAAGACCCGCTCGATGAAGTCCTCGGCGCTCAGATGAGCGAAGTCCTCATCGAAGGGGATCACGACCAGCTCCTTCACCCCGTGACCTTCGATCACGTCGCGCTTGACCCCGAAGGGCATGATCAGTTTGGGCCGTGCCGCCGGATTCAAGATCTCCAGGGGATGCGGCTCGAAGGTCAGAACCGTGTCGGCGTCATCGATCACCGCCTGGTGGCCACGGTGCACGCCGTCGAAGGTCCCAATCGCGACATGGCGCGGGCGCGGCTCGGCATCGGGCAGTGAGGTGACCTTGATCTGCGCCATCAGCCAACCACTATCGCAGTGCCTCGGCCACCGCGGGGACGAGAGCGCCAACCTCAGCGAGCGAGAGCTCTGTGCCCGCATCGGCGAGCGCGAAGGGGCCGATCGCGAGGCGGCGTAACTGCAGGCAGTAGGCATCGCCGAGGGTCTCGAGCAGGGTGCGAATGTAGGTGCCCACTGAGCACTCGATCTCATAGCTCGCCCGCTCAGAATTCGAGTCGAGCAGCTCGGCGCGATAGACCTCGACATCGCGCTCTGGGGTCTGCACGGTCTCGCCACGGTGGGCCTTTCGATAGAGGCGCTCGCCGCCGACCCGGACCGCCGAGGTCATCGGCACGCGCTGGCGCACGCGGCCGGTGGGCAGTCGCAGCGAGGACGGTTTCCTCCCGGTCTCGGTCAGCTCACCTTCGGGGTCGCCGGTGCTTGAGCGCCAGCCCAGCCGCGCCGTCGCCCGGTAGGTCTTCGGCAGACCGATCAGGTGGCGCTGCAGCCGCGTCGCGGAGCCCAGCAAAATGAGCAGCAGTCCGGTCGCAAATGGATCCAGGGTGCCGGCGTGACCAACCTTGCAGCCGCGCTCGCGGCGCACCCGGGCGACAACGTCGTGAGAAGTGACGCCCGCCGGCTTGTCGCAGAGCAGCAAGCCAGCCTCAGCCACCGTGGCCACCGGACCTCATCCACCGAGCTGGGCGCGGACCTCACCGCAGAGGAAGTTGATGAGCTCATCGAGCTCGAGGTCAGTCGAGAATCCGGCGGCCCGCTTGTGGCCGCCACCGCCCTTGGCTCGCGCGATCGCCGAGACGTCGACGTCGCCGCTGCTGGAGCGCAGGCTGACCTTGCGCGCGGCGCGGCCGCGGGCACCCTGGTCGCGGATCAGGGCAGCGACCTTGGAGTGCTCGACCGAGCGCAGGAGATCGATGATCCCCTCGGTCATCTCCTCCCCGGCACCGCTTGCCTCATAGTCGGCGGCGGTCACATAGGTAAGGACCAGTCGATCGTCGCAATGGCGCTGGATCCCATCCAGCGCGCGCGAGATGAGGCGCAGCTTCTCCAACGGCACGTGCTCGTAGAGGCGGCGATAGGTCTCATCGACCTCGACCCCCGCCTCGATCAGATCGGCGGCGATCCGGTGGGTATTCGCGTTGACGTTCTCATACATGAACTTGCCGGTATCGGTGACCAGCCCGACGTAGAGGGCCGCGGCGATCTCTGCGGTGATCGTGGCGCCGAGCAGCCCCGCCAACTCGTAGACGATCTCAGCCGTGCAGGAGGCATCGGTGTCGACCAGGTTGGCGTCCCCGAAGCGGGTGTTGTCGTGGTGGTGGTCGACGTTGATGATGAAGTTCTCTCCGGCGCTCAGGAAGTCGACCGGCATGCGGTCGATGTTGCCGCAGTCAAGGAAGACAACGGTGCGATCGGCCATGTCGGCCGGCGGCTCGTGAAAGACCTCCTCCAGCGGCAGGAATCGGTACTCGATCGGCAGCGGGAACTCCTTCGCGGCCATGAACATCACCGAGTCCTTGCCGAGCTGGGTGAGCAGATTGTGCATTCCCAGCAGCGAGCCCAGGGCATCGCCGTCGGGCCCCTCGTGGGCGGTGAGCAGAAATCGATCGCGGTCGCGGAACTCAGCCGCGACGCGCTCGAGCTCGGTACTCGTCGTGCCGATCGCCTCGCTCATCTCCCCTCCTCTTCGAGGATCTGGGAGATCCGCATCCCGGTCTCGACCGTCGGGTCGTAGTGAAAGCTGAGCGTCGGGGTGCGCTTCATGCGGGTCTCGGCCGCGATTTTCGACTGGATCACGCCGTGTGAGGAGCGCAGCCCGACGAGCGTCGCCTCCCGCTGGTCCTCGTCCCCGAGAACGCTGACGTGCACCTTTGCGGTGCGCAAATCCGGGCTGGTCTCAACCGAAGTCACAGTGACGAAGCCGATACGGGGATCGCTCAACTCGGTGGTGATCGCGGCGCCGATCACCTCACGGAGCACCTCGTTGATGCGTCGCATACGAGGCGAGCTCATCCTACTTACTCAAGGGTCTGCTCGACCTGCTTGGTTCGGTAAAACTCGAGCACGTCTTCCTCCTTGACGTCGGCGTAGCCGTCGAGAACGATCCCGCACTCCTGGCCCTCCTCGACCTCCTGCACGTTGTCTTTGAAACGGCGCAAGGAGCCGAGTTTGCCATCCCAGATCACCGTGCCCTCGCGGACCAGGCGCACGCTGGCGTCGCGAGCGACCTTGCCCTCGGTGACGATGCAGCCCGCGATCCGACCGACTTTGGAGGCTTTGAAGGTCTGTTTGATTTCGGCCTCGCCGAGGGTCTCCTCGACCTCGACCGCCTCGAGCAGTCCCTCCATCGCGTTGCGCAGGTCTTCGGTGATTTTGTAGATCACGGAGTAGGTGCGAACGTCGACCCCCTCGCGCTCGGCGGCCCGACGCGCGTCGGCAAGCGGGCGCACGTTGAAGCCGATGATGATCGCGTCAGAAGCGGCAGCGAGCATCACGTCGGACTCATTGATGCCGCCGGTCTGGGAATGGATGATGTCGATCCCGACCTGCTCCTGGGGCACTTTTGCGAGCTCGTCCTGCAGCGCCTCCAGCGAACCCGCGACGTCGGCCTTGAGCACGATGTTGAGCTCCTTGATATCGCCCTCCTGGACCCGCGAGAAGACCTCCTCGAGGCTGACCTTGCGGGCCTGGCGGCGAGCCAGGGCCTCGGTCTTGAGGCGATTTGCACGCTCCTGGGCGAGCTGGCGGGCGCGGCGGTCGTTCTCGACGGCCTGGACGAACTCTCCGGCCTCGCAGACGCCATCAAAGCCCAGTACCTCGACCGGCATCCCGGGCCCGGCGCTCTCGACTCGGTCCCCGGTGAAGTCGTGCATCGCTCGCACCCGTCCCCACTGGGAGCCGGCGACCAGCGCATCGCCGATCTTCAGGGTGCCGCGCTGGACCAGGATGCTGACCACCGGGCCGCGGCCGGGGTCAAGCTGGGACTCGATCACCGTGCCGGATGCCGGCGCCTCGGGGTTGGCGCCCAGCTCCTCGAGCTCGGTCACCACCTGGATCATGTCGAGCAGGTTGTCGAGGCCCTCGTGGGTCTTGGCCGAGACGTCGCAGTAGACCGTGTCTCCACCCCAGTCCTCGGGGGTGAGCCCATCGGCGGCTAGCTCATTGCGGACCCGGTCAGGCTGGGCGCCCTCCTTGTCGATCTTATTGACCGCGATCAGGATCGGCACGTCCGCTGCCCGAGCGTGGTCAATCGCCTCTTTGGTCTGCGGCATGACCCCGTCATCGGCGGCGACGACGATCACCGCGATGTCGGTGACTTTGGCCCCCCGGGCGCGCATCGCCGTGAAGGCGGCGTGGCCCGGCGTGTCGAGAAAGGTGATCGACTTATCGGCGTGGTGGACCTGGTAGGCGCCGATGTGCTGGGTGATCCCCCCCGCCTCACCGGCCGCGACCTCGGTCTCACGAATCGCATCGAGCAGCGAGGTCTTGCCGTGATCGACATGGCCCATGATCGTGACCACCGGGGGGCGGTCCTGGAGAGTGTCCTCAGCGTCGTCGAACTCGGGCGACTGAGGCTCTTCGTCGGCCGCGGTGACAATTTCGATCTTGCGGTCATACTCGTCGGCTATCGCCCTCACCGACTCATCGGTCAGGGTCTGGGTCAGGGTCGCCATCTCGCCCATCATCATCAGCTTCTTGATCACCTCAGCACTGCCCAGGCCCAGCAGCTCGGCGACCTCGCGCACGGTCGCGCCCGATTGGACCTTGGTCGCCTCCGGCTCGGCGGCCTCGACTTTGGGCGGCGGCTCCTCGAGCAGCGGCCGACGACGACGCCCGCCGCGCCGGCGCGGCGGGCGCTGCGGGGGCGGCCCACCCATCTGATCGCGGCGGGCGGCCTGAGAGTCGATCACGACCCGGCGTTTTTTGGTCGAGCTGGCGCCCGCGGCTGCGGCCGGTTTGGCCGCCTCTTTTGCGAGCGTGGATTTGGTCTTCGCGGTGGCTGGTTTACTCGCGACTTTGGGCTGCGCCTTACTCGCCGCCGCCCCGCCCGCGGAACCCTTCAGCGCCTTCAGCGCATCGGCCTCCTCGACGCTGGAGGCAGCCGCTTTCGCCTCGATCCCGGCTGCCTTCAGCGCCGCGAGCAGATCCTTGCTGCTCAGGCCCTGAGCTTTGGCGATTTCATGAACCCGCTTCTTAGCCACTAAGCCTGCTCAGCCTCCTCGGCCGCGGGCTGCTCAGCCTGCGGGTCCGCGGACTCCTCGGGTTGCACCGGCGCCTGCTGCTCCTCGGCTGGCTCCGCAGCCACACGCGCGCCGCCATCCTGCTCGTCCTCGGCTGGCGGCGGATCGGCACCAGGCTCCGCGGCGGGGGGCTGATCCGCCTCCTGGGCGCTCTCCTCGACCAGCGACGATGAGGCCTCGGGGGCCGCGGAGGAGGAGGGCTCCTCGGCCGCGGCGGCGCCCTGATCTTCGGCGCCACCAGGCTCAGGCTCAGTCCGATCAACTTCCTCGACGGTCTCATCCTCGGCCTCTTCGACGGGCTCCACGAAGGCGCCCGCGGCGCGCTCGACCAACTCGGCGACCTGAGCCTCATCGCCGCTAGGATCGGCGAGCAGCGCGATCTCGTTCTCAGCGAGCGGGGCAAGGACGGCGATCTGGTTGGTTTCGAAACGGCTCAGGGCCTGATGTTGGGGCAAACCGCAGTAGGTCGATTCGGAGATCGCCGCGTTCGGGCAGCGGCGCCCGTTGGAGAGCACCGCCAGACAGCGGCCATCGGCCTGCTCCTCGCCCTCGTACTCGATCTCGGCGTCTTCCTGGGAGAACTCGGTCTCCGATTTGATATCGACCCGCCAACCGGTTAGCCGCGCCGCCAGGCGGGCGTTTTGCCCGTCACGTCCGATCGCCAGCGAGAGCTGGTCGTCGGGCACGATCACGGTGGCCTGGCGCTCTTGGTCATCGACGATCACCTCGCGAACCCGGGCCGGCGAGAGGGCCTTGGCGACGAAGCGCCCGGGCTCGTCGTTGTGGGGAATGATGTCGATCTTCTCGCCGCGCAGCTCCGATACGACCATCCGCACCCGCGAACCCCGTGGACCGACGCAGGCGCCTACTGGATCGACGCCATCAGCGTGGGAGATGACCGCGATCTTTGACCGATAGCCGGGCTCACGGGCGACCCCGACGATCTCGACCAGTTTGTCGGCGATCTCCGGGACCTCCATTTCGAAGAGCTTTTTGATCAGCTCCGAGCTGCGCCGCGAGACGACGATCGCCGGGCCTTTGGTCGAGTCAGAGACGTCGGTGATCACGGCCTTGACACGCATGCCGTGGTCGTATCGCTCGTTGTAGACCTGCTCGGACTTCGGCAGCAGGGCCTCGACCCGCTCGCGCAGCTGGACCAGCGTGTAGCGCTTGTCGGACTGCTGGATGATCCCGGTGATCAGCTCTCCAACCCGATCCTGATACTCGTCGAACATCATCATCCGTTCCGCCTCGCGGATCCGTTGCAGGATCACCTGCTTGGCGGTCTGAGCGGCGATTCGGCCGAAGTCCTCCGGGGTGACGTCGCGGGTCGTGATCTGGTCCTCGTAGGGGGCGATCATCTCCGGGTCCAACTCCGGGTCCTCGGGCTCGCGCAACTCGCCGGTTTCTGGGTCGACCTGGCGCTCCTCCTCCTCCTGGGCCTCGGCCGCTTCGGCCAGCAGTTTCTCCTCCAGCTCGGGAGGCAGAATCAGTTCGAAGACCCGAAAGTCGCCGGTCTCATGGTCGAGGTCCACGCGCGCGTATTTGGCCGCGCCGGGAGTTTTCTTGTAGGCGGAGAGGAGCGCATCGGCGAGCGCGTCCATCAGCTTGTCGGCGGAGATCCCCTTCTCCTGCTCGAGCGCCTTGACGGCGTCGACGATCTCTTTGCTCACTGCAACTCCTTGGTCTCGGAAACTGGATCTTTGCGGCGGTACTTCGGGCCCGGCGAGGAAACCTCGAGTGAGTAGTCGGCGAGCAGGTGGTTGAGGTGCTTGGTGACCCGTTCGCAGAGCGCGAGGTCGACGCCCTCGGGATGGTCGATGTAGATCCGCAGGGATTCCCTGGCGGGTTTCTCCACGGCGACCAAATCGAGGCCCGAATCGAGCTCGATCAGCTGCGCTTGGATGTCCTGTTGGAGGTCGGTCATAGGGATTCGGGGCGAAAAAAAAGTGGGCCAGGCCCACTTCTCGATACGGCTAGGGTCGAAAAAGCTTCTCCCCAGTATAGCCCGCCTCACCCGCCGCGCCGGTGTCTGCTTCGCGGCGGCGGGCGAGCCGCGGGCGGGGACCCGGTCAGATCCTCCGGCAGTGTCGGGCGCCCTCGATCAGCGCCCTGTAGCGGGCTCTTTGGCTCTGAGCAGATCGACTCGGTCAAGGATCGAGTCGGCGATCGCGTCCTTGGAGGCCCTGGGAACCTCGGACTCCCCGGCCCGATCAATCAGAGTGACCGCGTTCTCATCGCTCTCAAAGCCAATCGACTGATCTGAGATGTCGTTGAGCACGATCAAATCGGCGGCCTTTCCGCGGAGCTTTGTGCGGGCCCGCTCCAGACCCCCCTCGCCATGTTCGGCGGCGAAACCGATGATCGTTTGCCCCTCGCGGCGATCGGCCCCCAGGCCGGCGAGGATGTCCTCGGTCGGCGCCAGTCGAAGCTCGAGGGATTGCTCGCGCTTGAGCTTGCCGGGCGTGATTTGGGCAGCGCGAAAGTCGGCCGGGGCGGCGGCCATCACCAGGACGTGGGTGGCCGCGAACTCGGCCCGCGCTGCTTGCGCCAGCTGATCGGTGGTCTCGACGTCGATGCGCCTCACACCCTCGGGCTCGGGGAGGGAGACGTTGGCCGCGATCAGGGTCACCGCCGCGCCGCGCCGCGCCGCGGCCGCGGCGAGCGCCATGCCCATGCGGCCACTGGAGCGATTGCCGATGAAGCGAACCGAGTCAAGCGGCTCCCTGGTTCCCCCTGCCGTGACCAAGACCCGCAGTCCATCCCAGGGGCGCTGACCGACCGGCAAGGACGTTTCGATTCGCGCCAACAGTCGGGCCGGATCGGGCAGACGACCACGACCACGCTCCCCGCGCGAGGCCAGTGCCCCCTCCTCCGGCTCGATCACCGTCACGCCACGCCCGTCGAGGAGCGCCAGATTGGCCCGCGTGGCCGCATCGGCGTACATGCGCTCGTTCATCGCCGGGGCGACGAAACGCGGCGCCGCACAGGCCAGAAAGGAGGTGGTCAGCATCGAGTCGGCGGCGCCGGCCGCGAGCTTTGCCAGCGTGTTGGCGGAGGCCGGCGCGATCAGGAAGGCATCGCAGTTGGCCGCCAGCTCGAGATGGCCGATCGGGTCATGCTCAGGTCGCGGATCACCGGGAAAGGCACCGCACAGGGGGTCGCGATCGAACTCGGAGACCAATACCGGGGCGCCGACGATGCCCTCAAAGGAGGCCGCACCGACAAAGCGCCCGGCGCTCTCGGTCATCAGCACCCGCAACCCGTGGCCGGCAAGTGTCGCCAGGCGGGCGAACTCCAGCGACTTGTAGGCGGCGATCCCACCGCTTACTCCGAGCAGGATTCTGGCCATCAGCACTACCTCCTGGGCTGGCGCCCGAGTGAGCGCCTGGTTTCAGGCGCGGTACTCGTATTTGAGCTTGCCCTCGGCAAGCTCTTCGAGCGCGACCGAGAGATAGTTCCTCTCGTTGCCGGTCTCGACCATCGGCGGCGGGTACTCGCCAAAGCTGCCCTCGCCGAGGTTGTGGAAGTAGCTGTTTATCTGCCGCGCCCGCTTGGCCGAGACGACCACCGCGGCATAGTGCGAGTCGGCGTGAACGAGGAGTTTGTCAACGCGTGGTTTGATCATTGCTCGCCGGAGTCTAGAGGTAAGCCGAGCTCGGCGCGCACGATCTCCTCCAGCTCGCCACCGGCGCGGCCGAGATCCGCGTTGACGACCCGGTGATCAAAGTCACCCTGCACGGCGAGCTCCAGTTCGGCCGTCTCGAGGCGAGAGTCGATCGCCTCGGCCGAGTCGGTGCCCCTGCCCTCGAGGCGACGACGCAGGTCGGTTGGATCGGGTGGCGCGATGAAGATCTGGACCGAATCGGGCCGAGCGGCCCGCACCTGTTGGGCACCCTGGACCTCGATCTCGAGCACCACCGACTTGCCGCTGGAGAGACAGCGCTCGACCTCCGAGCGCAGCGTGCCGTAACGGTTGCCGCTGTAGCTGGCGAACTCAAGGAAGTCTTTTGCCGCGGCCAGTCGATCGAACTCCTGGGCGTCTAGGAAGTGATAGTCGCGCCCGTCGACCTCGTCTGGGCGCGGCTCTCGGGTGGTCGCCGAGATCGACAGCTCGAGGTTGGGGACACGCTCCATCAAGCCCCTTATCAGGGTCCCCTTGCCGACCCCCGATGGGCCCGTGATTACGAAGACCTTTGCCATTGTCAATTCAAGACGGACATCCAAACCAAACAGGTCCGTCGGACGCGGGAGCAACCCGTACCGGAGCTCGGACTGTATGCGAAGAACGGTGCACTGAAGACCGTCGCGAGCCGCTGGGCGCGGCAGGCCGACTAGCGGTGCAGCAGGCTGACCAACTCGGTGCGCTGGCGCTCGGAGAGCCCACCGATCGTCTTCGAGGGCGAGATCCGGCACTGGTTGAGGATGCGGTTCGCCTTGACCCGACCGTACTTCGGGACGGCAAGAAGCATGTCGAAGACCTTGGCGGTCAACACGTAGTCGGGCGGATCCAAAAGCAGCGCGTGGATGCTGGCCTTACCGGCTTTCAGGTCCTTCTTCAGCTTGGCCCGCGCGGTGCGGATGTCGTTGGCCCGCTTGAGCGCGTCCATCCTCTGGTCCAGCGACCTCTCGGGGGCCGCGGCGGAGGTCTTGACTGGGGCGCTCATGTGGGCGGCGAGTATAGCCGCGGCCCGAGCACGCGCAAGCACATTTACGCCATTCCCGCGAAATTCACCTAGACCTCGACTCGAGGTCGAGTTACGTAACCAACGAGCTGCGCGCTGCACGCAGCTCGGTGAGCTCCGCGGCGATCCGGCGCCCGGCCAGCGGGTCGCGAAAGCTCTCGGTACCGACCGCGACCAGCTGCGCCCCAACGTCGAGCATTTCGAGCGCGTCGGCCCCGCTGGCGATGCCTCCCATGCCGATCACCGGCAGACTGACAGCGGCCGCCACCGCGCGCACCTGGGCGACCGCCACCGCGCGCACCGCGGGGCCCGAGAGGCCACCGTGGCCAGCGGCGATGCCGGGGCGCCCGCTGAGCGGATCGATCGCGCTCGCCTTCAGGGTGTTGATCAGCGAGATCGCGTCCGCCCCGGCCCCCTGGGCGGCGAGCGCGACGGCCGCGGGATCAGCGACATTTGGAGTCAGCTTGACGATCAGCGGTTTGGCGCTCAGCGGCCGCAGCGCTTCTAGCAGGGCAGCGGTCTCGCTGGGCTGCTCGCCGACGATCAGACCCGAATGGACATTGGGGCAAGAGAAATTGAGCTCGATCGCGGCGATCTCCTCGCGCTCGCCAATTCCGACCAGGAGACGCGCGAACTCCTCCCTGCTGGTTCCCATCACCGAGACGACAAGTGGCACCGGCAGCTCCGCCAACTGCGGCAGATCCTCGGCCAGAAACCCTGCCAGGCCCTTGTTCGGCAAGCCGATCGAGTTGATCATCCCCGCCGTCGCCTCCCAGATCCGCTGTGGCTCGTTGCCGACGCGCGGCTCGGGGGTGATCGTCTTGGAGACGAAGGCCGCGAAGGGAAACTGAGCCAGCAGCAAATCGCCGTACACCCGCCTCGCCGCGATCGCGTCAAATGTTCCCGAGGCGTTGATCACCGGGCCGCTGAGTTCGATGCCACAGAGCTCAGCCACCGGCGACGCCCGCAATCTGATCGGCACGCAGAACCGGGCCATCGACGCAAAGCCGCATGTAACCCCCTGCGGCCAGCGGCACCGCGCAGCCAAAGCAGGCGCCAAAGCCGCAGGCCATCGGCGACTCGAGTGCCAGCTCGCAGGCGACGCCGCGCTCTGTGCACATCTCCCTCACGGCCTCGAGCATCGCTGGCGGCCCGCAGGAATAGACCGCAGCCGCGTCGAGGTCATCGCCGGCGAGCATCGCGGTGAGCAGGTCGGTGACATAGCCGCGCTGGCCGAGATGGCCGTCCTCGGTGCTGATCCCAACCTCGCTGCAGCGAAAGAGGTCATCGAGCCCGCCCGAATGGGCTCGATCGCGAAAACCGAGCAGGACCCTGGCGGGGACGCCACGGCGGGCCAACTCACGGCGCCAAAGCGCCAGCGGTGCAATGCCGATCCCGCCCCCAACCAGGATCGCCCCGGCGAGGCCGCGACCGAGCTCGGCGGGGGCGGTGAAGCCGTTACCGAGCGGTCCATTGACCCAGATATGCTCGCCCTCCTCAAGCGAACAGAGCCGCCTGGTCCCGGGCCCGATCGCCTCGGCCAGAAAATCAAGGCGCAGGCCCCCACCGCCGGCACCGACGCCGGCGACCGAGAGCGCCCGCGGCAGGTAGGGACGCTCACCCTGGCTCCAGCAGCGCTGGGAGGCGAGCATGTAGAACTGGCCCGCCGCCGGCTCGGGGCCCTCCGCATCGCGCACTGAGAAGACTCGATAGCCGCCCGAGGCCCTGTTCGCGGTTACCTCGCAGAGCCTTCGCCCCAGCGGCGCGAAGCTCACTTTGCCTCGGCGGCCCTGGCCAGCGCGTGAATCTCCTGCAGCGAGCGCACCTCCGCCTCTCCACTCGCCTGGGCAGCGATTGCTCGCACCGCCGCGGAGGCGCCGGTCATCGTTGTCACACAGGGGATCCCGTGGCGCACGGCCGCGGTGCGAATCTCATAGCCATCGGCGCGTGCGCCGGAACCGGTCGGGGTGTTGACCACCAGGTCACAGCGACGCTCGCGGATCAGGTCGACCACGTTCGGGGACCCCTCGCCGATCTTGGAGATCCGGGTCACCGGGATTCCCATCGAGGAGATCGCCTGGGCGGTGCCCCCGGTGGCGATCACATCGAAGCCGAGGTCGTGGAACCTGGCGGCGATCTGAGTGGCAGCCGGCTTGTCAGTGTCGGTGACAGTGATGAAGACGGCGCCCTCGGTCGGCAACGAGACCCCGGCGGCGGCCTGCGCCTTGCCGAACGCGGTCGGGAAGTCGGCGGCGATCCCCATCACCTCTCCGGTGCTCTTCATCTCGGGGCCGAGGACCGAGTCGCTACCGGCGAAGCGCGAGAACGGCAAGACAGCCTCCTTGACGCTGACGTGGGTCGGCAGCTCCTCGGGCAGATTCTGCTCGGCGAGTCGCTCACCGAGCATCAGTCGGCAGGCGATCTTCGCCAGGGGCGCGCCAATCGCCTTGGAGACGAAGGGCACCGTGCGCGAGGCACGCGGATTCGCCTCGATTACATAGAGCTCGCCGCCGGCGACCCCGTACTGGATGTTGATCAGGCCAATCACGCCCAGCTCGAGCGCGATCCGCTGCGTCGTTTGCCGGATCTCCTCAAGCATCTCCTCGCCGAGGCTCATCGGCGGGATCACGCAGGCCGAGTCGCCCGAGTGGACGCCGGCCTCCTCAACGTGCTGCATGATCCCCGCGACGTGAACCGAGTCAACGTCGGCGAGCGCGTCGACGTCGACCTCGATCGCGTTCTCGAGGAAACGATCAAGGAGCAGCGGGTGCTCGGGGTCGGCCTTGACGTGAGCCTTCAGATAGGCGGCGAGGTCGGCGGTCGCGTAGCAGATCTCCATCGCCCGACCACCGAGCACATAGGAGGGTCGCACCAGCAATGGGAAGCCGACCTCTTCGGCGATCACCGCGGCCTCCTCGGCCGAGAGCGCGGTGCCGTAGGGCGGGTGCTTGATACCGAGCCTGCGCAACAGTGCACCGAAGCGACCGCGGTCCTCGGCGAGGTCGATCGCGTCGACCGGGGTACCGAGCAGCGCCACGCCGGCCGCCTCCAGCTCGCGGGCCAATTTCAGTGGCGTCTGTCCGCCGAACTGGACGATCACCCCCTCCGGGCGCTCCTGCTCGCAGACGGCGAGCACGTCGGCCGCAGTCAGCGGCTCGAAATAGAGGCGGTCGGAGGTGTCGTAGTCGGTGGAAACGGTCTCGGGATTGCAGTTGACCATGACCGCATCGCGGCCTAGCTCGCGGGCGGTCGTCGCAGCGTGCACGCAGCAGTAGTCGAACTCGATCCCCTGCCCGATCCGGTTGGGGCCGGCGCCGAGGATGACCACCGAATCATTCTCCCCGCGGCGTATCTCAGAGGCCGCGGCACCGTCGCGCGCGGGGCGCTCGTAGGCCGAGTAGTAGTAGGGGGTCGCCGCCTCGAACTCCGCCGCACAGGTATCGACCGACTTATAGGTGCGTATCAGGCCCTCGGTCCCGTCTCCCTCGCATGCCAGGGCCTCGAGCTCACGCAGGAACCAGCGGTCGACGAGGCAGCGCTCGTGGATCGCCTCGAGCCCGATGCCGCGGCGAAACGCCTCCAGCACCTGGTCAAAGCGCTCAGCGCAGGGCCGTGCCAGCGCGGCGAGCAGCTCCTCGTCATCGCTGGGCAGATCTGCGGCGGAATCGAGCTCGCGCGAGCGCAGCGCCTTGGCGAAGGACTCGCGGAAGGTGCGACCGATAGCCATCACCTCCCCGACGCTTTGCATGTGGGTCGAGAGGCGCCCGGTGGCGCCGGGGAACTTCTCGAAGGCAAAGCGGGGAATCTTGGTCACGACGTAGTCAATGGTTGGCTCAAAGGAGGCCGGCGTGGCGCGCGTGATGTCGTTGGGGATCTCCTCCAGCGCGTAGCCGACGGCCAATTTTGCGGCGATCTTCGCGATCGGGAAGCCGGTCGCCTTTGAGGCCAGTGCCGAGGAGCGCGAGACCCGCGGGTTCATCTCGATCACGACGATCTCGCCGCTCTCGGGGTCGACACCGAACTGAACATTGGAGCCGCCGGTCTCGACCCCGATCGCCCGAATCACCCGAATCGCCTGATCGCGCAGCTCCTGGTAGAGCGAGTCGGTCAGTGTCTGGGCCGGGGCGACGGTGACCGAGTCGCCGGTGTGGACTCCCATCGGATCGACGTTCTCGATCGAGCAGATGATCACCACGTTGTCGTTGCGGTCGCGCATCACCTCGAGCTCGAACTCGCCCCAGCCGAGTACCGACTCCTCGACCAGGACCTGGTTGATGGGGCTCGCCGCAAGCCCCTCGGAGACGACCTGGCGCAGCTCGGTCTCGGTCTCACCCACCCCACCACCCTGGCCGCCCATCGTGAACGCCGGCCTGACGATCGCCGGCAGACTGATCTTGCCGGCGCTAAGGGCTGCCTCCACCTCACCGAGACTCTCGACCGTGATCGACCAGGGGATCCGCAGCCCGGCCTCGGTCATCGTGCGGCGAAACTCCTCGCGGTCCTCGGCGCGCCGGATCGCCTCCTGATCGGCGCCGATCAGCTCGACCCCGAAGCGCTCCAGGGTGCCGTCCTCGTGCAGCGCCATCGCCAGGTTGAGGGCCGTCTGCCCACCGAGGGTCGGCAAGAGGGCGTCGGGGCGCTCCTTTTCGATGATCTTCGTCACCGGACCGGGGAGCAGTGGCTCGATGTAGGTGGCGCTGGAGAACTCTGGGTCAGTCATGATCGTCGCCGGATTCGAATTGACGAGGACCACCCGATAGCCCTCCTCGAGCAGCACCTTGCAGGCCTGGACACCGGAGTAGTCGAACTCGGCGGCCTGGCCGATCACGATCGGACCCGAACCGATCA
Organism: uncultured Solirubrobacterales bacterium; assembly: GCA_963753245.1. Classification (GTDB taxonomy): domain Bacteria; phylum Actinomycetota; class Thermoleophilia; order Solirubrobacterales; family 70-9; genus VRUE01. Next base: position 614,295 of record CAVWBK010000002.1, read on the forward strand.
AGAGGATCTTCTGGATGTCGTCTCGACGGGGCATAGCTAGCGTCTCGTCCTCATCCGGCCAGCGCCAGGAAGCTGTCGAAGAGATGACGCGCGTCATGGGGTCCGGGGCCGGCCTCGGGGTGGTATTGAACCGTCGCCGCGGGCACCTCGAGGAGCGCCAGGCCCTCCACCGTTCGGTCGTAGAGGTTCAGGTGGGTGAGCTCCGCGGCGCCGAAGTCAGTCTCCCAGCGCAACGGCTGGTCGGACTCGATCCGTGACTCCCCGCCGGGGCCCTGGACCGCGAACCCGTGGTTTTGGGAGGTGATGTCGATGCGGCCCCCGGCCAGCTCTTTGACCGGGTGGTTTGCCCCGCGGTGACCGAAGGGGAGCTTGAAGGTCTGCAGTCCGACTGCCCGGCAGAGCAGCTGGTGGCCGAGGCAGATACCGAATAGCGGACGCTTGCCGATCAGCTCCCGAACGGTCTCGACGATGTAGCCCAAAGCCGCTGGATCCCCTGGGCCGTTGGCGAGAAAGATGAGGTCGGGCTCCTCGGCGAGCACCTCGGCGGCAGAGCTTGTGCAGGGCAAGAGGGTGACCCTGCAGTCGCGCTCACGCAGCTGGCGGACGATGTTGAGCTTGACCCCGGTGTCGATCCCGACCACGTGCGGGCCGCTGCCGGGGAAGCGCACCGGCTCCGCCGGGGTCACCTCACGGGCGAGGTCGGCACCGTCCATCGACGGCTCTTCCGCGATCCGCTTGCGCGCCTCGGTCTCAGACATCTCGGCCGGGAAGATCCCGCCGCGCATCGCGCCGCCCTCACGGATGTGGCGGACCAGGGCGCGGGTGTCGACCCCGCCGATCGCGCCCACTCCGCAGTCGCTAAGCCAGTCGAGCCAGCCCCCCTCCGCACTGGCCACGTCCTCGCCGTTCTTGGGGTCACGCATGATCGCCGCGCGGGCGTGCACCCGGTCGGACTCCATCGCCGCCGACGAGACCCCGTAGTTGCCGATCAGCGGATAGGTGAAGACGATGATCTGCCCGGCGTAGGAGGGATCGGTCATCGACTCCTGGTAGCCGGTCATCGAGGTGTTGAATACGACCTCGCCGGTAATTGGCTCGCGCAAAGCACAGAGATCACCATCAAAGCGACTGCCGTCCTCGAGCATCACGTAGCCGCCCATCAGCTCGCGACCTCCAGGGTGAAAGATCTGAGCCGGAAGGCCACCCGGCCGGCGGCGACGGTCATCAGCACCCGTCCGGTGAGCTCCCGGCCTGCGCACCAGGAATTGCTCGAGCGACTCTCGTATCCATCCTCGCCGACGGTCCACTGGGCCCCGAGGTCACAGAGCACGACATTTGCCTCACTCCCCGGCGAGAGCGTCGGCCGTTGCAGGCCAAACGGAGCGGCACCCCCGGCCAGGCGCTCGACCACCAACGCGAGCTCGATCGCGCCCGGCAGGACGAGTTCGGTATGGATCGCGGCAAAGGCTGTCTCCAGCCCCGTCACTCCCATCGCAGCCGCCTCGAAAGGGACCTCCTTTTCCTCGCTCGCGTGGGGCGCGTGGTCAGTCGCGATGCAATCGATTGTGCCCTCGCGCAGTGCCTCGAGCAACGCCTGGCGATCGAGCTCACTACGCAACGGCGGATTCATCTTGAAACGCATCGGATCGAGGCCTCTGACCTCCTCATCGGTGAGGCAGAGATGGTGCGGAGTCGCCTCGCCGCTGACCTGCACGCCCGCCCCCTTCGCGGCGCGCAGCGCTTCGACTGACTCGCGCGCCGAGAGATGCTGGACATGAATCCGCCCCTCCTCATAGCCGGCCAGAGCAGCATCGCGGGCAATCATCGTCGACTCCGAGACAGCGGGGATCCCGGCCAGCCCGAGCGTTGCCGAAACCACCCCCTCGTGCATGACGCCGGTCCCCGAGAGCTCGGGGTTCTCCTCGTGCAAGGCGAGCGTCCCGCCGCAGAGCCGCTGGTATTGCAGAGCCCTGCGCATGATCGCGGCGCTACGAATCGGCAGACCATCGTCGCTGAAACCCAGCGCACCCACCTCGCGCAGCTCGGCCATGTCGGTCAGATCGTCGCCCTCCATGCCACGCGTGACGGTGGCCAGAAACCCGACCGGCACCGAGGCCGAGGATCTGGCCGCCTCGCGCAGGGCCTCGACGTCGGCCGCGGTGGAGACCGTCGGGTCGGTGTTGGCCATCGCGATCACCCCGCAGAAGCCGCCGGCGGCAGCCGATCGGGTGCCGGTTTCGATGTCCTCCTTGTGCTCGTGGCCGGGGACGCGCAGGTGGACGTGGGGGTCAAAGAACGCCGGAAATGCGTGCAGGCCACTGGCGTCGATGAGTTCGGCGCCATCTACGGCGGCGGAGCCCGGCGTCGCGAGCTCCGCGACGCGGCCGCCGCGCAGAACCAGGTCATAGACCCCCTCGATCCCGGCCACCGGGTCGAGCAACGTCGCCCGGCTGAGGATCAGCTCCGCACCCTCACCCGGACGGGCGTCGAGCCGCTCGCCCAGCTCGGCAGCGGTCGCATCCACACTCATGCCGGCTGCCCGATCGGAGTCGGTTGCCCAGCGCCGTCCTCGCCGGCCGGGGTGGGCCCTGGGCTCTCGCCACTGGCCGCCGCAAGCAGCTCGTAGAGAATCGCCATCCGCACAACCAGCCCGGAGGCGACCTGCTCACCCATCAGGCATTGCGGCGAGTCGATCACCGCGCTGGAGAGCTCGACCCCACGGTTCACTGGGCCCGGATGCATGAGCAACTGGCGCGGCCCCAGTCGCCGTGAATCGATCTGGAAACGAGCTGCGTACTCGCGAATCGAGGGCACGAAACTCTCCTCCATCCGCTCGCGCTGCATGCGCAGGGCATAGACCACATCGGCCTCCTCAAGTCCCTCGAGCGAGTAGGCGACTCGGCAGCCCAGTTGCTCGATTCCCCGGGGAATCAGGGTCGGTGGCCCGCACACCGTGACCGCGGCGCCCATCGCCTGAAAGGCGGCGAGGTTGGAGCGGGCGACCCGACTGTGGAGGACATCGCCAACGATCCAGATCTGTTTGCCCTCAAGTGAGTCAAGCCGACGGCGCAAGGTGAAGACATCGAGCAGCGCCTGGCTGGGATGCTCATGCTTGCCGTCACCGGCGTTGACGACCGCCGCCTCGCTCCAGGCGGCAACCAGCTTCGCGGCGCCAGCATGAGGGTGGCGGATCACGATCGCCGCTGGGTCATAGGCGGACAGCGTCGCGACGGTGTCCTTCAGCGACTCGCCCTTATCCACCGAGGAGCCGGCCGCCTTGATCGAGACGAGGTCGGCGGAAAGCCGCTTGGCGGCCAGTTCAAACGAGGAGCTGGTCCGAGTGCTCGACTCATAGAAGAGACTGACGATCGTGCGCCCGCGCAGGGTCGGCACCTTCTTTATGTCCCTTCGGCCGACCTCAGCGAAGCTCTCGGCGCGATCGAGGATCGCCTCGATCTCAGCGCGACTCAGCTCATCGATTGCGAGCAGGTGCCTCACGCCGGTGTCCCCGCGATCCCGGCCGGCTCGGTGATCGTCACCTGATCGACTTCGTCGCTCTCCTCAAGCCGCACATTGACGCGCTCCTCGCGCGCGGTCGGCAAATTCTTGCCGACGTAATCGGGGCGAAAGGGAAGCTCTCGATGGCCGCGATCACAAAGCACCGCTAGCTGCACCCGCATCGGGCGACCGTAGTCAAATACGGCCTCGATCGCCGCCCGCACCGTGCGGCCTGTGAACAAAACGTCATCGACGAGGATCACCGTGCGCTCGGCGAGGTCGAAATCGATGTGGGAGGCGTGCACCACCGGCTGAGCGGCCGGATCCTGAGCGCCAACGTCGTCGCGATAAAAGGAGATGTCGATATCGCCGATCGGCAACTCGACCTCGGTTAGCTCGGCAAGCATCGCGTGCAGTCGGCGGGCGAGCAGGGCGCCGCGCGTGTGGATCCCGATGATCGCCAGGCGCTCCGGCTCCGGATTCTTCTCGGCGATCTCGTGGGCGATCCGCCTCAGCGTCCGCCGCAAATCGTCGCGCTCAAGCACGACCTTTTCGCTCAACTTTTTGCTCCTTCCTGGCCTCACGGGGCCCGGTTAAAGGACGGGGCCCAGCCTAGCAGCGGTGCAAGACAATCCGGGCCCGGCGTCGGCTATGACGACCGCCCTGCGATGGGTGAGGGCACAGGAGAAACGCTGATGCGGTGTCTGTCCGGGAGCCGGGAAGACCTAGGATCGATCGGCCTCCACCCCGGCGGTCTGCTGCTCTGAGCCGGCCTCGGCCTCAGGGGCGCCGGGATGATCGCGGGCGCCGTTCGTAATCAGCCGGGGCCCGGCGCGCTCGGGGAAGGGGATCTCGATCAGATCAAAGTCACGCGGCGCCACGGTTGGCTCGAACACCTCCTTAGCCTCCTCCAAGACGGAGCCGACGTGATAGCGCGAGGAGATGTGGACAAGGGCCAGCATCTTCGCCTCGGCCTCGCGGGCAACTGCCGCCGCCTGACCGACCGTCGAGTGGCCGGTGTCGTGGGCGCGCTGGGACTCCTGCTCGGAGAAGCTCGCGTCGTGGATGAGCAGCTCCGCACCACGCGCCGCCTCGACCGTCGCCTGGCAAGGCCCGGTGTCACCGGTGATCGCGACTCGCCGACCGGCGCGCGGGGCACCCACCACCTGGTGCGGGGCAACCGAACCCGCGGTACCCTCGACCGACTCGCCACGCTGTAGCGCTGCGAACGCCGGCCCTTCTGGTACCCCGAGGCGCCGTGCCTCCTCGAGGTCAAAACGACCAGGTCGCTCATCCTCGACCAGGACGTACCCGCAGGCCCTGACACTGTGCTCAACCGGAAAGGGCCGAAGCTCACCGCCCTGCAGCTCAACCTCATCGCCGGGATCGAGTTCGACCAAGTCGAGCCTGAATCCGATCCTGCCGATCAGTCGCCCCAGGGTCTTGAAAAGGTCCTGCAGGCCACGCGGCCCGTACACGGTCAGCGGCGCTTCACGATCGGTGAGATCGTAGGTTTTGAGCAGACCCGGAAGGCCGAGAAAGTGGTCGGCGTGAAAGTGAGTCAGGTAGATCTCGTCGACCTGAACTAGCCCTAGAGAGCACTGCATTTGGCGCTGGGTTCCCTCGCCGCAATCGAACATCAGCCGTTCGCCCCCGCGCGCTACCAGCACGCTCGCCGTAGAGCGCCGCGCCGAGGGCACCGCGCCACCGGTGCCGAGGAAGACAACCGAGAGATCCATGGTCAGCGAGCCTACGCGACAGCGGCAAGCGCATCCTCGGTCCAGCGATCGAGCTCATATTCGCCCGCATGGCGAACCCCCTTGCGCTGATTGTTTCGGGCCGGCTCGAGCCGCAACCGTCCCTCAAATGCCGGAACCGTGGTGACGGGCACCAGGTAGACGCCCCGATCGGGCGGGTAGTAGACACCAAACACATCGGCCAGGCCGAGATAGGAGCGCCTGCCTCGACCGTGGTCTGTGGTCCTGCTGTTGAAGATCAGACATCCGCCGCGTGGCCAGGCGGTCTTGCACTGGACCCGAACAAATCTTTCATCTCTGATGCTCAGCACCAGGTCGTAGGCGTGCCCCTCTCCAAATGGGACCAGAACGTCAAAACCACGCTCAAGGAGAGCGCAGAGGACCTTGGCCTCACCGACGTTTCCCTTTCTCGGGATCCTCATCTCGTCAACCTAGATCCGTGATCGGATAGAACATATGTTCGATAACCCGGAGCTCCGCTGACGGACTAAGCTGGCCCTCTGCGCCCGTAGCTCAGCTGGATAGAGCGTTCGCCTCCGGAGCGAAAGGCCACAGGTTCGAATCCTGTCGGGCGCGTGCTTTGCTAATGGGAGTGCTCGTAGCCCCCCTGCACCGTCTTCCATGAGTGCCAGGTGATGCGCATGATCAGCGCGCTGATGCCCAGGCCGATCAGCGGGTCGGCCACCTGCACTCCCAAGCCGACCGTGATCGCGGAAGCAACGACGGCGAGGCTGACGTAGGCATCGGCCTTTGCGTGGTTGCCGTCGGCGATCAGCGCCGCGCTATCGAGTCTGCCCCCAGCACCAAGCCGGATTAGAGCGGCAACCCAGTTCCCGATGAAACCCAGCAGGCCAGCGAGGACCAGGGCCCCGAGATGGCTGACATGGGCGGGGTGCAGGAGACGATCGATCGCCTCATAACCGGCGACCAGGGCGGATACGAAGATCGCGGCGATCACGCAGTACCCGGCATAACGCTCGGCCCGTTCAGAGCCCATCAGGAAGGCCACGCCGAGAGGTATCGCCGTGGCGGCGTCGCCAAAGTTATGGATCAGGTCGGCGAGCAGAGCGATGCTGCCGGTGAGCAGAAAGATCGCCAGCTGCGCGAGGGCGGTCAGACCGAGCACCAGTAAAGAAAGCAGCACCGCCCGAATCCCCGCCCGCGAGCGTTTGATCGAGGGGTCGATAAGACCATGGCTGTGGCCGTGCTCAGTCAGCCGGCGATTCCCGTGCCGCGGTCGAAGCGGCGGCGGCGGCGTGGACCGCTCCGACCAGCGCCGCGCGCAACAGAGCCCGCAGCTGGGCTCGCTCGAGGCCGCCACCCTCCAGCTGGCGCAAAGTCGCCCCCTCGACGAAAAAGGTCCAGCCCTGAACCGCCGCTTCCAGCGCCACCGTGCGCTCGGTGCTGGCCGGCGCCTCCTTCCAGGCCCCGAGCGCGCTCAGCATGGTCTCCAACTGCTCTGCCCGCGCCGCATCGAGCGCCCGTGCGATGTCGGGATCCCCACCCCCACCGCGGCGAAAGATCGCCGTATAGGCGCCGGCGTGTTCCTCGACGTAGTCGAGGAAGGAATCGAGGCCACGGTCGAGTTGCTCGGCCGGCTCAAGCGCCGGGTCGGGCCGCAGGCGCTCGGCCAACTGGGCCTGACCCCGGGCGAGCGCCGCGAGGATGAAGTCCTTCTTGGTCGGGAAGTAGTGATAGAGCAACCCCTTGGAGACGCCCGCGGCCTCGGCGATCTCCTCAATCGAAACAGCCTCGTGGCCGCGGCGGCCGAGCAGCTCGACGCCCGCAGCAAGCAGCTGCTCGCGACGCTGATCGGTGCTCATCCGTGTCGGCGTGACCGTATCCACCGACCCACCGTAGATGCTGTTGAACGCGAGTTCAACAGCTGATATCACTTCCAAACCTATTGAACGCTTGGTCAACACGATGAGGAAGCGACGGCTCGCGGCGACCGTCACCCTCGTCCTTGCGTTGCTCCTCCTCACCGGCGCCGCCGAAGCGCGGATGATCAGGGTCGGTGACATCGTCCTCACCGCCGAAGGCGGCTTTTCACCCACTCGCTTGCCGAAGTACGAAAATGCGCCGATCTCGCTGCACGGCGGGGGGAAGGTTTCGACCGTCTCGGGTGCCTATCCGCCGGTCCTCGAAGACATCAACATCGAATTCGACCGCCACGGTGCTGTTGACACGACCGGTCTGCCGGTGTGCACGCAGGCGAAACTCGACTCGACCACGGTCGTGGGAGGACGAAACATCTGCCCCGGGGCGATAGTCGGCAAGGGTCACGGCCACGCGATCGTCGTTTTCCCCGAAAACGGGCCGATCAACGTCAACTCGCCGATCACCCTTTTCAACGGCCCTAAGAAGCACGGTGACCCGACCGTCCTCGCCCACGCCTACACGACCTACCCGGCGCCAACGACCTTCGTCGTGCCAATCGTGATCGAAACGATCCACAAGGGCGTCTACGGCTACCGCACCCAAGCGCGAATCCCGCCGATCGCAGCCGGTGCCGGAATCCCAATTTCGGGGCAGCTGACGATCGACAAACAATGGACCTACCAGGGCAAGCGACATACCTTTCTCGCCGCTCGTTGTGAAACCGGCCATCTGCAGGCCAGGGTCGAAGCCACCTTCAAGGACGGCACCTTCCTCAGCGGCGTATTCATCAAGCCCTGTCAGGTGCGCAGGTGAGTGGCGCCGAGGAGACGCTCAACGCCTTCATCATCGCGCTCAGCCGCGGCGAGCTTGCCGCGGCGACGGCCTGCTTCACCCGCGAGGGTTCGATGGTCACCCCAGATGGAACCGCTGTCCACGGCCGCTCGGATATCGGCGCGATCCTCGCCCAGTTGATCGCCACCCGTACCGAGGTCCAAATCGAGCAGCTGGCGATGCGAGCGGCAGGTGACGTCGCGCTCGCAACGGGACGCCTGACTCTGCGCTCCGATGGCCCGGAGGGCAGCCGCGTCGAGCAGTCCTGCGAGCCCACCGTCGCGCTTCGCATGGTCGAGAACCGCTGGAAGATCGCGATCCTCGCTCCATGGTCCTCTCGCATTCCGTCCCTGGCCTGAGTCCATGCCAAGTCAGTTCGGGCGCGGTGCATCCAACGAGCACGGATCGGATTCAGCGCGGTCGATACTGTGCCCGCCGTGGCGAGCGAAGAGAACGACACCGCGGCGAAGGGCAACGGCGACAAGATCCCGCGCGGCGCGCTGGCGGTGGTCGTGGTCGGACTGGTGGCGACGGTCGCCGCCGCGCTGCTCGCCAACGAAAATCTGAGTGGCTCGGCCGCCGCGCTCGAATGGGTGCAGACAAAGAAGCTGCCCGACTCCAGTCCGACAGCCGTCCCCGGCGGCGCGGGCAAGATGCAGCTGACCAACGCGAACATCCACGCGACCGGCACCAACGTCAGCGGCTACTCGCTGTTCAGCAGCGGCGCGACCCTCCGGATCGACGCCGGCTCGCCGGTCGGCGGTGCCCGCATACTCTGCGCGATGCAGGCGCCGGGGGGCAGCGAAGTCGGCCAAACGCCGGGCTCGCGCGCCTCCTATCCCCGCTCCAGTGAAGAGCTGACCCTGCAAGAAGTGCCTGAATCGGGGGTCCAGGTCGAGTTCAGCTCCCACGGAACCGGCCTGGCAGAAGTGGAGCTCGAAGATCTGCCCAGCCAGTTCGCGACCGAGCGGGGAATCAAGCTCGAATGGCCGACCTTCAAGATCGGAGCCGAGCACTGGAAGTGGTACCTGCCTCCGGGCCCACCGAAGTCGCCGCTTGCACTGCCCTTCATCACGATCTGGCGAGCGACCAAGATTCCCGCGGTCACCATCTCCTGCACTCTGACCACCAGTGCGGGCACGGCCACCGTGCACACCGCGGGTGCCCTGAAGGCGATCTCCGAACCGATCGCCGAATAGGCGCCACATCTAGGGCGCGACCAAGAGCTCCGGACCTTCTTCGCTGCCTTTGCCGACCTTGTTGAGCTTCGGATTGGCCGGGGCCCCGCTCATCCTCGCCGCGCTCAGCGTTGTGCACATCGCCACCGCGTCCTCGAGCTCGAGCTCGGGCCGCAACCAGGCCGCCTCGGCCTCGGCGCCCGGCAGGATCACCGGCATCCGGTCGTGCACCTTGGCGACCACATCGTTGGGCGTCGTGGTGATGATCGTGCAGCTGTAGAGCCAACCCTCCTCGGCGCCGCGCTCCTCTTCGCCCTCCCACTCCTTGCGGGTACAGATCCCGGCAAAGGCGAACGGCTCGCCCCCATCGACGGTGAAACGCCAAGGCTGGCGCGGCTGCTTGGGATCCTCAGCGACCATCCACTCATAGAATCCGTCGGCGACGATCAGGCAGCGGTGGCGAAACTTGCCAACCAGTGGTCCGTAGGCGCGACTCGAGCTGAGGTTCTCGGCTTTGGCGTTGATCATCCTGTAGCCAACCTTGAGGTCCTTCGCCCAGCGCGGGATAAGCCCCCAGCGCATCAGCCGCGCCTCGCGCTCGCCGTGGCTCGCCTCCTCGGGGTCGGGCGATGCACGCACGGTGAGAATCTCCTGGGTCGGAGCGACGTTGAAACGACCGAGTCCTCCCGCCAGCTTCTCGGCGCGCTCACGCGAAGGAGGCGGCGCCTCTCCGGCGGCGTTGCGCTCGAGTGCCTTCTCCAGCTCGACCTGGAAGCGATCGGCGACCTTCTTGGTGTCCTTGGCGGTAACCGTGAAACGCCCACACATCGCTAAGTCCAAGCCTCCCGATTGTCGCGGTACCACTCCAGAGTACGGCGCAGACCTTCGCGGAGCTCGACCTCGGGGCGCCAACCAGTCGTCTTGGCGAGCTTTGAGAAGTCGACGAACTGGCGGTCGATCTCGGCGGGCGGAGCGCCCGTTCCGAGGTACTCGGGCTCTACCGTGCGGCCGCTGACCGCGGCAATCGTCCCCAGCACCTCGGTGACCGAATGCGGCCGCCCTCCACCGGCGTTGAAGGCCTCACCCGCCGCGGGCCCGCCGGCTCCGACCTCGTGCTCGACCGCGAGGTAGGCCGCCACCGCATCGTCAATGAAGAGGAAGTCGCGCTCGGGGCTGCCGTCGGAGCGAATCCCGGGCCGCCGCCCGTCGAGCACGGCGACGATCGCCTCCGGGACCAGGCGCGAGAAGTTCAGGTCACCGCCGCCGTAGACATTGGCGCAGCGGGTGACCGCGACGGGCAAGCCGAATGCCGGCCAGTAACTGAGCGCGATCGCATCCGCCGCCGCCTTGCTGGCCTCATAGGGCGAGGCTGGACGCAGCTGCATCTCCTCCCGATAGGGCAACTCATCGCGCGGCCCGTAGGCCTTATCGGAGGACGCAACTACCACCGCGGGAACCTCGGCCCGGCGGCAGGCCTCAAGCAGGATCCAGGTGCCTCCCACGTTGGCCTCAAAGGTCGCTGCAGGGCGCTCCATCGCCGGACCGACGAGGGTCTGAGCGGCGAGATGGAAGACAACGTCGAACTGGCCGGCGCCGAGGGTCGCGGTGACGGCACGGGCATCGCCCAGATCGGCACCGACCAACTCCACCTCGGACTCGATTTCCTGCAGTGCCAGGCCTGAGACCCGCGGTGAACCGACGTCGAGAACGGTGACCGCATCGCCACGCCCCAGCAGTGCCCGCGCAAGGTGGGAGGCAATGAAACCGTGGCCGCCGGTGACCAGGGCGCGCTTCATCGCACCTCCACCTCGGTTTCGTCCCAAACCCGCCAGGGCGCCTCCCCGCGAGCCCAGAGATCGTTGAGCACAACCGCATCCTTGTAGGTATCCATGCAATCCCAAAACCCATCGTGCCGGTGCGCGTGCAGCAGGCCCTCGGCGGCGAGCCGTTTCAGCGGCTCGCGCTCGAGCACGCTGTCCTCCTCCATGTAGGCAATCGCCGCCGGCTCGAAGCAGAAGAAACCGCCGTTGATCCAGTGCTCGCTACGTGGCTTCTCAGTGAAGCCCGAGATCCTGCCCTCCTCATCGACATCGGCCACTCCCCACTGCAGATGAGGGCGAACGACGGTCATCGTTGCCGGGTCTCCGTGCTGGGCGTGAAAGCTGAGCAGCGCCGCGAGGTCGACGTCGGCGACCCCGTCAGCATAGGTCGCGCAGAAACGCTCGCCCCCAAGCCACTGCCCAGCTAGCCTTGCGATCCGCCCGCCGGTCGGGGTCTCCGCGCCGGTGTCCACGCACTCAACCGCGACCCCATCGGGCCAGCCCTCGGCCGCGACGAACTCAGCGACCATCTCGCCCAGATAACCGGTGGCGAGCACGAATCGCTCAAAGCCCTGGGCCGCGTAGATTCGGATCACGTGCCAGAGGATCGGCCGGCCGCCGATCTCGACCAAGGCCTTTGGTACCGACTCGGTCCGCTCGCGCAGGCGGGTGCCGCGGCCCCCGCAGAGGATGACGACCGGCGGTTTCAGCAACCGCCAGCTACGGCCGGAAGGATGGTGACCTCGTCGCCCTCGTTGATCGCCGTCTCAAGGCCCTGCTGAAAGCGGATGTCCTCGCCACTCACATAGACGTTGACGAAGCGGCGCAGACCGCCGTCCTGGGTTATCCGCTCGCGCAGTTCAGCGTGCGCCTCAAAGACAGCGTCGAGCACCTCGCCCACGGTCGAGCCGCTCACCTCGAGCTCACCTTCGCCAGCGGTCGCGGCGCGTAGCTGGGTTGGGATCTTCACCGTCACACTCATCGGACTGCAACCTCCTGCTCGAACTCGGACTCAAAGCTGGCGAGGTCGGGGTCGATCTCGCGCATCTGGAACCTATCGCGGGTCGCATCAAGGGTCTTCAGACCCTCACCCGTGAGATAGACGACGACGCGCTCGCCGTCGGCAATATCCCCACGCTCGGCGAGCTTGCGAAGGACACCGACCGTGACCCCGCCCGCGGTCTCGGTGAAGATCCCGGTCGTCTCGGCGAGCAGACGGATCGCGTCGCGGATCTGATCGTCATCGACAGCCTCGATGCGCCCTGCCGTTCTGCGGGCGTGCTCGACCGCGTAGGGGCCATCGGCCGGGTCGCCGATCGCCAGGCTCTTTGCGATCGTCTCCGGCTTCTGCGGCTTGCAGACGTCCCAGCCTTCGGCAAAAGCGGTCGCCACCGGGCTGCAGCCCTGCGCCTGGGCACCGTTGAAAATCGGCTGCCCGCCCTCGACCAGGCCAAGATCGAGCCACTCCTCAAAGCCGCGACCGAGCTTGGTGAAGAGCGACCCAGAGGCAATCGGACAGAGCACCCGGTCGGGCAGCTGCCAGCCGAGCTGCTCGACCGTCTCGTAGGCGAGCGTCTTTGAGCCCTCGGCGTAGTAGGGCCGCAGATTGACGTTGACGAAGGCCCACGGATGGGAGTCGGCGAGCTGGGTGCAAAGTCGGTTGACGTCGTCGTAGTTGCCTCGGACCCCGACCAGATTCGTCCCATAGACGGCGGTCGCGAGCAGCTTCTGCTCCTCAAGATTGGCCGGCACGAAGACATAGGAATCCAGCCCGGCGGCGGCGGCGTGCGCGGCGACCGCGTTGGCGAGATTGCCGGTCGAAGCGCAGGCGACCGTCTCAAATCCGAGCTCCTGCGCCTTGGCGACGGCGACGGCGACGACCCGGTCCTTGAAGGAGTGGGTCGGGTTGGCGGCGTCGTTCTTGATCCACAACTCGGCGCCGATCCCGAGCCGCTCGGCGAGGCGATCGGCACGCAGGAGCGGCGTCAGGCCGGGCTCCAGCGGGTCGCCCGGGCGGCCCTCGAAGGGGAGGAAATCCGCGTAGCGCCAGATTCCCTGCGAGCCGGCCTGGATCCGCCGTCTGGCCTCCTCGGGTTCAAGTCCGGAGTGGTCATAGGTGACCTCCAGCGGACCGAAGCAGTTCTCACAAAAGTAGTGCGCGTCCAACTCATAGGCCGCCCCGCACTCCTTGCACCTCAGGCTCTCGAGTGACATCCGATCTTCTTTCCTGTTGCCTTCAACAAAAAAACCTCCGCCCTAACCTGTGGGGCAGAGGTCCGATCGGACGTTTCCCCACATCTTCCAGGTCCCAACCGCGACCTGCTGGACTTGGCACCTCTCCTCGGATCGCAGGTCCGAGGTGGTTGCCGGGGCTTCACTGGGCCAGTCCCTCCACCCCTCTAGATGTGGCGCTTATGTGGGAGCAATCCTACCAGGGGACATTTCGTTCAGTTGCAGACGGCGCTGGCGGCTAACCTTGCAGCTATGCCCGAGGTGAGCGAGACAACCACGCTAGGTCCAGCCGATGCCGAACCTTCCGAAACCAAGGCTGCGACGGGCTACCCGGCGCGGCGAGCACCTCGGCGCGACGCCGCAGGCTGAGCCCCAGACTCCAAACGTCGAGCAGATCGACTCCTCCGGCCTGCGCTGGGTCAACATCGAGCGCCCCGGCTCACTGGAGGGTGCCTGGCTCGAGGAGCACTTCGACTTCCATGCCCTCGACCTCGAGGACGTCCTCTCCCGCAACCAGCGGCCGAAGATCGATGTCTATGACGAGTACCTGTTCATCGTCTTGCACTTTCCGATCTTTGACTCAGCGGCAGGACGGCTTGGCACCGGCGAGCTCGATCTCTTTGTCGGCCCCGGCTTTCTGGTCACGATTCCCAATCAGCCGCTGCAGCCGGTTGAGTATCTATTCGAGCGCTGCCGTGCAAAGCAGGAGATACGCGAGGAGCTTTTCTCCCGCGGCTCGGGCTACCTCCTCTACCGCCTCGTCGACGACAGCTTCGACTACTGCTTCCCAATGCTGCGCAAGATCGGCAACAAGCTCGATGCGCTCGAGGACGTGATCTTCGAGGGCGGCTCGGAGGATGTCGTGCGTGACATCTCCAACGTCAAACAGGAGATCATCAACTTCCGCAAGGTGATCCGCCCTCAGCGCCCGGTGCTGCGCGACCTCGAGCGGGTCAAGCAGCGCTATCTGGCTACCGACCTCGACCTCGAGATCTACTTCGACGACATCGTCGACGCACACGAGCGGATCTGGGACATGCTCGAAAACTACAAGGAGGTGGTCGAGGCGCTGGCCGAGACCAACGAGTCGGTGATCTCACACCGCCTCAACGACATCCTGCGCGTGCTGACCTCGATCAGCGTCATCGTGCTGCCGCTGACCCTGATCGCGAGCATCTGGGGGATGAACGTCAGGGTGCCGGGACAGGACAACCTGACCGACTTCTACATCGTGATCGGCGCGATGCTGGTCATCCTGATCGCCATGGTCGCCTACTTCCGCAGGCGCGGCTGGTTGTAGCCTGCGACTCCCGTGGCAAATTTTCGGATCTGGGCGCCCTGGCGCCTTGACTACGTGAAGGACGCGTCCAAGGACATCGAGGAGGACTGCATCTTCTGCGCCAAACCGGCGCAGAAAGACGACGCGGCCAACCTGATCGTGCACCGGGGTCAGCGCTGCTTCGTGATCCTCAACCTCTTCCCCTACACCAACGGCCACTTGATGGTGACGCCCTACGAGCACATCGGCCGCCTGCAGGATCTCGCGCCCGAGGCGATGGCCGAGATGATGGCGCTCGCCCAGCGGGCGATGGCCCATCTCGAGGAGGTCTATGACCCGCATGGCTTCAACGTCGGCTTCAATCAGGGGCGGGTCGCCGGCGCCGGGGTCGAGCACCACATCCACCTCCATGTCGTCCCACGCTGGGGCGGGGACACCAACTTCATGCCCGTGATCGCCGACACCAAAGTCATGCCCCAAACGCTCGAGCAGAGCTATACCGCCCTCAAAGGAGCGTTTTGAGCGACCGCCTCCTCGCCCCGACCACGATCTTCAAGGCCTACGACATCCGCGGCCTCTATGGCGATGAGATGGACGAGACCACGGCGCTGGCGATTGGCCGGGCCTTTGCCCGTGTGATCGCGGAGCTGCGCGGCAAGGAGACGCGCGGGTTGAGGATCGGGCTCGGTCGCGACATGAGACTGACCGCGCCGGCGATGGCGGCCGCCCTGCGCGAGGGGCTGGTCGGTGAGGGGGCGATCGTGATCGACGCTGGCATGGTCGCCACCGAGATGCTCTACCACCTGGTCGGCTCACGGGAGCTTGACGGCGGCGCGATGGTGACCGCCTCCCACAACCCCAAGGCCTACACCGGGGTCAAGCTGGTCCGGGAGGGGGCGCTTCCGCTCTCCGGCGACGCCGGGATCGGCGACGTCCGGCAGGAAATCGAAGCCGGGCTGGGCGAGGAGCCGGGGGGAGGCTCTTCCGAGGAGGTCGATATCTGGGACGAGTTCCGAGCCCACGCACTGTCCTTCATCGACACCGAGGCGATCAAGCCGATGAAGGTCGTCCTCGACGGGGGCAACGGGATGGCCGGACCGATGGTGGGACCGATCCTCGAAAAACTCCCACTCGAACTCGAGGAGATGTACTTCGAGCCCGACGGTGAGTTCCCCGACCACGAGCCCAACCCGTTGCTCGAGGACAACCGGCGCCTGATCATCGAGATGGTGCGCACGAGCGGCGCCGACCTCGGCATCGCCTGGGACGGCGACGCCGATCGCTGCTTCTTCATCGACGGCAATGGAGAGTTCTGCGACGGCGACTTCATCTGCGCCTTACTGGCCCGCGCCGCCCTGGAGAAGCACCCGGGCGCGACGATCCTCTATGACCCGCGCTCGAGCCGCGCCGTGCCCGAGCTGGTCGCAAGGGAGGGCGGTCGCTCGGACCTCTCACGAGTCGGCCACGCCTTCTTCAAGGCGCGGATGCGCGAAGAGAACGCTGTCTTCGGCGGCGAGGTCTCTGGCCACTACTACTTTCGCGAGTTCTGGAACGCGGATTCGGGGACGATCCCAGCCCTCCTGATGCTTGAGCTGCTCGCCAAGGAGCGGCGCAACCTGGCTGAGCTAATGGCCGACTTCCGCTCTCGCTACTTCATCTCCGGCGAGATCAACTCCGCGGTCGAGGAGCCTGCGGCGAAGATCGAGGAGATCGTCGACCGCTTTGGCACCGGGGCGGTGTTGGGTGACCTCGATGGCGCCTCTGTGGACTTTCCGGATTGGCACTTCAACGTGCGCCCGTCGAACACCGAGCCCCTGCTGCGCCTCAATCTCGAGTCGCTCGTCTCCCGCAAGGACATGGAGGCCAAGCGGGACGCGGTCCTCAGTGTGATCAGAGCGTGAACCTGACTCCCGAGCAGGCGCTGGAGCAGGCGGCACTGGCCGGCATCCACTGCCTCCGCATCCCGACCCCGTTCGCGGTCGGCCGGGTGAATTGCTACCTGCTCGAGGACGAGCCACTGACCCTGATCGACACCGGCCCCAATTCGGGCAAGGCGCTCGATGAGCTGCAAACTCAGCTTGCCGAGCGCGGCCACTCGATCGATGACCTCGAGCTGGTGATCGTTACCCACCAGCACATCGATCACCTGGGTCTGGTCGAGATCATCGTCGAGCACTCAGGCGCCGCGGTCGCCGCGGTCGGAATCGCCGCCGACCGACTCGCCAATTTTGACACCGATGCCGATGCCGAGGACCGCTTTGCGGTCGAGCTGATGCGCCGCAACGGCATCTCCGAGGAGGTGACCGAGGCCCTGCAGAGCGTCTCGCGCAGCTTCCGCAGCTGGGGCTCGCACGTCAACGTCACCAGACCGCTGGGCGACGGTGAGGAGATCCGCTTCCGCGACCGCACGTTGCAGACGCTGCACCGGCCGGGTCACAGCCCCTCCGACACGGTCTTCTGGGATGAGCAGCGGCGAATCCTGATCGCCGCGGATCACCTGCTCGCCCACATATCGTCCAACCCCCTTATCTCGCGGCCGCTCGACGGGTCCGAGGGGCGACCGCAGGCCCTCGTCACCTACATAGATTCGATGAAAAAGACCCGCGAGATGCCGGCCGAGATCGTCCTCGGCGGCCACGGTGAGCCCGTCGTCGATCATGTCGCGCTAATCGATGAGCGCCTCGCCAAGCACGAGAAGCGCAAGGAGAAGATCTACAGGCTGATCGCCGAGCAGCCGCGTAGCGGCCATGAGATCGCGCAGGCGATCTGGGGCAACGTCGCGGTCACCCAAGCCTTCCTGACCCTCTCGGAGGTGATCGGACACGCGGATCTGCTGGTCAACGAAGGTCGGGTGCGCGAAGCCGACGACGGCGAAGTGATTCGCTATGAAGCGAGCGGGTAGAGCCGGGCGTTTGGGATCCTGCGCCCTGCCTTGGCCGCTTCACGGCGATACGGCGGCATAGGGCGCAAAGACGTGGTCGGCAAGCGCCCAGAGCCGTTCGCGCTCAGACTCCTCGGTGACCAGCTCGGCCCGCATCGGGACCCCGCCGAGGGAGACCTTCGGTTCGGCTCGCAGCTTGTAAAACCAGGCAGGGTTGTGGGGCAGGCCAGCTTCGAAGCGATGATCGTGACCCGCTCGCCGTCGTGAAAATAGATCCCCGCATTGCGCCGCCGCGCACCGCTCCTTGCGCCGCGCGTCTTCAGCAACGCCGTCGGCAGGGGAAAGCCCAAACCGAGGCGCCCGCCGGTTGCCCTGATCACAAGCGGGTCGAGCTTCCAGAGCAGGTGGACCGAGGGGAATCTTCCGAGTCGGGTGTTGGCGAGTTTCGCGTGGGCGCGAGTGCGCGCGCCGCGAGGCTGATTTGGGTCAACCTGCTAGAGCTGGGCTGCCGTCGCCGACATTCTCCCTCTGCGGGCTTGGAGCGCTGCGGAGCAGCGCAATTAGGCCAGGTCTTCCGGGCCCCTTTCAGCGGCTGGCTTTCGTCACACACGCCATTTCCGCTCTTCTGACATGGGCGCGGCCGCCCGAAGCTCGGGGCCAGATCACGCTGAAGGCAAGCACCGCGCACCGAAGAGCCCCATCAACGCGGTCCTGCGGGACTTCTTGGCGGCAGAGACCGGCGGGGGCGACCAGGAACCCTCGGCCGTCACTTTGGCGCCAGAAGTTGCCAGGCGCTGGGCGCTGAGGAGCTGGCGCGGCGCGCCGAGGAGGCGTGGGCGTCAGCGGAGTCCACCCCGCAATACGCTGCACGAGTGCCGGCACACCTTCGCCTCCCCGATGATCGCTGCCGGCGTCAATGCCAAGGCCCGCTCGACATTCATCGGCCACTCGACGATAGCGATCACCCTCGACCACGACGGGCACCTGACGCCGGACTCAGTGACCGAGGTGGCTGGCCCGTTCGGCGCCTGCTTGGTGGCGCAGAAGAAGAGCACCGAGGAGGTTGCTCGCACGGCCGGCGCAGTTCTCACTGGCGAATAAGCTGGCGAACAGCGGTCTGAGAATGGCGAGAATTGGGTCCAGAGAGCGGCGGCGGTCCGCCAAGAAGCGGATGCTGATCATCGTCAATCCCTACGCGACGACGGTCTCTGACCGACTCAAGAATCTCGTCGTCTACGCCCTGCAGGGCCGTTTTGAGGTTGAGACTGTCTCGACTGAGGCCCAAAATCACGCGACCGAGATCGGCCGGGAGGTGCGCGACCACGGTTATGACGTCGTCGTCGCCTTCGGCGGCGATGGCACCCTCAACGAGGTCGTCAACGGACTCGCCGGCACCGAGGTCCCGGTCTCGGTCCTGCCGGGGGGATCGACCAATGTCGTCGCCCGCACGCTCGGCCTCCCTAACGACGTCGTCGATGCGACCGAGCACCTGCTCGCCCTGGCCGATGATTGGCAGCCGCGCAAGATCGACCTCGGCCGCGTCGATGAGCGATATTTCGTCTTCTCCTGCGGGGTTGGCATCGACGCCACCGTCGTGCGCCGAGTCGACGCCCACCCGCGGCTCAAGTCACGCGCCGGCCCCTATTACTACACCTGGGCCGCGGTCTCGAGCTTTTACCGAAACTACCTGCGCAACCCGGTCCGCCTGCGGGTCGAAACCGACGCGGGCGACCCGGTCGAGGGGGTCACCGCCCTCGCCCAGAACTCCGATCCCTTCACCTACTTCGCGAGCCGCCCAGTCCGTGTCTGTGAGGGAGTCGAGATCGATGACGGCACACTCTCGGTCGCCGTACTCCAGCGCGCCGCCCAGCGCGACATGCCGAGCCTAATTCCACGCCTCTTCAGCCCGACCAAACCCGCCGCCCGTCACCGCCGCATCCAGCACTTCGAAGATGTGACCGAGGCGAGCATCAGCTCGATCTCGGGCGATAAGGACGGCGCCCCGCAACCGTTCCCGGTCCAGGTCGACGGTGACTACATCGGTGAAAAGGAGCGGCTCGAGCTGCGCGCGGAGCCCGGCGCCCTGACGATCATCGCCTGATCGCGGCGGCCGTGCGCTCGCCTCAGCCGGCCGGCGTTATGCGGTAGACGTCAAAGACGGACTCGACGTTGCGCAGGCGAGAGATGCAGTGCTTGAGCTGCTCGGTGTCGCCCACCTCAACGACAAAGCGATTCTTGACCATCGGGTGATCGGTGGTGCAGGTGGCCCCGATGATGTTGATCCCCGCCTCAGAGAAGGTCCGCGAGAGGTCCTCGAGCAGGCGAGTTCGATCGTAGGCGTCGATCTGCATCTCGACCCGATATGAGGACTCGTTCTCGCCGTCCCAACTGACCTCGACGAAGCGTTCGGGGTCCTTTTTCAGGGCCCGAACGTTGCGGCAGTCGGACCGGTGGATCGTGATCCCGCGTCCGAGCGAGACATAGCCGGCGATCTCATCACCCGGGACCGGTCGGCAGCACTTGGCCAGCCGCACCGCGACGTCGGAGGCCCCCTTGACCCGGATCCCGTAGGTCGAGGCGACCTTCGTGCGGCGCGCCTTATCCTCACCCCGCTCTTTGGAGATCCCGGGGGACTGCTGGTCCTCGACCGCCTCGCCGGCCTTCAGCCGTTGCATCAACTTGTTGGCAACGGTCTTGGTCGAGAGCTTGCCCTGACCCAGGGCGATGTAGAACTCACTCGCCTTCTGGTGGCCCATCTCGCGGATCACGTCGGCTAGCAGCGGCGAACCGGCGACCTTTTGCATCGGCAGACCGCGCTTGCGCAGCGCATCCTCGAGTCCCTCGCGGCCGTTTCGCTCGGCGTCGTCGCGACGCTCCTCTTTGAACCAGGCGCGGATCTTGTTGCGAGCGCGGCTGGTCCGCACCAGTTTCAGCCAGTCGCGCGAGGGGCCGCGCTTTTGCTTGGCGGTCAGCACCTCCACGATGTCCCCTGAGCGCAGCTGGTAGTGCAGCGGCACGATGTTGCCGTTGACCTTGGCACCGACGCAGCGATGGCCGACATCGGTGTGGACCGCGTAGGCGAAATCGAGCGGGGTCGAGCCGGCCGAGAGGCTCTTCACTTCGCCCTTCGGGGTGAAGACGAAGACCTCATCCTCGAAGAGATCGACCTTCAGCGACTCGAGGAACTCGGCCGGATCCTGCTCGCCCTCGGCCTCGACCAGCTGTCGCAGCCAGGTCATCTTCTCACGCTTGGGGTCGCCGCCCCCGCCCTCCTTGTAGGCAACGTGCGCGGCGATCCCGTACTCGGCGAGTTTGTGCATCTCGTCGGTACGAATCTGGATCTCCAGGGGCTTGCCCTCGGGACCGATCACCGTCGTGTGCAGAGCCTGGTACATGTTGGCCTTCGGCATCGCGACGAAATCCTTGAAGCGCCCCGGCAGCGGCTTCCACAGCGAGTGGATCACGCCGATCGTGCCGTAGCAGTCCTTGACCGAGCCGACGATCACGCGCATCGCGGTCAAGTCAAATATCTCGTTGAACTCGCGCCCCTTCCTCGTCATCTTCGTGTAGATCGAGTAGAAGTGCTTGGCCCGCCCAGAGATCTCGGCCTCGATCCCAAGCTTGGCGAGCTCCTCGGAGAGGAAGCGACCGGCTTCGGTGACATAGACCTCGCGCTCATCGCGCTGCTGGGCAACGAGCTGTTTGATCTCCGCGTACTTGCGCGGATGCAGGGTCGCGAAGGCGAGATCCTCGAGCTCCCATTTGATCGCGTGGATCCCGAGTCGGTGGGCGAGCGGCGCATAGATCTCCAGTGTCTCTCGCGCCTTGGCGGTCTGCTTTTGCTTGGGTAGGGCACCGAGCGTTCGCATGTTGTGGAGTCGGTCGGCCAACTTGATCAGGATTACCCTGACGTCGGTGGCCATCGCGACCATCATCTTCCGGTAGTTCTCAGCCTGTCTCTCGTCGCGGCTCTCGAAGGTGATTCCGGTCAGCTTTGTAACCCCGTCGACGAGCTGGGCAATCTCCTCGCCGAACTCCTCGCGGATCTCCTCGAGACTGGCGCTGGTGTCCTCGACCGTGTCGTGCAAAAGGGCGGCGCAGAGGGTCTCGGTGTCAAGCCGCATCCCGGCGCAGATCTGGGCCACACCGACTGGATGGGTGATGAACTCATCACCGGAATGGCGCAACTGATCGGCGTGACGATCGCAGGCGAACTCGAAGGCGTTCTCGAGCGCCGCGCGATCGACCCTCGCGAGCGCCACCGCGGCGCCAGCGGGCGAGGCGACACCACCATCTCCGGTGCCCGGCGCCCTCAGGCCATCGCCGTCGGTCGGGGAGTCGAACTCCTCGACCACCGCGAAAAGGTCGGCGAGCAAGGCGCCGCGCTCTAGCTCTGTTTGTGTCCTTCGAGGTATCGGCGACCCTCCTGATAGCGGGCGCTGTAGGCGAGAAATGCCGTCGAGCGCTCCAGTTCGGTCCCCTCTGAGGATACGACCCCGACGCTGCCCTCGCCAAACGCGCTCGTCCCCGAGACCAGGTCGAGCTCGCTGAGCACGCGAAAGCAACGGGCCGCCGTCTCGGGCCGCCGGGGATAGCGCCCCGAGCCGCGCAGTGCTGCCAGGAGCGAATCACCGCTCAGCTCCTCGCCGGCGTCGCGCAGATCGCGGTAGGTCGCGATCAGCTCACTGCGCTGGGCGAATTGGGACTCAAGCGCGGCGAGCGCGACGCGCAGCTCCAACTCCCCCCAGGCGGGATGCAGGTAGCCGCCCCCTGGGGCGGCCCGAACCGCCGCTTGCCGGAGGCGATCCGAGGGCGGTGGATCGACGAGGACGACATGGGTGAAGGCACCCGAGAGCTCGGGGCTTCGGTCCAGCTCGAGGTACTCGGCGATCCGGGCGCCGTCCTTGGCGAGGTGGGCGCGCCGGGGGGCGTCGGCGACGAAACCGATGACGCTCTCCCCACTTGAGGAGAGCTCGGCAATCAGCGCTGCTGCCGACCCGCTGGGCGCGATCGGCACCCTCTCCCCCTCCCTCGCCTCGCCGCGCGACCCGGCCCTCCCTTCAGGGCCAGTGGGCGCGGCGGCCGCGGGCTCAGCACCCAGCTCGGCCTCAAAGCGCGACCACCATTCGGGGGCGGCGATCTCAGCCCCGCGGGAACGATCCTCGGCCTTCACCCCAGGCGAGTAGATCTCGCGTAAAACCACGCGCGGCTCAACCGATCCGTTCCAGTGGTTGAGCTCAAGTCGCACCGCGGCATCGACCGGATCGTCCTCGCTGACCCCCAGCCGCGAGCGACCAAAGGCGACCCCGAGGGCCCGGTGGGCACCGCTGTGCAGGCTGAAGCGCGCGTGGGTGCCCTCCGCCCCCATCGGTCGCACGTCGCGAACCCTAGCCGAGGGGACGAGCAGCCGTACTCCCGGGTTGCCCATGCCAAAGGGGGCGAGGCGGTTGAGCTCCTCGGCCAGCTCGAGACCGAGATCGGCGCCGCCGACCATCGCGTCGATCGGCTCGATCTGGCGAAGCTCCTCGGGTCCAAGCACGGCTGCGGCATGCGCGGCGAAGGCCTCCCGAAACGCCGCCAGACTCTCGGCGCGCAGCTCGAGCCCGGCGGCGGCGCGGTGCCCGCCAAAGCTGACCAGGTGCTCGGCGCAGGCCTCAAGTCCGGCGAGTAGATCAAAGCCGGCGATGCTGCGCCCCGAGCCGCGGGCGCCCCCGTGCCCATCGAGAGAGATCACGATCGCCGGACGCTGGTGGCGCTCGACCAGGCGTGAGGCGACGATCCCGATCACCCCCCGGTGCCACCCCTCGCCGGCGACCACCAGAGCGGGGGCCTCACGCAGGGCCTCGGGGAGCTCGCGGCGCGCGGCCTCAGCCGCGGTGTCGACCTGGCGCTCGGTGGCGCGCCGCTCGCCGTTGGCGCGACTCAGCTCGGTGGCGATCTCCGCCGCCCGGCCCTGATCCTCGGTAAGGAAGAGCTCAACCCCCGCATCGGCGCGATAGAGACGCCCGGCCGCGTTGATCCGCGGCGCAAGGCGGAAGGCGAGATCCCCCTCATCGAGGCGGGTCGGCTCACACTTGGCGGACTCGACCAGCGCCCGGATCCCGGGTCGGCGCAGGCGCCGTGCCTGCTCCAGACCACGGCGCACCAGCGAACGATTCTCCCCGATCAGCGGCACAACGTCGCCAACCGTCGCCAGCGCGACCAGATCCAGATCTTCCTCGCACCCTGCCTCGCGGCCGGCGCCCGCCGGCCCGGAATGGGCCGCACCCTCCCGCAGCGCACAGCTCAGCTTCCAGGCGACCGCGGTGCCGCAGAGCTCGGCAAAGGGGTAGCCGTCGAGGGCGGGATGAAGGATTGTGCAATCGGGCAGCTGCGCGCCGGGCTGGTGGTGATCGGTGACGATCACATCGATCCCCAGTTCCCTCGCCCGCGCAACCTCGGCGACCGCCGTGATCCCACAGTCCACGGTGACCAGCAGCTTGGTGCCACGGCGCGCGAGGACCTCAACGTTGGCGACCGAGAGCCCATAGCCATCGGCGATCCGATCTGGAATCAGCCAATCGCAATTCGGTGCCCCGAGCCCGCGCAGAGCACCGACCAGGATCGCGGTCGCACAGACCCCGTCGACATCGAAGTCACCGTGCACGGTGATCTGCTCGCCCGACTCCAGGGCGTCTCGCAGTCGGCTCAGCGCGGCCGGCATCGAGTTGAACTCAAATGGACCATGTGACTCATCGGCCGCCAGGAACGCACGCGCCTGCTCGGGCGTGCGGTAGCCGCGGCGCACCAGGGTGATCGCAACCGGCTCGCTGAGTTCGAGCTCCTCGGCCAGCGCCCTCGCCTCCCCGTAGGAGTAGGGCTCAGCGCGATATGCCTTGATGGTTTCCGCCACCCTCCCAGGCTAGGAAGCGCCGCGGCGGCAATTTCGGCGCCGGCGCGCGCAAAATGCGGGCCGGGCGAGTGCTACTGGAGCTGGCGGCGCTCCTCGCGAAGGCCGACCACCCAGACCACGGCGAGGCCGATCGCCACCCCGGGGACCGCGATCAGCGCGGTGAGCAGGTCGGTGTTGCCAAGGCTCTTGCCGGTCGCGATCTCGACGATCGAGCCAAAGACGATCGCGCCGATCACCGAGCCGATGAAGGCGCCGACGATCCCCTGCCAGAAATGGTCGGGCAAGAAGACCGTGAAGTGCCAGAGCGCGATCCCCATCGTGAACCAAACAAGTAGGGCCATCAGCGATTCCTCCCGTGCTTGCGGCGCTGCTGGCGGCGGGCGCGGCGCTCTGCATTTTTCTCGCGCCGCTCAGCCGAGGCGCGTTCGGCCGCGGTCTGCTCGCCGTTGGAAGATGCCCGCACCGCGCCGCCGCCCTCGCCGGGCTCGGGCTCCACGGTCGCCACCGCACCGCGGGGGGATTGCCCCTCGCGGGCCGCTTCAGTGCCGTCCTGAAGGTCGGCTTCGGTGCTTGAATCATCGCTCAACTTGGCCAGCTCGAGATCGTCGGCGAAGGCGGGTACCGAGCCCGAGGCCTCGGCGATCCGCTCTCGGCGCCGGGCGAAACCGGGCTCGCGTTCCTTCCAGGCCGTCAGCACCGGGGAGGCGATGAAGATCGAGGAATAGGTTCCCGAGGCGATCCCGACCAGCATCGCGAAGGCGAAGTCCTGCAGGGTCGCGCCACCGAATACGAGCAGCGAGGTGATCGCGAGCAGGGTCGTGAAGCTGGTCGCCAGCGAACGGGTCAGGACCTCGCTCATCGAGCGGTTGACGATCTGCGAGAACGCGGCCCGCGGCATCCGCGGCACGTTCTCGCGTATTCGGTCAAAGACGATGATCGTGTCGTAGAGCGAGTAGCCCAAGATCGTCAGAAAGGCGGCGACGGTACCGCTGCTCACCTCTTTCCCCGTCAGTGAGTAGACGCCGGCCGTAATCAGGATGTCGTGGAAGAGCGCGATCAGAACCGGGACCGCGAACTTCGGGTCAAAGCGGAAGGCGATGTAGGCGCAGATCACCAGCAGCGAGAAGATCAGGGCCTTGAGCGCGCTTTCGGCCACCTGTTCGCCGAAGGTCGGCCCCACCGTCTCGCTTTCGAAGGCTTCATGGGCGATCCCGAATTCCTTTTCGAGCGCTTCTTTGGCTTTGCCCGGCGAGAGCGCCTGGGTCTGGATCTGAAAGACGTTGTCGCCGAGTTCGGGGTCAGAGACCTGCTGGATCTCCTCGCCGCTGATGCCCACCGTGTTGAGCGCTTCGCGGACCCCTTCCTCTTCGGTTGGCTTGGTCAGCGCGACCTTGATCCGGGTCCCGGATTCAAAGTCGATGCCGAAGTTGAGCTGCTTGGTCGCCAGGGCGAACCCGCCGATCAGCAGGATCGTTCCCGAGAGGGAGAAGAACCAGCGACTCGCCCCCATGAAGTTGAAGTGCCAGCGGATGCGCTGTTCGGCGGCCGCACCGAGAACCTTGGGGGAGTTGAGCAGTCTGGTGCGGCTCATGCTGCCGAGCAGCGCCTGGGTGAAGACGACCGCGGTCAGCAGGGAGACGACGGTGCCGACAAAGAGGGTGAAGGCGAAACCCTTGACCCCGGCGGTCGCCAAGACGAAGAGGATGAAGGCCGTCAGCAAGGTGACGACGTTGGCGTCGACAATCGTCGCGATCCCGCGCCGGTAGCCCGCGGCGATCGCCGCGGGCATGGATCGCCCGGCGCGGACCTCCTCCTTTATTCGCTCAAAGATGACGATGTTGGAATCAGCCGCGACCCCGATCGTCAGGATCAACCCCGCGATCCCCGGCAGGGTCAGGGTGATCGGGATCAGTTTGATCAGGGCGAAGAAGATCACCCCGTAGGCGCCGAGCGCGAGCGTCGCGATCGCCCCCAACACGCGATAGAAGATCAGCAGAAAGAGGATGACGAGGGCGAGGCCGATGATCCCCGCCTTGATCCCCTCGTGCAGGGCCTCGGTGCCGAGGGTCGCTGAGACCTGGGTCTGGCTGATCAGCTTGAGGCTGACCGGCAGGGCGCCGATCTGCAGCGTTTCGGCCAGTTCCTGCGCTTCACCGATGCTCTGGAAACCACCGGATATCTGGGCGCCGGTGCGGCCGTCGATGCCGTCCGGGTTTTCGGAGAAGTTGATGATCGGCCGGGTTTTGACTTCGTTGTCAAGGACAACGGCAAAGTGCCCCGAGAGCGCTTCGACTTCTTCTTGGCCGGGCAGCCCGATCGCCTGTTCCTGGCCGCGCTGGGCGATCTTGCGGGTGACTTCGTGGAAGGCTTCGCGACCGGATTCGGTGAATTCGAAGACCACCGCGAGCTGGCCTTCCTGTTCTTTCTCTTCGGGATTGGTGATTTCGGTGCCGGTCAGCGCCGGTTCATCGACGATCGCGTACCAGCCCGGTTCGGCGCCTTCGATCGGGACGCCTTCCTTCTGGGGCAATTCGGAGACCACGACGGTCCCCACCGGGACCTTCAGCACTTCGCCCTTGTGGGGGATTTTGCGGCCGGTGGCGCTGATGTAGAGGTCTTCTTTGCGGAACTCCGGGCCGGCCAGCTTCTTGTGCTGTTCGTTTTCGGAGAACAGGTAGTAGGTCGGCCTGGTCGTCGAGCAGCTGGTGCAATCCTTGATCGGCTTCTGTTCGGTGGCCAGGCGCACCGCCCCGTAGGCGGTCGGGTAGGCACCGGCGAAGATCAGTGGTTCTGTTTCTTCTTTGACTTCCTGTTTTTCTTCGGGGCTTTCACCCTTCTGCGGGGCCCGCCCGGCTTCTTTCCATTCTTTTTTGGCTTCTTTGAGCGCCGCCGCCGGAGGATTTCGACCCGGATGCCCGCCGATCGTGTGCTCGCGGTCGATCAGGCTCGTCTCCCAGTCATAGAAATAGAGCTGCGCGGTCGTCCCGACCTCGTTGATCGCCCGTTTGGGGTCGGTGATGTCGGGCAGGCTGACCGAGATCTCGTTGCTGCCCAGGCGCGCCACTTCGGGCTCTGCTACGCCGAGCTGGTCGATCCGTTGGCGGATGATCCCGATCGACTGTTCGATGTCTTCACCGCTGACTTCCTTGACCTGACCGGTGGGGGTTGCCTGATAGATCAACTCGAGGCCGCCCTTGAGGTCGAGCCCCAGTTTGGTCGGCTTTTTGGCGATCACGACGCCGGAAATGATCACCAGGCCCAGCACGAAGAGCAGTACGAACAGATGCCGGCGCCTCTTGCCCATAAGGGGTCTCTCAGCTCTCCGGAGTGAGGACGATCAGCAGGCCGCCGTCCTCGTCATAGGCTGGAAAGACGTCGGCCACCGCCTCGGCAGGCAGGTCTCCCTCGGCGTTGACCGAGACGCGCTTGCCGAGCGATCGCACGCCCCACTCCAGCGAGGTCTCGATCGGGTCGGTCTCACCGTCGCCATTGGTGTCGGCGCTCTCGCCGCCTTCACCGGGATCGCGCCACTGCAAACCGAGGACTTCCTGGACCGGGCGGCCGATCACATCTTCATCGGAGAGGCCGGTCAACTCGAAGCTGCCGCGGCCCGCATCGATCACCCGGGCCTGCTTGTCGCAGACGAAAAAGGCGGCGTTGGGAGCCGGGTAGTAATCATCGAGCAGCTCAAAGACAAAGCCAAAGCCGCATTTGGTGCAGCCCTTGGGCCGCGAGCTGAAACCCGCGGTACGTTCGGCGCTGACCTCCCGGTGGCCACAGTTGGGGCAGATGAAGAACGGCATCCCTGCCCAGATTACTGAGAGTGCGGGCGAAACCCTCTAGAACAGGCTGGTGGCGCCCTCGGGAGCGGGTAGCCCGAGATGCTCGTAGGCGCGCTGGGTGAGAACCCGGCCGCGGGGGGTTCGCTTGAGCAGCCCCTGCTGGAGCAGGTATGGCTCGAGCACATCCTCGATCGTGTCCTCCTCCTCGGCGATCGCCACCGCCAGGGTCGAGAGCCCGACCGGACCACCGCCGAACTTGGTCGCGACCGTGTCGAGCAGGGCTCGGTCGCTGCGATCGAGCCCGCCGGCGTCGACCTCGAGCATCTCCAAAGCTGCGCCCGCGACCTGCTGGTCGATCCTGCCCTGCTCCTTGACCTGGGCGAAGTCGCGGACCCGCTTCAAGAGCCGGTTGGCAACCCGTGGAGTCCCGCGCGAGCGCGAGGCGATCGTGTGCGCTCCCTCGGCATCGATCTCGACCCCGAGGATGCGGGCCGAGCGTCTGACGATCTCGGCCAAGTGCTCGGGGGCGTAGTGCTCGAGTCGATGACAGACGCCGAAGCGGTCGCGCAGCGGCGTGGTCAGCAGGCCCGCCCGGGTGGTGGCCCCGATCAGCGTGAACGGCGGTAGGGGCAGAGTCACCGTGCGGGCCCCCGCCCCCTGGCCGAGCACGACCGGCAACTCGCCATCCTCCATCGCGGGATAGAGAGTCTCCTCCACCGCGCGACCGAGGCGATGGATCTCATCGACAAAGAAGACGCTGCCGGGCTCCAGCGAGGTTAGAAATGAGGCGACATCGGCCTTGCGCTCAAGCGCGGGCCCCGCGGTCTGCACCATCGGCACCTCGAGCTCGCTGGCGACGATGTGGGCTAGCGAGGTCTTGCCGAGACCGGGCGGGCCGGCGAGCAGAACGTGGTCCAGCGGCTCTCCGCGTCCGCGGGCGGCCTCGATGAAAATCGCGAGCTGGTCGGTGACCTGCTCCTGGTTGACGAACTCGGCCAAAGTCGAGGGGCGAAGCGAGCGATCGAGGTCCTCATCGGGAAGATCGGCGCGCACGTCGTGAACCCGGACCTCGGAATCGATCGCCACCGCCTCCTCCTCAATTCCGGGTGTGCGAATCCGTTTCGCGCCGATCGGCTCAGCGGGCTCGTTCATGCCGCCTTGCCCGTCCCCGCCTTGCGCAGCGCGCCCGCGATCAGCTCCTCGGGGTCGGCGCCCTCGATCCCTTCCAGCAGCTGCTCGGCCTCAAGCGGCGCGTAGCCCAGGTTGATCAGGCCATCGCGAGCCAGACCGCGGGCATCCCCATCCTCGACCAGGGCGGCGACCACCTCCTCGTTGAGCGAGCCGGCAACCTTGTCGCGCAGCTCGACAATGATCCGCTCCGCGGTGCGCTTGCCGATCCCGGGGACCGCCTGAAAGCGCTTGCCATCACCGGCGGCGATCGCCCGCAGGAGCTCCCGTGCCGGGCCACCGGAGAGGGCGGCGATCGCCACCTTGGGGCCGACTCCGCTGACCGAGACGAGCTCACCGAAGAGGTCACGCTCTTCCTCTGAGGCAAAGCCAAAGAGCGCCAGGGAGTCTTCGCGAGCGACCAGCTCCGCGTGCAGAAAGGCCTCGCGGCCGGTCGCCGGTACCGCCTTCAGGGTCTCGGCGGAGACCGTCAACCGGTAGCCGACGCCGCCGGCCTCGATCACGACGTGATCGGCGCGGCGCACCATCACCTCGCCGCGGACGGCGGCGATCAACCCGCCACCCGCTCGCGGATCCCGTCCGCCGCTTCGATCGCCTCTCGGCGACCGGCGCTGCCGCCGTGGCAGATCGCCACCGCGAGCGCATCCGCGGCATGATCGGGGCTCGGCGGCTCAGGCAGACCGAGCAGCGTGCCGACCATGCGCTGCACCTGTTTCTTGCCGGCCCCGCCCGAGCCGCAGACCGCCATCTTGATCGCCTGGGGGGTGTAGGCAAAGCAGGTCACACCGCGCTGTGCGGCGGCGAGCATCGCGACGCCACTCGCCTGGCCGACGGTCATCGCCGAGCGCACGTTCTTGCCGAAGTAGATGTCCTCGATTGCAAGCGCCTTGGGCTCGTGCCAGCTGAGCAGCTCCGCCAGGGAGCGATGGATACGCTCGAGCCGTTTCTCGATCGCCATCTCGGCCGGGGTTTCGACCACGCCGCCGTCAAGGGCCACCATGTGGCTCCCCTCAACGCGAACGATGCCAAATCCGAGGTTGGCAGCACCGGGGTCGATCCCCATCACGACTTGCATTGGGATTGATTCTGGGCCGAGCCTCGGATGCCTTTCCCCTAGCCGGCCACCTCGGTGAGGATCTCCTCGGGGATGTCGAAGTTGGCGTGGACCTCGCTGACGTCATCGTGCTCTTCGAGCGTGTCGAGCAGGCCGAGCAGCGCCCGCGCCTCCCCCCTGCCGACCTCGACCGTGTTCTTGGGCTCCATCGTCACCTCGGCCGAGCCGATCTCGACCCCGGCTCCCTCCAGGGCCTCACGAACAGCACCCAGCGCGCCCGGCGGACATATGACCCGCAGCTCCTCACCGTCCTCGCGCACGTCCTCCGCGCCGGCATCGATCGCGGTGATCACGTCGTCCTCGCCATAGCGAGCGCCATCGACGACCACCACCCCGCGCTTCTCGAAGATCCAGGCGACCGAGCCGGGCTCTCCGAGGCTGCCGTTGTGCTTGGTGAAGGCGAGCCGCACGTCGGCGGTGGTCCGGTTTCGGTTGTCGGTCAAGGTATCGACGAGGATCGCCGCGCCGCCCGGTCCGTAACCCTCGAATTGGACCTGTTCGATCGCCGCGGCGTCGGCGCTCGCCCCGGTTCCACGGTCGATCGCCCGCTGGATGTTTTCCTTGGGCATCGAGGCATCTTTGGCCTTCTGCACCGCGGTCGCCAGGGTCGGGTTGCCCTCAATGTCACCGCCACCATCGCGGGCCGCGACGATGATCGCCCGCGCCAGCTTTGAAAACAGCTTGCCGCGTTTGGCGTCTGCGGCGCCCTTCTTGTGTTTGATCGAAGACCACTTCGAATGACCGGACATGCATGCCATTCTATGAGCTGGCGATGGCACCAGATCCGCACAGCCACAGCCTGGGAAAAAGCGCGGCGGCAAGCCTGATCTTCGTCGCGATGCTGCTCGCGGCGCTCTCGTTGTGGACCGCGCTGCCGCTGAGCTGGCTCTACATCGGCTCGCAGGTCTCCCCGACCCAGTTCCCCGCCGAGGCTCCCTACGCCGTGGTCGTCGTCGGCCTGATCATCTCGATCGTCCTGGTCGCCTGGCTGATCAGCCGTCTGAACCGCCTCTACGTGCAGGTCACCGGCACCAACCGGTTGGCGCCGATGCGCCCGGCCTGGATGCGCAGCATGCGCGACACCGCCACCCCACCGAGCACGACGACGGTGGTCGAGGCGGTCCTGATGGGTTCGGTGCTGCTCGCCGGAGTCGCGCTCAGCGCCTGGTTCTTCCTGCTCGCCGGCTCGCCGATCGGGCGCCAGTAGTCAGACCACGAACTTCCCGTCCTCCTGCATCAGCTCGCCGTCGACCTCGATCCTGCCGCCGAGGCGCAGATCACAGACCAGGTCGGTGTGGACCGCGGACTCGTTGGTGCCCCCAGACTCCGGGTAACTCGCACCAACCGCCATGTGGACCGTGCCGCCGATCTTCTCGTCAAGCAGCACCTCGCGGGTGCCGCGGTCGATCGCGTAGTTGGTGCCGATCCCAAGCTCGCCCAGTCGTCGGGCGCCGTCGTCGGTATCGAGCAGCTTGAGCAGGAACTCCTCGCCGCGCTCGGCGGAGGCGTCGATCACCTTGCCCGCCTCAAATCGCAGGCGCACGCCGGAGACCTCGCGCCCGCCGATCACGGCCGGCAGATGGAAGGAAACCTCACCCTCGACCGAGTCCTCGACCGGGCCGGTGAAGAACTCACCGTCGGGCATGTTGTGCTCGCCATCGCAGGGGATGAACTTGCGCCCGGCGATACCGAGGGTGATGTCGGTGCCCGGGGCGATGACATGGACCTCCTGGTGGCCTTCGATCCACTGCGATAAGCGCTTCGTCTGCGCCGAGGCCTGCTCCCAGGCGGTCAGGGGGTCTGAGCCGGCGGCGGCCAGGCAGGCGCCAAAATAGAAATCCTCATAATCGGCAAGGCTCATCTCGGCCTCGGAGGCATAGGCATTGGTCGGATACAGCGTGTAGCACCAGCGAAAGCTGCCCTCGGCGCTGCGCTTCATCGAGCGCGCCATCAGCTCGCCGGTCGCCGCCTGGCGCCGGGTCTGGCGCTCGGGGGCGATCGCCGAGAGCTCGCGCGGGTTATTGCTGGCCCCGACGCTGATCCGCACGTCGGCGTTCTCGACGATCCACTCGGCCAGCGGCGAGACCCACTCGAGCTGGGCATCGCTTGCGTACCTGTAGTAGGCAACGGCCTGGCCGTCGACCCCCATGTTGAGGAGCGGATTAGCACCGGCCCTCAGCACCTCCTCATAGATCGCCAAGAGCAGCGGCTCGGCCGCGCTCTCGCCGTCAATCGAGACGACATCGCCCTGCCTGACCTTGGTCGAATAGCCAACCAGAATCTTGGCCAGATTCTCAGCCCTTGGATCTCTCAACTCTGCGCCTCCTCGTGCTCTCGCGCCTGCGCGCTTGTGATCATTGCCATGAAGAGGGCATGCAGGCGCGGGTCCTCGCTCAGCTCGGGATGAAAGGCGCAGGCCAGCACACCTTCCCCGCGCACCGCGACCGGGTGGCCGTCGAAGAAGGCGATCGGCTCCAGCCCGGGACCGTGGCTGCGCACCCAGGGCGCCCTGATAAAGATCGCCCGCAGCGGCTCCTCACCAATTCCCTCGACCTCAAGGTCGACCTCAAAGCTCTGGCGCTGTCGACCAAAGGCATTGCGCTCGGCACTCAGGTCGATCAGTGCCAAGTGCTCGCGGTCGCAGACGATCATGCCCGCACAGGTGCCAAAGATCGGCCGACCGGCCCGGTGGTGGGCGCGGATCGGCTCCCCCAACCCGGCCGCCTCGATCCCCATTGAGATCGTCGTGCTCTCACCACCGGGGATGATCAGTCCATCGAGACCGTCGAGGTCCTCGGCGGCTCTAACCGCGAAGGCCTCGGCGCCGAGCTGACTCAGCATCGCGAGATGGGCTTCGAAGTCGCCCTGAACCGCTAGGACACCGACGCGCAGCTCAGGCTCCGCGATCTTGCAGGAGGGCATCGGCGGCGGCGAGCTCGGCGATCTCCAGGCCGGCCATCGCCTCGCCCAGACCGTTGGAGGCGGCGGCGACCCGCTCGGGGTCGCCGTGATGGGTGGTCGCCTCGACGATCGCGCGCGCCATGCGCTCGGGATCTGAGCTCTTGAAGATCCCCGAGCCGACAAAGTTACCCTCGGCGCCGAGCTGCATCATCAGCGCCGCGTCGGCGGGGGTCGCTATTCCCCCCGCGCAAAAGAGCGGCACCGGCAGGCGGGCGGCCGCGGCGACCTCGCGCACAACTTCCAGCGGAGCCTGGTGAGCCTTGGCGGCGCCCGAGAGCTCCTCGGGGCCGAGCTGTGCGAGGCGCCGGATGCCGGAGGTGATCTCGCGCATGTGACGAACGGCCTCGACCACGTTGCCGGTTCCCGCCTCGCCCTTGGAGCGGATCATCGCCGCCCCCTCGCCAATTCGCCGCAGCGCCTCGCCGAGGTTGGTCGCCCCGCAGACAAACGGGATCTCGAAGGCGAACTTGTCGATGTGGTTGCTCTCATCGGCCGGGGTCAGAACCTCCGACTCGTCGATGTAGTCGACCTCCAGCGCCTGCAGAACCTGTGCCTCGGCGAAATGGCCGATCCTCGCCTTCGCCATCACCGGGATCGTCACCGCCTCCTGAATTCCCTTGATCATCGTCGGGTCCGACATCCGCGCGACGCCACCGTCCCTGCGGATGTCGGCGGGGACGCGCTCGAGCGCCATCACCGCGCAGGCCCCGGCCGCCTCGGCGATCTTGGCCTGCTCGGGTGTAACCACGTCCATGATCACGCCGCCCTTGAGCATCTCGGCGAGACCGGTCTTCAGCCTGAATGTCGCGCGCTCGGCCACCAGACCCAATATAAAGCGCGCCGCTTCTCTCAGCTTTGGCCCGACCAGATCCGGTCGAAGATCTCGCCATCGAGGGGGACCAGCCAGGTCTCGCGGATCGAGCCGCGCTCAAGGTCGCAGCGATAGACGCCGATCGTCTGCCAAGAGACCTGGGCTCCGGCCCAGATCGCGCTCCCGAGGACAAACTGCGCCACCCCATCGCCCTCGCAGATCGCCGCCCCGGGGCGCATCGTCATCGTCGCATTCGCCAGCCGGCGGCGGCGCTGGAAATAATCGATCACCGCCTCCCGGCCGCGATGCTCGCCGGCGATCGGGCTGCGGCCGGGAACGTGCCAGACGATCTCCGGTGCGAGCAGCTCGACTACCGGCTCGAGGGCGCCGCCCGCATACATCTGCGCCTGCCGACGGTGCAGCTCTGTAACCAGATCGAGGGCTCCATCGGTTGGCAATCGAACACCTCCAGGTCGGCCTTCGCGCATCCTCACAGCGCGGCCCCACCCGACTCCTGGGCGGGCGGTGAGCGTCTCGGTCTACTTCAGTTTGTAGGCGCGGATACGGTCTTTGTGGGCGGCTTCATCGCGCGCGTAGAGTCCATGGGCGAGCGCCTGGACCAGTGCCATCAGCGCCGTGTTGGAGCGCGTGAAGGAGGGACTGTTGGAGGAGAAGTAGAGAGTCTGTTCGGCGTGCTCGCCGACCTCAGACATCGAGGCGTCGGAGATCGCCAGGGTGTTGGCGCTACGATGGACCGCGAGCTTCATCGCGCGCAGCAAAAGGGGATGGGCGCGGCCGGAGGAGATCACGATCACCAGGGTCTCGTCATCGATTCGTCCCAGTCGCTGCAGTGACTCGCCGCCGGTGCTGGCGACGATCTCTGAGCGAATGTCGAGCAGGCTCAGCGTGTGGCGCAGGTAGCTGGCGAAGAAGGCCATCTGGTCGACCCCGACAATCACGATCCGGTGGGCTTCGGCCAGCGCAGCGACCGCACCGTCGACCTGCTCGCGGGTCAGATTTCGCGCGGTTTCCTCGAGGTTGGCGTAATCGGCACCGAGGCTACCCTCGAGCTCTGAGTGGTCAAAGGAAAATAGGGCCGCACCGCCGCTGCT
The DNA here is from genome assembly GCA_963753245.1 of uncultured Solirubrobacterales bacterium. GTDB lineage: Bacteria > Actinomycetota > Thermoleophilia > Solirubrobacterales > 70-9 > VRUE01. Next base: position 649,512 of record CAVWBK010000002.1, read on the forward strand.
GCCGTTACCGGCGCTCGCGATCGAGTTCCTGTACTCCTCGATCGCCGCCTGCTGGAGCTCGGGGTAACCCTCGAAGCCGAGGGCCTGGGAGAAGCGCACCACCGTCGATGACGAGGTGCTCGCTCTCCGGGCCAACTCCTCGGCGGTGAGGAACGCCGCCTCGTCGAGATGGTCGACTATGTAGCGGGCGACATCTTTCTGTGACCGGGAGAATTCATCGAAGCGCTCCTGGATATATGCCGAGAGGCTCTTCAGGTCGGGGGCGGGCTTGGTCGCAGTCTTGGTCACGGCGGTCCTTTTCTGCGGACCTTCTGCTTTCCCTTCCGATCTGGTTGGATGAGTTGCGCATGGTCACCCTCGAGGGGGCCCTCCGGCTCACCAACAAAAGCATGATCGCCTTTGACCTCTTGCTCGGCTCGAGCGCGATCATCGCCCCCGAGTTCACCCTCAGGGCGCTGGGCCACGACGAGCCCTCACCCGACGCGGCGCGCGTCTTCCAGCGCAGCGGTCCGGTCTGGCTGAGCTTCGCCGCCGCCCATGTCCTCGCCGAGGTGCGCGACCAGCCCCGTGACTGGTGGGCGCTTGCTTGGCTGCGCGGAACCGAGATCGCCACCGACGCACTCTGGGCGGACTCGCCTGCCTTCAACCGGCCCGGTGCCAAGCTCGGCCTGCGCCTCGCCGGCGTCGCCAACCTGGCGATGGCGGTCGGGTTCGGCTGGCTCTCGAAGCGATGAGCGACCTCGCCGGGCTGCCCAGCGTGCGCTGGAGCCTGCGCGGGCTAAACGACGAGGGCGATGAGGCCTGGCTGATCCGCGGCATCTCCCGCAAGCTCTACCGCTGCCCTGGCTGCCATGGCGAAATCGAGATCGGCAGCGAGCACACGGTCCTTCAGTACGTGATGCGGCTCGGCGGCAGCGAACACCACCACTGGCATCGGCGCTGCGCCGAAGAGATCCTTGTGCCGCAACTGCACCGGCTAAAACGGGTCCCGGCCGGGCAGTCCTCACAAGCAAAGCTCGAAGCGCGCGGCCGGGTCAAATCGGGAAAGCGCCGCCGCTAGCGTGAGCTGGGTCCGGGAGCCACTAGCGCTCTACGCGCGGATCGGCCGCACCTACGTGAGCTGGGCACGGGTGCTGTTGCCGCTCGCCGCCGCGGTCTTCATCCCGCTCGGCCTAGTCCACGCGGTCCCGCTTCACTTCCAGGTCGACTCCCTCGATTTCGATGGCGCCCTGCACCTCTTCGCGGCGCTCCTCGGAGTCATGGTCCTCTCGGCGACCGGGTTGATCGGCGAGGTCTTCTACACCGGGGCCGTCTCGATTGCGCTCACCAATCCGCGCAGCGGCGGCAGGCCGCCCTCGCTGCGCGAAGTCGCGCGGCGGGTCAGCTACGGGCGCCTGATCGCCGTCGATCTGCTCTACGGGGTCTTGGTCGCGATCGGCTTCGCGGCGCTGATCGTCCCCGGTGTCCTGATCTATATCTACTTCGGCCTCGCGGCGCCGGTGATCGAGATCGAGCAACACGGGGTGCGGGCGGCGCTAGGGCGCAGCCTGCGGCTGGTCCGCGGTCATTTCTGGCTCGTCTTCTGGGTGCTGGTGCCGATCGAGCTGATCGGCGACGGGTTGATCGATGCCTTCACCGGGCTCGCCGAGCACTTGCTCGGCAACTCGCTGCCGGCGGAGTGGCTCGCCGACACAGCTTCAAACATCGCGCTGACCCCCTTCTACGCGGTCGCCGCGGTCCTGCTCACGCTCGATTTGATCGCCGCCCGCGACGGCGAGAGCCCCGAGCTCCACCGGCCCCCGATCGGCGCTCGCGACAGGTTAGGGTGGCGCCGATGAGCGAGCCTCCGAACATCTACTCAGACCACTGGCAGCGCACGATTGAGCATGGCGGCTTTGGCTTGCGCGGCACCAGGATCGGCGCCCAGGCCGGCGCCACGGAGCTCGGCCTCACCGTCTATGAGCTCGACCCCGGCAAGCGCAACCTCCCCACGCCCATTTCGGGATCGAGGAGCTGATCGTCGTCCTCGCCGGGACGCCGACCCTGCGCTCGCCCGCGGGCGAGCGCGAGCTGGCCGAGGGGGAGGTGATCGCCTGCCCCCCCGGCCGCGCCGGAGCCCACCAACTGATCAATCGCAGCGAGGCCGTCACCCGCTTCATGGTGCTCAGCTCCAAGGCATCCGCCGACCTGATCGAGTACCCCGACAGCGAACGGATCTCCGCCCAGGGCGGCACCTGGGGAAGCCCCGATGCGGTCTCCTACATGCTCTCGACGAAGACTCAGCTCGAGTACTTCGAGGGCGAGCCCGAGTAACTCAACCGGGCTGCGTCATCACTCCGACCTGGTGTCCCTCGGGGTCGGCAAAGAGGCCGATCTGACCGCTGGGAATGTCCATCGGGCCCATCACCCGGGTGGCGCCAAGACCCTCTGCCTTACTGAGTGCCGCCTCGACGTCCTCGACCGCCACGTAGAAGGTCACGTGGCCTTCGTTGCCCTCCGGCGCTGAGCCAATTCCACCGGGAATGCCCTCGCCGCCGGTCTCGATCGTCGTGTAGGGCATCGCGTCCATATCGGAGAGCCGCCAGTCGAAGAGGCCGGCATAGAAGTCTTTCATCGCATCGCGGTCCTTGGCCGCGACTTCAAACCACATCGTGGGGTTGCCCATTGCTGTCTCCTTTGTTGGTTTTGGCTAGTGGTCAGTCGTTGCCGAGGGCGTTCTCGGGCTGCTCCCAGGGGTCAGCCCCAGGGTCCTGGCCGCCGGCCAGGGTGGCGAGCCGATCCAGGTAGTGCTCCCAGCCCAGCCCATGGTTCTGCGCCGACTCGGCGTTTGGAAGGTCGCGGTGGATCAGCCGTAGCTGGGTGCCCTCGCCGTCGGGATCGAGCAGAACTTCGATCGTGCTCTGCCCGGGCTCAATCGTCGCCCCCTCCCCCTCCCAACCCCAGGTGAAGACCAGTCGGGATGGCGGCTGAAGTTCGCGGTACTCGCCGCTGGCGATATCGCGACCGTTGATGTCGCAGTGAAAGCGGCCCCCCGGCCGCGGATCGAGCTGCGCCGAGCGCCCCATCCACTGGATCAATTTGTCGGGGTCGATGAGGAACTCAAAGACGGTCTCAGGACTTGCCTGGATTCGAACCTCCACCTCGGCCATTGCCTCGGTCTTTGCGCTTGCCACGTTTGTCCCTCCTCTGCTGCTCCAGCTCGGCGGCGAGTTTCAGCCGCTCGAGACGATCGCTCCAAAATTGGTTGAGAAAATCGTTGAGTCCGGCCATGCCCTGCGCTCGTACCCGGTAGAGCCGCCGCGTGCCCTCGCGGCGTTCGGCGAGCAACCCGGCCTCGCGCAAGACGCCGATGTGCTGGGAGATGGCCGGACGGCTGATCTCAAAACCGGCGGCGATCTCGCCGGCGCTGAGCTCCCGCTCGCCGATCGAAACGAGGATCTCGCGCCGCCGCGGCTCGGCGATCGCCCGGCTCACCAGGTCAAGCTCCTGCCGCTCGCCCTCGGTCTCGATAGCCATAGGGCATTATTTAAGCACAGACTTACGTAAGTGTCTACTTTCAAAGTTGGGGAGCTCCGCTCACGAGGTCCAAGGTGGCCCCGTGATAGCCCGCCGTGGCGAGCAGGTGCTCCTCGCCGGCGGGCCAGGTGGTGAGGCGCACGGCGGCCTGGGCTCCGGCGGGCTCCATCCGCAGCCAGGCCAGCGGTGCCCGCGCCCCAGCCCGCTCGCCGGCCTCACGGACCGCCAGCTCGAAAGCCTCGCGCTCCTCCCTTGAGAGGTACTGCATCACCATCGAGTGATAGACCACCGTCGCTTGCTCGGGCGCGGTTTCGTCGAGGCGCTCGGCTACCCAGGTCGGCGCCAGGGCGCGCTCAACCTCAACCGGCGAACGTGAGCACAGCTCGATCGCGGCAACCATCCGCTCAAGGCGGACCGTCTGATCGGGCCAGATGTAGGAGAGAAGCGTGAGTCGACCGGCCCCGCTTTGTGGATCAATCGGCGCCGCATCACAGCCGCGCCGCTCGCAGACCGCCACAGCCCCGGCCCCGCGCGGCTCGCCCGAACCGATCTCAAAGTCGATTCGCACCGCAGAGTCCGCGGGCCCCCAGCCGAACCCCTCGGCCTGATAACGATAGGCGTCCCAGCGCAGGTTCAGTCCAGCCGCCGCACCGACCTCGAGCAACCGCAGCGGCAGGCGAGTTTTCGCCGAGACAGCAAGGAAGCCCGGCAGGAGGGCAGCGCAGCGACCGACCTCATTGGTCTGCACCGGGTCCAAGAGCAGCGCCCGCAGCCGCTCTCCGTGCTCCTCAAGGGCACCGCGAAAGGCCCGCCAGGTCCGCTCGGGATCCGCGCCAAGCTGGCGGTAGCAGTCGGCCAGCTCGGGCAGTGTGCCATCGAGGGTGAGGCGGTGCACGGCGCCCATCAGCCGCAGAACAAGGGCCGAGCCGCCGGGATCATTCTGGTGGCCGGCGAACGCCGCCCGCGTCGGACCGCCCTGCCTGAAGTCCGCTGCCGCGCGGCGCAGCAGACTCTCATAGAGGGGCGAGCCGAGTCGCCCGCAAGCTCCCGCCTGGAAGCGCAGGAGGGCGTCGATCGTCGCCCCTTCCTCGGGGTAGTAGGGGACGCTGCCGCCCCTCACTCCCCAAGTGCCTTGATCACGAGGCGCTTGGGCCGGCCCCCGTCGAACTCGCAGTAGAAGACCTGCTGCCAGGGACCGAGATCAAGGCGCCCGGCACTGACCGGGACGATCACCTGGTGGTGGACGAGCAGGTTCTTGAGATGGGCATCACCGTTGTCCTCACCACCGCGGTGGTGACGGTATTCCCCACCCTCTGGCAAGAGCTCTGCGGCGATCTGATTGGCGGGTGCCCGCCAACTTGGCGGCGCCATTTTGTCAAGCCACTCGAGCACATCCTCGTGCAGGCCGGGCTCGTCGTCATTGACCCAGACGCCGGCGGTGATGTGCATCGCGCAGACGAGCACCATTCCCTCGCCGATCCCGGCCTTCTCAACCGCCTCCTGAACCTGATCGGTGATCCGGATCAGCTCGCGGCGGGCGCTCGTTTCGAAGGTCATATAGGCGGTGTGGGTCTTGATCACTGCCTCCTTTGCGCGTGAACAGCCTAATCGGGAGACAACACAGATCGCGGGGCTGCCGATTGGGGCAAGCGTAAGATCGATAGTGCCATGCGTCGCTTTGCAATCCCAATCACCATGCTCGTGATCGTGGCTGTGCTCGGCGTCGGGGTCGCCAGCGGCGAGCTAAACCAGCAGGGCAACCTACGGCTCGCGTTCAACGGTCGCATCGCTCCCAAGCGGCTCCCGCGCCGGGTCCCGGCGCCGGTTTCGATGCAGGTGAGCGGCTCGATCCGAACCGCCGACGGTGCCCGCCCGCCCGAACTGCGCAAGATCACGATCGCCGTCAATCGCTACGGCAGCGTATCGACCGTGGGCCTGCCGACCTGCGAAGCAGGCGAGCTCGAACAGACAACCTCCAAGGGCGCCCTGGCCGCCTGCCGCGACGCCCTCGTCGGCCACGGCACCTTTCGCGCCGTGGTCACCTTCCCAGGCCTCGAACCGGTGGCGGTGCAAGGCCAAGCGCTGGCCTTTAACTCGACCAGGAACGGAAAGCGGGCGATCGTCCTGCAGATCTATGGCTCGACCCCGGTGCGGGTGACCTTCGTCGTCCCCTTCACGATCCACCGTCTCCAAAGCGGCACCTTCGGGACCGTCTTCGCGGCTCGGATCCCGAAGATCGCCGCCGACAGCGGCTACGTCACCAATCTCTCGCTTACCCTCGACCGCCGCTACACCTATCGCGGCAAGCAGCGCAGCTTCATCAGCGCCAGATGTGCGGTGCCGCTCGGCGTCCCGGGCGCCGTCTTCACGCTCGCCCGGGGCAGCTTCGCGTTCTCCAACGGACAGCACCTGAGCACCGCGCTGGCGCGCAATTGCTGGGCGCGCTGAGCGGTCCGCTCGAGGCGGGTTCCAAGCTGCGGGGGTGGGCGATTTCCACCAATCGTCCGCTGCCCCTCTCGTGGTGGCGCCAGGCGCCGATAGAGAAGCGTGGTGGACGACAGAGGCAGACCCAACTTCAGCGCGATTGCCGAGCGTGCCGAGGATCTCTGGTTTGAGTTCGTCGGTCGGCGCGGCTGGCGCTCGGTCGCCGGTCCGGCCGCCTTCGCGCTTGTCTCGATCCTGCTCTTGCTCTACGACCACCTGCACCAGCGCGTGCCGGCCTTTCTATTCTGGCTCACCCTCGCCCTGATCGTCTCTGTTTTCGCCTGGATCATCCAGACCAGCCGCCTGCGCTACGGAGCACTGCAGGAACGCGACCGCGACGATCTGAGCGACAAGGTGACCGGGCTCGACAACCGACTCTGCCTGGAGACCGATATCCGGGCGGCGGCCGCCAATCCCGCGGATCGCCGCATCCTGCTGCTCTTTGACCTCGACGGGCTGCAGACTTACAACGATCGCTTTGGCTATACGGCTGGCGATGAGCTCGTACGCCGGGTCGCGGTGGCGATGGTCGAATCGGCGACACCGCTGGGCGGCCGGGCCTACCGAATCGATGACAGCAGGCTGGCCCTGCTCGTTCCCGCCGCCGATCGGCGCATCGGTGAGATCGTCCTGACCGCAACCTCAAACCTCCACGATGAGGGCAGGGATCTGCTCATCGGCCGCGCCTACGGCGAGGCCGCGATCCCCGACGAGGCGAGCGATCCCGAGATCGCGATGCAGATCGCCGGACAGCGGCTCAGCGCCCACAATCAGCGCCAGCATCGCTCCGCCCGCCGCCAGGCTCACGCCGTCTTGATGTCGGTGCTCTCTGCGCGCCGACCCGAGCTGCGCGACCATCTGCGTGTCGTCGCCTACCGGGCGATCGCCCTTGGCCGCCGCCTGGGTCTCGGACGCGAGGAGATCGACGACGTCGCCCTCGCTGCCGAGCTACAGGACGTCGGGCTGCTCGCCGTACCCGAGGCGGTGCTCGAAAAAGAGGGCCGATTGACCGAGACCGAGATGGAACTGATCCGCAATCGGCCGAGCGCCGGCGAGCGCATCATCGGGGCCGCCCCCGGCCTCGCCCCGGTCGGCAGCTTGGTGCGGGCCAGTGCTGAGTATTTCGATGGCAGCGGGTTCCCCGACGGTCTGGCCGGCGCGGCGATCCCGCTCGGCTCGCGGATCATCGCGGTCGCGGTCGCCTACGCGGCGCTGACCGCGCCGCGCCCCTACCGGGCCGCCGGCAGCCCCGAGGAGGCGCTGGCCGAGCTGCGCCGTTGCGCCGGCACCCAGTTTGACCCCGATGTCGTCGAGGCACTGGCCGCCGACCTCGGCGAAGAGCTGGGGTCGGCGACGCCGGTGCCGGTCGTGGTCGCCTAGGGCGCGTATTCGTTCTTGTACTTTTCGGCTTCTTCGATTCCCTTCTTCGCCTCTTCTTTGCCCTTTTCGATCCCCTTCTGAGCTTCTTCCTTTCCTTTTTCGATGCTCTTCTGAGCTTCTTCCTTGGCCTTTTCGAGGCTCTTGGTGGTTTCGCCCTTGCTGTTCTTGAGGCCCTGCTTGGCCTCTTCGACGCCCTTTTCGACGCCCTGCTTGGCTTGTTCGAGGCCCTTTTCGACCGACTTGGTACTGCTGCTGCTGCCGCAGCCGCTCCAGAGCACCCCCCCGGCCACTAGGACCGCGAGGCTCGCCGCGATGGCCAGGCCCCGGCGCTGCGCCAGGCCCTTCAACTCTCCGTTTGACACGTCCGCTCCCCTCGTATTTACTCAACTGGATGCGGCGATCTTCGCACTGCCGTCGGTCTGCTGTTGGTGCCAGCGCCCGGGTCACGATCGGCCCCAGTCAGACCTCTGCGCCGTGGGGCCAAGCGAGCACGGCGAGCCCACCTGCACTCAACGGATATATCGCCGCTGCGCAAGCCGAGGACCCTCGGTCTCCGGCTCTGGTCAACTACGGCGCCAGCGCTGGTCAATCCAGCGCCGCTGACCTGAGCAGAAACTCGCGAATCGCGGCGCTGACGGCGATTGCCTCCTGGGCAATGAAGCCGTGCCCGGCGCCGGGATAGGTGCGCAGCTCGGCGCCATCGATCGCCGCCGCGAGCAGCGCTGCGTTTGCGGCCGGAATCACACGGTCGCACTCGCCGGCCATCACCAGGGTGCGAGCGCCGATCGAAGCCAGCCGGGATGCGGCCGGTTGGTAGTGCCAGGCCGCCATCGCCTGTTCCTGGGCGACGAGGGTCTGCGGGGCAAGCGCCGCCCGAGCTTCGGCGACAAGATCGCCAAACCGGGCATCGATTTCCGCCGCCACCCCGGCGGGGAAGAGCAGCGCGATCAGGCGGCTGGCCTGCTCACGTGGGCTGCCACTTCGGTCAAAGAGCTCTGCGCTGACCGTCTCCTCGGGCAGCAGCGCTTCGGGGCCGCCGCCATCGGTTGCGAGCAGAAGCAGGGCCGAGACCCGCTCGGGATGGGTGGCGGCAAGTTCCTGGACCAGAAAGCCTCCCATCGACCATCCACACAGCGAGGCGCACTCAATCCGCAGCGCGTCAAGGACGGCGAGTAGATCAGCGGCCATGCCCGCCACACTCAGCTCCCCGGCGCCGAGCGCGGAGCCGCCCACACCACGGTTATCGGGGCAGATCACGGTGAACTCCCCCTGCAGGCCGGCGAGTAGCTGGGGGGCCCAATCGGCGCCGGTCGCGGCGTAGCCGTTGATCAGCAACAGCGGCGGCCCGGACCCATGCTTGCTCCAGGCGATCGGCCCCGCCGAGGACTCGGTGGTGCTCTTCACCGGCTGAAGTCTTGCGCCTGGGGCGGAACTAAGATCGGCGCATCGAGGCGACGCTTCACATCCTGCGGGTCTTTGTCAACGAGGAGGGCGAGTGGGGCAACCCACTCGGGGTCTTTCTCGACGGCGAGGCCGTGCCCGAGAACCTCCGCCAGGCGGTGGCGGCCGAGCTTGGCTTCAGTGAGACCGTCTATGTCGAGGATCGTGCCGCCGGAAAGATCAGGATCTTCACGCCGGGCCTGGAGCTGCCCTTTGCCGGTCATCCGACGGTCGGCAGCGCCTGGCTCTTGGCCCGTGGGGGCGCGCCTCCAAAGACGCTGCAGACGAGGGCCGGAGAGCTCGGGGTGCGTGAGGAGGGATCTCAAACCTATGTCTCCGCCCGTCCGGAGTGGTCCCCGAAGCTTGACTATGTGGAGCTCGACTCACCCGCTGAGGTGCGCGGTCTCGACGGTCCGCCCCGGGGATCTTCGGCCGCCTACGCCTGGGCCTGGATCGATCGCGACGCGGGCACGATCCGCGCCCGTTGTTTCATCAAGGAGGCAGGCATCGATGAGGACGAGGCGACCGGCTCGGCCGCGATCGTCCTCTGTGCGAGGCTCGACCGTGCGCTCACGATCCATCAGGGCCGAGGCTCGGTCCTCACGGTGGCGCCCTTGGGCGAGGGACGGGTCGAGGTCGGCGGCAGTGTGCGCCTCGATGAGGTGCGCAACCATCGGCTCTGACCCAACACTGGCCCGCCGCCTGGCGAGGATCGCCGCCTGGCTCGGCGGCACCGCTCTTCTCATCTTCACGCTCAACCTTCTCGGCGTCCCCGTCTCCCACTGGATCGGCAAGCTCTTCGACAAGCTCGCAGAGCTACCCGCCTGGGCGATCTTCGCCGGGGTGATCCTGCAGAGCGCGCAGACAACGCTTGCGGCACTCGCCTGGCTTGGAATCCTGCGCGCCGCATTGCCGCGCGCGAAGGTCTCCTTTCGCCTCGTTCTCGCCTGCTATGCGGCGGCGGTGGCGATGAACAGTTTTCTGCCCGCCAATATCGGCACCTGGGTGATGCTGGTCATGTTCACCACACTGCTCGCCGGGGCAACCTTCACCGCGATGCTGGCGGGGCTAGCGGTGCAGAAGATCCCGTTCTCGCTCTTCAACATCGCCGTTTATCTCTATCTGTTTCTCTCGGTCAGGGGCTCCTTCTCGGTCAAGCTCGGCTTCCTCTCTGACCATGAGGGCCTGGTGATCTTGATCGCAATCGGGGCGATCGTGTTGCTGGTGATCCTGGCGAGGGTCTTCTGGGAGCGGCTCGAGGGGGTCCGCGCCCAACTCGCCAGCGGTGGAGCAATCCTGCGCTCACCGCGGCAAACCCTGATCAGGGTCGCCGCCCCCGAGCTCGGCAGCTACCTCGCTCGGCTGGCGATCGTCGGCGTCTTCCTCGGCGCCTACGGGATCCCCGCCACCTTCCACAACATCGCCACTGTCACCGCCTCCAACTCGATCTCCAACAGCGTCTCGGCGACCCCGGGTGGTGTCGGTGTGACCCAGGCTCTGAACACCACCGCGCTCTCGGGACAGACAGATGCGGCGACCGCCACCGCCTACTCGATCAGCCAGCAGCTGGTGACCACGGCATGGAACGTGATTTTCGCCGCGATCCTCGTCTCCTGGGTCTTCGGCTGGACCGGTGGCAAGGAGCTGGTCGAGTCCTCCTATGAGGACGCCAAGGTCAAGAGCCGCGAGATGCGCGACAAACGCAAGCGCGCGCCGCAGCCCGGATAGCGTCGCCGACCAGCTGGGGCTTGATCGAGCAAGCGGTCCGTGAACCGCCGGAGTCTGGGGCCTCAAGCCGGCTCGCGCCACATCTCGCGCACCGGCGGCCCGCTCAGCGGCATCTCGAAGATGTCGGTCAGCTCGAATCCGTTGCGTTCATATAGGACCCGGTTGCGCTCGGTGCTCGACTCCAGGTAGGCGGGAGTCCTCTCTTGGTCACAGCGCTGCAGCACGGGGGCAAGCAGGGCCGCGCCCAGTCCTTTGCCCTGGCGTTTGGGTTCGACCCCCAGGTAGTTCAGGTACCAATGCCCCGGCTTGGGATGGTGGCGTTCGAGGCGCAGCAGCGTCCAGAGCGCCAGCGGCAGGCGCCGACCGAAGACGCGGGTCATCGCCCGGGCCTCGCTCAGGGTCAGCCCGATCGGCACCCGCCAGCGCCCCGGCGGCGCCCAGATCGCCGCCGCGGCTCCGTCCGCGCTGACCCAGACCTGCCGATACCGGGGCACCAGCGTCTCGATCTCGCTGCTGAAGTAGGCGAGCAGCTGCTCGGGCCTCAGGCGCTCGTTGGGCAAGAGGTGGGCCCAGCAGGGATCGGCGGCGAAGGCGAGAGCAAGCGCCTCGGCCGCGGCCTCATGCTCGCCATCGCTCGCCAACCTGACCGCAGGATCGGAGTCCAATGTCGCATCCATGCCAGCCACGTTATCTCCCCAGCGGATCGCGTTGCATGACTGGCCAGCCAGCCAGTACGATCCGCAGACCCTAGCCAGGAGGAGCCGCGTTGCCAGCAGAGTTGCCCGAGACCCAAGACCTCAAAGACGCGCTCGTCCTCGAGCGCAAACACTGGGCAGAGGGGCCGCCGATCGAGCTGTTCAAGCAGATGCGCCAGAGCTGCCCGGTGCACTGGACCTCCGAAGTAAGCGAATTCCCTCGCGCCGGAGGTTTCTGGTCGGTGACTACCGCCGATGATGTCCACGAGGTCAGCCGTGACTGGCAGACCTATTCCTCAGAACTGGGCGGCATCACGGCGATCACCGAGGTCTTTCCGATCGAGCTGGCGCGGGCGATGTTCATCGGCATGGATCCTCCCAAGCACGACCGGATCAAGGCTCTCTTTCAGGCCGGCTTCACGCCCAAGCGGATCGCCGCCCACGAGGAGGAGATCCGCGAGATCGTCGTCGCCGTGCTCGAGCGGCTCGAGGACAGCGAAACCTGCGATCTGGTCACCGATGTCGCCCAGCCCGCGGTCTCCCGGGTGATCGGCAGCTTCATGGGCATACCCGAGGAGGACGACGAGACCTGGGCACGGCTGATGAACGCAACCCTGGGAGCAAGCGACCCGGAGTTCACCAAGAGTCCCGATGAAATCGAAGGGTTCATTGAGGTCGCGATCGGCGAAATCTTCGAGCGCTGCAACAGGATGATCACCGAGCGACGCGAGACCCCAAGCGAGGACCTGACCAGCGTCCTCGTCCACGCTGAGGTCGAAGGCGAGATGCTCGCCGAGCATGAGATCGTGATGGGCTTCTTCCTGCTTGTCGCCGCCGGTAACGACAGCACCAAGGCGACCTACTCGAGCGGGATGCGGGCTCTGCTCGAAGACCCCGAGCAACTGCAGATGGTCCTCGATGACCCGACGCTGATCCCGGGCGTGGTTGAGGAGAGCCTTCGCATGTTCCCGGCCTTTGCCCACTTCCGCCGCACGGCGACCAAGGACACGGTCCTGCACGGCCAGGAAATCAAGGAGGGTGACAAGGTCGTCATGTGGTACCCCTCATCCAACCGCGACGAGACCCGCTATGAGGATCCCGATCGCTTCGACGTCTTGCGAAATCCCGAGCACCAGGCCTTTGGCGCCGGCGGCCGCCATTTCTGCTTGGGCACCGCGCTGGCCCGCCTGGAGCTGAAGATCCTCTTCGAGGAGACGCTCGCCCGCTACCCACGGATGAGCCTCAACGGCAGGCCCAGGTTCGTCGAGTCGGCATTTCTGAACCAACTCAAGACCCTGCCGGTCAAACTCTCCTAGCGCACCCGGCCTAAACGCGGCCGATTACGAGGATGCCGGCGACGCAACTCGCGGCGAGCACGGTCAGAGCGACATTTTCGCGGCCGCGCTTGGAGAGCGTGTACTCGATGAAATCGTCGAAGCGATAGCGATTCATGTCCTTGTAACACGCGACACGACCAAATTACTCGGTCGGCTGCGGCGCGTTATGCCGACGTCGGCATCACTGATAGAGGGGGCGTCTCGAGGCTCCCGCGTCTCGCGCGGAAGCGGACTGGTCGGCTTGGGGTCGCGCCATTTTGCAGGGCCGTTCTGGCCCAGTCCCTTAAGCGGACTCGACCTCCGCGAGGGATTCGGCGGGGGAGCGTCCGACCACAGACCCTCGCCCCCCGGGGCTCGACCACCAGATTGAGCGACGGATGGAGGTGAACCTCCTGCCGAAAGTCCAGACGCCCCGGAAGGTTCCACCGAGCGATCCAGTTCCGCTCGACGAGGCGGTCGAGCGAAGCCGACGGCGGAGGACTCTCGAGCAGGAAGGAGCGGCCGCGTTCCCAGGGCGCACGAGCCCGTGATGCGCATCGGTCATAGACATGGGCGGATTTTTCCAAGACCCTCTGTCCGACGGAGCCTATCCTCGGCCCATGACTGAGACCTCACCACTCGCCCGGACCGTCACGGGCGCGGCCCTGCTTTCGATCCTCGACGCTCCCGACCTCTCCCAAGACTTGGAGCTGCTCGACCGCCACGAGCTCGCTCCGGGCTCGACCCGGGAACCGCAGGCCAGTCCTAGCGGGTTCGAGGTCCTTGCCTTTGGCCCCCATACCCCCGGCGACGGGGAGACGGTCGCGGCACGCTGAGGATGGTCGAGCGGCGCCCCGAGGAGCAGATCGTTCGCCTCGCGAAGCAGTCGGATTTCGAAACTTGGCTCGAGGAAAACCATGAGCAGCGCACCGGCGTCTGGCTGGCCATCGCCAAGGCCGGCTCCTCCGCTCAGACCGTGAGCTACGCGGAGGCGGTTGAGGTCGCCCTGTGCTTCGGCTGGATCGACGGGCAAAAGAGACGCGGAGACGATGAGCACTGGCTGCAACGCTTCACCCCGCGCTCGACCCGCAGTCGCTGGTCGCGCATCAACCGCGACAGGGCAGAAGGCCTGATCGCTGCCGAGCGGATGCGCTCGTCAGGCCTGGCCGAGGTCGAGCGCGCCCGAGCCGACGGGCGGTGGAACGCTGCATACGAGGGGCAGCGCACGGCAACCGTTCCCGACGATCTCCAGCGCGAGTTTGACCTCGACCCTCGAGTGGCAGCGGGGTTCGCCGATCTGGACTCCCGAAACCGCTACGCGATCATCTGGCGTCTCAACGACGCCAAACGACCGGAGACCCGCGCCCGCCGACTGGCGAAGTACGTCGAGATGCTCCGACGCGGTGAACGCTTGCATGAGTAGGGCGCCCGACCTGCAGTGCCCTGATTGGCATAACCGGCTATTCGGCATAAGGTCGATCCTGCGGAGCTGGACACCCGCGTCCAGCCATCTCGATAACTCGTGCGGCAGGGCGGCGAAGGCACCGGCGACCCGAGGTGAGCGAGCACTTTACACGGGCTCAGCAGGTGATCGGTCTCCTTGTCGGTGGATCCGCAGCTGGGCGCCGGGAAGCGGTGCTCGCGGCGCTCAGGAGTCAGAGCACTCCCGAGAAGAAACCCCCTCGCTGATCCCCGAAGGTCCTCATCAGCTCGGCTGGGACAGAGTCCTCGCCGCGCGACAAGCCCAGTATTCGAGCGGGTGACAGCGGCGATCGCGGTTCGTTCAGCAGACGAGCACCAGATCGAAGGGCAGATCCGCGTGAGATTCACCCTGGAAGGTGTTGACGGTGATCTGGTTCGGAAGTTTCGGGTCGCGGTAGGTCTGCGCCGAGCGTTGCAATGCGATCACGAGACTGCCGCCGACGGTCGCGGTGACCGCACAGTTGGCGACGCTGAATGGCAGGGTCACCAAGCAGTCCCCCAGGCCCAGGTGTTCGCTGCTGATGCCGCTTGGAAATGGAACCTGAGCCGAGCAACTGCCGTCACCCTTGACGAGCAGCCCGACCACGTTGGCGGCCTTGACCCCGGTCAGGGTTGACTGGTTGATATCGGCTCCGCTCAGCGAGCCGTCCTGGACCTTGGCTCCACTGACCGAGTTTTCGGCGAGCTTGGCCGAGGTGACCACTCCGTCGGCGAGCTTGGGGCTGGTGACCGCGCCTTTTTTTAGTTTCGCCGTCTGGACAGCCGCGTTTCTGATCTGCGCCGGCCCGACGCTGTTCTTCTTGAGCTGGGTCGCAGCGTAGGCGCTGGCGCCGAGGGCAATAAAGAGGGCCAGAACCGAGATCAGATTGGCAAAGCTCAGATGGCGTCGAAGTCGATTGGCCATCAGGAGAGGCCGCAAACCGGAACCATCGAGACCGCGACAACTACCCGCACCGCCATGTCCAGCTTGTTCATAGCCCTCCTCGTGGGTGAACTCCTCCGCACGGCGAGGCTACTCCTATAACGGGGCCCTGCGACGAGATGATCGCCTCGATCTCCGAAGGCATCGACTCCGGGAGATCGAGTGCTGGATTCTGGCCACTGCGGTGGGGAGCCCAAGAACCTCGCCCCGGCAGCTGAGGCGGTCGCTGTCAGCGGCGCCTCTGACCCACTTGTGGGGTCGCACCCTTTGAGCTGCTCAAACCTGATCGGGATCTACTTGTCCGAGGCTGCCTGCCGGGGGGGGAAGGTGCCCGCCGCGCGCCCACCCCGTTACCGGGCAGGCCTCAGCTCGGCAGCGCGTAGATCTCTCCGCCTGATTCGAGCACCTTTTTAGGAGCGAGCGGCGCCGGCGGTGGGCCGGCGATCACGGCGCCAGTTTCTGCGTCGTACTCGCCACCGTGACAGGGGCAGACGATGACCCCGCCTTGGTAACCGACCGTGCAGCCGGCGTGGGTGCAGACCGCGCTGAAGGAAGTCAGGCTGCCGTCGGACTGGCGGATGAGGATGTCGGGCGAGCCGTCGCTGGGATCGCTG
The DNA here is from genome assembly GCA_963753245.1 of uncultured Solirubrobacterales bacterium. Classification (GTDB taxonomy): domain Bacteria; phylum Actinomycetota; class Thermoleophilia; order Solirubrobacterales; family 70-9; genus VRUE01. The sequence goes on from CAVWBK010000002.1 coordinate 665,089, forward strand.
TAGGTCGCCGCCGCTTCCTTGGGCAGACGTTTGGCCGGCCCGAGCTTGACCGCCCCGGAGGGCAGCGAACCGGTGCCGGAGCGGGCAGCGCTCCCGGGGCCGCCCTGCGAGGCGCCGGAAGGCGCGGCACCTGCACCGCCACCGGCTCCCTTACCTGCGTTGGCCCCGCCCCCGGTCAGGGTGCGCGGCGCACGGTAGGTCCCCTTGAGCAGGGCGGAGATGCCGGCAACCGCCAGCGAGATCCCGGCGAACTCGATCAGCAGAGCGCGGCGGGTGGAAGAGTTCGCCTGCTCGTCGGTGAGCACCGCCCCCGCCGGCTTCAGGGTCATGCGCTGGATCGCGGCAGCCGAGGGGTGCCAATCGACGTTGTCAAGCGCCGGCTGCTGGCTGGCTCCGCTGAGGACGAAGGGCAGCCAGGCAAATGAGAACACCAGGTCGGGGCCGAGGAAATAGGGCGTCGTGTGCCAGCTGGCCGTGAGGAAGAGGACGAGGTTCAGACACATACCGCCAAATGCGGCAAGCCGGGTGAAGAGCCCCGCGGTGGCGAGCAGTCCGATCAGAATCTCGGTGATCGCGACCGCAATTCCCGCCACCTCGGGATGGGGAATGGCGAAGGTGCGAAGCAGGAATCCGCCCGGGGTGCCGTTGGCGAATCCCTGCAGCTGAGTGCCGATGTAGGTCGGAGCGCCGGCGTGGAGAAAGCCGGGGTCGGTCAGCTTCTGGATCCCCGCATAGACGAAGGTCCCGCCGAGAAATAGACGCAGGGGAAAGAGCGCCAGACCCGGTGGGATGACCTTCACTCGCCACATCGGCCCCAAGGTTCGACCCGGCGGCTAAACGACGGCTCAGACCGGACTGAGAGATCTCTCACATCGAAACGCCGCAGCGCCGATGAGAATTTCCTTTGCTGCCCTTTATCCTTGGTTGATCGCTGAGCAGCAATCTGGGCGGGTGGTCTCGCCACCTGATCGAGAGCGGCGGCGGCGGCGCCAGGCCACCTTCGCCCGACGCAGGCGAGTTCTGGCGCTGGCACTCACCGCGGTGGCGGCGCTCGCGCTGATCGCGCTGCTCGGCATCCCCGGTTCGGGCGGCGCGGGCGGCAACGCCCCGCCGTCCTTCACGACCACCCTCGTCGCCCGAGCAGCGCCTAACCAATTGCCGGCGCCGATCTCCGGCGAGGCGGTGGTGGCAATGGGTGGCGGCCCACTGATCCTCGGCGGTCTTGACTCATCGAGCACCTCGGTCAGCGGGGTATTTCAGCTCGACGCCGGTAGCGGCCGACTCCACGAAGCGGGCACGCTGATCGCCCCCCTGCACGACGCCGCCGCGGTTGCCCTCGGCGACCGCGTGCTCGTCTTTGGCGGCGGCGACACAAGCAGCGCCGACACGGTCCAATCGCTGCCCATCACCCGCGGCGGGGTGAGATCAGGGACGCTGGCGCGGGAAATCGGGAAGCTGCCCACGGTTCGCTCAGACCTCAGCGCCGTGAGTCTGGACGGGCGCGCGTATGTGCTCGGCGGTTATGACGGCAGCGAAACGATCGACTCCGTTCTTGAAACATCCGATGGCAGTTCCTTCAGACAGATCGCCACCCTGCCAGCTCCGGCACGCTACATGGCGGTCGCCCCATACAGGGGCCGAATCTATGCCTTCGGCGGCGAGAGCACCAACGGCACCGCCGGCGCTGCGATTCAGGTCATCGACCCAACGGCCCGATCCGCCCGCCTCCTCGGCCATCTCCCGGAGCCCCTCTCCCACGCCGCCGCCTTTGTCCTTGGCGGCCAGATCTACCTGGCTGGCGGAGAAGCCGGGGGCTCGCCCAGCGCTGCAATCTGGCGCTTTGATCCTGGCAGCGGCAGGGTCGATCGGGTCGGCCGCCTACCGCTCCCCGTCTCCGGCGCCGCGGCGGCCACGATCGGCTCAACCACCTACCTGATCGGAGGTACCGGCGGCGGGGAAAGGACCTTGTCGACGGTGCTTACGGTCGCTCTGCATCACGAACGGGTCACCCCAAAGCCAACCGCGACTGGGCAGAGCGCCGCCGCCAATGGGGCACGTCCTCCCTTCACCGGTCGCCTCATGATCGCCGACCGCGGCAATAACCGCCTGCTCGTTGTCAATTCCAACAAGAGGGTGCTGTGGAAATTCCCCTCCGCAGCCCACCCCGCGCCGCCGGGCGGTTTCTACTTCCCCGATGACGCCTTCTTCATCCACGGTGGAAGGGGGATCATCTCCAACGAGGAGCAAAACGAGCGCATCGTGCAGCTCTCTTTCCCCTCCGGCAAACTGCTCTGGTCCTACGGGCACCCCGGCGTCCCAGGTTCAGAACCCGGCTACCTGCACGAGCCTGATGACGCCTATTTACTCAAAGACGGGACCGTCACCGTGGCCGATGCGCAGAACTGCCGGGTCCTCTTGATCTCGCCGACAAAGAAGATCCTCCAAACGTTCGGCAACCCGTCAGCCTGCGAACACGAACCACCCCGCCTGCTTGGTTCCCCCAACGGCGACACGCCGTTGCGAGACGGCAACTTCCTCATCTCGGAGGTAAATGGTTCCTATATCGATGAAATCACCCCGCAAGGGAAGCTTGTCTGGGAAACCCAACTGCCAATCGAATACCCCTCCGATCCCCAGCAGGTGGGCCCCAACCGCTACCTCGTTGCCGATTACACCGACCCGGGGGGAATCTATGAATTCGATCGCGCCGGAAAGATCCTCTGGTCCTACCACCCCGCCAAGGGGACGAGGATGCTCAACCACCCAAGCCTCGCAGAGCGCCTGCCCAACGGTTTGATCGCGGCCAACGATGATTACCGCGCTCGCGTCGTGATCATCGATCCAAGCAGCCGCAAGATCGTCTGGCAGTACGGTCACACCGGCGAAGCGGGGACCGGTCCCGGCCAGCTCCGCCTGCCCGACGGGTTTGACCTCCTCGCCCCCAACGGGACGACGCCGACCCATCCCTACACCGGCTGAGCGCGAGCGGCGCGAGCAACTGGGCAGCGCGGAGTGGCCCCAGGTTTATGCGCTGGAAGCGGTGCTCACGGAGCCCCGCCAGCACACCTAAAGCCCCAACCCCCCCACCCCGCGCTCGCCCCAACCGAGGTGATGGGCGAGCTCGTGGCGCAGGGTGCGCTCGACCTGGCGCGCGAGCAGCTCGCGATCGTGACCGAAGTCGCGCTCAAGCGTGTCGCGGTAGATCACGATCCGGTCCTCGTAGCGTTCCCGCGCGATGCCGTCGCCGAAGTAATGACCGTAGGCGCCAACCTCCCCGCCCCGCTCGGAGATCACCACCGCGACCTTCTCCAGCACCGCCTGGAATTCCTCGGGCAAGGCGTCGATCGCATCGACAACCAGCGACTCGAACTCGTCGAGATCGGCATCGGACACCGATTCAGAGTAGTACCACCGCCCCCTCCCCAGGATGGCGGCGAAGCGGCCCCGCCTCTCGGGTCGGAGTCCCAGGCCCGGCTGGATCGACCGCGAGCTGGGCCTGGGACCCCTAGTTACCCGCATCGAGGTCTACGGGTGATCACGGTCAGGGCGGGCGCCGGGTATGCCGATCCCAGTCGTAGAAATGGCAAAGCTCAAATCGGATCCTGGGCCGGTCTCCGTGGTCGACCTGGAAGGCGAAACGCAGCCACTCCGGCTTGCCGAGGAACCCTCGATCGCGATCGAGGAATCTGCGTCCGCACCGAGGGGGCGCCACTACATTCAGTTGCCGCTGAAGCTCGTCTTGGTGATCGCGATCGCGCTCGGCTGGGCCGGCTTCTCGTTTTGGCTCTCGCTGCCGTGGATTGAAACCCTGGCGCAATCGATTACGACGCCACTGGCGGTTGCCGTGATCTTCGGGATCGCGATCCTTCCGGGCTACCTCAATGCCAACCTGATCGCCTCACTGCTGATCGATCGCCCTCCCCCGATTCGATTCGACCTCGATTTCCCAGCCCTAACCGTGGTGATCGCCTGCTTCAACGAGGAGCGGACGCTCGGCGAGACGCTCGATTACATCGCCAGGCAGGAATATCCGGGAGAGCTGAGAGTCCTTGTCGCCGACGATGGCTCCACAGACCGCACCGCTGCGCTGGCCCGTGAGCGCGCCCGCACCGATCGCCGCATCTCTGTGCTCACCGTTTCCCACGGCGGCAAGGCGAAGACGCTGACCGAGGCATTGGCCCGTGTGCGAACTCCGCTGATGGCGACCGTTGACGCCGACACGCTGCTGATGCCAGCGGCGCTTGAGCGGATCGTGGCTCGTCTTCTGATCTCGCCACCGGACTCAGTGGCAGTCGCCGGCGCAGTCTTCGTCCGCAACTCCCGCAACAACTTCATCACCAGGGCTCGGGAGTGGGATTATTTCCTCGGCATCGCCTCGGTGAAGCGCCAGCAGGGACTTTTCCAGGGCACAATGGTCGCCCAGGGCGCCTTCAGCATCTATCGCACAGCGGCGCTAAAGCGGGTCGGTGGATGGCCGGATCGGATTGGCGAGGACATCGTCCTCACCTGGGCGATGATGCGCGTGGGCGGGCGGGTCGGTTATGAGCGCACCGCGATCGCCATCACCAGCGCCCCGGAAGACCTCAGATCATTCGCCCGGCAAAGACGTCGTTGGGCGCGGGGAATGATCGAGGGATTGGGTGAGCACGGCGGTGCCTTACTGGCCGGAGGACGCTCCAACATTCACGCCGTCCTGGTCAATTTTGCTTTCCCCTATATCGATCTGGTCTTCTCGATCGCCTTCCCGATCGGACTGGTTCTCGCCCTGACGGGGAACTTCGCGATTGTCGGCCCGATGACCTTGGCGGTTCTGCCCCTGAACCTGCTCCTGGCCGGGATCATGTTTCATTTCAGCCGCCAGTCCTTCGAGGAGATCGGCTTGAGGGTCCGCAAAAACCGCCTCGGCTACCTCGGCTATCTGCTGACCTATCAGCTCTTCATCTCACCGGTATCGGTGGCCGGCTACGCCCAGGAGCTGTTCGGCGCCGCGCGTCACTGGTGATCCTCTGAATCCCTCACGCGAGCGGCGAGCACCTCCAGCACTGCGATGATCTGGCGCCGAGCGCCGGGGTCGCTCAGCAGACCATCGGAGCCAATCGAATCGTGCGTCAGGGATTCGCACAGATGCCTCCGCAACCAACTCGGCCCCGATGTAGCCGAGCACGGTCCGCAAAGATTCCTCCGCGTTCTCCCCGCGCCCCGGCCCAGCCACATTGACCGAGGCGACCGGTAGGCCGTGGATCTCGGTGCTGCCGACATTCCACTCGAGCAGATTCTTGAAAGCGCCCGGAAGCGCACCGGCATACTCGGGCGTGCAGAAGAGGATGGCGTCGGATTCACCCACCTGCGAGCGCATCCTCGCCACGGGCGCGGCGATCTGCACCCCCTCCGCGTCCTCGTCGGGATTGAAGTGTGGAAGCTCCTCCAAGCCCTGATAGAGACTCGCCGATACCCGCTGCGGAGCGAGCGCGGCAGCCGTGCGCAGTGAAGCCGAGTTGCTGGAGCCACGCCGCAGGCTGCCTGAGATCAGGAGCACGCGAACCATCGACTCACCTTATATAGCGAACACGGTCCAGAGGTTCGCGCCGGGCGCGGCCCCGATCCAGACCCAGGCGCGAGATCCAACCTTCGGCAAATCCCGCCGTCTGTGAGCGAGCGGGTCGCCCAGCGTTGAGGAACGAAGGCCTCAGCAGGTCCGGCGGGCGCCGGTTATCGCATTCCACGCCTGACCCAGCGAGAAGTCGGCGGCGACATTGATCAGACCCGGCGCAGCCGTCCGAACCAGAGTCCAGTCCCCGCGCCGTATGAGGCAACCGCTGCCGTGTTCGATCGACCAGTACGGCGTGAAGTTCACGCGGACGAGGAACTCACCAGGCCGGGTCACGTTCAGCGAAAAGCCCTGCGCGCCGATCGATCGCATCCGCGCCTGGGCAGCGCCGATCGGATCGACCAGGGGCTGGGAATTACGCACCGTGTAAACCCGCCAGTGCGCCGAGTGCCAACGTAGCGCCAGGTATGGCGGTTCGCTCAAGATGAGGCGCTTCTCCGCTTCTGAGGAGTAGTCGAGCGGGGCATCCGGTAACGCGACGTAGCGAATCGCGTTGTCGCGTAACCAGGCCGCGTATTCGCCACTGTTCAAATTTGTGCCGTCGTAGAAGATGTCATCCCGGGTGGTGTCGAGCTGGCGCAGCCAGCCGCGGGCAAGCTCGAATTGCGGCGCGAGATAGGCCGCCTCCCAGTGGTCTGCGGTTGGCGGGACCTCAACCCTGACGCGCCCGCCACCGTGCGCACGCAACCAGCCAGCGAGCGGTTGGAAGTAGGAGGCGGCGGTCGCGGGATCATCGACGCTGCGGGCGATCTGGGTAACACTGGCGGTCATCTGCCAGTAGAGGCTGCCGATCATGAACAGCGCCAGGAACCAGGCAGAAGCCCTGGGTCGCCGCGAAAGCACAACCGCGGCGAGCACCGGACCGCCAAACAGCGCCCCCAGCCGCACCGCGTTTCCCCCGATCGCGTTCGGCACCAACCAAACCCCAAACGAGGTGAGCATGTAGGCGACGATGACCCAACGAAGCTGGTGCTCATCCTTCCCCAGACTACGAGTCAAGTAGAGCGCGGCCATACACCAGAGCGGGATCGCGATGAACGAAGAAAAGCTGAATGGAAATTGCCCCGATTCCGGAAACACGAGATTGGCGATGACGATCAGCCCGAGGGCGATCGAAGCGATCCAGATCGCGATCCTGTTCAGAGGCCGTCCCCGCTCGAGCACCCCGACCAAGACCACGCCCCCTAAGAAGGCGGCCGCGACAGGACTGGAGAGCGCACACGCGGCGGCGGCTGCTGCTGCCGTCTTGCCACGACCGAGCTGCAACGCACGCAGAGCACCCAAGCCGAAAGCCACCCCCAAAGCAAAGGTGAGCTGGCCATCGGCGAACAAGGTCACCACGCCGGCGGCGAACCAGAGGGTCGCCCAGCGCGCGGCATCGCCCCAGCGATCACGAATCAAGCGATCGAACAGATAGGAGGAAGCGATCACGCCTAGGGCACCGACGACGCGGGGGCCGAGCAATGCCGCTACGGGCGGAAACAGAACACTGTAAGTGAGTGTGTAGTGACCGCCGTACCAACTGCCGTTCCAGATCGCCAAACCGCCACGCTGAAATAACTCGGTGCGGAAAACCTGCGCAGCAAGGTCACCAACCAGGGGGTTCCAGACGAACACCACCGAGGCCAGCGCGGCGCTGAGCGCAACGGCTGGAAGCCAATTGAATCTAGGGGTCTTGAGGTAGGCCATAGGGCAGGCCCTGACGAGCCGATCCCAACATCATCGAGTTTAACCCGGTCGCCTTGAGCCTAGGCTACCGGCGCTGGTTGGCCGAAGTGCTGAACGGAGGCCGACGGTAGGCGCAGAGCCTTAAGCCGGGGTGAGAGCAGACTCTTCGGCCAAAATTGAATCGCAGGCGCGGATCAGTGTCCCTCGACCCGCAACCGCGACGGCGAGGGCTAGCGCCAGCGCCAAAATGCACGCGAGGAGGGCCCCCGCGATCGCAATCGGAACAAGCAAGATCGCGCTAAGTACGGATTTCAGTGGCGGCCGGGGACCGAATGGCATCGATCAATCTTCTACCCAAAGGCTAAAGCCACAATGAGGGCCGTTTTTGGCCAAACGGCAGGGGTGGAGTGGGGCTCCCGCCGCCGCGGCAGAGCGACCACACGGAGATATAAGTCCGGGCATTCTGACCGGCGTTGGGCGCGAGGATCTGAGGTTCGTGGCCGACTGGGAATCGAGACCTGGTCCATCCTCAATGCTGGTGCCCAGGCCAGCCGACCCATGATGGCCGAGGCTCTCCTGTGGAATTAACGACAGCCGCCCATGAACAGCTCTGGTGGAGACACAACGGCCGTGCCGGGCCCAAAAAGTGGATTCCCAGGTGTCGACCCTCCGTCGAAGACGACGCGTTCGAGCTTCCGGTGTCGCGGGCCCTTCGAGTAGTCGTCCTTCGACTTCCCTCCATTCGCGATGGTCGCGCTGATCTGAGTATCGTCGAGGAGTGCGATCGAATCGCTCCGCACCGGCTGGCCCCGTAATTCCCGTACTGACCTACCCCGACGTGCGCGCGGCGGTCGACTGGCTGGTTGAGATATTCGGGTTCGTCGAGCGGGTTTGGATCGGGCCGAACCATCGAGCGCAGCTCAGCTTCGGCGAGGACTCCCTGATCGTCGCGGATGCGACGCGAGGGCGCGTAACTCCGACAAGCGGAGCGGTGCCTCAGTCAGTGATGCTTCGGGTGGCGGATGTCGCCAGCCTCTCGGTCCGAGTTCGGGATAACGGAGCGACAATCGTCACCGAGCCGCACGATTTCGAATTCGGAGAGCGCCAATGCACGCTCGTTGATCCCTGGGGCCACTACTGGACGCTCACTGAGACTCTGCGTGACGTAGCTCCGGAGGACTGGGGCGGTAGGACTGGTGCAGCATAGAGCTCGCCGGCCGTCTCGGAGGGGGTCGAATGTCGGGGCGCATCCTCGCCTCCTTCCGCCGCTTCGGGTTAGGTGGATCGCCCTCGAGATCGAGTCTTCCATGCGGGAGAGCGCTGCCTCGAAGGTGAGTGGAATCGCTCTCGGCGTTGAGGCTGACCTTGACAATCCTCGCGGTGGTTCCCACAGCGGTGATGTCGCCGTCCTCCTCAGAGTCGGCGAGCTATTGGCAACGTTGCGAAGGCTCCGCGCGACTAAAAGTCCACCGCACGACCTCCCGACAGGGCATGTAGTTGCAGGCCGCTATTTCGTCGCAGAGAAGTCTTCGATTCTGCGCCCGGTCATTCCGGCCACGCCTGGGGTCAGCGATTCACGGATCGGAAATCGTCAGTCGGAAGTGTGTTTGGGGTGGAGTGCTGTGGCGATGCGTCGCGAAATCGCACCCAGCGACTTCACTGCATCAGATGGTTGTGGCCGCAAGACTCTGGTTCGTAGAGGGCCAGGGAAATCCAACAACGGAGGTCAGCATGAGCAACATCGACGAGGAGATGGCAGTGGCCCACTTCATCGTTTCAGATGATGTCGAGCGTTCTCGCCGCTTTTACACCGAGGTACTTGGCGGCAAGACGGTCATCTCCGGCGAGGCGGGTGATGAGGTGACCTATGTCGCGCTCGCCAATACCTGGATCATCATGAATGTCGGAGGCGGACCGACTGATGACAAGCCGACGGTCACGCTGGAAACGCCACCGGACCCGGATCGGGTGAGCAGCTTCCTCAACATAAGGGTCGCCGACATCCAGGCCGTTTACGAGGAGTGGAGCGCGCGAGGCGCCGAATTCCTGACGCCGCCGAAGCAGCACGAGACCGAGATCCGCTGCTATATCCGCGACCCCGACGGCTACATCATCGAGGTCGGTCAAACGACCCTGAACAGGGGTTGGCGTCCGCCGTCTTGACTGCCGGTCTCACTCGGCGGGTACGGCGGCGCGAGGGTCCACAAAGCGCCCGAGACGACCTACACGGTTACCGCGCTGCTTGCGCGCGAGGCCACTCACGCGGCCGGGAGATCATCCCTGTAGGACACTGACCGTGAGAACCCAGCTGCAGCACAGGCACTGACGATTGCGTTGCCCAGCGCGAACGCGACTGCGAGCCACAAGACGGCGAACTTCGTCGAGTTGAACCCGTTGTCGGGTCCGGCGGTTGCCTCGAGGAATAGACCGATTGCCATCAGGAGGAATGCCAGGGCGAAGACGCCCGTTGCAAGACCCAGCACGCCGTCCCGTCGCGAAAGCCAGTTGGCGACCCCTTCGTGCTGGCGCCGTCGTGAACCGCGGAAGCCGAAGGCAGCGGTCGCACCCGCCAGGAGCGCGATTGGGTAACCGCAGATCGCGACGTCCAAACCTGTCAAATACGAGGAGGTCACCCCCGCGTCGCGGAGATAGTGGGCTATGAAGACTTGACTCAACATAGCCAGTCCGAATAAAACGGGCAAGGCCACCGGCTGCCCACCCGAGCCAGGATTCACGCCCGACGGCATTAGGGGCAGAGCCAGCCGTTTCCGAGAAGCCCCGCGATGCGGTAAGCGCGGCAAAGAGGGTAGCGAAGCGAGCGGCCACCACGAAACTCCCAGACGTGATGTAGCTGCTTGCATAGTTGTGGTTGATACTCGTTGCGGTGGCGAACACCGCGCCAATCAGCCCGACGCTCACGCCCAGCGCCGCCAAGGTGGCGCCGGCCTCCAGCTGCCTCGATCTGCGCTCCGCTCGTGACAGCAAGGCACCGCAGCTGAGGCCGAACGCAGACGCGAGGATCAGGTCGAAGACCAAACTGCACCCTGACGCGATCCGAAAGCCGGAAGGCTGACCGGTCTGGATGAGATCTATCAAGCTAAGGAAGTCGGCAGCCGCCAATATCAAGACGCTGGCAGCAAGGATCGCGGCGGAGGCTCCTAAGAGCCTGTCGCGGGAGCGTCGTGGTTGGAGAGGGGTCGACGCGGAGGCTTGTTTTCGCAAAGACTCCGGCAACGAGATCCTGACAATAGTCAAGACTGCTCTGAGTATTGGCCGGAACGGTTTGACACGGGCGTCTCTCCGATCCTGGAGTGGGGCGGGCTGGACTCGAACCAGCGACCAAGGGATTATGAGTCCCGTGCTCTGACCAACTGAGCTACCGCCCCGACGTTTCGATTATCGCTCGGCGACGTGGCGCGTGCTTTGCAGCGACCGAGCCGACCCGTTCCCACCCACGAGGAACTTTTCGATCCCGGGTTCGAACCACGCGATGGAGGCTTCGGTGCTCTTGAAATTGGGTTGAGGCGGGTTCCGCAGGTGTGAACCGATTAGGCGCTGAATAGCTGGGCGAGAGAGCGGCCGACATCGGGCGGCTCCTCCTTGCCCTCGGCCGCCGCACTGGCCCCCTCTGCGAGTGCCTTGGCGGCGTCGGCGATCTGGTGACTGCGCCCGCCGCGGATGATCCCGGTTTTCTTCGCTTCGGCGAGATCTGATTCCATCAGACCGGCGAGCTCGGCGAGGCGGCGTAAGCCGACGACCCCAGCCGTTCCTTTGAGCGCGTGAGCCTCGGTACGCATCGTCTCGAAGTCAGTCGTCTCGGTCGCAAGTCCAGCGGCGATCACATCGCAGCGGCGACGGGCCTCCTCGGCAAATGAAGCAAGGAGCGCCGGATCTATCTCGGCTTTGGCTTTTGCCTGGTCGCCATTTTTTGCGGCACTCATCAGCCGGTCACCTCTTTCACCACGCGGGTCATTTCTTCGACGCCAAAGGCGCCCTCAACGACTTCCTTGACGATTCCGTCACTGCCAATCGCAAACAACCAGGGCTCGGTGGGCAGGTGGAAGGCTTTGACCTGCGGCCGAACCAACTTCGCGGGATTGTTTTCGTTGTAGATCTCCATGTGGATGAACGCCGCCTTGCCTTCGTTTTCTTTTTTGACCTGCTCGGCCACGTCGACGACGGGTCCGCAGACCCGACTCTGGCAGAACTGGGGGGTCGCAAACAAGAGTAAAATCGGTTCCTTGCCGATAACGTCGGCATAGTCGACGCGGTTCTGGGTATCCGGCGGGATTCGCGTCGTGATCTTCGAGAGGTCCCCCCCGACATCTGCCGCCGTCGGCGTGTGGATCAGCGGCGCCGGCTGACCCGGGCGCGGCACGTGGTGAAACTCTCCAACCGTCGTGCTCGGTAGCAGTCGGTCTGTCAGTTCTCCCCCTTCTCTGATGATCGCTGCCATCCGCCACTGGCCGTTGCTCGGAAAGTCGACCTCGGTTTTGTAGACAGCTGTCCCGGCGTCGGGGTCATCGATGGTGGTCTTGGCGCGAAAGGCCGGCTTGGTCGCCAGGCTTTCGATCGCCGCAGGGAACGGGCCAATCGCGGGTTCTTCGAGCGCTTTGATCTTTTCCCGTGCTTCAGCCCCTTTTGCCTTCACTTTTTCCACTTTGGGGTTGACTTTCGGCACCTTGGAGAAATAGAGGGCGATTTCGGCGTGATCGACGGGGCTGCGATCCTTTTCAAAGACGCCGAAGGGGTAGCGATTCTTTCCCTTATAGAAGACCATCGCCCCCGGTTCGACCTGCAGCTTCGAGGGTTTTGTCGATTCGAGCACTTCACGCAGCGATCGCCCTTCGGTGGCGGGGAAATTGGCCTCTGGGGGCGCCGGGGCGTTTTCGACCGTCTCTTCGGCGGACCCGGTTGAGTCCGAGCCGCTCGAGCCACAGCCGGTGACCAGCACCGCGCTTGAGAGCAGGCAGATGACGGCGCTGGGGATTCGGCCGAGGCGCATCGGGCCATGTTATTCAGGGGCGATGTAGGGTGCCCGCGACCCAACGACGAACGCAAGGGAGAGACCGTGGCGGAGCGAGCGGCATTGATCACAGGAGCCTCGAGCGGCATCGGCCTCGCGATCGCCCAGGTGCTAGGCAATGAGGGCTACGCGTTGACCGTCTCGGCCCGTCGCCCAGAGAAGCTCGAGGCCGCCGCGCAAGGTCTGCGCGACGACGGCTTCGAGGTTCTCAGCGTGCCGGCAAACATGACCTCCGAGGATGAGCTCACAGCTGTGTTCGCCAAGCACCGCGAGGCCTACGGCCGCCTCGACACGCTGGTCAATAACGCCGGTGTCGGGATCGGTGCGCCGATGGCAGAGATCCAGACAAAGCACCTCGACATGCAGCTGGGAGTCAACCTGCGGGCGCTGGTCGTCGGCACCCGCGAGGGGTTGCCGATGCTGCGCGAGGCAGGCGCCGAGCATGGCAAGGCGCTGATCGTCAACACGGCTTCGATCGCGGGCAAAACCGGCCAGGGCTGGCTCTCGATCTACGCCGCGACCAAGGCCGCGGTGATCAATTTCACCGAGTCCACGCACCGCGAGGCGGGCGCTGAAGGTGTCCAGTGCACGGCGCTCGCCCCAGCCTTCGTCGACACGCCGATGACCGAGTTCGCAAAGGGTCAGGTCCCCGGCGAGGAAATGATCCGCCCCGAGGACATCGGCGAGGCGGTCCGCTTCCTGCTGCGGACCTCACGCTACTGCCACGTGCCGGAGATCGTCTTCACGCGACCCGGCGAGGGAATCGGCGCCCCCTAGCTTTGCGGCTTCTGCTCGCCGCTTTCGGCGACCCCGGACATGTCTTCCCGATGATCGCGCTCGGCCAGGCGCTCTCCCGGCGCGACCATGAGGTCCTGATCGAGACCTGGGAGGAGCGACGTGCGGCAGTCGAGGGTGCGGGCCTCGGTTTCACCGCGGCCGAGGAATATCGGATGTTCCCCCCGCCCGATCCCGACTCCGAGGACGGCGCCCACGCGGCCGAGGCCGCTCTTGCCCTGCTCCCGCTGCTTGAGGAATTGCGTCCAGAGGTGATCGTCAGCGACATCCTGACCCTGGCACCGGCGCTCGCCGCGGAGAGGGCCGGGATACCGTTGGCGACCCTGATTCCCCACATCTACCCGGTTGTCGAGCCGGGCCTGCCGTTCTTTGCGATCGGCCTCAAGCGGCCGCGCACCAGGCTCGGACGCGCCACCTGGCGGGCGGGAACGCGGGCGCTGAATGTCGGCCTCGAGAACGGCCGCCGTGATCTAAACCGCCAGCGCGCGCGCCTGGATCTTGCCCCTGTCGAGCGCTTTCACGGCGGGATCAGCTCCCAGCTGGCGCTGGTCGGAACTTTTCCTCAGCTCGAGTACCCGCGGCGCTGGCCGGCGGGAGTCGAGGTCACTGGACCGCTCAATTTCGAGCTCCCCCACCCCGATATCGAGCTGCCGCCTGGCGAGGAGCCACTGGTTCTGGTCGCGCCGAGCACCGCCCACGATTCCGACAACCATCTGGTCCGCACCGCGCTGGCGGCGCTTCGCGAGGAGCGGCTCCGGGTCGTGGCCACCACCAACCGGGTCGCCCCGCAGAGTCCGATCGAGGTTCCCCCAAACGCCCTTTTGGTCGACTGGCTGAGCTACAGCCAGCTGATGCCGGCCGCCTCTGTGGTCATCTCCCACGGCGGCCATGGCACGGTCGCCCGCGCGCTTGGCGCCGGCACGCCGCTGCTGATCACTCCGATGATCGGTGACATGAGCGAGACCGCGATGCGGGTTGCCTGGACCGGCGCCGGCCTCTCGCTGCCCTGGCGACTCTGTCGCCCCGCGCCACTGCGCTGGGCGATTCGCCGCCTGCTTAGTGACCGTAGCTTTGCGGAGCGAGCGGCGCAGCTTGCTGCCTGGGGGCGCGCCCACGATGGCGCAACCCGGGCCGCCGAGCTCGTCGAGGTACTCGCGGGCCAGGCGAGCGAACATTGATCCCGCTTGTGCACCGGATCGCTTCGGCACTGGATCGATGAGAGTCGAGCTCCGGGGGTGGGACTCGAACCCACAACCTCTCGATTAACAGTCGAGCGCTGCTACCTAATTGAGCTACCCCGGACCGAAATGAGCTACCCGGGACTCCCGCGCAGCACCGCTAACTCTAACGGGCCTCGGCCGGGACCTCCAGAGCGCCCGCCTCCACCCGAGCATGGCAATTCGCACAGAGCAAGACGCACTTTTGCACCTCCGCACGGACACGAGCGATCCCTCTGCTGTAGACGTATTGGGCGAGATGGAATTTCTTGCGGCTCGAATCGAGATGATGGAATTGAAGCGCGGCCGGATGCTCTGCAAAGCCGCAGATCGCGCACATCCCGCCAGCCTCCTCGACCATGCGCCGCTTGAGCTGCCGCCGACGCTCAGAGACCGCGGCCGAGTTGCACTTGGCGCACCGATATCCCCCTTCTGGGCGCGCGAAGAAAACCGTTCGGCCATGCTTTGCGCAGTCCAGTCGTATCTTGTTTAGCCCTTCGGCGCGGGCCTGCTCCGCCTCACGATTGCGAACCATCTGATCGGTCTCAAGCCCAAAACGATCGAGCCAGTAGCGGATCGTCGAGTAGCCGGCGTCGAACTCTGCTGCGAGCTTGCGGATCGAACACCCCGCATCAACAAGCTCACGCAGACGTGACTCCTCGATTTGCCCCTTGGGCGCATGCTGACTCCTGCCAAGCGCGGAAAGTCCGTACTTTTTGAGCCAGTAGCTGACCGTCGAAGGATGTTTGCCAACTCGCTCCGCCATCGCGTCCAAAGAGAGGCCCTCCGCCAAGCAGCGTTCCAGAAATGCCCGCTTCATCGTCAAAACTCTGACAACCGAGTCGGACAGAAAAAGCGAACATATGTTCGTACACTTTCAGGTCAAGTCGTGGTACCTCTGGCTCAGACGACCCGCTCTGTGTGGGCGATGCGTTCTACCAGCACCGCGCGCTCTCGGCTCAGAGCGGCGCGGCGCTCGTAGTCGTCGGCCTCCCCCGCCGCTGCTATTTCAGCCTCGAGGCGCCGCTGCTCGAGAAGCATGAAGTTGAGCTCCATCGCTTCCCGAGATGCCGGCTCTTCGCCGGCGAGGATCACGAGCTCGGTGATCAGACTGGCAAGCTCGTCATCTTCTTGCGGCAGGTTGGATGCGAGGTCCTCGGGATGCTGACGCAGCCAGTGCAAAGCACGGACCCCGAGCGCCGAGAGGTGATCATCGGTGAGCCGTTCGAGGTACTGCCTGCCCTCCTCGGGCTCAGCCACACACATCGCCAGCAGAGCCCGCTCGCGGCGCTCACGCGAGGTCAGCTCGCCCCCGCTGCGCCGCGCGACCCGCGGGCCGGGGTCAGTGCCCGTGGACCCACCCGCGCCGCCGCTCGGCGGTCGGGCAACCGTCACCCGCCCCATCACCATCGCCGGCTCGAGGTCGAGGCGCTCGGCGACCCGCCGCACGAGGTCATCGCGGCTGATCGACTCGCCCATCGCGGCGATGATCGGCGCCACCTCACCCAGGGCGCGGTCGCGCTCCCCTGGAGAGCCAGCGTCGGTGCGCTCTAAGACCAGCTCGACCTGGAAGGTCGAGAGCTCGACCGCGCTCTCCAGCAGCGCCCGAAAACGCGCGGCGCCACCCTCCTCGGCCATCATCTCGGCGGGATCCACACCGGCGGGCATCGCCGCCACCCGGATCCCCATCCGCCGACCCGCGGCGACCCGCTGCGCGCGCAGCATCGCCTCCTGCCCGGCCGAGTCAGCGTCAAGCGCGAGGATCACCTCCTCGACCATCCCCGAGAGCGCCCCCACTTGATCCTCGGTAATCGCGGTTCCCATCACCCCGACCGCCTCCAGCACTCCGGCCTGGTGCAGGGCGAGGACATCGGTGTAGCCCTCGACGACGACCGCGCGTCCGGCCTTGGCGATCGCGGCCTTGGCACGGTCGATCCCGTAGAGCATCTTGCTCTTGTGAAAGAAGTCGGTCTCCGCCGTGTTGACGTACTTGGCGCCCTGGTCGGTGCGCATCGCGCGGCCGCCGAAGCCAAGCGTGCGGCCGCGACGGTCGCGGATCGGGAACATGATCCGCGAGCGGAAGCGGTCATACTCACCGCCGCCGCGCCCACGCTGGGCGAGGCCGACGCTGCGCAGCTCCTCGACCGAGAAGCCGGCGCGCTGCCCGCGCAGCAGGATCTGGTCCCAGGCGCTGGGCGCATAGCCGACGCCGAAGGCGCGCAGGGTCTCCTCGTCGAGGCCGCGTTCGGCCAGATAATCGCGCGCCTTAGCGGCCTCCTCCGAATCCCAAAGGAAGGCCGCATAGAAGGTCGCGCTGCGCTCCAGCAGCTGCTCGAGGCGGCGGCGTTGCTGGCGACGCGCCTCGGCGCGCGGGTCCTCCTTCTCGCGCTCGAGCTCGACCCCGTAGCGCTCGGCCAGCAGCTCGACCGCCTCGGCAAAAGCAAGTCCCTCCTTCTCCTCGACGAACTTGATCGTGTCCCCGCCCACCCCACAGCCGAAGCAGTGGTAGAGCTTTTCCTGGGCGTCGACTGAAAACGAGGGGGTGCGCTCCTCGTGAAAGGGACAGAGGCCGACCCAGCGTGCGCCCTGGCGGCGCAGGTCGGTGTGGGCGGAGATTACCTCGACGATGTCCGCCGCCTGCTTGACCCGCTCGAGGCTCTCGGCCGAGATCAGCGCCATTAGAAGCGCGCCTCCTCGGGCACGGTCAGCTCGGTAAATCTGGCGATGCAGAAGCGATCGGTCATCCCCGCCAGGTAGTCGGTGACGCGCTGGCACTCGCTCGCCTCGGGTTCGAGCAGCGGCGTCTCCTCGGGATGTGCCATGTAGTGATCGAATAGGCCGCGCACTGTGCGGCGCACCCGCTCCTGCTCACCGAGCGCCGCCTCGCCCAAATAGACGCGGTCAAACATGAACTTGCGCAGGCGCAACATCGCCCCGCCGACCTCATCGCTTTGGGCGATATCGGCATCCTCGCCGGTCGATGAGTTGGCGACGATGTCACCAACCAGGGTGTCGATCCGCTGCGAGCCGGTCGGCCCGAGCAGTTCGATCTCCGCCGTCGGCAGGTCCTGAGACCTCAGCACCCCGGCGCGCAGGGCATCGTCGATGTCGTGGTTGATGTAGGCGACACGATCGACGAGCTTCACGATCCGACCCTCGAGCGTCGCCGGCTTATTCGCCCCGGTGTGGTTGAGGATGCCGTCGCGAACCGCCGCGGTGAGATTGAGCCCGGCGCCGTCGCGCTCGAGCACATCGACCACCCGCAGCGAGTGCTGGTTGTGCTTAAAGCCGCTCTCGCAACGCTCCCGCAGGGCGGCATCGAGCGCCTCCTCGCCACTGTGACCAAAGGGCGGATGGCCGAGGTCGTGACCGAGCCCGATCGCCTCGGTCAGGTCCTCGTTTAGGGCGAGCGCGCGGGCGACGGTGCGGGCGATCCCGCAAGCCTCCAGGGTGTGGGTGAGGCGGGTCCGGTAGTGATCGCCCTCGGGGGCGATGAAGACCTGGGTCTTGTGCTTGAGGCGTCTGAACGCCTTCGAGTGGACGATGCGGTCGCGGTCGCGCTGAAAGGGGGTGCGCAGCGGGCTGTCGGCCTCAGCCTTGAGGCGCTCGGCGGGATAGGACGGCGTCGCCGCCTCTGAGAGAAACTCTGCCTCCCAGGCGCGGACACGATCCTCGAGATTGGCGGTTGCCTGCACCCTTGCGATCCTAGTGCCCCGCCGATTGGCATCGACCCGGCGCTCAGGCGGCCGGTCGCAGCTGCACGTGCGCGTGATGCTCGAGCGTCGCGCCGACCGCCCGCTCGACCTGGCGCAGATCCCTCTCCCCCGCCTCGGGCGCCTCGGCAAGCGGGTTTGCGATTGCCCCGACCATGAAGCGATGAGCCGCCTCAGAGAGCGGAAAGGATCCGGCCTCACAGGCGGCGCAGACGACCCCCCCGGCGGCGCCGGAGAAACCGCTCAGGTGGTCGGCCTCCCCGCAGCGCGCGCAGGAGGCCAACTCCGGTGCAAACCCCGCGGCGAGCGCCAGCTTGAGACGGAAGGAGAGCGCGGTCTCAACTCCACTCAAACGACCCTGGGCCGGGTCATCGAGTAGGGCGAGATAGCGGCAGAGCAGGTTGTAGGCATGCGGATTGGGCTCACTTGAATCGAGCAGCCGCAACACCGCGTCGCAGGCGCGGGCGCCGGCATTCAGAGCAGCGGCCGAGGAGCGCAAGCGGGGGTAGCCATCAACGGTGGCGACGTTGGTCACCGTGAGCAGCTCCCCGCGGCCTTCGTGGAGCAGAAGGTCGAGTCGGAAGAAGGGCTCAAGTCGCCCCCCGAAGCGCGAGCGAGGTTTGCGCACGCCCTTGGCGATCGCCCCGACCCGCCCGCGCGCCACCGAGTAGAGGTGAAGGATGCGATCGGCCTCGCCATAGCGGATGCTGCGCAGGACGATCGCCTCGGTCTTAACCGTCTTTCCGGGCACGTTTCCTAGGTTGCCCGGCGGACCGGACGGCGCGACCTACTGCGAGCGCGAGGCCGCCGTGCGGCGGCGTGGCCTACGGCGCAACCGCACCTGACAGGCCGGGCAGAAGTAGGTCGAGCGACCGCTGACCACGATTCGCGAGATCGGCCCACCGCAGTTCGGGCAGGGCTCCCCCTCACGGGTGTGGACGAGGAACTCATCCTGCATCGTTCCCTTCTCTCCGCGCCCATCAAGGTAGTCATCGATCGAAGCCCCACCCCGCTCAAGGCCCGCTTCCAGCGCGGCGATGACAGCGTCGCGCAGCGCCCGGTGGTGCTCGGCGCGCATCGAGCCGGCCGGCGAGAGCGGGTGCAGTCGGGCGCGGTAGAGGGCCTCGTCGGCATAGATGTTGCCGACGCCGGCGATCCGCGCCTGGTCGAGCAGAAATGACTTGAGCGGCGCCGTGCGACCTTCGGCCTGCGCGCCCAGCAACTCGGGCGTGAACTCGGCTGAGAGCGGCTCGACGCCGAGCGGCTCAAAGCGCGCAGGCAGCTCGGCATCAGCGATCAGGAAGGCCTCGCCGAAACGACGCGGATCGGTGAACCAGAGCTCGCGACCCTCGCCGAGCACGAAACGGGCGCGCAGATGGCGCGCCAAGGACGAGCGCTCGCCCTCATAGAGGCGCATTCCCGCGGCGGGATCCAGCTTCTCATCGCCGTCGACCAGAATCAGATTGCCGGTCATCCGCAGGTGCATGACCAGAGTCTGCGAGCAATCGAGCGCCAGTAGCAGGTACTTACCGCGCCGTCCGAGTCCCTCGATCATCCGTCCCGAGACCGCCGCCTGCAGCTGCGCCGGAGCGACCGGCCGACACCAGCGCGGATCGAGCACCTCGAGGCTCTCAATTCGCCTGCCTTCCAACTCGGGCTCGAGCTGTCGACAAACGGTCTCAACCTCGGGCAACTCGGGCATCGCCCTGTTCTACCGGATCTGGCGTCGAGGATTCCCGACCGCTCGACCGAATCGCTCGCCAATCTCGGCAACAAGCCTCCGGCCAGTCCGCTGGCCGCGCAAAACTGTGCGACCCGCTTCCAGGGCGAACATCTCTCCTGGCCCGGCGCCTATCGAGCCGCGATCGCCATCGATCATTGGACGGCGATGTGCCTGTCTCACACCTTGCCCAGGAGGGAAGCAACACCGCCAGCCATACTCCGATGATGCGCATCCGCGCCCTCGGAATACTGGTTTTCCTGCTGCTGGTGGCGCTGCCCTCCTGCGCAAGCGCCGCCGCCAAGCCCTGGATCGGGGTCGCCGGCAATCACCTGGTTGACAAGGCCGGGCGACCGATTCGGCTCTTTGGTGTCAATCGTTCCGGGCCCGAGTACCGCTGCGTGGAAGACGACAGCATCTTCGAGGGCCCCACCGACGCCGCTTCGATTGCAGCGATGAAGAGCTGGCGGATAAACGCGGTGCGCTTGCCGCTGAATGAGAGCTGCTGGCTCGGGATCAACGGGGTCGACCCGAACGTCAGTGGCGAGGCCTACCGGGTCGCAATCATCGGTTACGTCAAGGCGCTCGAGCGAGCCGGCCTCTACGTGATCCTCGATCTGCACTGGGCCGCCCCGGGGACCAACCAGGCGAGCGGCCTGATCCCTTTGCCCGACGCCGAACACGCGCCGGCGTTTTGGTCAAGCGTCGCCAGCACCTTCCGCGACGATCACAGCCTGCTCTTTGACCTCTACAACGAGCCCCATGATGTGAGCTGGGAATGCTGGTCGGCGCCCTGCACCGTGCACGACAGATGGTTTGGTGACTATCCGGCCACCGGCCTGCCCCAACTCTTGGAAGTGGTGCGCGCCACCGGCGCCCGCCAACCGGTGATGCTCGGCGGATTGGATTGGGCGCGTGACCTCGAAGGCTGGCTTGAACACGTGCCGGCCGACCCCGCGCACGCGATCGTCGCCTCAAACCACAGCTATGACTTCTCCGCCTGCTACTCGAGCTGTCGAGCCGCCCTGGTGCAGATCGCCAAGCGCTATCCGGTGATCACCGGTGAGCTCGGTGAGGGCAATTGCCGCCACCGCTACATCGACCCCTACATGCGTTGGGCCGATCGCCACGGGATCTCCTATCTGGGCTGGGCCTGGGATACGGGACCGGGCTGGAGCTGCAAGGAAGGTCCCTCGCTGATCACCAACTACGGCGGGCACCCGACCCAAATGGGGGTCGGCTTGCGTCGCCACCTGCGTGCGATCCGCCCCGCGCCCGGGGCGCAGCCGCAATCAGTGCCCGCTGGGCTCAGGCGCTAGCTCGCCGGGTAACTCGGCAACGATGCCCCGCAGTGCGGGGGGCCGTCCCGCGGCACTCCCTTCTGCTCGATGTGAGTGCCGCGATCGCCCCCAATCGGGCGAGAATGCCCTCCGCTCGCTCAGTCGACCTTGGCGCGCGGATGGGCGCGAAAGTAGACGACCTTCAACTGCTCGCCGGAGAGGTGGGTGTACATCTGGGTTGTCGAGATATCGGCGTGGCCGAGCATCTCCTGTACCGCACGCAGGTCACAGCCCCCCGCCAGGAGGTGGGTGGCAAAGCTGTGACGAAGGGTGTGGGGGCTCATCTGTCCCCCCAAACCGGCGGCGCGGGCGTGGCGCTGGACGATTTTGTAAAGGCCCTGACGGCTGAGTGGCCCGCCGCGGAAATTGACGAACAGCCTGGCCTCGTGGCGCTCGCCGATCAGCTTCGGGCGGCCGCTTCGCAGGTAGACGCTGATCGCTGCGATCGCCTTGCGACCGAGCGGCACCAGCCGTTCCTTGGAGCCCTTGCCGCGCGCGCGCAGGAATCCCTGACGAGTGTCGATATCGGCCAGCTCGAGTCCGATTGTCTCTGAGGCGCGCAGACCGCACGCATACATCACCTCCAGCAGGGCGCGATCGCGCAGCACCGTCGGCTCGTCTCCGCGCGGGGCGGCGAGCAGCTTCTGGACCTCGGCGTAGTTGAGGACCTGGGGCAGCTTCCTGGTCCGCCGCGGAGCACTCAGCACCGCGGTCGGATCATCGGCGATCAGCTCATCGCGGCGCAGGTGTTTATAGAAGGAACGCAGGCAGGCGGCCTTGCGGTGAATGGTCGCCGCCGAACAGGGAGGACGACCATTTCCGGTCGCCAGATCGGCGAGAAACTCGGCGATCTCGGGAGGGCGGACCTTGAGCGCGTCAAGCTCGTGCGCGGCGAGGAATTCCCCGTACTGGAGCAGATCGGTGCGATAGGCGTTCAGCGTGTTGCGCGAGAGGCCACGCTCGAGCTCCAGATAGGAGAGGAAGTCAAGGACCAGGCCCTCAAAGCGCGCCGCGGCCCCCGGGCTGCTTGCCGGGCGCGATTGCACCGGCTTGATCGCAATAGCCATGCCGGGTGCTTCTCCCGAGCGGTCCTCATCCCTTGCTGCGCAAGGCGCCACCCGCGGCCAGCGCGGCGGCGAAAAACAGCGGGTCCTCCTCGATTCCGCGCCCCATTGTCTGGGCCGGTAGGCCCGAGGCGGCGTAACCGGCGAGGTCGGCGCGCTCCTCGCGCAAACGGTGGCGCCACCCGCAGGCCTCGGCGAGGATCGCGATCGGGACCGCCTCCCCGGCGGGCACCGGGACCTGCACCGGCGCGAGCAGCATCGAGATCACGGTCAGAGTGTGGTGGCTGACGCCGCGATGGCGCTCCCGCGGATCCGCGCCGGAGAGCCGTGGTGAGAGCAGGGTCGGCAGACCGAGGGCGAGCGCCGCGTGGGCTGTGTCCAGGGCGGCGATTCCACCGTGTCCGAGCCTCGTCTCGGAACCGATGATCCCCGGACCGGGACCGGCGAGGACCGCGTCCCAGCCGAGCCTCGGGCCGGCCGCCTCGAGGGCGGCGGCGACCGAGAGCGCCTCATGCTCGCCGCCGTAGGCGGGCGCCGCGGTCAGGTGACCGCAGAGCAGGCCGCGCTCACGCAGCTCGAGCACGTCGCGGCTGAGCGAGCCCGGTAGCGCGCCACCGCCGGTCTGAACGTAGCCGACTCTCAGGCCCGGCTGCAGCTGCGCGGCCGACCAGGCCGCCGGCGCCAGGTGCCCATGCAGGGGCAAGACGAGCACCGGCGTCGACGCGCCTGCGCTCTGCGCTGGGCCGCGAAGGCCTCGCTGCTCGCCGGCATCCTCGCTGGACTCAACCGGATCGACGGGATGCTGGATCGAGGTGTAGTTCAGCTTCATCACGTGAGGGGGCTCGCCCGAGCTCGCTTCCGGCCCGGGGACTGCGCCGCCCAGACCGCGGCTGAGGTTGACGTGGATGACGTCATAGCCACCGGAGCCGAGGCCCAGATCAAGGGCGGCGACGTTGACGATGACCTCATCCCCCGCGCGCATCTCGCCGAGCAGGCCGCGGTCGGCCCAGGCGGGCCGGCGCTCGCCGTCGACCGCGACTGTCAGCGGCGCCTCGGCGACGATTACCGCGCGCCGCAGCTGCAGCCGGCCGCTCACTCCACGGCCGCGGGGCGCTGCTCGGCGGCCGCCGCGACGATCCCCTCACAGACCTCGAGCATCTTGTCGAGGCTCTTGGCCGAAACGGACTCCTCAGCAGTGTGCACGGAGTCTGTTCCATTTGAGAGCAGGACGCAGTCGTAGCCGCCGAGGCGCAGAGCGTTGGCGTCACTGCCACCGCCGATCGCGACCCTGCGCGGTTGCAGACCGGCACCGTGCAATCCGCTCTCGGCCAGCGCCAGGGCCCTCGAGGAGGAGGGCAGCTGATAGCCACGGAAGAGCTCTTCGATCTGCACGTCGACGTCGCAACCGTGCTCACTGGCCCCCCACGAGCAGGCCTCGGCGATCTCGCCGGCCAGCGACGCGGCGCGCTCGGCGTCGAGACTGCGCGCCTCGGCGTGAATGCTGCAGCGTCCGGGAACCACGTTGCCAGAGGTGCCGCCGGAGATCAGGCCGACGTTAGCCGTCGTGCCCTCCTCGACTCTGCCCAGACGCATCCGCGCGATCGCCTCGGCGGCAGCCGCGATCGCGCTGGCGCCGTCCTCGGGTCGAACTCCCGCGTGGGCCTCGACCCCGACAAAATCGGCGAGGATCTTTTGCTGGGTTGGGGTCAAGACCACGACCTCCCCGACCGAGCCGGCGTGGTCGAGGACGAAGCCGCACTCCGAGCGCAGGCTCGAGACATCGAAGGCCTTGGCTCCGCGCAGCCCCTGCTCCTCGGCGACCGTGAGCAAGAGCTCGATCCCGACCGGCGGCGGCTCCGGCGCCTTCGCAAAGCGGGCGATCAGCTCGATGAAGACGGCGACCGCCGCCTTGTTGTCGGCGCCCAGGATCGTCTCTCCGCGACTCCGAAATACGCCTTCGTCCTCGATGACTTCGACCTGTCCGCGGTGCGGGACGGTGTCGAGGTGAGCACAGAACATGACCCACCCTGCGCCCCTCCCCGGCAGGCGTGCCAAAAGATTGCCGGCACCGGCTTCGGCCTGAGCGGCGACGTCGTCCTCGCTGACCTCAAGGCCGAGCGCCCGCAGCTCGGCGGCCAGCGTGTCGGCGATCTCGCGCTCCTCGCCGGTCGGGCTGCGGATCTCGCAGAGTCGGACGAAGGTCTCCTGCAGCCGCTCCATCTGGGGAAGGCTAGTTCAGGCTGATCTCAGGCGCCGATGGCGCCGGTGCCCCCGCTCAGCTTGTCTGCTGCACGCCGATGTCAGCGCCGGGGGCCTCGGCGGGCAGCTCGCCACCATCGGCGGGCCGGGTGCCGGCGTGACGAGCGGCGGCGCCGACGAACTCGCGGAACAGCGGCTCGGGCCGGTTGGGGCGCGAGTTGAACTCGGGGTGAAATTGGGAGGCGATGAAGAACGGGTGGTCGGGCAACTCGATCATCTCGACCAGGCGCTCGTCTGGTGAGGTGCCGCCACAGACCAGGCCCTCGTCCTCGAGCCGACGGCGCAGCTGGTTATTGACCTCGTAGCGATGGCGGTGCCGCTTGTAGATAACCGCCTCGCCGAAGATCTCCCGGGCCCTCGTCCCCTCGTGGAGCTTGACCGGGTCGGCGCCGAGGCGCATCGTGCCGCCAATGTCTGAGACTTCCTTTTGCTCGGGTAGGAGATCGACCACGGGATAGGGCGTCTCGGGGTCGAACTCCGAGGAGTTTGCGCCCTCCATGCCGACCACCGTGCGCGCGTACTCAACGACGGCGATCTGCATGCCGAGGCAGATCCCCAGATAGGGGATCGAGCGCTCCCGCGCGATCCGCGCTGCTGAGACCTTGCCCTCGATGCCGCGCTCGCCGAAGCCGCCGGGGATCAGGATGCCGTCGGCGTCCTCGAGTCGCTCCGGCTGAAAGTCCTCCGAATCGACCAGCTCGACGTCGACCTCCACGCCGTGGTGGATGCCACCGTGCTCGAGTGCCTCGATCACCGACTTGTAGGCATCGGCGAGCTGCACGTACTTGCCGACCAGGGCAATCTTCACCTTGCCATCGGCGGCGCCGGCGCGGCGCACCATCGCCTCCCACTCGCTCAGATCCGGCGCCGGGGCCTCGACCCCGAAGTGATCGAGAACAATGTCGTCGACCCCTTCGGCGCGAAAGACGAGCGGCACCTTGTAGATGTTGTCGACGTCGTGAGCGGAGATCACCGCGTCGACCGGGAGGCTGGCGAAGAGGGCGATCTTGCTGCGGATCTCGCGATCGAGGCGGCCTTCGGATCGACAGACGAGCGCGTGTGGCTGGATCCCGATCCGGCGCAGCTCGTTGACCGAGTGCTGGGTTGGCTTGGTCTTCAGTTCCCCGGCATGGCCAATATAGGGGACCAGGGTCAGATGGATGAACATGCTGCGTTTGGCCCCGAGGTCGGTGTAGAGCTGGCGGATTGACTCGAGGAAGGGCAGCGACTCGATATCGCCGACCGTGCCGCCGATCTCGGTGATCACGAAGTCGACCGCCTGCGACTCGGCGACGATCAGGATTTTGTTCTTGATCTCATCGGTGATGTGGGGGATCACCTGGACGGTGCCGCCGAGGTAATCGCCGCGGCGCTCGCGCTTGATCACGGTGTTGTAGATCGCCCCGGCGGTGACATTGGAGGCGCGAGAGGTGTTCTCGTCGGTGAAGCGCTCGTAGTGGCCGAGGTCGAGATCGGTCTCGGCTCCGTCCTCGGTGACGAAGACCTCGCCATGCTGGAAGGGGCTCATCGTGCCCGGGTCGACGTTGATGTAGGGGTCGAACTTCTGCAGCTGGACCCGAAAACCGCGGGAAACGAGCAGGCGCCCGATCGAAGCGGCGGTAATACCCTTTCCGAGAGCCGAGACCACTCCGCCGGTAACGAAGATGAAGCGAGTGTCTCCTTTTGTGGCTCTACTCATTCTCTGCCGAGCGAGTCTAGCCAGCGCAGTGGCGGAAGCGAATCGACCGTCTCAGAAATAGATCGCAACTCGCCGTAAATCGTCAGGGCGGCGACGGCGGCGAGCGCGATCAGCCGGCTGTTTGGGTCCAGAGTGGTCAAGAGCCAGACGCCGGCGATCGCGCCGAGCAGGTTCGAACCGGTGTCGCCGAGCATCGCCCGCTCGCGCAGGGTGAACCAGGCGCCGACCGCGACCGGGCCGACGAAGATGCCGAGCAGCTCGAGCGGGGCCAGGGTCCAGGCTCCCAGGCAGAGGCCGGCGCCCACCGCCGCCAGTCCCTTCTCGGCCCGCCCGGGGCGAAGATCGAGCAGGTTGAAGAGATTGGTTGCAAGGATCAGTAGGGCGACATCGGCGAGGTAGCGCCACGATTCGAGCCCGCGCCCGGAGACCACGTAGGCGGCGAGCGCGAGGGCGCCGATTGCCTTGATCGCGCCGGTCGAGAACCGGCCCTGGCGCAGCGCCCGCCAGTGACCACGCCAGCCGCGGGGCGAGTCTGAGGCCGCTCCCCTGCCCAGCGAGTCGTCGAGGAAGCCGAGAAAGACGACGCCGAGCAGATAGGGGATCCAGCGACGCAGTTCGGGGTCGAGTAGTTCGAGGTCGGCCCGGTTGTTTAGGAAGGCAAGCGGCGCCAGCGCGACCAGCGCCGCGGTCGCCAGCACCGCACCGAGCGGGAAGCCGACCAGCCGGCCGCGATAGTTCTCGCGCGTGAGTCCGGCCTCAAGCAGACCGCGTACCCCGGCCGGGATCAGCAGCAGCGCGAGCGCGAGCGCGACCGGGAGCCCGACCCAGCTCACTTGGGATGTTCGGGCGCCAGCAGGTCCGGAAGCAGCCGATCGGCACTCCCCTTGATCCCAAAGCTTCCCTGGGCGCCGAGCAGGGAGAAGATCGTCGCCAACCGACCGGCGACGAGGTCGACATCGTCGACGCTCGATAGGTCGTTGGCCTGAAAGAAGGAGACCGAGGAGGATTCAGCGGTCGAGCTCTCGACCCCAACCGCGGGGGTCTTGGTCGCGACTATGCCACTCATCAACCCGGTTTCAAGCTCGCCGGCCGAGGTGCGCTGGATCGATCCCATATTTTCGGGCGGATCGCGGACGATGATCAGCCCGTCGAGGGCACCGAAGTTGCCGCTGGCCCGGGAGAAGAGGTGGCTGCGCACCTGTTCGAGCAGGGTGCCGCCGCGCACCATCTGGCGACCGAGTCCGACCCCAAGGGTAGTCAGCGTCATCGGGTTCTTGGCGAGAGAGGCGAAGCGCGTCTTCGAGAGGTCGCCGGCCAGACCGTGCAGGTCCAGAGGCTCGCGGACGACCCCGACCCCGACCAGTCGACCGCCGGTCGGCCCGAGCGCGTCCTCGATCGAGCCCGAGACATCGCCCGGCAGGTTACCGAGGGCGAGCAGCCCGATCCGGCGCCCTTTTAGCTGACCGCGAACGAGGACCGGGTAGACGTGCCCGGCAAACTCATTGGCACGGCCCAGTTCTTCGCTCAGCTGGTCGGCTCGGTCGCGGGCATCCTGCAGGTTGCCGGTTAGGCTGTGCTCGAGATCGCGCCTGGTGCTGTTCAGCGTGTCGCCGCCGAACTCGGCGCCGATCAGGATCCCGATCGCCAGCGACAGAAAGACCGCGATCAGAGAGGTGGCGTGGTAGCGCGCGCTGTAGCCCATCAGCGCGCCAAGGCTAGATGGTCACCGCCGGCGGCGCTACAGCCCGAGCCAAATCCGTATCTTCAGCCAGACCAACTGGAAAAGATCGCTGAGCGCCGGTGAGGTGGAGATCACGATCACCAAGAGGACGGCGAAGGCGACCAGGAAGAGGGCAAGCGGGGCAAAGGTCGCCGGCGGGTTATAAAGCCGGCTCACCCCCTTTGCATCGACCAGCTTCTCGCCGATCCGCAGGCGGGTGAGGAAGGTCGAGGACATCCCGCCCCGCTTGCGATCGAGGAACTCGATCAGATTGAAATGGGCACCAACGCTGACGATCAGATCGGCCCCCTTCTCGAAGGCCATCAACATCGCGACATCCTCACTGGTTCCGGCGGCGGGGACGATCGAGTGCTGGAGGCCCATCGCCTCGAGACGCTCACAGCCCGGCGCCCGACCGTCGGGGTAGGCGTGAACCACCAGCTCAGCACCGCAGTTGAGGGCCTCATCACTGGCCGAGTCCATGTCGCCGAGGATCATGTCCGGCTTCATCCCCTGTTCGAGCACCCCGTCGGCGCCACCATCGACGGCGACCACCAGCGGCCGCACATCGCGGATATAGGCGCGCAGCGCCTTCAGGTCGCGGCGATGGCGATCGCCCCGGACGACGATCAACACGTGACGGTCGCGAAAGATCGCGCGAGTCGCCGGCAACTGCACGTCGCCGGTCAGTAGCGCTGTCTCCCCGCGCACGTGGGCAACCGTGTTCTCAGCGAACTCCGCGAGAGCCTCATCGACGCGAGCCCGCTGGTGGTCGAGTTGGCGCTCGAGCTCGACCGGGTCAAGGACGTGTCCGCGCAGAACGACGCCAGCGCCGGCACTCACCGTGCCGTCCTCGATGCGCAAGCGCTCGCCCTCGCGAAGCGCCTCGAAGGGGTCGCTATCGACGACGTCAAGGAGCAGAATCCCGGCTCTGGTGAGCAGCAGCGGCCCGGCGTTTGGGTAGCGACCGTTTGAGGATGGTTCAGCGTTGATCACCGCCCGCACCCCGGTGGCGATCAACTCCTCCGCGGCAATTCGGTCGATGTTGAGATGGTCGATGACAGCGATGTCACCGGGGAGCAGACGCTTGACCAGGTCCTTGGTGCGGCGCCCAAGACGGGCGACCCCCTCGATCGCCAGATCCGGCGCGCCACCATTGCGCCTCGATAGCAGCGCAGGGAAGCGACGGCGACTGGCGGTTGCCACGCCCTGAGGTTAACCGCTCTGGCAAGCGCTGCGAAGGGCTCGAGCCCCGCTCAGGCCGCGGCCAAGAGCTCGCGGGCGTGACGGGTGGCCGCCTCATCGGAGCGCCCGCCACCGAGCATGCGACGGATCTCCTCCACCACGCCCTCGCCCTCAAGCCGAGCGACGGTCGCGATGGCACGCTCGCCGCCGAGATCCTTCTCGAGTCGGAAGTGGGTGTCGGCCAAGGAGGCGACCTGAGGTAGGTGGGTAATACAGATCACCTGCCTTTCCTGCGCCAGCGCCCGCAGCCGCTCGCCGACGACGCGGGCCGTCTTACCGCCGACCCCGGAGTCGATCTCGTCAAAGACCAGGGTCCCCGATCCGGCGCCGGCGCCGAGGCTGCTGAGCGCCAGCATCACGCGCGAGAGCTCACCGCCAGAGGCCGCCTCACGCAGGGGCGCCGCCTCGATGCCAGGGTTGGGCGCGATACGGAGCTCGACCGCCTCAGCGCCGCCCTGAGCGAAGCCCCCAGGGAGTGGTTCGAGCACGACCGCCAGCGAGGCGCCCGGCATCGCCAGGCCCTCGAGCTCCTCGGCGACCCGCTCTTCCAGCGGAGCTGCTGCCGCCTTGCGCCCGGCGCTCAGCTTCGCGCTCAGCTCCTGGCGCCGTACTTCGGCCTTCTGCAGCGCTCCCAAGAGCTCTGACCCGCGCTCCCCGGCGCCCGCCAGGCGCTCGATCTCCTCCCTGCAGCGCTCGGCGTGAGCGAGCACCGAATCGACGCTGCCACCGTGCTTGCGGCGCAGGCGATCGAGCGCCTCAAGACGCCCCTCGACCTCGAGCAGCCGTTCGGGGTCCGCCGCCAGACCCTCGCTGTAGTCCCGCAATCCGCCGCTCAGGTCACCCAGCTCGACCACAACTGCGGCGAGGCGCTCGCTGAGCGAGTCAAGCTCGGCGTCGACCCCGGCCACCGACTGCAGGATCGATTCGGCCACGGCCAGGGCGCCGCTCGCCCCGCCGCCGTCCTCTTCATCACCGGCGACCCCGGCGTGGGCGCCAGCGGCGGCCTCGCGCAACGCCTCGGCGTGGCGCAGGCGCTCACGCTCGGCCTCTAGCTCGGCCTCCTCGGCGGCCTCAGGCGCGATTTCCTCAATCTCTGAGAGCTCATAGCGATAGAGGTCGAGGTCGCGCTCGCGCGAGCCGTCGCGCTCGCGTAGCTCGGCGAGCTCTGCGGCGAGGCGCAGGCAATCGCGGTGGGACTGGCGGTAGCGCTCGCGCAGCGCCAGCTGCGCGGCCCCGGAGAAACCATCGAGGACATCCATCTGGGCGGAGGCGATGGTCAGCTTGCGGTGCTCGTGCTGGCCGTAGAAGGCGAGCAGGCGCCCACCGAGCAGTCTCAGCTCGGCGGCCGAGGCGGCGCGGCCGGCGAGAAAGGCCGCGGTGCGCCCCGAGGAGCCAGAGACGCGACGACCGATCGTTACCTCCTCGGCCCCGGCGGGCAGGCGCGCGGCGAGCTCCGCCAGCTCTGGCTCCTCGAGCAGTCCCGCGGGCAGATCAAAGACGCCCTCAACCCAGGCCTCCTGCGCTTCGGGCCGAACGATCTGCGGCCGAGCCTTGCCACCCATCAGGAGGTCGAGCGAATGCGCCAGGACGGTCTTGCCGGCACCGGTCTCGCCGGTGATCGCGTTCAGACCCTCTCCGAGTCGCAATTCGGCCCGCTCGATCAAGAGCAGGTTCTCTATCCGCAGCTCGCGCAGCATCCTCTCTGTGTAGCAACGCAGGCGGACCGATCGAGCTCACGGTAGGGTCCCCGAATGACATCGCGGGTGCTGGTGCTGGGAGCGGGATTCGGCGGCCTCGAGCTGGCCAGCAGCCTCTCGGAGACCCTCGGCGATGAGCTCGAGGTCACCCTGATCGATGCCAACGAGGCCTTCGTCTTCGGTTTTTCCAAGCTCGACGTCCTCTTCGGTCGCCAGAGCCCCAAGGCGGTCCGCCTCCCCTACTCCAATTTCGCCAAGACAGGGGTGCGTTTTTTGCGCGAGACCGTGGTTTCGATCGACGCCGAGGAACGGCGGGTGAGGACCGACATCGGCGAGCATGAGGCCGAGTTCCTGGTCATCGCGCTCGGCGCCGATTACGACCTGGATGCAACACCGGGCCTGGCCCAGGGAGGCAATGAGTTCTACTCGGTGCCCGGCGCCGAACGGCTGGCGGAGCTCCTGCCGGAATTCAAGACAGGCCGGGCGCTGATCGGCGTCTGCGGGGCGCCATTTAAGTGTCCACCGGCCCCCAGCGAGGCGGCCCTGCTGCTTCACGATCACCTCAGCGCAAAGGGCGTGCGCGAGGATTGTGAGATCACCTTCATCCTGCCCCTGGGCAGCCCGGTACCCCCCTCCCCGCAAACCTCCGAGGCGCTGCTTGAGGCCTTCGCCGAGCGCGGCATCGAGTTCGTCCCCGGTCACCGCGTCGCTTCGATTCAGCCGGGACGAAGCGTCGCGGTCCTCGAGGACGACAGCGAGGTGCCCTTCGATCTCTTCCTCGGGGTGCCCAAGCACAGGGCCGCCGCGGTTGCGATCGACAGCGGCTTGACCGAGGATGGCTATGTGCCGGTCGATCCGCACACCCTGGCGACCAGGTTCCCCGGTGTCTATGCACTGGGCGACGTCGCCACCGTCGGCGTGCCCAAGGCCGGGGTCTTCGCCGAGGGCGCGGCGAAAATCGTCGCCGCGGAGATCATCGCCGCTGTGCGCCAGCCAGGCGAGGACCCCCCAGACGGCTACGCGGGTCAGGGCTCCTGCTACATCGAGTTCGGCGCCGGGCGGGTCGGGCGGGTCGACGTTGACTTCCTCGGCGGCCCAAAGCCGACCGGTGCCTTTCAGCCGCCCTCCGGCGCCCTGCGAGCCGAGAAGGATCACTTCGGTTCCAGCCGCCGGGCGCGCTGGTTTGGCCTCTAGGCAGGGTCTTTTTGGGGCCCACTCGAGGGCGCCACGAAGTCTCGCGAGTGGACCAGCACGAAACCGAGGACGGCGCCGACAAAGGAGACGATCGCCGCGATCAGGATGATCTCGTTGAAGCCGCTGACGAAGGCCGTGTCGGCGGCGTGAATCAGCTGCGGGGTGGCTTTGCTCCCGAGCGCTTCTTCGACCGCCCGCGAACCACCCGAGGAGACGAGTTCACCGAGTCCCTGGGGAGCGTGCGGGAGCTGTTCGGTCAGGTTTGAGTTGACCCGTGACTGAAAGACGGCACCAAGCGCCGCCACCCCGGTGGCGATTCCGACCTGGCGAAAGGTGGTGTTAATCCCGGAGCCCATCCCCGATTTCTCGACCGGAACGACGGCGATCGCCGCCTGCCCGATGCCAGGATTGGCGGTTCCGATTCCGATCCCGGCGAGCACGAATCCAGCCAGCAGGGTGGTCCAGGTCGAATCGACCGAAACTCCGTGCATGAGCAGAAGGCCACAGCCAACCAGGACCAGGCCGGCGCCGAGCAAAACTCGGATCGGGATCCGATTCGAAAGCGCCCCGGAGATCGGTGCGACGACAAAGCCGAGGACCGTTAGGGGCAGAAAGCGCAGGCCCGCCTCAAGCGGTGAGAAATCCAGCACCCCCTGCAGGTAGATCGTCAGGTAGAGGAACATCGCGAACATCCCCGCCGAGAGACAGAAGGCGACCGCCGAGACTCCATTGAAAGCGGCTTTGCGAAACAGGGTCAGGTCGAGCATCGGGTAGCGGCTGCGGTGCTCGATCGTGATGAAGGCGCCGATCAGCACCAGGGCGCCGACCAGACAGCCGACGATCAGGGTGCTGCCCCAGCCCTCGGGATTGCCGCGGATCAGCCCGAAGACCAACAGAAAGAGTGCGCCGGAGAAGGTGATCAGTCCAGGAACATCAATCGGTTCGGGTTCCTCGGCAAAGACATTTGCGATTTTGCGCTCGGTCAGGATCATCGCCGCGATCCCGATCGGGACGTTGACGAAGAAGATCCACTCCCAACCGAGGCTCTCGGTGATCACCCCGCCGACCAGGGGACCAACCGCGACCGCGCCGCCCACCGTCGCCCCCCAGACGCCAAACGCGGTCGCCCGATCTTTGCCGTGGAACTCCTGGCCGATCAGTGCCAGCGAGGTCGCAAACATCCCGGCACCGCCGATTCCCTGCAGGCCGCGAGCGAGGTTCAGCAAGGTCGGATCACCAGCGAGCCCGCACAGAAACGAGGCAAAGGTGAAGATCCCAAAGCCGATCGTGAAGACGCGACGGCGCCCGAGGCGATCGCCGAGCGAGCCCGCGGTGAGCAGGAAGGCGGCGAGCATCAGCGAGTAGGCATCGACGACCCATTGCAGGCTCGAGAGGCTGGCGCCGAGTTCGCGCTGGATGTCGGGGAGGGCGACGTTGACGACGGTGACGTCGAGCAACAGCATGAACGTCGCAATCGAGACGAGGACCAGTGTCCACCACTTGCGCTCCATGGGCGCAACCCTAGAGATCGGTCGCGCTCGACCGGTGCAGACTAGACCGCGAGGTGACCGAACTTCTCGCGGATTCGCTGGTAGAAGCTGGTCCCGGGAAGCTGCGCCAGTCGCGCAAGGTCGTCGGCGAAGCGGACCTCCAGCGCCGCACCGGGTCCAAGCTCACCCGCCTTGCCACCGTCGACCGAGACGTCGACCGGCTCGCGACCGGCAGCATTCCCGACCTGCAGCACATCGCCAGGAGCGACCACCAACGCCCGCGCGGTCAGCGAGTGGGGCGAGATGTAGCTGACCACGTAACCCTCCACGCCCCAAGCCAGGATCGGGCCCTGGTTGGCGAGGTTGTAGCCGGTTGAGCCGGCTGGGGTCGCCGCTACCAGACCGTCGCAGCGAACCCGGCCCACCTCTTCGCCGGCGATCTTGTAGCTGAGCTCGGCGATCCGATCATGAGGGCGGCGGCTGAAGCTGACGTCATTGAGCGCGACCTGAATCGAGCCGTCGATCTCGATCTCCAGCCCCGGCAGATCGACCGCCTCGGTTTCCCCGGCCAGGGCTCGTCGGATTCCCTCCTCGACCTCGCTGCGATCGACCGCAGCGAGAAAGCCGACCGTGCCGAAGTTGACGCCGAAGACCGGCACGCCGCTGCGGGCGAAGCGCCGCAGTGCATGCAGGATCGAGCCATCGCCGCCGAGCACGAGGCAAAGGTCGATTCCCGGCCGGGAGAGGTCTGTGTCCTCAAGAATTCCGGCGGCGGCTCCTCCGTGCTTGGCGATCTCCTCGGGGGTCGCGATCAGCCTCCAGTCGGCAGCCTCGGCAACGGCGAGCGCGACCGCGACCGCCTCGGTGGTCGCCGGCGGGAAGGAATGGGTGATCAGAGCCGCCGTCTTACTCATGCCTCGAGCGCCCCGACCGCCGCGCTGAGATCACTGATGCTGGCGCCGCCGCGCCCGCACCAGAGGAAGGTCTCGCGGTTGCCCTTCGGACCAGGCAGACCCGAAGGGGCGAAGCCGCGAATCGCGAGACCGAGACCGGCGGCGGCGGTTGCGACGCCGAGGATCGCCTCGCGGCGATCGGCCAGATCGCGCACGACCCCTCTGCCGACCCGCTCTCTGCCGAGCTCAAACTGGGGCTTGACCATCGCCAGTAGCTCGCCGTCGGGGCCCAGGCACTCGACCACCGCCGGCAGGACCTTGGCGAGCGAGATGAAGGAGACGTCGATCACGACCAGATCAGGAGAGAAGGCTAGGTCGGCGCGCTTCAGGCCGCGCGCGTTGAGGCGCTCGATCACGCTCACCCGCGGGTCCTCGCGGATCGAGACAGCGAGCTGACCGTAGGCGACGTCCAGCGCGGTGACCCGGGCGGCGCCCCGCTGCAAAAGGCAATCGGTGAAGCCACCGGTCGAGGCGCCGACGTCGAGACACTCACGGCCCCTGACCTCGAGCCGCAGGGCGCCGAGGGCGTTGTCGAGCTTGATTCCACCGCGGGAGACGAAGCGCGGTCCCGAATCGACGATCAGCTCCGCCGCCGGCTCAACCGGCTGGCTTGGGCGCAGCGCAATCGGACCGTCGGTCCCGACCCGGACCTCGCCAGCACGCACAGCGGCGGCCGCGGCCGAGCGCGAGGCGAAGACGCCCCGGTCGGCGAGCACGGCGTCTATGCGGGTCTTTTTCACGCCAGCAACGGTACCGGCGGCGGGCCCGGATCTTTATTGGATTGCGAAGTCCCCTTTACTCGCCACTTAAAATTGGGTAGGATGCTTCTCAAGCACTGTGGCTCGCTCGGGAAGGCAAGCTACTGTGACCCGAATCACACACGAATCGCACATACGTTCGTATTCTGATTCAAGGATTCACGTAGGAGGACCGATAGGAGCAAAGTAGCGAAAGACTTTCTGGCTGGGTTCCGCGTCGTCTACATAGCGTCATTGCTTCCCACAATGATCGCGCCGGCGACACATCAGGGCCCGACCTACCTCCCACTGATCCACATATATAGAGATACATATCTCTCCTCCCTGTAGTAACCCCAGAATTCGCCCCTCCTCCCCGGAGGGGCGTTTTCTGTTGTATCTGGCTTTCTCAAGCCAAATGCTGGCGTCAGAAAGGTGCGACATCCGACCGCCGGGGGCGGCGATGCGAGGTGCCGTGCCACAGTCCGTGCCACAGTCGCGCACGAATCGTGCACAAAAGGGCTGTCCAAGCCGGGCCGCTTTCCGCCGGATAGGAGCGCAAGGATCTCCGGGAGAGCGTCGAGGTGGCCGACAACTCCTGCCTACGCTCGCCGGACCTGCGAAACGACTTCGAGCACTTCGATGAGAGGCTGGTCAAAGCATTCGGGGGTGAGGATCCGGAACTGAGGGGGTTCGTGGGCAGGAACATCGGCCCGATGGATGCGAGCTTTCTCGCCGGAGAGGGCGAGGACGCTTCCAGCTGGTTCGGCCATTACGACCCCTCAACCGGTGCCCTGTCGTTCTGGGACAATGAGATCAACGTCTTTGAGGTCGTCAAAGAGACTCAGCGAATTAAAGGCCTAGTTGACACAGAGGTCAACCAGCCTCTTCGGATCGGGTAGTTCCGAAGCCGGCCGGCCGAAAGATGCGCCCAGAGAAAACGGCCAGCTGCCAGCAAGAATGTCATGTCGCTGAGCCGTATTCCACCTGATCGAGTACCGGCAGGTACCCGCTCGAAAGAATTAGTGCACCTTCCAGCGAAATCGGAAGCGTCCACCTCCCCTGTAGAGAAGCTTGAGTCTTTGATTGCAGCCGTTCACCCGAATCACAACATCTGATCCCTCGAACCTGACAATGCATCCTGCAATCAAATGACCGTGAGGCAGAGACTTACCCTGTGCGTCGACGGCCACCACCCATCCGTAGCCGGGAGGGAAGCTGGGCGAGACCCAAGACTGCAAGCGAGACGATGCTTCCAGCACCCGCGAGCACACGTGCTTCGAGCAAGGCACGTGGCCCGGGCGCGGTTCTTCTTTCACTTCTTCTTCAGATTCTTCGAAGGGCACCGGCGGTTCCATCTGCAACTCCACCTGGGGGGCGGTGGTAAGCGTCCTATCTGAGCCAAACACGGTCTTCCCATCTACATTGGCCGCAACTAGGCGATAGTGGTACGTGGTCCCAGGCCATAGCGAGCTAAAGCCTGACGAGACATCAACCGCAGCTGAATAAGGGGGTGCGGGCGAGCAGGGTGCAGATACAGCGCTGCTATAACCATTTGCTTGGAACTCGGCTTCATCGACGTATTCGAAATTGCAGAACCCGATGAGCCCGCCGGTATTGGGCAGGAGGAGACCGGTGGCAGTGGCTGAGGTCTGCTCGAGGCTGCTGCTCACCCCGGTGAAAACACTTGGCGGCGCGCTGGTAGTGAACGTGCGTTCCCCTCCGAAGACGGGACGTTCTGCATTCGTCGCCACAAGCCGGTAAAGATATTTCGTATCGGGCTGGAGTTCAGAAAGTGCCGCGCCGACGTCGACTGAGCTTGTGAGTGGTGGTTGCGGAGTGCATGGAGCAGACTTCGCCGCTGGATAGCCCTCGCTCCGAAGTTCAGATTCGCTGAGGTACTCGAAGCGACAATCCGTAATGTCGCCCGTCCCTTCAGGATCGACGGTTCCGCTCACCGTTGCAGTTGTTTCCTGCACAGATGAGCTGGTGCCGGTTGAGACCTCGGGCAGCACACCGGGCCGGAAAAAGACGGAAACTCGAGGTCCTGTCAGGGAGTCAGAGCTGACGGCATAGACAGCTTCCGTCGTGGAATCGATAGCCAACCCGTCGGGAATCGAGTCCGAACCAAGGTAGTTTCCGCCAAAGGTGGCGATCGGT
Organism: uncultured Solirubrobacterales bacterium; assembly: GCA_963753245.1. Lineage (GTDB taxonomy): Bacteria > Actinomycetota > Thermoleophilia > Solirubrobacterales > 70-9 > VRUE01. The sequence continues at coordinate 702,394 of CAVWBK010000002.1, forward strand.
TCGCAGTCCGGCAGTTGACACGCCCCGTCAAAGTGGGCGATCGAGTCATCGTCCCTCACAAAGAGATCACCGCTGGAGGGATCGACTTCCAGGCCCCACTCCCCGCCAAGCCCATCGATCTCACCGAGGTCGGCTCCCGTGGATGAGTATTTCTCGATGTTTCTACCCCCTGTCGGGGCATAGATGTCATCTGAGGAGTCAACAGCGATCCCGCCATAGGGGTTCGATCCACTCGTGAGCGGGAAATTCAGTAGCAGCTGACCTTCTTCGTCATAGGAAGTCACGGTCGCGGGGAGCGAGCCGGCTTGTACGAAAAGGTGGCCGCTGGAGTCGACCGCAATTCCGCCGATCTGTTCGGGGAACGTAATCGCGCCGTCAGCACCCCAGCTCGAGATCGGGGTTCCAGCGGAGCTGAACTTGGAAACCTCGCTCGTTTCCCAATCAGCTACATACACGTCTCCCTCCGAGGGTCCGCTCGAGCTATCGACGGCCACGTAGACCGGCTTGCCCAATGCTCCCGGGCGCCCGCCTGCGGCGGATGGCGGCTCGCCCCGGCCACAGACGTCTCCCGAGGAGGCGGTGCAGACAACCGCCCCGGTCGTACGGTCAACGCCATCGCCGAACATGAGGAGGAAGTCGCCCGAGGCATCGAACTTCTGTATCCGAGAGTTTTCGTAGTCGGTGACATAAACATCATGGGCCGAAGGACCAGATGAATTGTCAACAGCTACGTCTGTCGGATCGATCGTATTGCCACCGGATCCATTAAACGAAAAGGCAAACTCGTGTGCCTGACCTGCAACGGCTATCGCGGGGCAGGTTAGAGCCGAAGCCGCGAACACAAGTGCTACGACAGGCTGCAAAATCGAGCTCGAAGCGAATCTTCGTGCTGACATGCGCGGCCAATGCAGGGTGCATGGACTCCAACGAGCATGGGTTGGGCGGTTGACATTCCGACTCGCGGCGAGTCGATTGTTTTCTCGATCCGAGCCCACTGCGCCCCTACCGTCCCCCCTCCCCGCGAAACTGTTGCTGTCATTCGACTCACGGGATGCTACTCCGGCACGCGTCGGTCAGATCGCATTCCCAAAGCAGAACCACATCCCCAAGGTACGCTTCAGTGGGAGCGGACCGAGCGCTGGATCGAAAATTGATTGACCAGATCAGTCGTGAGTCGGCCAACCCAGGCGGTGGCGGGGAGACCCCAATGAGACACGCACGGGAGACAACTGAACTGAGGCCCGATCTTGAACGCGACACCGGATCGAGTCGTTCACGTCACGGCGACATTCCTTCGATAGCCAGGGCCCGTGCCACAGTCGCACCCCGAAAGAGCCGGATTCAGCCGAAAACCATCGGGGCGCCTCTGGCTTGGCCATGCAATTTTCGGCATTCCCATGCGGTCAGCGGGGCTTCTCTCCTCCCTGTAGTAACCCCAGAATTCGCCCCTCCTCCCCGGAGGGGCGTTTCTGTTCTGGGGCCTCCACAGAGCCAAATAGGATGTTCGGCGCAGAGTCAGAATGAGGCGAGTCGGAGGGCCGCGCAGCCAGGCCCCGAGACGCGGCTCAGAACTTGACGTTCGCTATCCCGATCCCAGCGGCGGACCGGGACCGAATGCGCAGCTCTCAAGTTCTGGGGTCCGTCGCCGATGAAGCGGACATGAGTGGACCAGGCCGTGCGCTCAGCCGGCGGCCGGACGAAGCCCTTCGGCACCTCCTCTGGGGGCCGCCTCTCATGGCTGTCGCTCTCTTCCTCCTTGCCCGAGTGCTTCCTCATACCTCTTGTGAAGAGCCTGCCTCGGGGCTGACCGAAGGCGTCCTCGATTCATCCCTCGCAGTGTTCTCGACGCTTTTGATCTGCGGTGCGTTTTGGAGCCTCTGGCAGGAAGGGGCGGGCATGGAGCCGGTAAAGGCTCGGTCCAGGTTCAGGTTCGGAGCCGCGCTGATCGTTGCCGCGTTGTTTGTCTGCGGGGTGGCGGAATTTGGAAGCCGACCAGGCGACCTGCTTCCCCATCTCTACCGGATCGGGCTGATCGCCGGGATCCCGGGATCGGCGATCGCGTTGGGCGGGCTCGCAATCGCCAGCAGGCGTGTGGGCTCCTTGGCGGAGATGGCCGAGGTGGCACCCGGTGCCGTCCCCGGCTACCTGGTCCTGCTCGCACTCTTCACCTTTCCCGCCCTGACCGCACTGATGCGGATCGGGACGTCTGGAGGCTTCTGCCTTTGAAATGGGCTGCAGGCATCCTCGCCGCCGGACTGACGGTGCTCGCCATTGGCACCCTGGTGGCGCGCCACCGGCCGAAGGGCGAGATACCCGTGCCGGCGATCGACTCGGCGAAGGTGCTCGGGGGGCTCTGCCCCGAAGGGGAAAGCCTTGGGCACGCAGAGGTATCAATCCGGGTCCCTGGCGGAGTCGACGATGATGAATCGCTCCACGCGGGAATCAAAGGTGGAGAGGGAACCTCCTACCACGACGCGGGCGTGGAGAACCACCTGTTCCTGGGGTTCACCGCAAATGCCCTCGCCAACTCCGAGATCGAAGTCACGGCGACGATGACGCGCTTCGACCCGGGGGATGCCTTCGAACAGAGCAGGACGGTGGCAAAGCGGATCTCCTGCGAAGAAATAGTCTTCCGCCTACCGTCGCGAGTTCCCGATCGGGTCGTTCGAGACTGCAGGAGGAGGTTGGCTATGGACGAAAACCGCATCTGTGAGCTGGCAATCCTCCGCTCCGAAGGCAAGGTCAAGCCCGGGCCCTACACCGAACGCGAACTGTCCGCGGCAATCAGGTAGCGAAGCCCGCGATCATCGGAGACTGGGCCTCGAGCCGGAGGAGCAGATCGCCTTCGGACTCAAGCGCGGCAGAAGGCGCGGCGACTACTCCGGCTACTACTTCTAGCTTGCCGCGTGACGAAGGTAGATTGCCTCGGCCTGCCTGGCGTAGCGCTTGGGAAGGACTCCGTGTAGCTCGGCCAGGAACACGTCGGACTCTGAGGGCCGGCGGGTCGGCAGCGCATTGAAGTAGCGGTCGACCTCGGCGCTGATCGCCGCTAACTGCTCCGGATGGTCACGCTCAACTCCTTCGAGCAAGCCACCGGCGACCTCCTCGATCGAGGCACGGCGAAGGTGCACTGCGAGGCGAAGCAGGTCGCCGACGGCAAGGCGCTTCTCGCGGCGGCCCCAGGAGATCGGCTCCAATCCAAGCTCCTGGAATCCGTGCGTGATCCCCGCGGGACTGATGTCGATCAGTTCAGCGGCACGCGAGAGGTTTGGAAGAGCGCGGACTTGGCTGCTGTTGGTCGCAGCCGTAGTTGCCATAGCTCGCCGAGGATAACGCAAGAGTTGGAAGAGTTGAAAGTATCGGCGCCAATTGGGTGCCGGGGCTTGTGCGGAGTTCCCTGTCTGCCGACAATGAGCGTGGGGATGAACCTATGACCAGCGGAGATCGTGGACTAGGCGAGAAGCTTCGCGGCTGGCTGGCAGGGTCGGCGCGCCGCTACCAGGCAGGGTTTTGGACCTTTATCGTCCTCTCCGCCCTTGCCATCGCCGCTCTTATAGAAGGGCAGCCAATCGCGGTTGTCGTGATCGCGTTCGCGGCCCTCGCCGTCGGGGTGGTTGTCGGCTTGGTCCATATCCCGGGGAGCAGGTCTGCCTACTTCGCCCGCGCAGGTCAGCCTTTCCGTGACTGGGTTTACGCCGATGTGATTTACGGCGCGAGTGACGACGGGGTTCGCGACGAATTCATCCGCAAGCTCGGCGCTTCACGCCCACCGCCTCGATTTGCAGAGCGCCATCAGCAGATTCTCGATCTCGTCGGGAAAACGCGTGAGGACAGGCGGGCTGACCTGATCCCGCTTGCCGACCGTGCTGCTACAGCAGTTGAGCAAACGGCACACTTCAGGTCACTGTTCTCCGAGATGGAGGCGTCGGTATCCAACCAACCCGAGGCCGCCTACCTGCAATCACTAAACAAGTGGAGGAAGGCGTGGAAACAAGCGAACACGAAGAGGCGACTACACGAAGAAAGGCAGGCGCAACGAACGCTGAAGCGGCTGGACCGAATTTCCGCGCCTGAGGATCTTCGCGCGGCGCACCACGTGTTGACCCAAGCCGTGAACCGCTACTCGGCCGATATGTGCGAGTTCCATAGCGCCGTCTCGAGTCTGGAACCGGAAGCGACAAGGGCAACGGCGAACAAGCTTGAACGAAGCTGCAAAGTGCTCCAGGAAAAAGTCGCTCAACTCTGGACCGACTGGCGGGCTTTTCGGGGATTGGAGCGTGGTCGCGCTATGGAGCCGGTGTTCCGTGGCGATACGGCCGAGACAAAGAGGTGAGAAGCGTGATTGAAAGCGACCCCACGCCTTAGCTCAGCTTGGCTTGGCTGGATGGGCTCTGGCGCTCAGTCTCGTGGCTGCCCGGGCTGCCATTCGACCTCCCGCTGCCACCGCCGCCAGCACGTGCCCGTGCAAGAACGGCCAGGTCGCAGTCGTCACGGACTCCGAACGAAACCTCAACGCCTGGAGCGTCGGGCCCGTCGAACCGGATATGCAGGTCCGCTCACTTTACAAGTCTTCAAGCTCCCCCGAAAATGTTCCGGATTGGCCTTCGTTTTCGTGCGATGGCAATAGCATCGTGTTCCCATGCGAAATCTCGCTTCCTGGGTCGCGAATTGCACATCTCTCCTCCCTTTAGTAACCCCAGAATGCGCCCCTCTTCCCCGGAGGGGCGTTTTCTGTTGTAGGGCTCTACAGAGCCAAATATAAGGTGCGGCGCAGAGTCAGAGCGAGGCGAGTCAGGGGGCCGCGCGCCGAGATCCTTGTCCGAGACGTCGGCCATGCCGAAGACGAGGCGCGGAAGCTACTCTGACCAGGAGGATCTAATGGAAACCGTGCGCGTCATCTACCAACACGAAAGCGACGGCTGGTGGGCGGAGTCGCCCGATGTCGCCGGCTGGTCCGCTGCCGGCGACAGCCACGCCGAGGTCGTGAAGCTGGCCGAGGGAGGCATCCCCATCGCCCTGGACGGCGAGGCCAAGCTGGAGCACTACGTACCGCCCGGCGAGTCCGTGCCCGCCTAAGCCTCTTCTCGCTGCCCACAGCCTCAGCCTGAGTGCTGCTCACTCTCTCACTCACTCACTCACTCACTCGCCACGGACCTCGGCTTTCTGTTGCACAAACACCCAGAGCGGGTGCAGGAGTTTTCGCTGCCCTTCGGCGAGGCGCAGGTCTTCTATCCGGAGGCCACCGAGGAGCGGTGCACGGCGGCGCTGCTGCTCAATGGCGATCCGGTTGGCTTGAGACGCGGTCGCGGTGCCAGCGGCTTTGCGCTGACCGAGTAGGTCAACGACCCACCCCTGGGAAAAAACTCTGGCAGCGCGATCCGGACCCCAGGGCCTTCAGGCACTCCGGTTAGCACTGGGAGGTAGCGGAATTCTCACCTGCGAGAGATGTGGAAGCAGATTTGGTCCGGCCAAGGGCCCCCTGGATGAGAGCTGTCCGCGCTGTCGGGCACGCGAGGGGATCTCGGTCCCGCTGATTTCCGCGCTGTATTCACGCCGCGCGCCGATGCCGAGCGCTCCACGCCGAACGCCGCTGGGGAGCGCAGCCGCGCTCCCCAGAGTCCGCTGGCCGCAGAGGACTAACGGGCTTGCTCTAGATTCCTCGCCGAGTGGGACTGTTTGGCAACAGCGAGCAGAGGCGCGCCAAGGAGGCCGCTGGCGCCACCGAGCTCGCCCGGCTGGAGGGGCTCTCGGTCGACCGCCTCGCCGCCGAACTAATCCCGGGATTCGGCCCAGGTGGGGTCAAGCCGAAAGGCGGACAGCGGATCGGAGCGATACAGCTGATCCAGTGGCTGATGCGCGACTTCCCCTATCACCCCGAGCTGCGAGGGCTGCTGGAAGCAGTGCTGGCGGCGCTCGAGAAGATGGCCGGCGCCGGTTTACTGATCCGGCGGGCCTCCGGGGTCGGCAGCGGCGCCCAGACCTTCAAGCTGAGCCCGCTTGGCGTGCAGACCCTCGCGGAGGGGACCATCGAGCAGCAATTGAAGTCGGGCTGAGCCGGTGGCCTCCGAAAACGTGCTGATCACGATCCCGATCAGCCACTTCTGTGAGAAGGCCCGCTGGGCGCTGCAGCGAGCCGGGATCCAATACGAAGAGCGGGCTCACCTGCAGGTCTTTCACCGCTTGGCGGTGCGCCGCGCCGGGGGCAGCGGGACGGCGCCGGTCTTTCTCTGGGGAGATCGAGTGCTGGCCGACTCGACCGACATCCTCGAGGCCGTCGACGCCCAGGCGCCGCCCGAGCTTCGGCTCTTCCCCGCAGATGCCTCGAAGGCCGCCGCGGTGCGCTCGCTTGAAACCGACTTCGATGAGCGCCTGGGCCCGGCAGGCAGGCGCTGGATGTATTACGGGCTGCGTGGCCGGCGCGAGATCTCGACCCGATATGCCTGCACCGGTATTCCGGCCTGGCAACGGCGATCGCTCCCGCTCGTCTACCCACTGGCGGCGCGGATCATCGACCGTGTCCTCGATGTGACCCCCGAAACGGCCGCGCGCTCCGAGCAGGAGGTCGAGGCTAGCTTCGAGCGCGTCGCCGAGCAACTCGCCGACGGGCGCCCCTACCTCTGCGGCGAGCGCTTCAGCGCCGCGGACCTGACCTTCGCCGCACTCGCCGCGGCGGTGCTGATGCCCCCCGAGTACGGCGTGCCCCTGCCTCGCAGCGGAGAGCTGCCCGAGCCAATGGCCGAGAGGGTGCGCGCTTGGCGCGCCCATCCCGCCGGGGCCCATGCGTTGCGCATGTTTCGCGAGGAGCGCCAGCGCCGGCCGAAACGAGCGAGCCGGTGAGCCGAACTCCCCACCTCGCTATCGTCGAGGTTGGATGAGCGACTACTCGATCAAGAATCTGATGGAGGTGCAGGACGCCTCGACCACCGAGGGCCTCGAGGTGCGCATGGCGCGCAAGCACCTCGACTCCAGTGAGCTCGGCGTCAGCTATTTCCGCTACCCGCCAAATCATCATTCCACCGGCGGTCACCGCCACGAGGTGCAGGAGGAGGCCTATCTCGTCCTCGGCGGCTCGGGCCAGATCAAGCTCGACGATGAGACCGTCGAGCTGCGCAGGTGGGACGTTGTCCGCGTCGCACCGAGCGTCGTTCGCGGCTTCGACGCAGGGCCCGAGGGCCTTGAGCTGATCGCGATCGGCGGCGCCAAGCCCGAGGGCGGCGACGGCGTCCGGGTCGACGAGATCTGGCCCTGAGCGTTCAGGTCTTTTTTTTCATCGGCCGACGATTAGACCTCGAAAAACCGGGTAGGCGGCCCAAGAGAGACGTTCGTCGGCCCTGATCCAAACCCGGGCCGGCCCAGAGTTCTCTCCTCCCTGATGTATCCCCAGAAGACGCCCCGCCTCCCCCGCGGGGCGTCTTTTGTTGCTATGAGCGTCGCCTGGGCGGCAGCTTGACATGTGACTAATTAGTCACCTATAATCAGCCGCATGGACGAGGTCTTCAAGGCGCTGGCCGACCCGACTCGTCGCGAGCTGCTCGACCAGCTCTACCGCGAGGATGGGCAATCTCTCGGCTCGCTTGAAAAAGGGCGAGAGATGACGCGCTTTGGCGTGATGAAGCACCTGGGGGTGCTCGAGGAGGCGGGCCTGGTGAGAACCAGGCGGCGCGGCCGCGAAAAGCTCCACTTCCTCAACCCCGTCCCGATCCGGCTGATCCACGACCGCTGGGTGAGCAAGTACGCCGAACCCTGGGCCGCCGGGCTGGTGGCACTCAAGAACGAGATCGAGGAGGAATAGAGATGGAGAAGGTTTTCGAGATCTACATCAAGACCACACCGAAGCGCCTCTGGCAGGCGATCGTCGACCCTGCGCAGAGACGCCGCTTCAGCTTCGGAATCGGAGTCGAGTCCGATTGGACGCCGGGTTCGCGGTATCAGGGGCTGACGCCCGCGATGGCGACTCCGATGATCGCCGGTGAGAACCTCGAGGTCGACCCGCCGAAGCGGCTCGTGCAGAGCTTCAATGCACTTTGGAGTGAGCAGGTCGAGGCCGAAGGCACCTCCCGTGTCATCTGGGAGATCGAGCAGGTCGAGGATTCGTGCCGGCTGACGGTCACCCACGAAGCGCTGCCCGAGGCCGCCAACTCAGAACTCTACGGCGGCTGGCCGATGATCCTCTCGGGCCTAAAGACGCTGCTCGAGACCGGCGAGGATCTGACCACGCCGGGATCGCTGCGCTACTCGCCCAGGTAGCGGGTCAAAGGAACGGCAAGGGGCCGCCGCTCCCGGTCGGAATTGGTCGTCCACGTCCCACGGACCTCAGAACAAGGCGCGGGTGCCCGGACTTGACGGCACGGTCAAACCGCCCTTCCCGGCGGCCGACCGCTTCCCGGACAGCGGTCCGCCTGCCTGCCGGATCCGCTTACAGAGGTACACATCTCCTCTCCCTGTAGTAACCCCAGATACGCCCGGCGGCTAGGCCCGGCGCTCCTGCTCGTCACTGAAGAGACGGCGGAAGGCTACTGGATTGAGCGCATTGGTTCAAGCCCGATTCAGGCGCGGCCAAAAGCGGGCTCGCCGGAGCGCAATGCGGCGAGCACGCGCTCGGCCACCCCCTCGCCGGTGAGACCGACCTCGGCGCGCAGGAGGGCCGGCTTGCCGTGCGTCACGTAGCGGTCCGGGAGTCCGATTCGCAGGACCCGGGCGCGCTCCTCGCGGCGCTCTGCGAAGGCGTCCTCGAGGTGCTCGAGGACCGCCGAGCCAAAGCCTCCGGGCAAGACGTTCTCCTCGATCGTGACCAACAGGTCGTGGCCGATCGCCAAGCGCTCCAAGAGCTCGCTATCCAACGGCTTGGCGAAGCGCGCATCGGCGACCGTGGGATTCAGATCGTGGGCGCCCAGGGCCTCGGCTGTGGCCAGCGCCACCGAGACGCCGTAGCCGTAGCCCAAGAGAGCAACTCGCTCACCGCCGCAGAGCAGCTCGCCACTACCGATCGGGATCTCGCCTGGCTCGCGGGGAGGCTCAGCTCCCTCGCCAGCCCCACGCGGGTAGCGCAGCGCCGCGGGGCCATCGTGGGCGATCGCGGTGCGCAGCATGTGCACGAGCATCGCCTCATCGCGCGGCGCCATGACCACGACATTGGGAATTGGGCGAAAGTAGGAGATGTCAAAGGCGCCGTGATGGGTCGGGCCGTCATCGCCGACCAGCCCGGCGCGATCCATGGCGAAGGTGACGTCGAGCTCCTGCAGGCAGACGTCGTGGATGATCTGGTCATAGGCTCGCTGCAGGAAGGTCGAGTAGATCGCGCAGACCGGCTTGGCTCCCTGGATCGCGAGCCCCGAGGCGAGTAGCACCGCGTTCTGCTCGGCGATGCCAACGTCGTAGTAGCGCTCCGGCACTTCTTCGGCGAGCTTCTGCAGGCCCGTCCCCCCCGCCATCGCGGCGGTGATTCCGATCACGCGTGGGTCGCGGCGGGCCTCGCTAACCATCGCCTCGGCAAAGACCTGGGTGTATTGGGGCGGGGAGCCGGCGGCGGGTGGGCGCTCGAGTCGCTCCGGCGCGATCGCCTCGGGCGAATCAGACTCCTTGACCGGAATCGGCTTCGGGGCCGGCGAGCCGTTGACGATCGATTTCGGCTTCGCCGCATGCCATTTCTCCATCCCCTCCAGACCACCCTCCTCGGCGGGGGCGAAACCCTTGCCCTTGACGGTGTGGATATGGACAACCACCGGGCGTTCGGCGTCAAAGGCCTCGCGCAGCGCCTCGCGCAGTGCCGCCACATCATGGCCATCGATCACCCCCATGTAGGCGAGGTCGAGCTCCTCAAAGAAAAGTCCCGGGGCCCAGTAGGCCTTGACCGCGGACTTGATCTCCGGACCGAGCCGCTCGATCCGCTTGCCGAGGCCGAGCGGCAACCTGGTGAGGCGGTCCTCGACCCCCTCGCGGGCGTGGTAGAGGCGAGGGTTCAGCCGCACCCGATTGAAGTAGCGTGAGAGCGCGCCGACATTGGGCGAGATCGACATCCCATTGTCATTGAGGACGATCACGATTGGTGTCTGCAGGCCACCGGCCGCGTGCATCGCCTCATAGGCGACGCCGCCGGTCAGGGCGCCGTCGCCGATTACCGCCGCGACTCTGCCGTCCTCGCCTATCCCCTTGCGCATCGCCTCCTTGAGGCCGACCGCATAGCCGATCGAGGTCGAGGCGTGTCCGGCGCCCATGATGTCGTGCTCGGACTCAAAGATCGAGCAAAACGGCGCCAGGCCCTGGTACTGGCGGATCGTCGCCAGCCCCTTACGGCGCCCGGTGAGAATCTTGTGCGGATAGGCCTGATGGCCGACATCCCAGAGCACCTTGTCGCGCGGGGAATCGAGCAGGCTGTGCAGGGCGACGGCGAGCTCGCAGGTGCCGAGGTTGGCGCCAAAGTGGCCGCCGATCTCACCGATCGTGTCGATGATGTAGGCGCGCATCTCCTGCGCGAGTTGCTGCAGCTCGGCGTCGCTTAGCCCGTGCAGGTCCGCCGGCTCAGAGATGCCCTCGAGCAGGCGCTCCCGACGATCGTCATCCTCGGGTTTGTGGGCGGCTGAGCTCATGCGTCTCTGGTGAATATGTAGTCGGCGATCTGCATTAAATCCTCGCGCCCCGGCGAAGCGTCGGCCTCAAGCAGCGCGGCGGTCGCCTTTGCATGGGATTCGGCCGCGAGCTCGCGCGCGCGATCGAGGCCAAAGAGGCTGACGTAGGTGATTTTTCCATGTCGCTCATCGCTTCCATGGGGCTTGCCGAGCCGCTCGTCGCTCCCGATGACGTCGAGTATGTCGTCGACGATTTGAAAGAGGACGCCCAGCTCACTGGCGAAGCGGCGATAGCGAATTGTCTCAGGTTCGCCGACTTCCTCGAGAATGATTACGACTCCAACGCTCGCCTCGATCAGTCGTCCGGTCTTCAGCGCGTGTAGGGCGCGCAGCGCCGAGGGATCAGCGGCGACACCGGTGACGTCCGCGTACTGACCGCCGACCATGCCCTCGACTCCGGTCGCCGCGCTCAGCTCAGCCAGTGCCGCGAGCACCCGCTGTGGATCGCCGGGCTGCTCGCTGAAGATCCGCACCGCTTCGGCGAAGAGCCCATCGCCGGCCAGAATCGCGACGTCCTCGCCGAACTTGACATGGGAGGTCGGCAGGCCCCGACGCAGCTCGTCATCATCCATCGCCGGCAGGTCGTCGTGGATCAGGGAGTAGGTATGGATTAGCTCGATCGCGCAGGCGGCCGGCAGGAAACGCTCGGGCTGGCCGCCAAGCGCGCGGGCCGTGGCCAAAGCGAGGACCGGCCGAACCCGCTTGCCGCCGGCCAGCAAGGAGTAGCGCATCGCCTCCTCGAGACCGGCGGTCGACGCCCTCCCCGAGAAGCGCAGCCCCTCGAGCGCCCCGTCGATCATCACCCGCAGGTCGTCGGGATACATCAGCGGCGCCGGGGCGCGACGCTAGTCATTGTTCTCTGACTCGCGCACCCGGCGGTTGGCCTCCTCGACCGCCTCCGAGGAGAGCTCGGCCGCCTCGCGGGCGAGCTCAGCGGCGCGGGTGTCATCGGCCTGGGCGCCCTCGAGCTCAGCGGCAATCGCCTGCAGTCGCTGCGAGATCTCTCCCATCCTGCTCATAAGGAGAACCTTCCCCTGTTCTTTCTGAGATCTCATCTCCCCACCTCCTCGCGCTCGCGCACGATCGCGCCGAGCACCCCGTTTATGAAGCCGGGCGCCTCGGCGCCGCAATACTCCTTGGCGATCTCGATCGCCTCATCGATCGCGATCTCATGCGGTAACTCGGTGAATTCGATCTCAAACAGTGCGACCCGCATCACGTTGAGGTCAAGCGGTGCAAGGCGCTCCACGGCCCATCCCTTGGCGTGGGCAGCGATCTCATCGTCGAGCTCTTCGCGGTGGGCGTCCACCCCTTCGGCGAGCTCGCGGGTCAGGGGCCGTGATTGGGCGAGCAGCTCAACCAGGGGTCGACCGGTCACGTCACGCTGATAGCTGACGAAGACGGCGTCGCGGCGTTGATCGGATCGGCGCACGGCACCACCATATTGGCGCTTCAGGCGCGCGAAACGTACTCGCCGCTGCGCGTATCGATCCTGACCACCTCGCCCTCCTCAATGAAGAGCGGAACCTGCACCGAAACCCCTGACTCAAGCGTCGCCGGCTTGCTGCCCCCGCCCGAGGCGGTGTCGCCCTTGACGCCGGGCTCTGTCGTGCTCACCTTCATGTCAATTGCGCTCGGCAGCTGAACGTCGCTGGGGCGCTCGTCAACGAAGAGAACATCGACCTCGGCATTGGGCAACAACCAGCGCATCGCATCGCCGATCACATCGGACGCGATCTCGATCTGCTCGTAATCGCGGTTGTCCATGAAGACCGCCGCCTCGCCGGAGTCATAGAGGTACTGCATCTTGCGCGATTCGGTGCGCACCGGGCGAAACTTCTCGCCGGCGCGGAAGGTTTTGTCGAGCACCGAGCCGTCGTCGAGCTTGCGCAACTTGGTGCGCACAAAGGCACCGCCCTTGCCCGGCTTGACGTGCTGGAAATCGACAATCTTGAAGATCGTGCCGTCGATTTCGATATGCGAGCCGTTCTTGAACTGGTTGGTCGAGATCACGGCTGCGAATCCTAGACGCAGCTGGCGGGTTAGCGATGGTGATGCCTGTAATCTGTGCGCTGAGGGGGGACTGAATGCGAGGGATGCTGACGACAGCCTTTTTGGCACTCGCCGTGACATTGATCGCGGCCGCGGCCGCCTGGGCTGAAGAAGCCCCTGTGCCGACCCGCGAAGGCTACGTTGCGACGGTCGACCCGATCTGCAAGGCAAACACTGATCAGAACAAACGGATCCTCAAGGGCGCCAGCGACAAAGTCAACGCCGGCAAGCTCGCCCAGGCGGGCTCCCAGTTCACCCGAGCAGCGGCGGCTTTTGGCAAGTCGGTGAAGGAAATCACCGCGGTCCCGCGCCCCCCCGCGGACAGCGCGCGGCTGGAAAAGTGGTTCAGCTTCTTGGATATCATCCAGGCGAACCTGGGCAAAGTCGGCAAGGCGCTGAAGGAAGGCGACAAGGTGAAGGCCGTTCACGAAAAAATTCGCGCCGAACGCAGCAGTAACGCGGCCAACAATGTCAGCTTCGTCTTCGGCTTCAAGTACTGCCACCTGGCGGCCTCGCAGTTCAAATAGGCCCTCGGTGGGCTCCTTCCTCGGCGGTGCTGGTCGTCAACGAGCTCGCCGCGCCACCGGAGAGGACCCGGCGCACAAGTCCGGGAGCGATCATGCGCAAGATCGCCGCCAGCGCGTAGGGACGAGGGACATAGCGCTCCGCCTTCCCACCCGGACCGACCTCAACGATCGCCTCGGCGACCCGCTCGGGTTTGGAGACGACCCAGCGAGTGATCGCCTTCTGGCGCAACTCGGTCGCCGGAAACCCCTCGGTGGCGATGAACCCCGGCAAGACGAGGCCGACGTGCACAGCGCCGGAGCGCTCCTCGGCATAGAGCGAGTCGCTCCAGCCGATCAGCGCGAACTTGCTCGCCGAGTAGGCACCCGTACGGGCACGGGCGACCCGGCCCGCGGTGCTTGCGACGTTGACGATCGAGGATGGGCTCGAGCCTCGCAGCAACGGCAGCAGGGCCTCGCTGAGACGCACGACCGCGTCGAAGTTCAGCTCCATATGGCGGTGAACGTTCGCGTAGCCGCTCTCGGCAAAGCTCCCGCGCCAGGCCGCACCGGCGTTATTGACGAGCAGTGTGAGGCGACCGAGATGGTCCTCGACATGGGCGCGCACACGCTCGGGCGCCTCGGGCTCGGTCAGGTCGACTGCGATCTGGCTGGCCGCGCAGGGCAACGAGTCGGCCAGAGCGCGGAGGCGATCCTCGCGCCGCGCGACGAGCACCAGCTCGGCTCCGGGCTCGCGCGCGAGACGACGCGCGGTTGCCTCGCCGATTCCACTAGACGCTCCGGTGATAACCGCTGCGATCGGTGTGTTCACATCGGAAAACCTATTTGAAACCCGGCTGGACGCATGCCGCCGCAATCGACATACTGCCTGCTGCCAAATGGCCGACACCCCGAAACTGCTCGATCAACTGCTGCGCGCCGGCGCGCCCTCAGGCTATGAGGGCCCGGCCGCTGAGGTCTGGCGTGGCGCGGCGGACTTCGCCTCGCTCTCCAGCGACGGCCTCGGCTCCTCGGTGGCGAGAATCGGTGACCAGGGGCCGCTGCTTGCCGTCGTCGGCCACATCGACGAGATCGGTCTGCTCATCACCCACATCGACGAGAAGGGCTTCCTGTATTTCAGCCCGATCGGCGGCTGGGACCCGCAGATCCTGGTCGGCCAACGGATCGAGCTGCGCGGCAAACACGGCCTGGTTGCAGGCGTCGTGGGGCGCAAGCCGATCCATCTGCTCGACCCCGAGCAGCGCAAGAAGGTGGTCGAGCTCAAGGGCCTGCACATCGATATCGGCGCGGCCGATCGCGATGAGGCGAGCGCGCTGGTGCGGGTCGGCGACCCCGCGGTGATCGCCGCTGAGCCGCTCAGTCTGATCGGTCAACGCCTCGTCTCGCGCTCGATGGACAACCGCCTGGGCGCCTACATCGCGCTGGAGGCGTTGCGCCGGGTCAATGAGCGCGATTCTCTGGTCGGAACCAGCTTTGCCGCCGTCGCAGCGGTGCAGGAGGAGATCGGCCTCTTCGGTGCCCGCACCTCGACCTTTGAGGTGCGTCCAGACCTGGCCATTGCCGTTGACGTAACCCACGGCACCGATGCACCGGGGGTCGATGAGAAGGAGGTCGGCAGCCATCCGCTGGGCTCGGGCCCGGTGATCGGCCGCGGCTCGACCCTCTCGCCGAAGCTCTTCGAGCTGCTCGTCGAGGCCGCCGAGGAGGCCGGTATCGAGTACACCGTGGCCGCCAGCGGGCGGGGGACGAGCACCGATGCCGATGCGATCCAGATCTCGCGCTCAGGTATTCCCACCGGCCTGGTCTCGGTCCCGCTGCGCTATATGCACTCACCGGTGGAGCTCGTCGATCTTGGCGATGTCGAGGCGACGGTCGAGCTGATCGCGGCCTTTGCCGCGGGGCTCAGCGCCGATCTCGATCTGACTCGCTAGTTGGCGCCAAAGCAAACCGCGTCGCGGCCATTGGCCTTGGCGACGTAGAGTGCCTCATCGGCCCGTTTGACCAGCTCCTCGAGATCCGAGCCACCGGGCCGCGAGAGTGCCGCCCCGATGCTGACCGTCATCTGGACCCCGACGGGGTGCAGATCGCGGACCGCGAGGCGCAGGCGCTCGGCGATCTCAACCGCATCGGCTTTGCTCGCGCCGGGAAGGATGACCAGGATCTCCTCACCACCGATGCGATAGATCGAGTCCCCGCCCCGCAACGAGGAGCGCATCGTGAGGGCGACCTCCCGCAGGACGGAATCACCGGCAGCGTGTCCGAGGTCATCGTTGACCCGCTTGAAGTGGTCGAGGTCACAGAGCAAAAGCGCGTGTGGAGGATCATCGCGGCCTGGGTGGCGATCGAGCTCGATCAGGCGCTGCTCGAGCGCGTTTCGGTTGAGCAGGCCGGTCAGGGGATCGACGGTGGCGCGCCGGCGCTGGGCGCGGTCAGACTCCGCCAGGGCACCCGAGAGGATGACCGTGCCGAGCACGAGGACCGCGGCCGAGATCACATCCTGGTGAGCGCCGCTCGCCGGGTTAACGCCGTAGGTGCTGGCGAGCAGCAGGGCGAGTATGAAGGCGGTGCCGATCGCAATCCCGCGCGGTTCAAAGCGAGCACCGAGCGTGGCCGCCGGCAGGGCGAACCACATCAGCGCCGGACTGGCGGCGGCGCCGGTGTGGGCAATGGCGCCGGCTAGCAGCAGAACGGTCATTCCCCAGGCTGCCCCGATCCAGACCCCGGGGTGGGCACTGCCCCGCATAAAGCGCCGGGCGATGCCAAAGCAGGCGAAGGCGATGATCAGCGGCAACGGCCACCACCAGCCGAGCTCTGGGGACAGGGTGAGCAGGCCGAGGGCGAGAATCGCAAAGCAGCCGACGCGGTAGCGGCGCAGCCGCTCCTCCATATCGAGCAGCCGCTCGCGACGCGCGGTTTCGCGGATTTGGCTCAGCGGATCGTTTGCGCTCTTCATGCTCACCGCCAATGGATCGACGCCAGCGCCGCCGCGACTTAGAACTGCAGCACGGGACCCCGCCTGCTAGGCGACTATCTCGAGCTCTTTCGAGAGGCCACTGAGGTTTCGGTGGCCATCCTCGGTGAGGATCAGCAGATCCTCGATCCTGACCCCGAGCTCGCCGGGCAGATAGACCCCGGGCTCGACTGTGACGACTTCGCTCGCGGCGAGCTGATCCTCCGAGCGCTGTGAGAGTCGCGGCCCCTCATGGACCTCGAGCCCGACCCCGTGGCCGAGCCCGTGGCCGAAATGCTCGCCATATCCAGCTGCCTCGATCAGCTCGCGGGCGGCGCTGTCGACCGCCTCTCCCTCGACGCCGACGGCCAGGGCCTCGAGGGCCGCCGCCTGGGCGGCGAGAACCGTCTCATAGACTCGCCGTGCCTGCTCGCCGAGCTCACCGGTGACAAAGGTTCGGGTGCCATCTGAGCAGTAACCATCGAGCTTGGCACCCATGTCAAAGACGACCAGCTCGCCCGCACCGATCTTGCGCCCACCGGGCTCCGCATGGGGCAGCGCGCCATTGGGGCCGGCGGCGACGATCGTCGGGAAGGCGGGCTCGGCGCCGAGCTCGCGGATCCGCGCCTCGGCGCTGAGCGCGACCTCGCGCTCGCTGCGACCGAGAAGCCCTCGCTGCAGGGACCAGCGCCAGACCTCATCGGCGAGCTCGGCGGCGGCTGCGATCGCGCCCAACTCGCCCTCGTCCTTGACCCGCCGCAGCTTCTCGACCGTACCCCCGGCTGCCTCGAGCTCGACCCCCTGGTCGAGTTTCTCGCGCAGCCGCCGCGCCAACCGCACCGAGACGTGATCGTCCTCGAAGCCGACCTTGCCGGCCAGACGGGCGGCGATGCCACCGAGCCAGTCATCGGTGAGCGTGATCACCTCCCAGTCCTCGACCTCAGCCTCGGCCCGCTCGGTGTAGCGGAAATCGGTGAGGAAAAGGCGCAGCTGCTCGCCGCAGATGCAGACGCCGTTAGTTCCGCCAAAGCCGGTCAGATAGGCGACGTTGTTGAGATTGGTGACCAGCATCAGGTCGAGCTCGGCAGCGCTCACCAGGGCGGCGAGGCGATCGGCGCGCCCGCGCATCAGGCCCCGGTGACACCGAGCTTGTCGGCGAGCGCCGCGAGCGCCTCGCGGTAGCCCTCCGGGCCCAGGCCAGAGATCTTGCTGATCACCAGGCCATCGAATACCGAGACCCGCCGCCAATCCTCGCGCGACTCGACCTCGGAGAGGTGCACCTCGACCGCAGGCAGCCCGCTCACCTGGAGGGCATCGGCGATCGCCCGGCTGTAGTGAGTCCAGGCGCCGGCGTTGATCAGGGCCCCGTCGGCGGTATCGGGTAACCGGTGCAGGTACTCGACGAACTCGCCCTCGGCGTTGGTCTGAAAGAAGATCGTCTCCAGCCCTAGCGCCCGGCCCCAATCCTCGATCTTCGTCTCCAGCTCGCGAAGCGAGAGCCCACCGTAGATCGCCGGGTCGCGACGGTCGAGAATGTCGAAGTTGACGCCGTGCAGCACGGCGACCCGGTTATGGGCGCTACTCATCGGAGCTCCTCCACGGCGGCCCGCACCCTATCCGGATCGAGGACCACTCCCTGACGCGGCTCGCCGGGCTCGGCGAGCAAGACGAAGCCGACGCCGGCGGCGCTTCGCTTCTTGTCGCGCCCCAACGCGGTGAGCACGGCGTCGACGTCGACCGCAGGGTCCAGCGAAACAGGCAGGCCGTGGAGACCCAGCAGGGCCTCGACCTCAGCGGCCAGGTCGGGGGCCCCAGAAAGACGAAGCGCGGCCAGCAGACCGAGGCCCACCGCCTCCCCATGGCGGTAGCGACTGTAGGCGCTCGCCGCCTCGATCGCGTGGCCGACCGTGTGGCCGAGGTTGAGGATTTGTCGCTCGCCGCCGTCGCGCTCATCGGCGGCGACGACCGCGCACTTAAAGCGCGCGCAGTCGAAGATGATGCGCTCAAGGCCGCTCGGGTCGAGCTCAGCGGAGGAGATCTCTCGCACCCGCTCCCAGAGCCAGCCGCCGGCAAGCAGAGCGGTCTTGATCACCTCGACGAAACCGGCGGCCAGCTCCTCACGCGGCAGTGTTGCCAAGGTCGCCGTGTCAGAGATCACCGCCGCCGGCAGGTGGTAGGCGCCGACGTAATTCTTGCCCTCGGGGATGTCGACGGCGGTCTTTCCTCCGTAGGCGGAATCGACCTGACCGACCAGCGTGGTCGGTACCTGAACGATCGGGACGCCGCGCTGGTAGGTGTGAGCGCAGAGACCGGCGAGGTCGCCGACCACCCCGCCACCGAGCGCCACCAGGTGATCGTCCCTGTTCATCCCCGCACGGGCCAGGGCGCGCAGCACGCGCTCGGCCTCCGCCAGGGTCTTTGCCCCCTCCCCCGGCTCAACCTCGACCCGCGCCTCCAGTGAGCCGAGGCTGGCGCTGTAAAGCGCGCCGACGCTGCGGTCGCTGACGCAAAACCGCCGGCCCTCCAGCGGCCACCATTCAGCCCCGAGCAACCCGCTGCCGACGAAGACCGGATACTCGCCCGAGCGGCTCGTGGCCCAGAGCATCCTGCTCGAGGCCGGCAGCCCGGCGAGGAGCCCAATCGCGGGCATGGCGCGCTCGATCGTGCCGCGCTCGCCGGCTGGAATCACGACGTCGGCGAGATCTTCATAGAACGGCCGGCGAGCGTCGAGCAGCCGCGCGACCTCAGCGGCGCTGGTCGCCAAGGGGCGATCGGTGTGGGCGATGCGACGCCAGGCCTCCTCGGCGTCGATCTCAAGCCAGATCACGACATGGCGCCTGAGCGCCTCGCGGATTCGCTCCGAGAGAACGCTGCCGCCGCCGAGGGCGATCGCTCCGCCCTGCGCGCCCTCGAGCAGTGACCCGACCACCTCGGTCTCGCGCGCACGAAAGGCCGCCTCGCCATCGCGCTCAAAGGCGACACCGATCGGGGTCCCGATCTCAGCTTCCATCAGCTCATCGATCTCGGTCGTCTGCAGGCCCGCCGCCCGCGCCGCTCCGAGCGCGGTGGACTTCCCCGCTCCCATGAACCCGATGAAAACAAAGGCAGGTCGAGCGCTCATCGCAGCGACCCCCTCTGCATCAACCGCGCCACTCGATTCTTCGCTTGTAGGCATCGACGGCGTCCAGCACATCATCGATGTGATCGCCGCCGAACTTCTCGCGGTAACAGCGCGCCAGGGTGAGGCATACCATCGCCTCAGCGACCACCGCCGCCGCCGGGACGACGGTTGAGTCGGTCCGCTCACGCAGCGCCTGGGCGGGCTCCTTGGTCTCGGTGTCGACCGAGCGCAGCGGCTTGGTCAGGGTCGAGATCGGCTTGATCGCGGCGCGCACCTGCAGCGGTAGGCCGTTGGTCATCCCACCCTCAAGACCGCCCGCACTGTTGGTCTCGCGGTGATAGCCGCGCTCCGCGGACCAGAAGATCTCATCATGTGCCTCTGAGCCGGGCCTGCCGGCAACATCCCAGGCTTCCCCGATTGCGACCCCCTTGACCGACTGAATCGAGGCCACCGCGGCCGCCAATCGGCCGTCGAGGCGCTCCTCCCAGGAGACGTGTGAGCCGAGACCGGGGAGCAGACCGAAGACCCGCACCTCAAAGCTTCCCCCGAGGCTCTCGTTGGCCTTGCGCAGGCGGTTGATCTCGGCGACCATCGCCGCACTGGCCTCGGGATCCAGGCAGCGGACCGGGTCCTCGTCGACCCGATTGAAATCGCCGGGCCCCAGATCGGGGCGCTCGGGGGCTCGCACCGAGGCAATCTGCAAAACGTGGCTGTGGACGCCGACCCCGAGCGCCGCGAGGAAGGCCCGCGCGAGGGCACCGGCGGCGACCCGGGCGGCGGTCTCACGGGCGCTGGCACGCTCGAGCACGTTGCGGATGTCGGAATGGCCGTACTTCTGGGCGCCGACCAGATCGGCATGGCCTGGCCGCGGAAGGTGCACCTCCTCGGGCTCGAACCCCTCGACCGGCCAAGGGTTCATCCGCTCCTCCCAGTTGGCGTAGTCACGGTTGGCGACCAGCACTGCGATCGGGCTGCCCAGGGTCCGTCCATGGCGTACTCCGGAGCGGACCTCGACCGAATCGGTCTCGATCTTCATCCGCCCACCCCGGCCGTGGCCGAGCTGGCGCCGGGCCATGTCGCGGTCGAGAGCCTCGCGGTCGAGCTCGAGCCCGGCCGGCATGCCCTCGACGATCGCGACCAAACCCGGGCCGTGTGACTCACCGGCCGTGGTGAAGCGAAAGGCGCCCATCTGCGGCGCTAACCGACCATCCGGCGCGGCGCCCTCGAGTTAGCCCGTCTGCTGGGCTGGCACGGCGGGCTCGCCACCGGCAATCGGTCTGGGGGAAGCGGGGCCCAGCGGCGGAGATCAAAGCGGCGAGGTCTGAACATGACCTCAAGGCTATATGGCGGCGACTAGCCCTTCTTCAGCAAGACGCTGCGCGCCTTTTCGTCCGGAGCACCGCTGGTCGGCGCGAACCTGACTTTCAGCCGTACCCTGGTCTCCCCCGCCCGCTTCAGCCGAACCCTGGTGATCGCCCAGGGTTGGATCGGCATCGTCACGAACCCAGCATCGCTGCTCGCGCGGGTGATCAGTTTTACGCCGCTGCCGGTCAGGGTCAGCATCCCGGCGCCGGGTGTTTCAACCTCGATCGAACCACCGGCGCCGTGCAGGGTGACCTTGACGATCCGAAACTGCGGCTTCGGCGGTTCAACAGTTGGGATCGGAGGCGGAGGTGGCGGCGGGCAGGGGGCACTTGCGGCGCGCTCAAAGGCGCCGATGTCGGGGGTCGCGGCGGCACCGAAGCATCCCGGCTGGGCGCGCGGCTGGCCATCGAGGTCAAGCATGCCGGTGCTGGAATCGGCGAGACCGCCGTCGATGGTCGGCGAACCGGCCGCCTCATGAAAGTCACCCTCCCCGGCCGCGGTGAAGAGCGGTGGTGCGGTCAGGTTGGCATTGGCGCCCGGCGCCGTCACCTGCGCGCGCGGGAGTTCCTCCTCCGCGGTCGCGTAGTCAGAGTGACTCAGGTTGACGATCACTTCTGGATTCGTTTCTTTAAGCGCCAGCGCCGCGTCGACATCGGCGCTGTTTGCCGAGTCGGCGATAACTGCGCTGCCATCAACGCTGTATTGAGCTACGTCTGATGCGAGCGCGAAAAGCCCGTGGCCAGCACCATCATCAGCGACTGCGGTCACGTTGCGCAACAGGGTGGTTCCGTGAACGCCTTCTCCAAAAGCCGTCACGGCGATCCCGTCCGTCGATGATTTTTCCCCGCCGTGCGCCCAGCAGACGCTGTCGCGCAGTGTCGTGTTCACCCCCAGCTCGCAGGCTGCATCATCGGGTGGGGCCTGTTCGCGGGCCGCATCGTCGACGAAGATTCGATCGGCGGACCCCGATTCGAGCGCGAGGCCGCCTTCGCCTTTCAGGATCAGGTCATGCAGGGTCGCCGCCCCGGCGGTGTCGGTGACCTGGACGATCGCGGTCGTCGTCGTTTCCAAAACCGGGACCGCACCCGGGACGCCGCCGAGGTCGATCGCCCTTTCGATCCTTAGCCCCGCGACTGGAATCACGTAGTTCCCCGCCTGCAATCTGACCGCGTCAGCGGCTTTGGCCATGGCAACCGCTCGAGTCAATTCACAGGGAACCGTTTCGCTGCATTCGCTTCCCGACCCGACCGGATAGGGAGCAGCGACATAGGTTTCAGCGGCTCCGGCGAGAGCCGGAGCAAGCGCCAGCGCAGCGAGAATCACACCCAAAAGGAGGGCGGCGCTCGCTGCCCGCCTGCGCAGACTCCCCATGCACCAATGCTACATCGGTATTTTTGCGGCGGCGCGCATCGTCTCGATCGGCGCCTCGCGCCCGGTCCAGATCTGCAGCGCCAGCGCTCCCTGCTGGACCAGGATCTCGATCCCGTCGATGGTCGCCGCCCCGCGCGCTGCGGCTACGTGCAATAGCGAGCTCGGTCTGGCCCCATAGACCATGTCGATCACGAGCTGTGTCTCGCTGAAGCCCTCCGGGACCAGCGGCAACTCGGCAAAGGGGTCCTCGCCATGCAGGCCAACCGCGGTCGAGTTGACGATCAGCTCATAGCTGCTCGGATCGGGGGCGAGCACCGGCTCGCCGCCGAGCTCTTCGCAGAGATGGCGTGAGCGCAGCTCGGTGCGGTTCCAGACCTCCACCGCGGCCCGCTCGCGCTGCAGCGTCCAGACCAGCGCCCGCGCGGCGCCGCCAGCGCCGAGCACCAGCGCCCGTTTGCCGCTCACCGACCAGCCGCCCAAGGCCGCCAAGAAGCCGCAGCCATCGGTGTTCTCGGCGCGGATCTCCCCGGCGGAGAAGCTCAGCGTGTTGGCGGCGCCGATCTCCCGGGCGGTGCCTGAGAGACTGTCGGCGAGCGCGAGCGCGGCGCCCTTGTGGGGGACGGTCACGTTGGCGCCGAGAAAACCCTCGGCCTCCATCGCCCGCACCCGCCGCTCAAAGTCCGCCGGAGAGACCTCGAGCGCTTCATAGCTCCATTCTCCCCCTAGGCCCAGCTCGGCCAATGCGGCGTTTTGCATCGCCGGCGAGCGCGAGTGCGCGACCGGTTGGCCGATCACCGCGAGACGTTTCAACTGAGGCCCGCCCCGATCGCCATGCGGTTCACTTGCCGCAGGTGGTCGGTGAGTTGCCCCCGGCTTCTTCGCGGGCCTTGTTGTAGTGGGCGACGTCGGCTTCGAATTCAGCTTCGGTCTTGGCGAAGGTCAGCTCATTGCAGGCGCCGGGCTTGGTCACGTAAAAGAGGTACTTGGACTTGGCCGGGTGCGCTGCGGCTTCGATCGCGCTCAACCCAGGGTTGTTGATCGGCCCCGGCGGCAGTCCGCTGTGCACGCGGGTGTTGTAGGGAGATTCGCTGGCCAGTTCTGATTCGGTCAGCGGCCTGTCGTAGTTGCCCGTGGCAAAGCGCGTGGTCGAGTCGATCCCCAAGGGCGTTCCTTCGCGCAGGCGGTTGTAGATAACCGCGGCAACGAGTCGGTCCTGGCCGGAAACGCCGGACTCGGCCTGCACCATCGAGGCGATCGTCAGCACGTCAAAGACGGTCAGGTTTTTCGAGCGCGCATATGACATGTCGACGCCCTTGATCCGCCGCTTGAAGTCTTCGAGTTGGAGCTGGACCAGATCGGCGACCGGAGCGTGGGGCTTCAGTTCGAAGGTGTCGGGGAAGAGGAAGCCCTCGAGATTCTTGGCATCCTTGCCCCCATAGCGCGCCGGGTCTAGGTACTTCGAGTGAATCGTCTCCTTCAGGTAGTTGCCGCTGAGGCCGTCTTCGGCGGTCAGCGGCGCGGTCAGCGCGCGGCTGTATCCCTCCGGAATCGTGACCGTCGTTATCGTCTTGACAGGCGGCTTGGAGAGGGCATCGATGGCGGCGCTGTAGGACATGTCGTGGGCAAGCACGAAGCGCCCTGGGTAGAGGTTGGAGCGCTCGCCGGCGAGCGTCACCCGGACCTGGAAGAGCGCCGAGCTGGCGATCACCCCTTCGCGATCGAGCAGGTCGCCGACTTCGCTGACGCTCGATCCCTTCGGGATCCTGACGACGACCCGACCCGAGCCCTCACCGTGGAAAGGCTGAAAGAGGGCGAAGAGGAACCAGAGGACGGCGAGGCCGATCAGAGCGGCCAGCACCCGCAGCGGGTGGCGGCGCAGCGCGCTGAGGATTCCCGCTTTGCGGCGCGACGGGCTGGGCCCACGCGGCGGTGGGGCCCCCGCAGCTGATGGTCGAGTCGGCTCCTCCTCAAGATCGTCCTCATATGGGTCAGGGTCCTCGTCCCAGAACTCCTCCTCGGCGCTTCGCGGCGGGACAGCCGGGGTTGGCGGCGGGGGTGGTGGCGCGGGCACCGGCGGCTCGCTCGTCTGCTTGGCGGCGTCCTTCTGCTGGCGTGCCTGGCGCCGCGCCTCGCGCTCGCGCCGACGGGCCTCGCGGGCTGCCGCCTGGGGGTCATCCGGGTCGATGAAGGCGTCCTCAGGGCTCCAATCCTCAGCCATCTTTCCCCCCCTCCCCCGCTGCGCCGCTGGCCAGATAGCTCTCCAGCAGGTGGGCGGCGGCCAGCGAATCCGCCGCCGCCCTCGCCCCGGCGCGCTTACTCGCATCGGCCATCCGCGTCGTCAACCGCTCATCGTAGGTCTCGACCGCGACCCCGCCGAGGATCGCCTCCAGTTCGAGGCAGAAGCTCCGGGCCAGCGCCGCCTGGGCGCCCTCCGCGCCGCTGAGCTGCACCGGCAGCCCGACCACGACCCGCTCGACCTCGTGTTCTCTGACCAGCTCAGCCACCGAACGCGGCTCCGGCGGTTCGATCGTCGGCAGCGGCGTGGCGAGGGTGCCGGTCGGGTCTGAGATTGCCGCGCCGATCCGGGCAGTGCCGTGATCGAGGGCCAGCACCCGCACTAGGCCGCCCCCGCTTCGATCGCTCGCCGCGCTGCGGCCAGCGCCTCGGAGAGTTTCGCGGTGTCCTTGCCACCCGCCTGTGCCATCTCGGGACGACCGCCACCGCCGCCACCGATCAGGGGAGCCGCCTCGGCGACGATCTCTGCCGCCGAGAGGCCGCCACCGGTGGCCTCCTTGGAGATCAGCACAACGAGGCCGACCCGGTCGCCCTCGGCGCCGCCGAGCGCGACCGCCGAGGCGCCGCCGAGCTTTGACTGCACCCGGTTGGCGAGCTCGAGAAGCTGACGCTGGTCAGCCGGCGGGGCTGCGGCGGCAACCAGCTTCAACCCGGCCACCTCGACCGCCTCGCCGCTCAGCCGCTCAGCTTCCTCGCTCATCATCTGCATGGTCGCCTGCTTGGCGCCCTCACCCACCGCCTTTAGCTCCTCGGCTGCGCGCCGGGCTCCGGCAAGCGGGTCCTGGGGCGCGCCGAGCACTTCGCCGACCTCCTGCAGTAGGCCCTCCCGCTGGCGATACCAGTCGATCGCGGCCGGCCCGCTCAGCGCCTCGACCCGGCGCACGTTGGCCGCGCTTGAACCCTCGGAGATGATTTTGAAGATTCCGACCTCGGCGGTGTTGGTGACGTGAGTGCCGCCGCAGAGCTCGCGGGAGACCTGATCGACCTCGACGACCCGCACCCACTCGCCGTATTTCTCGCCAAAGAGCGCCATCGCTCCCAATTTCACCGCCTCCTCACGCCCCATCTCAAGCCAGCGCACCGGGCGGCTCTCCTTGATCCAGGCGTTGACGCGATCCTCTATCGCCCGCAGTTCCCCACCATCGAGAGCCTGCCCGTGAGTGAAGTCAAAGCGCAGCTTGTCGGGGCGCACCGCCGAGCCCGCCTGGCGCACGTGAGTGCCGAGCTTGGCCCGCAGCGCCGCGTGCAGAAGATGGGTTGCGGTGTGGTTTCGCATCGTCGCGTGGCGGGTCTCGCGATCGACCACCGCTTCGAGCAACTCCGCCGCCGGGGTCCTCTCCACCTCCAGTACCTGGTCCTCGCCGACCCGGTAGACGTCGAGTACCTTCGCCTCACCCCCCCGCCAGCGCAGCGCCCCCGAGTCAGCGACCTGGCCACCACCCTCCGCGTAGAAGGGACTCTGCTCGAGCTTGACCAGCGCCCGGGCGCCCTCGTCGGCCTCCAGCGCGGCCAACCCGGTGCTCGTGCGCAGGGTCTCATAGCCCACGAAGTGACTCGGCGCCGAGCCCGAGGCGAAGGCGAGCACCCGCTCATGGTGGTCCTCTGAGCCATGGGCTGTCGCCGCCCCGACCCGTGCCCGCTGGCGCTGCTCCTCCATCAGCTCCTCAAAGCCGCCATCATCGACCGCGAGTCCCCGTTCGGCGAGCAGCTCCTTGGTCAGGTCATATGGAAATCCGTAGGTGTCGTGAAGCTTGAAGGCCTCGGCCGCATCGATCCAGGAGGTCTCCGCCTGCTCTGCCTCTGTGGCCAGGCGCTCCAAGAGCTCCGTTCCTCGCTCCAAGGTGCGGCCGAAGCTCTCCTCCTCATCGGCGATCCAGCGCGCGACCGTGTCGCGCTGCTCGGCGAGTTCGGGGTAGGCCTCGGCCATGACCTCGGTCGTGCGCGCTGCGAATTGGCCAAGCCAGGGAGACTCGAGTCCGAGCGTGCGCCCCTGCTGGATCGCGCGTCGCATAATCCGCCTCAGGATGTAGCCACGGTCTTCGTTTGAGGGTACGACGCCATCGGCGATCAAGAAGGTAGCCCCGCGCGCGTGATCGGCGACGATCCGCATCGCCCTGGTCACCGCGCCGCCCTCCCCGTAGCCGCGACCGGAGAGCTCCTCGGCGAGCTCGATCAGCGGCCGGATCAGATCGGTCTCAAAAACCGAGGGCACGCCCTGGAGGATCGCCGCCATCCGGTCGAGCCCCATCCCGGTGTCGATGTTTCGCATCGGCAGCTCACTCAGCGAGCCGTCCTCGGCCAGCTCATAGCTCATGAAGACGTGATTCCAGAACTCCAGAAAGCGATCGGTGTCCTCTCCTGGGCGCTCGCCGGGGGCCCCGAATCGCTCGCCGCGGTCGAGGTAGAGCTCCGAGCAGGGTCCGCAGGGCCCACTCGGCCCGGCCTGCCAGAAATTGTCCTCTCGGCCGAGCTGGACGATGCGCTCATCGGGCACGCCCTGCTCCCTCCAGATCGCGATCGCCTCCTGATCAGGACCGAGGCCGAGCTGCTCATCGCCACCAAAGACGGTGACCCAGATTCGCTCTGGGTCGATGCCAAAGCCCTCGGTCGACAGCTGCCAGCCCCACGGAATGGACTCCGCCTTGAAGTAGTCGCCAAAGCTCCAGTTGCCGAGCATCTCGAAGAAGGTGAGGTGGCGGGCGGTGTTGCCGACCTCCTCGATGTCGGTCGTGCGGAAGCACTTCTGAACGTCGGCAAGACGGGGAGCCGGGGGACGCTCACGACCGAGGAAGTAGGGCTTGAAGGGTTGCATGCCAGCCGTCGTCAGAAGCACCGAGGGATCGTGCGAGGAGGGTACGAGCGATGCCGATCGCACGATCTGGTGCTGGCGCTCCTCAAAGAAGGAGAGGTAGGTCTGTCGGATCTCGGCGGCCTTCATCAGGGTGAGAGCCTAAGGGCCTTTCCAGCCCGGTGATCTGCCCGCCCGAGCAAGGCGAGTGGCGCTTGACCGGTGCCCGCTCAGACCGAGGAGGAGATCGTGCCGTGGCCGACGATCGCCTCACCGGCGAGCAGCACCGCCGTCTGTCCCGGTGAGGCGGCGAAGAAATCCTCGCCGAGCTCGATCTCAAGTGCCTGGTGAGCACCCTGGAGATGCTCACCCGCAGCGGCTGCGGATATCGACTCAGAGTGATAGCGGAGCCGGATCCCGTCGACACTGGCACCATCCCGATGCAAGAAGGCGTCGCGCAGTCCCACCTTGCGCGCGGCGAGCTCCTCGCGGGTCCCGACGGTAACCGTGTTGGCGGCGGCATCGGTGGCCACGACGTAGAGCGCTCGTGGGGCCGAGACGCCGATCCCGCGACGCTGGCCGACGGTGAAGTTGTGGTGGCCTGAGTGCTGACCGATCGCACGGCCAGAGCGGTCACGCACCTCACCCGTGCGCTTGCCGAGACCGGCATGGCGGCGCAGGAACCGCTCCTTCCCCTGCCCGGCGAGGAAGCAGAGATCCTGGCTCTCGGGCTTGCCAGCCACCGCCAGACGATGACGAGCGGCAATCGCGCGCACCTCGGGCTTACTGAGCTCGGTCAGCGGAAAGCGGACCCGCCCGAGCAGGGCCGGGGGCAGCGCGGCGAGCATGTAGCTCTGGTCCTTGGCCCGATCGGCGGCGGCGGCCAGTAGCAGCCCCGCCCCGTCATCGACGATGCGTGCGTAGTGGCCGGTGACCAGGTGAGTGGCACCGACGCGCTCGGCGAGGTCGATCATCGCCGCGATCCGCACCTCGCCATTACAGACGATGCACGGATTGGGGGTGGCGCCCGCCGCATATCCGGAGAGGAAGCTGCCGACCACCCGGTGGCGGAAATCCTCCTCAAGATCGAGGGTGAGATGGGGCACGTCGATCGCGTGGGCGAGAGCCCGGGCGCCTAGAACGGCCTCCGGTGAGCAACAGGCCTTGGCGCCATCGGTCTCGGGGTCGGCCCAGAGCTTGAGCGTGACGCCGATCACCTCCGCCCCGCGCTCGCGTTCAAGCAGTGCGGCGACCGCGCTGTCCACGCCACCCGACATCGCGACCAAGACCCGCTCTGAGCTCGCCGGGGCGAGGCGCCGCTCGGAGGCGGCGGCGCTGGCCAGCGCCCGGTGCAGGGCGTCGGCGGCGAGTTGGGCGGCGTGGCGCTTGGCCGGGCTTAGACCCCCGATCGCCGCGTCGATCTGCTCGAGTCCGAAGCGGGCCACGGCGAGCACCGGTTCACCCTCGACCATCTCCACAGCGGCCGCACTCGCGGCGCGCATCGCCCCACAGCCCTCGGCGTCAAAACTGGCGGCGCTGATCCGTCCGTCCTCGATTGCGAGTGAGATTCGAACCAGATCACCGCAGGCGGCGCCGCCGGCAGCGCCGCTGAAGGCGCCCTCGGCGGGCGGCCCGCGGCGCGACTCCTCGCGCAGATAGTGCTCGAATAGCTCCTGGCTCATCGACTAAGGGTAGGAGCAAGCGCGCGGCCGCGCCGGATGGAGGAAGCTGCGACCATCCTTCGGAGACAGATTCGGCGCTGATCGGGGCGCTTTGCCCGGCCGGGCCGCCCACCCGCACCGATTAGGAGCTGCACCCTTTTAGCGTTTTCGTGGCGACGACTCCGGGTTGGGGATCCGTGCTGAGCCGGGCAGAGGCGACCTCGCGGACCGCAAGCGTGAGGCTCCAGCCCGCCGGTACTGCCTCTGGCTTTGATCCCTTGAAATGAAGGGTGGGGGCCTCCTCGCAACCCCTAGGGATTGCGAGAGATCGGCTCCCGCGCCGTTTGTGTTGGGTCAAACGGTGAGACAGCTCTCGTACGGGCTCGAGCCTCGATGAAACCGTAGCACCGGGCAAGCGCTCTGGCGAGCGATGATCGGCGTCTTTCAGCGGCTGCGGCCGCGGCTCTTCAATCGGCATCGAGATTGGACAAAAGCAACTCGGCCTCACTCCAATCCTGGGACTGCACGCAGAGCCAGATTTCGCCATGGCCAAAGCGGTCGACCGGCCAGTCGGCGGTCAGAGCGGCCTCGATTCCTGCCTCGCTCAGCGCCTGGTGCCAGGCTCGCGCGGTGCGCAGGTCACCGAACTCGCGCACCGTCTCCCACGACTCGAACCGAGGGTCACCGACATGGACCGGCGTCTGTCCGGGTCCGGGACGAGGGCCGACCAGGGCGAGGCGCAGACGCTCGAGGAAGCTCATTGTGAGGGCCTCGCTGGGCGCCGGGCGCGTAACTGCAGCCCGACCTCGCGCAGTTGGGCCTCATCGACGGGCGCCGGAGCCCCGGTCAGCGCATCGGCGCCGGAGGCAGTCTTTGGAAAAGCGATCACATCGCGAATCGACTCGGTGCCCGCCAGCCGCTGCACGATCCGATCGAGCCCGTAGGCGATGCCACCGTGTGGTGGAGCGCCGTAGCGCAGCGCCTCGAGCAAGAATCCGAAGCGCGCCTCGGCTTCGGACTGATCAATGCCGAGCGCGCCAAATACGGTGCGCTGCGTCTCGGGATCGCTGATCCGGATTGAGCCGCCACCCATCTCCTGGCCGTTCCAAACGACGTCATAGGCGAGCGCCCGGGCGGAGCCGGGATCGGCGGGGTCAAACCTGCCCGCCGGCGCGGTGAAGGGATGGTGCAGAGGTTCCCAGCCACCTTCCTCGTTTTCCTCCATCAGCGGCCAATCGACGATCCAAAGCAGATCGTCGGAGCCCTCTTCGATCAAGCCAAACTGAGCCGCGAGGTCGAGCCGCAGTTGAGCGAGGACCGCATTGGCGAGCTTGGATCGGTCTGCGATGAGGATTAAGAGGTCACCCTCCTCTGCGGCGAGACCATCGTTGAGGGCGCTCAGCTCCTCGGCGCTGAGAAACTTGGCGGTCGGCGAGCGCCAGCCATCACCCTCACGGAAGGCCCAGACCAGACCCTTGGCGCCAAGCTCCTGGGCCCGTGCGATCAGCCCGTCGAGGGCCGAGCGCGGCAGCTCGCGGGCGCCGGCATTGATCCCGCGCACCGCTCCGCCAGAATCGAGCACCGAGCGAAAGACCTTGAACTCGGTCTGGGCCAGGGCTCCGCCGAGGTCAACCAGCTCCAGACCAAAGCGGGTGTCGGGGCGATCGGTGCCGAAGCGGGCGATCGCCTCCGCATAGGGCAGCCGGCGCATCGGCAGCTCCAGTTCCGGCCCGCCCACCCGCGCGAAGACGTGGGCCAGGAGTTCTTCGTTGAGCGCGAGCACGTCCTCGACCTCGACGAAGGACATCTCGAGATCGAGCTGGGTGAAATCAGGCTGGCGGTCGGCGCGCAGGTCCTCGTCGCGAAAGCAGCGGGCGATCTGGTAGTAGCGCTCCAAACCGGCGACCATCAGCATCTGCTTGAAGAGCTGCGGTGATTGGGGCAGCGCGTAGAAGGAGCCCTGCTGCTGGCGAGAGGGGACGAGGAAGTCGCGGGCGCCCTCGGGGGTCGAGCGGGTCAGCACCGGCGTCTCGATATCGAGAAAGCCCTCGGCATCAAGGAACTCGCGCATCGCCACGGTCACCCGGTGGCGCAGGATGAGCGTGTCGCGCATCTGCTCGCGACGCAGATCGAGATAGCGGTGGCGAAGACGAGTGTCCTCGCCGACCTCGCCGGAGAAGCCCTCGATCTGGAAGGGCGGAGTATCGGCATCGGCGAGCAGCTTCATCGCACCGACCCGCAACTCGAACTCCCCGGTCGGCAGCTCGGCGTTGACCGTCTCCTCGGAGCGGCGAACGATGCGGCCGGCGGCGCTCAGCACATCCTCGGCCCGCAGCTTGTGGGCGAGCTCAAATGCCTCCCCGGCGAAGTCGGGGTGAAAGACGAGCTGAACCAGTCCGCTGCGGTCGCGCAGATCGATGAAGATCAAACCGCCGTGGTCGCGGCGCCGGTGCACCCAGCCGGCGACCCGCGCCTCGGTGTCCACCCGCTCACCGAGCACTTCCCCGCACCAGGTGTCGCGGTAGGCGTTTGCCCTGGGCGCCGGTAGCTCAGCCATCGCTGCCCCCTGATCGCTCGCGCCCGAGCGCGGCGAGGACATCATCGATTCCATCCAGGCCCGGTCCATCGGCGGGCATCTCATCCCAGCGCAGGCGGTCGGATTCGACCCAGAGGAGGCGCCGTGACCCGCTGCGCGAGGCCTGCTTGAGCTGACCCTTCTGGGATCGATCCGCGAGGTCGAGCTCTGCGGCGATGCCGCCGCGCCGAAGCACCGTGGCGATCTCGAATGCGCGCCGGCGCTGTGCCCTCCCCAGCGCAATGATGAAGACCTCGCCGAGCGCCGGGTTGGCCCCCCAGCCCTCGCCCAGAGCCAGAAGAATCCGCTCGATCCCCGCCGCCCAACCGATCGCCGGGGTCGCCGGTCCGCCGAGCTGCTCGATCAGGCCGTCATAGCGGCCGCCGCCCCCGACCTCCGACTGAGCGCCGAGTCCCTCGCAGACGAAGGAGAAGATCGTCCGGGTGTAGTAGTCGAGACCGCGCACCAGGGTCGGGTCTATTTCATAGGAGATGCCGGCGCGATCGAGCAGCGCCCGCACGGTGGCGAAGTGCTCAGCGTCCTCGCCCTCGAGGCGCTCGAGGATCCGCGGCGCCCCCTCCATCACCGCGCGGGTCGCCCGATCGGCAGAGTCAAAGGCGCGCAACGGGTTGACATCAATCCGCTCGCGGACCTCGGTCGGGAGCTCGGACTCGTGGGAGTGCAGATGCGCCTTTAGCTCTTCGAGATAGGCGCGGCGAGTGCCCAGCGAGCCGAGGCTGCCGAGTCGCAGCTCGACCCCCGGCACACCGAGCTCGGCGAGCAGATCCGCCAGCAGGGCGATCATCTCAGCGTCGGCGAGCGGCGAATCGCTACCGATCGCCTCCGCGCCGATCTGGTGGAACTGGCGATAGCGTCCGGCCTGGGGGCGCTCGTGGCGAAAAAAAGGGCCGCAGTAAAAGAGCTTTACCGGCTGCGCCAATTTCTGCATTCCGTGCTCGAGATAGGCCCGACAGATCGGCGCCGTGCCCTCGGGGCGCAAGGTGAGGCTGCGCCCGCCCTTGTCCTCGAAGGTGAACATCTCCTTGCGGACGACATCAGTGGAGCGACCGACTCCGCGCTCGAAGAGCTCGGTGTCCTCGAAGGCCGGCGTCGCCACCGGGGCGTATCCGGCGCGGGCGAAGATCGACGCCGCGGTCGCTTCGACCCGCTCGCGGGCGATCGCCGCCTCGGGCAGCACATCGAAGGTCCCGCGCGGTGCCTGGTACTTGCTCGCCACTGTGTCGCGACCTTACCTGCGCCGGGCCGGCGCTAGCGGGCCAGCTCCGCGAGGAACGGGTTGCTCGCCCGCTCGGCGCCGAGGGTGGTCGTCCCCATGTGGCCTGGGTAGACCGTGGTCTGGGCGGGATGGGAATCGACCAGGGTACGGATCGACTCAATCAGCGTCGGCCCATCGCCGCCGGGCAGATCGACTCGGCCGACCGAGCCCTGAAAGAGGACATCACCAGAGAAGATCGCGTCCTCGTTGCGGACCGAGTAGGTGAGGTGTCCCGGGCTGTGGCCGGGCGTGAAGATGACATCGAGTTGGAGCCCGGCCAGCTCGAGGGTCTCACCACCCGCGAGCAGCTCATCGGCCTCATAGCTCTCATAGGGCCCGAAACCCTCCCAGGGCACGAAGGCCATGATGTCGGCGAGGATCGGCCGCTCGATTGTCGGGCAGTAGACCGGGGCAGCGGTCGCCGCCGCCACCGGCGCGACCGCGCCGATGTGGTCGAAGTGGCAATGGGTGAGGAGGATCGCCTCGGCGGTCCCCCCGATCTCCGCGAGCTTGGCGAGTATCCGATCCGGCTCCTCGCCTGGATCAACGATCAGAACCCGCTCAGAACCCGGACGGCGAAACAGAAAGCAGTTCTCGCCGATCGCCCCGACCGTCAGCATCTCGACCTCGAGAGCCATCAGCCGCTCGCGCTCAACCCGAGCTCCGGTCGCGGATCCGAGCGCGCTCGCGTTTTCTCCACATCATCATGTCGATGTAGTAGCCGGCCGGAATGTAGAAGATCAGCATGAAGGCGGCCAGCCCGATCGAGGCGGCCACCGGGCGGTGAAAGATGACCAAGAGCAGGGCGGCAAAAATCAGGGCGGCGATGATCCCGCGGTTAATCGAGCTGCGCCAAGTCGGCGGGTGGTCGGTTTTCGGAGAGACCTTGCCCCCGCTGCGCCGCGAGCGCGCCTGCGCTTTGGCCTCCTCGCGGCTGCGGGGGCGGCTGCGCCGTTTGCTATCGATCCGCCCACCCTGGGTGCCCTTGTGCTTCTTGCGGCGCTTTTTCTTGGTCTGAGCCACCTGCCAAATCTAATCGTTCGCGGCAACCCGCCGCTCGATCGTCTGCCGGGCCGGGTCAAAGCCGCGGATCGGCACGTCGGCAGGATAGGCGAGTAACGCCGCCGCCGGCACGAGGCCGACGAGCTCGGCTTCAAGTGGCGCCGCGCCCAGCGGCTTGGCTAGCTCCCGGACACGCTCGACGATGACCGCGAGCGGCGTGGCTAGCGGATCGTGGATGTTGGTCGAGACCTGAGCGCGACCATTGCGCAGGAGGAGGCCGATCGCCCGCACGCCGGGCAGACCACCTCCTGACTCGCGCAACCCGGCGGCGATTGCGCGTGCCACCTCGAGATCGGCGCCGTCGAGCTCGACATTGAAGGCGGCAAGCGGCGGACGTACGGTGAGCAAGGTGGCGCCCGCAGTTGGATGCGGGAAGGGAGGGCCCTGGTCTGGGACCAGCGCACCGCTCTTCATCCGCCGGCGCAGCTCGAGGAGTCCACCGTTGCGGAAGTAGGCGCGCTCGCGCCGCTCCTCTGAGGCGGCGAGCTCCCCGTAGAGGAAGACCGGTATCTCAAGTGCGGCGAGCGCTCGGGCGAGATCGGCCGCCGCCACCAGCGCGCGATCACGCCCCGCCGCATCGAGCCAGACCAGCGGGCAGACATCGAGGGCGCCGATCGCTGGGTGCAGGCCAGCATATGTCGACATGTCGATCAACTCGATCGCGGCCACCGCACCGGCGAGCAAGGATCTCTGCAGCGCCGCCGCCTCGCCGGCGAGGGTCAACACGGTGCGCGAGTGGTCGGCGTCGCTGTGACGATCGAGCGAGGCGACGCCCTCCAACGAAAAGGCGCACTCGAGCGCCGCAATCCGGGCTCGGTCGCGCCCCTCGCAGAGATTCGGGACGGCGAGCAGGGTCGGCACGCTCAGATGAGGAGCTCGCCGTCGCTGAGGAGCGCCACGCCGTCGACTTCGACCGTCGGTTTCAGCACAACGCAATCGAGATGGACGGCGACCTGGACGGTGCCGCCGATCGCGGCGGAGGCGCCGAAGGCGACGTGGGCAGTGCCGAGGATCTTCTCGTCCTCAAGGATGTTCCCGGTCAGAATCGCCTCTTCATTGGTCCCGATGCCGAGCTCGGCGACATTGGTCCCGTCCTTGCCGTGGGCACCGAGCAGGTCCAGAAGCTGAGCGCCGGCGGTGCCGGTCGCGTCGGTAAGGTGACCGCCGCGCACGGTCAGACCGACGTGGTGCTCGATCCTGCCCACCCCAGCGATCGAGCCATCGATGACCAAGGTGCCCTCGGCGGTCCCCTCGAGCGGGGCGATGAACCCCTCGCCGCAGGGCAGATTGCCAAAGGCTCCCGGAGCGCTGAGATCACCCGCATCGACAATCGAGGTGCGGGTTTCAAGCCCGAGCCTCAGGTTGCTTCCGTTAGCACAACTGATCCGCGCCTCGGAGCCGGCATCCAGCGCCGCGCAGATCGCGGCACCGCGTCTTCGCAGTGCCTCGACGTCGGCGCTCATAACCCGGGCCAGCATCTCGTTGGTGACACCGGGCATCGTCGCGATTCGTGCCCGCGCATCGCTGGCGGCTTTGCGCGCAGCGGTGTGGGAGAGCGACTGGATCGTCGGCGCGATCACCACGTCGGCCCTCAGCATCGCGGCCGCAATAACCGCCGGTGGCTCAGCCGCATGGGATTCCCGCTCGCCCATCACCACGAGGACAGCCTCGGCACCCTCGCCCTCGGCGACCGTGCGCAGCGCAGCGCCCAGCTCCTCGGTGGCCGGATTGCAGATGACGAGCACCTCCTCCCCAGGGGCTACCGCGAGGCAATCGCGGACCACCACACCGACCGCCCTGTTCGGATCCTCAGCCACCAGCCAAGGCTATTGCCTGGCCCGCCCGAGCGAAAATCCGCCGCTACCATTCCCGTCCCCGCCGGAGTAGCTCAGCTGGTTAGAGCAGCGGAATCATAATCCGCGTGTCGGGGGTTCGAGTCCCTCCTCCGGCATGGCTCTAGAAAGACAAATATTCCACTTTCCGGCTGCGTTTCTGGTGGTCGGGCCAACGCTCAGGTCAACAAGATGCAGACCCGGTGCTCGCGTGGGCTGTCGATTCCGCGATGCGGTGCAGCATCGCGTCGAGGGGCTTGACGCAACTTCCTTGGGACTCCTACTTGGCGGGTTTCCCTGGGACTCCTGCGGATTCTCCGCTTTTCGTACTGCTTGGCCTACGCGTGACAATGGCCTCGGACGCACAGCTTGACCCCCCTTTCCCGAGCCCCTGGTCGGGGGATGTCCTCTAGATTCCTTTAGATCATCGCCTCGGGTTTTCCCACGCAGCCTCGCGTCAAGCACTTGCTGTGTGCGCGGGCGGCGGCGAGCCTCATTGCCGCCGTTGTTCTGCTGGCGATCACTGGGTCGCTTGGAGCTGGCACCCCAAGAGCTCTTGGCGCTCCGCGCGCGGCGAGTGCCACCACCCGGCTATCGGCGGGCGCGCCGCGAGCACTCGTGGACGTCTCGGTTGCAACCCTTTGGATGCAACCGGCCCGCACCCGGCCGCTCGATAAGCCCTCGCTCGCCAATCCCGTGCAATTGGCCGAATGGCTCCGAGCGATGGGGACCGCCCAGCGGCTCTGGCTGGTGGATCGGCTGGTCACCCAAGCCCTCTATGGCCAGGAAGTCGTGATCAGAGCTCGCCGCGGATCCTGGGTTGAGGTCTCCCTCACTGGCCAGCCCACACCTGACGGCCTGAGCTATCCAGGCTGGCTCCCCGCGCGCCAGCTCGTGATGGTGCCAAGCGCCCCTGCGCCCCCGACGCCGATCGTGGCCTCAGAACCATCCACCTCGACCGAGGCCTCCTCCGGCTCGACCCCGACGCCGATGGCGATCGTAATGAAGCCTTCGGTCTGGCTCTTCGGGCGGACCGCCAGCGGCAGCGCGGGCGCTCGCCTGCTGCGCTTGAGTTTTAACACCAGGCTGGCGGCGCTTGGGCGACGGGGACGCTTCACCGTCGTGCAGACCCCCACCGGGGCCTCGGCGCTGATTCCAAGCTCGGCTGTCGCTTTGCGGACGCAAGCCATAGCGCCGCCTTCCAGCGGCCGCGAACTCGTTCATGCCGCCGAGCAGTTCCTGGGAGTGCGATACCTATGGGCCGGCACCTCGGCCTTCGGCTTTGACTGCTCGGGGCTAACGTACTCCGTCTACGACGCCTTCGGCGTACTGTTGCCACGCACTGCCGCTTTGCAAGCCGGGGTCGGCCAGTCGGTTGCCCCGCAGGCGCTGCGGCCCGGTGATTTGGTCTTTTTTGCCACCGAGCCGCCTTCGCGAACCATCTCGCACGTCGGCATGTACGTCGGCGGCGGGCGCATCATCCAATCCCCGGACTCGGCCGGAGCCGTGGACATCGTCCCGCTGGCGGCGTTCGGCGATGAGTACGTCACCGCACGCCGCTATCTGCCCGTGGACTAAGGCCAAGCCGATGTCACAAGTCGGGTCGCCGGCAGGCGGTCGAAGGCCTATTCGGGTCGTGACGCACCGCTGCATGGCTGACCTGAGGCAAACCATTCCTTGGACCTCTTATTCGATCCTCGGCACTCGTAGGGGTGGCTCCTCCTGGGAGATCCGCAACCTCCTCACGGACTGTCGGCGGGACCGTTGATCGATCGACTGGCCAGAAGCAACCACGCCAAGATATCCCAGAGGTTGTCAACGCCTGGGCAACACGACACCCGGGAACAGCCACAAGGATCCAGTTGGCCACCCGCCCCGAATTGGGTGTCGTAGAGATGCCAAATTTGCCCCTAGCCGCAAAACGGCGGCTCAGCATCATGATCCGCGTGTCGGGGGTTCGAGTCCCTCCACCGGCAGCCGCAGAGCCAAATCGCATCGCTCAGACTGCGCTTCCTCCGACGGGGTGCCAGCGTAAGTGCCAGCATGCTGCGCTTCAACCAGGAGAACCGCATTCACCGCGAACCGCGCCTGTGACGGGTTCCGCTTCTTCCCCGAAGTGGAGCGTCATATGGGCCACGGTGAAGTGGGTGGCTAGTTCAGCTGCAGTCGGGCAGGACGCCGTCAGGTAGCTCCGTCGCTCGCCCTTGAATCCAAAGGAGCGACCCAAAGACAGGCTGAAATCCGAAATCCGTGACGCAACAACCTTAAGTCGGGGGTTGGGCGGAAGTGCGCCGGTCAAGGTGTAGGCAGCGCCGCCTGCAATCTTCTCGAGCGTAAGAACGACCACCAAGCGGGGAAGCTTAGGTTTGCCCACATTTTCGGTGTGGACGAAGATCGCCTGCCGACCTTGACACCCTTCTGATCGCACTTTACGTGTTCGCAGATGAACTCCTGCCACGCTGCCCGCGCGCAAGGAGAAACCCGAAGATCACCGACGCCGAGCTGATCTGGCTGGCCGTCGCTCAAATGCTGGACATTCCCTCCGAGCGGCGCTTCCTGCGCTTTGCGATGACAAGGCTCGGGCACCTGGTCCCCACCTGCCCAAGCAGCCCGGCTACAACAAGCGGATGCGCGCCCTTGCCCACAGATCACGAGGCTCTTGAACGCGATTGCCTTCTCCTCGCCCTCGTGTGCGATGGAATCCGCCTGCTCGACTCCACACCGGTGCCGACCGGCGCCTCCAGGGAGGCGGTCAAGCGCTCGGAGTTCGCCGGTCTCGCCGCCTACGGGTGCTGCGCCAGTCACTCCCGCAACTTCTGGGGCTTCCGGCTCTATCTGCTCTGCGCCAGCGACGGCATGCCGATCGCCTTCGAGCTGGCGCCGGCCAACGCCCCCGAGCGCGAGGTCGCCGCGCAGATGCTCGAAAGGGTCGAGCTGGAGGGCTACACGGTGATCGTCGACAAGGGCTTCGCCGGCGCGGAGTTCGAGGCGCTCATGCACGAGCTGGGTGCGGTCTTCCTGCGCCCCGACCGCAAAGGCGAGGAGCCACGATCCGGCAAGCTCGGCGGCGTGCGCCAGTGCATCGAGTCGATCATCGACACGACCAAGGGCCAGCTCTCCCTGGAGCGCCACGGCGC
Organism: uncultured Solirubrobacterales bacterium; assembly: GCA_963753245.1. GTDB lineage: Bacteria > Actinomycetota > Thermoleophilia > Solirubrobacterales > 70-9 > VRUE01. Next base: position 741,028 of record CAVWBK010000002.1, read on the forward strand.
CCATACGATGCCGGGCCTGATCACCCGCATCGCCCAGCGCCTGCTCGCGCTCGGCGCCTGCGTCTGGCACAACTGGCGACTCTGGGAGAAAGGGGCTATCGACACCCCTGGTCGAAGCCTGATCGCCTACGACCACTGAGTGGGTCCGAACGGAATCAGCCATCTAGTAGTGCTCCGTTAGCTCGGTGGTGCCCGCAGCGGGTGGTCGGGCGGCAGCTCTCTGCGGCATGTGGGGCAGGTGCCCTGCCAGCAGGCCAGGAGCCCTTGCAGCTCCCGGAGGGCCCCGAAGAGGGTCAGGCTGCCGCCCTGGCTGGAGGGCAGCGTTCTCGCTCCAGGCTGAGGAAGGCGTGTGCGATGGAGACGAGCGTGACGTGGTGGTTCCAGCCGCGGTAGGTGCGGCCCTCGAAGTGGTCGAGGCCGAGGGCGTCCTTTAACTCGCGGTAGTCCTGCTCGATGCGCCAGCGCAGCTTGGCGAGACGCACCAGTTCTTTGAGCGGCGTGTCGGCCCCCAGGTTGGAGAGCCAGTACTTGGTCGGCTCTGACTCTTTGGAGGGCCACTCGCAGATCAGCCAGCGGAGCGCCAGCTCCGCGCCGGCCTTGTGAGCCTTGTGGCGCAGCTGGATATTCGCCGGACGGACCCTGAGCACGAGGAACCGCGAGCTCATCTTGCCGCGCGTCCCCTCCCGCCAGGTGACCGTCACCGCGGCCTTCTTCCCGGCGCTGAGCGCAAGTTCTTTGAACGAGGAGGGATCCTCGCGGTAGCGCGCACTTGGTGGGCGGCCACGGCCCGGCCGTCTTTCAGGCTGCTCGGGCTTGACCTCCTCGCGATAGGCGGAGGTGGTGCCCTTGACGTCCAGCACGTAGGAGAGCTCGCGCTCCTCCAAACCGCTGCGCAGCTCGGTGGTATCGCCGTAGGCGCCGTCACCGAGGATGACCGGCGGATCGAGCCCCCAGGAGCGAAGCTCGTCGATCATATCCAGCGCCAGCCGCCACTTCTCGACGTGGTGGACGTCGGCGGGCAGCTTCGCCTTCTGGCGGCGATCCTGGTTGAACTCGCCCTCCTCGTCCCACTCCTTGGGGATGAACAGCCGCCAATCGAGCGGACACGACGCGTTCTCTGAGGCGGCGTTGATCGAGACCCCGATCTGGCAGTTGCCGACCTTCCCCAGGGCGCCGCAGTACTGGCGCGCGACGCCGACCGACATCTTTCCGAACTTGGGGAAGCCCGTGTCGTCGATTATCCACGCCTCGGGTTCTAGCTCGGCGCTCATCCGCTCGGCCAGCGCCCTTCGCACCGGCTGCCAGTCCCACGGCGACTGGTTGACGAACTGCTGCAGGCACTGCTCATCCCCGTCCTCAAGCCTTGCCGCCATCGGCTCGATCGACTTGCGCTTGCCGTCCAACATCAGCCCGCGCAGGTAGACCTCGCCCCAGCGGCGCTGGTCCTTGCGCGGCATCGGCTCGAACATCTGCTCGGCGAAATCGACCAGGCGGCCGCGAACTCTTCGCAGTTTTGCGGGCGTGAGTCCCGACACCTCACTCATTCTGTCCTCCTCCGTCGATGTCACCCATCGGCGGAAGGGTTCGCCAGCTCAGTGCAAAGTTCCTGCAAGAGCTAACGGAGCACTACTAGTAGAGCACCTCAATATGGCCGAAACGCATCAAACCATCAACTCAATGAGGCGCGACTCCTTAGCTAGGTCGACCACGAGGCCGAGGTCGCGCCCTCCTGCGCACGGACCGCCAAGGAAGAAGGGTTACGGTGGTGAGCTCGCGGCTTTGACCGCGAAGGACTGGCGGTTGGAGGCGGTTTTGCCTTCGGCGTCGGTGACGGTCAGCTTCAGGTACTTCGTGTCCGCAATTTGGAAGGTGAATTCGATCCTGCAGCCATTGTGGGTCTCCCAAACGATGCTGCCGCTTTCGTTTTCAAACGACCAGGTGCAGGTGAGCGGCATGGCGCCGGTCGAGGTGCTGCCGTCAAGGGTCACAGGGACGCCGACTTCAACCCCCTGGGGGGCGGTCCAGATCGCCACCGGGGGAGTCGGTGAGCTCGCGGCTTTGACCGCGAAGGACTGGCGGTTGGAGGCGGTTTTGCCTTCGGCGTCGGTGACGGTCAGCCTGACGAAGGCGGTGCCCGCCGCGGCGAAGGTATAGGTGGTCTTGCAGCCGCTCTTGGACGCAAGGACGCTGCCACCTTCGCTTTCGATTGACCAGGTGCAGGTGAGCGGCGCGGCGCCGGTCGAGGTGCTGCCGTCAAGGGTCACAGGGACGCCGACTTCAACCCCCTGGGGGGCGGTCCAGATCGCCACCGGGGGAGTCGGTGAGCTCGCGGCTTTGACCGCGAAGGACTGGCGGTTGGAGGCGGTTTCGCCTTCGGCGTCGGTGACGGTCAGCTTCAGGTACTTCGTGTCCGCAATTTGGAAGGTGAATTCGATCCTGCAGCCATTGTGGGTCTCCCAAACGATGCTGCCGCTTTCGTTTTCAAACGACCAGGTGCAGGTGAGCGGCATGGCGCCGGTCGAGGTGCTGCCGTCAAGGGTCACAGGGACGCCGACTTCAACCCCCTGGGGGGCGGTCCAGATCGCCACCGGGGGAGTCGGTGAGCTCGCGGCTTTGACCGCGAAGGACTGGCGGTTGGAGGCGGTTTTGCCTTCGGCGTCGGTGACGGTCAGCCTGACGAAGGCGGTGCCCGCCGCGGCGAAGGTATAGGTGGTCTTGCAGCCGCTCTTGGACGCAAGGACGCTGCCACCTTCGCTTTCGATTGACCAGGTGCAGGTGAGCGGCGCGGCGCCGGTCGAGGTGCTGCCGTCAAGGGTCACAGGGACGCCGACTTCAACCCCCTGGGGGGCGGTCCAGATCGCCACCGGGGGAGTCGGTGAGCTCGCGGCTTTGACCGCGAAGGACTGGCGGTTGGAGGCGGTTTCGCCTTCGGCGTCGGTGACGGTCAGCCTGACGAAGGCGGTGCCCGCCGCGGCGAAGGTATAGGTGGTCTTGCAGCCGCTCTTGGACGCAAGGACGCTGCCACCTTCGCTTTCGATTGACCAGGTGCAGGTGAGCGGCGCGGCGCCGGTCGAGGTGCTGCCGTCAAGGGTTGCCGCGACGCCTGCTTCGGCGCCTTTCGGGGCGGTCCAGATCGCCACCGGGGGAGTCGGTGAGCTCGCGGCTTTGACCGCGAAGGACTGGCGGTTGGAGGCGGTTTCGCCTTCGGCGTCGGTGACGGTCAGCCTGACGAAGGCGGTGCCCGCCGCGGCGAAGGTATAGGTGGTCTTGCAGCCGCTCTTGGACGCAAGGACGCTGCCACCTTCGCTTTCGATTGACCAGGTGCAGGTGAGCGGCGCGGCTCCGGTCGAGGTGCTGCCGTCAAGGGTCACAGGGACGCCGACTTCAACCCCCTGGGGGGCGGTCCAGATCGCCACCGGGGGAGTCGGGGGAGGCGCCGTTCCGCAGCCCGGTGATCCGTCAGCGCAGACCGGTTGCGAGTTGTCATCCCAGACGTTTCCCTGCCAAATGTTGGCGCCCCCTTCGTAGTAATAGGCAGCCAGCCCGTAGTAGCCGCCAAAGGGGTAGAAGCCCTTGGCATCCATCCCACCACTACAGGATGTTCCGCCACTGCCGGGTTCATACACCAAGCTTGTCGTGCAGCGAGCAAAGCGGTTGCGGGTGATCGTCATTGCGCCGGTCGAGCTCTGAGAGTTCGCCTGCGGGTAGACGACAAATCCACCTCCCGCAAGCAGGCTGTTGGTGACCGTGAAATTGTTTCCGCCACCGCAGATCGTGTCGCCAAAGACCGTCGCGGTCTGGCCCTGTTCGTTGATCAGGGTAGAGTCTTCGACCGTGACCGCGCCCGAGCAGACGTAGATGTCCTCGGCGTGGGCACCCGAGTAGATCGAGGAGACCTTCATGTAGGTGTGCTTGACCACCAGCGGCCACGCCTGCACGCACTCATCGCAGAGGGTCAGATTGTCGTTTTCGACGGTCACCCCGCTGTAGGCACGGATCGCGGCCTCAAGCGTCTGGGAGCCGGAGCCCTTGCCTTCGATCGTCGTGTCCTCGACCTTGGTCCCGGTGTGATTGTTCTGGACCCAGACCCCGGCTGAGCCGCTGCCGGCGTCGGTCGCGGTGATCTTGTCGTTGCGGATCGTCACGTTGTCGGCTTCGACCGTGATCTGGCCATGGATTTCCTTGCCTTCGATCAGCTGCCCGTTGGTCGAGGCGGTGATCGAGCCCGAGGGGGTGAGGGTGCCGGTTGGGCCGGTGTTCGTGGCGTCGGGGTAGCCGCAGGTATGCGGAGAGGCAAAGCAATCGGTGCTCGCCGCCGCGCCGCTCGGTGCCAACGCGAGGGCGAAGACAACGAGGATTGCCAGGCAGGCCGCGAGGCTCAGCTGGCGTGCCGCCGAGCATTGCCAAAGGGGGGATCTCGCAATTCTCAGAAAAACACCAACTTCCATGTAATCGAGGGGCGAATAATCGGTAAACCACCGAAGCTTGGTTACGATACCCGGTATTGACTAGGGGAAACGTTGGTAGGCCTTATTTCATCCGTCTGGTGCGGCGGCGAGCTCACCCGTCCGGCCCTTGGAGCGGCGCTGGTGATGGGCGGCGCGGTCGTCCTCTAGCACCGGATTCCCGAGATCGGGGACCGACCAGCGCCACCGACTAACCCAGCAGGCAGCCCGCAACCTACACAGCCAAAACGCCGTCCTGGAGTCGCTTTTTTCGGTGAAGTGAGTCCATTCAAAGTGAGTCCATTTGTTCCCGTTCGCCCCAAGCCGTGCGACGCGGGGCTACAATCAACCGGTTGCGCATCGGATGGAGATCAATCAATGCAGTCGTGGCTGGGGCAATCCTCGCCCTCGGCGTCTTTGTCTTGTCGGCATCGAGTGCCCTCGCCAGCGGCGGCAAGATCAAGGTCAAGGCGGAGGTCCAGAGTGTCGCCAAGCAGGGGAAGTCCGCCTGTGCCCACCCGTTCAGGATTCGGCTCTCCGACGGTGGTCGCGAAGTCGGTGAGATCAAGGATCAGCGATGCGCAGCCGCCGGACTCGGCGTCTACTACAGAGGCACCGCTAGGCTCGAAATAGGCAAGCTTCAAGGGCATCTGCATTTCAGTGCCTCGTTTCACGCGGTGCCGCCTAACTTCACCGAACCGAGCTCGGGTACCGGGGAGGTCTATAACGCCGAAGGCAGCGAGCGCTTGACCATCGAGGGCCCAAATCTTCCAAGCGAAGTTGGCGCGAGCTTCGCGATCATTCTCAACCCGAAGGTCGGTCCTCCTCTTTAGGCCCGAACCCCGAACCACAGGAGGGCTCAAAGAGCTACGGGTGGGCCTACCCTTCCGACCCTGCATTTCCCCACTGGCTGGACGCGATCACGATAGAGGGACAGCTAAAAGCACGCAGCTAAGGCCAGCGAGAGCTCCTCCGGAGTCCCGTGATTGAAGAAGGGCGGAGTCTCGCGCTTTCGGCGCACCAATCGGCCTCCGGTCGGATCAGCGCCAAGGCCGGAACTCCGGGTTAGGATTCGGCGCGGAAGGTGACTCCTTCGAGGCCCACGAAGGTCCCGCCGGTAAAGCCAACCACCCCTCCATCGAATCCGGGTATCAGATTCGGGCCGTAGATCGTCAGGGGGAATGTTCCATCGGTGCAGGGGCCGCCAGAACAAGTCGCGGCGACCCGAATGAGCTTGCCGCTGGCTGGCCGGAACCCCTGGGGAAGCTGGAATATGAGTGAGGTCCCTCCGGGTTTAAGTGTTCCCTTCAGATGCACGATCCCCTCGTGGTCTTTGAAGAACCCGGCCGCTTCGTTCCCGGGGGTGCCGAGGTTTCCCCAGCCGTTTTGGAACGCGGGCTCGCCCGGCGCTCCCACCATATGCCAAGCTTCCCCCGGCGAGAGAGCGTCCGCTTTCTGGGCCTCTTGGGCCTCCTGGGCATTCACAGCATTCGGGACCGTACCCAGGGTCGAGGCATTGACCTGCGTCCCGGTCAGCGTGCCCTTCTTGACTTTGACCCCAGTCACGGCTTCGCTCTTGATTTTCGCCGTGATGACGGCGTTCTTCTTGAGCTGCTTCGAGCCCACCGAGTTCTTGCCCAGCTGAGAGGCCGCGAAAGCGCTCGCGCCCCCGATCGCAATGAACAGGGCGAGCGTGGCGATCACGTTCGCGTAGGTCAGCCTGTCTCGCACTCGATTCATCCTCGCCCTCTCAGCTGTGTTACACCCGATCAGGCGACCATAAGCTCCGGTGAACGCCAGCGCAAGGGGCTGCTGAACAAAGAATGCTCAGACACCGTGCGCTTTAGCGCTGCGCTTTAAACTTGTGGTGGTTGACTCGTTCGACTCAGACTGACGCCGGCGTTGAGAAAACGACGAGGTTTAGGGGGCGACCTGAAGAAGATTCGAGGCAAATTGACCTACGCAAACGTGGTTTCGTGGTCTCGACGTTCTGTCTATTCCTGCTTCTCGGTGGCGGCACCGCAATGGCAGCCACCCAGCTTCCGGTGAAAAGCGTCGGCATCAAGCAGTTAAAGAACGGCGCCGTGACCGCGTCCAAGGTCAAGGGCGACTCCCTCACCGGGGAAGGCATCAACGCCGCAACGCTAGGCTCTGTGCCCAATGCCGTCAGCGCAGATACCGCTGCCAAGGCCGAAGAAGCCAGCCTCCTTCAGGGGCGCCATGCATCCGACGTCCTCGCGGCTGGAGCAACCGCCGCGAACTCCAGCCAAATCGGCGACGAAGGCGCTTCCGCCTTCCTCGGTGCCCCAGTGACCGTGCGCACCAAAAACGTCGCCGGAGGTGTCCAGGGTACCTAGTGTAGTGTCTCTGAAATAGCTTGACAGATAGGCGAGGCTGTTGTAGCGTCGGGACATGGCGGTTGCTGCACCTTCTGTGGTCTCTGCGGAGCAACGAGCGCTGCTGGAGCGCTGGGTAAGAGCCCACGGCACACCACAGAGCATTGCCACGCGGGCGCGAATCGTGCTGATGGCCGCCGATGGTGAGTCCAATAGTGCGATCGCTCGAGCGTTGGGTGTGAGTCGCCCGACCGTGATCATGTGGCGGCGGCGCTTCGCAGAGGGAGGGCCCCAGGCGCTTTCGGAGGTGAAGGAGGGTCGGGGAAGGAAGCGCACTATCTCCGCCCAAAAGGTCAAGCAGATCGTGACAGCGACGACGCAGAGCACGCCGCCCGGAGAAACGCATTGGAGCTGTCGCTCGATGGCCAAGGCCCAGGGCGTCAGCCCGGCGAGCGTGCAGCGCATCTGGGACGCTCACGGACTGGCACCCCACCGGGTGCGCTCGTTCAAGCTCTCCACCGATCCGCGCTTTACCGAGAAGCTGACCGACGTGGTCGGCCTCTACCTGAACCCACCCGAGAAGGCGCTGGTGCTGTGCGTGGATGAGAAGAGTCAGATCCAGGCGCTCGATCGCACCCAGGCGAGCCTGCCGATCAAGCGGGGCCGCGCCGGCACGATGACCGACGACTACAAGCGCAACGGAACGACGACTCTCTTTGCGGCGCTCAATACCCTTGACGGCGCCGTGATCGGGCAGTGCTTGCCACGCCACCGCCACCAGGAGTTCCTCAAGTTCCTGCGCCACCTCGATCGCGAGTTCCCCGAGGAGCTGGAGCTACACCTGATCCTTGACAACTACCGCACCCACAAGCACGCCAACGTGGATGCATGGCTGAAGAAGCATCCGCGCTTTCACCTGCACTTCACGCCGACCTCGAGCTCCTGGCTAAATCTTGTCGAGCGCTGGTTTCGGGAGCTCACCGAGAAGGCGATCCGCCGTGGTGTGTTTCACAGCGTTCCCGATCTGATCGCTGCGATCGAGGCCTATCTGAGTGCCCATAACGACGAACCCAAGCCATTCGTTTGGACCGCCTCGATCGACTCCATCCTCGAGAAGGTCGGGCGGTGTAAAGCTGTTTTAGAGACGGTGCACTAGGTTTGTCCGGCTAGGGTTAGATCAAGCGCACCGATTTCGGGGGATTGGTCTGCCCCCGGTTCGGGCGACAGGTCAGGGCTTGATTTTCTGTTCTTCTGCTTGTTGAGGGAGAGAGATCATCTCGAACTCTCTCGGAGAGATATCCCAGGGTGGAGTGCCTCCTCTCGCGGTTGTAGAAGGTCTCGATGTAGTCGAAGACGGCGCTTTGCAGTTCACGCCGGTTGGGCCAGGAGCGGCGGCGGACGAGCTCCTTCTTCAGGGTGGCGAAGAACGACTCGGCGACAGTCGAAGCAATCCCCCCGCGAGCCCATCGAGATGGCGATGCCGGCGCGCGACCTCGGCGATCGAGCGCTCCGAGGTGCGGGTGAGCTGGACTGCTTCACGCCGGAACTCCGGTGGGTAGGGCGACTTGGTGGGTGGCATCGACTCCTCCTTGCCTGAGTCTTGCGACCCAAGCGGTCAGGTGTCGTCGAAACCGGGGGCAGACCAGATCTGGCCAGTGAACCTCCTTGACCCCCCGTCAAGTTAGCCGAGGACGGTGCAGCTCGCTCAGTGGCCGGGGCCGGTCTCGCATTCGTGAGAGCGGCCAACGCCGGGGCCGCCGTCGCAGTAGTCATAGCCTGAACCGCCATAGAGCTGATCGGCGCCGGAGCCGCCGTAGAGGCGGTCGTTTCCCGGTCCCCCGTGGCAGCCGTCTTCGCCGGCGCCCATTTCGCAAACATCGTCGCCGGGGCCGCCCCAGCAGCCGTCGCTCCCGGGTCCGCCCTGACAGAAGTCATCGCCGGGGCCGCCGTAGCATTCGCTGTTCCCTCCGGTGACTATGCAGCGATCGTTGCCATCGCCGCCAAAGCAGCCGTTGGCCTTCGACCCTTCCGTGTAGCAGGTGTCGGGCTCGCTGTTGCCGATGAACTTGTCGGAGCCGGCGCCCAGATGGACGGTGAGCGGAACCGGCAAAGGATCAAGCACTTCGACCTTGTCGTCTGAGGGCCCCATGTCGACTTCGATTTCGGTCACGCCGCCGAGCGGGCAGCGCAGCGGGCTGTGACCCGTATTACAGCCGTTCTGACTGCGGCGAGCCAGGTACCCGCGGACGACGAGATCGCCACCGCCTACTTTCAGCCTCAGGTGCGAGCTCGACTGGGGTCCGCGGATCACGATCTCGCCCCCCGGCGCGGCCGCGGACGGCGCAACGAGGAAGAGGGCGAGTCCTGCAGCCATCGAGCCAAATGCCAGTCGAAGTCCCCTCCGACGACGGGAGTTTGGGTCGGCTCGCTTCAAGGGCGCCTGGGAGTGTGTGAGGATCTTCACGACGTTTCGGACCTACTAGTGGCAACTACGAAATCGAGGAGTTCACCTGGTCAGAGTCCTTATCGACACCGACGGGGGCGCCGATTAGCAGCCGCATTTTCAAGCCGGGTCATGATCCGCGTGTCGGGGGTTCGAATCCCTCCTCCGGCATCGCTTTCTTCCTGCAAATCAGCCATTCCGGGTTATCCGCTTCTTCCTCAGACTTCAGCTGTGCACCGACCCGTTGGCCATGGCCCACGATCGGAGATAGGCCGGGCGTTCGGCGACAACGCTTTCGCACAGGTCTCCCCAGCACATTGCCGACCAGTGTCCGGGGCCCGCGAGCACGACCCTGCCGCAGCGGGCAGTCCGGTCTTGAGTCAACCTATGGGCCGGAAGGTGCCGGGGCGCCGAGACAACTCCACTCGGCCCATCATCACGCAACACCGCCGAATACCTCTGCGCAAGGCATCTCGAAGGCTCGAGGTGAAGGTACCTCCCCAGCTCACGGACGTCTCGCCCGGCCTCGCCGATCCCCGGTCGTCTGCGTTCTATGGTTCCAGGCATGGCCGCGACAGAGCGCATCGAGGTGGCTGACGCTCCCGACTGGGATCGCTACGAGATCTCAGTCGATGGCGAGGTGGTCGGCCATAATGCCTACCGTGCACGCCCGGGACTGATCGCGTTCATCCACACCGAGGTCGACGAGCGCTTCCAGGGTCGTGGGCTAGCGGACAAGCTGATCCAGTTCGCGCTCGAAGACGCCCGTGCACGCGGCCTCGCGGTGCTGCCGTTCTGCCCGTTCGTCAAAGCATTCATCGAGCGCAATCGGGACTTCGCGGCGCTGGTCCCAGACACATACAGGGAGCAGTTCGGCCTGTGACGCGCTACGAGGGCGAGCGCATCGAGGTCACCTACGACACGGATCGGTGCCTTCACGCCGACGAGTGTGTGCGCGGCCTGCCGGCCGTCTTCGATACGACCAAGCGCCCGTGGATTGCTCCCGACGGCGCCGATGCCGAGGCGGTCGCGGCCGTGATCCGGCGGTGCCCCACGGGCGCGCTGCACTACACGCTGCGAGATGGCGAGCCCGAGCGTCCAGGGGTGCCGACGCGGGTTCGTCTCTTCGAGGGCGGCCCGATGCTGCTCGAAGGGGATCTCGACCTCGAAGGGGGCCGGGAGACTCGCGCGGCGCTGTGTCGCTGTGGGAAGTCGGCGAACCAGCCCTACTGCGACCGCAGCGGCCCGTGTCGGCAGTGGAAGTACCCGCCGGAACACTGAACCACTCGCACTGGCATCAGTGCGCGGCTGTGGCTCCTAAGCCTTGGATGTCAGGGCCGCTGCCGCCTCGGGAGTCGCGACTCGGAAGCTGAAGCTCTCCTCCAAAAAGAGGTCGACGGAGGAGGCGTCGTGATTCTCGTAGCCGATCGCCAGGTCCTGGCCCGATTCGAACAGGAAATCGCCCCCACGCAGGCTGACCACAACCGCGCCCCTGACCCCTGGCGCCCAGACGATCGGGCCGCCGAGCAGGATCTGCTCGAGGTGATCGAAGAGCGGGTAGCCGCCGTGCTCGGCGGTCTCGATCACCCGGGTGTACTCGTCGGGGCCGAGCGCCAGGCCGTAGGGGCCACCGACCGCGGCGGAGCGCACCGACTCCACGGCTCGCGCCACCCATCGCGGGTATCCGTCGACCTCGCCGAGCTTCTCGGGTTCAAACGGCGAGGCCTCGGCGATTCCGGCAATCCCGGCCTCGGCCCATCCGTGGAAAACGGCAGCGTTCTCGCAGGTCGCAATTCTCAACGCGGCTTCATCCAGCGGCTCAAGCTCAACGTCGACGGCGCCGCGATCGTTGTCGGCGAGCTCGCCGCGGGCAATCGAGAAGTCCGCCCGCAGCTCGACCAGCGGTAGGACTTGGCGCCTGCGTGCCTCGACGCCGCCGCCGTCGGGCGGGGCGACGTCCTCAACCCGCCCGAGGTCGGTCGCCGAGTGCTCCCAGCCCAGCGGCCCGCGGAAATCGACCAGGCGCCGGGCGCCCAGGGGGCCGTGCAGGCGCTCGCGCGCCTCATCGTCGAGCAGCTTCCAGTTACCGTCGGAGAGCGGAGCGATCCCACGCAGAAGGTGGTTCATCGCTCCGCCCCCCTGAGACCGCCAATTCCGAGCGTGCCGGCCGCCGTAGTCGCAATGCTCGGCGCCGAGCCGTCGCGGGCAGCCGAGCCGCGGTCCTCGGAGGCCGCCTCGGCCGCCTCTCCGTTCTCGACGATGTCGCCGTCCTGAAATAGGACGCCCTCGGCAATCGCCCGCCAGCGCGGGGTCCGCCGGAGCAGCGACTCGAGGTTCATCACGAAGTGCTTGAACTCCTCGCCCTGGGCGTCTTCCATGATCGCCCGCGCCTCGGCGTCGTTCTCGACCGCGAGACGCTGCTGGTACCAGCCGATCGCCTGCGACTCCTCTTCGAGCGAGGCGCAGAGACGGGCGAACGTGCGCGTCTCCGACGAAAGCTCCTCAGGTGGCTCGTGGTACTGGTCGAAACCCACGACGACGCTCCTTTCGATCGATCGGCCGGATAGGGGTGCGGCGGGCGCACCCCGCCCACATCTTGTATCGCATGACGGGACCCTTCAGGGGCCGCCGGTAAACCCGCGCCCACCACCCGCTATCCTGTTTTAAGACTAACTACAGAAATTGGACTTACCATGGCCTATCTCTTAATTCCGCTTGACGACGCACTCGTGTTCCCCGGCGTTTCCGCGACCCTCTCGATCGACACCAGCGAGGAGGAGCGCGTTTTCCTCCTGCCCCGTAGCGACGGTGAGTTCGGCCGCGTAGGCGTCGTCGCGGAGGTGGTCGAGAGCGGCCGTTCGCGCCGTGGCCGCCCGGCGGCAACGGTGGTCGGCCTTCATCGCGGGCTCGCCGGAGCGGCGATCGCCGGCGAGGAGGGCGACGGCGGCTCCCTGCGTATCGAGGTGCAAGAGGTCCACGATGGCAACCCCGACGACGAGCACACAAAGGAGCTAGCGCGCGAGTACCGCGCCCTGGTCGAGGAGATCCTCGAGCTTCGTGGCGACGATGGCCGCGTCGCCAACTTCCTGCGCTCGATCGACGAGCCGGGGGCGCTCGCCGACACGACCGGCCTCTCCCCCGACATCTCGAACGAGAACAAGCTACGGCTGCTGGAGGCCATCGACGTCACCGCCCGGCTCGAGCTGGCCGTCGAGCTGCAGCGCGAGCGCCTGACGGAGCTTCAAGTCCGGTCCAGAATCCGTGACGACGTCGAGTCCGGGGCTCAGAAGCAGCAACGCGAGTACTTCTTGCGCAAGCAGATGGAGTCGATTCGCAAAGAGCTCGGCGAGGACGAGACCGATCTGATCGCCGAGTACGAGGAGAGGATCGCCGAGGCCGAGATGCCGGAGGCGGTCGCCGAGCAGGCCGAAAAGGAGCTGCGCCGGCTCGAGCGCCAGGGCGAGGAATCGCCGGAGGGGTCGATGATCCGCAGCTATCTCGATTGGCTGATCACGGTGCCGTGGGGCAAGCGCTCCGAGGAGCGGCTCGAGCCCGCCCATACCCGCGAGGTCCTCGACTCCGACCACGCCGGCCTCGACGACGTCAAGAAGCGGATCACCGAGTTCGTCGCCGTGCGCAGGCTGCGCCAGGAGCGCGGCGTCGAGGACGATGGCCGGGCCAACGGCACGATCCTCACCCTGGTCGGGCCTCCCGGCACCGGCAAGACCTCGATCGGCGAGTCGATCGCCCGCAGCCTTGGGCGCGAGTTCATCCGGCTCAGCCTCGGTGGCCTGCATGACGAGGCCGAGATTCGCGGTCACCGCCGCACCTACATCGGCGCCCTGCCAGGACGGATCGTCCGCGCGCTGCGTGACGCCGGCACGATGAACCCGGTGATCCTGCTCGACGAGGTCGACAAGGTCGGTGCCGACTGGCGCGGCGACCCGACGGCGGCGCTACTCGAGGTGCTCGACCCGGCCCAGAACAATACCTTCCGCGACAACTACCTTGATGTCGAGATCGACCTCTCCGAGGTCGTCTTCATCGCCACCGCGAACCTGCTCGACACGATCCCGGCCCCGCTGCTCGACCGCATGGAGCTGATCCGCTTCGACGGCTACACGACCGAGGAGAAGCTGGCGATCGCCAAGGGCTACCTTCTGCCCCGGCAGCTAACCCGGAATGGCCTGCTGGCCAAGGAGGTCGAGGTCGACGACGAGGTCCTGCGCGGCGTCATCGCGGAATACACCCGCGAGGCGGGTGTGCGCCAGCTTGAGCGCGAACTGGGCAAGCTGCTGCGCGGTGCGGCGATGCGGATCGCCGCCGGCGAGGCGAAGGCCGCCGAGACGAAGCTGAGGATCGACGCCGAGTTCCTGCGCGAGACGTTGGGCCGGCAGAAGTTCTTCCAGGAGTCGGTGGAGCGCACCGCAATCCCGGGCGTCTCGACGGGCCTGGCGGTGACCGGAACCGGCGGCGACATCCTCTTCATCGAGGCAACCGCGATGGACGGCGACAAGGGCCTCGTCCTGACCGGCCAGCTCGGTGATGTGATGAAGGAGTCGGCCCGAATCGCGCTTTCCTACGTGCGAGCGCACCGCGAAGAGCTGGGCATCGATGCTGATCGGTTCAAGCGCGAGTTCCACCTGCACGTGCCCGCCGGGGCGATCCCCAAGGACGGCCCCAGCGCCGGAACGGCGATGACCACCGCGTTGGTCAGCCTGCTGACCGGCCGCCCGGTCAAACACACCGTGGGGATGACCGGAGAGGTCACCCTCCAAGGACGGGTGCTGCCGATCGGCGGCCTCAAGCAGAAGGTGCTGGCGGCGCACGCCGCCGGGCTGACCGAGGTGATCGTGCCCGAGCGCAACCGCGGTGACCTCGACGAGGTTCCCGAGGATGTGCGCGAGCAGATGACCTTCCACCCGGTGATGAGCATCGACGAGGTGCTGGGCCTGGCGCTCGAGCCGGCCGAGAACGGGGCCGATGTCGCCGCGGTGTCGTAGCTGTTCGCCCGTGCCGCCTGCGGCGCGGGCGATGGCCAGACTCCTCGAGCGCCGCTGGACGCTGGCGACGATCTACGCCTCCGCCGGCGGCGCCACCCGGTTCAACGAGTTCCGCCAGGCACTCCCTGGAGTCTCGCCGACGACGCTCTCGGAGCGACTCGACCAGTTGGAGAAGGCCGGCGTAGTCGAGCGCGCTCTCGTCCCCGGCCGCCCACCGCATACCGAGTACGTCCTCACTGCGCAGGGCAAGCGACTGGCTCGGGCGGTAACGGGTCTGCTCGGATCACCCGTTCGGTAGGCGCCGGCCTCAACCGGCCGGCGCCCCCCCAAACGCGTGCCACCGGCCCCGTGCACTCGGGGTTCGTGCCCAGGCCGAGCCCTCGATGGCAATGGAGATGATCGCGCCTCCGAGGCCGGCTCGGAGAGACTGACGGCGTGACTCGCCGCGACCTCGATGAACCGGCCCTTCCCGACATCGCGCACTGTGCCGGACGGATCATCCGATCCCTGTGCCGAGCAGGCACCGGCTCTCCTTGTCCCTCCACACTGCATTGGCGCTCACGCCTCGAGAGCATCGACGCTCGATGGAACCTGGGCGTCGGTGATGAACCCGGCGGCTTCGGGAACGACGTCACCCGCAAAGGAAGCCGAAAAGGTGTCCCTGTCGAGGAACAGAACAGGTTGACGGCTCTCGAGATTCCGCGGTGAGAGCCGCCGTCGCATCCCGTTTAAATCCCTCCCTCGCCCTCGCCAGCCTCAGACCCTCGGTCGCCCCGGGAGATGATTACGGCACGATTAACCGCTTCTAGCCCGCCCTTCCTAGAGGCTTTCCCCTGCCCCGCCGGAGCCGGGCTGAGCGGGGTACCAGCCACCGCGCAACTTGGCTCAAGACTGGGCGGTAGCTCCTGCGCCAACGGTTTCGCGCCGCCAACCGAGCGCTCGAGAACATCGTCCCTGATGGTGGTCCAGGCGAGAATCGCCGCCGCAAAGGAGGTCCCGGCGGCGACCCTCATTGCGATCGGGAACCCGTGTGCCATAGCTGCGGAGTTCTGGAAATCAGCGCCAGAAAGCCCCGCGGCGAGCGGGAGCACCGCAACAGCGAGCAGCTGACCCAATCGTGAGAGGACGTTGTTGACCCCCGATGCGATTCCGGCGTGCCGAGCGTCAACGCTTGCCAGCACAGTCGCCGTGATCGGTGTGATGACCGCTGCAAGGCCAACTCCAAAGACGACAAGTGAGGGCATCACGGCGGTTGTGAATTCATCCCCCGCACTGATATTGGACATGAGCAGCAACCCAATGCTGGTTAGGAGGGCGCCGACCGCAAGCGGGATCCGCGGTCCGATGCGCTGGGCGAGCGCGCCTGACGGAACGGAGAGCGTAAGCAGTATGAACGTGATCGGGAGCGTGGCGGCACCGGCCTGCAGAGCCGAGTAGCCCAGGGTCGCCTGCAGGAACGCGACGAACAGGAAAATCACGCCTCCGAGTGCTGCGTAGGTAAGCAACGCAACAAGGTTGGCGCTGGCGAACTGACGCGAAGAAAAGATCTCAAGCGGGAGCATGGGGTGATCGCTTCGGCGCTCGACCCGCACGAATCCGGCGGATGCTGCGATTCCGACAAAAACGGCCGCAATCACCGCCTCGGTCGGTCCCCGCCCCGCTTGGATCAACGCGAAGCAAAAGGATCCGATGCCGAGCACAGCAAGCGAGGCGCCTCGAAAGTCGGGGCCGCCCGTGAGCGTGGGGTCGCGCGTCTCCGGCACGTGGCGTTTCGCTGCGGCGATGACCAGGATCCCGATCGGGAGGTTGATGAGGAAAATGGCCCGCCAAGACACGGCATCGGTGAGATAACCCCCCAGGAGGGGTCCGATCGCGGCCGCGATCGCACCGAGCGCGGCCCATGCACCGATCGCCCGAACGCGGTCGTCGGGGTGAAAGACGGCATCGACGATTGCGAGGGTTGCCGGAATGAGGAGGGCACCGCCAATGCCCTGAAGAATCCGGCCGCAGATCAGCAGCCCGACGCTCGGTGCCGCTGCGCAAAGGGCTGAGGCGACCACGAATATGACTACGCCCAGCTCGAAAATTCGCCGGCGTCCGTAGCGGTCTCCAAGCGATCCGCCAAGCAAGATTAGAGCCGCGAGAGTGAGCACATAGCCGTCGAGGATCCACTGCAGACCAACGAAGTCCGCGCCGAGGTCGTCGCCGATCGCGGGAAGGGAGACGTTGACGACCGTCGCCTCCAGCAAGGTCACCACGTCGCCAAGCACGGCGACCGCCAGCACCCATCGTCCGGTGGAGGAGGCGAGACGCACTGAGCCAACGTCATCGGCCACAGCCCGTAACGCGGGGGCGCTCACTGTGTCTGCGGTGCCGCAGACCAGATCGGCATTGCCCCGTAGCTTGGATTCCCCGGACGGCGCTTCGGTCCGATGGCCCTTACCACCAGATGGCTTGCTGATCCCGAACGGGGCTCAGCTCCTGTGATGGTGTGATCGCTGGTCTTTCCCACGCCGGCTCGATTCGAGGGGGTTGACTACGGAGGCACCCAGCCGCGGCAAACGCGAAGGCACGTTACTGCAGCGCCCTGCCGCTGCCACCCCGCTATGTGCCTGTGAACCGATACTCAGTCCGCCAGGCATCCTTCGGGTCGGTGTGGGCAGTCCAGAAAAGCTCCGCGATGTTGTCCGGATCGAAATCCGTCCCCGCTTTGACGGCACCGGCGATCGTGACGGTCGCAGCGTGAATGCCATCCTCCTCGACGTCGGCGGCAATCAGCGTCTGCGCCGAGCGCAGGGCGGCCTTCCCCATGGAGAGGCTCGCAAGTGCGGGAACCGGATTGTCGGCGAAGCCACCGCTGGTCACCAGCAGGGTGCCGCCGCCAGCCGCCCGCAGGACGGGCGCGGCCACCTGTGCCGCGACGACCGCGCCGAGAGCATCAACGTCGTGGGCGGTTCGGAGCCGCTCGATGGTGGCGTCGAGGATCTCGCCCGGATCTGGCAGGGCAGCGTTGTATACGACGACAACGGGAGCCCCAGGGGCATCGAAGATACGTTCGAGTGTCTTGCGATAGCTGTCCAGATCCTCGATATCCGCGCCAACTGCCTCTATCTCAAGCCCCTCGCTGCGTAATTCGGGGGCGAGCCGGTCGATCGTTTCGCCGCGGGAGATGAGCGTGCCACGGAAACCATCGCGGCCGAAACGTCTAACCACGGCGGCGCCCACTCCTGGTCCGGCTCCGATCAGCAGGAGATGATGTGGGTCAACGGTCTCGAGCATATGCAACCTCCGGCAAGAAACATTCGCCCGGCTCGCAGCCTGGGCCACTTTCCTTGGAGTCGAATCCGACGCAGGTCACAATGATCCGGATGAGAAATCTTTACCACATGAATCGATTCGCCCGGGTCAGGCAAACGGCAGCGGACTTTCGTTTCCGCGATGTCCTCCTTCCCGCCGCGGGAACACCCCCCAGGCGACGGGGCTCGAGACGGAAGTCGTGAATCAGGCGACAGCCCTAACGCCACCTCGTTGAAGGAAGTCTATCCGGTCGACGCCGATACCTGGCTCGTGCGCGCTGTTGACGACAGCAACGGAGCCGAAGGAACCGTGGAGCTAACGGTGAGCGTCGCCTACTGGAAATAGGCGCTCGACGGCGCGACCTTGGCTTCGACCGCATCGCCGCCCATCCAGTCCGGGCAGTCCTCGCTGCCGCGTAGCCGCCGTTTCTGTTCTGGATAAGGCTGTCTTCGTGGGAGGGGAATCCATGGTGGGTTCCCACCAGCCGCTTTGAGACCTAGACGTTGATGGTTCCGTCTGGGTCCAAGGTCAACGGCGCCCAAAAATCCGGACCGACCGAGACGCCAGGCACGACGCCAGGAATCCCCCCTTGATCCATCGCCCTGTACTCATATCCGCCGGGTGGCAACCCCAGGCCTGCGCTCTGCTCGCGGAGATCCTTGAACGCGTCGACAACGGCCGTGTCGCCGCTGCCCTCTCCTGTTCCAACCGGCTGCGGCTCACCGTCGGGAGTTACGTACCTAAAAGCAAAGACCATGCCGGGAGCCTAGCGCGCTAGGTGGCCCGGCTAAACGCGAATCACGGGGAACCACGCTGGCAAATGGTTTCGCCTCCTTGGTGGTATCGCGAGGTCAAACCGATCCACCACAAGGGAAAGCGGTGACTAGGGTGCGAATCCACCCTCCGGGGACCGATCGCAAATGCCCGAACTTCCTCACGGCAGATCGCGAGCTCTGAGGCGGTGTCTGAATTCAAGCGGCAGCGTGATCCACCGAAGCCGGAACCGGCGAAGCTCCTCGCCCGGTCGATGAGACGATCGACCTGGTCGGCCTCGGTCCGGCGTCAGACCTAACCGACCGCCACGCCCCCGCCCTCCTCGAAACGCGGGAAGCACGGGGTGTGGACTGGAATCGGCGGCAAGTCAGGCGCGGGCTTCTTATTTCCCTCACCGTCATCGACCATCGGATGCGCCAGAGTCATGTCATCGCCGTGCCAGATGGGCTCGCCGCAGACCGGGCAGAGGAGCGGTGGGCCTGATGTCTCCATCCACCCAGCCTATCTGAGCCTGGCATGCTGTTGCCCCAGGGTCCACCGCGCCTGAGCGGGCTTCCTCGACAGCCGGGTAGAACTTCGGGGTCTCAATCTCCTCTTTCAACAGCGCCGCAGATGAGCGTCACCGGAGGTATCAGCAGGGTCTCCGCATCTGCCACGCAGGTCTTCGCGACGTGGCTCGGGCTCTAACCGCGCCGATTTGCGTCACGCGCAAATCCGAGCGCGCACCAGGTGAGATTCTTGGCTGGATTCGGGCAGGCGCCCCGGACTCAATATGACACGCCGCCGTGTGTCCGCGCCTCAGGCCTGGGACGCTTCGGAGCGAGCGATGCTCAACTCCCAGGTGGCAAACGCCCAGTTTGCTGCCGCCAGCGCCAGAAACGCCATCGTCCACCCGTACGTCTTCCAATCGTTACCACCAAAGAAGAGCGTAACGCTGCCAAGGGCGGCCAAGACCAAGCCGCTGATGATGCGCACGCGTGCAAAATCACGGAGATGCCGATACTCCCACGGCGAGATAATTAGTCGGATGCCAGTCCGCGGGGGAGATGTCCACCACCCGCGAAGATGGGTTGCGACAGCCCTCAACGAACCTTGGCTGTGTACTTCGAGGTCCCGTTGCAGGTGCTGGAGCTACCGAATTCGGTGATCACCTTGCCGCGCGCCTGCTTCTTCTTGCCGAACTTGCCGGTGACCTTCACGAAACCCTCGTGCTTGTGGGTGGGCGCGAAGTAGATTGACAACTTCGCCGTGAAGGTGCCCTTGCTTGAGACCTTCGCCGTCGCTTGCTGTGCTTCTCCGAATCCGCCACCCTGGCAATAAATTGGGTAGCCATTCGGCAGGCTGAAGTTGTCCACCTTTTTGCCGTTCTTGGACACCTGGAAGCTAATTGGGAAGACAACGTTGGAGGCCATGGTGAGCTTGATCGTCCCGGAGTAGGTCTTGCCGTTGGCAGGACTGGCCGCGTCGGCGCTGCCGGCGACGACGGCGATCGCGCCGATCATGGCGAGGATTCCGCAGCAAAAAGCGGCTCGAGGGCTGTGCCGGACCTTCATACTGCTCCTCCTGTCTCGGGTCAATGGGTGGCGGCTCCTTGGGCCGCAGGACGAGATGGACAGAGGCTATCCCATCCCCCGGCGGTCAGTCACACTGGGGCTTGGCGGTCGACATTCCGCGGATCGCGGCTCCCCAGTTGTCCGAGCAGGTGCCAGCCGAGTACCGGCGGAGGCCGCTAAAACTTCCTCACTCCCGATTCGACCCTGGCGGCTGATCGCCGTGACCTCCAGCAGATCGCTGGACTTGAAATGAGGCCAGACTGACTCGCCCCGCAACCAAGCGGGTGCGACTTGGACTACACCCGAGTCGAACCGCGCGAGTAGCAAACTACATCCTGGGGCCCAGAGCGATCAGCAAATTTAAAATCTCCGGGGCCGCCACTATCTCCGCGACGCGTTCCAGGTTAAGCGACCGCTTGCACAGTGCCCGAGGTCTATGGGTTCGGATTCCGGTTCGTGGATTGTCCCGAGTTCCTCCGCCAGTTCGATCGTCCCGTGCGCCGGGCCACGCTTGGGAACTCTGCCAGTGAAGACGATGCGACCGTCCGGACCTTTCTCAGAGCCACTCGTTTGATTGAAGGAGCGGCCCTTGAGATGGATTTCGAGCAGCTCCAGCCGCGAGGTCGAGCCGTGGGTGATCCCGGAGTCAACTTCGTTTCCGTTCTGGCATGCCAGGTGGGTGTTGAAGATATTGACCGCTGGGATCGTGATCGCGCCGTTGCGACCGGCGTGCACGAAGAGTTCGACTTTCGGGTGGGGCGAAAACCGATCCAACGGCGGCTGGTTGATTTCGCCGACGTATACCTTGTTGCCGCCACCACCGGCGAGCGCAGGGACGCTAAGCAACAGGGACACGAGGAGACTTGCGGCTGCGATGAAAACGGTGCGCCTGACTGGCATCAACTCACCTCGTCCTGACGAGCGCCATCCGCCCGCCCCGGTTGATCGTCTGCTCGACCCTGCCGACCCGGGGCGCTTCGAATTTCTTCCCCGTTGCCGTTGCATTTTGCTTTGAATTCGACCTTCAGGGCGCCCCTTTCACCTTTCCCCAGCGCCGCCAATGCATTGGCGTCGGTGTCGGCCTCATGGCAGTCGATGACGACCTCTGACTGCGCCAGCACTCTGCCGGCATCATCAGCTGCATGATGAAGTCGATGTAGCTCGGCCTCGTCTAGACAGGTTCATCGGACAGACTCAGCTGAACCTAACACCGGGTCGGATACCGGTCAACCGCGATCCATGGTTCGAAGGGCGAGATCGGGCTCAATGGCAGTCGGCAGTGGTTCCTGGCGGCGAAATGAACGGGTCCACGTCGCCGACGCCTCAACTCTGGCCGGGGTCGGTGCAGGTTGCCCCGGGTTCGATCGTCGACACCTCGGACACCGTCATAAGTCTCGACCATCGCCGGCGCTGATCATCTCAATCATTGCTCTGCCAGCCGCCGGGTTCGACGGGGCCGTGAAGCGGGACTTTGGCCCCGAACGCGATTGGGACCGCGGCTAGCGGTCCCGTGTCATTGACTGAGGCCAACTGGCCTTCAACATCTTCGACCCGGAGACCGTATCACCGCAAGCGCGAGCAGTCAGGAGATAGGGACGGTGACCCGGGCCATGCAACGGCTCCGTGCCCCGCCGCCAACCCGGCCTAGAACTCGGAATGGACTGTTCCTGACCAATGAACGAGAAGATCACAAGCGACCGCCCACAATCCGCAAACATGGGACTTCGCCGGCGACGGACCCGTCGAGACACTCGATGCATATTGCGCCGGAGAAGGAGGCTCTATTGCCGCGGATCGTCTTGGTCGAATCTCGGACGAAGTTGGCTACCTCCTCGCCTGGTCACGCTTAAGGAAGCGACCAACGAGCCCCGGTTCACGCGACCCTTCTCCACGGTTGCGGGTCTCCGAGACGATCGGCCCGCGCCGGAAACGTCTGGACCCAGGAGACTCCAAAGGTTGACGTTCGCGAGCCTCCGGTGAGCGACGGCGCTCAGGAGTTCGTGGGTGTCGTCACACAGTAGATCCAGTAGTAGCCATTTGCGGCCACCGGAAACAGTTGTTTTTTTTCTCCCCAGAACACAAGTCCAAAGCTCGTCGTGCCATTGACCCAGAAATCGTCGGTCCAGAAAGGATGTTCAGGATTGGTTTTCGGGAATATAAGCCTAGCCTCACCGGCAGTTGGAAGCTGCAGTCCCAGTTCGCCGCAGGTTTCCACAGATGGGAGGTATTCGTCTGCGCCTTCCTCGCCCGTGGCGCAGACCCTAGGCGCCACCAAGTTAGTCCCCGCCGGGCAGCGATCACGATAGTCGGCCGCTGGAGCCCCGCCAAGCTGAGCCGAGTTGGAGGCGGAACTCGCGGCGGCTGCGGTGGTTGCGGTATCGGCGTGGGTGGCGTCAGGAACCGTGCCAAGCGAGGCGAGGTTGATCTTCGAGCCGGAGATGGTTCCGTTCTTGATCTTTACCGCCGTCACCGCGTTGTTCTTCAGCTGTTTAGTCCCGATGCTGTTCGCCGGAAGCTTCGCCGCGGCGTAGGCACCGCCGCCGAGCAAGAGAAACAGACACAAAGTCGAGACAACGTTCGCATAGGTAAACCTGGGCCGAAGCTTCTTCATGGGTCCTCCTGGAAGGCGAGACGGGCTGCACTCTTGCAGGTCAGAATCTAAGGACAGGTTAGAATTCGCTGCGGCGAACTAGCCCCTAATCCTCCGATTGAGCGACTCGGGTGGCAGGCGCCCAGGATGCGCCCAATCGACGGCGAGGCTCGGTCGCCCTATACCTCGGCCTGGAACCGAAACCGCAGCAGCACGCACTTCCAACGCTCAACGACGCGATTATGTTCGCGCTGCGGAAGATTGAGTCCCTCCTCCAGCACCCTGAGACAGCGCCAAGCGAGCAGCCCTGAGAGGAAAGGCGCCAGGAAGTACGACCTTGACGAGGCCAGACCTTGGCCTCGGGTTAGCGAATGCGTGGTCTGGCCAGGTTTGATCGTCGATGTGTGCAAGACCGGCCGCTGCTCCTGCCCGGACTTCGGCGCAGCAGCAGCGGCTCTTGTGAGGAATCGCCAGGCCCTGGCGATCTACTCGGCGAAAACCCGATTTGCGACTTTCGTCTCTCCAAGAGTGTCGAAGGCAACCAACTTGCCATCGGCGCCGAAGCTCAGGACGTCCACTCCCTCGACTGTCTCGCCGTCGAGGGTCACCTTCGTGAGGACGACGACCTTGTCTCCATCGGCGATGAACTCTAGCGGCTCGGTCGAGAACCCATTGCCCGCGAGTTTCCCCCAAAGTTCACCGATCTCCTGTTTTCCTGTGTAGGTGCCGGTCAGCGAATTCTCGCCTCGGGCTCTCCAGACGATCGCGTCGTCCATATTTGCCATCGCACCCTCGGCGTCGCCGCTGGTGAAGGCCCGATAGGCGTCTTCGGTGGCCTGCTTGTTCTCCTGCGCTCCCATCTTTGAATCCTTCCTTGAGGTGACTGGGCATGGCCAGCATACGCCCGTCAGGTGGAAATCGCCACGCGGCTTTGGAGGCCTCCGCGGTCTGGGTGAGAGGCGCGAGGCGCGGCGTAGAGCCCGAGCCTGCTACCCAATTTCGCACGTCCCTACCGAATGGACTTATTCCGCATGCCATGTGAGCTCGAGCCGACGCAGACGCTCGGGGTCGGCGAGGAAGTCGATCTCGACGATCTTCTCGCCTCGGACCGTGACGCCGCCGACCGAGAACGGCTCTCCGTCACGGAAAGCGACGATGCCAACGGCACCATTGACCAGCGCAATTTGAATGTCGAGGCCGAGGCGCGAGTAAATCTGCGCCTGGCCGATCACGGCCTCGGCGCCCCTCACTTCTCGAGCCCGGGAGCCGGGCCCGAAGTCAGCTCGCAGCACCACCTCGGGATCGAGCACCGCGACGAGACCCTCGAAGTCTCCTTCGCGGGCGGCGGCGAGGAATGCATCGACGACTCGACGCTGGGTGTTGAGGTCGGCATCGGGGACCGCGCGCTCACCCTGCACGCGCCGCCGGGCTCGACTGGCGAGTTGACGGGTGGCCCCCGGGGTGCGTTCAACGATCGGCGCGATCTCGTCAAACGGCACGGCGAACATGTCGTGGAGGACGAATGCCAGGCGCTCCGGTGGCGATAGGTTCTCGAGGACCACCAGCAGCGCCAGGCCGACGGAGTCGGCGAGCAGTGACTCGTGCTCAGGGTCGGTGCCCTCCGGGTCAACGATCGGCTCTGGCATGCGGATATCGATCGGGTCCTCCTGCCGGGTCGCGCGTGAACGCAGCATGTTCAAGGAGATGCGGGCGACCACCGTGGTCAGCCAGGCGCCGAGGTTCTCGATCTCCTCAGTATCAGAGCGACTGAACCTGAGCCAGGCATCTTGGACCGCATCGTCGGCCTCGCTCGTCGAGCCAAGCATTCGATAGGCAACCGCCTTGAGGCGTGTGCGGTGCTGCTCGAATTGCTCTGCTGCTAGGAGGCCGTGCTCGTCCATCTGTCACATCCCTTCGCTCTGTCGGGTCATACCCGTAGACCCCGCAGATCAAGCGGGTGTGACCGAAAGGAGAAAGACGATGCGGGTATTTCTTACTGGGGCAAGCGGCGCCATCGGCACCCGGCTGGTTCCGCAACTCATCGACCGAGGGCACGAGGTGGTGGGAGCCCATCGCACGCCCGAGAACGCCGAGCGACTGAAAGGACTCGGGGCCGAGCCCATCGCGCTCGATTTGCTCGATGTCCGTGCCGTGCGCAAGGCGGTGCTCGAGGCTCATCCGGACGCGATCATCCACGAGGCGACCGCGCTCAAGAACATCGAGTTCTCGCGGAATTTCGACAAGGTGTTCGCCGACACCAACCGGCTTCGGACCGAGGGTACCGATGCCCTGCTCGGCGCTGCCGCTGAGGCGGGCACAATCCGTTTTGTGGCGCAGAGCTACGCGAGCGCCCGCTATCTGTGCGCGGGCGGCTGGGTCAAAACCGAGGATGATCCGCTCGAGCCCGAACCCCCGTCAACTACACGCGAGAGTATGGCAGCCATGCGCCACCTCGAGGAGGCCGTCACTGCCGCGGGCGGGATCGCACTTCGCTACGGCGGCTTTTACGGCGCCGAGAACGACGGGCTCGTCACTCCGGTGCGCAAACGCCAGTTCCCGATTGTCGGCAGCGGCCAAGGAGTGACCTCGTTCATCCACCTCGACGACGCTGCCGCGGCGACGGTCCTGGCGCTTGAGCGCGGCAAGACCGGGATATACAACATCGTCGATGACGAGCCGGCACCGGTCCGCGAATGGCTGCCGGTGCTCGCCGACGCGCTGAGAGCACGGCCACCGCGCCACTTCCCGCGCTGGCTCGCGCGCCTGTTCGCCGGCGAGATGGTGGTGAGGATGGGAACCGAGTCTCGGGGTGCCTCCAACAATAAGGCGAAACGCGAGCTCGGCTGGGAGCTGAGGAATCCGAGTTGGCGGCAGGGTTTTTTCGCCGCCTACGGATGAGCGAGCACGCTCCCGTGCACTGATCGGCCTGGAGCCGGTTGGCAGCGGTAGCGTGAATCGCACACCGCTGCCAACCGCATCCAACGGAAAGGTACGAACGGCCCTAGATGGGCCTAGCCTTCCGCCCGGAAGGTGATCCCGTTGAGGCTCGCGATTGTTCCTTTGCCGGCGGTCGCGTAGACATCTCCTGACAGGTCTTTGCCGGCGGCACTCACGTTCGAACCGAGAACCGAGATGGTTTCCTCGTCTTCGACGTTCGGGAAGGTCAGGGAGACCCCCGGAGCGGGCCTGTATTCGGGCGGCAGAGTGAACAGCAACCCGTCGATCGGGCTTTCCCCGTTACCGACCGTCGCCAGTCCCTGCAGGTGCACGATGCCCTCGTGGTCCTTGTAGAAGCCGACAGGCGGAAAGGTCACTCCTTCTTCGGGCGGCCTGGTGATCGTCCCGTCGAGGAAGCCCGGTTGGCCCGCAGCGCCCACCACGTGCACGGCTTCGAGCGCGGTCAGCGCACTGGCGGTGGTCGCCGAGGGAACCGTCCCCAGCTTGGCGAGGTTGATGTTGTTCCCGGTCAGCGTTTGTTTCTTGACCTTTGCGCCGGTCACCGCCCCCCTCTTGATCTGCTTGGTGCCAACCGAGTTCTTCGGCAGCCGCGAAGCGGCGTAGCCAACGCCACCGATGGCCAAGAACAAGGCCAGCGTCGCCACCACGTTTGCGTAGGACAGCCTTTTTCGAATTGTTCTCATCCGACTCCTCCTGATCTGAGCGTTGCTGCAAGGCCGGAATCCTCTCATGTCCGCTCCCCTCTCCGCGCGACCCATGGCCTGGAATCCAGCCGCTCCACTGAAGCCCGAGTTCCGTCCGTTGATGGAGCCTGCTTGCGAGATGAACTCTTGCTTGAAACCGTGCGGAGTCCACACCCGCCCGGCGATCTTGCTGCTGATCGGCGCAGCTGAAGCTCCCCTTTGGGCCGCTGCGACGGTCTTCGGAGCTTCTGGGCGGTGAGGCAGGTGCCATCTGCGCGACCCTTCCGAGAACAAAGTCGGCAGATGACACCTCATTCCCGATGGCGACTCCGAGGACCCGCCGCGCCTGCCGTCGCCCGGCGCCAGGGTCTAGGCTGGCGTCTGGAGGTTGTGGACTGCGAACTCCTTGACATCTGGCGGGTTCGGAAATCCCTGGTCTCCGAGGCCTTGAAGTCGAGGCATAAGCCTGTCTTCGACGAACTTGTCGAACGCCTCCCGCGACTCCCAGAAGTCAATGATTCCCCAGCCTCCCTCGATTGGGCCGGAGGAGTGGACGATCAGCCCGTTGGGCGGATCGGTATCCACCTCCATCACTCCGTGCGCGGCATCGTAATTCTCCTGCGTTCCTCCTGCGAATTTCAATCTTATGCCGACAGCCATAGATCTCTCCTTTGTTCTGGCGACTAGCCTCGTCGTGGGCTAATGAATGGGTGAGGCGACAATAGCGTCGTCACCTTCGAATCGAGCCAGTGCGGACAGCGCCGGCCCGGTAGTTCAGGCTGGCAACGCGATCCCGCTTCGTCGCAATTACCGGCCCGCCTAGCATGCCCGCGGTCTCCCAGACCCTGCCCAGTCTCGCTAAGCGTGTGTGGACGCAGAGCAGATCATGGAATAGGGTCGGCTTGGTAATTCACGACGATGGAGGAAAAGGTGGGGGCAACCAGTCAGCGCAATGCGATATTCATGATTCTCGCGGCCTTGGTCGCGATCGTGGCCGGCATCGCCGGTTGTGGCAGCAGCAGCGAAAGCTCACCTGCGACGCTTTCCCTGAGGATCAGCGAAGAAGGTAAAAACAGCAGCTTTCAGGGGCCAAAAACTGGCGAAGGCGGAGCGGTTGAAGTCCAGCTGAAGAATCTCGGCAAGGCTCCCCACGGTGTGCAGTTCATCCAGTACACGGGCAGCCACAGCGAAGAAGAAGTCCTCAAAGAACTGGGCGGTAATAGCAACAAGATCCCCTCCTGGATCAAACTCCAAGGCGGGATCGGATCTGTGGCTGGTGGTCAGACTGCCACTGCACACGTTGAACTACCCGAAGGCCATTATGTTCTGGCCGACGCGACCGCTTTCTCGGGAGCCAGCAGCGGCCCACCTGCCACGGCCCCCCTTGAATTAGAAGGCGAAGCAACGGGCAGCCTTCCGAGTACTCCGGCAGTCGTCACGGCAGCGAATCCGGCCAAGGACAAGTACAGATGGGAAACCTCGGGGCTAAAGACAGGAAAGAACGAAATCACCTTCAACTCGAAGGGCGAAAAGGCCGTCCACATGCTGATCGCGGTTCCGGTCAAAGGCAAGGCCCCACCGCTGAGCCAAATCGAAAAGGACCTGGCCTCCAACGGTCCGCCGCCTTCATACGTGGACGCCGAAGAAGCCCAATCAACCGCGATCGTGGACGGCGGTGGTTCGCAGACGACGACGCTGGAACTAAAGAAGCCCGGGAAGTACATCTTCTTTTGCCCGCTCATGGACCGCGATGGCGGTAAACCCCACTTTGAGGAGGGCCTACTAAAAGTTCAGACGGTCAAATAAACGCTGCGCTGCGCAAGCACCGCGGGTTACCGAAAATACCGGGCCGGGTGCTAGCGCCCGGCCCCTGTGCGCCGGAGCCAAGGGGCTTGGGCGCAGAACCCGAGACCTTGAGCCCTGAGTGACTGATCACCTCGATGAGGGGCATCGAAACGCCCCGCGTATTGAACCTCCGTGCCATCGACCCCAACTCGAGGCTGGATGGACCCCCAGCGATCCGCCCACCCTAGATCCTGGGACTCGGTCCC
This sequence comes from uncultured Solirubrobacterales bacterium, assembly GCA_963753245.1. Lineage (GTDB taxonomy): Bacteria > Actinomycetota > Thermoleophilia > Solirubrobacterales > 70-9 > VRUE01. The sequence continues at coordinate 769,161 of CAVWBK010000002.1, forward strand.
GGTGTCCGCAGCTCCCTAGCGGCGGACCCCAGAGGACCTTTTGGTTGTTCCAGATGGGTCGATTCCCTAAAGACGGCTCAGTCGCCCAATGAGGGGGCTGGTGTGATCAGGCCGAGCTGGCCGAGAATCGTCGCGGCGTCGAAATAGACCCGCTCACAGACCAGCCTCTCATGCTCAAAGAGAAAGAGAGCGATGCAGCGGCAGGTGAACGCCTTACCGGTAGCGGGAATGCCGCGCAGTGGGCCTTCGTGGGTGCCCCTCAGTGTGAACTCAGCGAAAACCCCGACGTCAGTGTGGTGGAGGGCGATCAACTCGTTGCGCTGGTCGGGGAAGGCCGCGCGGGTGTCCTCAAAGTAGCCACGGACCGCCGCGGGACCGTCAAACACATCGCCGGTCGGGATGATCTCGTAGCGCGGGTGATCGAAGGTCTCAACGGTAAGGTCGAACTCGTGCCGATTCTCTGACTCCATGTGCTTGCGGACGATCGCCTCACGCGTTCGCCGCAGCTCCTCCTCGGGGATTCTCACCACCCACACCTCCACCTAGTCGAACAACGCATCAAGGCCGAGCTCGAACATCCGCCGCCAGGCGCCCGGTTGGAGCCTCTCCGCCGCCCTGGTTGCGGCGAAGAGTAGCCGGAGATCAAGGGTAGTCGCGTCGGCTCGCAGACCCTCCGCCTTGGCCGCGCTCAGCAGTGCTTCGAGAGCGATCGTCGCGCCGCCCAGCGCCTGCTCGACGTCGGCATGGGTCGAGACGCAGGCCATCGCCTCGCCGATCAGATCATCGGCCCCCTGGCGCTCGACATAGGCGCGCAGGAGCGCGGTGAGCGCCTCACGGGGCGAGTCCCCGCCCCGCAGTGCCGCGAGCGCATCGCCCTCGACCTCTTCCAGCCGTTCGACGACAAGCGCCGCCAGCAAATCTTCCTTTGAAGGAAACTGCCGATAGACGCTGCCCACGCCGGCTTCCGCGGCGGCGGCGATCGCCGGCATCGGCGCCGCCAGCCCCTCGCTCGCGAAGACCCTTCCCGCGGCGCGCAACAGGCAGCGCCGTTTCCCCTCGGCGTCGAGCTGGGCCCAGGCCGTCTCCGGGTCAGCCGGAATGGTCATTCCGCTACTCTAGCTGCCTTCCGGGCCCGAGCCTGGCCGCCGAGAAGATGGCCTCCGAAACCGCCGACCGAACCCACCCTAACGTCACCCTGGCCGTGCTCGCCCTCGGCGGGCTCTCCTACGCGATGCTGAGCTCGCTGGTAGTGCCAGCTTTGCCGACCATGCAACACGAGCTCGGCACGACGGAGACCGGGATCACCTGGTTGCTCACCGGCTACCTGCTCGCCGCCTCTGTCGGCACCGCGATCATCGGCAGACTCGGTGACATGTACGGCAAGGAGCGCCTCTTGCTGGCAACCCTGCTGATCCTCACCTTTGGCACACTGATCGCGGCGCTGACCAGTTCGCTTCCGGTGTTGATCGCCGCTCGAGTTATCCAGGGCGTTGCCGGTGGCATCTTCCCGCTCTCCTTCGGGATAGTCCGCGACGAGTTCCCCACCGCCCGGGTTGCCGGTGGGATCGGTCTCCTCTCGGCGATCCTTGGCACCGGTGGCGGCGTCGGCATCGTCCTCTCCGGCGTGATCGTCGAGCACCTCAACTACCACTGGCTGTTCTGGATCCCGCTCGCCCTGGTCATTGTCGCCGCTTTCGCAACCTGGCGCCTGGTGCCCGAGTCGCCGGTTCGCACCCCGGGCCGCATCAACTGGCTCGCGGGCATCTTGATGAGCATCGGCATCTCGGCGGTGTTGCTGGCGATCAGCCAGACGACTAGCTGGGGCTGGGGCTCGGCGAAGACGATCGGCCTGGTCGCCATCGGTCTAGCCTTCACCGCGGCCTGGATCGCGGTCGAGACGCGCAGCGATCACCCACTGATTGACATGGCGATGATGCGGGTGCGCGGCGTCTGGACCACCAACGCGGCCGCCTTCCTCCTGGGCGCCGGCCTCTACGCCTCCTTCATCGTCTTCCCCCAGTTCGCACAGTTGCCGACCAGGACCGGTTTCGGCTTCGGTGCCTCGGTCGTCGTCTCGGGTCTTTACCTATTGCCCGCGACAATCGGAATGACGATCCTCGGGCTCAGGGCCGGCGCGATCTCGGCACGTTTTGGCTCGCGCGCGGCACTGCTCGGCGGCACGGTGTTCTCGGCCGCCTCCTTCTTAGTCCTCGCCGTGGCCCACGATCACCCCTGGGAGTTCCTCCTCGCCGCCACCCTGCTCGGCATCGGCATCGGACTCGCCTTTGCGGCGCTCGGCAACCTGATCGTGCAGGCAGTTCCCAGCCACCAGACCGGTGTCGCCAGCGGCATGAACACCGTGATGCGCACCCTCGGCGGCGCGCTCGGGGGTCAACTCTCGGCGACCTTTATCGCCGGCAACGTTTCAGACGGCCTGCCGACCGTCACCGGTTTCACCGAGACCTTCGTGATGGCGACCGGCTTCCTCGTCCTCTGTTTCTTCGCCGGCTTACTGGTGCCGAAGGCGATCGCAGCCAAGACCGAGGCGGGCGCGACCGAGGCCACCGCGACATCGACACCCGAGGCTGCTCGCGCCTAGCCACCCGAGCAACTCTGTAACACGAGAAGATTCGGCGACGGACTTCCTTCGACATATCCGAGGCGCAGCCGCACCGCTGCAGAGACGTCCTGGGAACCGCTCCCGCCCGGACACTCGGTGCTGATGAAGCTGTGTCTACTTCGCACCCCCCGCCCAGAGCCTCAGCGAAAAAAGTGAGATTCGAGTGTCGACGCCTCCCAGCGAGTTGAGCCGGACCGCGACAGTGACTGACGCACCTACCTGCCCACCCCGCATCCGGAAGCCGGCGAGGCGGTGGCCGCTGTGGCCGTCTTCTGTAGAGGGTCGGTTTGAAATTCATCGCGGACGATCCTCCACCCGCCCCAAACCCACGATTCCGGCAAGAGGGGCGGCAGCGACTGACTAGTCGCCAAGAAAACTGCGGGCCCGCTCGGCGACCAGATCGGGCCGCTCGTCGGCGATAAAGTGCCCGCAATCGGGCACCAGCTCGACCCCCATGTCCTCGGCGTGGCTCTCGTAGCCGGCTAGCATCGAGGGACGCATGACGAAGTCGTCTTCGCCGAAGAGAAGCAGGGTCGGCACGCTGAGGCGCGCTCGCTCGTAGCGGCCTCGCATGATCGGCACAGTCTCCTTCAGGTTGAAGGTCCGATAGGTCCGCACCCCGGCCATCGCGTGCTCGGGTTCGGCCATCTTGTCGGCGAAGATGCCTAGCGTCCGCTCGTCCCAGACGTCCTTTCGTGTCGAGCCGCCGACGATCACTCTGCGGATGAAGCTGCCGTCACGATGCAGTCGGTATCCGAGGATCGGAGCGAGGACCACCCACTGGTACCAGAATCGCCACAGATGCGGTGCCATTGCCGCTGGCGGGACCCAGGGATGAAGAATGTTCAGGGCCAGGTAGCGATCAAAGCGCTCGGGCGCCTTGATCCCCAGCAGGAAGCCGATCCAGCCGCCCCAGTCGTGGGCGACCAGCTTGACGCGCTCGAGGCCGAGCTCGTCGAGGACCGCTAGCACGTCATCGCCCATGTTCTCCTTCTCATAGCCGCCCCGCGGTGCGTCTGACCAGCCATACCCGCGCAGGTCCACGGCCAGCACCCGGTGGCCGTCGGCGGCGAGCGTGGGCAGCAGATCACGCCACTCGAACCAGTGCTGGGGCCAGCCATGCAGGCAAAGGACGACGTCCTCGCCCTCCCCCGCTTCGGCGACATGGAAATCGAGCCCCCGGGCCCTCACCCAGCGGTGGCTGACGCCTTCGACCTCGGGTAGCTCGACCGTCATCGCGGTCGCCAGCCTCGTCGAGCTAGGCCGAGGGAACGCCGACGCCCGACTGGCGGAAGTCGGAGACGACCTGCTCCATCGTGGCGGGATCGCAGGGGATGTTTTCTGGCCACGGCCGTATCGGCTGCTCGCTGAGCGTCTTGACACCATTGCCGCTGATCACGATCACCACGGTGTCATCGGCTCCGATCACGCCCTGCTGGGCGAGCTTCATCGTCGCCCCCACTGTGGTTCCGCCGGCGGGCTCGGTGAGTACCCCCTCGGTGGCGGCAAGCAACTCCATCGCGGTGATGATCTCGCCGTCGGGCACGGCAGCGGCCGAGCCGCCGCGGCTGCGGACAGCCTCGAGCACGAGTGGCCCATCGCCGGGCGCGCCGATCGCCAGTGACTGGGCCAGCGTCTCCGGCACCTGGGGCACGATCTCGGCTCTCTCCTCGACGATCGCGGTCGCGATCGGCGAGCAACCGACCGGCTGGCCGACGTGGAGCCTGGTCTGACTGGTGGCGGCAAGGCCGACGGCCTCCATCTCGTTCAGGCCCTTGTGGACCCGCGAGGAGAGGGTGCCACCCGCGGCGGGCATGACGATGTGATCGGGCGCATCGTTGTCAAGTTGCTCGACCACCTCATAGGCGAGCGTCTTAGCGCCCTCCGCATAGAACGGGCGCAGGGTGATGTTCGCGAACTGCAGGCCACTCGCTTCGGCCAACTCGCGGCAGGCCCGGTTGGCTTCGTCGTAGTTGCCGTTCAGTTGGCAGACCTCGGCCCCTAGCGCGCGACAGCCGCGCGCCTTGGCCCGCTCCAGGTTGGCCGGATAGAAGATGTAGGGCCGCAGGCCTGCCTTGGCGCCCAGCGAGGCGGTTGCGGTGCCGACATTGCCGGTTGAAACGCAACCGATCTCGGCACAGCCGAGCTCCAGGGCGCGGGCGACGGCCATGCTGACCACGCGGTCCTTGTAGGAGAGCGAGGGTCGGTTGGTCGAGTCGTCCTTGATGTAGAGGTTGCGCAGGCCGAGCTCGGCACCGAGGCGATCGGCCCTGATCAACGGCGTCAGCCCCGAGAATGTGCCGACCCGCTGCGAGGCCGCGAGGTCGGTAATCGGCAACAGCTCCTCATACCGCCAGATGTTGAGCGGGCGCTGCTCCGGGCCAAGCTCGGCAATCAGTGCCCGGGCGCGCTCGTAGTCGTAGTCGATATCGAGGCCCTTGCTGCAACTCGGGCACCGGAAGGCGGTATCGCTGAGCGGGGCGCGGTACCCGCAGTCGGGGCAGACCAGCTCCGTCGCGCAGGAGCGGGTTCGCTGGTCGGCCGGCCGATTCATCGGCCCGCGTAACTCCCACACCACGAGGGCAGGCCGCCAGCCTTGGCAAACCTCATCCTCCGCTTATCCAGGTTTCCCATCTGGCGCTCAAACATCGTCGGATCAGGATAGCGCCTCGACAGGCTGGGGCCAAGATGCGAGCATATCGACCTCCGTTTGGCGCCCAGCGGCGACCAAAACGCCCTCCGAGAAGTGCGGGGCAAAGGGAGCCAAGGCGCGCAGGAGCAGCACCAGAGCCTCGACAAGGGCCTCGGCGTCGGCACGGCTGAGCCGCTCGCGACGCTGGATCACCCGCTTCTCATAGTCCTGAATCCGCTCGAAGAGTCGAGTCAGATCGCGGATCGCCTTGTGCATCTGTAGCTCGAACAGGTCGGCGGTGATCCGCTCGATCCCGTTCTCACACCATTTGCTGAGCCGCTCGCGCATGAAGCCGGTGTCGATTTCGGCCTCGGCGTCCACCGCCGCCTCCTCGACCCTCCGCAGACGGTCGATCGCGTAGTCCCAGAGGTTGTTGAGAAAGCGGCTGGCGAAACGGATCGCGCCGTCGTTCCAATTCAAGGTCTTGGCTGGGCCAGCGGCGTAGAGGATCGCGATTCGGACCGCGTCGGCCCCGTGGCGCTCGACCAGCTCGTCGGGGTCTACGACATTGTCAAGGTGCTTGCTCATCTTGCGCCCGTCGGCGACGACCATCTCGTGGAAGAGACAGCCGGCGAAGGGCTCGCCGTCCTCGATGAAGGAGAAAGGCCCGAGGTCGCGCAGCGCCTTTGTCACCACCCGCTGGTCGAAGACGAAGCTGCCGCTGTCGTTGCCGGCGACAAGCCGCTCGGCGGGTAGCCAGCGCTGCAGGTCGGGGTGGGAAAACATCTCCTCGGCGCGGGCTGCCGGTGGCACCGCAGCCGGAACCCAGAGCCAAAGGGCGTCGAAGTGGCAATCGAGCGTGTCGGTCTCGCGTCTTGCCGGTCCGCCGCAGCGCGGACAATCGACCTCGACAAAATCCGCCCGCTCGGCGAGCGGATTTCCCTCGCCGGTCGGCTCTATATCGCGCGGCAATACCACCGGCAGCTGCTCGAGGGCGACCGGAACGGGGCCACAATCCTCACAATTGATGACCGGGATCGGTGTCCCCCAGTAGCGCTGTCGGCCGATCGAGAAGTCCGCGGCTCGGTAGCGGCACGCCGGGCGCGACTCGGCCCCGGCGAGTGCCCCGCCCCCGCCCCCCACTCGCTCGACCCGGGCGGCGATCGCCGCGTCGGCCTCGTCGAGCGCCGGGACGGCGAGCGCAGCGATCGGCCCAAAGCGGGCGTCGACGATCGGCGAGATGAGGACCGGCAGAGCCCCTTCACCGCCGAGATTCTGCAGCGAGGCGTTGGTATCGATCACGGGCACCGCCTTCGCGTCGCGGGCACTGCGCTCCCAGCCCCCGGAGCGAAGCTCATCGAGCTCGGTCCGGACAGCCGGCTCCGCGGCCCAGCGCTCCACCTCGGGATGGCGCGGAGAGACAAGGACAAAGCGCGCCTCATCGAGCGCCCCGCTGTGGGGCGTGAAGACCGTCACCTCGCCGCCGCCGCCCGGATCGCGGAGCTCAAGCTCGACACCATCGGTGCGGCCAAGGATGTAGCGCTGGGTTTTCATTGAAAGCTGATCCCAGTGCTCGAGGCCGGCCAGGTTGCGATCGTTCTCCTCGAGGTAAGGCGCGACGCTGAGAAACCAGGTCGGCCGGCGGATCAGCCGCACCGGGTTGTGACAGCGCCAGCAGCGTCCGTCCTCGACCTGCAGTGCGGCGAGCGTGGTCTGGCAGCTGTCGCACCAATCGACCGTGGTATCGGCGCGGTAGATGAGCCCGGCCTCAAGCAGGGTGATGAACAGCCACTGCGACCAGCGGTACTGGCTCTCATCGGAGCTGTAGAAAACCCGCTCGTAGTCGAAGCTGTAGCCGAGGCGCTTCATCTGCTCGAGCATCCGCTCGCCGCTTCGCAAGACCCAATCCGCGGGCGCCACCTTGCGCTCGATCGCCGCCATCTCCGCCGGCAGACCGAATGCATCGAATCCGAAGCCGAGCAAAACGGCGTCGCCACGAGCGCGGCGAAAGCGCGCATAGGCATCGCCGATTGAGTAATCGCGCACGTGGCCCATGTGCAGGTTGCCCGAGGTAAAGGGGCTCGAGGGCTTCACATAGACGGCCTGCTGTCCCGCGGCCGGACTCGGTGTCCGATATGCCCCACGCTCCTCCCAAGCAGCCTGGCAGGCCGCCTCGACGGCGCCGGGGTCATATCTCGGTCTCGCACTGCTCATTCCTGAATTCTCCCAAAGCCGTAAAGAGCGCCGGCCGGGGAGCTCCCCTCAGCGGCGCCCCAGACCCAACGCCTGGTCTTCAGGCGAAGGCCCAGAACTTATTGGCGAGGAAATTGAACGGCATCGCGATCGCGACCGCAATCGCCTGGGCGCTGAGCTCGCCGAGCCCTGTGCCGGAGAGCAGCACCTCGAGTGCCATCAGGTTGATCGCCAGCGAGACAAGACTGACAGCGAAGAAGCGCACTGCCTGAAAGCCGGCGTGGCCGGCGCCTGCGGCGAAGGTCCAGTGACGATTGAGCAGGAAGTTGTTGGTCACGGCGACCGCGAAGGACCCGATCGCGGCGAGGGTGTGGTGGACCGCGAGATTGTCGGTCAAAATGGCGAACACGGCCAGGTTGATCAGGTAGCCAGAGCCGCCGACCAAACCGAACCTGACCAGCTGCAGCCAGCTAGCCGGCCGCCTGGCGGCGGCACCGATGCGATACGCGAGTTCGGCGGACTGGCTCATAGCAGCGGCTAAGAGTACGTAATGTTGCGCCCCACATGCGGAGCAAAATCACCATCCTCGCCACGCTCGCCGCGGCCGCGATCGCGGTCGCCCTGGTCTTGACTATCGGAAATGGCGGCAAATCCGCCGCGGCCTCAGCCCAAACGCCGATCCCGGGCCAACCCCACATTGCCTTCATCTCGCCGCGAAATGGCGCCGCCCAGCGTGGCCTGGCGGTTGTCGTCAAGGTCGCGGTCGAAAACTTCCTCCTCGCGCCGGCGCATTTTGGCGGCGAACCGCTGCTCGGCGAGGGCAACATCCGCTTCAGCCTGCACCGCGTCCCCGACTGCGTTGACCCGGCGAAGCTGCAGCGGGCGATCGAAAGCCCATTCGGCAACGAACGCCTGGAGGGGGCGTCCTTTGACTACCCCCACTACGCCGGGCCAAATGGGATCCTCGGCGCCCGGGTTGGCGCCAGCGGCAGCTACTCGCCGGCAACCCGCCCGGAGATCTACTACAGCCAACTGCGGCCGGGCTTCTACCGCCTGGTGGCGACGCTGGCCGCCAACGACCGCTCCCCCACCCCCTATCACGCGGTCACCAGCTTTCAGATCTTGGAGAAACCAAACCATCCGCTGCCCAGGTGCAGCGGGGGCAAGGTCTCAAGTGCCAAGGCGGCAACCTCCTTCGAATAGACGCCGCAGCCCGCGAGGGATGAGGGAGCCAATACTTCACTTTGTATAGTCAGGTCCGATGCGGACTTACCGTCGACTGCTGGGGTTTTTGCGCCCATATCGCCGCCAGCTCTGGGGCTCGCTGGCCTTTGCCTGGCTAGCGATGGGGATGACGGTCGTGATCCCGTTGCTGATCGGCGGCGCCGTCAATGCGATCAAGGACCACGATAAGCCAGACCTGCTGCCCCTGGCCCTGGCGATCGTCGGTGCCAGCATCCTGCGCCTCGGCCTCACCGTGGTCCGCCGCGTGGTCGCCGGAAAAGTCTCCCTCGGGGTCGAATTCGATCTGCGCCAGACCTTCTACGCGCACCTGCAGCGACTCGAGCTCGGCTTTTTTGACGGCCAGCAGACCGGGCAGCTGATGTCGAGGGCGACGGTCGACCTTTCCGCGATCCGCTTCTTCCTCGGCTACGGGCTCGTCTTCATAACCCAGAACCTGCTGACAATCGTCCTCGCCGGCGCCGTGATGATCGTGCTCAACCCGCTGCTGGCGCTGATCGCGCTGCTCCCCGCGCCGTTCATCATCTACACGGCCTCGCGCTATAACCGCGTCTCGCGGCCGGCGCTGCAGGAGGTCCAGCAGCGGCTCGCCGAACTGACCGCGGAGGCCGAGGAGAACGTCTCCGGGATCCGCATTGTCAAGGCCTTCGCCCGCGAGGAGTACCAGCTGCACCGCTTCCAGCGGGCGGTCGCCCGGGTCTTCGACCAGAGCATCTACTCGACGCGCCTGCAGGCGTTCTTCTCGCCGCTGATCGGGCTGCTACCGCAAGTCGGGATCGCCCTGGTCCTGCTGGTCGGCGGCCGCATGGTGATCAACGGAGACCTCAACATCGGTCATTTCACCGCCTTCTACACCTACCTGGTGATGCTCGCCGGGCCGCTGCGGATGCTCGGCGTCGCGATGGGCATGGCGCAGCGGGCGATCGCCTCCGGCAACCGCATGTTCGAGATCATCGACCGCGAACCGTCGATCCAGAGCCCGCCCGGGGCACCGCCCCTGCCGGAGGGCGGCGGCAGGGTCTCGCTGAAGGGTGTCTCGCTGCGCTACGAGGGCTCAGCCGCGGCGCTCAGCGGCCTCGACCTCGAGGTCGAGGCCGGCAAGGTGGTAGCCCTGGTAGGACCCTCGGGTGCCGGCAAGACGAGCCTCGTCGCACTGATCGCGAGGCTCTACGACCCGAGCGAGGGATCGGTGCTCGTCGACGGCGCCAACGTACGCGAGATCGACGTCGGCAGCCTGCGCTCGGAGATCGCCTTCGTCGCCGACGACAGCTTCCTGTTCACCGCCAGCGTCGCCGAGAACATCGCCTACGCGCGTGGAGACGCCAGCCGTGAGGAAATCGAAACCGCGGCCCGGCGTGCCCAGGCGGACGGCTTCATCCGCGACCTCCCGGACGGCTACGAGACCCGGGTCGGCGAGCGTGGGCTCACCCTCTCGGGCGGGCAGCGCCAGCGCGTCGCGATCGCCAGGGCGCTGCTCGCCGATCCGCGCATCCTGATCCTCGACGACGCCACCTCCTCGGTCGACGCGACCACCGAGGCGGCGATCAAGGGTGGCCTGCGCGAAGCGATGACTGGCCGCACGACCTTCATCATCGCCCACCGGCTTTCGACCGTCGCGCTGGCCGACGAGATCGTCGTCATCGACGGCGGCAAGATCGTCGACCGCGGCACCCATGAGGAGCTGATGGAGGGCTGCGGCTTCTACCGGGAGATAGCCGACCACGGCCTGGCCGACAGCGTCTTCCTCCAGCACGACCTCGAGGAGCGCGAGGAGATGGCACGACTGTGAGCGGCCCGAGCGAACCGGCCCCGACCCGGAACCGACTCGCCAACATGGCGCTGCTCTTCAGGGCGATCTGGAGGCTGCTGCGCGGTGAGGACCAGCGCGGCCGCAAGGTGCGCTGGATGATCGGCCTCCTGCGCCCCTATCGCGGCCGCATGGCGCTGATGTTCGTCGCCCTGCTGATCGAGACCGGCGCCGGCCTGGCGCCTCCCTACCTGGCCGGCAGGGCGATCGACGCCGGGATCGAAACCGGGGACCTCAGCTCCCTCGACCTGACCGTCGTGGCGTTCGTCATCGCCGCCCTCCTCTACGCACTCGGTACCTACGCCGAGACTTACCTTGTCGGCTGGGTTGGCACGCGGGCCTTGCAGGACCTGCGCGAGCGCCTCTTTGCCCACATCCAGTCGATGTCAATCGGCTTCTTCACCCGGCGCAGCCCGGGTGTGTTGATCTCGCGGATGACCAACGACGTCGAGGCGCTCAACCAGCTGGTCACCGACGGCGTCGTGACGATCTTCTCCAGCACCCTGACCCTGGTCGGCGTGGTCGTGATCCTGCTCGTCCTCGACCTCAAGCTGGCCCTGATCACCTTCCTCACCCTCCCGCTGCTGCTCGCCGCCAGCCTCATCTTCCGGATCGTCTCGGCGGGCACCTACCGAGCAACTAGGGAGCGGATCGCCGCTGTCACCGCCTACCTGCAGGAGAGCCTCAGCGGCGTCCGCGTGGTGCGCAGCTTTGGCCAGGAGCCACGCCACGTCGATGAGATGACCGAACTCAATGAGGCAAATCGGGCGGTGAACATGAAGACCGTCTACCTGAACGCCTCCTACTTCCCCGCGGTCGAACTACTGGCGGCGATCGGAACCGCGGTGATCCTCCTCTACGGGGGCAGCCAGGCAATCGACGGCGCGATCCAGATCGGCATCATCGTCTCCTTCGTCGGTTACCTGACGACATTCTTCGAACCGATCCAGGAACTCTCACAGCTCTACACGACCTACCAGCAGGGCATGGCGGCGCTCGACAAGATCTTTGACCTGCTCGACACGGCGCCGGACATGGTCGACGCGCCCGGTGCCCTGGATCCGGGAACGCTGCGCGGTGAGATCGAGATGGAGGGCGTCTGGTTCTCCTATGCCGAGGACGCAGATTCGCACCCGATCGAGGCACCAGAGACGATCAGTGAAGAGGAACCTCGGGTACCCGCTGCGGCCACGGGAGGCGCAGATCGGGCGGTTGCGGTTGAGCCGAGCCGAGCTGATTCCCGCGGCGTGGGGAGCGCCCAACCCGGCGCCGAGATCTGGGCGCTTGAGAATGTCGACCTGCACGTCCCGCCCGGCCAGACCCTGGCGCTGGTCGGCTCAACCGGCGCCGGCAAGTCGACCTTCGCAAAGCTGGTCGCCCGCTTCTACGACCCCCAGCGAGGGACCGTTTCAGTCGATGGACACGATCTGCGCACGGTCGAGCAGAGGGCTCTGCGCCGCCAGCTGGGGATCGTGCCCCAGGAGGGCTTCCTCTTCTCGGGTAGCGTCCGCGAGAACATCGCCTTTGGGCGCCCCACGGCGAGCCTTGAGGAGATCGAGGCCGCGGCGGCCACAGTCGGCGCGACCGATTTCATCGCCGCCCTGCCGGAGGGAATCGACACCGAGGTCGGGGAGCGCGGCGTGCAGCTCTCCGCCGGCCAACGCCAACTGGTTGCCTTCGCGCGGGCACTGCTCGCCGAACCGCGAATTCTGATCCTCGATGAGGCGACCTCCAATGTCGACGTACGCACGGAGAAGACGATTGAGAAGGGTCTGGAAAGGCTGCTCGCCGGTCGTACCGCGATCGTCATCGCTCACCGCCTCTCGACGATCCGCCGCGCCGGCAAGATCGTGGTTATGGAGCACGGTCAGATCGCCGAGCAGGGCACCCACGAGGAGCTGATCGCCGCCGAAGGCGCCTACGCGCGCCTCTACGGCGCCTGGTCAGAGTCCTCAGCCGCCTGATCGCGCCAATCAGGCACGCTCTGGAAATTCTGGCCTGGCCGAACGGCGGCCTCAGAGGCCGATTTTCACGGAACCAACGTCAGCCCTATTGCCTTGGGGGCCGCCGCTCAGCCCGGCCCGATGCCGCCTGAACCGCCGCCCCCTTCTTCACCGCCGCCGGCACCGGTGCCTCCCCCTTCGGCAGTGCCTCCGGCGCCGCCCGTTTCGGGGGCGACTTCTTCGGGGGCTGCTTCTTCGGGTGCGGCAGCTTCTTCGGGTGCACTTTCTTCGACCGGTGCAGCTTCTTCTGCGCTGGCGCCCCCTTTGCTGGTTGCAGTTGTGGGCACCGAGGGGGCGCTGGGCGCTTCTGAGCATTCTTCGAAGCCGTAGGCGCTGGCCGCCTGCTCAAAGGTTCCCAGCGCCGAAGCGGCTTTGGCCTGGGCGCTGGCCAGAGCACTTGCATCGCCTCGCTGGGAGGCGAGCTGTGCGTTGCTCTCAGCCTGGGCGAGCTGATCGGCGGCTTCGATGAATTCGGTGTAGCCAGCATCGTCTTCTGGCGTCCCGAGGCCTTTGAGCCGTTCGACCATCCCGCTGTAGAGGTCCGCGGCCTGGGAGACCTGGTCTGAGGATTCAGCTTCGCTCGCGTTGACCGTGCCAACGGCGGCGTTGACCTCCGCGCAGATCCCATCGCCCTGCTGGATCAGTTCCGCCTTGCTCAGGGCGGGCGGCGCTTCGGTTGTCGTCGCCGCCGTGGTCGTGGTTTCACCACCACCCCCGCCACAGCCGCCCAGCATCAAAGCAGCGACCGGCACCAGCGCGATCAAAGACTTTCCGGTTCTCATCGAGTGGCGACGGTAGCAGAGCCAATAGACAGCCTGTGCAGGGGATTTGATACCGCGACCCGGGCGCCCAAAACTCTTTGGCACCTGGCGCTCAGCGCTCCCCCGCGGCAGGCGCCGGGGCGAACCCGGCCGTGCGGTTCCCCACCCGGTTTGAGGCAAAGCGGCCATCGCAGATCAGGCACGTGACGCGTTGATATCGGTCGAGCCGGCGCGGCGGCATTTCGGTGCGATCCCCAGCCAGGTTGCGCCCCCGCTCGCGCACCCCCATTACTTCGCCTGCCCGGCGTCGACCCCGAAACTGCGGCCCAGGGACTCGAACCCCGACTACCTCGTCCAGAGCGAGGCGTGCTGCCATTACACCAGGCCGCAAGGAGACTGCCCGAGGATATCCGCTCGCGCTTAGGAGATCGCCGCCAGGTCGCTGTCTGAGTCGGCGATCTGATCGCGGGCGGCGGAGACATCGACGCCCGCGGCGAGCATGCGCCGAGCCTCGGCAAGATCTTCGGGACGACCGACGCTCAGGCAACCGGCCACGCGGCCCTGCTTTAGGTACCAGACCGAAAACTCACCGCCGTCGCGATCACCTCGCCAGAGCTCGGCATCCCACTGCAGCGCGGGCCCAACGTACTCAAGACTCGCCCAATCGGCCAAGTCACTGAAGAAGTAGGGCACGACGTCATAGTCGACATTGCCACCGAGCATGTTGGCGGCGACGTGCATGCCCTGCTGCATCGCCACGTCCCAGTGCTCAACCCGCAGTCGACGACCATGGACGACGCTCTCATAGGAACAACAGTCACCCGCCGCGTAGATCGCCTCACCGGAGGTGCGCAGCATGCTGTCGCAGATGATCCCGTCATCGACCGAAAGACCGGCTCGCTCAGCCAGCATCACATCGGCCCGCACACCGGCACCGATGATCACCGTGTCGCACTCAACCGCCAGGCCGCTCTTCGTCAACACCGCCTTGACCCGGCCATCGCCCTCGAAGGCCTCGAGCTCCTCGCCGCCATGGATAGTCACTCCGTGTGACTCAAGGCGCTCGTGAAACCAGCGACCGGCATCATCGCCGAAGGTCCTCGAGAGGGCGAGGTCCTCGATCATCACCATCGTGCACCTGACCCCCTTGGAGCTCAGCGAGGCGGCCACCTCAGAGCCGATGTAGCTGCCACCGACGATCACCACATGCTCGGCGGCCTCGGCGTCGGCCCTGATCGCGTCGGAGTTGCCAAAGGCCCGCAGGTAGTGAATGCCCTCGTTCTCGGCACCCTCGACCCGCAAGATGTTGACCGTCGCTCCAGTTGCCAGCAGTGCCTTGCCAAAGCCAACCTCCTCCCCACCCTGCAGGCTCGCCGTCCGCGTCTTGGGGTCCAGAGACATCACGTTTCGCCCGACGAGCAGCTCGACCTCGTTCTCCTCATACCATGCGTGGGGATTGACATAAGCGTCCTCGCGCGAGGCCTCACCGCGCAGGTACTCCTTGGACAGCGGCGGACGTTCGTAGGGCGGCTCGGGCTCCCGGCCGACGAGAAGCAGCGATCCCTCGGCGCCGCGCTTTCGCAGCTCGGCCGCACAATGGGCGGAGGCCATGCCGCCGCCAATCAGTAAAAACTCGACCTCTCGCCTCGGCATAGCCTCACCTCTACCCGGAGCCACCGGCGCCGTTCTTGCCGCTCGGGCCGAAGATCGTTTTCAGCTCGTCCTCTTTGCCCGGATCAAGGACGGCCAGCACCTCATCGCCGACCTCAAGCACCGTGTCGGGGCCGGGGACGAAACCCTTGCCCTCGCGCAGGACCGAGATTAAGAGACTCCCCTCCGGCATCGCCAGATCGCCGACCCGTCGGCCGGTGACCCCGCAGTCCTTACCGAGCAGCATCTCGATGATCTCCAGCTGCTCCTCCTGGAGGTCGAGCAGGTGGACCAGGCCGTACTCGGGGACCTCGTGCTCGAGCAGGCGCAGGATCAGGTCAGTGGCCGAGACGTAGGGCTTGATCCCGAGTAGCTCAAAATGGGGCTTGTTGCGGGGGTTATTGACGCGGGCGATGATCCGCTCGACCATGTACTTCTCGCGAGCAACCTGGCAGATCAGCATGTTGTCCTCGTCATCTCCGGTCACCGCGATCACCATGTCGGCGCGCTGGATCCCGGCTCGCTCCAGCACCCAAAGCTCAGAGGCATCGCCGTAGGAGACGTTGTGCTCAAGCTCCTGCTCAACGGTCAGGTAGCGGCGGCGATTGCTCTCGATCACCGTCACCTCGTGATTCTTTTCAAGCAGCTCGCGGGCCAGGTTCCAGCCAACCTTGCCGGCGCCGACGACGATGATGTACATCAGGCGGCGCGCCCCTGGCCTTCGCGGACCGCATTCTCGAGCATGTCGATCGCGACCCTGGTCGGGCACACGGTCTGCAGGCCCTGGCGCTGATACCACTCGGCGCGCAAGGGATCGAGGATCCGCGCGATTACGGTCGGCACCTGATAGTGGCGCTGGGCGATCTGGGCGATGACGATATTGGTGTTGTCGCCATCGGTTGAGGCGATGAAGGCATCCGCTTCCTCGATCCCGGCCGCGATCAGGGCATCGGTCTCCAGGCCGGCCCCGACCGTGAAACGACCGCCGAGATCCTCCCAGCCCTTCTCGAGACCGACCTCGAGCCTCGCGTGGGACTCAGGGTCCTCGTCTAGACAGGAGACTTCGTGGCCCTCATGCAACATCGCCCGAGCCAGCGAAGAGCCAACGCGGCCGCAGCCGACGATCAGGATGAACACGACATCACCGGGTGCAGTCTAGTCGGCGCTGGCCGGCTCGGGCTCGGCAACCGCTTCGGGCGGGGCGGTAAGTAACACCCGGCACGGCGCCTTCTTCAGAACGTACTCGGTGGCGGCGCCGATCTCAGCCGGTTTGGCCGCGCCGATCCCCCCCAGCCTCGCCCCGCCCCGGATCTTGCTCGGCGGCTCGGCGCCGACCACTATCGCCTCCGCCCCATTGCGCCGCGCCGCCTCGACGATCCCGGCGCCGACATTGCGGGCGCGGACCACTTCGGCGCTGATCGCGACATCCTCATACTCATCGCCGACCTCCTTCGCCCTCTCCAGAGCTCGCCTGGCCTCCTTCTCGCGCTCGGGGGGGAGTTTCGCGTCAAGAGGCAGGGTCAGAGGCACCTCGACGACGTAGACGAGGTCCAGCCGCGCCGCGGAAACCTCACCTCCGGACTCCTCCTGCTGGGCCGCCGCGAGCCGTCCGGCGGTCGAGACGATGTCGTCGTCAAGGGTGCTGCCAAAGACGGGAACGAGGATGTTGCGATAGGCCACCTCCGGCACCCGCTTGGTCAGCGCCTTCTCGCTCACCGATACCCGTTTTGTCAGCGTCGTGCCCTCAAAGCCCTTGCGGTAGATGACGTAGAAGAGCAGCCCGAAGGCCATCCAGCCACCGCCGACCAGGCGTGCGGTGTCGTGAAAGGCGAGCACGCTGAGAAAGGCGAGGCCGCTGAGGATCGCCGCAAAGATCACCGGGATCGGCAGCCGCGCCCCCCGCCAAGTGATGTTCCAGGGCACCGCATAAGGACGCGGTCGTTCCGGGTCGATAATCCGCAGGCGCAGGATCGAAACCTGGGCGATCGTGATCGCCAGAGTCGCGCCGAAGGCATAGATTCCGGCCAGCAGCTTGACGTTGGTCGGTGCGACAAGTCCAATCGCGATCGCCCCCGAGATCGCGATCGCGACCTGGGGCGTCGCGTGACGCGAGTTGAGCTTGCCGAGCCAGCTCGGGATCTGGCGGTTGATCGCCAGCGTGTAGATATGGCGCGAGACGCCCAACATCGCGGTCGTCACCGCCCAGAAGAGCACCGGCGCGGCGACCAGAGCCACCAGCCAGCGCATCCCGGCGGCGACCCAGTGTGGGTGAAAGGAGGAGACCACGCCGAGCACCGGCGCCTCGACGAAGTGGCCGCCGAGTGCGGTGTGCGGTCCGTTGGGGCCAGCGACCACCGGCACCGCCATCAGGGCGACGGCCGCCATCCCCGCATAGACCAAGGGCACCGCGAACGCACCGACAGAGACGATCCGTTTCAGATCGCGGGGGTGAACGTCGATATCGGGGGCCAGATCGGAGGCGGCCTCGATCCCGGCGTAGGCGAGCATCGCCACCACCGAGGCATAGACGATGTCGACGACGCTCGGGTTATTGAACAGATCGAGCTGGGCGGTGAGGCGGTCCGGATGAAAGACGGCTAGCACCCCGACGATGATCACCGCGAGCTGCAGGGTGATATCGGCGAGGGCAAGGGCCGCGAGGCCCCGCTCACGACCGCGGCCGGTGATGTTGAACGCGTTCAGCAGGCAGGCGCAGACGATGACCAGGGCCGCGACACCGATCTCCCAACCAGGCTCAGAGAGGTTGGAGGAGATCGGCTCGAGGTAGTGGGGCACCGAGATCGCCGCCAATGCCGCGACGATCAGGTAATCGATCAGAATTGCCCAGCCGGCGATGAACGCGATCAGCTCGTTGAAGGCGTGGCGAGCAAAGCTCGAGGAACCGCCGCGCTCGCGCAGCATCGCACCGCCCTCCACGTAGGTGAGGGTGGTCAAGACGAAGAGCAGGCCGGCGGCAAGAAAGATCAGCGGCGTCAGCCCGAGGCCCCGATCGGCGACCACGCCAAGCGCAAAATAGATCGAGAAGCCGACCGAGGAGTAGACCGCGACGAACAGCCCGGGCACACCGAGGCCGCGCTGGATCAGGTTGGACTCGGGCCGCTGGACGGGCTCCTCGGGCTCCGGCCGCTCCGGCTCGCTCACCCTGCGGCCCGCGAGATCCAGAGCCGGCCGATGCCCACCGCGACGAACAGCACGCCGAGCAGGACCCCGGTTGAAAGCGGGCCCCCACCGTTGGCCAACGTGGCGATCAGGATCCCCACGCCGAGTGCAATGAAGACCAACGAGAAGGCGCGGATCGAGCCCTGGTAAATCCGCTCGGGCGAGGACATCTGAGCGATTCTAGGCGAGGACCCGGGTCGAATCCGGCCCCGGTTGGACGCTACGGTCAGAGACCACGATCACCCTGCAGGGACGCTCGCCAAGCACCGTCTGCAGGGTCTTGTCATAAAGCGGCGCCCCGTTGCGATAGCGCAGGCCGACAACCACCGCGGCGCCCTTGACCAGTTTCGCCTCCTCGGCGATCGCATAACCCGCCTGGCCGGGGCGGACCCGGTGCACGTGGCCGGTGACGCGCTGGCCGCCGATCAGCCTCGCCTGCTCGATCTTGCTCTGCGCTTCAGCTTCCTGTTCGGGCAGCTCGGCGTCGAGGGGCAGGTCGGTGGGCACCGTCAGCATCGAGTGGATGTGGATCCCGCGGCGGCGCTTGGAGGCGAGCTTCGTGGCGGTCGCGACCATCTCCTCGGAGAACGGCTCGCCATCCTCGAAGGCGACGAGCACGCTGCGGTACTCGATCTCCTCGACCCCAAGCGGCTCGGGAGTCACGACCTTGACGGTCTCGGTCAGAGGCAGGTGCTGGTTGCGGCGGTAGAGGACATAGACGATCACGCCGAGCAACATCCAGCCGGCGCCCACCGCCAGCGTGCGCGGATTGAGCGCCATCACGACGATCCAGGCCGCGAAGGTGCCAAGGCCGCCGAAAACCGCCGTGAGCGGCACAGAGACACCGCGGATCCTCACGTTGAGCGGGGGTTTCCAAGGGCGATCCTCGCCCGATTTGCGACGCCGCAGCTGGATCACCGCGACATGGGCGATCGTGAAGGAGAGCATTGCGCCGAAGGAGTAAAGCGTTGCCAGGAAGTCGGTCTGGCCGGGGATCAGGGTGATCACCGCGATCACCGAGAAGATCAGGATCGCGATGTAGGGGGTACGGTACTTGGGGTGCACCTGGCGCAGCTTCTCGGGCAGTTGACGGTGCTGACCCATCGAGTAGGTGAGCCGCGAAACGCCGATCAACCCGGCGTTGGTGGCGATCAGGAGGATCACCGCGGCGAGCACCCCGACGTAGTAACGCAACGCTTCGGTCAGGCCCGCGCTGAGGCCAAGGTTCTCGACGATGCCGAGAATCGGATCATTGGCGAACTGGGAGCCGAGCGCCGTCGTGTAGTGGCCGGCAGCGTTCTGGGTAACCGGCATCGCCGAGAGCGCCACGACCGGGATCAGGAGGTACAGACCGAGCACCGCGGCGACGACAAGGCCCGCCGCCCGGGGGATCGTCCGCGAGGCGTCCTTGGCCTCCTCGGCCATGTTGGAGATCGTCTCGATGCCGGTGTAGGCGATCATTCCGACGGCGATCCCGAGGGCGAAATCGCTCCAGGAAGGGGCAACGCCGAGGTGGATGTTGTCGATCAGGATCTGCGGGCTGAGCACCAACACGATCCCGATCCCGACCAACACCACTTGGGTCGCGAGGTCGGCCACCGCCAGGACAAGGTTCAGTCTGGCTGACTCCTCGGTGCCGCGGATGTTGATTAACGCGAGCGCGGCGATCAGAAGCGCACCGGCGATCACGTCACCGGGCGCATGACCGAGCGGCTCCCAGAATACGTGCAGGTAATGGGGCACGAAATAGGCCGAGATCGCGACCGTGATCGTGTAGTTGAGCATCTGGCCCCAGGCCGCGATGAAGCTGACGAACTCGTTGAAGGCGTGGCGGGCAAAGCTCGAAGAGCCGCCGGCCTCGGGGTACATCACGGTCGCCTCTGCGTAAGTGGCGGCGGTCGCGGCAAAGATCAGACCCGAGATGACAAAGGCGACCGGGGTCAGGCCGAGCGCGAAGGCGGCGGTCACACCAAGGGCGTAGTAGATCGAGGAGCCGACGTTGCCATAGGCGGCCGAGAAGAGAGCACCGACGCCGTGTACGCGGCTCAGTGATTCGTCTCTGGGGATGCGCTGCGCCATTAATCGATCATCCTCTGCACGTGATCGCGGCTGAGGTCCGCCGGGGAGGAGCAGCCGCAGAGGATGAGCGCCAGTTCGAGCTCGCTGCGCAGCATCTCAAGAACCCGGAGGGCGCCGGCCTCTCCCGCCACGGCGAGTCCCCACAGGGCCGGGCGCCCGACGAGGACCGCATCGGCGCCGAGTGCGAGGGCGATCGCAACATCGACGCCGCGACGGATGCCGCCGTCGACCAGAACAGCACCACGGCCCCCGACCGCCTCGACTGCCTCCTCGAGAACCTCGGCGCTGGCCTGCACTCGGTCGAGCTGGCGACCGCCGTGGTTGGAGACGACGACTCCGGTGGCGCCGTGCTCGATCGCCAGCGCCGCATCCTCGCCGGTCATCACCCCCTTGACCAGCACCGGCAGGCTGCAGCTGGAGGCCAGCGCCTCGATATCGGCCCAACCTAGTGCCGGGTTCATCAAGGCAAAGGTCTCCTCGATCGTGACCGCGCGCTCGGAGCGCAGCGCCGCCTGTACGCTGGGCACGCCGAGGCCGGCCGGAATTTTGAAGCCGCTACGGCGGTCGCGCTCGCGGTTGCCCCCGCGCGGGGCATCGACGGTGACGAGGATCGCCTCAAAGCCGGACTCGATCGCCTCGTCCACGAGCGCCTCGGTCACGCCGTGATCGCTGAAGCAGTAGAGCTGAAACCAACGCCGGGCCTGAGGCGCGGCCTGCGCCAGCTCGCTGGGCCTCGTGGTCGCCAGGGTCGAGAGGCAGATGACGGTGCCGGCCGCGGCCGCCGCGCGAGCCATCGCCACCTCTCCCTCGGGATCGACCAGCCGCTGGTAGGCGACGGGCGCGACCAAGAGCGGCATCGCGATCTGATCGCCCAAGAGGCTCACCTCGGTGCCCCACTGGGCGTGCCCGACCAGCATCCGGGGGCGCAGGCGCCAGCGGTTCCAGGCGGCGACATTTTCGCGCAGAGTCACCTCATCTCCGGCTCCGCCGGCGAAATAGCCCGCCACGCCGACCTCGAGCTTCGCGCATGCAGCCCGCTCGAAGTCGCCGACGTTGACGAGGCCCTCACTCATCCCCGCGACCCTAGAGGCTGGGCGGAAAGGGGGCCCGGCCGAGATCGCCGCCCGCCAGCCGAGTTTCGGTCCGAGCCTGGCGTCAATCTTCCCGCGCCGCAGGAAGCCGGCGGCGCAGAAACGCGGCCTCGGGCCCGGCGAGGAGGACCGGGCGGAGTCCACGCGATCGGCTCACGACAGCGACAAGAACGCCCCGCGGACGCGACGAAGCGACCGCGACCGGGGTCGCCAAGGCGGCGGGGCGGCGAGCGTTTAACCGAACGCCGAGGAGATCAGCAACAGGGCGAGGGGCAAAAGCAAGAGGGCGGCGCTGAGGGCGATGACGCCCGCGGAGACGCCGCGGTCGCGGCTCGTCGCCTCCAAATGTGTGGAAATCGCTTGAAAGTGGCTGGGCGGCATGGCTCTCCCAATCCCGATTTTTTTGGACATCAATACTAAAAACAAGGTACCACCGGCCGCGCTTCTCCAAACCCACCCCGGTCCAGCGGCAAAAACGAGCGGGGCAGCGGGCCCCCTCTCTCGCTAGCAGTGCGCGGCTTCGGGCCTAGTTCCCGTGCCCGCGCCGCGGGCCCACGCGGGCTGATGAAAATCGGTAATCCTTAACGCTGTCGTCCGCGACGCCGAATTCTTCTTGGTGCCGTTGAGCCCGAGCCTAGTTTGGCGTGTGGGCCTCCCCGGATCTCCGGACTGTTGCCATGAGCACGACTGTCAGACTCGTCAGTTCTCTGAGGCCCCTGGGCGACGATTCCTGTCGATCGCGTTCAAGGAGGATCAGATGGAGACGATCGTCGAGCGCCCCGCGGGGCTCGATGTCCACAAGGCGCAGGTGACCGCCTGCGTGCGCACGCCCAAAGAGGGCGGTGGCCGCGAGGAGCACGTCGCCGAGTTCTCGACCATGGTGTCGGGCCTTCTCACCCTGCGCGACTGGCTCAGCGCCCATCAGGTCACCCAGGTGACGATGGAGGCGACCGGGGTCTACTGGAAGCCGGTCTGGGCGGTGCTGGAGGACGAGTTCGAGTGCGTGCTCGTCAACGCCCGCCACGTCAAGCAGGTCCCCGGTCCCAAGACCGACGTCTCCGATGCCTCCTGGATCTGCCAGCTCGCCGAGGCGGGTCTCCTGCGGGCGAGCTTCGTGGCGCCCAAGCCGATCCGCGCCCTGCGCAACCTGACCCGCTACCGCAAGACCCAGATCCAGGAGCGCGCTGCGTGAGGCCAACCGCCTCCACAAGGCGCTCGAGGACACCGGAATCAAGCTCGACTGTGTTGCCACTGACATCCTCGGCGCCTCCGGACGTCAGATGCTGGGCGCGCTGATCGAAGGCACCACCGACCCCGAGGTCTTGGTCGAGCTCGCCAAGGGTCGCCTGCGGGCCAAGCTCCCGGCGCTCAAAGAGGCGCTGGAGGGCCGCTTCGATCACCTGCACTCGGTCTGGATCGGGGCGATCCTTGCCCACGTCGACTTCCTCGATCAGCAGATCGCCGGCCTCAGCGAGGCGATCGAGGAGCAGATCGCCCCTTTCGCCTCAGCCGTTGAGCTCCTGCGCTCGATCCCCGGGGTTCAATGGCGCAGCGCGGAGACGATCGTCGCTGAGATCGGCACCGAGATGTCGGCCTTCCCCACCGCCAAGCACCTCGCCTCCTGGGCGGGGCAGTGTCCCGGCAACGACCAATCGGCAGGGCGGCGCCGCTCGGGCAAGACCCGCAAGGGATCGAAGTGGCTGGACTGGGCGCTGGAGGAGGCGGCGCTGGCGGCGGTGCGCTCCAAGGACATCTACCTGGCCGCCCAATACAACCGTTTGCGACCCCGTCGCGGCCACAAGAAGGCGCTCGGCGCGGTCAAGCACTCGATCCTCTGCGCCGCCTGGCACATGCTCTCCACCGGGGAGTTCTACAACGACCTCGGAGGCGAGTACTTCCAGCATCGCGATCCCGAGCGGGTTGCCAAGCGCCTGGTTCGCCAGCTCGAGGCGCTCGGGCACAGCGTTACCCTGGAGGCGGTGGCGGCCTGAGGGCTATTTTCCTGTCAGAAGTGGACGATCGGGATGATCAGGATCGCGACGATGTTTGCGACCTTGATCATTGGGTTGATCGCCGGGCCGGCGGTGTCCTTGTAGGGGTCCCCGACGGTGTCGCCGGTGACTGAGGCGGCGTGCGCCTCAGAGCCCTTGCCACCGTGGGCGCCGTCCTCGATCAGCTTCTTGGCGTTGTCCCAAGCACCGCCTCCGGCGGTCATCGAAATCGCGGCGAAGAGGCCGACGACGATGACGCCGATCAACAGGCCGCCGAGCGCGTCAACGCTCAGCAGACCGACGATCACTGGCACGACAATCGGGATCAGAGCGGGCAGAATCATCTCCTTCTGCGCAGCTAGGGTGACGATGCTGACCGTTTTGCCGTAGTCTGGTTTTTCGGTGCCCTCCATGATCCCGGGGTGCTCACGGAACTGCTCGCGGACCTGTTCGACGACCTGCCCGCCAGCCCGACCAACCGCCTCGATCGCGAAGGCGACAAAGAGGTAGACCATCATGCCGCCGATGATCAACCCGACCAGAACGTCGGGGCTGGTCAGATTGAAAAGCCCATTTAGGTCATAGCCGGTCGGCGCCTGGCCGGCGAGTTCGCTCTTGAAGGCGGCAAACAGAACCAGGGCGGCGAGTGCCGCGGAGCCAATCGCATAGCCCTTGGTGACAGCCTTGGTCGTGTTGCCGACCGCGTCGAGCGGATCGGTGACGTTTCGCACCTCCTCGGGCAGATCGGCCATCTCGGCGATCCCACCGGCGTTGTCGGTGATCGGACCGAACGCGTCGAGGGCGACGATCAGACCGCACAGCGAGAGCTGCGCCATCACCGCGATGCCGATCCCGTACACGCCGGCCAGCTGATTGGCGCCGAGGATCGCCAGCGCCAAGACCAGGGCGGGCGCCGCGGTGGACTGAAAGCCCTGCGCGAGGCCCTGGATGATGTTGGTCGCGTGCCCGGTCTCAGAGGCCTTGGCGATCGTCCGCACTGGTCTGAAGCGGGTCGAGGTGTAGTAGTCGGTGATCACGAACAGCAGCGCCGTGACCGCGACGCCGATCACCGCACACAGCCACAGATCGGTGACCGAGGTGCCGACCAGAGCGCTGTTGGGATCGTGCACATTGAGCTTCAGCGGGTCTTCCATAAGCCACTTGGTGATTGGATAAAAGGCGGCGATCGAAAGCACGCCGGAGACGATCATGCCCCGGTAGAGGGCCCCCTCGACGCGATCGGAATTGGTCCGCACCGAAAGCGCGCCGATGATCGAGGCGATGATCGCAACGGCGCCGATCACCAGCGGGAAGATTGCCACTTCACGAGCGGCATCGCTGTTGAAGGTCAGTACGCCGAGCAGCATCACCGCCACCGAGGTGACCGCGTAGGTCTCGAACAGATCGGCGGCCATGCCGGCGCAGTCGCCGACGTTATCGCCGACGTTATCGGCGATAACCGCCGGGTTGCGGGGGTCATCCTCGGGGATTCCCGCCTCGACCTTGCCGACCAAATCGGCGCCGACGTCGGCGGCCTTGGTGAAGATCCCGCCACCGAGGCGGGCGAAGACCGAAATCAGCGAGCCGCCGAAACCAAGCCCGATCAGGGCGTCGACAGCCTCCTTGTCGCTGCTGCCGGTGAGGATCAGAACGCCGTAGTAACCGGCGACGCCGAGCAGGGCGAGGCCGACGACGAGCAGACCGGTGACCGAACCGCCTTTGAAGGCGACGTCCAGCGCCGGTGGCACCCCGCCGCGGGCAGCCTCAGCGACCCTGGCGTTGGCCCGAACCGAGAGGTTCATGCCGATGAATCCGGTGGCTCCGGAAAGGGTGCCGCCGATCACAAATCCGATCGCCGTCTTGTAGTCCTGCAGGACCCAGAGCACGATCGCGATCGGCACGGCAACCGTTGCGATGATCATGTACTGGCGGCTCAGATACGCCTTCGCCCCCTCCTGCACCGCACCCGAAATTTCCTGCATTCGCTCGTTGCCCGGTGACTTCGCGAGCAGGCGCTGCGTGACGATGAGTCCATAGACAACCGCCGCCCCCGCGCAGACAAGCGCGACAACGACTCCGTATTCGGTCAAAAAACTGGTCAAGTGCGGTTCCTCCGGCTGGTTTTAGCGGCGCGGGAGTCTATCTACGCGCGCTGACATCGGTCTTGTAGGTCCTTTTTGTCTCCGCCACCGCCTCGCGATAGGCGTCCTCAATCGAGGATCCCGAGGAGATCGACTCACGAATCCGCTCGGCGCCATTTCGCTCCGGCAGGGCGACCTCGATGCCCAGCGCGCTACGGACCGGCTCGGTCCAGGCGAGCAGCCCCTCGAGCACCTCGCGAGTACTGATCACCCGCGCGCCGCGGCGAAAATCGATCATCTCTCCGCTCATTCCATAGCGGATCGCCCGCCAGAGATTCTCCTCGATCTCGCGATCGGCGAGCGGCTGCCCGGCGCCTTCATAGCCTCGCTCGTCGTAGTCGACCGCGCTCTGAGCGATGCAGGCGGCGATCAGCCCGGCGAGCGCGAAGGACTCCTCCCCACCGGTCTGGGCATCGCAGATCCGAACCTCGACCGTGCCGAAGGCGTGATGGGGCCGGACGCTCCACCAGAGCTGAGTCGACTCGACCACGCTGCCGGTCCGCTCGAGCATGGCGATGAAATCGGCGTAGCTGGCCCACTCTCCAAAGGCACTCGGTACCCCGCAGCGGGGAAAGGTGCGGGTGAATATCTCGCTTCGCACGGTGTGCAGACCGGTGTCACGATGGTCCAGAAACGGTGAGTTGGCCGAGACCGCGAGCAACACCGGCAGCAGCTCGCGCATCCAGTCACAGACCGCGATCGCCCGGTCGGCGCCGCGCACCCCCATGTGCACATGCATGCTCCAGGTGTTGTTGCGCTGGGCGACCCAGCCGAGTTCCTCCTTGAGCCGGTTGTAGTGCGGGGTGTCGATGATTCGCTGATCGAGATAGGCAGCCCAGGGATGGGTGCCCATCGCGGCCAGGCCGATCCCCATCCGCTCGGCGAGATCGAAGAGGCGGGTGCGCCGCTCGCGCTGGGCGACGAGCGCCTCGGCAAAGCCCTCAGTCCGGCCCGAGCGAATCTCAATCTCAGAGGCGATCAGCTCACCGGCGGCGGCTGAGGCCAGCACCTGATCGGCCTGACAGGCGGCGAAGAGCTCCTCGAAGCGGTGCTCCAACTCGAGGCTGTGCGGATCAAGAATCGCGAACTCCTCCTCCAGGCCGATCGTGAAATCGGTCGAGGACTCAAATCTCTCGCGAGCGTGGTCGAGGTCCAGGGTCGACATCAAGAATCGCGCTTCGCCGGTGGCACAGAGCGACAGGCCTCGGTGCTTGCGCGCTCGGCGCTCATCCCTAGGCCAGGTAGAAGTAGAGCGCGTAGAGGAGGTCGACAGCCGGACTCGAGGTATGGACGGTTACCTCCGGCGGCACCTGAAGCAGCTGCTCGGAGTAGTTGAAAATGATCTTCACGCCCGCCTCGACGAGCCGATCGGCGACCCGCTGCGCGGCGCCGGCGGGCACCGCGAGGACGCCGACGACAATCTCCTGCTCGGCGACAACCGACTCCAGCTCAGAGAAATCGCGGACCTTGAGGCTGCCGACCTCCTTGCCGACCACCGCCGGCTCGACGTCGAACATCGCGACGATCTGGAAGCCATGGTCGGCAAAGATGTCGGAGCTGGCGATCGCCTGTCCGAGGTTGCCGGCGCCGAAGAGGGCGATGTTGTGCTGGCCTGAGGTGCGCAGGATCTTGCGGATCTCGGCGACCAGCGATTCGACGTTATAGCCGACTCCACGCTTCCCGAACTTGCCAAATCCGGAGAGGTCACGCCGGATCTGGGTTGGGTTGATGTGCGTGTACTCGGAGAGTTCCTGAGAGGAAATCGTTTCGCGGCCCATCTTGCGAGCCTGGGTCAGTACCTGCAGATAGCGCGAGAGGCGAGCCGCGACGCCCAGCGATAGCCGCTCGCCCTCGACGATCAGGTTCCCCCCCGTGTCACGCTCCTCGATCGTCTCCTCGATCATTTGCGCCCCGCACAGTATCGAGCCGGGCGCGGACCGCGGTTTCGTCGAGGCTGAGCTCCGAGACCACCGTGCCGTCGACCTCGACCACGGGAATCCTCTCGAGCATTCGGCGCAGGAGCAGACCGTCGCTCTCGATATCGATCTCGTGCAGATCGAAGCGATACCCCTCACCGCGCAGGGCAACGATCGCGGCGAGCGCCTGCTCGCAGAGGTGACAACCGGGCCGAGTGTAGAGGAGGAGGTCGGTCACGCTGCCCTGGCGCGCGGGAAGGCGTCGAAGCCGAGGTAGTCCGGGTAGGGGATGCGCGGCGCAAAGCGGGCGGCAGAGCCGATCATCGCCGCGTTGTCGGTACAGAGCTCGATCGGGACCAGCTTCAGCTCGACCCCGCGTTGCTCACACAGTGCCGCGACGGCAGCCCGCAAGGGCCCGTTGGCGGCCACACCCCCGCCGAGCGCGACCGCGGCCCACTCGCCCTGCTTCAGTGCCCGCTCGAGCTTGGCGATCAGCTGGCCAACGGCGGCCGCCTGAAAACTCGCCGCGAGGTCGGCGCGACGCTCGAGGACCTGCTCTGGCCCGAGGTCTCGACAGAGGTAGACGAGGGCCGTCTTTAGACCACTGAAGCTGAAGTCAAGGCCCGGGTCGCGGCTCATCGCGACCGGCAGCTTGAATGCATTCGGGTCGCCCGCCTCGGCGAGGCGCTGCAACGCCGGTCCACCGGGGTAGCCGAGGCCGAGCATCCGCGCGACCTTGTCGAAGGCCTCCCCGGCAGCGTCATCAAGCGTGCGGCCGAGGACCTCGTGGCCGGCGTGGTCACGGACCGCGGCAAGCATCGTGTGGCCGCCGCTGGCAACCAGGCAGAGGAAGGGCGGCTCAAGCGGCTGCGGAGCGAGGAAATTGGCGGCCACATGGCCCTGCAGGTGATCGACCGCGATCAGCGGCAGGCGGCGTGGCGCCGCGACCGCCTTCGCCGTGGCAACGCCGACCAAAAGCGCGCCGATCAGTCCCGGCCCCACGGTGACCGCGACCGCTTCGACATCCTCGAGTGAGGCACTCGCCTCGGCCAGAGCCGCGGCGATCACCGGCGTCGCCAGCTCGAGGTGACGACGAGAGGCGATCTCCGGCACGACACCGCCGAAGCGGGCGTGCACGGCGGCCTGGGAAGAGATCAGGTTGGCGAGGATATGCGGGCCATCGAGGAGCGCCGCACAGGTGTCATCGCAGGAGGTCTCGACAGCGAGGATCAATCCAGCCACATGATCAGCGCGTCCTCGCCGTTGTCTTGGTAATACCGGGGGCGGACGCCGGCGGAGCGAAAGCCCAGGCCTTCATACATCGTGATCGCGTCGCGGTTGGAGACGCGCACCTCGAGTGTGATCGGCAGCTCAGCGCCGTTGCCGGTCTCCTCGAAGAGCTGGCCGATCAGGCGGCTGGCGACGCCGATCCGGCGCCGGTCGGGGGAAACCGCGACGTTCATCAGATGCCAGACCTGCTCATAGCGGCAACAGACCAGATAGCCGAGCAGCTCATCATCGAGGGTCGCCGCCAGGCACACCCCCGAAGGCTTGGAGAGCTCGAGCACGAACATCGCCAAAGACCACGGAGCCGGAAAGGAGCGACGCTCGATCGCGATCACCGAGGGTAGATCGCTGTAGGTAAGCCGGCGCACCGCGGGGAGCGGCGCCGCTTTACTCGGATCTCTGGGGATTGTCTCGCTCATGCCAGCGCTCCGCGTCGGGTGGCCTCAGATAGATCGGGTCGAGCCGCTCCTCACCGCGTCCCTCCGCGGCGAGGCCGCAAACGTGGCGGGCGGCCACCCGGTGGATGGCTTCACCGTCCACCAACTCGGCACCGCAACTAGCCAGCTCATCACGAAATCGTAGCGCCCCCGATCCGACCGCCAGCGGCAGCTGCTCGAGCTCGTCCAGGCGCCGGATGAGATCGGTCGGGCCCCCCACCCAGGGCTCCCAGATCCGCTCCCCAGAAGGCGCGTAGAGAGCCGCAAATAGCTCGCCGCGGCGGGCGTCGATGGTGGCCAGCAGCGGACGCGAGGTCGCCGGTTTGTGAGCGCCCAAGCCGCGGGCCAAGGCATCGAGACTGCAGACCCCGTACAGGGCCAGGTCCAGGGTCGCGCCGAGGGCCCGGGCGGTGGCGACT
This sequence comes from uncultured Solirubrobacterales bacterium, assembly GCA_963753245.1. Lineage (GTDB taxonomy): Bacteria > Actinomycetota > Thermoleophilia > Solirubrobacterales > 70-9 > VRUE01. Next base: position 798,610 of record CAVWBK010000002.1, read on the forward strand.
CCGACCCGCAGCCCGGTGAAGGATCCGGGCCCGATGCCGACCGCTATCCCCCCCACCTCAGACCAGCCTCCGGCGAGGCCGACCGCGGCCTCGAGCTCCGCGAGCAGCCTCGTCGTGTGTCCGGGGCTACCGTCCTCTGAGAGCCCGAGCAGCGACTCATAGAGGACCTCGCCGTCACGCTCGACGCAGACGGCGGTGTCCTGCGTCGCGGTGTCGAACCCGAGCAGGGTCAGACTAGGCCGGGACCTTGAAGATGAAGGTCCCGACCTTCTTGCCTTCCACAAACCAGCTGACCCGGTGGCGGCCGGCGATGTTCGACGTGATCTTGTTCACATAGAGCGTTCCCCGCACGGCTTCTTCGCGCGGAGCACAGAGGTGTTTGCCTTCCGGGAAACTGACGCAGACGGTGTAGAAGACTGTCGCCTTGTTGCTCTTGAAGAAGGCGCCCTTTTTGCGGCTCTTCTGGCAGACATGCGAGGGTTTCGCGTTCTGGGAAACCCCGCAGGCGACGTAGTGACTGTACGCGCCAGCACTCGCCGAAGCAGGCGCAAGGCCGACCAGCAGCCCCGCAACCGACAGCGTCGCCGCCAGCGTCTTCAGTCCCTTCATCGGGGTCCTCCTCCTTTGCTCTGATTGCCTGCGCGATGCTACACCGCCGCCTGCATTTGAACACGCTCATTTGCGGGGGGATGCGGCGACCAGCTCAATTTTCCTCGCGTCCCCTCCGGCATGGGCGAGCCCGACCTCCAAGGTCGCCCGCTGAAAGAGTCCGGCCCCGGCCTCCGGCCACTCGATGAAGGCAATCGAATCCTCGCCCAAATAGTCCTCGAGGAGGGCCGGGTCCTCGCCACCCAGGCCGGCCAGTCGGTAGAGGTCTAGATGAGAGATCCAGATCTCGGAGCCGCGGTAGCGCTGTCCGATCGTGAAGGTCGGTGAGGTGACCGGCTCCTCGACCCCCAGGGCGCGACAGGCACCGCGGATCAGGGTGGTCTTGCCCACACCGACCTCACCGCGGACGAGGACCAGGGAGCCCGGCCCAAGCTCGGCTGCGATCTGCGCGCCCAGCGCTTCGGTCTGCGCGGCGTCGGATGTCGCGAGGCGCTGGGGTTCAGCCAAAGAAATCGAGCTGGTCGGCGGCGGGTGCGGAGGGGGAGGTTTCCTGGGGCTCTTCGATCTCCTCCTCGGCGGCGGCGACGGCGCTGGGCCCGGCCTGCTCAAGCAGCTCCGGCAGCCGCGCGAAGTCGGCGCGCAGAGTCTCCTTGACCGCGGGAGTGCGCAGCGCCGCGGCGGGATGAAATAGGGGCAGCAAAAAGACACTGCGCTCGCCGAGCTCGCGCAGCTGGGGAGTGCCGCGCACCTTCGTGATCCCGGTCTGGTTACCGCTCAGCAGCTTGGTTGCGAAGTTGCCGAGCGTGCAAACGACCTTCGGCTCGATCAGCCTCACCTGTTCGAGGAGGTAGGGGCGACAGGCCTCAATCTCCTGCGGCTGGGGGTCGCGGTTGCCCGGTGGGCGCGACTTCAGCACGTTGGCGATGAAGACGTCCTCGCGCTCAAGTCCGATGCCGGCGAGCATTTGGTTGAGGAGCTGACCGGCACGACCGACGAACGGCAGGCCCTGACGATCCTCTTCGGCGCCCGGAGCCTCGCCGACGAACATCAGCTCAGCATCGGCGTTGCCGGCCCCAAAAACCGCCTTGGTGCGAGTCTCATGCAGCGGACATCTGGTGCAGACCTTGACCTCCTCAAAGAGCTCGACCAGCGCGATACGGCGCTCCTCGGCGCTCGCGCTCACGGCTGTTCCCCGCGAGCGCGTTTGGCCCGGTCTCGACTGAGCCGCTCCTGATGGCCGGCTTCGCGCTCGCCGCGCCGCGATTCATCAGAACGCACCGCGGGGCCGCGCGGCTGGCGCCCGGCCGGTGAGACCCGTGCGAAGCGGCGCTTGACCCCGGTCGAGCCGCATTCTGGACAGGCGGGCAGGGCGTCCCCAGCCGCGAGGAGCTCGTCAAAGCGCCACCCGCAGTCCTCGCACTCGAATTCGTGAATCGGCATCAGCCGCGAATGCTGGTTCCAATGCTCACCCCCGCATCCCAGCAGCCTTTGGGCGGGGATGCAATCCGCGCAGCCAAATTCCCTCGGCTCCGGCACCGAGCCGGGGTCAATCGGCCCGCCTCAACCAGTCAGGAGCAATGTCCCCAGCGGGCCTGGGACCGGCGGCCACGATCGACGCCGCTATCACCTGCCTATAATTGAGGCTCGGCCGTGACCCCCAAGGGCATGGACCAAATGAACCTCTCACCGAGTCAGACCGATCACTCGCCGGCATCGAGCGCGCACTTCCTCCGCGCCCCGGCCGAGCTGCGCTCCGAGCTTGCACCTCACCGTGCCGCGGGGCGCTCGATCGGGCTGGTCCCGACGATGGGCTCTCTGCACGAGGGTCACATCTCGCTGCTGCGCGCCGCCCGGCGCGAGTGCGAGATCGTCGTCATGAGCCTTTTTGTCAACCCGTCTCAGTTCGGCCCCGAGGAGGACCTTGAGCGCTACCCCCGCGACGAGGATCATGACGCGCGTCTGGCGAGCGAAGCCGGAGTCGATTTAATCTACGCGCCGCCACTCGCCACGGTCTACCCCGAGAACTTCAGCACCAGCGTCGATGTGGCAGGACTGACCGAGGTGCTCGATGGTGATCCGGCCAGCCGCGGCCCGCAGCACTTTCGCGGCGTAACGACGATCGTCGCCAAGCTCTTCAACACGGTCCAACCCGAGGTCGCCTACTTCGGCCGCAAGGACGCCCAGCAGCTCGCCGTTATCCGCCGTATGGTGCGCGATCTCGACATTCCGGTGCGGATTGAGGGTTTGCCGACCGTGCGCGAGGAGGACGGCCTGGCGATGAGCTCCCGCAACGCCTACCTAAACGACGAGGAGCGCGAGCGCGCCGTGGCGCTCTCAAGGGCGCTGCAGGCCGCCGTGGCCGCGGCTCAAGCGGAGTCTCTGGCGGCCGGGGTCGAGGTCGCCCGCGCCGAGCTGGCCGCCGCCGGGATCGAGCCGGAGTATCTGCAGGCCTGCGACCCCGAGGATCTGACACCTGTCGCGGCGTTCGATGGCCGGCCCGTCCTGCTCGCCCTCGCCGCCCGAGTCGGAGAAGCGCGCCTGATCGACAACGTCTTGATCAAACCACGAACCGAAGCTTGATAGGCAGATAGGAGCGAGAAGGGGAGCCATGCAACGACAGATGCTTAAGTCAAAGATTCATCGGGCGACGGTCACCGACTGCGACGTCGACTACATCGGCAGCATCACGGTCGACACCGAGCTGATGGCGAGCGCCGATCTGCTCACCAACGAGCAGGTCCATGTCTGGGACATCGACAACGGTGCTCGTTTCGTCACCTATGTGATCGACGGCGGGGCTGGCTCTGGAACGATGCAGGTCAACGGCGCCGCCGCTCACCTGACCCGGCCCGGCCACAAGATCATCGTCGCCTCCTTTGGTGCCTATGAGGAGAGCGATCTGCAGCGCTACTCGCCCCTCGTCGTCCATGTCGATGACGCCAATCGCGCCGTCGCGGTCGACAGCCATCCTGAGGTGCTGCTCTCCGTGGAGGTCCACTGATGAGCGAGCGAGCGCCGATCACGCTGCCACGGCTCGCCGAGATGAAGGCGTCGGACGAGCCGATCGTCATGGTGACCGCCTATGACTTTCCCTCGGCCAAGGTCGCCGAGGAGGCGGGTGTCGACATCGTCCTCGTCGGCGACACGGCGGCGATGGTCGTGCTCGGCTACCCCGGCACCGAGCCTGTTTCGATGGATGAGATGGTGATGCTCGGTAAAGCCGTCCGCCGCGGTCTGCACAGCGCCCTGATGGTCGGCGATATGCCGATGGGTAGCTATGAGGCGAGCAACGAGCTCGCCGTGCAAAGCGCCCAGCGGCTGGTCAAGGAGACCGGCTGTCAGGTCGTCAAGCTCGAGGCGGGGGGAACCTCGGTCGAGCGTGCCCGAGCGATCATTCGATCGGGTATTCCGGTGATCGGCCACGTTGGGTTGACCCCCCAGACCGCTACGGCGCTCGGCGGTTACAAGACCCAGGGCAAGACCGCCGAGGGGGCGATCAAATTGTTTGAGGATGCCCTTGCCCTGCAGTCGGTCGGCTGTTTTGCGATCGTCATCGAGGCGGTCCCGGCGGCTGTGACCGAGGCGATCGTCGAGAAGCTCGAGATCCCGACGATCGGGATCGGCGCCGGCCCGGCGCCCGCGGGTCAGGTGCTCGTCTACCACGACCTCCTAGGGATAACCACCGGGCGCACGGCGAAATTCGTCAAGCGCTACGCGGAGATCCACAGCGCGATGGTCGACGGTGTGCGCCGCTACACCGAGGAGGTTCGCTCGCGCCACTTTCCCGAACCCGATCACGTCTACGGGATCGAACCGGCGCAGCTCGATGCGCTTCGCCGCTATCTCGACCAGGAGAGCCTCACCTCCCAGAAGGCGTGGGACTGGGAGCCACTTCCGTAGGGGTACGCAGGGCGAGCGAGCCTCAGGTCCTCACCCGGTAGACGACCTGAGGCTCGCTCTTTCCCTTCAAGGTGAGTTCATTGCGAGTGCCGGTCGGTTCGGCAAGGCCATCAGCGACCCGATCGGAGAGCACGATCTCGCCGCCCGCGGCCTGGCCCTGCAGCCGTGAGGCGGTGTTGACCACGTCGCCAACCGCGGTGAAGTCATAGAGAGCGCGTTCACCGATGTTGCCGACGAAAGCCTCCCCCACGTCCATCCCGATCCCCATCTCCAGGAACGGCCCATCGCCCGTTCCATAGCCGACAGATCGCAGCAGGGCACGACCGTGCTCAAGCATCACCGAAGGCACCTCGACACGCCCCACACGGCGCTGCACATCCGGCAGATAGAGCGCCATCACCTCGTCGCCGATCAGCTTGTCGATGATCGCATCGGGGAACAGAACGTCCTCGGCGCAGCGATAGAAGCGACGCAGCAGGGCGCTGACCTGCTCTGGGTCCGCCGTCTCGCTATGCGCCGTGAAGCCGCGGATGTCGGCGAACAGGACCCCGGTGTACATCTTCATCCCTCCCGGCGGCGAGGTCTCAACGCAGGTCGCGCAGATCGTTGGGTTCTTGCGCGAGGGCCGGTAGCCGAACAGGCGAACGAGGAAGCGCCCGGGGCCCGCGAAGGGGGCGCCGCAGCGGCCGCAGCGGGGGCTGCTGGGAAGCGAGCGCCAGACCCGGTGAAGGGCCCGCGGCATCAGACCATCACCCATCTGGAACACGATCGCCCAGTCCTCGGAGGAGAGCGCCTCGCCCTTCCCGCGCCCCGCCTTCTTGCGCAGGCTGCGCAGCGCGAAGCGCTGCCAGAGCGCGAGCCTGTCTCGCTCCGAGGCTTTCTCCTCTTCCATCTCGGTGCTCATCCTAGGTCGCCCCGTCCCGCCCGGAGGGGCGCCACTCGATCTGCTTCAGGAATCGTGCCGGGGCGCCGGCGACGATCGTCCCCGCGGCGACGTCGCCGGTGACCACCGAGTTGGCGCCGACCACGCAGCGATCGCCGATCGCGACCCCGCTGGTGACAACGCAATTAACACCGAACCAGCAGTTCGAGCCGATCTGCACCGGCCCCTTGGAATTGAAGCCCTGCCAGGTGACCGGGATATCGGGGTCGTCATAGCGATGCTCGGCATCGCTAACGAAGCAGCCGTTGGCAAACATCGTGTGGTCGCCGATCTCAATCGAGCCCTGAGCGGCAAGCATCGTGTTGCGGTTCAGAAAGCAGCCGGCCCCGATCTCGATCAGCGCCCCGGGCGCCATCGTCAGCCAACAACCCGGCTCGAGCAGAGTCCCTTCGCCGATCCTCAGGCGCCCCTCATCGAGCGCCTCGAGAATCTCGCCCTCGACCGGGTGGCGAACGAAGAAGCCACCGCGCGCGGCATGGCGATCGATCCGCCAGCGCCGCAGTCGACGATGGTTGCGCTCATACCAGCGCCGCTTCACCCACCAAAGCCTCCAACCGGTCAGCTCGGCCATCTCCCTAGCTTTCCAGAGCGCTCGCCAGTAGGGTCGCCGGCATGAACGACGCACATTCACAGCTTCGCGGCGGGATCGACCTCGGTGGAACCAAGATCCAGACCGCAATCGTCGACGACGGGGGCGCCGTCCTTGGAGAAGCCCGCCAGCCGACGCCGACCAAGGGCGAGCCCTCCGACGTCGCCTGGGCGATGGCCGAGGCGCTGCGCGAAGCCGCCGAAGCGGCCGGGGTCAGGCCTTCCGAGCTGATCGGCATCGGGGTCGGCTCGCCAGGCGACGCCGATGAGACGACCGGTGTCGTCACCGGCGCGCGCAACCTGCCCGACTGGGACAAGAGCTTCCCACTCGCGGAAACCCTTCAGGGTGACCTTGGCACGACGGTCAAGGTCGGTAATGATGTCCAGGTCGCCACCGAAGCCGAGTTCCAGCTCGGCGCCGGGCGCGAGTTCTCGAGCTTGCTCGGGGTCTTCTGGGGCACGGGCGTCGGCGGCGGCCTGATCCTCGACGGCAAACCCTGGCTTGGCCGCGGCGCCGCTGGGGAGATTGGCCACATGGTCGTCAAGCGCGGTGGCGCCAAGTGCCCCTGCGGTCGCAAGGGCTGCATGGAGGCCTACGCGGGGCGCTCGGCGATGGAAGCGGAGGCCCGCCGACAGCACAAAGAGGGAGCAAAGACCGATCTCTTCAAGCTCATGCACAAGCACGAGAAACCGCGGTTGACGAGCGGCGTCTGGGAACGGGCGCTGGACCATGGCGACGCGCTCGCCCAGCAGCTGATTGACCGCGCGATCGAGGCCCTCGGAACCGGCATCGCCTCGGCGGTCAACCTGCTCGACCCCGAAGCGGTGATCATCGGCGGTGGGCTCGGAGTGCGCTTCGGCGAGCGTTTCATGGAGCCGCTGAGCAAGGAGATGGGCAAGCACCTCTTCCTCGACGAGCGCCCGCCGGCGATTCGCGTCGCCGCGCTCGGCGACCTCGGAGGCGCGATCGGCGCCTCGCTTCTGGTCTCGGCCTAGACGCGACCCGCCGCCGAGCGCTGCTGGCGGGCGACGGCATCGACGATCACGGCAAGCAGGAGAACCCCGCCGGTGACCATGAACTTGACCGCTGAGGAGAGCGCCAGCAGGTCCATGCCGTTAGAAATCGAGCCGATGACCAGGGCACCCAGGAGCGCGGTCCAGACCGACCCTCGCCCCCCGAACAAACTTGTGCCGGCGATAACCGGACCGGCGATCGCAAGCAAGAGCAATTCGTTTCCGCCCGAGTTCTGATTGACGGCGAGCAGCCGCGAGGCGGCCATGATGCCGCCAATCGCCGCCATCGTGCCGGCGATCCCGAAGACCGCGATCCGCACGCCGGCGACGCGAATCCCGGATCGTCGCGCCGCCTCGGCCCCGCCGCCGACGGCGAACACGTGACGCCCGAAGCTCGTCCGTTTGACGACGTACTCCATGCCGATCACGAAGGCGAGCAAAATCAGCAGTGCCAGAGGCACCCCGCGGTCTGAGTTGAGGATCGCGACGGCGACGATCACAACAGCGCAGACCAGGACGAAGCGCACCAGCTGCGCGGTGGGGCTCTCTCCGGCCAGCCCGGCGGCGACCCGGCGCCGGTGGCCGAGGAGGAGCACCGCACCGTAGGCGAGGATTGCGACGATCGCGATCACCCAGCCGACCGTGGGCGAGTAGAAGGTGTTTGCCAGGCCGGTGATCTTCGGGTCGGTGAGATTGATCGAGCCGGTCGAGCCGAGCACCTGCAGCAGGGCCCCCTGCCACGCGAGCAGCCCAGCCAGGGTGACCACGAAGGAGGGAATCGCGAAGCGGGTGAAGAGGCTGCCCTGCAGGACGCCGATCGCCATCCCGACCACGATCGCTGCGGCGATTGAGAGGTATGGGCTCCAGCCGTGCTTGACGTTGAGGACCGCCATCACGGCCGCCGAGAGTCCGCTTACTGCGCCGACCGAGAGGTCGATCTCGCCGAGCAAAAGCACGAACACGATGCCGACCGAGATCAGCCCGATGGCCGTGATCTGCAGCATCAGGTTGGTCAGGTTCTGGGCGGAGAGAAAGCGTTCGTTCTCGAACTGAAAGATCGCCCAGATCAAGGCCAGGCCGATGACGACCCGAAGCGAGGCGAGGTCACCCTGGACTAACCGTCGAAGGTTGGCGCGCGCCTCAGCTCCCACTCTGCTCCTCCCGATCACTGCGATCACCGGGCTTCTCCTCCGCCTTGGGTGCACGCTCGCCGTTCTCCTCGCCGAGCCCGGTGATCGCCGAGACGACGTGCTCCTCGGTGGTCTCTTCGGCTTTGAAGTCACCCGCCGGGCGGCCCAGGCGGAGCACGAATATACGATCTGCGACCTCGAAGACGTCAACCAGATTGTGGCTGATCACAACAACCCCGAGCCGGCGCTCGCGCAGACGCCGAATCAGTTCGAGCACCTGCGCGGTCTGGGCGACACCGAGCGCCGCCGTCGGCTCGTCGAGCAGGACGACCTTGGGCTCGCCGAGCAGTGAGCGCGCGACGGCGACTTGCTGTCGCTGCCCGCCGGAGAGGGTTCCGACCTCGCTGCGCAGGCTCGGAATCGTCACCGCCAGGTTCGCGAGCAGCTCGCCCGTGCGGTGCTCCATCAGCGCCTCGTCGAGCTGGCGGGAAAAGCGCCCCAGGCCGCCCGAGACCTCCTCACGACCGAGGAAGAGATTGGCGACGACATCGAGGTTGTCGCACAACGAGAGATCCTGGTAGACGGTCGCGATCCCGAGGGCGGTCGCGTCCTGGGGTTTGGAAATCGAGACCTTCCTACCCGCGAAGCGGATCGCACCTGAATCCGCCCCGTAGATGCCGGCGATCGTCTTCACCATGGTCGACTTGCCAGCCCCGTTGTCACCTACGAGGCCGACCACTTCGCCCTCATGCACAGCGAAGTCGACCCGGTCCAGAGCCTGGACCGGGCCGAATCGCTTACTCACTCCCTCCAACTCAAGGAGAGGAGTGTCGGGCGTCATCTCAGCCGCTGATCCCTGCTTCTTTGCACGCCGTCTTGTAGGCGCTGGTGCAGAGTTCAGAGGCGGTCACGAACCCGTCGGCGACGACGGTGCTCTTGACGTTGTCTTTGGTCACCGCAATCGGCTTCAGCAGCACCGAGGGCACCTTGACTTTGCCGTTTTCGACTTCTTCGGTGATGTGCTGCTGGGGGATTTCTTCGCCTTCGGCAAGGGCGACCGCGATTTCGGCCGTGATCGTCGCCTCCGGTTCGATTTCCTTGTAGACCGTCATGAACTGTTCGCCGGTGAGGATCCGCTGTAGGCCGGCGACGGTCGCGTCCTGGCCGGTAACCGGCTTTTCTTCGGGCTTGATCCCAGCCCCCTTCATCGCCGCGATCGCGCCGCCGCCGGTTTCGTCATTGGCGGCGTAGATGGCGGCGAAACCGTTGTTGCCGAGCGCGGTGATCGCCTGCTGGGCCTCGCGCTGGGCGTTTTCCGCCGACCAGCCGGGCGTGTCGTATTCCTTCGCGATCTTGACCCCGGCGGCTTCGAACCCTTTGTGGGCTCCTTCTTTGAAGAGCGCCGCGTTGGGGTCAGCAGGGTCGCCGTTGATCATGATGATCGGACCGCTGGCGCTGCCGTCTTCCTTCAGTTTTTTGGCCAGCGTTTCAGCCTGCAGTTCGCCAACTCTGACGTTGTTGAAGGAGACGTAGGCGTTGACTTCACCATTTTCGATCAAGCGGTCATAGCTGACCACCGGCACGTTCTGTGCCGCCGCCCTTTCGGCAATCGCAGCCGCCGATTTGGAGTCCTCGGGGTCGACGACGAGAACTTCGGCGCCCTGGGTCAGGGCCGCTTCGGCCTGACTCTGCTGCTTTTCGGCGTCACCGCCGGCGTTGCTGTAGAGGACTTCACATTCCTTGCAGATTTCTTCGACCGCTTTTTCGAAGTCCGGCCGATCGTTGGTTTCGTAGCGCGGCGTCTCGTTTTCGGGCAGTAGTAGGGCGATCTTGGGCCCACTGCTGCTGCTGCTGCTGCCGCAACCAGCGGCCACCAGAGCGACCAGAAGAACGGCTCCAAAGGCAAACCAAATCCGCCTCGCTGCAGAACCTCGTGACACAGGACTGGATGGCATTGCAATCTCCTTTTCCGTGCCTCCCGCTTCGCCTCCAGCCTACCCCGATCGCTCGATATTCCAAACGTGCAGCAAGAGGCGGCCGCTTCGGCTGCGGCCGGGTCTAGGCGGCGACGGGCTCGCGCCGGCGGCGGGCGCCTCGAGTGGCCTTGGGAGCCTCGAGCAGGGCGGCGAGGAAACGGCCGGTATAGGAGCCCTCGACCGCCGCGACCTCCTCAGGGGTCCCGGTGGCAACCACCTCCCCCCCTCTTCCCCCCCCTCTGGGCCGAGGTCGATGAGACGATCGGCGGTCTTGATCACGTCGAGGTTGTGCTCGATCACGACCACCGTGTTGCCGGCGTCGACCAGACGGCCGAGAACATCGAGCAGGCGCTGGACGTCGGCAAAGTGCAGGCCGGTCGTCGGCTCGTCGAGGATGTAGAGGGTGTCGCCGGTCGCGACTTTGGAGAGCTCGGTTGCCAGCTTCACCCGCTGTGCCTCTCCGCCGGAGAGCGTCGTCGCCGGCTGGCCGAGTCGGATGTAGTCGAGGCCGACGTCTCGCAAGGTGCGCAGACGACGGTGGATCTTGGGCACGTTCTCAAAGAACTCGACCGCCTCCTCGACCGACATCTCGAGCACATCGGAGATGTTCTTGCCCTTAAAGCGGACCTCCAGCGTCTCGCGGTTGTAACGCTTGCCGTGGCACTGCTCGCAGGGCACATAGACATCGGGGAGGAAATGCATCTCGATCTTGATCTGGCCGTCCCCGCGACAGACCTCGCAGCGGCCGCCCTTGACGTTGAAGCTGAAGCGACCCGGCTTGTAACCGCGAGCCCGGGCCTCCTGAGTTTGGGCGAAGAGCTGTCGGATGTGGTCGAAGATGTTGGTGTAGGTCGCTGGGTTGGAGCGCGGAGTGCGACCGATCGGCGACTGGTCGATATTGATGATCTTGTCGATCTGGCTCAGACCGTCGACGCCGTCATGGGCACCGGGACGCAGCTTCGCCTGGTGCAGGCGGTTGGCGACCGCGTGGTGGAGGGTCTCGTTGATCAGAGTCGACTTTCCCGAGCCCGAAACCCCGGTCACGCAGCAGAAGACGCCGAGCGGGACCGCGACGTCGATCCCCTTCAGATTGTGTTCACGCGCGTTGCGAACAACCAGCGCGCCGCTCGGCTCACGGCGCTCCTTCGGGAGCTCGATGCTGCGCTTGCCAGACAGGTACTGGCCGGTCAACGAGGCCGAGTCCTCGGCGACCTCGGCTGGGGTGCCCTCGGCGATCACGTAGCCGCCGTGTTCGCCGGCCCCAGGGCCGAGGTCGACCAGGTGATCGGCGGCGAGCATCGTCCCCTCGTCGTGCTCGACCACGATCACTGTGTTACCGAGATCGCGCAGGCGGTCCAGGGTCCCAATCAGCTTCTCATTGTCGCGCTGGTGGAGCCCAATCGAGGGCTCATCGAGCACATACATGACCCCAACCAGACTCGACCCGATCTGGGTCGCGAGCCGGATTCGTTGCGCCTCACCGCCCGAGAGTGAGCGCGCCGAGCGTTCCAGGGAGAGATAGCCGATGCCGACGTTGTCGAGGAAGGCCAGCCGTTCGGTGATCTCGCGCACGATCAGCCGTGCGATCGCTCGCTCGGTCTCGTTCATCTGCAGATCGGCGATCCACTCTGCCGCTGCCCGCGCCGAGAGCGCGCTGTATTCGGCGATGCTGATCCCGCCGACCTTGACCGCGAGGCTCTCGGGCCGCAGCCGCTGACCCTCGCAGCGGGGGCAGGGCTGCTCGGCCATGTAGCCCTCGATCCGCTCGCGATTACTCTCTGAGTCGGTCTCTTCATAGCGGCGCTGGAGCTGGTTGAGGATTCCCTCAAAGCGGACCTTGTAGGAGCGTCTGCGGCCGAAGCGGTTGGTGTAGGTCACCTGGTGGCGCTGGCCGCCGGTTCCGTTGAGAAATATCTCCCGCTCGGACTTCTTCAATTTCGACCAGGGCCTATCGACCTCGACGCCGTTCTCCTCAGCGACGGCGGCAATCAGCCTGCGCCAATAGGCAGTGACACCGCGGTTCCAGGGCTGTAGCGCACCCTCGGCCAGCGACAGAGTCGGGTCGGGGACGACCAGATCGGGGTCGATCACTTTCTGAAAGCCGAGTCCGTGGCAGCCCTCGCAGGCGCCGTGGGGGGAGTTGAACGAGAAGATCCGCGGCTCGAGCTCGGGGATCGAGGTGCCGCATTTCAGGCAGGCGAATTGCTCGCTGAAGAGCAACGTCTCACCGTCGGTGATCTCGACTTCGACCAGGCCCCCTGCCAGGCCGGCCGCCGCCTCGACGGACTCTGAGAGTCGCCTTCTCAGATCTGGCTTCATCACCAGCCGGTCGACAACGACGGCGATGTCGTGTTTGTATTTTTTGTCGAGCACGATCTCCTCGTCAAGGCGGCGCAGCTCGCCGTTGACTCTGACCCGCGAGTAGCCCTCCAGTCGCAGCTGCTCGAGCAATTTCCCGTACTCGCCTTTGCGGCCGCGAACGACCGGCGCCATGACCATGAATTTGAGCCCCTGCTCGAGGGTCATCAGCCGATCGACGATCTGCTCCTGGGTCTGGCCTGTGATCTCAGCACCGCACTGGGGACAGTGGGGCACGCCGATCCTCGCCCAGAGCAGGCGCAGATAGTCATAAATCTCGGTCACGGTGCCGACCGTCGAGCGTGGGTTGCGGGAGGTCGTCTTCTGGTCGATCGAGATCGCCGGCGAGAGACCCTCGATCGAGTCGACGTCGGGCTTCTCCATCAGGCCAAGGAACTGCCGTGCGTAGGCCGAGAGCGACTCGACGTAGCGGCGCTGGCCCTCGGCGTAGATCGTGTCGAAGGCGAGGCTTGACTTGCCCGAGCCAGAAAGCCCGGTGATCACGATCAGGGCGTCACGGGGCAGCTCGACGTCGACGTCCTTGAGGTTGTGCTCACGGGCGCCGGAAATGACGATTCGCTCAGAAGCTGCCATTACCGCCCATTCTAGTGAGGCGAACAGATGTTCCCCTCAGCCGGCACCCCGCTGGAGGCATTTCCTCCGCTGTGCACGATAGATGGCCTCCGTTTTGGTTGCCGAGAGAGCGGGTTGTCGGTGCCGGGGGCGGCGGCGTGCGCCCCGCGAGGCGGAGGCCTACCGTGAGCTTGCCAGGGTTCAACCCAACCAAGGAGACATATGTCGAACGCCGATACCGCGAAGGGCGAACGAGGCCTTCGCCAGTGGAGACATGGACACGCTGGAGGCCTCCTTCGCAGAGGACACGCTCTGGGTCTCCTCCGACGAGCTGCCGCGCTGGCGTAATCAGCGGCCCCGACGCAATCATCGCCGGCTTCGCGGAAATACCCCAGCACCGGAGCAGGCTTCAGCGTCGAACCGAAGGAGTTCATCGAGGCCCGCGAGTGGGTCATCGTGCGCGGCACGGAGAAGGCCGGCAACGACAAGGGCAGCTTCACGCCCCCCAACGTGCACATGCTCAAGTTCAACGACGCGGGCAGGTGATCCGCGGCGAGTTCCACGCCGCCACCGCGAAGACGGCGAATCTGCCCTAGGCCCCCGCTCTCATCCCCTCGAGGTCGCGGCGCAGCTCTTTGAGCTCGTCGCGAATACGCCCGGCCTCCTCAAAGCGCAACTCGTCGGCGGCGGCGAGCATCTCCTCCTCGAGCGAGACGATCGTCCGCTCCAGTTCGGCTGGATCGGCGACGTCTTGGGTGCGCGCCCGGCGGCGCCGGTGGGGCGTGCGGTCCTCCATCGCCAGGAACTCGGACATCTCGGAGATCCCCTTGCGCACGGTCGCCGGGGTAATCCCGTGCTCGGTGTTGTAGGCGAGTTGGATTGCGCGGCGGCGGTCGGTCTCCAGCATTGCCGCCCGCATCGCATCTGTCTCCCGGTCGGCATACATCAGGACCCGCCCGTCGACGTTGCGTGCGGCGCGCCCGATCGTCTGCACGAGACTGGTCTCGCCGCGCAGGAAGCCCTCCTTGTCGGCGTCGAGGATCGCGACCAGGGAGACCTCGGGAAGGTCGAGACCCTCGCGCAGCAGGTTTACACCGACCAGCACGTCATAGTCGCCGAGGCGCAGGTCGCGGATGATCTGGATCCGTTCGAGCGTGTCGACCTCGGAATGCAGGTAGCGGACCTTGACCCCGTACTCGAGCAGATAGGCGGTCAGGTCCTCGGCCATCTTCTTAGTCAGGGTCGTGACCAAGGTCCGGTCGCCGCCCTCGGCGCGAGCCTTGATCTCGTTCATCAGATCATCGATCTGGTTCTTGGTCTCGCGCACCTCGATGTAGGGGTCAACGATCCCGGTCGGACGCACGATCTGCTCGACAACGCGACTCGATTCCGCTTTCTCAAACGGCCCGGGCGTCGCCGAGACCATCACCAAGCGCGGCACCCGCTGCATGAACTCATCGAACTTCAGTGGTCGGTTGTCGATCGCCGAGGGCAGGCGAAAGCCGTAATCGATCAGGGTCTGCTTGCGGGAGCGGTCACCCTCATACATGCCGCCAATCTGGGGAATCGTCTGGTGAGACTCATCGACGAAGACAACAAAATCCTCGGGGAAGTAGTCGACCAGTGTGTGGGGCGGGCTGCCGGGCGGGCGGCCGTCGAGTATCCGCGAGTAGTTCTCGATTCCGGAGGTGAAACCGAGCTCCTTGATCATCTCGAGGTCATAGGCGGTGCGCTGGCGCAGCCGGTGGGCCTCAAGTTGCTTGCCCTCGGCCTCGAGTTCGCCGGTGCGCGATTCGAGTTCGGCGCGGATCTCCTCGACCGCGCGCTCGACGGTCTCATCTTTGGTCACGTAGTGCGACGCCGGCCAGACCGAGACGTGATCGATCTCGTCGAGGATTTCCCCGGTCAGGGGATCGAAGTGCTGAATCGACTCGATCTCCTCGCCGAAGAGCGCGATCCGGTAGGCGGACTCCGCGTAGGAGGGCATGATCTCCAGCACCTCGCCGCGCACCCGGAAGGCGCCGCGACCGAGCACCGAATCGTTGCGCTGGTATTGCATCTTGATCAGCTTGCGCAGGACCTCGTCGCGCTCGATCGACTCACCGACCTTGAAGAGCTGCATTTTTTCGTTGTAGACCTGCGGCGAACCGATCCCGTAGATGCAGGACACCGAGGCGACGATGATCACATCGCGACGGGCAAAGAGCGCCGCAGTCGCTGCGTGGCGCAGACGGTCGATCTCATCGTTGATCGAGGAGTCCTTCTCGATGTATAGATCCTGGGCGGGGACGTAGGCCTCCGGTTGGTAGTAGTCGTAGTAGGAGACGAAGTACTCGACCGCGTTGTCGGGGAAGAACTCGCGGAACTCGTTGCAAAGCTGCGCGGCGAGAGTCTTGTTGTGGGCGATCACAAGCGAGGGCCGCTGGACCTCGGCAATCGTCGCCGCCATCGTGAATGTCTTGCCGGTGCCGGTCGCGCCGAGCAGGGTCTGGAAGCGTTCTCCCGCCTCCAGCCCCGCGGCCAGCCCCGCGATCGCCTTGGGCTGATCGGCGGTCGGCGTGTAGGCGGGGTTGAGCTCGAACTCGGGCACAGCGATCCAAGATAGCGACCGCTCAGGCGCGGCCCGCCTCGAGCAGGCGGCTGAGGAAGCGACGCGTCTCAGGTCTCTCGGGTTCGGCCAGAACTTCCTGGGGCGTGCCGTACTCGGCGATCGTCCCCTCGTGCAAAAAGGCGACGAAATCGGCCACCTCGCGGGCGAAGCTCATCTCGTGGGTGGCGATCACCATCGTCATCCCCTCGGCTTTGAGGTCCCGCACGGCCCCCAGAACCTCGCCGATCAGCTCCGGGTCAAGCGCACTGGTCACCTCGTCGAGGAGCAGCGCCCGCGGGCGGCCGGCAAAGGCGCGGGCGATCGCGATCCGCTGCTGCTGGCCGCCCGAGAGGTTGTCGGGACGATCGTGCTCTCTGCCCTTGAGCCCGAAGCGGGCGAGCAGCTCGCGCCCATGCTCGTCGGCCTCCGCCCTCGAGGCGCCCTGGGCGCGCCGCTCGCCGAGCACGACGTTCTCGAGCGCGGTCAGGTGCGGGAAGAGGTTGAAGGCCTGGAAGACCAGCCCCAGCCTCCTGCGCACCGCGACCGGGTCGACCGAGGGATCGGTGATCACCTCGCCGTCAAGAAAGACGTCGCCGTCGTCGATTTCCTCAAGCAGGTCGATGCAACGCAGCAGGGTCGACTTGCCTGAGCCGGAGGCGCCGATTAACGCCACCGCCTGATGCTCGCGGACTTCGAGATCGATCCCGCGCAGGACCTCACGCGAGCCGAAGGCTTTCGTCACCCCGCGAATCTCGAGGACAGGGGTCGATTTCGGGATTGGACCCATGTCGACGCTCGGCCGTCCGGGGTTCATCTCACCGCCCCCTCGGGCCCGCCCATGCGATCGACGATCCGCGCCAGCGGGACCGTGACCATCAGGTAGAGCAGGGCGGCCGCGATCAGCGGCGTGTAGTTGAAGTTTTCACCCTGAAAGATCTGGGCAATGCGGAAGGCCTCCAGCGGGCCGATGGTCGAGATCAACGCCACTTCCTTCTGCAGGGCGACGAAGTCGTTGAGCAGCGGCGCAGCGACCCGGCGCACGGCCTGCGGCAGAATCACGTGACGCATCGCCTGTGAGTGGGTCAACCCAATGGCGAGCGCCGCATCGTGCTGGCCGAGATGGACCGAGCGGATCCCGGCCCGGTAGACCTCGGCGACATAGGCGCTATAGGCAAGAGTGAGGGCGATCCCGCCGAGGACCACGGGGTCGGTGGGCAGTCCGCTCAGGGCCAGAGCCGGTATCCCGAACCCAAACAGGTAGATCAGCAGGATCGTGGGCACGCCGCGAAACAGATCTACCCAGACCGTTGCCAGCAGCCGGATCGGGAACAGCGCCGGGGTCCGGCTCGTCCTGATCAGGGCGAGCGCCAGTGCGATGATCAGGACCGCGACCTCGACGACCATGAAGATCTTCACATCGAGCCAGAAGCCTTCGAGGACTTCCGGGAAGCAATTCTTGAATTCACTCCACGAGAAGAAGGTTTCCCGCACCGTGGGCCAGCCTGGGCTGGTGAAAACGAGAGTGGCGAGGCCGCCGAGGACGAGCACGCTCGCGGCGACCGCGATCGCCTGTCCTCGCCGCGCCTGACGGCGCTTGGCGGCCTCCCTTTCGAGGCGGCGATCGCTGATGACTACGGACTGGGCCAAGCAGCCGCGGATTCTGACCCTGGCTGGGGACGGTGCCCCGGGGAGTCACACCAAACGTCGCGGCTTGCTCAGTGCAGCTCGGGAGCGCCGGCCGCCTGGCTCATCCAGCGCTTGTTGAGCGCTTCCAGCTCGCCCGAGCTTCTCAGCGCTTTGACCGCCCGTGTGATGCAGCCGGTCAACGGGGAGCCCTTGCTCAGTAGCGCACCCCATTCTTCGCCGGAGGCGGTGCCGAACTGGCCGACGACGGTTGCGTCTTCGACCTGGGCAGAGGTGAGGTAGAGCGCAGTCGGGAGATCAACGACGATGGCTTCGACCTGGCCGTTCTTGAGCGCGGTGACGACGTCGTCGGAGTTGTTGAAGACTTCGGGCCGGCTGCTCGGTTCGATTTCTTCTTCGACGGCGCTCAGGCTGGTGGTGTTGATCTGGACGCCGATCTTCGCGCCCTTGAGGTCGGTGAGCGAGGTCGCCTTGGCGGCGGCAGAGCCGTTCAGCGCAACCACCGCCTGGTTTGCTCTGTAGTAGGGAGCCGAGAAGTCGACCGCCTTTTCACGGGTCGGCGTGATCGAGATCTCGTTGACGTCGAAGTCGAAGTCCTTCGGGCCGGGAGCATAGGAGGAGTCGAAGGGCTCAACCGTCCAATTCACCTTCGCCGGCGGGTAGCCGAGCTGTTTGCCGATCGCGTACGCGACGGCGCTCTCAAAGCCTTCCCCGTTGGTCGGGTCGTCGTCTTTGAAGTAGGGCGGGTAGGCGGGTTTGTCGGTGGCGACCGTCAGCTCGCCCTTGGTATGGGTTTCAAGCTGGGCGGGGCTGCAGCTGGCGGCTGAGGCCGTGGTCGAGGTCGAGCTGTCCGTGCTGGTGCCGCAACCAAGCGCCACCAGGGCGAAGACGAGGGCGAGGGCGATTGCGACTGCGGGCCTTTGCATAACCGCCCCCAACGGGAGCCCTGTCGATCCTAGACCAAATCCGCGGGATGCTCTCCCTCGGGGGCCTCGAGCGGTTCACGCTCGGTCTTTGCCCAATCGTCGCGAGCCCTGAGCTGGCGTAGGCTCGAGCGCAACAGCACCGGCCACAGGAACCACGTATAGGGGGCGTAGACCTGGGCGATCAGGACACCGGTGAGCACCCCGCGCAGGCCCTCACGCGAGCGCGCGGCGACGCAGCCGAGGATCGTCCCACCGTAGGCGAGCAGGTAGAAGAAGCCAAGCTGCCAGGTCGGACCCGCCCCCCACAGTGAGGCGGTGCCGTTGAGGGCGAGGATCACCGCGGCGATCAACCCGAGGCCAATCACCCCTTGCCAGACCGGCATCAGCAGATAGGCGAGCAGCTCGACGCGAGCCGGGGTCGGGAAAGGGGCGCGCCGAACCTCGGCGGCGAGGCCGATCGCCTGCAGGTTTCCCTGGGACCAACGGGTGCGCTGATTTAGCAGGCGCCGCAGGCTGGTCAGACCCTGTTGGTCGACGGTCGCGCGCAGATCCTGGCGCCCCTTCCAACCGCTGCTCATCAGCCGCAGCCCGAGGTCCTGATCCTCGGTCAGCCGGTCGCGCCAGGGACCGCTGGCATCGGCGATCTGATCGAGGGCGCTGAGGCGATTGAACTGGCCGTTGCCGCCCATCCCAGCCGTGCCCCAGTCATCACGACCGGCCTGAAAGAGGAAGCCGTAGACGGAGAACTCGACGTCCTGCAGCCAGGTCAGCAGGTGGTGGCGGTTATAGATGTGGACCAGCGACTGCACACCGCCCACCGCGGGGTCGGCGAAGTGCCCGGCGGCAAACGCCGGCGCGTCTGGCCGCAGGCGTCCGTCGGCGTCGACGATGACGATGATCGTCCGCTCGCGATCACCGAACTCGCTGAGCGCGCGGTAGGCCTGGTTTAGGGCCGCGGCCTTGCCGATCTGGGCGTCGGGCTTCTCGCGCCGAATGACGAGAAGGTCGGGGTGCTCGATTGCGCTCAGAATCTCTGCGGTCCGATCGGTGGATGCGTCGTCGATCACAAGCACCCGTCGCCGCGCCAGCTCGAACGCGAGCAGACGATCGACGCTGTCGCGAATCGTCACCTCCTCGTTTAGGGCGGGGACCATGAAGATCCAGGTCAGACCCTCGGCACCATCGGCGGGAACCGGCGGCGGGCGGCGGGCGGCACGATGGCCTCTTCCGTAGAGCATCGCGGTCCACGCGAACATTGCGAGGATCACGGCGAAACAAACGTAGAAGAGCGCCGCCCAAACCGGCGGCAGCCCTTCGAAGGGCAGGGCCATTAGCCGACTCTATAGCCGCTGTCCACGGGCTCAGGGGTGACCCCAGAGGCCTTCAGCTCGGCGTCAAACTCACCGGGCGCGAGGTCAAATCCGGCAGCTTCGGCAATCGCACCACGGCTGTAGCCGGGGCCAAATGGAGAGGGAGGCTCGCCGCCGAGCAGGATGTGCTCGAAGGCCGCGACTATCCGCTTGGCCGCCAGACCGTCGCCATAGGGGTTTTCGGCATTTGCCATCTCCTCGTAGGCACTCTCGTCGCCAAGCAGGCGCTGGCCTTCGTGGAAGATCAGATCGGGATCGGTGCCGACCAGCCGCAGCGTGCCGGCTTCAAGGCCCTCGGTGCGCTCGGTGCTCTCGCGGGTGACCAGGACCGGCTTGTTCAACGAAGGAGCCTCTTCCTGCACCCCACCCGAGTCGGTGATCACGAGGTCCGAGCGGGCCAAAAGGCGGGAGAAGGTCGCGTAGCCGAGCGGCTCGGTGAGCAAGACATTGTCGTGTCCCTGCAGTCGTGCGGTCAGGACCTCGGCGACCGCCGGGTTCGGATGGACCGGCAACACAAAGCGCACATCGGGGTGGGACTCGGCGAGCCGCAGCACTCCATCGGCGATCCCCTTCAGGCCATCGCCCCAGTTCTCGCGCCGGTGGGCGGTGATCACCACGACGCGCTGCTCACCGTCATAGATCCGCTGCAACTCAGGATTGGCGAAGCGCACATCGATCTTCGAGGCCCACTGCAAGGCATCGATACCGGTGTTGCCGGTGACGAATACCCGGCTCGCCGGGATGTCCTCGCGCACCAGGTTCTGAAGGTTCGCCATCGTCGGAGCGAAGTGCAGAGCCGCTACGGTCGAGACCACCTGGCGGTTGAGCTCCTCCGGGAAGGGGGTCAGATTGATTCCCCCGGTCCGCAGTCCTGCCTCGACGTGGACGACCGGGACCCGAAGGTGAAAGGAGGAGAGGGCGGCGGCCATCGCCGAGCTGGTGTCGCCGTGGACGAGGACGGCGGCCGGACGGCGGCCGCGGAGAACATCGGCGACCGTGGGGACTGCGTCAAAATCAGCCTCAAAGCGATCAACGCAGAAATCTTCGAAGCGGCGCATCACCGTCGAGACCCGTTCGTTGAGGCTCGAACGCCGACTGCCGGCCCAGAGCACGACGTCGGGCTTGATCCCGGCGAGCTCGAAGATGTAGTCGACCATGCGGTTGTGCTGGCCGGTGGAAACCACGATCGGCTCGTAGTTGCTGCTCTCGCGCAGCGCCAGGATGATCGGTACCAACTTGATCGCCTCGGGACGGGTGCCGACGACGATCGGCACGACCGGCTTCTTCATCGTCGCAGCGCCAGTCGGGTTCAGCTGGCCCAGCAGGGGCTTGTCGGAATTTGACTCGAGCATGGTCTTCATGGCTATCGGCGCGCTTCGCGGGCGACTTGAACCAGCTCACCTGCGAGACTGCCGGGCTCGATGACCGGCTCCCAAAAAGGCCTGGCCGGCCTCTTCAGCTTTGCCGGGCTGATGCATTTCTTGATCCCACGCCGCTATGAGGCGCTGATGCCGCCTGCTTTCCCCGCTCACCGGGAGTCGGTGCTGATCAGCGGCGTGGCCGAGCTGATAGGCGGGGCCGCGATCGCCTCGCCGCGCAGCCGTCGGTTCGCGCGCTGGTGGCTGCTCGGGCTACTGGTCGCGGTCTTCCCCGCCAACCTCCACATGGCGCTCAACCCCGAGCAAATCAAAGGGCTCGACCTGAACCGGATCCCGCGCTGGGCGCTCTGGGCACGCCTGCCCCTGCAACCGCTGTGCATGCTCTGGGTCTGGCGCGCGACGCGCACCTAGAGACTCTAGGTCTGTGCCAAACTCGCGGCGCCCCCAGCCGGGTCGAGTGCCGGGACTAGGGGACGAATTCTTCGAGCAGGTTGAGGCCTTCTTCGCCGAGCCCAACGATCGAGCCACCGCCCTTGAAGATCGAGCCCGCGTTATGGACCAGTTCGATCGCCTCGCTGAGCGGAACCGAGCGGATCGCCTGGCGGGCCGCAAAGCCGAGCGGGCCGAAGAGGGCGCCGGCTTCTTCGGCGTCGCTGACGGCTCGCAGGAGGCCGGCGCGGATCGCCTTCGCCAACTCCGCGTCATCGACGTGGTAGCGCTTGGCAAATTCTTCGCGCGCACTCTGGCTGGCCAGGGCGCGGGCCAGCGTCTCGCGCGAAACACCGAGCTTGCAGGCCGCCCCATCGAGTGCGGAGAGCGTGAACTGCTGCAGAATTTCCTGCAGGCCTTCGGGATTACTCCAGGCCCGATGCTTGCAGGGGTCCTGGGTCTTGGCCGGTGCGTAGCTGGCACCACCGGCGGCCAGGTAGGCAGCGACCAGCGCCAGGGAGACCGCGATCGAGCCGAGGACCAAGAACGACCCTCGCCGCCCCCCGCCCGCGCTCACAGTTCGACCCTCCGCGCCAACCCGATCGGCACCAGTGCAACCAGCGCCAGCAGCGCGGCGAGGCCGAAGGAGGGGCTGAAGGCATGGGTCGCGCCGCGGTTTAGCTGGTCCTGGAGTTCTTCGCGCAGCTCGACCACGGCTTCGCGTTCACCGGGATCGCCGGGCAGCGGTTCAAAAACGGGGCCCAGGGTCGGCACCTTGCCCTTCTCTTCTTCGAGTCGTTGATCGATCCGCGGGGCAAGCTGCAGCTTCAGCAGTGGGCTCGCCTTCGAGTCGAGCAAGACGGCGGTGCCGGCGTTGATCGCATCGAGACGCTGCTGGGCGATGTCGTGGGTGAAGATCGGAGTCAGGGCCAGGAGTCCAATCACGACGCCGGCGTGGCGCGAGGAGATCGTCCAGCCGCCGTGAATCGCCTGCGGAGCCCGCCCGTGCAGCGCCGTCTCGGTCAGGGCCGAGAGCACCAGCGCGAGGCCGACCCCGACCAGAATCTGGGGTGGGATCGTGAGCACGATCAAGGCGTTGGGCAATAGCGCCAGGCCTCCGAGGCCGCCGGCGACGAGGATCGCGCCGGCACCAGCGCGGGCGCGGGTGCTTGAGACCGTCCCCCCCAGCCGTCTGCCCGCCAGCGCCGCGAGCGGCATCACGCTGACCACGATCGCGGCGCCGATCGGCGAGAGTCGCCAGCCTTCGATCAGGAGCAGGACAAGCAAGAACAGGGCGGCGGCGATCGCCGCCGAGACCAAAGCGAGGGCGATGTTGGCGAGAATGTGGGGGCGACCGGTGCGAGGTAGCTGCGAGTGGATGCCGGTCGCCGCCTCGTGTCTGGCGACGGCAAGGATCGGCAGCGCCGCAAGGATCGCGATCGGCACCTGCAGGAGGAAGATCGATTGCCAGGAGACCAGGTCGGTGAGCAGGCCGCCGATCGCCGGGCCGAGCGCCGCCCCCGTGGCCCCCGCGGTCGCCCAGATCACGGTCGCCTGGCGCTCTGAGCCGGCGCTGGCCGGCAGGAGCTCGAGCACCGCGGTTACCGCGGCTGCCCCGCCCAGCGCCTGCACACAGCGGGCAGCGATCAAGGTCCCCAGCTCCGAGGAAAGCCCGCAGGCGAGACCGGCGCCGGCGAAGACCGCGAGCCCAATCGCCGCGGTGCGCGCCGGTCCGACGCGGCGGGCGAGGTGAGCGGCGGGTACCGCGGCGAGGGCGATCACCAGGTTGAAGGAGACGAGCACCCAGATCACAGCCGAGACGCTGGTGTCGAGTTCGCGATAGATCTGTGGCAGCGCCAGGATGACGACCGAGGAGTCGGCCAAAACGAGGCCGACGGCAAGCGCCAGGGCGGCTACACGGGGCCGGGGAGAATTACTCACCGGTAGCCCAGCTCCTTCGCGTAGTGGTCGCGGTATTCGCCCTTCTTTTCGAGCACGCCTTCAACATACGCGCGCGTCTCAGGGAACTGAATGTCATTTAGGTTGAGATCGCTACCGCCCCATTTATCGACATTCGCCGGACCGGCGTTGTAGGCAGCAAGCGCGGCGATCTCGTTTCCTTCATAGCGGGCGAGCAGTTCGGCGAGCAGAAAGGTCCCGTAGCGGATGTTGATTTCAGGATCGGAGAGATCTTCGAGATGAAAGGTCGTGCCGCCGCTGAGGCGCTCGATTTCCTTTGCCGCCGCGGGAGTGATCTGCATCAGCCCCCGCGCCCCAGCATCGGAGGTCTGGTCGCGGAAGCGGGACTCGGTGTAGATCACGGCGGCTATCAGCGAGGCATCGACCCCCTTTTCGGCCGCCTGTTGGCGAATGATGTCCTCGTGGTTGAGCGGCAGGGTCAGCTCCTCGATCGCTTTGTTGAGAATCCCGCTGACCAAAGCGATCCCGACAAGGATCGCCACGGTGAGGAAGGCGCCAAGCGCGAGCAGACCTCTGCGACGTCGCCTCTGCCTCATCCCCCGAGCTTGTCGAGGAGTGCGGACAGCGCCCGCTCCAGATCGCCGAGCGAGCCATCGTTTTGGACCACGTGGGCAGCGCGCCGCGCCTTCTCGTCCTGGCCCAGCTGGCGAGCCTCGCGCTCGCCGACCAGGGTGTGACCACGGGCCTCGGCGCGTGTCCGGCGCACCTCATCGGAGCTGATCACCGCGACGGTCGTATCGAAGACGCCGTCCATGCCCGACTCAAAGAGCAGCGGCACCTCGACGACGGCGATCTCGGTCTCCGGCGACAGGGCGGCGAGGAAGGCGCCAATCCTCGCCCCGACCAGAGGGTGAACCTCAGACTCCAGCCAGGAGAGCTGCTCGGGGTCGGCGAAGACGATCTCGCCAATCCGGTCGCGATCGACCTTCCCCTCTGGTGCGACCTCCTGCCCCCAACGCTCGACCAGCCGCGTCGGGAGGGGCTCGCTGTCGAGCAACTCGTGGACGACCTCATCGCTTGAGATCGTCGCGGCGCCCAGGCGCCTGAAGGCGGCGAGCGCCTCGGACTTGCCCGCCGCGATCCCCCCGGTGAGGCCGATCGTCAGGGGCATCGGGGTTTAGGGCTCTTGAGTTGCCTCAGCTGCTGGCTCGGCCGCGGGCTCCTCGGCGAGCTCGGACTCATCGGACTCGGTTGCCGCATCCTCGGCGAGGGCCTCCGGTGCCCGATCCTCGGCTGCCGCCGCCGCGGACTCGACCCCATCCTCAACCGCCTCCTGATCCTCGGCGCCCTCGGCCTGCGGCTCCTCGGCCTCAGGCTCAGGCTCGGCCACCTGCGGCTCCTCGCCCTGCTCCGCCGCTGGCTCAGAGGAGGAGGCCTCGTCGTCAGCCTGACTCGTGGAGCCGTCGCCTGCCTCGGCCGTTTCGGTGGGTGGGGGATCGGCACCTTCGGCCTCGGCGATCTGGGCGCCGAGGTCCTGCATCGGCATGTTTTGCCCCTCGACTCGCTTGATGCTCAACGAGAGACGGCGACGCTCCTCATCGATCTCAAGGATCTTGACGTTCAGTTTGCCGCCTGGCTCGACCACCTCGCTGGGGCTCTCGACGTGGTGATCTGCGAGCTCGGAGATGTGGACCAGGCCCTCGACCCCTGGAAGGATCTCGACGAATGCCCCGAAGGCCACCACCTTGGTGACGGTACCCTCGAGCACATCGCCGGAGCGGTGGGTGCTGACGACCCGCTGCCACGGGTCCTCCTGGGTCTGCTTGAGGCCGAGCGAGATGCGCTGGCGGTCGCGATCGATGTCGAGGACTTTGATCCGCACGTCGTCACCAATCGCGACCACCTCGGAAGGATGATTGACATGACTCCAGGAGAGCTCGGAGATATGGATCAGGCCGTCGATCCCATCGAGGTCGACGAAGGCGCCGAAGTCGACGATGTTGGAGATCTTGCCGTCGACGACCTGGCCCGGCTGGAGACGATCGAGGATCTGCTCGCGAACCTCCTTGCGCTCTTCCTCGAGCACCGCGCGTCGGGAGAGCACGACGTTGTTGCGGCTGCGATTGAGCTCGATCACTTTGCATTCGAGCGTCTGGCCCATGAACTCGTCGAGGTTGTGGACGCGGCGAATATCGACCAGTGAGGCGGGCAGGAATCCGCGCACCCCGAGGTCGAGAATCAGGCCGCCCTTGACGACCTCAATCACGCTGCCTTCAACCGGTTCGCCGGACTCAGCGGCGGTCTCGATGCGCCGCCAGGCCTTCTCGAAGCGGGCGCGCTTCTTGGAGAGCACCAGGCGACCCTCGGCGTCTTCTTTGGTGAGCACCAGGGCGTCGACCTCCTCGCCCAGCTCGACCTCCTCGCCCGGGTCCACGGACTTGCGGATCGAGAGCTCGTTGGAGGGAATGACCCCCTCGGACTTGTAGCCGATGTCGACCAGAACCTCGTCCTTGTCGATCCGCACCACCCTGCCGTTGACCACGTCGCCCTCATCGAAGGAGACCATCGTCGCCGCGTAGTTGGGGACGATCTTGCCGTCGATCTGCAGAAGGAGGCCGTTGGAGCCCTCGACTGGGGTGCCTGTGGTCGCAGGCGGCGTCAATGTCTCGGTCGCAGACACGACGGCGAATAATTGCAGAAACAACTACGCCCACCTCAGTTGCCTCGGCGGCCGGTCGATACCCTCCCGACCATGCCGGTGCGGGCGACGAAACGCGGTGAGGAGCGGACTCCGCTCGGCGGGCGCCGTGATGTGCTGATCTGCGGGGCGAGCTTCGCCGGGCTGGCAGTCGCCCGCGAGCTAGCCGATTCGGGGGCCGACGTACTGGTCATCGACCGCTACGAGATCGGCGAGCGCCAGACCTCCGCCTGTGGGATCCCCACAGACTGGCTGCGAGCGATGGGCCTGATGGACGCCGAGCTGCAGCGATTCGGCGAGCTGGTTATCCACACGCCCGGCGCTAGCACCCGCTATGACCTGCCCTGGAGCTTCTCGACCTTCGACTACCGCACGCTCTGCGAGCTGCTCTGGCGCGATTGCGATGCAAGCTTTGAGACCGCCAAGGTCAACGGCCGCTCGGCGCCCGGCGTCGGGCCAGGGGGCGAGGTCGCCGTCGAGACCGACCGCGGCACGATCTCAGCGCCACTGGTGATCGACGCGCTGGGCTGGCGCCGGGTGCTGGCCTTGGGCGACGGCTACCAGCCGCCCGAGGCGCCGCTCTCACGCGGTCTTGAGGTTCACCCTGCGGGCAGCGGTAAGGATCTCGAGGTCTGGATCGACCGCCGCTACGTGCCGGCCGGCTACGGCTGGTCATTTCCCGCCGGCGAGGAGCTGCGAATCGGGATCGGCTCCTTCGATCCCCGCTTCCACGTCAAGGACACCACGGTCTTGCTGACCGAGGATCTCGGCAAGTCGCCCAACGAGTACCAGGGCAACTGGATTCCCCACCAGCTGCGCCCCGCCACCGAGGGCGGGATTTTTTTCGCCGGCGACTCGGCCGGTCACTGCCTGCCGCTGACCGCCGAGGGGATCCGTACCGCTTTCTACTTCGGGATCGTGTTGGGTCGCGAGCTGCGCGCGGTGATCGCGGGTGCCCAGAACCGCGAGACGGCCGCCGCTCGCTACGCGGAGTTCAGTGACACCCACGAGTGGAAGTACCGCTCGCTATTGCGCACCCAAAAGCTGCTGCCGCGGATACCGGCGCTGCTGCAGCGCCTGATCATCGGAGCCTGCGGGCGCAGGCGGTTCGTCGAGTGGTCCTTTGACCACTATCTGCGGATCGCGCCACCAAAAGACTTCGCGCCCCCGTGGCCCCAGGACCCAGTGCGCGCAGCGCCCGCCGAGAGGCGCCCCCTGGTGCGCGCCGAGTAGACCACAGGGCAGGGGTCGCGGGCTCGGTTTCGGAGACATTGGCGTACCCTCGAGTGGATGCCGATCAGGGCAACCAAGCACGGCGCCGAGCGGACGCCGCTTTTGGGGCGCCACGATGTGGTGATCTGTGGGGCGAGCTTTGCCGGTCTCGCCGCGGCTCGGGAGCTGGCCGGTTGCGGTGCGGACGTGCTGGTTATCGATCGCTATGAGATCGGCGAGCGGGCGACCTCGGCCTGCGGAATCCCGACCGACTGGCTACGGGCGCTGGGGATGATCGAGCTCGAGCAGCAGCGCTTCGGCGAGCTGGTCGTCCACACCCCCGGCGCCACCACGGTTCTCGACCTTCCCTACAGCTTCTCGACCTTTGACTACAACCAGATGTGCGAGAGCCTCTGGCTGCAGTGCGACGCCGATTTTGAGACAGCGACGGTGACCGGCCGGCGCCTCGGCGAGGGCGAGCAGATCGCGATCGAGACCGACCGCGGCACGATCTCAGCTCCGTTGGTGATCGACGCGCTGGGCTGGCGGCGAATCCTGGCCAGCGACGATGGCTATCAGCCGCTCGATGCGCCGCTGACCCGGGCGCTTGAGGTCCACCCGCCCGGCAACGGCGAAGACCTCGAGGTCTGGGTCGATCGCCGCTATGCGCGGGCCGGCTATGGCTGGTCATTCCCGGCCGCCGAGGAGCTGCGCATCGGTGCCTGCTCCTATGAGCCAAAGGCCCACGTGCGGGCTGGCACCGACCTGCTCGCCGCCGACCTCGGTCGCGATCTGGTCCGCTACCAGGGCAACTGGATCCCACACGAGATGCGTCCGGCCAGCGAGGGCGGAGTCTTCTTCGCCGGCGACTCAGCCGGGCAGTGCCTGCCGCTGACCGCAGAGGGGATCAGGACCGCGCTCTACTACGGGATCGCCGCCGGGCGTGAGCTGCGCGCCGTGCTCGAGGGACGGCGCAGCCGCGAGGAGGCGATTGCCGCCTACTCGCGCCTGCATGAGTCCCACCGCAAGGGCTTTGGCCTCCTGCTTTTCGTGCAACGAGTGTTGCCCAGGATCCCGGTACGAGCGCTCGCGCCGCTCTTTCGCATCTACAAGACCCAGTGGCTGATCGACCTCACCTTCAACGCCTACCTGCGACTCGCCCCGCCGGGCTTCGGCGCCCGGCGCTCAGCGCACGATCAGAACGGTGCCGGCGAGCAGGAGGGCGATGCCGAGCACGCGCTCGGCGCTGAGCGGGACCTGATCCAGACCGAATAGGCCGAGCCGATCGATCACGACCGAAGCGGTGAGCTGGCCGGTGACGGTGGCCGCGGCGACGCCGCCGGCTCCGATCACCGAGACGGCGATCAGCGCGTTGGATACATAGACGGCGCCCAACAGGCCGCCGAGCAGGTAGTACCAACTGACATTGAAGGTCGAGTTCAAACCGCTCGCCTTACCGCTGAGGATGACGATCGCGAGCAGCGCGACCGTGCCGACTGCGAAGGAGAAAAATGCTGCCGGCAGGCCGCCGGTCGAGCGGCCCAGGCCAGCGTTAATCGGCGCCTGCAGCGCGATCAGCCCGCCGGCGCAGGCGGTGAGCAGTAGCGCGACCCCCCTATCCACCGAGACCGCCCCGGGAGTGCGGGATCCATGCCGCGCGTGCGTGCTGTGCAGTTGAGAGGCCCGGCCCGCTCGCCATCCTGCTGTCATATCAGTAACTCAGGAGGATCCACCGCCCGCGATGAATCCACCCCACGGCGAGGGACCCAACTCCCGCCTCTTCGGCGGCGGCCCCGTGTCCGCCCGCGGACCGCCGCGCGCTCATGCCCGTGCGCGAGGAGTGAGAGCGCGACCGTTCAGGACCCCGCGCTCAGTAGCCGGTGCTCGCCTCCCAGCCTTCCCGCCCACCCGGTTCACTTGCTCTCAAGCCAGTCTCGGCCGACGCCGATGTCGACCTCCAGCGGTGGGTCGAGCTGGTAGGCGGCGCACATCTCGCGCCGCACCAACTCGCTGGCAGCCTCCATCTCCCCCGCCGGTCCCTCGAAGAGCAGCTCATCGTGGATCTGCAAGACCAGGCGGGTGCTCAGCCCCGGTTCGCCGCGCAGCGCCCGCTGACAGCGGACCATTGCCACCTTGATGATGTCGGCGGCGGTACCCTGGATCACGGTGTTGACCGCGAGCCGTTCACCCAGGCGTCGTGTGTTGGGGTTCGCCGAGCGCAGCTCGGGGATCTGTCGGCGCCGACCCATAAGCGTCCTCACGTAACCCTCCTCCCTGGCCTGCTCGATCACCTCCTCACGAAAGGCGCGCACGGCGGGAAAGCGCTCCAGGTAGCGGGCGACGAATTCCTCGCCCTCCTTGCGTGGGATATTGAGCCGATCGGCGAGCCCGAAACCGGTCAGCCCGTAGACGATGCCGAAGTTGACCATCTTTGCCTTCGAACGCTGGGCGACGTCGATCTCCTCGCGCGAGACGTTGAATACCTCCGCCGCGGTCGCCGCGTGGACGTCGTCGCCCGCCCGGAATATCTCCTTGAGGACCTCCTCGGCGGCTACCTCGGCGAGCACCCGTAGCTCGACCTGGCTGTAGTCGGCGGAGAGCAAACGGGCGCCGCGCTCAGCGACAAAACAGGCGCGGACGGGTCGACCGATCTCGGTGCGGATCGGAATGTTTTGCAGATTGGGGTTGGTACTTGACAGGCGCCCGGTCGCCGCAGTCGTCTGGTTGAAGGTGGTGTGGACGCGGCCGGTGTCTGGGTCGATCAGCTCGGGCAGGGCGTCGAGGTAGGTGTTCTTCAACTTGGTCAGCTCGCGCCAGGCCTCGATCTTCTCGACGATCGGATGCTCCTCGCGGATCTGGGCCAGGACCCTGGCGTCGGTCGAGAAACCGGTCTTGCCGCGGCGCTTGCGGGTCAGCCCCAGCTTCTCGAAGAGAATCTTGCCGACCTGCTGGGGCGAGCCGATCGTGAACTCCTCCTCGGCAAGCTGATAGATCTCCCCCTCGAGGACCGCGATTCGCTCGCCGAAGCCGGCACCGACCTCGGCCAGGCGCCGGGCATCGAGCTTCAACCCCTGACGCTCCATCTCGGCCAGAATCTCGACCAGCGGCATCTCGACCTGCTCAAAGAGATCGGTTAGCCCGAGCTCCTCGACTCGCGTCCGCTGCAGCTTGCTGAGCGCCGCGACCAGACGCGCCTCCTCGGCGGGATCCGGTCCGGTCTCCTCCTGGGCCTCGCCGAGGGAGAGCTGCGCCTCCTCCTCCCCAGCGCCGCCACCGCCACCGCTCGCCGCGGCGCTCGCTATCCCGATGCCGGCGTCTGCCGCCAGCTCGACCAGGTCATAGGTGCGCCGCTGGGGCTCGAGCAGGTAGGCGGCGATCATCGTGTCGTGGGCGAGGTCGAGTTCGGCGCCCTCCCGCGAGGCGCCCGCAAGCAGACCCTGGCGCCCGCCGCCCAGGGACTTGAAGTCATGGGCGGACAGCGGCCGACCGGCGAGCGCCAGCGCCAGCTCGCCTGGGCTTGACTCCCCCCGGACGATGCGCTCCGAGTCAGCGGCCGCCCAGTGACCGTGATCAAACGCCAGCGCGATGCTTCCCTCGGCGAGATCGGCGACGGTTCCCTGGACCGCCTCGACCTCGAGCTCCTCCTCGACCCGGCGCCCCGGGACCGCGGCGCCCTCGGGCAGTGCCTCTTCGAGGCGTTCCATCACCGCCCGCAGCTCGAACTCGCGCATGAACTCGCGCAGCGCACCGCGGTCGGGCTCGGCCCCCATCGCCGCGGCCGGGTCAAAACCTGTCTCAAGGTCGTAGTGCAGCGTCGCGAGCTGCTTTGACATGCGGGCGTCCTCCGCATGCTCGCGGAGGTTTTCTTTGCGCTTGGCCCCCGAGACTTCCTCGACGTTAGCGAGTACGTCCTCAAGAGTGCCGAATTTCTGCAGCAGCTGGGCTGCGGTTTTCTCACCGATTCCGGGGACGCCGGGAATATTGTCGGAGGTGTCGCCGCGCAGCCCCATCAGATCGGTGACCAGCTCGGGCGGGACCCCGTAGCGCTCGATCACCGCCTCGCGGTCATAGACCTTGGTCTCCGAGATCCCTTTGGTGGTGCTCATCACCCGGATCCCCTCGCCGACCATCTGGTAGGCGTCGCGATCGCCGGTGACCACCATCACCGGGATCTCGCGCTCGCGCGCCTGCCGGGCCAGCGTCGCGATCACGTCATCGGCCTCATAACCCTCGACCCTGACATTTGTGTAGCCGAAGGCCTCGACCAATGGCATCAGGTGCGGCCACTGCTCGCGCAGGAGGTCCGGACGCGAGGAGCGCTGGGCCTTGTAGAGGTCGTAGGTGACCTCGCGACCCGACATCCCCGCGTCCCAGGCGACGATGACGCCGCCGGGATGGTGCTCATCGATGATCTTGACGAGCATCGAGGCCAGTCCATAGATCGCGTTGGTCGGTCGCCCATCGGCGGTGGCGATCGACTCGGGCAGGGCAAAGAAGGCCCTGTAGGCGAGCGAGTTTCCATCGAGCAGAAACAGTTCAGGAGTGACGTCGGCCATCGAGCGCCAACTCTATGAGCCGCCGCCCGCGACTGCAGAGCAGCCGAAGATCCTGGGCTCGCTCAGCCCGGAGGCGCGCGGAACCTCCGTCGAAATCTGTCACCAACTCCGCTGAGGGGGCGCCAAGACTCGATACTGGGCCGCGCGCCGAGGGCAGTGCTCGGGCGCCAGCGAGGGGCGGTGATCGATCGTGATGCGACGGCTGCGGCGCCACCGTCCCCAGGCACGAAACCGAGGGTGACCCGCAGCCGCAGCGGGCCTTCGCTGAGACGCTGCCTCGCCGCCTTGGAGAGCTGACAGCGCAAGGTGGCGAGGAACGACACGGCCTGGCCCTCAACCGAGCAGACCCGGCGCCGACCGCGCTCGGTGCCCATGCTGACGTTCTCGCTCGCAGTGCCCGGCGCCGAGAAGCCAAGTCGAGTCCGCAGCGTGGTGTGATTGACGATGAAGCCGTTCACGGCCAGCGAGCCCGGCGCTGGAACCTTGGCCGGTGAGGGTGGCTGCGGTGGCGGTGGCGGGGTGCCGGTTGATTTTTCTTCGGGCTTTTCCGGTTCGATTTCTTCGCCGGGGGGAGCGTTGGCCGCCAGCCACGAATACGCTTCGGCGCTGCGGCCGATGATGAATTCGAGGGTTTCCTCGAGGCCGTTTTTGCCTTCTTTGATTTCCTCTGCGTCGTATTCGGGTCGCCCGTGTGCGGATTCTTCCGCCTGCCAGGGGCCGAGCAGAATCGCTGAGCTTTCCGCCAGCGCAGCTGGGTCGAGATTGGCGATCGCAACCCGAACGTCGCGAACAGCGCGCCAGTAGGCGTGAAAGCACTGTTCGTCTTCAAGGCACTTGTCAAAGAGCACGCCACCTTTGCCGTCGAAGGTGACTTCGCGATCCGGGGTGGCGACGCCGATCGTCGGGATCCAGGTCTGATCGGCGCCCCAGGGCATCATCTGAAAGCGCCCCGAGGGTTCGCTGTAGAGGTAGTAGTTGTTCGGCCGCAGGCCTACTTCGGCGTGGCCGGAGTAGCCGTCCCAGTGATCGATGTACTTCTCGACCGCCCACATCTTCACCATCTCGGCCAGGTCCAGCTTGGCGGCGACGTGTTCGGACCAACTTTCCCCCTCCGCCGGCTCGCTGTTGACGACTTCGATCAGTTCTTCGAGGTCGGCAATGTTGCTTTCGGAGCCTTCGTCGACTTCGAATTTGGTCGCTTCACCGGCCGTGACGTCGTGACCGTCTTCGCCCTCATAGAGGTGCTGCGTCGTGCTGTTGAAGGAGCCGAAGATCCGGCTCAGCGCGGTTTCGTCGAGGGTTTCGAGGTCGAGATAGACGCCGATGTCTTTACCGTTGAGAAGCACATATGCGTAGCCGGTGCGCGAAGCCGGCACCCCGGCCGCGCGAAAGGCGGCGTAGGCCAGGGTCTCATGCACCATCGAGGGGTCCTGCACCATGTTGTTGAGGGTCATCTTGTGCAGGCCGAGCATCGGTTCGGATTTTTTGAACTTGAGCTTCAGACCGGGCTTTTCGCTGAGCTTGCGGAAGGAGCCGCCGACGTTGCCCTTGAGCCTCACTTCCGCGGGCCGCGTGGGGATCAGCGGGGTCATCTCCTTCCCGGCCGGCGTTCCATCGCTCGATTCGGTCAACGAGAAGGTTCCCTTGACGTACTTGCCTGGTTCGGCTTCCAGCTTTGCTTCTTCTTCGGGCGAGAGCGTGAGTTCGATGAAGACGACCTTGCCCGGGTCATAGAGCGAGGCGGCTTCATCGGCCAGCGCGGGCTTCGCCGCGAAGGCCGCGAGCATTGTCAGGGCGAGGACTAGATGGCCGGCACGAATCGATCTCATGTCTACAGAACGCAACAAGAGCGGTTTTCTACCGTTTCTTGAGCCCTTCGGCGAAGGTCGGGGCGCTTGGTGGGGCAACCGTGCCTAGGCAAGCGACGCGAATCTGATTCGATAGCTGGGATGGCTGTCAGCGCCCAGTACAGCGTCACGATCCGGGTCGAGCTCGATGCTCGCAAAGAGCCGCTGGGCAAATTGACCGCCGTGATCGCCGAGGCCGGCGGCCAGCTGCAGGGGGTGGACCTCGTGCCCGGCGCCGGTGGCGAGGGCAAGCGGGTGCGCGAGTTCACGATTGACGCCCAGGATCGCGAGCACTGGGAGCGGATTCTGCGCGGGATCGGCTCCACGCGCGGGGCGCGGGTGCTCGACTACGTCGACCGCACTATGCAGATGCACCGCGGCGGCAAGATTTCGGTCGAGAACAAGTACCCGTTGAAGACCCGCGATGACCTCTCGATGGCCTACACCCCCGGCGTCGCCCGCGTCTGTTCAGACATCCACGCCGATCGCGCCAAGGCCTTCGAGTTCACGATCAAGAAGAACACGGTCGCCGTCGTCTCGGATGGCAGCGCGGTGCTCGGGCTCGGCAACATTGGGCCCGAGGCGGCGATGCCGGTGATGGAGGGCAAGGCGATGCTGTTCAAGGAGTTCGCCGGCGTCGATGCATTCCCGATCTGCCTCGCCACCCAGGACGCCGGGGAGATCATCAAGGCGACCGAACTGATCGCACCGACCTTTGGCGGCATCAACCTCGAGGACATCTCAGCGCCGCGCTGCTTTGAGATCGAGGACCGGCTCAAGGAAACTCTTGACATTCCCGTCTTTCACGACGACCAGCACGGCACCGCGGTGGTGACGATGGCGGCGCTCTTCAACGCCTTGAAAATCACCGGGAAACCGATCGCGGAGCTGCGCGTGCTGATGGTTGGCCTCGGCGCCGCCGGAGTGGCGACGACGAAGATGATGCTGGCCTCCGGGGTGACTCACATCGTTGGCTGCGATCGCCAGGGGGCGCTCTCGACCAGCCGGGCTGACTACCTTTCCGGTGAGATGAGCGCGATCAAGCGCTGGTACTCGGAGAACTCAAATCCCGAACAGTTGAGCGGCCAGCCCGACGAGGTGATCGAGGGCATGGACCTCTTCGTTGGACTCTCCGGCCCGGGGATCATCAAACCCGAGTCACTGGCGAAGATGAACGACGACGCGATCGTCTTCGCGATGGCGAATCCCAACCCCGAGGTGATGCCCGAGGATGCAGCGCCCTACGTTCGGATCATGGCCACCGGTCGCTCCGATTACCCCAACCAGATCAACAACGTGCTCGCCTTTCCGGGGATCTTCCGCGGTGCGCTCGACGCCGGCGCGCCGCGAATCACCGAGGAGATGAAGATCGCCGCGGCCCAGGGCATCGCGATGGCGGTAACCGAGGAAGACCTCTCCGAGGACTACATCATCCCCAGCGTCTTTAACCGCGAGGTCGCCCCGAAGGTCGCCGAGGCCGTCGTCGAGGAGGCCAAGCGCGCGGGAATCGCCCGCTTCAACGAGGAAACCGGGACCTTCTCGACCGTGGATATCGGCTGAGCAGGTGAAGCTTCTCATCACCGGAGCCAGCGGCTTTATCGGCTCGGCGCTGTGCGACTCGCTGCTGGTCCGAGGCGACACCGTTGTCGGCCTGACGCGCGATCCCGCCGCGGCGCGCAAAACCAATCCGAGCGTCAGCTGGCACGCCTGGGAGCCGACCCTCGAACGCCCCGCGGCGGAGCCCTTTGAGGGGGTCGAGGCGGTCGTCAACCTGCTCGGCGAGAAGATCAACCAGCGCTGGACGGCTGAGGCCAAGGAACGGATCATGGAGAGCCGCCGCACCGGCACCCACAACCTGATCGGCACGATCGCCGGCCTGCAGCGCAAACCCGGGGTGCTCGTCAACCAGTCGGCGATCGGCTTCTACGGTGACCGCGGCGATGCCCTAATCGACGAGTCGGCGGACCCCGGGGTGGGGTTTGACGCCGAGGTCGTCCAGGCCTGGGAGAAGGCGGCCGGCGAGGTCGAGGCGAGCGGAGTCCGACTGGCGATCATCCGCACCGGGCACGTGCTCGATCCGCGCGGGGGCTTGCTGCGCCAGCTTCTGACGCCGTTCAAGCTGGGGGTCGGCGGGCCGCTCGCCGGTGGCGGGCAGTACATGTCCTGGATCCACATCGACGATGAGGTCGGGATTTTGCTCTGGGCGCTCGACAACGAGACGGTCAGCGGGGTGATCAACTCGACCGCCCCTGAGCCGGTCACCAATCGCGAGCTCTCAAAGGCGCTGGGCGCTGCCCTGCACCGCCCGGCCGCGGTCCCGGTCCCCGGATTTGCGCTCGAGCTGATCTACGGGAGCGAGTTCGGGAGCGTGCTCAAGGGCGGCCAGCGGGTCGTGCCGCGCAGGGCCCTCGATCTCGGTTACCGGTTCGCCTTCACCGAGATCGGCGCGGCCTTCAGAGACCTGCTGTAGAGGCCACGGCTTCCCGCGGGGATTCTTCCCCAAGTTCTTCCAGCGCCGCGATGATCCTGACCATCGCCCCCGGGGCAGAGCCGTGGGTAATCACCGCGATGCCCGCTTCTTGGAGAATCGGGCGCGAGAAGCTCACCTCGGGACCGGGAAGCTCGAGATAGGCGACCGCGGTCGAGTCCTCGGTTGCCCGCCGTGCGTTGGCCCCGGTCATCGCCAGATCGAGTTTGCCGCCGTTTCGCTCGGCGTCCTGCAGGCAGGCGATCCGCACCCACAGCGAACCCGCCCGCGCTCCTCGCCGCGCCAGCTCGCGCCTGGCCGCGGTGCAAAGCGGGGCGCTGACATAGACCCTGACCGTTGCCCCAGCGCCGACTTCCGCGCCCGCGCCACAACCCAGCCCGGCCGTGAGCAGGCCGCAGGCGGCCGTCGCGAGTAGGGCCTTTGTAAGGATCGGGCCCGGCCGCGCCGCGCCCGGCGATTTGCTCAAGAGCGAGCCCCGGCGGTGAGATCTGGCAGGGCACGACCGGCGCTAGCCAAAGAAGACCTCGGCCTCCGCGTAGAGGGACTCGGGCACCGTCTTCAGCTCACCGGTCGCCTCGCCCAGGGCGACCAGCTCGATTTCGGTTCCCCGCAGCGCCGTCATCGTGCCCCAGCGCTCAGCATCGGCGGCATCGATCGCGTGCAGGCCAAAGCGGGTCGCGAGCACCCGATCGAAGGCGGTCGGGGTGCCACCGCGCTGGACGTGGCCGAGCACGGTCGCCCGCGTCTCCTTGCCGGTGCGGCCCTCGATCTCGCCCTCAAGCCAGTGGGCGACGCCACCGAGCCGCGTGTGACCGAAGGCGTCGCGACTTCCCGGACCCTGCGCAGCCGCGATTCCGCCCGCGGGCTGGGCGCCCTCAGCGACGACCACGATCGGCGCGAAATGGGCTTCATAGCGGCGACCGACGAACTCACAGACACGCTCGATGTCGAAGGCGAGCTCGGGGATCAGGATCAGGTTGGCGCCACCGGCGAGCCCGGCGTGGAAGGCGATCCAACCGGCATGGCGGCCCATCACCTCCACGATCAGGACGCGGTGGTGGCTGTCGGCGGTCGTGTGCAGGCGGTCGATCGCCTCCATCGCGATGTTGACCGCGGTGTCGAAACCGAAGGTGTAGTCGGTTGCGCTCAGGTCGTTGTCGATCGTCTTCGGCACACCGATCACCCGCAGCCCGATCTCCTCGTGCAGCCGCGATGCGGCCCCCAGGGTGTCCTCACCGCCGATCGCGATCAGGGCCTCGACCCCATCGGCTGCAAGGTTCTCGGCGATCTGCCGCGGACCCTGATCATCGGCAAAGGGGTTAGTCCGCGAGGAGCCGAGGATGGTCCCCCCGCGAGGCAGGATCCCGCGCACCTCCGGCACACCGAGCGGCGCACCATCGCCCTGCAGCGGGCCGCGCCAGCCGTCGCGATAGCCGACGAACTCATGCTCTAGGTGTTCGACCCCCTTGCGGACGATCGCCCTGATCACCGCGTTTAGCCCCGGGCAATCGCCACCTCCTGTGAGCACGCCGATCCGCATACTCTTCAGGTTACGCAGGCGAGACAAAGGAGCGGGAATGAGCGAAGGAGTCGATCTGGCGGCGGTGCGCGAGGCCCAGCAGCGGGTCTGGGCCGCGGGCGATTTCGCGATGGTCGCCAGCCTGATCGTGATCGTCGCCGAGGAACTGGCCGAAGCGCTCGAGATCGTCCCCGGAGAGCGGATCCTCGATGTCGCCTGCGGCAGCGGCAACGGGGCACTCGCCGCCGCCCGGCGAGCCTGGGGCAACGCGGTTGGGATCGACTTCGTCCCGGCCCTGCTTGAGCGTGGCCGCGAGCGCGCTCAGGCCGAGCGGCTGGAGATTGAGTTTCTCGAGGGCGACGCGGCAGAGCTGCCCTTCGCTGACGGCGAGTTCGACGCCGTGATCTCGATCTTCGGGGTGATGTTCGCCCCCGAACAGGAGCGTGCAGCGGCGGAGCTGTTGCGGGTCTGCAAACCCGGCGGCAGGATCGGCCTGGCGAGCTGGGTCCCAGACGGGCCGATCAGCGAGATGTTCAAGCTGCTCGCCAAATACGCCCCGCCGCCCCCGGGCCTCAGCCCGCCGGTCCTCTGGGGCACCGAGGAGCGGGTGCGCGAGCTCTTCGGGGCGCAGATCACCGAATTGAGGGCCGAGCGCGCGATCTCCAGACAGGCCTTTCGCTCCGCCGATCATTACCTCGATTTCTTCCGCACCAACTTCGGGCCGATCAAGATGGCCTTCGAGAAAGCCGGGCCCGAGCACGAGGACCAGTTGGCCGAGCAGCTGAGAGCGCAGCTGATGCGCGCCAGTTCGGGCGGGGAGCGCGGCCTGATTCTCGAACCCGAGTACCTGCGGGTGATCGCCACCCGCGCCTGAGACGGTTTCGATTAGGACTTCGGCTGGGCGATGCGGATCGCCGCGCCGATGAAGAGCACCGTCAAAAAGACGAGTCCAGCGACCGGGCCGCCTTGGCCGAATCCGTAGGAGACCGTCATTGCGCCGAGCGCCAGAAAGAGCGTTACGACCATTCCCATGCGCTCGAAAGACTACCCGGCGAGGGCGACACGCGTCTCGCGCAGGAACTCCGCGACAGCTTCGCCGGCGGCCTCGGGCGAGCCTGCCTCACCGGCGGCCCGCACCAGGCGACTGCCGATGATCACGCCGTCGGCGATCTGGCCGACGGTCGCGGCCTGGGCGGGAGTGGCGATCCCGAAGCCGACCGCAACCGGAACCTCCGCCTCGGCCCTGGTGGCGGCGACCAGATCCGAGAGTCCGGCGGGCAGCTCGGCGCGCTCACCGGTCGTGCCGACCGTGGAGACGACATAGACGAAGCCGCGAGCGACCGCGCAGATCCGGCTCAGGCGCCCGGCGGTGGTGGTCGGCGCGACCAGCGGGATCAGCGCCAAACCAGCGTCGGTGAAGGCCGCGCGAATCTCCTCGGCCTCACCGAGGGGCAGGTCGGGGACGATCGCCCCGGCGGCGCCCGCACCCGCGGCGCGGTTGACGAACTCAGCCACCCCGCCCTGGGCGAGGATCATGTTCGAGTAGACCATGAGGACGACCGGGAGGCGATCAGCCACCGAGGCGCAGATCTCAAATACAGCCTGCAGGTTGGCGCCGGCGCCAAGCGCCGCACTCGCGGCGGCATGAATCGTCGGGCCATCTGCCAGCGGATCCGAGAAGGGAACGCCGAGCTCGATCAGATCCGCGCCGGCCTGGGCGTAGGCGTTGGCGACCGCGAGCGAGGACTCCTGGTCGGGGTAACCACCCATCATGTAGGGCATCAGCGCAGCGCGGTGATCGGCGCGAGCGGCCGCAAAGGCCCTTCTGAGAAGCTCCTCACCGGTCGGTGTGATCACCTCAGACACCGCTCTTCTCCAGCACCTCGGCCAGGTCCTTGTCCCCGCGGCCCGAGAGGCAGAGCACGTCATAGCCCTCCCCATCACCGTTCTCGAGCAACCAGGCGATCGCGTGGGCTGACTCCAGAGCGGGGATGATCCCCTCCAGACGCGAGAGGGTCGCGAAGGCGCCAAGCGCGTCGCGATCGGAGACCGCCGTGTAGGTCGCGCGGCCGCTGTCGCGCAGATGGGCGTGCTCGGGACCGACGCCGGGATAGTCGAGGCCCGCCGAGATCGAGTGCGCCTCGAGAATCTGACCGTCCTCATCGGCGATGATCGAGGAGAGCGAGCCGTGCAGGACACCGGTGCGCCCGGCGACCAGCGATGCACCGTGGCGACCGCTTTCGAGGCCCTCGCCCGCGGCCTCGACGCCGATCAGCGAAACGTCGGGGTCGGCGATGAACGGGGTGAAGATGCCGATCGCATTGGAGCCGCCGCCAACGCAGGCGATCACCCGGGTGGGCAGAGTGCCCTCAGCGGCCAGAGCCTGGGCGCGCGCCTCATCGCCGATCACCCGTTGCAGGTCGCGAACGAGGGCCGGAAATGGCGCCGGACCGACGGCCGAGCCGATCACGTAGTGGGTGCTCCCGACGTTTTCAACCCAGTCGCGGATCGCGGCGCTGACCGCCTCCTTCAGCGTCCGCGCGCCGGCCTCCACGGCGATCACCTCGGCGCCCAGCAGACCCATCCGCTCGACATTTGGACGCTGGCGGCGGATGTCCTCAGAGCCCATGTAGACGACGCACTGAAGACCAAACAGGGCGCAGGCCGTCGCCGTCGCCACGCCGTGCTGGCCGGCCCCGGTCTCGGCGATCACCCTGGGCTTGCCCATTCGCTTTGCCAAGAGCGCCTGGCCGACTGCATTGTTGATCTTGTGGGCGCCGGTGTGGGCGAGATCCTCGCGCTTTAGGTAAACCACCCGGCCGAGGCGCTCGGATAGCCGATCGGCGCGGTAGAGCGGCGTCGGGCGACCGATGAAATCACGGTGCAGGGCGGCGAGCTGTGCGGCAAAATCCTCATCCTCGCGGGCCTCAGACCAAGCCTCGCCGAGCTCATCGAGAGCCGCGATCAGCGTCTCGGGTACATAGCGGCCGCCGTAGGGTCCGAAGCGAGCGTCGAGGCCGCTCATCGCAGGGCAACGCTAGCCGCCTGGGCCGCCTCAAAGAAGGCGCCCATCGCGGCGTGGTCCTTGCGGCCCGGCTCGGCCTCCACGCCGCTGGCGACATCGACCGCGTAGGGGTGTGTCACGGCGATTGCCTCGGCGACGTTGTCGGGTCGCAGGCCGCCGGCGAGAATCGCCGGCGGACCGGATTGGCGCTCGCGCAAAAGACCCCAGTCAAAGCTCTCTCCGGTCCCGCCCCAGAGGCCCTTCGCGCGCCGGTCAAAGAGATGCAGATCGGTGCGATAGACCTCGGCGGCGTGAATATCGGCAGCGCTCGCCACGTGAATCGCCTTGATCACCCGCAGGCCGCTGCGACGGGCGACCTCCGCGCAGAAGTTGGGGCCCTCTTCGCCGTTTAGCTGCACCATGGTCAGACCGACGTCCTCGACCGCCCTGGTGACCTCATCGAGCTCGGGATTGACGAAGACGCCGACGACCTCGCACTTGCGCTTGAAGGCGGCCCCGATCGCGGTGGCCTCGGCCGCCGCCACCCGCCGCGGGCTGCCCTCGTAGTGGATCAACCCGATCGCCCAGGCGCCGAGCAGCACGGCCTCCGCCGCGTCATCGAGATTGGTTATCCCACAGAACTTGACCCGCACAACCCAAGGGTACGGGACCGCGGCTCTGCCCCGGGCTCGCCGGCCCAGGCTCGGGGAGCGCGATCGGTCCGGGGCCTGCGCTCGCCGGGGCGAGCCCAGCCCTGCCGACCTATTTGACCGAGGCCGGGCGGTTGCCGAGCGTCACCGTGAAGGTCTTTTCGCTGCCGCCACGCAGCACCGTCACTTCCAGCTTGTCGCCCGGCTGCTCACCGTTGACCACATTGACGAGGTCTTCGATGGTCGAGATCGACTTGCCTTCCAGCTTGGTGATGATGTCACCGCCGAGAGTCACTTCGGCGCCTTCGATCGTCGCCGAGGTGTTGCCCCCTTCGATCCCTGCCTTTTCGGCCGGACCGCCCTTGGCGACCGAGGCAACAAGCACGCCGTGTTCGACTGGCAGGTTGAGCGCCTTTGCCAATTCGGGCGTGATGCTGCCGCCTTCGATGCCGAGGTAGGCGTGCTCAACCTTGCCGTTTTCCTCGATCTGCTTGGCGACTTCGCGAGCCGTGTTGATCGGGATCGCAAAACCGATGCCGATGTTGCCGTTGCCGCCGCCGCCGGTCTCGATCTGGGAGTTGATACCGATCACCCGACCTTCGGAGTTGATCAGCGGACCACCGGAGTTGCCGGGATTGATCGCCGCGTCGGTCTGGATCACATGCGAGATCGAGAAGCCGGCCGGCGCTTCGATCTGGCGCTGCAGGGCGGAGACAATGCCGCTCGTGACCGTGCGGTCAAGGCCGAAGGGGTTGCCGATCGCGACCACCGGATCGCCGACTTCAACCTGCGAGGAGTCGCCCAGCTGCAGGGGATGGAGTTGATTGCTGGGCACTTCGACCTTGAGCAGGGCGATGTCGGTGGAGGGATCGGCGCCGACCACCTTGGCCGGATAGGACTTTTCCGATGAGCCGAGCTTGACCTCAATCTTGCTCGCACCTTCGACCACATGATTGTTGGTCAGCAGGTGGCCTTCGGTGTCGATCACGAAGCCCGAGCCGGTTGCGATCCCGCCACTTTCAGATTGTCCGAAGGGATTGAAGGGAGAGGCTTCCTTGGCGGGCTCGGTGGCCTGCACGAAGGCAACTCCCTGACCGTCGGTGCGGTAGATCTGGTTGACGGTGTTTGTTTCGCTGCCTTCTGAATGGCTAGCGATCGGGGCCGCCAGGGCAGCCGGGGCCGGGGCCGGGGTTGAGTTGCTATCGGCCTTGATCCAGCCGGCGCTGATCGCGATCAGGCCGAAGATGGCGACCACGAGGCCACCGAGGAGTGCTGAGCCAAAGGAGGTGCGGAAGAGTCTTTTCATTGTGGCGGGAGCCTGAAGCAAGGCCGTCAGCCTTCTCTAAAGACTCGCGAAATAGTTCCTAAATCTCGGTGAGCTCGCGGGTCTTTGCCTCAGGATCGGGGGCGCTCATCAGGGCGCCCCCGATCAGCACCGCATCGACGCCGACCCGCTCGAGCTCCTCGAGCTCAGCCCGATCGGAGATCCCGCTCTCGGCGACCACCGTCTTGCCGGCCGGCACGTCGGGCATCAGCGCATAGGTGGTTGAGACGTCGATCGTCCCCTCGTCGAGATTGCGGTTGTTGATCCCGATCACCTCGGCCCCGAGCGCCAGCGCCCGCTCGAGCTCTGCCTCCTCGTGGACCTCGACCAGACAGTCGAGGTCGAGGCCGCGCGCCTGATCATAGAGCGAGTGCAGGGTCTCCTCCGGCAGAGCGCGGACGATCAGCAGCACCGCGTCGGCACCGTTGACCGCCGCCTCATAGAGCTGGTAGGGATCGACGATGAAGTCCTTGCGCAGGATCGGCAGATCACAGGCCGCACGGGCGGCGCGCAGGTCCGCAAGCGAGCCGCCGAAGTGGGTCTCATCGGTAAGCACCGAGAGCGCCGCTGCGCCGCCGCGCTCGTAGGCCTCGACCTGGCCCTCGACCGTCGCCTGGTCAGAGATCTGTCCGGCGCTCGGCGAGCGCCGCTTGAACTCCGCGATCAATGAGAGGCCCGGTCGCGTCAGCGCCTCGTTGAAGGGACGATCCTCACCGCGGCTCTGCAACCGGGACTCGAGGTCAGCCTGCGGAAGCTGGCGACGCCGCGCCTCCACCCCGTCGCGTGCCGCAAAGATGAGCTGCTCGATCATTCCCACTAGACCGATGAAGCCTAGTCGCCGAGGGCGCCGGTTGCCGCAATCAGACGCTCAAGCAAGATCCCGGCCTCGCCGGAGTCGATCGTCTGCGCAGCCCTCTCGACTCCTTCGCCGAGGCTGTCGGCGAGGCCGCCGACGTAGATCGCCGCGCCTGCGTTGAGCACGACGATGTCGCGACGCGGACCAAGCTCGCCGCTGAATACCGCCAGGGTCGAGGCGGCGTTTTCGGCCGGGGTGCCACCGGCGACCGCCTCCAACGGGGCCGCGGCGACGTACTGACCCGGCTCGACGAACTCCTCCGTGGTGGCGCCGCTGGCGACCTCGATCACCCTCGTGCGAGCGGAGATCGATAGCTCATCGACCCCGTCCTCACCGCTGACCACCATCGCCCGCTCGCTGCCGAGGCCAACCAGCGCCTCGGCGATCGTCTCCTGATAGTGGCGGTCGGAGACTCCGAGCAGCTGGCGCTCGGCACCGGCCGGATTGGTCAACGGCCCGAGGAAGTTGAAAATTGTGCGCACAGCGAGGGCCTTGCGCACGGGGACGACGTGGGCCGTCGCCGCATGGTGGCGGGGTGCAAACATGAAGCCGAACCCGACCGAATCGATGCAGAGCGCGACCTGGCCGGGATCGAGATCGATCCTCACCCCGAGCGCCTCCAGCACGTCCGCGGAACCGGACTTGCTGGTCGCCGAGCGATTGCCGTGCTTAGCCACCGCGCAGCCGGCCGCCGCCGCGACCAGAGCCGCCGAGGTCGAGACGTTGAAGGTCG
Source organism: uncultured Solirubrobacterales bacterium (assembly GCA_963753245.1). Classification (GTDB taxonomy): domain Bacteria; phylum Actinomycetota; class Thermoleophilia; order Solirubrobacterales; family 70-9; genus VRUE01. Next base: position 842,846 of record CAVWBK010000002.1, read on the forward strand.
AGGGACCCCCGCCGGTCCCCGCCGTGTCGAGCAGATCCTCGCGGCCGGTATCCACCGGCGCGGCCAGCGAGCGCATTGTGCGGGCCAGGCCAACCAGCTCGGGGACCGTCTCCCCCTTGGCCCGCAGGGCGACCAAAAAGGCGCCGATCTGGACCTCACCGGTGCGTCCTTCCATGATCTCGGCGAGCACGGCGGCGGCGTGATCGGCGGTCAGATGGTCACCGGAACAGACCGCGTCGATCGCCCGCGTCACCACCTCGTTGGCGGCCATCAGTCCTCCCTGAGGAAGTTCTTGAGCAGCTCTTTGCCCTGCGGGGTGAGGACCGACTCGGGATGAAACTGCACACCCTCGGCAGGCAACTCGCGGTGACGGACGCCCATCACCACCTCGCCGAGGCTGGCGCTCAGCTCGAGCTCCTCGGGAAGGTCGGGATCGGCGATCAGCGAGTGGTAGCGCCCGGCGACGATCGGGCTCGGTACCCCGGCGAAGATCGAGCGGCCGTCGTGCTCGATCTCGGCGTCCTTGCCATGCACCGGCTCACCCTGCACGGTGCGCCCGCCGAAGGCCTCGACCAGCGACTGATGCCCGAGACAGACACCGAGCACCGGTACCCCCGCCTCGGCGAAGGCGCGAATTGCCTCGATTGAGATCCCCGCCTCGGCCGGGGTGCAGGGGCCCGGCGAGACGACGAGGCGCTGCGCCCCGCGTGCGAGCAGCTCGTGGACCTCGCCCTTGTCGTTGCGCACGACCTCGACCTCAGAGCCGAGCTCACCCAGGTACTGGACCAGGTTGTAGGCAAAGCTGTCGTAGTTGTCGATGAGCAGCACCTTCATCGAGCTCACGCCCAATCGGGCTGTTCGCAGGCAAGCTCAACCGCACGGAAGACCGCCTTGGCCTTATTGACGGACTCGTTGTACTCATAGGCGGGTTTCGCGTCGGCGACGGTGCCGCCCCCGGCCTGCACGTGGATCTGGCCGTCCTTGACGACGACGGTGCGGATGTGGATCGCGGTGTCGAGGTCTCCATTCCAGGAGAGGTAGCCGATCGCGCCGCCGTAGGAGCAGCGCTTGACCGGCTCGAGCTCATCGATGATCTGCATCGCCCGCACCTTGGGGGCGCCCGAGAGTGTCCCGGCGGGCAGGGCTGAGCGCAACACGTCCAGCGCACCGAGCCCACCGCGCAGCCTGCCCGAAACCTGGCTGACGATGTGCAGGACGTGCGAGTAGGTCTCGACCACCATCAGCTCATCGACGCTGACGCTGCCGTACTCGCAGACGCGGCCGAGGTCGTTGCGGCCGAGGTCGACCAGCATCACGTGCTCGGCGCGCTCCTTGGGATCGTTGATGAGGCGCTCGGCGAGGCGACGGTCCTCGTCCTCATCGCTGCCACGCGGGTAGGTGCCGGCAATCGGCCTGGTCTCGACCCGGTCGCCGATCACCTTGACCAGCGGCTCGGGCGAGGCGCCGGCGATCTGGAAGTCGCCGAACTGAAGGAAATACATATAGGGGGAGGGATTGACCGCCCGCAAGCCGCGGTAGATCGAGAAGGCCTCGACCGGTGCGGGAGCCGAGAAACGCTGCGAGGGGACGACCTGGAAGGCGTCGCCGGCGTGGACGTAGGCGACGATGCGTTTGACCGCGGCTTCGAACTCCTCGCGCTCCATGTTTGAGGTGAAGCGAGGCGGGTCAACCAGCGCCGGGCTCGGGGGGGCGGGAACCGCGCCACGCAATCGCGCGCGGATGTCGGCGATCGTCCTCGCTGCCCGCTCATAGACGACCTCTAGGTCGTCCTGCTGGCTGACCAAGGCGCACGACATGATCGTCAGCTCATGCTTGAGGTGATCGAAGACGAGCAGAACGTCGGTGATCATCAGCGCCATGTCGGGCAGACCAAGCGGGTCGGGATTCGGCGCTCCCAGCGGCTCCACGGTGCGGACCAGGTCATACCCGAAGAAGCCAACCGCACCGCCGGCGAACGGCGGCAGCCCGGCGAGCGCGGCGAGCCGGTAACCGGACATCCGCTCGGCCACCGCGGCGTAGGGGTCTGGAGCCTCGACGGGTTCGCCACCGTCCTCGCTCATCTGACCATCGCTCCAGCGCAGCAGCGAGCGCGGCCTGATGCCGACAAACGAGTAACGACCGACCTGGCCCTGCTCGGCGGACTCCAACAAAAAGCAGGGCGCACCGGGCGCCTCTCCGGCGCGCAGCTTGAGGAAGGCTGAGACCGGCGTCTCGCAATCATCGACAAAGCGGGCGCGAACCGGGATGACGTTGCCCTGCGCGGCGAGGCTCCTGGCCTCCTCAAGACTCGGTTCGAGCCTCAGATCGGCGGACTCAGCGGCGACGGCCATTTAGCACCTCCATCACCGCCGCCTGGGAGATCCGACGCGAGGCGAGCAGGACACTGAGGTGATAGAGCAGATCGGCGGCCTCCTCGGCGACGCGTTGATCGGACTCCTCGCGTGCAGCTCGGACGACCTCCTCGGCCTCCTCCTCGACCTTCTCGCCGATCAGTTTCGGATCGTCGAGCAGCTCCACCGTGTAGCTGCCCTCGGGGCGCTCGCTGGCACGAGTGCTGAGCGTGCGCTCAAGCACCGCCAACGCTTCGTGGCTCGCCGGCGCCGGCTCACCGGGCACCGCGGGTGCGTCTGCCTCAATCGATGCCGAACCACCGAGCTGGCGGTAAAAGCAGGAGCGCTCTCCGGTGTGGCAGGCCGCGCCGCTGGGCTCGACCAGGGCGACGATCGCGTCGCCGTCGCAGTCATAGCGCAGCTGGCGCAGCTTCAGCACGTTGCCCGAGGTTTCCCCCTTGCGCCAGATCTGCTCTCGCGAGCGACTGTAGAAATGCAGCTCGCCGGTCTCCTCACTGAGGCGCAGCGACTCCTGGTTGGCGTAGGCAAGGGTCAGTACCTCGCCGCTGGCATAGTCCTGGGCCACGCACGGCACCAGGCCTTTCTCGTCGAATGAAACCGCCTCGAGCATCGAGCAATCGTAGTTGGCGCTCAGAGTTGACCGCCAACCCCGCCCCTCACTCGATGCCGAGGCGATCGAGCATGTCCTCGTCGCGGCGCCAGCGGTCACGAACCCGGACCTTGAGGTCAAGGTGGACCTTGGCCCCCAGCTCGGCTTCCAACGAGGCGCGCGCGGCGCTGCCGATCTCACCGACCTTGGCTCCTCCCTTGCCGATCAGGATCCGCTTCTGTGACTCACTCTCGGCCCATATTTCGGCGCCGATCGTGACCAGGCCGTCCTCCCGCCTACTGACCTCGCCGAGCTTGACCTCAACCGAGTGGGGGATCTCCTCGCGAGTGCGATTCAGCACCTGCTCGCGGATCAGCTCGGCGAGCAGCAGCTCACTGGATTGATCGCTGCGATCCTCGGCCGGGTACATGTAGGGACCCTCGGGCAGCAGCTCGGCTAGGCGCTCGATCAACACCGGCAGGCCCTCGCCGGTCCTGGCGCTGATCGGGAATACCTCATCGACGCCCTCGATCTCGGCGGCGTCCGAAAGGACCGGGACGAGCTCGTTGGGCCCGAGCCTGTCGGCCTTGTTGACCGCACAGATCACCGGCAGCTTGGCGCCGGCGTCGAGCAGCGTGCGCACGATGAAACGGTCGCCCGCCCCCACCCCCTCCTCACCGTTGATCACAATCAGGGCCATATCCGATTCGGCCAGCTCGCGCTCGACCCGGTGCTGCATGCGCTCGGTGAGCACGTCGCGCGGCCTCTGAACACCCGGTAGGTCAATCAGCACCAGCTGGCGCTTCGCCTCGACGTCGGTGAGGATGCCGCGGATTGCGCGGCGGGTCGTCTGCGGGCGAACCGAGACAATCGCCACGTGGCCGCCGACGATCGCGTTGACCAGGGTCGACTTACCGACGTTCGGGCGCCCGGCGAGACCGATGAAGCCGGCACGGCTCACCGCAAACCGTCCAGGACCCGGGCCTGCAGGGCGAGCATCTCGCCGCCGTCGGTCTCGTGATCAAACCCACAGAGGTGCAGAACGCCGTGAACCGCCGCCTCGGTGACGTCCGAGCAGCGCTCGGGACAGATCGCGACGTCGCCGAGCTCACGCGGTCCGGCGCTGGCGCCGAGTTCATCGACCGGGAAGGCGAGGACGTCGGTGGCCTCGTCGGTGCCGCGATACTTGCGATTCAGAGCCCGGATCCGCTCTTCGTCGACGATCTCGACCGCCAGGTGTCCGTCGGTGACGCCGAGCGCATCCAGAACCGCCTGCACCGGGGGGCGAAGCTCAACGGGCACGACCAGCTCCAGGGTCAAGGCCCCGGGGTCGGACCGTGTTCGGCTCGCGCGCTGCGCTCGCGATCTCCATGGGCGTCGTAGGCGGCGACGATCCGCTGGACCAGCTTGTGGCGGACGACATCCTCACCGCCAAAACGCACGAAGGAGATGTCCTGGACCTCTTCGAGGATCTCGCGGACGACGATCAGGCCGGAGCGCTGATCGCTGGGCAGATCGATCTGGGTGATATCGCCGGTGACCACCATGCGCGAGTTGAAACCGAGTCGGGTCAGGAACATCTTCATCTGCTCGGGACTGGTGTTCTGTGCCTCATCGAGAATCACGAAGGAGTCGTTCAGCGTTCGGCCGCGCATGAAGGCGAGTGGGGCGACCTCGATCACGCCGCGCTCGAAATAGCCGTTGACCCGATCGGGGTCGAGCATGTCGTAGAGCGCATCGAAGAGCGGCCGCAGGTATGGGTCGACCTTGGCCTGGATATCCCCGGGCAGGAAGCCGAGGCGCTCGCCGGCCTCGACCGCGGGTCGCGTGAGGATGATCCGCTGCACTTTTTTTTCGGCCAGGGCGGCGGCGGCCATCGCCACGGCAAGAAACGTCTTGCCGGTTCCCGCCGGTCCGACGCCGAAGGTGATCGTGTGACGCCGAATCGAGTCGACGTAGCGTTTTTGGTTGACGGTTTTGGGCGCGACCTTGGTGTTGCGGTGGCGCCAGACCACGTCATCGAGGACCTCCGCCGGACTCTCGTCGGCCTCGAGCGCTCCGGTGACCGCCTCGATCGTCCCCGGAGCGACCTCGTGGCCCTGCTCGATCAGCTCGACCACCTCGTCGACGACGATCGCCGCCGCCTGCAGGTCCTGGGAGTCACCGTCGAGGGTGAGGACGTTGCCGCGCAGGTGGAAGTCGACCTCGCCGAGATGGCCGCGGAGGGCGCGCAGAACGGCGTCCTCAGAGCCGGCCAGCTCGGCGGCAACCGTGTTGTCGAGCGTCAGCTGCCTACGCGCCAAGCGCCTCACGCACCGCTGCGCTGACCCGCTTGCCGTCGGCCCGGCCGCCGACCCGGGGCATCAACACCGACATCACCTGGCCGATCTGCTTTTGCTCCTCGGCGCCGGTTTCCTCAACCGCGCTCTTGACCAGCGCCGCCAGCTCCTCGTCGGAGAGCTGCTGAGGAAGGTAGCCCTCGATCAACTCGGCCTCTGAGCCCTCGACCTCGGCCTGCTCGGTGCGGCCCGCTTCGCGGTAGGCCTCGGCGGCTTCGAGCCGCTTCTTGCGCTCGCGCTGCAGCACCGCGACCTCGTCGCCGTCCCCGAGCTTGGCGTCCTTTTGCAGCGAGTCGACGATCATCCGCAGGGCGCCCGCCCGCTCGCGCTCGCCGGCCTTCATCGCCGTGCGCACGTCCGCCTGAACCTGCTCCAAAACGCTCATCTCAGCCTTAAGGGTAGGGAACTACTCCCTGTCGGGCACCTCGATCCGCTCGACCTCGCCGAGCGGCATCTGCAGAAAGCGGGTGCCGAGCTCACGGAAGGCCTCGACCTCTCCGGTGCACAGAAAGCGGTAGCTGCCTTCGCCGCCGGGCGCGCGGTCGGCGCCGGCCCGGACCAGGGTTCGCTGCACGGCCGCGGCGACCGCGTGGCCGCCGCTGACCAGGCGCACGTCGCGGCCGAGAATCCGCTGCAGCATCGGGGCGACCAGGGGATAGTGGGTGCAGCCGAGAATCAGGGTGTCGACATCGGCGCGCCTTAGCGGCGCACAGTAGGCGCGCGCCATCTCCATCACCCCATCGTCGAAGGGCGACCCGTCCTGGATGAACGGCGCCAGGTCGGGGGCCTCGACCTCGGTCACCTCGAGGGCGCGTCCCTGTTCCTCAAGGGCACGCCGATAGGCGCCGCTGCCGACAGTGTTGGGGGTTGCCAGCACTCCGACCCGGCCGCTGTCGGTGATCGCGGCGGCGATCTCGGCCTGCGGCTCGACCACCGGGACGACCGCGACCCCCTTCGCCGCCGCGACAGAGCGCGCGACCTGCTCGCCGATCGCCGTCGCCGTGTTGCAGGCGATGACCAGCAACTTGGCGCCGTCGGAGCCGCCGAGCAGGAGCTCCGCGATCGACGCGATCCGCTCGCGCAGCAACGCCGGATCGCGGCTGCCGTAGGGGAACCACTGCGTGTCGCCGAGGTAGACAAAGTCCTCCTCAGGCAGAGAAACCAAACACTCGTGGAGGACCGTTAGCCCGCCGACCCCGGAGTCGAACATCGCGATCGGGGGCGAGGTGGGGGTTTGCGCGCTCGAGGTGGGGATGACCGTCAGGGCTGGACGACCATGAAGAAGATCGTCACCGCGACGATCGCACCGGCGATTTTGCCACCGTTCTCGAGCTTCTTTGAAACTTCCGCGTACTCGGCGCTCAGCGTGTCACCGACAGCCAGATCGCGCTCCGCCAGTTCAAGCGCCTTCGCGGTTTTGGGCCGAAAGTAGCCGTGCACCATGCCAAACAGCGCGATGATCGCGATGAACCCGATCGTGACCCAGGATTCGCCGGCGCTGATGTGCCCGTCGATCAACATGTAAATGCCGGCCAGCAGGATCACGATCAACCCGGGCGTCAGGATGACCCGATCGTGCTTCTGAATGCCGCGCAGCACGGTCGGCACGCCGCGCGGCGAGTTCGCTTCGGCGACGGCGATGAAAACCCCATAGGAAAAGGTCGGACCGATCGCGACCACAACCGCGAGCACGTGGAAGAACAGCCCGACGCTGTATCCGGTGATCGTCGCCGACATCAGCGAAACATATCGGTGACCGCGGCGTAGTGGACCTCAACCGTGATTAATCGGCTGCGCGGAGCAAAAGGGCGGCCCAATCGCCGTCGATGCGACGCTCGGCCTCAGCCAGGCCGCAGCGGCCAAAGGCGGCGGCAACCCCATCCAGCTCCGGGAGCAGCAGACCCGAGCAGACGAGCGTCTCGGGGGTCTGGGTTGGACCCCTCTTGGCAACAGCGGAGGGGCTGCGGTGAGTCCCGCCCCGATTGCCCGGATCGGCCGCGATCTGAATGGCAACCTCCGCGAGGACGGGGGCGGTCAGGTTGGCGACCGTGGTCTGCGCGAGAGCGGGGAGGCTCTCGCGCAGGTTGATCGGCTTGAAGCTGGCGCTGACGGAGTTGATCTCCGCGTTTGCGATCGAAGCCTCAATTGAGGCGGGCTCGTGGTCATAGCCCTCCACCGGGTCCCAGCCGAGCTTGGCAGCGGCGATCGCGAGGACACCCGAACCGCAGCCGAGGTCGCTCAGCGCGCCTCCGGCCTCCCCCCCCGCCTCGAGCCCGAGGAGTAGCTCGAGGCAGAGTCGTGTCGTCGGGTGGGCGCCGGTGCCGAAGGCGCGACCCGGATCGACCACCACGTCGATCAAGCCCTCGCGCGGCTCCTCCCATGAGGGTCTCAACCAGAGACGACCACCGACCAGCAGCGGTTTGTGGAAATCCTGCCAGCGGTCGGCCCAATCGTCGGGGACCTCGGTCGAGATCACCCCGACCAGGCCATCGCCCGCCGCGGCCTCGAGCTCCCCGAGCTCGGGTAGCTCCCCCTTGCCACCGTAGATCGCGTACTCGACGTAGTCCGGACCGTGCTCCTCCTCAACGCCGTTGGGGGCCAGGACGCTGAGCTCGGCGAGGACTATCTCCGCCTGCTCGACGCGACAGCGGACCGCGAGCCGGATCACCGGCTAGCCGAAGGCTCGCCGCACGCGGGAAAAGAAACCCTCCTCCCCGCCGGCCTGCGAGCTCTTCAGGTTCCGCGGCTCAAGTGAATCGCCCAGCTTGCGGGCCAGCGCGGCCTGCTCCTCTGAGAGCTCGCTCGGGATGATCACGTGTACGACGACGATCAGATCGCCCGGCGGGCCACCGTTTGACCCCGGCAGCCCATGCCCGCGCAGCGCGTACTGGGTGCCGTGCTGGGTACCCGAGGGCAGCTCGATCTCCCGCTCGCCCTCGTGACTGGGAATTTTGATGCTCGAACCGAGCATCGCGTCAATCGCGGTGATCTCAACCGAGTGGACCAGATCCTGACCGCGCATCGGCCCGCGGGTGAAACGGATGCCCTGGCCGCTGAAGAAGGCCTGAAAGATGTCGTCGATCGAGCCAAATCCGGCGCCGGGGGCGAAACCGTTGCCGCGCAACCCCTCGTGGCCGTGGGCGTCATAGACCCGTCGCCGCTCGGGGTCAGAGAGCACCTCATAGGCTTCGGCGGCCTGCTTGAACTTCTCCTCGGCGTCGGGATCGTGGTCGTTGACGTCGGGGTGCAGCTCGCGGGCGAGGCGCCGGAAAGCGGTCTTCACCTCGCCCTGGTTCGCATCGCGCTGGACGCCGAGCACTTCGTAGTAGTCGCTGGGCATCTTGCTCGCTCGCTCAGCTGTAGACGGTCTCGCAGTAGCGCGACAGCTCGCGGGCCGCGCCGCGCACCGAGGCGATCGCGGTTGCATAATCCATGCGCAGCGGCCCGACTACCCCGACCGCGCCGAGGTTGCGGTGCGCAAGGCCGTAGTTGGCGCCGATAACGCTGACCGAGCGCAGCTCCGGCTGCGGGTTCTCAGCACCGATCCAGAGGAAGACCGAGCGCTGGTCAAGTGCTGAGCGCAGCATCCCGAGAACACTGGCCCGGCCCTCCAGAGCGCTCATCAGCTTGTCGGCCTCGGGCAGGTCACCGAGGCGAGCGTCGGCCAGTAGCCGTCCGGCACCGTCCATGTAGAGGGTATCCCCCGCCTCGCCTTCGAGGCTCGTGAAGGCCGGCCCCAGGGCGGCGACGAACTCGGCCTCAAGTGCATCCAGCTCCGGGTCATCGAGACGATCGACGATCATCCGCGCGCCGATCCCCATCCCCGCCAGCGACTCGTTGAGGTAGCTGGAGGCCCACTCGACCAGGCCCGGATCAACGGTCGAGGAGAAGTCAAAAACCCGCTTTGCGACCGCCCCGTTGGAGGCAATCGCGACCACCATTACCCGGGCCGGCTGCAGGCGCAGGACCTCGACCCGGTGGATCGTCGCGGCGACCGTCTCCGGGGGGGCCGTGGCCAGCGCGATCAGGTCGGTGACCTGCGCCAGAGCCGCCGTCGTCTCGCGCATCGCCTCGTCAACCTCGCGCCGCAGTTGGCAGAGCTCGAAGCCGTTCCTGGGTTGCGGCATCGGAGCTCCGCTGGCAAGCAGCAGATCCACATAGCGGCGGTAGCCGGCATCGGTCGGCACCCGGCCCGCCGATGTGTGGGGGTGGGTGAGATGGCCGGCCGCCTCCAGCGCGGCGAACTCAGCTCGCACCGTGGAGGCCCCCCAGCGGACCTCGGTCCGCTCGGCGATCTCCTTCGAACCCACCGGTCGCGCCGATGCCAGATAGGCATCGACGACCAGGCGCAGGATCAGCTCTTGACGCTCAGACAGCATCCCTGCAGTCTAGAAGCGAGCCCGGGTGGGCTCATGATTGGCCGGCTTCTGGGGGGCGGTCAGGCAGCCCCTCAGCCCCCGCAGCTGAGCGTCCGAGCACGCCGGGCCGAGGGCAGCGACCACCTAGAGCTGAATCTCGGCCTCGGCATTGCGAATCGTCTGGTTCTCACCCTGAGCGGCGACCGTGTCAACGATCGCCCGCCCGGCGTCGATCGATTTAATCGTGCCGCTGACCACGATCTCGGCCTCCGGCGCCCCCATCCCGCGGAACTGGACCGAGAGACGTTTGAGCGAGCGCGGGTCGCCGTCGCCGAGCGCTTCGGCGTTGGCACGGGCGACGAGGCCCATCATGTAGAGGCCGTGCAGAATCGTGCCGGGCAGACCGACCGCGCTGGCGAACTCGGGGTCGATGTGGATCGGGTTGAAGTCCCCGGAGGCCCCGGCATAGCGGTTGGTCAGGTACTTGTCCGGGGTGATGCGCAGCTCCTTGACCCGATCTCCGACGCTGACGCTCATCTCAGACCCCCCTGACGATGTTGGTCCAGGTGCCCTTGACGACCTGGGCCCCGTCCTGGTTGACCGAGTTCGTTTCGAATATGTAAAAGCCCTTGCCGTCCTTCTCGAAGATCGCCAGGCATTTTGCGCTGGTCGTGATCTCGTCGCCCGAGCAGGCCGGCTCCTCCCACTCGAACTCCTGGCCACCGTGCACCATCGCCGCGAAGTTCATCCCCACCTCGGGGTCAAACATCGCCGGACCCAGCGCCGGCGAGCAGTACACGACGCAGAACATCGGCGGCGCGACGACGTCGCGAAAGCCCGCGGCCCGGGCGGCCTCGCGCTCGAAGTGGACCGGGTTCTCGATCCCCATCACCCGGGCGTACTCACCGATCTTCTCCTTGCCCACCTCATAGCTACTGGCGGGCCACTGCTTGCCGATTGCGTCAGTTTTCAGTGTCATGGTCGGGGCATTCTAGGGAGGCCCGGCGGGCGAGAGCCGCTCGCCCTATTCGTCGATCTCTAGGACCGCGAGGAAGGCCTCCTGGGGCACTTCCACCCGGCCCACCGCCTTCATTCTCTTCTTGCCTGCTTTTTGCTTCTTGAGCAGCTTGTTCTTGCGGGTGACATCGCCACCGTAGAGCTTTGCGGTGACGTCCTTGCGCAATGCCTTGACCGTCTCGCGAGCGAGGATGTTGGAGCCGATCGCCGCCTGCACGGGGACGTCAAAGAGCTGGCGCGGGATCGTCTTTCGCAGGCGCTCGACCAGGCGCTTGCCCTGCTCGTAAGCGAATTCGCGATGGACGATTATCGAGAGCGCGTCGACCTTCTCGCCGGCGAGCAGAATGTCGACCTTGACCAGATCTGATGCCCGGTTTTCGATCGGCTCGTAGTCCAGCGAGGCGTAGCCGCGGGTCGAGGACTTAAGCAGGTCAAAGAAGTCGAGCACGATCTCCGCCAGCGGCATGTCGTAGCGGATCTGCACCCGCACCGGGCTCAGATAGTGCATATCGACATGGGTCCCCCGACGCGCCTGGCAGAGCTCCATGACGGCGCCGACCTGCTCGGCGGGGGCGATGATCGTGGCACGAATGTAGGGCTCTTCGATCGACTCGATCGTCCCCGGATCGGGCAAATCAGTGGGACTGCGGACCTCCTTGAAGGTGTCGTTGGTGAGATGGACCTCGTAGCGCACATTGGGGGTGGTCGAGAGCAGGTCGAGCCCGTACTCGCGTTCCAGCCGCTCGCGCACGATCTCCATGTGGAGCAGGCCGAGAAAGCCGCAGCGGAAGCCGAAACCAAGCGCCTCGGAGGTCTCCGGCTCCCAGGACAGCGCCGCATCATTTAGAGCCAGCTTCTCAAGCGCGTCGCGCAGGTCTTCGTAGCGGTCGGTGTCAATCGGGAAGAGCCCGCAGAAGACCATCGGACGGACCTCTCGGTAGCCCTCAAGCGGCCCGGCGGCGGGGACGGCCTGGGCGGTCAGGGTGTCGCCGACGCGCAACTTGCTGACGTCCTTGATCCCGGTGATCAGGTAGCCGACGTCACCGGCCTGCATGCCGCCCACCGCGGTCATCGCCGGCCGGAAGAAGCCGATGTCATCGATCTCGGCCTCGGTGCCATTCTGCATCGCCAGGATCCGCTCGTGCTTGGCGAAGGAGCCGTCGACCATCCGCACGTAGGCGATCACGCCGCGGTACTGGTCGAACTCGGAGTCAAAGATCAGCGCCCGCGTCGGCGCGTCGGGCTCTCCCCTCGGGGCGGGGATGCGCGCGACGATCGCCTCCAGCACCTCCGCCACCCCGACTCCGGTCTTCGCCGAGATCCACAGCGCTTCCTCGGCGTCGCCGCCGGTCAGGTCGGCGATTTCGGCCGCCACTCGCTCCGGCTCGGCTCCGGGCAGGTCGACCTTGTTGATCACCGGGATCAGCTCCAGCCCGGCCTCGATCGCCAGGTAGGTATTGGCGACCGTCTGCGCCTCGACCCCCTGGGCGGCGTCAACGACGAGCAGCGCGCCCTCGCAGGCGGCGAGGCTGCGCGAGACCTCATAGGAGAAGTCAACGTGGCCGGGGGTGTCGATCAGATGCAGGTGGTAGGCCTGCCCGTCGGCGGCCGTGTACTCGACCCGCACCGCCTGCGCCTTGATCGTGATCCCGCGCTCACGCTCGAGGTCCATCGAATCGAGCATCTGCGCTTGCATTTTGGTCGGATCGACAGCGCCGGTGAGCTCAAGGATGCGGTCGGCCAGCGTCGACTTCCCATGGTCGATGTGGGCGATGATCGAGAAGTTGCGAATGTGCTCCATCGGCAGTGCGCCAGTATGGCGACTGCCGGCGCTGACCCCGCTCGAGCCGAGCTCGAACGGGCCTTGCGGCGCTCATGGCCCTCGAGAAGGAGCGGCCTTCCCTCGTGCGGCCGCGAGAAGAAGACGCCACGCTTTCCGGAGGACTAGCCGCTCCAGCGGTCGAGGCGCTTCACCTCCACGGAGATGGCCGTCGCGCCCTCGCCGGCGGCAATCGCCTCCTTACCGGCGTGCGCCGGGGCATCCCGACGGGGGCAGCGCCCCGTCGAGGTGAAAGACGACGGTTGGGGGCTTGCGCAGGACGATCGTGGCACCGGGACCTTCGGTCCAACCGGCCGTGCGCGGATAGGGTGGCTTGCCGGGTTCGATTCGGTCGCGGCTGGCGACCACGTAGTCGTATTCGCCTTCGTTGAGCAGGCGGCGCCAGGTGCGGCAATCCGACGGTGCGACGAAGCCGCCGTGCGGGCGTTCGACGCCGATGAACTGAACGCGGTTGGAGAGGTCGGTGCCAAACAGCGGGTACTGGCGGGTGGAGGTGGTCGCGATCCGCGCCCCCGAGATCGAGCGGGCCCAGCCGAAGGCCGCGTTCATTCCCGGCGTCGTGAACGCGGGATCCGCGTAGCGACTGCTCAGATAGTGACGCTGCACCGGGTATCCGACCGCCACCACGACCAGCGCACCGAGGAGCCCGGCGGCGCCGATCCACCGAGCCACCGGCCGATCGGCCGATCGATGACGCATAGCGCCGTCTAGCGGCCGATCGGCGTGAGTGAGAGCGACCAGGCGCTGGCGGAGGAGGGGGACGGTGGGCAGCAGGGCCAAGCCGAGGATCAGGGCGGGAGTCAGGTAGCGCAGGCCCGATTCGAAGCCGTTGGGCATGCCGACCGGGCCGGAGGCCGAGGTCGGCGCGATTAGCCAGGCGAGAGCGGCGAGGAGGCCGGCGAGCCCGAGCACTCTCAGCAGCGGCCCGGCTCGGCGGCCAAGGCAGAGAAGGAGGCCGGCGAGCGCCCCGACGACGACCAGCGGCCAGAACAGGCTGAGGCCGTGATGCAGGCCGGGCAGAAACCACTCAGACCAAACCGAGCCGTTGGTAAGGTAGCCGAGAACATCGTGAGTTTGGCGGCCGCCAAGCGCCTGAGCGGGCGCCGGCAGGGAAATCGGACCGAGGTGGTGAAACCAGGGCAGCGGGTTGCCGGTGTGGGCGAGGTTGCGCAGGTACCAGTAGCCGCCGCCGGCCAGGGCCGAGAGGCCGAGCACCACCAGCGCGCGCCAGCGCCGGCCCCCGGGCGAGATCGCCGTCAGCCCGATCACCAGCGCCGCGCTCGGCAGGAGGAAGTTGAGCTTGGTCCCGGCGGCAAGTCCGGCGGCCAGGCCGATGAGGGACAGCGCCCCGACACCCAGGCGCCGCGCTTCGCCCTCGGGACGCTCCGCCCAGGCGTTGGCGGCGATCGCCACCGCGGCGAGCAGGAGGAAGATCCCGGCCAGGTCGCTGCGCGCCTCTCCCGCTTGGTCTGCGAGCGCCGGCAGAGAGAGCCCGATCGCACCGAGCCCCAGCGAGAACGGCGCGACCCGGTAGGGCCTGCCTATGCACCAGAGGGCGAGCAGGCAGGCGCTGAACCAGCCGAGGTTGAGCAGCGGCGAGAGGATGTCACGGCCAAAGGCGAGCATGCCCGCGGCATGGAAGATTTCGGCATTCGCCGGGTAGAACCAGGCGAGGAACTGCGGGGCGATGAAATGCAGGTCCCAGGTATTGCCGCTCTGGAAGAAGCCGGCGGCGAAGGGGCCGTGGTACCAGGTGGAATCAAAGCCGGTCATGCCCGTGTCGAGGCGCAGGCGGACGCCGTCAGCGAAGTGAAGTAGGGCGATCGCTGCTAGCGCCAGCGCGATCAGAGTTGGGAGGCTCGGCGCCGCGCCGGCGAGTCCTGTGAGGGGATCAGGAGGGCGCTTCGGGGGCCGTCCTCGAGCCGCCTCATCCCTCACCACCCGCCGGAGAAGGGCCCAGGGCCCGACTCCGATAGCGCCGACCGCGAGCAGATAGGGCAGAGCTTTGAAGGCACCGAAGCTGCCGAGCAGCTCTGCCACCCAGATCAACAGGGCCGCAGCGAGGACCAGGCTCGCCAGAAACGCGGGGGCGCCCGAAAAGCCGGGGACCAGGCGCCGGCGAATCGCCGTGGCGCCGAGCCCTGCACAGCCGGCCACGATGAGTATCTCGAGGACACCCAGCAGATAGCGCGGCGCTCCCAGCATCGGGCTAGCGGCGGCGCAGGAGACGGAGGATCTGCTCGAGCTCGGCGATGCGCAGCAGCTTCGCGATCGCGAGATAGGCGATGCTGCCCGCCGCAAGGCCTGCGCCCAGGGAGATGATCTGGTTCGCCAGCCCGTTCCCGAGCGCAACCTCGAGGGTGTGCCAAACGAGCCAGCTGATCCCCGCCAAGACCGCCGAGGCGATCGTGATCCGCACGGTGGTCGAGAACAGGCGAGCGAATTCCAAGCCGCCAAACTCGCGACCGAGGACGATCGCCTGGGCGCCGACCGCCGTGCTGGTGCCGATCCCGGTCCCGGCGACGATCCCGGCAATCCCGAACGGCTTGTAGAGGAGAAAGGCGGCAAGGATGGAGACGACGAGGTCGATCGCCGCCAGCCCGGTCGCCTGCCAGGGACGCTGAAGGCTGAAGAAGGTCCGGGTCTGCAGCAGGTAGAGGCCGTTGGTCGGCAGCGAAAAGGCGAACCAGAACAGCGCGGTGGAGACGATCCCGGTCTGGGCCGCGTTGAATTCGCCGCGCTGGTAGATGAGCCGGATGATCGGGTCCGAGAGCACCAGGATCGCGGCCGCCGCAGGTACCAGGACGAAGAGGATCAGCCGCATCCCGTTGGCCATCGTCGCTCTCAGGTTGTCGATCTCCCCGGCGTTGGCGAAGCGGGCCAGGGTTGGGAAGAGGACGGTCGCGACGGCCACCGAGAAGATCCCCTGCGGTAGCTGGTAGATCCTGAACGCTTTTTCAATCGCGGCGGGGGCCTGGGTGCTGACCAGGCTGCCGAAGGTGCTGTTGATCAGCTGGTTGAAATTGATCAGGCCGAGGCTGATCGTCACCGGCAACATCAACAGGAAGACCCGGCGTACGCCGGGATGGCGCCAGTCAAAGCTGAAGCTGAAGCGATATGGAGTGTGGCGCAGGTCCCAGGCCGGGATCGCGAGCTGGACCGCGGTGCCGACCAGGATCCCGATCGCGTAGGCGTAGATCCTGTTCTGCCCGTGGAATTTCGGCTCGAGGATGACGAGGACGACGATGATCGAGAGGTTCCAGAACAGCGGCGAGATCGCGAAGGCGCCGAAGCGGTCGTAGCTGTTGAGGATGCCGACCACGACGCCGCTCACCCCGAGCATGATCAGGATCGGGAAGAGAACCTGGGAGAGGCTGACCGTGAGGGCGGTGAGGTCGGGCCCGAAGCCGGGGACGAAGATCGGCATTACGATCGGGGCGAAGATCACGAAGAAGGCGGTGATCGCGCCGAGCACCATCGTGATGATCAGCAGCAGGGTCGAGGCGAGGCGGAAGGCCTCCTTGTACTGCTTCTTGCCGAGCAGTTCGGTGAAGATCGGGACGAAGGCCGGTTGCAGAGCCGCATCGGCGAACAGCGCCCGGATCAGGTTCGGCACCGCGAAGGCGATCGTGAAGGCCGACATCGGGCCATTGACGCCGTAGTAGCCGGCGGCGACGACTTCGCGGACGAGGCCGGCGACACGCGAGGCGGCGGTGGCGATCGAGAAGAAGGCCGTGGAGCGGGCGATGCGGCCGGTCTGGCGGCCGGGAGCCGGCTCGGCGGATAATTCCTCACCGGGATCAAAGGCCTCGGCGGCACGCAGCGCGGCGTCTTCGTCGACGTCCACGTCCTGGCGATCTGGCGGGTCGGGTGTCTTGGGCGTCTGCAAACCGGGTCTCAGTCGCTATAGTCGACGGCCGCCCGGAGCAGGCAGGACGCCCGCCCAGGTACACGACTCATGGCCAACATTGCCTCACAGAAGAAGCGGATCCTACGCAGCGAGCGGGAGCGCACGGAGAACCGGCTGCTGACCAGCACGGTCAAGACCCATTTCCGCCGCCTGGAGGGCGCGGTTGGCTCCGGCGACGCGGATCAGATCGCCAGCGAGCACAAGCTGCTCGTATCGCGAATCGATAAGGCCGTGCAGAAAGGCGCGATGCACAAGAACACCGGCGCCCGCAAGAAGTCCAAAGCAGCGCGCGTCGCCGCGACCGCCGCGAAGTAGTCAGCTCGCGATCCCGGCCGCCCGCCGCAGCGCGATCGTCAGGGCAAGCTCCTCGCCGTAGTCCGCTCCCCCCCGGCACCAGACCTCGAGGTCGGCCAGTGCGGTGCTCGCCGCGCGCAGATCACTCTTCCGCGAGCGGCGAATCCGTGAGGCAAGCGCGTAGACCATCCCGGTGACGTTCTCTCCCTGGGCGATCAATCGCTCCGAGACGGCGAGGGCGGCGCCGGGGTCGCGGTGCTGCAGAGCATCGGCGAGAGACCAGACGATCGCCTCGGAGGTATCGGCGACCATCGAGTCGAGGTCCTCGCGGGTCACCACTCCCCCCTCCCCAGCCCACAGCGCGAGGCGGTGCAGCTCGTTGCCCAGCCGCACCGAACCGGGCCCCATGCGCTCGACAAGAGCGCGTGCCGCCTCGAGCTCGAGCCCGAAGCCGAGCCGGGCTGCCGCGGCGACCAGGGCCCGCGGCATCGCCCGCGGGCTGGGCGCAGCGAACTCGTGAAGCTCACCGCCGGCCGCCTGTACGGCGCGCCTCAGCTGCTCAGGGGCATCGGCGCGAGCGATCAGGACCAGGGTCAGGTCAGGGGGGAGCGCTCCGAGAGCTTCGCTGACCGCGGCGAGCTGGCGATCGCGCCAGCGCTCGACCCCGTCGGCGAGCAGGTAGCGGCGCTCCCCGGTCAGTGACATCGCCGGCAGTGAGCCGAGTAGAGCCTCGTGATCGGGAGCCCCGCGTCCCTCGCCCGCCTCAAAGACCTCGAGCGCATCGGCCCCTCCCTCAGCCTCGGCTCGCGTCCGCAGCCGCGCCCGGGTCGCATCGATCTTGGCGCCGTCGCTGCCAGCGATCAGGTAGAGCGCGCCCATTGCCTCGGCCATCACTCGCCTCCCTTGCTGCCCATTGACCGAGTCTAGACCCGGGCGCCGGCGTCGCTCCCGGCGCGGACTCAGCCAGCGGCGCGACCGCGGCGCGGATCTTGGTTTCGGCTAAACGCCTTCGTCGTCGTCATAGCCGGTGACCTCGGCCATCTGACCACCGTAGAGCTCGGAGACCGCGACCGGCGGCGACTGGACCGAGATACAGGCCAACTCGCTCTCGCCATCGTTGGCGATCGAGTGGTCGGTCGCCGGGGGCACGAGGATCAGGTCGCCTTCCTCGACGTGCTGGGTGTCGCCGGCAACCGACATCGCACCGGCCCCGCGAACGACGACGTAGACCTGCTCGGCCTCCTCATGGGAGCGCAGGGTCTGCTCGGCTCCGGCGGGGACCTCGAGCCAGGTGACCGACATGTTGCGCGCGCCGAGTTCGCCCGCATCCATCAAGACGTGCGAGCGAAGCCGATGCCACTCCTCGACCGGTGCATCTGTGAGGCGCCTGACGAGCATCCGCGCGCTTTGTACCAGAAATCCGCCCCTCGGCCGGTAAAAATTAGCGAACCACCAAATTCACCAACTTGCCAGGCACGACGATCTCCTTGAGAATCTCCCGGTTTTCGACGTGCCTGGCGACCTTCTCGCTCTGGTGCGCGAGACGCAGCAGCTCCTCGCGTGGCGCCCCGGCATCGACCTCGATCCGGTCGCGCAGCTTGCCGTTGACCTGGATGACGAGGGTCACGGTGTCGCTGCTGAGCAGGGCCGGGTCGGCCACGGGCCAGGGCTCCTCCCAGACCAGCCCGCCGTTTAGGCGCTGCCAGACCTCGGCGCCCAGATGCGGGGCGAAGGGGAAGATCAGCGAGGCCGCGGTGCAGACCGCGAAGCGCAGCGTGGCGAGCCCGCCCGAGTCGCCGGTGAGCTCGTCCTTGACCCGGTAGGCCTCGTTGAGAAGCTCCATCACGGCGGCGATCGCGGTGTTGAACTGAAAGCCGCGCTCGAAGTCCCGGGTCACCTTCTCGATCGCCCAGTGGGCCTTCGCCAATAGCTCGTGCTCACCGGTCCCCGCGTCCTCGCGCTTCTCCTCACCCGGCGCGATCTCCTCGAGCTCCGCGCAAAGGCGCCAGAGTCGCGAGAGAAAGCGGTTGACGCCCTCGACGCCCTCATCTGACCAATCACCGCCACGCTCCGGTGGCCCCATGAAGCAGACGTAGGTGCGGGCTGTGTCGGCGCCATAGCGCTCGACGTACTCGGCCGGGGAGACCGTGTTTCCCCTCGACTTCGACATCTTCGCCCCGTCGCGGGTGATCATCCCCTGGGCGAAGAGATTGGCGAATGGCTCCTGCACATCGAGTCGGCCGAGATCGGCGAGCGCCTTGGTCAAAAAGCGCGCATACATCAGGTGCAAAATCGCGTGCTCGACGCCGCCGATGTACTGATCGACCGGCAACCAGTGCGCCGCCGCGATCGGGCTCCAGGGCGCCTCCTCGTTTGCGGGGTCCAGGTAGCGGACGAAATACCAGGATGAATCGACGAAGGTGTCCATCGTGTCGGTCTCGCGGCGCGCGGGCGCGCCGCAACGCGGGCAATCGGTCTGCACCCACTCCTCGGCGGCGGCCAGCGGGCTGCGCCCCTGGGGGGCGTAGTCGGCGATCTCGGGCAGCTCCACCGGGAGCTGCCCGTCGGGCACCGGGACCATCCCGCAGGCTCCGCAGTAGATGATCGGGATCGGCGCCCCCCAGTAGCGCTGGCGCGAGACCAGCCAGTCGCGCAGTCGGTAGTTGACCGCGGTCTCGCCGCGACCCTCGGCGCTGAGCCACTCGATGATCTCGGCGTAAGCCTCACGATTGTCCTTGCCGTCAAATCTGGGTCCCGAACTGACCATCGCGCCATCGCCGGAGTAGGGAAGGCCCTCCTCATCGCGCGCGGCCTCTGGTTCCTCGCCCTCGATCACGCGGCGGATCGGCAACCCGAAGGCCCTGGCGAACTCGTAGTCGCGCCCGTCATGGCCGGGCACCGCCATGATTGCCCCGGTCCCGTACTCCATCAACACGTAATCGGCGACGAACATCGGTATCCGCTCGCCGTTGACCGGATTGACGACGCTGCGCCCGAGCGCTACGCCGGTCTTCTCGCGATTCTCATCGCCGCGATCCTCGCCCGACTCACGCGCCACGCGGTTGACGTACTCGCCCACCGCCTGCTCGGCCGCGGTGCCGGCGACGAGCCGCTCGAGCTCGGGGTGCTCGGGGGCCAGCACAAAGAACGTGGCGCCAAAGAGCGTGTCGGGGCGAGTCGTGAAGACCGGGAAATCGAGCTCCAGCTCCTCGCAGCGAAAGATGACCTCGGCCCCCACCGAGCGGCCGATCCAGTTGCGCTGCATCGTGATCACGTGCTCGGGCCAGGACTCGAGCAGGTCAAAATCGGCGAGCAGACGCTCCGCGTAGTCGGTGATCTTGAAGAACCACTGCTCAAGCTTGCGCTGCTCCACCGGCGTTCCGCAGCGCTCGCAGCGACCATCGATGACCTGCTCGTTGGCGAGCACAGTGGCGTCCTTTGGGCACCACTGGACAGGCGCCTCAGTGCGGTAGGCGAGGCCGGCTTCGAAGAGCCGCAGGAAGATCCACTGGGTCCAGCGGTAGTACTCGGGCGTGTGGGTGCCGATCTCGCGGGACCAGTCGATCGAGATTCCCCACTCGCGAAATTGGCGCCGAAAGGAATCGATCGAGCGCTCGGTCGCCACGCGCGGGGCCTCGCCGGTCTTGATCGCATTGTTCTCGGCCGGCAGGCCGAAGGCGTCATAGCCCATCGGGTGAAGCACCTGGTAGCCGTGACGTCGGCGAAAGTGGGCGATCGCATCGCCAACCGCGTAGCACTTGAGGTGGCCGACGTGGGGCTCCCCGGAAGGGTAGGGCAACATCTCAAGCACGTAGGACTTCGGCTTGGTCGCATCGAAGCCCGGCTCTCCAGGGTTGGCGACCGCCCAGGTCCCCTCCTCAGCCCAGAGCGCCTGCCACCTGGCCTCAATTACCTTTGGCTCGTATCCCGCCACGGCCTGATCCTATGTAGAAGCATGCGGCGAGCATCGCGCTGATTCCCACGGGCTTGCCCGGCGCGATCTAGGTACGCCCCAGCCGGACGCTACCGCCGCCGAGTGAGCCGCAGACCCGACCAGGTTCATTAATCGCGCAGACCTTGCTCTCGACCATCCCCGAGCGCAGGGCGCGAGCGCGGATCGCACTGGCCCCGAGATCACTCTGGAGCGCGGCGCAGGCCTTGGGCCAAGCCATCCACAGGGTTCCCTCCCCGACCCCCACGGCGACCGCCTTAAAGCGCCGCTCAAAAGACCGTTGCGATCTGATGGAACCAGAGCGTCATCTCGCGGGGGCACCGCGGTTGCCGACGCCCAGCATGACCCGTTCGGGCAGGGGCCCAAGAATCCCCTAAGCTGCCGGCGGCGGGTCGATCAGCACCACCACCGAGTCGGCTCTTATACCCAGCTTCGCCGCCAGCGACCGGTCCGAGTGGCCTTTCCCCTCGCAGCTCACCCGGAGAGCGTGTGGGTACGCATGCCGCTGGAGAGGGACTCGAGGATATGCGGCCAGACATAGACCTCGATCGTCGCCGCGATGAACAGCGCAGGGATCGCAATCAGGACCGTCACGCAGGTCGCCGCGAGCAGCTGATTCCACTCTCCACGACGACTGGCGATCAGCCAGGCGGCGAGCGGCAGGAAGAGCGCTGTCAGCTCGATCAGCGCGTGGGGGAGCACGCTGAGGATCAAGGCAAAGCGCGAGATTCGCAACTGGTAGGCGATCGTCGAGCCCTGAAAGCCGAGATAGAGCGCCTGGGTCGAGAGCGAGAAGAGGGTCACCGCGGAGACGAAGACGATCGCCAGCTCACCGGCCTTGACATGAATCCAGCGCGAGATCCCATTGCGCTGGGCAGCGGCGATCGGCATCGAGGCACCGGCGATGAAACCGGCAACACAGGCGGTCGCGTGCAGGGCTAGAACCAAGGCGTTGCGCCAGAGGATGGGCAGCAAATCACTGGCGCTCGTCGGTTCGGTCACGCCCGGCAGGTGAATCGGGGTGATGTCCGGGGTGACCAGCCCGGCGACAAACCAGACCGCCGCTAGCAGGGTCAGCGCGATCGCCAGGCTGAGCGCCAGCCAGCCGCCAAGTACCGACCAGCGACTCTCACTCCACAGCTCGAAGGTCTCGCGCGTGTCCTGCATCCCATGCGAGAACACGTGCTCGTTGGCGGAGCTCATCTCTCCATCATCGGCAGCCGCGTGGGCTTATTTGAGCAATGCGAGTGTCTGCTCGTCCATCGACCTAGCCACGTGGCTCCACGTGCACGATCAGCTTGCCGACATTGGCGCCGTCAAAGAGCATGTTGATCGCCCTTGGCAGCTCCTCGAAGCCCTCGATGACGGTCTCCAGAGGCTCGAGTTCTCCCGCCGAGATCAGGGCCGCGAGCTTCCCGCCGATCTCGACGAGCCGATCGAAATGGTCAAGAACGATGAAGCCGCGCAGGGTCGCCCGCTGGATCAGCAGGTTGCCGAACGCGCGCGGGCCGGGCGGCGGTTCAGCATCGTTGTAGCCGGAGATCAAACCGCATAGGGCGACCCGCGAGCGGAGGTTGAGGCGGGCGAATATGGCGTCCATTATCTCGCCCCCGACGTTCTCGAAATCAACGTCGATACCGTCCGGAGTCGCCGCAGTGAGCTGCTCGCGCCAGTCCTCGGCTCGGTGATCCACGGCAGCGTCAAAGCCGAGCCGCTCGCCGAGCAGCGCGCACTTCTCCGGCCCCCCGGCGATGCCGACGACGCGGCCGCCGTCAAGCTTCGCCAGCTGACCGGCCACCGAGCCAACGGCGCCGGCAGCAGCGGAGACGACCACGGTCTCCCCGTCCACCGGTCGGCCGATCTCGCGCATTCCGATCCAGGCCGTGAGCCCGGTCATCCCCAGCGCCCCGAGGAAGAGGCTGGGCGAGACACCCTCGACCTCGGGCAGCGCCTGTAGCGGCATCGCGTCAGAGGCGAGGAAGTACTCTTGCCAACCGATCAGGCCCTGGACCAGCCGACCCTCCTCATACTGGGGATTCCTGGACTCGACCACGCGTCCGAGTCCAAGCCCGCGCATGGTCTCGCCGATCGCGACCGGCGGCAGATAGCCCGGCATATCGGTGATCCAGGCCCGGTTGGTGGGGTCCAGGGATATCCACTCGGTGCGGACCAGCGCCTGCCCATCGCCGAGCGGCGGCAGCTCCTGTTCATCGAGTTCAAAGGTGTCGGGTCCGATTCGCCCGCTGGGACGCTCGCGCAAAAGAAAACGGCGATTGACGCTCGACACGCAACGACCCTATCGCGGCCGGCGAGAGCGATGGAGCTGAGGGGGCTCGAACCCCTGACCTTCGCGCTGCCAGCGCGACGCTCTTCCAGCTGAGCTACAGCCCCGGGAATGCCGGATTCTAGCTCGAGCGCGGAGAACCTCTAGATGGCCTGCTGGCCTGGGCCCTGATCCTCGTCGAGGTCGAGGATCAGGTTGTCCGCCTCGTTGCGCCGAACCCGGAACTCAAGCGGCGAGTGCTCTTCGAGCTCGCGCAAGAGGGCGACCGGTTCATCGAGCTGCATGGAGAGGGTCGCGCGCCCCTCTGAGAAGCGCTCAATCGAGATCTCCGAGGCACCGAGCTTGCCGATCGCGTCCTCGAGCCCGACCAGCTGCGAGTAGTCGCCGAGCGGTCCGACCTCGACCCTGACCGTGCCCTCAAAGAGCTCCCTGGCCGCGCTCGAAGTGTGCCCGTTGGCGAGGGCGCCATCGACCGCCGCCGCGGTGGCCGCAGAGTCCGCTGCGCCGCCCGCCTCGACCTCGGAGAGCTGCTGCGCGCGGCGACCGACCTCGACCGCCTCGCGCAGCGCTTTCATCCGGATCCGAGTCGCCTGCCCGCGCGCCTGGGCTTCGATCTCCTGCAGGCGTGCGGTGACCGCCTCAAGTGCAGCGATGCTGCTGTCGTGGCGCTCATTTACCTCGCGCAGTTGCTCGTTGAGGCCCCGAATTTCGCGCTCCCGCTCGATCACCATTCCCGAGAGCGAGCTCATCTCCGCCTCGACCTCGGCTCGAGCCGCAAGCTCGTGTTTCGCCCGGCCGTCGAGTGCCAAAAGCGCCGCGTCCACTTCTGGACGGCGGTAGCCGAGGAAGGCCCTCTGGAAGCTACCCATGCGCGGCACCGTAGAGGTGCCCTCGGACGACATTCCCGTCAGCTCCGGGCGTCAGCCGCGGAGCCTCGCGCCAGAGGTCCTCGAGCTGGTAGCGATCGCGCGCCTCGGCGGTGAAGACATGGAGCACCGCGTCGAGGTAGTCGAGCACGATCCAGCCGGCCGAGCCCTTGCCGTCGGTACCGCCGGGAAGCAAGCCCTGATCGCGCTTAAGCCCCAGTCGAGCCTCGTCGACGATCGCCTTCGCCTGGCGCTCGTTGCGGGCCGTGCAGATCACCAGAAAGTCGGTGTAGGAGACCAACGCTCGCATGTCGAGGATGATGATCTCGGTCGCGGCTTTGGAATCAGCGAGCACCGCGAGGCGCTTGGCCAGCGCGATTGAGTCGAACTCGCTCACGAGTAGACCCCCTTCTCTTCGATGAAGCGGGCGACCGACTCGGGGACCAAGTAGCGCAGCGGGCGCCCGGCGGCGGCACGATCGCGGACCGCCGAGGAGGAGACGCCGAACTGCGGCATCTCGAGCATCGTCGCTCGGCCCGCCGCCCCCAGGCTTCGCATCACCGCGGCGACCTCAGCGTCAGCGACCCCCGAACGACGGGCGACGGCGATGCGAGCAAGCTCGACTACCCGCTCGGGATCGCGCCAGCTCTCCAGGCCGACGGCCGCGTCCGCCCCCATCACGAACACCAGCTCGGTATCGCCTTTCTCGCGTGCAAGCAACTCCAAGGTCTCATATGTGTAGGACGGCCCCTGCCGCTCGACCTCCAGGGTCGAGACCGAAAATCGTGCGTCATCGGCCGCGGCCAAGCGAGTCATCGCCAAGCGCTGCTCACGACCGGGATCCTCGGCGATCCGCTTGTGGGGGGCCTCTCCGGTGGGGACCAGAACCACCTCATCGAGTCCGAGCTGCCAGAGCGCCTCCTGGGCGAGCGCAAGGTGGCCGAGATGGGGCGGATTAAAGGCGGAGCCGAGGACGCCGATTCCGGCGGCGGCCGGGCTACTCACGCACCTGGCCCTCACCGCGAACGACGTACTTGTAGGTCGTCAACTCACGCAGCCCGATCGGTCCGCGGGCGTGCAGCTTCTGGGTCGAGTTGCCGATCTCCGCGCCCATGCCGAACTCAAAACCATCGGTGAAGCGCGTCGAAGCATTGGTGTAGACGACGGCCGCATCGACGTCTGCACTGAAGCGCTCGGCGGCCTGCTCAGATCGGGTGATGATCGCCTCGGAATGTCTCGTGCCGTTGCGGTTGACGTGCTCGATTGCCTCCTGTAGGGAGTCAACGACGCCGACCGCGAGCTTCAGATCCAGGTACTCGGTCGCCCAGTCGATCTCGCTAGCAAGACCGACCTCGACCCCCCCGGCAGCGGCCCGAGCGCGCTCGTCGCCGACCAGCTCGACCCCAGCCTCGCGAAGGTCGGCGAGCACGGACGGCAGGAATGCCTCGGCGACCGCGGCATCAACAAGCAGCGTCTCGGCTGAGTTGCAAACCCCGGGTCGCTGGACCTTGGCGTTGATCGCGATCCGCCGCGCGACCTCAAGGTCGGCGTCGGCGTGGACGTAGACGTGGCAGTTGCCAGCGGCGGCGAAGATCACAGGCACCGTGGCGAGGTCCTTGAGCGCGGCCTTCAGTCCTTCGCCCCCACGCGGGATCAGCAGGTCAATCAGCCGGTCCTGGCTCGCCAGCTCGGCGAGGCCCTCGCGACCGCCACCAGCGAGCAGCGCGACCGCGTCTTCGGGCAGGCCCGCCTCGGCGAGCGCCGTGCGGATGACGGCGGCCAGCGCCCCGTTGGAGCGCTCCGCGTAGCTGGAGCCGCGCAGCACGATCGCGTTGGCGCTCTTGATCGTCAGCGCAGCGCAGTCGATCGTCACGTTGGGCCGCGCCTCATACACAACCGCGATCACTCCCAGCGGGACCCGCAGCTTGCGCAGCGCCAAGCCGCTCTCAAGCGTGCGGTGCTCAAGCTCCTCGCCGATCGGATCGGCCAACTCGGCGACGGCTCGAACCCCGTCGGCCATCGCCGCGATTCGCCCCTCGCTAAGGGTCAGACGATCACGCAGCGCCTCGCTCAGCCCGGCGGCCCGCTCGTCGCCAAGATCGGCGTCGTTGGCCTCGAGCAGTTCGGGGGCACGCTCACCCAGCAGCGCCGCGGCGATCCTCAGAGCCTCGTCCCTGGCGGCGCTCGGGGCGCTGGCAAGGGGCGCCGCGGCGCGCTTGGCAGCGGCGCAGACCTCGGCGATGGTCGG
Source organism: uncultured Solirubrobacterales bacterium (assembly GCA_963753245.1). Taxonomy (GTDB): domain Bacteria; phylum Actinomycetota; class Thermoleophilia; order Solirubrobacterales; family 70-9; genus VRUE01. The sequence continues at coordinate 868,915 of CAVWBK010000002.1, forward strand.
AGTAGTTACAGCCATCGGCTAAGGGTAGCTGGGGCCGTACGGGCGCCGTCTAGACCAAGACGAAGCGATCGCGGTGGATCACCTCATCGGCGGCCTGCGGCAGCAGCTCGCGCACCTCGGTGCTCTGCATGCCGATCACGCGGCTGAGCTCGGCTGCCGAGTAGTCGACGATCCCCTTGCCCAGAACCCCGCCCTCCGCGGCGACCTCGACCGCCTCGCCGGCCTCAAAGTCGCCCTCGACCGCGGTGATCCCAACCGGCAGCAGACTGGAGCCGCTCTCACGCAGCACGCGCGCCGCGCCCGCATCGACGAACAGCCGGCCATGCGCGGGCTTTGCGTACTTGAGCCAGAGCTTGAATCCCGAGGCGCGGCCGCCATGAACGAGGAATCGGGTGCCGACCCCTTCCCCGCTCGCGGCGGCCGCCAGGGTCCCGGGCTTGGTCCCGTTGCAGATCACCGCCGCGACCCCCGCCTCGCTCGCCATCTGCGCCGCGGCGACCTTGCTGCGCATGCCACCCGAGCCAAAGGCCGAGGTGCGCTCGCCAATGGTCGCGATCCCCTCGAGCATCGCGAAGTCATCGACCGTCGGGATCAGCGTCGTCTCTGCGCCCGAGCCAGGCTCGGCGCTGAGGACACCGTCGACGTTGGTCAGCAATACCAGCAGTCGCGCCTTGAGCAGAATCGCGACCTGCGCCGCGAGGAAGTCGTTGTCGCCGAAGCTGATCTCATCGGTGGCGGTCGTGTCGTTCTCGTTGACGACCGGGACGACCCTCCACTCGATCAACCGTCGCAGGGTCTGTCGGGCGTTCAAGTAATTGGTGCGAGCGGCGATATCGGCTGCCGTGAGCAACACCTGCGCCGCCCGGGTCCCGTTGGCGGCCAGACGCTGCTCGTAGGCGCGGAAGAGGTCGCCCTGACCGACCGCCGAGGCGGCCTGCAGCTCATCCATGGCCCGCGGGCGTGAGCCGAGCTCCATCAGTCGCATCCCGCGGGCGATCGCCCCTGAGGTGACCAGCGCAACCCGCTCACCGCCCTGCTCGAGGCCCGCGACCTGGGCGCAGACCGAGTCGAGCACCTCGGTGCGCAGCTCACCGTCATCGGCGGCGACAATCGAGGAGCCCAGCTTGACGACAAGGGTCATGGTCGGCTGCAGTCTAAGAGTGTTGGGGGCCGGGCCAGGCGCCAGACTGCAGGGATCAGCAGGCCGCGGGACAAGCGCCTCCCCTACATGCCCGGGATCGACGCCCTACGCGCGATCGCCGTGTTGGCGGTGTTCTTCTACCACGCGGGCTGCGGCTGGATGCCGGGCGGCTTTCTGGGCGTCGATGTCTTCTTCGTGATCAGCGGCTACCTGATCACCTCGCTGCTGCTCAACGAGTACCGCCGCGACGGCCACATACAGCTTGGGCGCTTCTGGGCGCGACGGGCACGGCGCCTGCTGCCCGCGGTCGGGGTGCTGATCGCCGTGACCATGATCCTCGCTGCGATCGTCGAGCCCGACCAGCTCGATTCGCTGCGCGTCGATGCGATCTCCTCGCTGCTCTACGTCGCCAACTGGCACTTCATCTTCGCCCACCAGTCCTACTTCGCTCAGTTCCAGCGGCCCTCCCTGTTTCGCCACCTCTGGTCGCTCTCAGTCGAGGAGCAGTTTTATCTCCTCTGGCCGCTTGTTTTTGCCGCCGGGATGAGCGTCTTCGGCCGCCGAGGACTGATCGTCGGCGTGCTCGCCGGGGCGCTCGGCTCCCTCGCCCTGGCCTGGATCCTCTTTGACCCCCACCACGACGCTTCGCGCGTCTACTACGGCACCGACACCCACGCGATCGGCCTGCTGGTCGGCGTCGCGCTGGCGCTCCTCTGGGGTCCGTGGGACGTTCGCCGCGGGACCCCCGGACGTTGGAGCGGGCCGATACTCGACGCGCTCGGAGTCATCGCGCTCGCCTACCTGGTGCTGAGCTTCCTCGACGTCCATGACTATGACCTCTCGCTCTGGCACGGTGGCTATCTCTGGCTGGCGCTCTTCTCGGCAGCGCTGATCGCGACGCTCGCCCACCCCGCGGCGCGACTCGGCGGCCTGCTGGCCCAAAAGCCCGTCGTCTGGCTCGGCCTGCGCAGCTATAGCTTTTACCTCTGGCACTGGCCGGTGTTGGCACTGACCCGGCCGGGCATCGACGTCTCGCTGCCGCGCGTCGTCCTGATCCCGCTGCAGTTGCTCGCCGTGCTCGCGCTCGCCGAGCTCTCCTACCGCTTCGTCGAGGTCCCCTTCCGTCGCCGACCCGACCCGGCCGACCCCGACGCGGGGTGGTTGCGCTTCGGCCGGCCGGCGCTGCTGGTCGCGGTGCCCGCGGTGGTCATCCTGATCGGCTGGAGCGGTCTTTTTGCGAGTGGTGATGAAGGCCCCGGCGCAGAGGCCAGGGCGGCCTCAACCGCGCAATCGGCGCTGATCGAGGTCAGGCCCGGCCCCGACCGACGGGCCGCGGCGGCGCGGGGGGCTCAGAGCGCGCCGGTGGCGCGGCCGCCGCGCATCGTCGCCTTCGGTGACTCGGTGATGATCGGCGCCAAGGAACGGCTAGCCGCGCGACTTGGGCGGCGCTTCTCGATGAATGCCAAGGTCAGCCGCCAAGCGGATGAATTCGTCGATCTGGTGCGGCGTCTGCGGGCTCGAGGCGGCAATGTGGATGCGCTGATCATCCAAATGGGCAACAACGGCCCGCTCTACAGCGAAGAAATGGAAGCGCTCCGCCGCGCCACGGCCGGCGTCGGGGAGGTCTTTTTGATCAATGACCTGGCACCGGTGTCATGGAGCGGGGAGTCCGATGAAAAGCTCGCCGAAGCGGCCGAAACCTGGCCCCACACGACGCTGATCGATTGGCGCTCGGTGGTCGCCGGTCACCAGGACAGCCTGACCTGGGACGGCCTGCACCTGACCCCCGCCGGTGCCGGGGCCTACGCACGCCTGGTCAGCCACGAAGTGCGCTCCCGAATCGCCTGGCCAAAACCCGCCCCACGGACCCCAGAGGCCGCGGCGGGCCAAGATCAGACCGGGCACCCCGGAAACGATCCCAACAATCGCCACCCGGGGACGCCCGGTGAACCGCCGAAGAGCGCTCTACACCAACGCCACGCACTCCGTCAAGGCCGAGGACAGGCCCGCGCCAGCCCCAGCCGGCGGGTACGGCGCGGGTAACTTCCAGGTCATCATCACCGCCGGAAGCATCAGCGCCTGCACCGGGTTCAATAGGGACGCTCGCGGTGAACCGAAACCAGCCCCTGCCGCGGCCAGCTTGAGCTGAGCGGCGCCGCCGGGCCAAAAGCCCTGACCGCCGCCAGCCGCATAGGGTTCCGGTGGTGGGCACCCGGCATAGTGAGATCTCGGTCGGCGGCGTTCGTTCGCCGGTCCTCGAAGCGGGGCCCGAAGCTCCCGAGCAGGCGGTGGTCTTCGTCCACGGTAATCCGGGCTCGATCCATGACTGGGAACGGCTGTTGGGGGCCAGCGGTGAGCACGGCAGGGCGATCGCGATCGACATGCCCGGCTTCGGTGAGGCGGACAAGCCGAGGGACTTTTCCTACACGATCGAGGGCTACGCCGCCCACCTCGACGGCGCGCTGTCCCAACTAGGCGTCGAGCGGGCCCATCTGGTCCTGCATGACTTCGGGGGGCCGTGGGGCCTGCGCTGGGCGGCCGAGAACCCAGACTCTTACGCCAGCACGACGCTGGTCAACACCGGCATCCTGCAGGACTACCGCTGGCATCTGATGGCCAGGATCTGGCGGACGCCGGGGCTCGGCGAGCTCTTCTTCGCCAGCACGACCCGCGGCGCGATGCGGATCGCCCTGAAGCGCGGACAGCTCCGCCCGCTGCCCGAAGAAGCGTTCGAGCTCTTTTACCGCGCCAACAAAGACAGGGGCACTCAGCGGGCGGTGCTGCGCCTTTACCGGTCGAGCTCGCCGGATGCGATCGAGTCTTTGGCAGAGCCGCTGCGCGAGCTCGACCGCCCGACCCTGGTGGTCTGGGGCAGACACGATCCCTACATCGGGGTCGAGCAGGCCGAGAAGCAAAAGCTGGTCTTTGCAGGTGCTGAGGTCCTCGTCTTGCCGGAGAGCGGGCACTGGCCGATGTGGGATGCGCCGAGCGAGCTCGAGGCCGCGATCGTCCCTTTCTTGGCCAGGCAACTGAGCGGCTAGCCCTGAGCGCCCGGCGCGGTGCTTGTCCTCAAGGATGCAGCTCGAACTCGTGCTCGCCGATCCGCACCTCATCACCGGGCTCAAAGCCCGCCGCTCGCAGGGCGGCGATCACGCCGATCTCATTGAGCCGGCTCTCCAGGTAGGCGAGCGCCTCTTCGTTGCTGGTGTCGTGGCGCTCGAAGAGCAGCTCGACGCCACGGCCGAGAATCCGGAAGCGGCCGTCGGACTCGCGCTCGACTGAGTAACCACCCTCACCAACCGGGCGGTAGACGCGGTGCTCGACCTCGAACTGCGCCGGGCCGGGTCCGGGCGCCTTAGAGCCGGCCACCTCAGAAAGCTGGGGGAGCTCGGAGAAGATCGCCCCACGCAGCTCGTCGAGGCCGGCGCCGGTCGCCGCTGAGACCGGCAGGACCCCGAGCACCCGGGCGCCGAGTCGCCGCCGCCAGTCTCTGAGAGCGATGCCGACATCATCGGCGGGGAGCAGGTCGCGCTTGGAGAGGACGACGAGCTCGGGCAGAGCGTCGAGGCCAGCACCGTAGGAGGCGAGCTCGGTTCGAATCGCTCGATAGTTGGATTCAGGGTCGCCATCTAGGGGCGCCAGATCGACTAGGTGGATCAGCATCGCGCAACGCTCGACGTGGGCGAGGAACTCATGACCCAGACCGGCCCCCTCCGCGGCGCCCTCGATCAGTCCCGGAATGTCGGCGAGGACGACCTGGCGCTCCACGCCGTCGAGGACTCCGAGCGCCGGGGAGATCGTCGTGAACGGGTACTCGGCGACCTTTGGCGCGGCGCGGGTCAGGCGACCGAGCAGGGAGGACTTACCGGCGTTGGGCAGACCGATTAGCCCCGCGTCGGCGAGCAGCTTGAGGCGCAGCTCGATCCAGCCCTCCTCGCCACTCGTGCCCCGCTCGGCAAAGCGGGGGGACTGGCGGGTCGAGTTGGCGAAGCGCTTGTTGCCATGCCCGCCGCGTCCACCGTGAGCCACGACGGCGCTTTGGCCGGCGCCGATCAGATCCAGCGAGGCGCCATCGACACCGACCCCCTGGGTCCCCGGCGGCACCGGGATCTCTCGGTCGCTGCCGCGCGCACCGTGGCGGTTTGCGCCCTCGCCGTGGCGCCCGCGGCCGGCCCGAAAGTGCTTGCTCGCGCTGAGCGCCCCGAGGTCGCGCCGCGAGGGGTCACAGATCAGGACCACATCCCCACCGTGCCCGCCATCTCCTCCGTCGGGCCCGCCGCGCGGCACGTGCGCCTCGCGGCGAAAGCTGACGCAACCATTGCCGCCCGCCCCGGCTTCGACAAATATCTTCGCCCGGTCATACATCGCTCAGAGAGTAATGCGGCGCTTTGGCCGTGCCACCCACCCATGGCCCCCGCCGGTTTGCGCGCAGGCTGCGCGCCGGCTCGGTTCGCGGGACCCGGAGGTCACGGCCTCGCCAGCCGTTTCGGCTCCCCGCCGCGCGCCCGAAATCAATCCCGCGAGCGCCGAGGCGCCGGCCCTCCGCCCTAGTCCGGGATGACCGAGATCGTGCGGCCCTTGCGGGCTGGCTTGAACTGCACGGTCCCTTCCTGTTTGGCGAAGATCGTGTGGTCGCGGCCCAAGCCGGTGCCCTCGCCGGGCCAAAAGCGTGTCCCCCGCTGGCGGACGATGATCTCGCCGCCGCTCACCCGCTGTCCGGCGAAGACCTTGACGCCGAGCATCTTGGGATTGGATTCGCGGCCGTTTCGGCTGGAGCCGAGCCCTTTCTTATGAGCCATCTCCGGCCTCCTCTTTTGCTGCGGGTTTTTTGGTCTTGGCTTTATCGGCGGCTTTGGCTTTCGCCGCCGGCTTTGATTTTGCCTCGGCTTTGGTTTTGCCAGCCGCTTTCTTCTCAGCCGGCTTGGCGGCCGCATTCTTCGCCGCTCCCATTCTCAGCTCGGTGACCTCAAGCCTGGTCAGCTCCGAGCGGTGCCCGGCGCGCCTTCGGTAGCCCTTCTTGGGCTTGTATTTGAAGACCTTGATCTTGGGCCCCCGCAGATGCTCGGCGACGGTCGCCTCGACCTTCACCTTCTCGAGCTCCTTGGGCTCGGCGACGACCTCCTCGTCGCGGAACATCACCGGCCGCAGGTCGACCTTGTCCCCCTCTTTGACATCGAGGCGATCGACCAGCAGGGCGGTGCCCTTCTCGACCTTGTACTGCTTACCTCCGCTCTCTACGACCGCGTACATGCTCATTCGTCCTTGTCGCCCTGGGTGGAGCGCGCCCGTCCAGGATCGCTTTTGCGACCGCGACGAGAACTGCGCGAGTCGGCGGATTCTAGCTGGGAGTCCTCCGCGCCGCCGTTTGAGGAGCCGTTGCCGCCCTCCGCGCCGAGCAGCGAGGCAACCGCGGCGGCGCGCTGGACCTCCTCGATGCGCACCAGCTTGCGCTCGCCGACGTATCGGCCCCCGCCGCTGACACTGACGATGTAGGAATCGACGCGGGCGACCGCGTCATCGGCGTTATACATGTGCGGCTCCTCGATCTTGACCAACACCTCCTCGCCAACCTTGAAGGGCAGGGCGCGGGCCTCGATCTCCGCGCGCCCGCCGGACTCGACCACGTCGAAGGTCTCGATCGGCAGCGCATCGCCGCCCTCGAAGTGAAATTGGTGAGCGGTCTCGGCCTCGAGCTCGGCCAAGCCGCTGTCAGCATCGATCAGCTCAGCTGCCACCTTCGGGTTGACGCGGACCAAGAAAGCCTCAACGTCGGGCGACTCGGCGGCGACATCGCGCAGCTTGCGCAGGCCTTCGATCGCAACCGTCTCGGCCGAGAGCACAACCCCCTCACCCGCGCAGGTCGGGCACGGCGCGGTGAGGATCTCGCGCACGCCGTCGGTGACGTTTTGACGGGTCATCTCGACCAAGCCCAGCGGTGAGACCTCGACGACGTAGCTCTTGGACTTGTCGGCGTCAAGCGCTTTGCGCAGCGTTTTCAGGACCTTGTCGCGGTTGCGCGCACGCGCCATGTCGATGAAGTCGATGACGATGATTCCGCCGATGTCGCGCAGCCGCAGTTGGCGGACAACCTCATCGGCGGCCTCGGTGTTGACCCTGGTGATCGTCTCCTCAAGGCCACCTTTGCCACGCCCGGTGAAGCTGCCACTGTTGACGTCGATCACGGTCAGCGCCTCGGCGTAATCGATGATCAGATAGCCGCCGGAGGGCAGGTCGACCCGACGGTTGAGGGTCGACTCGATCTCCCGGTCAACCCCCCATTTCTCAAACAGCGGCTTCTTGCCTTTGTACTGCTCGACTCCGCCGACCAGCTCCGGCGCCGTGCGCTGAAAGAAGCTGGTGACTCGTTCGAACTGCTTGGTCGAGTCGATGATCGCGGTCTCGAAATCGCTGAGGAACACGTCGCGCAGGACCCGCACCGGCAGGTCGGCCTCCTGGAATACGAGGTTGGGCGCCTCGGTCTGCTCGGCGCGCTTGGCTAGCACCTCGCTGAGCTTGTGCAGGTAGCCGATCTCGCGCACGAAATCTGATTTTTTTGCTCCATGCGCGGCTGTGCGGACGATCAGGCCCCCCGGGCCCTTGTCCTTGAAGGTCCGATCGACCATTTTGCGCAGCCGGTCACGCTCGGATTCAGTCAGCCGCCGGCTGACCCCGACGCCACTGCCCTGCGGTGCGTAGACCAGGTAGCGACCGGCAATCGAGACATTCATTGAGAGCCGGGCGCCCTTGGTCTTGAGCGGATCCTTGACCACCTGGACGATGATCTCCTGGCCCGACTTGATCAGCTCATCGATTCGTTTGCCAGAGCCGCGCCCGCGCTTGGGCGCCTGCTGGCCGTCGGGGAGGACGATCTCATCGACGTGCAAAAAGCCATTGCGCTCGAGGCCGATGTCGACGAATGCGGCCTCCATGCCGGGCAGGACGTTGTCGACCTTCCCCTTGTAGATGTTGCCGACGATCGAGCGTCGGCCGCGTCGCTCGACATAGATCTCGGCAACCGTGGGCTTGGCGCCTTTTGCCTTGGACTCAAGGACGGCGACCCGTGTCTCGCCGCGATCGGCGGACACCAAAATTGTTTTTTTCATTTTCTGCTCAGTTCAGTTAGCTACGCGCACCCGGGGGCCCTGACGGGGTCACCAGGCGAACCTGCCCTTCTGGCTGAGGCGCGCTTGCATGTGGACGCTCTGCAGGACCCCAACCGCCAGGAATGTCGCGAGAACGGAGGATCCCCCGTAGCTCATCAGCGGTAAAGGGATTCCCGTGATCGGCATGATCCCGAGGTTCATTCCCACATTGACGAAGACCTGGAACAGCAACATGCCGGCTATTCCGCCGGCCACGAGCATTCCGTATGAGTTCTTCGAGAGCGTCACGATCCGCAGCGCCCGCCAGATCAGCAGGGCGTAAAGGGATAGGACGAAAGCGGCTCCCAGAAACCCGTAGCGCTCCCCGATCACCGCGAAGATGAAGTCGGTGCTGCGCTCCGGAACAAAGTTCAGCCGCGTTTGGGTAGCCTGATCGCCACGGCCGGTCTTCTCCCCGGATCCAATCGCGATCTTGGCCTGATTCTGTTGATAGCCCGCGTCGCTTGGGTCGGCACTTGGATGCAGGAAAGAGGTCAACCTCTGTTCCTGATAGCCCTTGAGGATCGGCGTCCCGACTGCGGGCGCCACCACGAGAACCAGTGCAACCGCTGCAACGAAGGTCGCGCCGATCGCAGCGAAGTGCGTCCAGGGGACGCTCCCCACATACATCACGGCGAGGGTGATTGCCACGAACACCAAAGCGGTGCCGAGGTCCGGCTGCAAGAAGACGAGCGCAGCCGGCGCCAGGCCCAGGCAGAGATAGCGCACCGTGCGCTGCCTCGGCGAACCGCGCCTGGCGCCATCGATCACGAACCCGGCAAGCGCCAGAACTAGCAGGAGCTTGCCGAGCTCCGATGGCTGGAAACTGAAAAAGGGGAGTTCGAACGAGCGCCGCGATCCGCGGGCCGCAAAACCAAAAACGAAAACCAAAGAGATGCTTACGCATAGAAAGGTGTAAATGCCCACCCGCAACTCGCGAAACCGCGAATAGTCGACGCGGGCGAGGAGATACATGCCGACAATGCCAACCAGAGCGTAGATCGTTTGGCGGTCGGTGTAGTACCCGGGGCTGCCTGGCACATCATGACTGGTCGCCTGGCTGAGCGTGAAAACGCTGAAGGCAGCAAGCGCCGCGGCCGAGAAAGCGAGCGCTCCGTCCATGTAGGGCAAGCTGAGCCGCTCGGCGATCCCCGGGCGCACCGCAAACGGTTCCGGGCGGGCGCGACGGGCACGGGTCGCATACATCATCCGCCCCCACCTTCGCCTGTATTTTCGCTTTCGCTTTCGCGCATTTCCTTGGTCGGGTGCTGGTGGAAATAGGCTTCCAGGATCGTGTGCGCCGCCGGCGCCGCCGATTCGACGCCAAAGCCGCCTTCCTCCATCGTCACGACGGTGACGATTTCGGGGTTCGGATAGGGGGCCAAGACCGCGTACCAGGACTGTTCGCGGTGGGGCGGTCGTTCGGCCGTTCCGGTCTTGCCCGCGACCGGCACCTTGAAGCTGCCGAAGACGCTATCGGAGGTCCCGCCGGGACTCTGCGCTGCTTCGTGCAGCCCTTCGAGGATCGCCGAGCGGTATTCGGGGTTGATGTGGATGTGGCGTCTCGGCCCAGGGTCAAATTCGTGCAGCACACGCCCGGCAGCGTCCTCGACTTCGAGGCCAACATGCGGGGTGACGACCGTGCCGCCGTTGCCCAGCGTCGCGTAGGCGATCGCCATCTGCAGTGGGTTGGTCTGCAGATCGCCCTGCCCGGTCGCGAGCTGGATGTTGTCGCCGGCCGACCAGGGCCGTTCGGTTTCGCCTTCGGCGTAGAGCTTGTTGCGCCACTGCTTGGTTGGCAACAGCCCCGGGACCTGATTCGGGAGATCGAGTCCGGTCAGCCTGCCGATTCCCAGCTTGTGCGCCCATTGCTGCAGGTAGCCCTTGTCCCACATGCGGAAGCCGAGGTCGTAGAAGTAAACGTCGGAGGAAACTTTCAGCGCCGAGACGAGGTCGACCGGGCCATACGCCGCTTCACCCGCATCGTGGAACGTCTCGCCGCCGACGGTGAACTTGCCGGTGTCGTCGATCGTTTCCGAAGTAGTCGAGACGCCGTTTTCCAGCGACGCCAGCGCGGTGATGATCTTGAAGATCGAACCGGTCGGGTAGAGACCGGCGATCGCCCGGTCGGTGAGCGGCGCCGCCGGGTTTAGGAATGTCGCGTTGACTTCCCTCTGGGTCAGAGGGTGGGTGAACATCGTCGGGTCATAGGTCGGGAAGGAGCCGAGGCCGAGGATTTCCCCGGTGTGGATGTTCATCGTGATGAAGCCGCCGTAGAGGCCCCTTTCCGCCATCGCCGCTTCGCCCGCTTCCTGGACACCCTTGTCGAGGGTCAGCTTCAGGTCGTCGCCGGGCACCGGGCGCTGCGAGACGAGCTTGCCGTTGGCGGTCGGCACGCCCTGGGCGTCGACCTGAATCCGGGTCATTCCGGGCTTGCCGCGCAGCCAGCGGTCATAGGTGTACTCGGCCCCTTCCTGGCCGACTTTTTCGCCGGGTTCAACGCCCTGGTATCGCGGTTCTTTGAGCTCCGTTTCTTCGATCTGGCTGACGTAGCCGAGCACATGGGCGGCCAGGGTTCCGTGCGGGTACCGGCGCACGAATTCCGTCTGCACGTCTATCCCCGGGAACTGGCCCTTATTTTCTTCGACGTAGTAGAGGACGTCGCGACCGATGTCCTCGCGCAGCGTCAGCGGCGCCCCGGGCGCCCGTTCTTCGGCTTCGGCCGTCGTCCGCCGCAGCTGTCGCGGCGTCGAGTGGGTCAGTTCGGCGACCCGCGCCAGCTCAGTTTGGCGTTCGGCCGGGTCTTCGGGGAGCTTCTGCGGGTTGGCGACCAGGGTCAGGCTCGGCCGGTTGGTGACCAGGACTTGGCCCTCGCGGTCGAGGATGTCCCCGCGTGGGGCGCCGACCCGGAACTCACGGGTGCGGTTGCTGTTGGCCTGCGCCAGGTAGTGGCTGCCGTTGATCACCTGCAGGAACCAGAGCCGGAAGAAGAGGATCACGAAGAGGGCCAGCGCGACGCCGCCGAATATCGCGATCCGCAGCGAGAGACGGTTGGCGCGCATCGGGGAGCCGGGCTCATTCGAGCGCAGATACATGACGTTATTTCTACGCTCCCATCATCGTCGATGCATCCTTGCGTCGTCGCACGCGCGGCTCCTCGACCAATGCTGAGCGCAGAGCGCGCTGCACGCCGAGGTAGATCGGCCAGCCGAGGAAGAAGGCGTAGACCGATTTGAGCACGATGTCGCGCACGATCAGCAGGCTGACCGGTGCATCGATTCCGAGCATCAGCTGCACCGCGGCGTAGCCGAGCTCGGCAAACAGGGTCAGGCTCATGCACAAGAGCGGCGCCACCAGGGGGCTCTGGATCTCGAAGCGCTCGCGGAAGAGGCCAGCCAGATAGCCGGTGCTCAAGAGCACCAAAGAGGTGCCGCCCACCGACTCGACCAGCAGGCAGTCGACAAGCAGCCCGATCGAGAAGCCGCTGACCGCGCCGGTCATGCTGCCTCCCAGCAGGCCGAGCGAGACGACAAGCGCCGGCAACACGTCGAAGCTGGTGTGAAAGAGCGCCACACGCGAGAAGAAGGAGAGCTGCAAAAGGACGCCGAGCAAAACAATCAGCGCGATCCGCACAAAGATCTTCGGGGTGACGATCATCGCCGCGGGCCTCCGGTCAAGACCTGGACGATGTCGAGGTTCGCCATGTCCGCGTAGGGGCGCAACCGAATCTGCTGGCTTGCCTCCTGCTCGACGATCGAAGAGGAGGTCACTTCGCCGATCGGCAGATTGGCGGGGAAGTGGGATGCGAGTCCTTGGGCATGCCAGCCGGAGCTGACAACCGCCTCACCCTTGTGGACGTGATCGTTGGCCTGGATGAAGTCGAGGATCAGGCTTTCTGGGTTGCCGATGTCGGGCCTGATCTCGCCCTGGACCCCGAGCGGGACGACCTTGGCGGTCACCGCGCTCGCCTGGTCGGTGAGCAGGGTCACTTGTGAGGAGCCCCCGGCCACCGATGTCACCTTGCCGACCAACCCGTCGCCGCTCATCACCGGGTCCTCGACGTCGACGCCATCGGCACTGCCAAGGTCAATCGTCACAACCGACTGCCAGAGCGAGAATGAGCGAGCGATCACGCTGCCCGTCACCGACTTGAATCCGGACGAGGAGAGGGCCGGGGAGCGATCGAGTTCGACCAGTTTGCGCAGCTGCTTGTTTTCCTGCAAGGCGGTCTGATCGGCCACCGCCCGTTCGCGTTCGGCGCTCAGTTCGGCCTTCAGGCGGCTGTTTTCCCCGCGCGCGTCGAAGGTCTTGTCGAACCAGTCGATCAGGTCGCGGGCCGGCTTAAGGGCGCGGTTGGCGACCCCTTGCAAGGGACTGAAGACGGTGCTGACCCCGCGCTGCAGGCTGTTTGAGCCCTGCCCGTAGGTCACCGTCAGCAGCACGAAGGAGCCGATGATCAGGAGCGCGAGAACCGCCCGGCGGCGGCGTACTTGCTTTCGATACACGGTCGATGCCTAAGTTTTGGTGCTTGGTCTGAACGACGGCTAAGCAAGCCGTGGCCCCGGATTCGTCTTGGCGGCACGGTGGATCGCCTCGAACTCCTCCAGCGAGCGCCCCGAGCCGACGGCGACGCATGTCAGCGGTGACTCTGCCAGCTGGCAAGGCATTTGGCACTCGTCACGCAGTCGCTGCTCCAGTCCTTGCAACAGAGCGCCGCCGCCAGCCAGCGTGATCCCCCTGTCCATGATGTCCCCGGCCAACTCGGGCGGGGTGCGATCGAGGGTGTCCTTAACCGCGTCGACGATATGTCCGACGGTCTCATCGAGCGCCGCGCGGACCTCCTCGGAGCCGAGCGTAATCGTCTTCGGCAGACCGGAGACCAGATCGCGACCGCGGATCTCGACCTCGACCGGCTCGGGCAGCGGCGAGGCCGAACCCGCCTCCAGCTTGATCTCCTCCGCGGTCTGCGTACCGATCGCGAGTTTGTGGCGGTGTTTGCAGTGGGCCACCAGCGCATCGTCGAGCTCATCGCCACCGACTCTGATCGATTGTGAGACGACGATCCCGCCGAGCGAGATAACCGCGACCTCGGTGGTGCCGCCCCCGATATCGACGATCAGCGAACCGGTCGGCTCGGCGACCGGTAGCCCGGCGCCGATCGCCGCCGCCATCGGCTCCTCGATCAGATACGCCTTGCGGGCCCCGGCCGAGAGGCAAGCCTCCTCGACGGCGCGCTTCTCGACTCCGGTCACCCCCGAGGGGACGCAGACGACGACCCGCGGATGGGCGAAGCGATTGGAGTGCACCTGTTTGATGAAATGGCGCAGCATCTGCTCGGTGACGTCGAAGTCGGCGATCACCCCGTCCTTGAGCGGACGGATCGCCGTGATCGTGCCCGGCGTGCGGCCCAGCATCCGCTTCGCTTCGACGCCGACCGCGTGAACCTGGCCGGTCTGGGAGTCGATCGCGACCACCGAGGGCTCAGAGAGGACGATGCCGCGACCGCGCACGTAGACCAGGGTGTTGGCCGTGCCGAGATCGACGGCCATGTCGCGACCGCCCAAGCCTCGGAGGGCGCCGATCAAACCCATATTTGAATCTGCCGGAATTGCAGGCTCAAATCATCCCAAACGGAGCAAGTCGACTGACGAAATCAGCGAACTTGCAAGAGCTCGGGCGCGAGCGCGACCAGCAACCCGACCGGTAACCCGACCACATTGGAGACGCTGCCCTCGAGCCGCTCAACCAGGGTCGAGCCGAGCGTCTGGATCGCATAGCCCCCGGAGCGGCCACGCCACTCGCCGAAACTGACGTAGCGCTGCCTCTCGGCCATCCCCAGGGTCCTGAAGAGCACCGTGGTCCGCTCCAAGCCGGCGCGCTCCTCGCCATTCTCGACGACGACGAGGCCGCTTAGGACCTGATGCGCGCGGCCCGAGAGCCGCTCGAGGTATTCGTGGGCCTGATTCTCGTCGGCCGGTTTGCCCAGCGCCTTTCCGTCGAGAACCACGTCGGTATCGCAGGCGATCACCAAACCGGAGGACCGGGGCTCTGTTTGCTCGCCTTTGGCGAGCACCGCACGGGCCTTGCGGCGGGCGTTCTCGAGCACCTCTAGATCGGGCTCACCACCCTGGAGCTCGGCCACCCCGGGGACCACGACCTCAAACTCGACTCCCAGCTTCCCCAGGATCTCGGCTCGCTGCGGGGAGCCGGAGGCGAGCGTAATCTGCAGCGGGTTCATCGCCACCTCGAGGCGCCCGCTCTGAGCGGCGCCGGGCGGGGCGAACTCGAAGGAGCGCCGCCGGAGCTAGGAGCCGATCCCCCCGCGGCCGCGATCAGCAGCCGGCGCGAGGCTCGCGCGGCGATGCTCAGGAAAGCTCCGGAAACCAGATCCCGATCTCGCGCTCAGCCGACTCTGAGGAATCCGAGCCGTGGACCATGTTGAAGGTCACCTCAAGCGCGTAGTCACCGCGAATTGAGCCGGGCGCGGCCTCAACCGGGTTGGTGGCGCCGATCAGCTGGCGCGCTGCCGGTATGGCCTCCTCGCCCTCGAGCACCGCGGCGACCAGGGGGCTGCCGGTGATGAAGGAGACCAGCTCGCCGAAAAACGGCTTCTCGGAGTGCTCGGCGTAGTGCGCTTTGGCGATCTCCTGATCGGCCTGCATCAACTTCAGCGCGCCGATGCGTAGACCCTTGCGCTCAAACCGGGCGAGCACCTCACCGGTGAGGGCGCGCTGGAAGGCATCAGGCTTGACGAGGATCAGGGTCCGGCTCACGACTGGTGCTCCTTTTCGTTCTTTTTTCGGGAGGCGCCTCCCTGGTGGCGGCGCGCGTGGCCGGCTCTATCTCTTCGACTGGCGCATCACTGGCTTTTTTGCGGCGATTTTTTGGCGCCGGGCGCTCGGGCGAGGCGGCCGACTCCGGGGCCGCGGCCGCGCGGCGGGGCTGCTCGGGCGGCGGGGCAGAGCGCCGCGCCCGCGGTCGCTCGCCCTCTGGGCCGCGCTCCTCGGGCGCGCGCGTTCGGCGCCGCGGCGCGAGCTCTGATTCACAGTAGGGGCAAAGGGTCCAGCGCGGGCCGACCGGCTTCGCGCAGGAGGGGCAGGGGTCCTTGAGCCGGTGCTGGCAGTTGGGGCAGCGCAGGTAGCTCTTCTCGATCGGGAACTCACAATTTGGGCAGGACTGCTCGGTTAGCTGGCGCACGCGCAGCTCGGCAGCGCGGATCTCGAGCTCGCGCTCATGAGCGTCCTCGAGAAACTCCGGCGGGCGCAGGATCGCGTAGACCGCGGTTCCCAGATAGGGAATGAAGGAGGCGATCGTCGCGCAGCCGACCAGGAACGGATCAGAGACCCGGCGGCGAGCGTCGAGGTAGGTGTAGACGATCAGAGCCAGCCAGACGACGACCAGCATCAGCGCAAAGAGACTGACGGCCAGGTTAAGGCCGTTGTTGGTGATACCGAAGATCGCAGTAGGCATGGCTGGGTGACCGCAGAATGGAAGGCGGGCAGTCTACTTCGCCGCGGCGCCCGGGAACCCTGTCAGAGGAAGAGACTCCCAAACAGGTAGCCGATTCCGAAGAAAACGAGGATCACCGTGGCGACCACGGCGGCCACCAGGGCCATCATCGACAGCAGTTCTGATCCAGCTCCGCGATCCATCGCCTAATCGTCGCATAGACCCGCTACGCCAGGGCGGCCCGCGCGGGTCCCAGCAGGTAGTGGGAACCGGTGATGATCAGCATTCCGGGCGGCGGCCCGGCGGCCAGGGCGCGGGCCCGGGCGAGGGCCAAACCAAGGTCCGGCTGCGCCTCGGCGAGCAGCCCGACGCGTTCGCAGGCTGCCGCCAGGGCGGCGGCCGGAGTCGATGATCGCCGCTGCCCAGAGCTCGCAGATCTGGAGCCGGGCTCGCCGGGAAGCTCGGTGCATACCACGCGCTCGAGGGCCGGTGCAAGAGCGGCGATCATCGCCTCGGCGTCCTTGTCCTCGAGGATCGCCAGGCAGGCGATGATCGGCAGGCCCGCCGCGACTTCGGGCAGGGCCTCAGCCAGGGCGGTGGCGCCATCGGGATTGTGGGCGACGTCGAGGAAGATCGCGGGGTCCTCGCCGAGGCGCTCGAGGCGGCCGGGGATCCTCAGGCCAGCCGCCACCGAGGCCACGGCACCTTGGTCAAGTCGCCCGAGGAAGGCCTCCACGCTGGTGGCGGCGAGGGCGAAGTTGCGGCGCTGAAAGCGACCCGGCGCGAGCAGATGGACCCCCGCGCCTGGATCCTCGGGGGCACGGATGAAACGCGCGCCCCGCCGTGCGGCGCTGCACTCAGCGAGGGCGGCGACCTCGGGGCTGACTCGGCCCACCACCAGGGTCGAAGAATCGCGCAGCACGGCGAGCTTCTCGGCGGCGATCGCGAGCTCGGTGTCGCCCAGCCAGGCGGTGTGGTCGAGGCCGATCGAGGTCAGGGTCGTGACCCGGGACGGGATCGTGTTGGTCGCATCCAGGCGCCCGCCGAGCCCCGCCTCGATCACCGCCACCTCGACCCCGGCGCTCGCCAGAGCAAGGAAGGCGGCGGCGGTCGCGACCTCAAACTGGGTCACGGCCTCACCCTCCGCCAGCGTTCGGTTGACGCTCTGGGCAGCCTCGGCGGCGCGCGCCACGGCGGCCGCGAAGGCGCCGGCGCCGATCTCCCTTGTGCCGAGCAATACGCGTTCAGACCAACGCGTGGGATGGGGAGAGACACAGGCCCCGCTGGCAAGCCCGTGCGCCTCGAGCAGGGCGGCGCTCATCCGGGTCACCGAGGACTTGCCGTTGGTGCCGACCACGTGGATCGAGGCAAAACGGTGCTGGGGCATGCCCAGCGTCGTGCAGAGCTTGTGCATGCGCTCGAGCCCCAGCCGCCAGCCAATCGGCTCCAGCGAATCTAGGTAGGTCTCCGGGTCTAGATCAGCCACCGAGTCGGGCTAGCCCAGCTCGTCGAGTTCGGCCCGGTAGCGCTCGAGCTTGCCGCGCTCCTCCTCGACCACCTCGGTGGGGGCCTTCGCCACGAAGCCCTCGTTGGCGAGCTTTCGCTGACCGCGCTCGACCTCGGCGCGGAGCTGCTCGCGGCGCTTTTGCAGGCGCGCCGTGACGGCGTCGGCGTCGATCTCCTCCGAGCCCAGCACCTTGATCGGACCGATCGCGGCGATCGGTTCGCCGTCTCGCCCCGGGGAGCTTGTGGTGAGGAACTCAAACCGCGAGAGGCGGCTGACGAACTCCTGCGGCGCGATGCCGTCCACGCGGGCGAGAAGAGTGCTCGCGACCGGGACATCAACCAGGTCGCGCCAGGCCCGTAGGCGTCGAGTCAGCTCGATCCCCTCCGCAACATCGCGCTCAGCATCCTCGTCGCGAAGCGCCCCGATCGGCTCGGGGAAGGGGTGCACGACAAGGTGCCCGCGCCGGGCCGGGTGATGGGACCAGACCTCCTCGGTGACGAAGGGCATGATCGGGTGCAGGAGGGCGAGCACCCGCTCCAGGACCCAGAGCAGGATCGTCGAGACCTCGGGCTCGCCGTCATAGAGCCGCGGCTTGACCATCTCCAGGTACCAGTCACAGAGCTCAGACCAAAAGAACGAGTAGGCCTCCTGGGCGGCATGGGCGAAGTCATACTCCTCCAGCTTGGTGCTCACCGAGGCGATCGTCTGCTCAAGCCGCGAGAGGATCCAGCGGTCCTCAACATGCGCGGCGTCGGCGATAGGCGCCGGAAGCGGATCCCAGCCACCGGCCCCGAGCCGATCGGGTCCGGGTTCGCAGTTCAGCAGGATCAGGCGACTGGCATTGAAGAGCTTATTGGCCAGATCGCGCCCCTGCTCTACCTTCGCGTCTGAGTAGCGCACGTCCTGGGTCGAGGACATCGCCAGCAGACCAAATCGAAGGGCGTCGGCGCCGTGCACATCGATCTCCTCCAGAGGGTCGATTCCGGTGCCGAGGCTCTTTGACATCCGCCGACCGTCACGGGCCTGGATCACGGCATGGACGTAAACGTCGCGGAAGGGGACCTCGCCTGGGAACTCAAGGCCAGTCATGATCATCCGCGCGACCCAGAGAAAAAGGATCTCGCGCGCCGTGGTCAGAAAGCTGGTTGGGTAAAAGGCGCGCAGCTCCGGCGTCTCCTCGGGCCAGCCGAGCGTCGCGAAGGGCCAGATTGCCGAGCTGAACCATGTGTCAAGGACATCGTCCTCCTGGCGCAGCTCTCCACCACACTTGGCGCAGGCCTCCGGTGAGTCCTCGGCCACGTAGACCTCCTCGCACGCATCGCAGTACCAGACCGGAATCCGGTGTCCCCACCAGAGCTGGCGCGAAATGCACCAGGGGCGAATCTCCTGCATCCAGTCCAGGTAGACCCTCTTCCACTGTCGCGGGGTGATTCGCACCTGATCGGCGCGGACCGCCTCGATCGCGGGCTGAGCCAACTCGTCCATGCGACAGAACCACTGCAGCGAGATCAGTGGCTCGATCCGCTCGCCGGAGCGATGCGAGAAGGGAACCGAGTGCACGTAGGGCGCCTCGGCGCGCAGCCGTCCCTGCGCGCGTAGGGCGGCGACGACGGCGAGACCCGCCTCGGCTGCGGTCAGACCGGCAAATCCCTCCCCCGCCGCCTCATTCATGCGCCCGTCGGGACCGATCACTACGATCTCCTCGAGGCCGTGGCGACGGCCGATCTCAAAGTCGTTGGGGTCATGGCCGGGGGTGATCTTCAAGACACCCGTGCCGAACTCGGGGTCGACGTGCTCGTCGGCGATAATCGGCAGCCGCCGCCCGACCAGGGGCAAGACCACCTGCTCGCCAACTAGCTCGGCGTAGCGCTCGTCCCTTGGGTTGACCGCAACGGCGGAGTCGGCGAGCATCGTTTCCGGCCGCACGGTGGCCACGGTCAGCACCCGCTCGCCGTCCTCGAGCGGGTAATCAATCGAGTAGAGGACATCCTCGACCTCGCGATTCTCGACCTCCAGATCGGAAATCGCCGAGTGCGAGCCGGGATCCCAGTTCACCATGTAGTTGTCGCGGTAAATGTAGCCCTTGTCGTAGAGCTGCTTAAAGACGCGGTAGACCGCCCGCACGTAACCCTGATCGAGGGTGAATCGCTCGCGCTCGTAATCGCAGGAGGCGCCGAGGCGCTTGTACTGCTCGACGATCCGCGATCCGTACTCCTCTTTCCAGGCCCAGACTCGCTCGACGAAGGCCTCCCGCCCCAGCTCCTGACGGCTCTTGCCTTCGGCGCGGAGCTCTTTCTCGACCACGGCCTGGGTCGCGATCCCGGCGTGATCGGTGCCCAGGGTCCAGAGCGTATTGCGCCCGCGCATGCGGTTCATCCGCACCAGCGCGTCCTGCATCGAGCCGTTCAGCGCGTGGCCCATGTGCAGGGCTCCGGTCACATTCGGTGGCGGTATCGCGACCGAGAAATTATCTTCGGCGCTGCCCTCGGCCAAGGGGTGGAAGTAGCCCGCCTCGATCCACTCGGCGAAAATGCGCCGCTCGACCTCGGCGGGGTCGTAGCGAGTCTTGTCCTGCAATCCCTTGTTGAGCTCTGCCATCGAGGGCGCGAGTCTACGCGCCGCTTCGCTGCGCTAGGCGCGACTGATGGTCGCGCTAGGCACTTTCCTCGCTGAGATCATCCTCGGCGGCACCGATGTCCTGAGGAGCGGCCTCGGTGACCAGGGTCGGGCGCCGCCCCTGAGCAATCGTCTCCTTTGTGACCACGCACTTGGTGACATCACGACGTGAGGGCAGTTCGAATTGAACGTCGAGGAGGGTCTCCTCGAGTATCGAGCGCAGACCGCGGGCACCGGTCTCGCGCTCCAGCGCCTTGTTGGCGATCGCCTCAAGGCTGTCCTCGGCGAAGACCAACTCAATGTCGTCGAACTCAAAAAAGCGCTGGAACTGTTTGGTCAGGGCGTGACGGGGCTCGGTCAGAATCGTGACCAGGTCATCACGGCTGAGCTGGTGGATCGCGGCGACCACCGGGAGGCGGCCGATGAACTCCGGGATCAGGCCATATTCCATCAGGTCCTCGGGCAGCACCTGCTCAAACCACTCGCCGGTGTCCTTATTTTCCCTCGAGGTGATCGCGGCGCCAAAGCCCATCCCATTATCACCGACGCGGCGCTCGATCACCTTGTCCAGTTCGGCAAAGGAGCCGCCGCATACGAACAGGATGTTGGTGGTGTCGATTGTGAGGAACTCCTGATGGGGGTGCTTTCGCCCCCCCTGGGGCGGCACCGAGGCCGTCGTTCCCTCGAGGATCTTGAGCAGAGCCTGCTGAACGCCTTCGCCGGAGACATCGCGGGTGATCGACGGGTTGTCGGCCTTGCGCGCAATCTTGTCGATCTCGTCGATGTAGATGATCCCGGTTTCGGCCTTCTTGACGTCGTAGTCGGCGGCCTGGATCAGCTTGAGCAGGATGTTCTCAACGTCCTCACCGACATAGCCGGCCTCGGTCAGCGCGGTCGCATCCGCGATTGCGAAGGGAACGTTGAGGATCCGCGCCAGGGTCTGGGCGAGCAGTGTCTTGCCACAGCCAGTTGGTCCGAGCAGCATGATGTTCGACTTCTGCAGCTCGATCTCAGCGTCCTCGGACTGCGCAATCTGGACCCGCTTGTAGTGGTTGTAGACGGCGACCGAGAGGGCCCGCTTGGCCGCATCCTGGCCGACCACGTACTCCTGCAGGACGTCATGGATCTCGCGCGGTTTGGGCAGGTTCTCGAGCTCGATCGCCGGCGGGGCTGCGGTCAGCTCCTCGTCGATGATCTCGTTGCAGAGGTCGATGCACTCATCGCAGATGTAGACGCCGGGGCCAGCGATCAGCTTCTTGACCTGGCGCTGCGACTTCCCGCAGAAGCTGCAGAGGAGCTGCTCATTGGAATCTGTTGGACGTGCCACGGCGGAATCTCCTCCTTGCGGGCGGTGGTGGCCTTTCCGGCGTCGCGCCCTTAGCTTAATCGCAGCGCCGTGCCGGCCGGGATCTGTGGTGGGGTCGTCTACGTCACCGGCGCCGACGTCCCTGCCCGTGGGAAACAAGTCTCGCCTACCCTTGCCCTATGGGGCTGCGCACCGAGCCGATCAGCGCCGCGCATTTTGAGGCATTGCTGCCGATGATCGCCGCCTATCAGCGCTTCTACGAGGTCGCGGAGATCGACACCGAGCGCAACCGGCGGTTCTTTAGCCGCTTCCTAGCGCCGAGCGAGGACGGTCTGCTGCTCGGTGCCTGGCGCGAGGAGCAACTGCTGGGCTACGCCTGTCTGTACTGGCACTTCACGTCGCTGGCGGCGGCCGAGACGGTCCTGATGAACGACCTCTACGTCGACGCCCGCGCGCGGGGGCAGGGGGTCGGTCGCGCCCTGATCGAGGCGAGCCGCGCGGTCGCCCGCCAGCGCGGGGCCCACCACCTGCAGTGGTCGACCGCGCCCGAGAACGCCACCGCCCAGCGCCTCTATGACTCGACCGGCGCCGCGCGTTCGAGCTGGATCGAGTATGAGCTGGAACCCTGAGGAGCGCGCTCCGGCCCCCTCGCAGCTGGCCAAGAATCAGCCGCACGAAATCGGGCTCGCGGCCGCAGCTCGCGAGGACCCCGTGATCCTCAGTCTCTACGCCGATCTCCTGCGCGAGGCCGATGGGCCCCTGGGGATCGACCTGAGCGCCGAGATCGAGTCGGGACCGCCGGCCAATCTGGTTCCGCCCGACGGTCGCCTGCTGCTCGCCCGCGTCAAGGGCGACCCGGCGGGCATGGGCGGGGTTCGCCACCTTGACACCGCGATCGCGGAGGTGAAGAGCATGTATGTCGCCCCGGTGTACCGGGGCATCGGTCTCGCCCGCAAGCTCCTCGCCGAGCTCGAGCGGATCGCCCGCGAGCGAGGCTGTGAGGCGATCCGTCTCGACACCTCCGACTATCTGAGCGCCGCCGTGGCCCTTTACCGAGGCGCCGGGTATCGCGAGGTCGAGGACTACAACGGCAACCCGAGGGCCAACCTCTGGTTCGAACGCCCGCTCGATCACGCCTGGTGACCGAGCTCGGGTTCAGCTGTAGCGGTCCCAGCGTCGCAGGGCGGGTTCGGGATTGATCGGGCGCCCGTCGACGTGGATCTCGAAATGGAGGTGACAACCGACGGTTCGCGCGTTGCCGGTCTTGCCGACAACTCCGACCTGCTCGCCGGTGAAGACCCGTTGGCCGCGAACCACGCTGGGCGCATGGCGCAGGTGAGCGTAGAAATAGCTGCGGTGTTCGCCTTCGCCGTGGATCAACAGATAGTTGCCATAGAGCACCGGGTCATAGCCGACGCTGCGCACCAGGCCGTCGCGCACCGCGACCACGGGCGTGCCGCAGGCGGCGACGATGTCGAAGCCTTCATGGATGCGCCCACCGTCGCGGGGGGCGCCGAAATCCCCGATCGGCCCGCGCGTCCCGTGGGGGCCCTGGACCGGGAAGACGTGACCGTAGAAGGGCATGCCTCCGTCGCGGCTTGAGATCTGGGCGGCGGCGGATGGAACCGGGACCGCGCACAACAACAAGAAGAGGAGCGCCCGGCGCTTCAGTGGTGTTCGATGACCCGATCGACGACGCCGTATGCCTTGGCCTCCTCGGCACTCATGAAGTAGTCGCGATCGGTGTCGTTGGCGACCTTCTCAAGCGGCTGCTTGGTGTGCTTGGCGAGGATCTCATCGAGGCGCTGGCGGACGTCGATGATCTCTTTCGCGTGGATCTCGATGTCCGTCGCCTGGCCCTGGAAGCTGGATGAAACCTGGTGGATCAGGATCTTTGAGTTGGGCAGCGACATCCGCTTGCCGTCGGCTCCGCCGGCCAAAAGCAGCGCTCCCATACTCATCGCTATGCCGACGCAGATCGTCTGCACATCGGGCTTGATGAACTGCATCGTGTCGTAGATCGCCAGACCGGCGTAGACGGAGCCGCCCGGGGAGTTGACGTAGAGACTGATGTCCTTGTCGGGATCCTCGGACTCAAGATGCAGGAGTTGGGCGACGATCAGGTTGGCGATGTCCTCGGTGACCGGGGTGCCGAGGAAGACAATCCGCTCGCCGAGCAGGCGCGAGTAGATGTCAAACGCGCGCTCGCCGCGAGAGGTCTGCTCGACGACCATCGGGACCAGGGGGCTCATGGCCGCGCACTCTATAGAAGGCTTGGTGCGGGCTCCGCTCAGGCGGCGGGCGTTGCAAGTGCAGCACCGTTGCCCCCGGCTGCCTTTGCTTCATACATCGCCCGATCGGCGGCGGCGAGCAGCTCCTGCTCGCCAGGGAGCCCGTACTCGTCAAAGAGCGCGGCGCCGACGCTGACCCGCAGCCGCATCCCGCGCCCGTCATAGCGCAGTGGCGAATTGCCGAGGGCGTTGATCAGCCGCTCAGCGGCCGCCAGGGCGCCGGCACCCTTGGCCTCGGGAAGCAGGGCAACGAACTCATCCCCGCCGAGCCGGGCGACGACCGCATCGCTGCCCCGCAGGTTCTCGCCAAGCACCCGCCCGACCTCACAGAGTGCTTCATCACCCGCCGCATGGCCGAGCAGATCGTTGATCTGCTTGAAGCGGTCGAGATCGATCAGCAACAGTGCCCCGCCGTTGCCATAACGGCGGGTGTAGGCGAGCTGGCGGCGCAACTCTGACTCGAAATGGCGCCGGTTGTAGAGCCCGGTCAGCGGATCGCGCTGGGAGAGGCGCTCGAGCTCCTGCTCGAGGTGCTGGCGATCGGCGGCCTCACTAGCCGCGGCTTCAGAGAGCGCAAGCAGGCGTGCCGAGTCCGCCTCAGCCGCCCGGCGAGTGCTCGCCAGGTGACCAACGAGGCCGCCGACAAAGGGGAAAACGAGCGCCGCAGCGAGGCAGCCCAGAGCTGTGACCGAGACTCCCGCGCTGAGCGCCCAGAGCACCGCCAGCGCGAAGGCAACCACGCCACCGAGCAGCCCCGCGCGGGCGCCCAGACCGGCGCCGAGTACGACCACCGGCACCACGAAGAGGAGCGCGGCGCCGGCTCCAGGGTCCGCGCCGAGCAGGCAGAGAACGAAGATCTCAATAAAGAGCGCCGCGGCGACGCCGAGGCAAATCGTCGGTTTCTCCAGCGCGCTCATGATCGAGGTGCTATCGGCAGCCTCGCCGTCGCGGCTAAACCCGCGCAATCTTCGGCTCAACTCAGGGCTACTCGCCGTCGTCGGGGGTCCAGAGGCCACCCGCCGCCTGGCGCTCCTTCTCGGGCGTCCAGATTTGCTCGCGAGCCTCGGCCTGACCGAGCGGTATCGCGATCGCCGCCTCTGCGACCAGATCGATCGCCTTGCGCACGCGGATGTCGTCGCGGACCATTCCCTCGCGGCCCTCCTTGCGCAATCGCTCGAGCAACTTCTCGGGACTGGTGCGCTCGTGTTCGGCTGTGTGTGCGAGCGCCTCCACCATCTCCTCGTCAGAAACCTCGATCTCCTCCGCCGCGGCAATCGCGGCGAGCACCGCTTCGCGCTTCAGCTCACGTTCAGCGTCGGGCTGCGTTTCCGCGAGCAGCTCCTCGCGCGATTTACCCTGCATCTGGAAGTAGGCAGCCGGATCCATGCCACGCGAGGCGAGCTGGCGCTCGAGCCGATCGAGACGCTCCTCGGCGCGCGCCTGGCCGAGCGTCTCGGGTAGCTCCAGCCGCGCCGCGTCGACCGCGGCATCGATCGCGGCGACCCGGAAGTCTTGCTCGATCCGCTCCCCGACGACCTCTAGGAGTTTCTCGCCGATGTCGGCGCGCAGCTCCTGCAGGGCGTCGAACTCAGAGGCCTCTGAGGCGAAATCGTCGTCAAGCTCGGGCAGGATCTTCTCGCGGACCTCCTTGACCTTGACTTCGAAGGTGGCCTGCTCCCCGGCGAGCTGCTCGGCCTGGTAATCATCGGGGAAGGTGACCTCGATTCTGCGCTCGTCCCCCTCCCCGGCCCCGATCAACTGCTGCTCGAAGCCCTCGATAAGGCGGCCGCCGCCGAGCTCGAGCAGGTAGTCGGTCGCGCTGCCGCCCTCGAAGGCCTTGCCATCGACGAAGCCCTCGAAGTCGATCAAAAGCGCGTCGCCTTCGGCGGCCGCTCGCGGGACCGGTTCGAGCCTGGCGAAGCTCTCGCGGATCCGCTCGACCTCACGGTCGACGAGCTCCTCGGGAACCTCCGGCTCGGCCCTGCCGACCTCGAGCCCCTTGTAGTCGCCAAGCTCGGCGTCGGGGCGGACCGCGATCTCGAATTTGAACTCAAGCGGTTCGCCTTCCTCGGTGGGCGTGGAAACAACCTCGACGCTGGGGTCGCCGATCGGGCTGATCCCCGAGCCGAGCAGAGCGCGTTCATACCAATCCGGCAGCGAATCGCGGATCGCCTCCTCTAGCACCGCGCCAAAACCGAGCCGCTGAATCACCAGCGAGGGCGGCGCCTTTCCCTTGCGGAAACCGGGCAGGCGCATTTCCCGCGCGAGGCCTCGTGCGGCACGGTTGATGCCTTTCTCGACGTCCTCTGAAGGGACCTCAACCTCGACCCGAACACGGGAGTCGGGAAGCTCTGTGACGCTTGTCTGCATCTGACTCTGACCCTAGAGGAATACAGGCGCGGCTATCCGCGCCGCAGCAGGCCCCGGCGCAAGGCGACCGCGAAGTCGATCGCAAAGGCGAAACCGCGACCCAGAGATCCGGTCACCAGCCAGGCCCTGGCCCTATCCACGGCCGACACCGCCAGCCACCGTCTCCCCGGACAGGATCCGCTGTTCAATTCGAGCTCCGTGGCCGGCGGCGACGGCGCGCTGAGCGCGGCGCTCGTCGAGTTCGACTCCATGATCGTGGGCGAGGTCGAGGAGGTGCTGCTTCTCGATCCCCTGCTTGGCAACTTCGAGGAAAACCCAGGCGAGCACCCCGAGCGCGACGAAGGTCCCCTCGACCATCATGATCACCCCGGCGGTGCTCTGGTCGGTCAGCGGCGCAATCTTCCAGTGCTGCTCACCGGCGGCATAGATCGGGTAGAGCACCGTGCCCGACCACATCAGGATGTTGCCCAGCACCGCGCTAGTGAAACGCACGGCGAAGACATAGGCGATCTTCCAGCCAGCGCCGAACCAGTCGGGCTTGGGCAGAGGCCCAAACAGCGGCATCCACATCAGGCAGCCGAAGAAGACGAAGCTGGTGTGCTCGAGGGCGTGGATCGGGGCCGTGCCGTAGGCCGCGTCATAGATCGGCGGCACGTGCCAGAGGTAGAAGTTCAGAGCCCAAAGCGGGAAGGCGACAAGCGGGTGGGCGAGGATCTCGAGCCGCTGGAAGAAACGGATCGCCAGCACCGGCTGCAGCAGCGAGCGGGTCAGGCCGAGAACCATCAGCAGGGTCGCGATATCGCCGAGCAGCAGGTGCTCGACCATGTGGGCGAGGACGAGTTCGTCGGCAATCTTCGCGACTGGACTAAAGAGCGCGACCGAGATCGTGAGAAGCCCGGCTCCAAAGCAGAGCTGGCGCCAGAGCGCCACCGGGCGCCCGTCCCAGGAGAGCGTTCTCGCTCGACCCCAGTAGAGGACCGCCGCGAGGGTGATCGGTATGACCATGATCGGCACGAAGGACCCGGTGACGTGCGCGGCGGGGGTGCTCACGGTGGTAGCTTGGCAGCCGATCGTGAGCGCCGCCGAGACCCGCTTCCCACCGATCGGCAGCTATGGCTTCCTCTCCGATTGCCATACCAGCGCCCTGGTCTCCTATGACGGCGCGGTCGAGTGGCTCTGCATCCCGCGCTTTGACTCGCCCAGCGCCTTCGCCGCCTTGCTCGATCGCGGTGCCGGCCACTTCAAGCTGAGCCCGCGCGGCATCGTCGTGCCGATCGGCCGCCGCTATGAGCCAGGCACCCTGGTGATCGAGACGACCTGGGTCACCGACAGCGGCTGGGTCCTGGTCCATGACGCGCTGACGATCGGCGAGTGGATCCCAGATGGCGATGGCAGGAGCCGGCCCCGGACAGAACACGAATCCGACCGCTCGTTGCTGCGGACGATGACCTGCATCGACGGCGAGGTCGAGATGGAGATGGAGTGCCTGCCGCGTTTTGCCTACGGTGCCGAGGGCGCCACCTGGACCGGCGGTGAACTCGGCGAAGCGACCGCCAGCGGTCCCGATGGCACTGAGTTGCTGCTGAGCAGCGACATGGAGCTCTCGATCGATGGCGACATCGCGCGCGGGCGGATGCGACTACGCGAGAACGAATCGGGCTTTTGCGCGGTGACCTGGGGCGAGGGAGAGCTGGGCGGGCCGCGGAGCTCGCCCGAGGCGCTCGAGCGCCTCGCTTCCACCCAAGAGTTCTGGCGCAGATGGTTGCGCGGCGGCGATTTTCCCGACCACCCCTGGCGCGTGCACCTGCAGCGCTCGGCACTGGTCTTGAAGGGCCTGACCTACACGCCAACCGGGGCGATTGTCGCCGCGCCGACCACGTCCCTGCCCGAGACGCCCGGGGGAGAACGCAACTGGGACTACCGCTTCAGCTGGATCCGCGACTCGACCTTCACGCTCTGGGCCCTGCACACGCTGGGATTCGATCAGGAGGCGCGAGATTTCATGCGCTTTGTCCTCGACATCTGCCGCGAGGACCCCAACCTGCAGATCATGTACGGAATCGGCGGCGAGAAGAAGCTGACCGAGCGCACGCTCGACCACCTCTGCGGCTACGGCGGTGCCCGCCCCGTGCGGGTCGGCAACGGCGCCTTCGATCAGCGCCAGCACGACGTCTGGGGCGCTCTGCTGGACTCGATCTACCTGCACGAAAAGGCGTTGCGCGGCGCCGGTTCACTGACCGACCGTGAACTGATCCGCGAGCAGGTCGAAGCAGCAATCGAGGCGTGGCCCGAGCCCGACCAGGGAATCTGGGAGTCGCGCGGGGAGCCTCGGCACTATGTCTCATCGAAGTTAATGATCTGGGTCGCGGTCGATCGCGGCGCCCGCCTGGCCCGCGGGGTCGGTATCGAGGAGATCGCGCAGGCGTGGGAAAAGACGGCCGATCAGATCAAGGCCGAGATCCTCGATCGCGGCTGTCGCGACGGCGTCTTTCGCCAGCACTATGAGACCGATGCGCTCGACGCCTCGACCCTGCTGATCCCGTTGGTGCGCTTCCTGCCGCCCGACGATCCACGGGTGCGGGCCACGGTCGATGCGATCGTCGCCGAGCTGACCCAACACGGCCTCGTCCTGCGCTACAAGGTCGCCGAAACCGATGACGGTCTGAGCGGCGAGGAGGGAACCTTTTTGATCTGCTCCTTCTGGCTGGTCTCGGCGCTCTCGGAGATCGGCGAGAGCGAACAAGCCCGAGCGCTGTGCGAGCGGCTGCTCGAGTCTGCCGGCTGGCTTGGCCTCTATGCCGAGGAGCTCGAGGCAACCAGCGGACGCCACCTGGGCAACTTCCCCCAGGCGTTTACCCACCTCGCGCTGATCAACGCCGTCTCCCACGTGATTGCCGATGAGCAGCGCGAGGACGGCGGCATCACCGCGGTTTTCAGCGAGATGGGTGGCATCCGCGAGGAAGGCTGAGCTCGCCAAGCCTAAGAAAGCTGCGGAGGCTCGCCGGTTGGACCCGGGTCTCAGAGAGAGAGGTTGCGTCAATCGACGCGATCCCAGGTAGACAGGTTCCTCGTTTCGAATCACGCTGAATGACCGATCCCGGATTAGGTCCAGCGGCAGTTCATCTGAGCCGAGCGGTTTGAAGACTTCGGAGCGCTCAGTAGCCGGGCACGTGGCGGGCGACAAATCCCGGCGGCGGTCCCCCGACCGGGTGCCAACGTGGTCCGGTCCCGCGCGCATCGCCGACCGTATCCCAGCGAAAGCCGGCGATTATTGCGAAGGCATGCACGGAGTTCGCATAGACCGTCAACCAACGTCCGGGTCCGGGCGAGCCCCAGTGCTCAAGCTGACCTGAGTCAAGTGGCGCGGAGAGGAAGCCGCCCCCGGCGAGGGCGAAGCTGACCGCGCCCGAGCAGTCATAGCCCGGCGCATACCAGGAGCCGTGACCGCCGCCCCAGATGTAGGGCTTGCCGACGATCGTGTTGGCCGCGTTGATCACGCCCTTGATCGCTTCCGGGGCGTTGTTGGGGGGTAGGACGATCCCGCTCACATAGGTGGCACTGCTGCCGTCGAGGTCGGCGCCGTTGAGGGTCGGCGTCCGCGTCGTGAGCCGCCGGGCCCCGGCCGCCGCCGGGGGAACGTAGGCCCCGTTGGTACCAGCCGAGGCCGGCGGCAGCGAACCGGGTGGCGAGCCTTCCTTTTCCGGGAAGGGCTGTTCTGCGGCCGGCCTTGGCTTCGCCTGCGCACGGCTCGCGCGCCGCTCGGCGCTGCTCTGGCCGCGCTCGTGAGCGCCGAGGAAAAGGAGGCTGCCTTCGAGGCCGCGCAGCGCCGGCGCAGCGTGCGCCGCGGCGATCGCGGCCCCGAAGGTGGCGCGCAGCAGGAGGGCGCTCGGCGCACCCTCGGCGGCCGGCGCCGAGGAAGGCGCGACCCCGGCCACCACCACGCAGAAAATCGCCACCGCAGCTCCTCGCACCACCTAGACGGTAGGCGGGAGCGCGCAGCGCGGTGGTAACAGTGGGTTAAATCGGGTGCGGGCGGGTGCCACGCTTGTTGTCGAAGTGCCGATGGAGCCGGCCGCTGAGCAGCGCCGCGGCGCCTCCCGACAGGCCAGCCGCAAGCGCGCCCAGCGCCCACCCGGCTCCACTCAGTGAGAGCCCAAGCAGGTGGTCAAGCGACCAGGCCCCGGGCCCGACCCCGGCCAAGGCGAAGACCCCGGCGATCAGCACGAGGTTGTACTCGAATCCATTTTCGGTGACCCAGATCCCGTTGCGGGCGTGGACGGCGATGATCGCCACCGTCATCACGCCGATCAGCGCCGCGGCGGCGAAGGGCACGAGGAGACCCAGCGCGAGCAGCGCTCCACCGCCCAGCTCGGCAAGTCCGGCCAAGGTGGCGTGCAGACGTCCGGGCGCCATCCCGAGTTTCTCGAAGGCTGAAGCGGTGGCCTCGATTCCGCCGCCACCGAAGGCACCGAACAGCTTCTGGGCTCCATGACCGATGAACAGCGCCCCGACCACGATCCTCAATACAGCCATCGCAAGGTCCATGAGCGAGGACTACCCAGCCGCCGGATTTCGGAAAACCGCGGACCGGGTAGCTCCCCCCAGTGCTGTCCGATAAGGCCAACAAAGCGGTGGTCGCGGTGCTCGGGGCTGGGGGAACGATGGGCGCGGGGATGGCGCGCAACCTAGCCGTCGCCGGATTTGAGGTCAGAGCTTGGAATCGCAGCGCTCAAAGGATCGAGCAGCTGGCCCAGCTGCCCCGGGTGAGCGCCTTCCAGAGCGCCGCCGAGGCAGCCGATCGGGCCACCGCCTTGATCACGATCCTGAGCGATCTGAACGCGACCCGCGAGACGATCGAGGCGGTCGGCTCCACAGCGAGCGGTGCTCTGTGGCTACAGATGGGGACGGTTGGCATCGAGGGGACCGAGGAGCTCCGCGAGTTCGCCGAGCGCAACGGGCTTTTGATGATCGATGCGCCGGTCCTGGGTACTAAGGGGCCCGCCCAAAAGGGGCAGCTGGTCATTCTCGCCTCCGGACCCGAGGATTTGCGCCCCGCGGCCCAGGCATATTTTGATGCGCTCGGCAAACGCACGATCTGGGTCGGATCCGAGCCCGGCCCCAGCAGCCGCCTCAAGGTCGCAATCAACGCCTGGATCGTCACGGCGGTCGAGGGAACGGCCGAGACCCTGGCGCTGGCCGAGGGAATCGGGATCGATCCTGAGCTGGTGCTCGATGCGCTCGCCGGCGGACCGCTCGATCTCCCCTACATGCGGATCAAGGGCGAGGCGATGTTGAGCGCTGATTTCTCCCCGTCCTTCCGCCTCGGTTTGGCGGCCAAGGACGCCGGGCTCGCCGTCGAGGCCGCCGAGGCCGCCGGGCTAAGGCTGCCGATGCTCGCAGCCATCCGCGAGCGCCTCAGCGCGGCGGCCGAGGAGCACGGTGAGAAAGATCTCGCCGCCACCTATTTGCTCAGCGCCCGCGGCGGGTAGCCCGGATCAGATTGAGCTTCTTGGACAGAACGCGTGTGCTGCCCCCGAGGGGCTGATAGATGATCGAGATCGTGACCGCGACCCAAGCCCCGTGGATCACCGTGACAAGTCGGGCATTCGGCCGCACGATGAGAAGCACGGTCTGAGCTCCGGCCAGAGCTCAGCTCAGTGGCCTGGTCGAGATGCCGTGAACGAGGATGCTTCCCGCTCCTGGCACCGGGATCCGCAGCCTGGCGGTGCCATGGCGGTGCTCCAGGCCCACTCCCAGTCGCTGAAAGCGGTTTGGTGGTGGTTCGGGCTCGGGTGGGACCGGAGCCACCGCGGCTGGCAGTTTGGCGTCGTCACGGAAGCCGTTCGGCCGCTTCGCGCACTGTCTCGCAATCGGCCGCAGCGACATCGCCGTAGGAGGAGAAGTCGATCACCGATTCTGTGCGGGCCCTCTGCGCAGCTCAGCTGCCAGCGACCCGCAGCGCCGGACGCATTGGTATCCGAAGCTGGCGGAAAAAGAGCAAGCAGCACCGCGCCCTGCGGGTATCGCGTCCGCTTATCTTGGCGCCGATTAGACTTTCGAATCCAATGAGGCTCGTCCTCCTGTTCACCGTGCTTGCTCTCTCGGCCGCACTTTGCGGGGCCGCCGCTGCCTCAGCTCGAGACATCTACGTCACCAACAACGGCTCTGTTTCGGTGATTGACTCGACCAGCGAAGAAGTCATCGGGTCGCCGATCGCGACCGGCGGGGGGGCGGGGATCGCGATCACCCCCGACGGCACTCGCGCCTATGTGGACCGCAACGGGACCGACGATGTGGTCGCGATCGAACTGGCGACCAACTCGCTGCTGGGCTCAGCGATCGGGGTCGGCGGGGCGCCGATCGCGATCGCGCTCAGCCCCAATGGCAGCCGCGTCTACGTACCCAATTACGGCAGCGAAGATGTCTCTGTGATCGACACCGCGAGCGACGAAGTGAGCGGCTCGCCGATCGCGGTTGGCAAAGGGCCCGAGGGCGTCGCGGTTAGCCCCGATGGCAAACGCCTCTACGTCTCCAACAACGCCGCTGACACCGTCTCAGTGATCGACACTGAAACCGGCACCGCGGTCGGAGAACCGATCAAAACCGGCGCCGCCCCGGAGGGTCTTGCGATAAGCCCCGATGGCTCGCGGCTCTATGTCGCCGAATTTGGCCCCGGCACGGTCTCCGCGTTTGACACCGCGACGGACGAAATCATCGGCACCCCGATCACGGTGGGCAGCGGGCCGCTCTCGGTTGCGATCACCCCTGACGGCAGCCGCGCCTACGTCTCCGACTTCCTGGGCGGCGCTGTCTCGGTCATCGACACGGCGAGCGACACTGTCCTCGGCGCACCGATCTCAACCGGCACCGAGCCGCACACGGTCGCGATCACTCCAGACGGGAAACGCGCCTACGTCTCCAACTCAGAATCCAACAACCTGGTTGCGATCGACGTCGGCTCGGGAAAACTGGTCGGGACTCCAATCTCGCTCGGCAAATTTCCCGAGGGGGTCGCGATCGTTCCCGACCAATCGCCGATCGCCGCCTTCTCTGCCACGACCGCCGACCCAAGCTCCGGCGCGCCGATTGCCTTCAACGCCGCCGCCTCAAGCGACCCCGACGGCTCGGACGCCTCCTACGCATGGGAATTCGGTGACGGGCAGAGCGCCACCAGCTCCAGCGCGCTGATCGAACACACTTACGCGAAACCCGGTGGCTACCAGGTGCAGCTGACGGTGACAGACAACGAGGGCTGCTCGACCGGACTGCGCTTCACCGGGCAGACGGCCTACTGCAGCGGATCGCCACAGGCCAGCGCGACACACACGATCACGGTCGGCAAGGCGGCCGAATCCCCGCCGCCTGCGCCATCCCCCGTGCCAGCGCCAACACCCGTCCCGGCGAGCAAGCTGACGATCCGGGTGAGCTGCCCGAAACGGGCCCTGGGCCGCGGCTGCAGTTTCGCGCTTCAGGCCCGCAGCGCACCGGGCAAGAAGGGTAAGCCCGAGAGCGCAGTGGCGAGGCTCAGGCTGAAGGCCGGTACGGCAGCGTTGGTCAACCTTGTTGCCAAGAGCGCCTACGCCCAAACGTTGGCGAGCGCGTCCAGGGTCCTGGTCAAGGAGAGGGTTGCGATCGGCGCCGAACCGAAACGCACTCTCTTCCGCAGGCTGGCGCTTGTTCGGTGATCACTCGCCGACCGAGCCGAGGCTGAGGAAATCGCGGGCGAGCAGGCCTGCCTTGAGTCCGCGCCCGAGGACCCGAGGCGCGAGCCGACCACATGAGGGTCCGACCCCCTCGGGACCCGCGCTGCAGCGCGCCACAGGGCGGGTCGAAAAATTTGGAGGCCGATCACCGGCAAGGTCGGCGATCTTGGCGTCTGGCCGCGAGTCGCCGAAAATGTGCGCGGCGCTAGCGCTCGAGGGCGAGGTCGAGATCACCACCATCCAGGAGCGCCCCGGCGGGCCGGCGCTCGGTTAGGGCGCCCCTTTCACCGCCGCTGGCGAAAGGCGCACGGCGGCGGGAGCGCTGTCGCCGAGGAGCGTGGCCCTACGGCGCTCAGTGCCATGACCGCCGCGGGTCAAAAAGAACCGAGACCGCTCGAAAGCGGCCCCGGTCAGGTGCGTGAAACGAACTCGGGAAACGCGACCGGGTGGGACAACGCCCGGCCTCCCTACGCTCGCCGGTGCCCGGGGTGGATTCCGCCGGGCGCCCGAAACAGTGCGGCGCCTAGCGGCCCTGCACCTCCAGAGTCCCCTGAAGCATGTGAATCAAGTTAGGACCACCTCCTTTCTCTGGTGATCCCGATTCAAGCAAATCGAGTCGATGTACTCAGTGGCCTGAGCTGCGCTCGGCGACCGGCGCGCCACTCCAGAGTGCCCAGTAGCCCTCGATCCTGCCCGTAAAAGCTGCGGGCTTCTCGACGTAGAGCCGCGCGCCGAGCTCCAAGGCCGCCTCGAGCAGCTCCTCTTGACGGGACCCGATCGCGACCTCAAAAGCCTCCCGAGCGTCGATCGCCTCGCGTCCGGCGAGATCCTCTGCCAGGACCGCGAGATCATGGTGATCACCCAAGAGGTCGGCAAGCCGGTGCGCCGCCTCGACGGTTGGTTCGAGTAGCGCCGGCCAGACGCCGCGCACCAGGCGCAGCTGATACCAGAGGTCCTTGGCTCGCTTCCGCCACTTGTGGACGTTCTTGGCGCTCGGGCTCTTGAGCGCCTGCTCCATCGCCTTTCTGCCGCGCCCGTAGCTGCGCTTTAGGCCCGGGCCCAGCAGATCCCAGTCCTCGCCTCTGATCTGCCAGCCCGCGATCACCGCGGGAGCCTCGGCGATCCCCCTCAGCGCCCGCTGCAGGCGTCGAATCAGCTCGGCGTCCGCCGCCCGGCGGCTCGCATCGCGCTCGCCGCGAAGCTCACCTTCCCAGCGGCGCAGTGCCGCGGCTGGCAGGTCAGCCGAGAAATGCCGCCCGAGGCTGACCAGGGTCTCGAGTCTGACCTCCGCATCGCGACTGGCGGCCAACTCCCGGCCAGCGTCGCGAAACCGGCGGTTTTCAGAGGAAAATACTCCCCCGCCCAGCCCAACTCGGGCCAGGCGCAAGACCGAGCGCAGCTTCTTGAAGTCCTTGCGCGCGCCGTGAACAGCGCCAGCAACTTCCCCTTCCTCCAGCGCCCGCTCGAGGCGACTGCGCGCCGTTTCGGCGCGGCCGCGCGCGATCCGACGCAGACCCTCCGCGGCGGACTCCTTGTGTTTGAGCTGGTAAGAGGCCGAAACAGCCGTCTGGATGTCCTCCTCTTGCTTCGTGTCCCCGAGGCTCTCGGGCGGGCGCCCGTCGGCCGCCAGCGCCTGGTTTGAGTAGCGCCTCTCGCCGGTTACCTCGCGACCCAACCAGGTCGGAGCGACGAAGTCGGCGCACTCGGACTCTGAGTCGAACTCGACCTCGGCGACGAGCAGACCCTCGAGCTTTCCGTGGTAGCTGTCGAGCTCCGCCACGCGCCCCTCCGCCAGCGAATAGACGCGGCGATCCTTGCGCAGCCGCCGGCTCTCGGTCAGCGGCCACAGAAGCTCGAAATGCTCATCGCTGAGGCCGATCTCGACCTCCTCGCGGACCTCGCCTGAACCGCGCTTTATAGTCAGCACCCGCCGCTCGGCGGCGCGGCGCAGACGCACCTCGAGCGCATCGGTGATCACCACGTAGCCCTGCTCGATCGCGGTCGCCGAGAGGCCCTTGGCGGCATCGGGCAGTTCGGGGGGAAGGAACTTTCGCTCGATCTCGGTCGCCATCAGACCCACGCTAGCGAGCCGCCGCGTTCAGCTGGCGGCTGAGCTGGGATCTAAGCTCTGCCGATGACGAGCGGCGCCGCCTCGAGCAGGCATTCGCTGGCACGGGCTCTGCTCGTGCTCACCTTCACGACCGGCGTCGTTGATGCCGCGAGCTATCTCGGTCTGGGTCACGTCTTCACCGCCAACATGACCGGCAACATCGTCCTGCTCGGCTTCGGGATCGCGGGCAGCGGCGGGCTGCCGGTTCTCGCGCCGCTGGTCTCGCTGCTGGCCTTCCTGGTGGGATCGGTGCTCGGCGCCCGACTCGCGAGCCGCCTCCCCTTGGCCTCGATGCACCTCTCCCGCGCGCTGTTGGTCGAGGCCGGGGTGGTCGCCCTCGCCGCGATCCTGGCGATCGTCGTGACGATCACGCCGAACCGGGTCTCCGGTGACCTTGTGATCGCGCTGCTCGCCCTCGGGATGGGGGTTCGCAACGCGACGGTGAAAAGAATCGGCTTTCCGGATCTGACGACGACCGTGCTGACGATGACCCTGACCGGCCTGGCCGCCGACTCGCCCGCCGCCGGCGGAAACGGGAAGGGCAGCATGCGGCGCGTCCTAGCCGTTTTGGCGATGCTGGGCGGCGCGATCGCCGGGGCGCTTTTGCTCAAGATCCACCTCGCCCTGGTGCTGGGGGTCGCCGCCGTCCTCGCGCTGCTCACCTGGGCAGCCTTCCTGCCCGGCGCGATCGCCGCCGAGCGGCGTCTGAGCCAAGCGCCGGGGGACGGCGGCGGGCGCCCGTGAGAGGATGCCAGCGGTGAGCCACTTCCTCGTCAAGCGCGACGACCTGCACGAGTGCCGCATCGCCGATTCGGAGCCGCCACAGATCGGGCCCGGAGAGGCGCTCCTGCGGGTCGAGACCTTTGGGCTGAGCGCCAACAACATCACCTACGCGGCGATGGGAGAGGCAATGTCCTACTGGGACTTCTTCCCCGCCGCGCAGGGCTGGGGTCGGATTCCGATGTGGGGGTTCGCCGCGGTCGAACGCAGCGAGGTCGAGGGGGTCGAGCCGGGCACGCGGCTCTACGGCTACCTGCCTCCCTCCTCGCAGCTCTTGGTGGCGCCGCTGAACGTCGATGAGCAGGGTTTCATCGACGGCTCCGCCCACCGGGCGGCGCTTCCCTCGGCCTACCATCGCTACCTGGCAAGCGATGCCGACGCCTTTTACCGCGCCGACACAGAGGCGATTCAGATGCTGTTGCGGCCGCTCTTTTTCACCTCCTTTCTGATCGACGACCAGCTCGCCGAGCAGAGCCTGACCGAGCGCGGAGCGATCCTCATCTCCAGTGCGTCGAGCAAGACCGCGATCGCCGCAGCCTTCCTGCTCGCGCGCCGCGAGGGCGTCGAGTTGATTGGGCTCACCTCGCGGCGCAGCGTCGAGTTCGTCGAGGGCCTGGGGATCTATGCACATACGGTCGCCTACGAGGACATCGAGACGCTCGATCCCGGACCCGCCACCTACGTTGACATTGCCGGCGACGGTCGGGTACGCCGCGCGCTCCACACCCACTTTGACAGCCAGCTCCTGCAGAGCATGGCGGTGGGCATCACCCATTGGGAGGCGTTGGGGGCCGCAGAGGGCGAGCTGCCCGGGCCCGCGCCGAGCTTCTTCTTCGCCCCCGACCGAGTCGTCAAGCGCTCCGAGGATTGGGGCCGCGCCGGCCTCGAGCGGCGCGTCGCCGAGGCCTGGCACCCCTTCTGCGAGTGGGTCTCGGGCTGGCTCGAGACGATTCCCGGCGAGGGCTTCGAAGCGCTGAGGAGCGCCTATCTGGAGGTGCTCGAGGGCGACGTCGAGCCAAAGAAGGCGCACGTCATCTCGCTCTGAGACGCCCTGGCGGCGGGTCTAGGCGAAATCGATCACGCTGCGGATCCCGTCCTGGGCCTCCATCAGCTCAAAGCCGCGATTGATTTCCGGCAGGCTAATCCGATGTGAGATCAAGGGCTCGACGTCGATCTCGCCGGCCAGCGCGCGCTCGACCAGCACCGGCACCTGATCGCGCCCCTTTACTCCGCCAAAGGAGGAGCCTGTCACGCGGCGGCCGGTGATCAGAAGGCGCGGGACGATGTCGAGGGTCTCGCCCTTACCGGCAACCCCGGCGACTGTGCAAAGCCCCCACCCCATGCGGGCGGCTTCGACCGCCTGGCCCATCACGGAGACGTTTCCGGTCGCCTCGAAGGTGAAATCGGCACCAAATCCAGCCGTCATCTCGAGTATCTCCTGCACGGCGTCGGGCCCGCCTTGGATCAGGTCGGTTGCACCCTGCCAGCGGGCGAGCTGCAGGCGCTGCGGGGAGAGGTCAACGCAGGCGATCCGCTCGGCGCCCTGCAGACGGCAACCGGCGACCGCACCGAGGCCGACCATCCCGGCGCCGAAGATCACGCAGGTGCTGCCGGCCCCTACCGCGGCGGTGTTGATCGCCGCACCGAGCCCGGTCGAGAGGCCGCAGGCAAAGAGACAGGCGTGCTCGAAGGGCGCCTCGGGGTTGACCTTCGCCAGGGCGATCTCGGGCATCACCGTGTACTCGGCGAAGGTCGAGCAGCCCATGAAATGGCGGACCGGCTCTCCGGCACGCGTGAGCCGCGTCGTGCCGTCGGGAAGGAAGCCCCTGTTCTGCTGCTCGCGAATCGCCAGGCAGAGGTTGGTCCGCGGGTCGCGGCAGTGCAGGCACTCGCCGCACTGGGGTGAGAAGAGAGTGACGACGTGATCGCCGACTGCAAGCGAGCTGACCGCCGATCCGAGCGCCTCGACGACGCCCGCCCCCTCGTGTCCGAGCACCGTCGGCGCGTAGCCGGAGGGGTCGGCGCCCGAGGCGGTGTAGAGGTCGGTATGGCAAACGCCGCAGGCCCGCAGCCGAACCAGAACCTCACCGACGGCTGGCTCGGCGAGCTCGACCTCCTCGACGGCGAGCGGCGCCCCGAATTCCTCGAGCACCGCGGCGCGCATCTTCATCGCGGCCGCCCGATCGTCACCTTCTTGACCGCGACGGAGGGGCTCCCCGCAGCGCCGACGGCACGAACTTCGAACCTGTAGCGACCCGGCCTCAGGTGCTTGTAGGTCTTTGGTGAGTGGCAGCGGGCGAACTTCGCCTTGCCCGCCCCGTGGCGCCTGCCAGAGGTCTCCTGCAGCCGGCATTCAAAGGCGCTCACGCTTCCCAGGCCCCTGAAGGTGAATCTGACCGAGCCGGCCTGGCGACTGACCCTGGTCTTGGTGATCTTCGCCGCGGCTAGCTGAGGCGCGCAGGGCGGCACGACGGGGACCAGCTCGTAGGCGCCGATGTCGGTCACCGCCGCCGCCTCGGGGCCGCACGTGAGCTGGCCGGGGAGGGCGCGGGGGTTGCCGTCCAGATCAGTGGTGGCGTCCAGATCGGAGTTTTCCCCACGGTCAATCGTCGCGCCCGACCCGGCAAGCTCCCGAAAATCACCCGCAGCCGGGTTGACGAAGGCAGGGGCGCCCTGCTGATTTGTGCCCGACCCGGCGGGAGTGACGCTGATCGTGCTGCCGCCCCCGCCGTCATTAGCCTGAACCGTCGCGTAGTTGGAGTGGTCGGCGTTGACGATCGCGGCCGTTTTTGGGTCCGAGTCGGTGCTTGCAGAAATGTCTGTGCCCGCACCGCGAGCGATCGAGTTGGTCAAGTTGATCGTCATCGTGCTGTTGGTCGACGAGTTGACGGCGACGGCCGTGCCCCCGGCCCCGGAGGCGATCAGGGTGTCGTTGCGAAGCGTGGCGGTCACGCTGCTGGCAACCAGTACGGTCCCGGCGATCCCGTTCGGGCCGCTCGACCAGCAGAGGCTGTCGGTGAGGGTCCCCGAGGGGTAACAGGCGATCGCACCCGCGGCCGAGACGTGTGAGATCACATGGTCGACGGTGGCGGCACCAAGCTCGTTGACGTAGAGGCCAAAATGACCCGCCGCGTCCTCAATGTCGACATCGCTGAGGCTGCTCCCAGGGGCGAGCAGCTCGACGCCGTACTCGGCCTGGGTGATGATCACCGGCCGCGGTTGGCCCGCCTGACCGTGGATCGAGAGACGTTTACCGCCGTCCTCAAGTTCGCTCGTTAACGGAACTGGTGAGCCATAGGTTCCCGGCCCGATCGTCACGTCGTCGTTTTCGACCGCTTCGTTGACGGCGGTGACTATTCCGCAGGGCAGCGCCTGTGTGCATGCCGTACCCGACCCGCTCGGGCTGGCGAATCGCGCCGTCGCGGCCGCGCTCGGAACGAGGATCAACAGGGCCAGAGCGGCGAGCAACAGCAGGCGACCGAGACGACAGCCCAACCCCTCGGTCATCTCTCCTCGTGGATAGCGGCCATCGAATCAGTCTGTCAGAGCGCCGGCCCATTAGCCGGTGAAGCGCGAGGCCTCCTGCGATCCGCCGGTCGCATCGCCCTCAGTGTAGGAGTGCGCCCCAGCGCCGGCCAGCGCACCCCCGTCGACGATCAGATACTCGTCGCGGATCGGGCGCCCATTGAGCCAGGATTCGAGGATCTCGCGGGTGCCGGCCGCGTAGCGCGCCTGGGCCGAGAGGCTCGTGCCGGAGGTGTGGGGAGTCATGCCCTGGTGGGGCATCGAGCGCCAGGGGTGATCGCGTGGGGCGGGCTGGGGGAACCAGACATCACCGGCGTAACCGGCCAGCTGGCCGCTCTTGCAAGCACGCGCGACCGCCTCGCGGTCACAGATCTTGCCGCGCGCAGTATTAATCAGGTAGGAGCCGCGTTTCATCCGGGCGAGCATCTGGGCGTCGAAGAGGTTCTCGGTTTGCGGATGCAGGGGCGCGTTGACCGTCACCACGTCGCAGACCTCGACCAGCGACTCCGCGTCGGGGTGAAACTGCACGCCCAGCTCCTCCTCGACCTCAGGCGGTAGCCGATGGCGATCGGTGTAGTGCAGGCCGACCTCAAAGGGCTTCAACCGCCGCAGCACAGCCGAGCCGATCCGCCCGGCGGCGACGGTGCCCACCTGCATGCCCTCGAGGTCATAGGAGCGCGTCACGCAGTCGGCGATATTCCAGCCACCCTCAAGAACCTGCTGATGGGAGGGAATGTAATTGCGGACCAGCGCCAGGATCATCATCACCACATGCTCGGCGACGCTGATGCTGTTCGAGTAGGTCACCTCGGCGACCGTCAATCCGCGCTCGATCGCCGCCTCCAGGTCGACATGGTCTGAGCCGATCCCGGCCGTCAGTGCCAGTTTCAGCTTCGGCGCCTTGGCGATCCGCTCTGCGGTCAGGTAAGCGGGCCAGAAGGGCTGGGAGATGACGATGTCGGCGTCGGGCAACTCGCGCTCAAAGACGCAGCCTGGCCCGTCCTTGTCCGAGGTGACGATCAGCTCGTGTCCACCCTCCTCGAGGAAATCGCGCAAGCCGAGCTCGCCCGAGACACTGCCGAGGAGCTGGCCGGGAGTGAAGCCGATCTGGGCCGGGGTCGGGGCGCTCTGGCCGTCGTAATAACGGCTGATCCTCGGCAGCCCCTCGCGCGCATAGGAGTGCGGATAGCCGTCGATCGGGTCGTCGTAGAGAACGCAGAGAACCTTTGCCATTTGCCGATCCTCCCTCAGGCGCTGCTTGTTGACAACGTGGATCGCGGATGCTCGGCGCTGTCCAGCCGCTGGAAGCGGTAATCGTCGAGGTCAAAGTGGGCGCTTCTCCAGGCGACCTCGGGTGTCGTCGCCGGCCGGAACGGGGCATCGCCGTGGGAGTCGAAGTAGTAGCTGTTC
The DNA here is from genome assembly GCA_963753245.1 of uncultured Solirubrobacterales bacterium. Lineage (GTDB taxonomy): Bacteria > Actinomycetota > Thermoleophilia > Solirubrobacterales > 70-9 > VRUE01. The sequence goes on from CAVWBK010000002.1 coordinate 910,265, forward strand.
GCGTCTGAGCAGGTGCCCGAGAAGAAGACCTGGCGATCGCGGCGGCCGAGCATCGCCTCCCAGTAGCGCCGGTTTGCCTCGGCGCTGATCTCGACCGAGGTCGAGCCGCTGGCACGGGCACGGCTGAGGCAGCGCACGATGTGGCGAGCCTGGTTCTCGATCAGGGTGAAGTAGCTGGAGCCGTTGAAGCCGTAGGGACCGAGGATCAGGAACATGTTGGGAAAGCCGGGGACGCTGACCCCCTCATATGCCTGAAAACGGTTCTCATCCCACCAGGCGGCGAGTTCGACGCGATTGCCGCCAATCACGGGGAAGGGCGGCATGTTGCCCTTGTTGAAGACCTCGAAGCCGGTCGCGCAGATCAGCACGTCGGCCTCTCGCTCGGTGCCATCGCTCAGCCGCACCCCGGTCGCCGTGATCGCCTCGATCGGGGTCGTCTCGAGCACCACATTTGGTCGGTTGAAGGTGGGCAGGTACTCGTTGGAGAAGCTCGGGCGCTTGCAGCCAAGGCCATAGCGCGGCGTCAACTTGTCGCGCACGACCGGGTCGTGCACCTGGCGACGCAGATTCTTGAGCACCTGCCGTTCGGCGGCGGTGGCGAGTTTCAGCGTCCGGTGGTAGTGCGCGGCGAGCGGGAACTGGAGCTCGACGTAGGCCTGACTCAGGGCGCGAGCCGCGCGCTGCGCCCCGGGGACGCGTTCGAGCACCCGCCGCGCCCCTGGCCCGAGCCGGTGGTCGGGCTTTGGCAGGCACCAGATCGGCGTGCGCTGGAAGACCGTCAGCTTCTTGACTTCGGGTGCGATCGCAGGGATGACCTGGACCGCCGAGGCGCCGGTGCCGATGATCGCGACCCGCTTGCCGCGCAGGGCCCGCTCATCGTTCCAGCGCGCGGTGTGCATCAGTGGGCCGGCGAAGCTCTCAAGGCCGGGGATCTCCGGTGGCTTGGGCTGGCTGAAGATTCCGGTTGCGCCGACCATGTAGCGCGCGCTCAGCGTCGAGCCACCCTCGATCGCCAGCCGCCAGAGGTGATGCTCCGCATCGAAGGTGGCCGCTTTGACCGCGGTGTTAAGACGGGTACGCGAGCGCAGGCCGTACTCATCCATGCAGTGCTCTGCGTAGGCCTTGAGCTCCTCACCGGGGGCGTAGATGCGCGACCAATCGGCGCGTTGCTCAAAGGAGAACTGGTAGCTGAACGACGGGATGTCGACGCCAACGCCCGGGTAGGTGTTCCAGTGCCAGGCTCCGCCAACCCCGTCGCCGGCCTCGAGTAGAACCCAGTCGCTGATGCCGGCCTTGTCGAGCTTAATCGCGGTGCCGATGCCGGAGAATCCGCCACCGATCACCGCGACCTCGTGGTCGGGCTGCTTGTCAGTCCCAGAGCTCACGATCGCCCATCAGCATAGACAGGCTCAGCCCTCCTCGGCGAGGATCGCGTAGATCCCGCGGCGCGTCTCATCAAGCAGTTCGCGGACCCGACGCTGCTGTCCGTCATCGGCCGCATGAAAGACCTGGCCGATCGAGTGGTGCAGCTTGTGGACCGACTCGCGTAGCTGGAACTGCTCGGGATCCACCGCGGCGCGGACTGTCTCCCAGGGCGCCTGCTCGCCGGCACGGGATTGCTGCTCGGCCTTACCGGCCTCGGTCAGGGTGAAGCGACGCTTGCCGTCGATCTCCTGACCGCTGATCAAACCCTCATCCTCAAGCAACTGCAGGGTTGGGTAGATCGAGCCAGGGCTCGGGGTCCAGGCGCCGCCGGTGCGCTCCTCGATCTCCTTGATCATCTCGTAGCCGTGCATCGGGCGCTCGCCTAGCAGGGCCAGCGCCGCGGCCCGAATGTCGCCTCTGCGGGCGCGGGGACCGCCGCGGCCGCGGCCATAGCGAACTCCCCTGCTGCGGGCGAACTCCTCGCGGTGGGCGACGGCGCTGTGGCGTGGGTTGCATCTGTGGTGCATGAATTACCTCTCTATATCGTTTACTAACGCGATATATCGTAACGCATCGCCTGCGTCGAATTCGTTTGCGCTCCACCGACTCCTACTGGGCGTCTCCCCCACCCAGCTGCCGGCGGCGCTCATCGCGGCGATGGCGAAGGATCAGCGGTGCCGCGTAACCGATCAGCACGCCGATTCCGACCGCGACCAGGAGGGTGATGATCAACGGAGCGTTGAACGTCGCAAAGAGCACATCGACCCTCACCCGCTGAGAATTCTGCAGGGCGACGATGACGACGATCGCGATTAGGGCCCCGACGATCCAGGCACGCCAATTGACCTCTTTGCCCTGGTTATTCATGGCATCCAACGATCACCGGAGCTGACGGAATCAGACGGGGGCAAGACTTCCGACGCGCATTCCTGCCGGGGCTGGAAGTCAGCCTCGGGTGGCGACCCAGCTCTCGAGCCCTGACCGTGCATGAAGCGGCGGCTCGCGGTCGCCCGAGCTGCTTGGTCTCTGCCTTCTGGAGCCAGGTTCTGAGCGGGTGCATCGCGCCCCTTCCGATGCGGCTCAATCTAGCGCCCCGGGTGGCGAGATCAGCGCGACCGGCACCGAGAGACCCGCCGAGCGACGCAGGCTGGAGATCTGGCGTCCGGGCTGGAGCGCCGCTCGGATCTCTCCGGCGTGCTGACCGAGGAAAGAAACGGTGGCCTGCAGGTCAGGGGCGAGCAGGGCGAGACCCCAGAAGAAGGCTGAGCGCTCGGCTCCGCCACCCCGCTCGATCGCCTCCTGGGGCTCCTGGACGACCTCGAGGATGACGGCGCCGAGACGAAAGAAGGCCTGTCGCGGGGCTCCCGCGGGGGTCGGCTCCTCGCGCAGGCGGCGGAGGTCGAGACCGGCACTCTGACAGGCGGTGATCGTACGGTCGAGATCTGGCGTGATCGCGACCACGTGGTCGATCCCGGTGATCCCATTGGGATGGCAGGACGGTCGGCGCCCGGCGACGCGCTCTGAGCGCCCGGTTGTCAGTCCATCGAGCTCCCCCGCTCCCGTCAACCCGTGCAGCGACCAGCTCACCAGCCCGCTTCCAGCCTGGGCGCCGAGCAGCCGAACCGGGACTTCGCCGAGGACGCAGGTGTCGCCCTCGAGCCGAAATCCGCAGGCGCTCCAGGCCACGGGCGAATCGGCGACGGTCAGCTCCTCGATGCTCACCACGGCCCGATCATCGCACCATCACACCCCACGAGCGGCGGAACGCTAACGTGTCGGCGCATGGACCCAAAGCGCGCCCAGGAGTTACTGACCCGCGAGCGAGAGCAGGTCGAGGGGGAGATCGCCGCCCTGCAGGGCGAAGGCCCCGAAGAGGGCGACGCGCGCAAGGAACCGGGGGATGACGCCTCCGAGGGCCTCTACCAGGACGAGTTCGATGCCGGTCGCCTCGAGGATCTCAAGGAGCGACGGGCGGCACTCGAGCGAGCCGAGGAGCGACTCGCGGCTGGAACCTATGGCCTCTCGACCAAGAGCGGGGCCCCGATCCCCGACGAGCGGCTCGAGGCCTTCCCGACCGCCGAGCTGACAGTCGAGGAGTCAGAACCAGCCACCTGAGTCGGGGTCCGAGGTGCGGAGGGCCGACTTCCCCGGCTCGCGACCGCGTCACACCGCTTGGGATGATCGTCGCGACGCCACCGCTGCGTTTCCGCTGCTCCTGAACCCGGCGCGGTGGGCTCTGTGCCCACCGCGTCGAGTCCTGAATTACTTGTGCTTCTTGGGGCAGCCGGAGGTCATGAGCGGCAACTTGTTCTTCTTGATCTTCTTGCCGTTCTGACCCTTGATGTTGAGCGCCGACTTGGCCGGGTGCTTGCAGAGGTCCTTGGAGTTGATCAGGAGCCCTTTCTTGCCGCCTTCCGTGGTCAGCGTGAACTTGGTCACCGGGGTGTCCGGGACGGCTTCGAACACGGTCTTCAGGCCGGCGCCCTTCTTGTTGCCGATCACCCCGTAGAGCTGGACGTTCACCTGACCGCGAAGGTCAGCGACCAGGTCCGGCAGCTGATGCCCAGAGGGGACCAGGTACACCGGGCCCGAGAGCGGCTGGCTGAGCAGCGGCGTCACCGCCGTCGCGTGGCCGTAGACCGACGCCGAGGGGCAGGTCTGCGAGGCCAGCTGCGGATTCGTGCACACGGTCCTGATGTGGCTGTTGTCCAACTGCTCCGATGCCGAGAGCGTCAGCGCGGTGCGCGCGATGTTGGCGCCGCCTTCGGGCGCCGTCAGTGTCGCCTGCAACTTCGGGTGAGCGAGGCGCTTGGTGGCCGACCTGCCGCCCAGCAGCTTCGTGGTCAGCTTCGGCTTGAAACCGAGGCTGGAGCAATTCGTCGGCGTGTACGGCGAGTTGATCGGGTAGGAGCTCCACGCGGCCGGGTTGGTCGCGTCGCCCCCGGCCCCGCTGAGCGCCCCGGTGACCGCCTGCGCTTCACAGTTGGTCGGGTTGAGCGTGAACTTGGCTCGATTGAGGTTGAAGTCGATCGAGCGGATGTCCAGCTTCACCCCTCCGTATACGTCGGGGACCGTGTCGGTGACCGCCGTGATCGCGGCGGTTTTCGGGTCCACATTGACCGCGATCCGGACGACGACGGTGCCCAGGTCAAACGGGCCCGACACCGCCGGGGTGACGACCGCCATCGAGAGCGGCGCGCCCTTGTAGGGACCGGCGAGGTAGACCTTGCCGGCGAGCTGAGCCGGTTTGGCGCCCGTCCCCGAGAGGGTCGTCGCCGTGCCGAGCATGCTGGCGGCCGGGCAGCTCGAGGACGCCTGCTCGGCGGCCCCGCTGTTAGCCGCGGCGCTGGCCAGTTGCGCCTCGGAGCAGTAGGGGATGCCGGAGAGGTTCCCGGTCAGGCCCTTGGGCAGCGTCGCGTTGACCAGCTTCAGTTCCTGCTGGCCGTCGGGACGCCCGATGTGGATCTGGAACGGGCTATAGGCGCCGGCGGCGGGGTTTTCCGACGCCGCCGTGTAGCCCGGCGCGAAGGAGCGCTGCGCCAAGGTCTGGGGGCAGGTGCCGCCGCCCGGGACGCTCGACAGCGTGAATTTGCTCGTCGGTGTCCTCGTCGATGCGGGTGTCGACCAAGGGACCATCGTGCTGGTCGTTTCCGCCGCCGCACAGGTCGGCGGGCTGGTCAGGACGCTGTTGGTCCCGTCGAAGTGCAATTTCACGTCTGTGAACGGGACCTGCGGTGCTTCGTTGATTTCAGTTGTCAGCTGACCGGTGATTGGGTCGGCTTTTGTCAGTCCGATGAGGCGACTCTCGACGCCGCTTTCGGGGGCCTCAGCATCGATGAAGATGCGGAACTCCTGACCCGAGGTGGGATCGCGACTGAGCTGTTGGCCGAGGTAGACGTTGCCCTTCAGCGAGCCGGCGGGAAGCGGCGGCGTTTCGATTGCCACCGTCCCGATTTTCGAGGCGGCCGGGCATTCAACCGGCGCCTTGGTACCGGACTGCTTGAACTGCGCGTCGGTGCAGGCGACCAGGCCGTTGGAGGCCGAGGCGTTCAGCCCCATCCCCTTTGGCAGGGTCATTTTCAGGTTGCGCAGGTGCGACTCGGAGAGCGTTTCGCCGCCGGTGATGAACGGCAGCGTGGTGTCAACCGTGGCCGCCGATGGCGAGTCGACTTCGGTGGTTCCTGGGTTGGTTTCGATTTCCGGGTCAAAGGGCACGTTCTTGCACCCGGTCGGAATAACGCCTTCCAGGAAGGCCGCTTCGATCGGGGTCGAGCCGACCGGAAATTCCGCGTCTTCTTCGGCGTAGGAATCGGCCCGGAACACGGTCGAGTAGGCCTTTTCGTAGGGAGCTTCTTCGGGGTTAAAGCAAGTGGTCGGGTTGGTGATGTAGGTGCCGTTGCCAGCCCTGCCTTCACTCACCTGACGGCTGATCAGGGTCGAGAACGGCGGCGCCAGCGGGCCCATTTTGATGTTGAAGCTCTCGTGGTAATCGCTCTGCCAGGAGACATCGGTTTCGAGGAAGACTTCCTCGCTTTTGGCGACCACGAAGCCGTTCAGGGCGGGTTCGCCGGGGTGGGGAACGAGCGCGTAGACCGGGACTTTGGTCGGGATGCCTTCATTCGGCGGGATCACGAAGCCTTCCGGGGCGTTGAAACCCGGTGAGACTTCCACGCCCGGGACGTTGGTGACCAAGGTCACTTCCTCGCGACCGAGGATCGAGCCAGCTGGGCATTCGGGTTCGATTTTGCCGGCGACTACATGCTGGAACTGGGCCAGTGTGCAGCGTTCGGTGGCTTCCGGATTGACGGTCAGACCGGGCGGCAGTTCGACCCTCAGCGTTTTGATCGTTCGCGCTTCCTGCGGCGGTTTGATCGGCGCGACGAAGAGCCCCGGTGGGTAGGGCGGACTGGGCAATTCGGTCAGCGGTTCGTGCTGGATCGTGTATTGGGTGAAGCCGTACTGGGGATGGCCGGCGGCTTTCTTGAAGAGAAGTTGAGGCGTTTCGGGGGAGCAGGGTTCCGCTGTGCAGTTCGCCGATTGCCAGCCGTCTGCTGCGCTCGGCGGGTTGTTCTGCGGTTCGATGATTTTCGAGCTATCGGACGCTTGGGCCAGCATTGGCCCCGCGAACACAGCTCCCAGACACAGCATCAGAACAGCGATCACTCGCTTAGCCATTCGTCTCTCCTCTCGTGGTTTCACCCGGGTCACCGTGCTCCGATATCGCCGACGGCGAGCGAATCGCTGCGCTGCTCCTGCCCAGCGGGGAAGGAATCGCGCAACCGACCATGCCCGCAAAAGGCGCTCGCCGCGCGATCGGCGAAACGAATCTCTGACGTTGCCACTCACCAAGGCTCAAACGAAATCCTCCCCTGTATCCCAATGTTCCCTACGTCACTGTAGGTTACGACAGTGTAACTGACACCCGCGTAAGATCAACCCATGGCTGGGGGGCCAGCATTGACCGCCAAACGTATGTCCGCGCCGCAGCGTCGCGACCAGATCCTCGACGTAACCGCAGAAATCGTTTCTGAGCAGGGATTTCAAGCGGTTTCGATCCAGGCCGTTGCGCGCCAGGCGGGAATCTCGCGACCGATTGTCTATGAGCACTTCGGCGACCTCGCCGGCCTGCTCGAGGCGCTGGTCAAACGCGAGATGGACGCGGCCGGCGCCCAGATCACCGAAACCCAGATGCGCGACCTGAGCGGCGGCGACGCGACCGAGCTGATGCTCGAAAGTCTTGGCCTGTATCTGAGCGCCGTCGAGCGCCACCCCGATACCTGGCGAATGGTCCTGGTGCCCCCCGACGGAGCGCCGGAGAGCCTGCGCCGCAGTATCCGCCTCGGGCAGGCCGCGGTGCTCAGCCAGCTGACCGACTCGGTCCGCGAAGGATTGAAGCCGGGCGGCGAAGACCCGCCTGACCCCGAACTGACGGCCCGCATGCTCTCGACGATCGCCGATGAGTACGCCCGTCTGGTCCTGATCGATCCGACCCGTTTCTCATCCGCGCGCCTGCTGGCTCACGCCCGCTGGCTAGTCGGTCACATTGTCTCCTAGCAAAGGAAATCGATGCCCAGCCCTGTCCCGTTCACTCAGCGCTCCCGAGCCGAGAAGATCGTGCTCGCCGGCCTGGTCCCCTTCGTCTTTGGTGCCGTCCTCGGCGTTGCCATTGGGATCTCCGCAGGCGCCTACTGGGGGCTCGCCATCCTCGCCGCGATCGGCGCCGTGCTCGGCGGCCGCGAGCACCCCGACGCGCGCAGCGGCGCCTACCGTGGTCTCGTTGGTGGCGCTGTCTTTGGCATCGGTCTGCTCCTTGCCCACGCGGTGGCTGGCACCGAGCCCGAGGTCTCACTGGGCAGCTTTCCGCCGCTGATCATCGTCATCGACGCACTCGCCGGCATGCTCCTCAGTGCGCTGGGTGGACGTCTCTCTCGTCGCTGAGGCGCCCGAAGCGCCGCGGGCGCCACGGCTTCCACGAGCGCCGCGGTTTGGCCGGCTCGGCCTCGGCGCGGTCCTGCAAGTCGAAGTAGAGCAGCGTCGTGCCGGCCGCGACGTAGGGGATTAGAAGCGCGAAAATCAACGAGCCGAGCAGGTTGATCCAGACCAGTGGCAGCGTCGTAAAGATCAGCGCGAACGTCAACATCGGGCCCGCGACAACGGCGATTAGGCTGAAAAAGACGATCGCGCGAACCGCGTGCCACCAGCGCCCGCGGACCAGATCCGAGCTACCGCGGAATGCCTCGCGCAGCGACTTGTCGGTGAATAAGACCTCCTGCTGGACGAAGGCCCAGCCGACCAGCTTCCAGATCGCGAAGGGAATCCCGATGACGGTAATCGCCAGCAGAATTATTCCCAGTGTCGCGGTTAGCTGGGCGAAGACGACGCGCCAAAACCGAGCCCGCATCCCGGCCAAGGCAAGGCGCAGGCCGGCCGGTCGTGAAGCGGCCAGCTCGCGCACGAAGACGATCACGATCGCGGCGACGATCGCCGAGGCGACCGGGCGGGCGAGGGTTTCAACCAAATCGGCGAGCGCCAGGTTTACGCCCGAGTGGTCCGTGCCCGGATTCACGGTGCTGTCACCGGCGAGCAGCTGAGCCAACAGATTGGTGGCGCCAATGATCGGGATCGCGAGGATCGCGATCGGGACGAGGGTCGACCAGTGACGACCGTAGAGCCGGCGGGTGGTACGGATCAGTTGACCGAAGGAACGGCGGGCTCGCAGCCGTCGGAGCTCGATCGGCCCCCAGCGGGTGAAGCCAACGAAGAGCCCGATCGCGAGCGCGGTCAGGGCCAGGGTTGCGATCAGCGCCGGACGCGATTTGGCGTCGAGGTTGACCAGTTGGGAGGCGCTGGCGACCGCACCGCAAAAGGCGCCTGTGACCTGCGGACCGATTACCGAGCCCCCCGGCAGCCGCGGGCTTGTCGTCCGCTGGTCGGCCATCCAGCTGAACGGTTCACGCCAGACGGTCTTTGTCGTCGGCCCCGTCGGCCCGTTGTTGAAGCCCTTTTCCTTTTCGCCCCAATGCCCTTCATAGCTCAGCCAGCGGAAGCGGCCGCGCTCAGAGGGATAGCGCGGAAGAAGCACCGAACGCAGGCTCAGTTCGCGCAGTGGGGCGGTCGTGTTGTCACAGCCGAGGCCCGAGCCGTGCTGCCCGTTCTCGACATACACGGCGGAGTCATAGAAGGTCGCGTGCGAACCGGCGGCCGGATAGACGATCGGTCGCGAGCCCCGCTTTTGCACCTTCGAGTCCCCCCAGGCCGCCCGCTCGCCGCCGGCGTGCTGGAAGAGGATGACTTCGCTGGGTTCTTCTGCAAGGGCACGCCGGGGGGTGGCCGCTTCAAAGCTAATCTGCATTCCCTCCCAGTCTCCCTCGTGCAAATCGTTGAACTGGTTGAAGTACCAAAAGAACCAGTACTGCAGCACGAAGCCGGCATGTCCGGGTTCGCGGGCGATGTGCGCGTAGGCGATCGCCGGCGCCCTGCCTTCTTTCACTAGTTGAGCGAAGTCTTTGGCGTAGACACAGGTGTCGCCCAGCGCCTCGCCGTGTAGATCAAGGTAGTAATCGGCGCCAAGCCCGGCTATGTCGCTCGCTGTCGGCGCTTTCTTCACCTCCTCGAGACCGACGCCGGGTCTCTCGCGGGTGAGGGTGACCGTCGGATTTCCGAGCACGGTCTGGACGCTGGTCGGCTGATACTGCTCGGCGGACGTTTCGCAGGGTGGATCCTGCTCTTCGCGCAGCATCACGATCGGGGCATAGGTCGCAGCCAGCCGTTGAGCGGCTGAGGAATCCCTGGCCCCCGCGGCGGCACCGGGCACCAATAGGAGGCTCGCAACCGGGGCAAGCGCTATCGACCAGCGACACAGGCGGGCCCTCACGCGGATGAAAATACCAGCGCGATTGCAGCCCTAAACTCGTCGATGCGCCGATGACCACAGCCTCCATCTTCACCGCCTTCTGGGGTGACCTCGAAACCCACCACGAGCAGGCCGTCTTCCTCGTTCTCCTCGGCTTCCTCGGCTCGTTTGCCTTCATCCGGATGAGCACGCGGATCATCCGCAGCGAAAGCGTGTCGTGGTGGCCGGGAAACATCGAAAGCGAGAGTGGTCTGCATCTGCACCATCTTGTCTTCGGCATCGTCGCGATGATGGCCGCCGGGACCCTCGGCTTCGCCAGCGATGGCCGCGCGCCCTACGCTGAGATCTGCGCCCTCTTCTTCGGCATTGGGGTCGGCCTGACGATCGACGAGTTTGCGCTCTGGGTGCACCTCGAGGACGTCTACTGGGAAGAGGAGGGCCGCAGCTCGATCGACGCGGCGGTGATCGCCGCCGCCCTGATGCTGCTCGTCGTCCTCGGCGTCAGTCCGGTGACGATCGACTCCGCTTCCCCCAAGGCCGTGATCGGCAGCATCCTCGCCATCTTGCTGCTCTTCGGCCTCATCGCAATCTGTCTTGCGAAGGGCCGCGTTCTACATGCCACGGTCGGGATCTTCATCGCTCCAGTGGCGATCTATGGCGCCTGGCGGATCGGCAAGCCGAACTCTCCTTGGGCGCGGCACCGCTATGGCGAGCGGCGGCCAAAGAAGCAGGCCGAGGCCCTGGATCGCTTCAAGCCCGAGCGCCGCACGGAGCGCTTCAAGGAAGCCTTCCGCGACTTCGTCGGTGGCAAGCCGAGCCGCGGCATCGCCGCCGCCCGCGATGAGGCGCTCGCGGCGACCCGAGAGGCGAGCGCCGACGTCCGTCGCCGAGCCGAACAGGTCACCCACCCAGATGCGACCGATCGTGAGGATCGCTAGCCAAGGACTTCAAGCTCGGTGAGAGTCTTGCCACTGAGGACCGAGCGCGGCTGCTCGGCCACGATGTCTGAGCCGGGGCGGGCGTGCTGATCGCGGCGCTTGATCAGGAGCCACTGCGCTCGCTTCCCGGCTCGGGTCCGTTGCAGGGCGAAGCCGCCGCGCAGCTTCTCCCCGCGCAGGACGAATACTCCATGGCCGCGCTCCAGCGCCTGCGGCCAGGAAACCCGACCGCCCTGCTCATATTGGCCGCGATCCCAGACGATCACCAGCCCCTCGCCTGCCCGGCCCTCGAAGTCGTTATGGGAGGGCGAGTGCTCTTCGACCTCGACCGCGAGTCGCTTGACGGCGGGGTCCAGCGAAGGGCCCTTTGGGAGTGCCCAGGATCGCATCATCGCGCCAACCTGAAAACGCAGGTCGAAGTGGTGGGCGCTGGCGGCGTGCTCCTGGACGACGAAGTCACCGGCGCTCACGCCGCGGATCGCAAACTGCTCGTGACCCTCGACCCTGGCGTCCTCGGTCACCACTTCGGCCACCTCTGCGCCCGGCGGACCCTCGCCCAGGAACGCGACCAACTCCTCAATCGCGACGGGCGGTCCCTCGGCGTGAATGAGGACGCTGGCATCGTCTTCGTTGCGAACCCAGCCCATTACCGTGAGCTGCAGCGCGCGGGCCAGCGTCGCCTGCCGATATCCGACCCCCTGGACCGCACCGCGGACCAGCACCCGCAGCGCGGTCTTGGGGTCGGTTTGCCGAGCCATCTCGTTCGACGCCCTCAGACGAAGGTGTAGGCGAGCTCGGCGGTACCGTCGGGATAGACCCGCTGGCCCTCGAGGATCAGGTCGCGGCGCGAGCGGGGGTCTTGGGCGAGCGGGGTGCCGGTGCCAAACAGGGATGGAACGATCAGGACCTCGAGGCGCGCGAGGGCGCCGAGCTCGATCAGGGTCGCGATCGTGCGCGGGCCGCCGAGGAGGAGAACGTCTTTTGTGTAGCGCTCGCGCAGAGAGCTGACCAGCTCAGTCGGCTCAGAATGAGCGAGAATCTGGCTGGGAAACTCGCCCTCGGGCAACGGCCGCGAGGTGAGGACGTGGACGTCGAGACCAGGCCAGGGCCACCACGGGTTCTCGACGGCGGGATCGAAGGTCGTCCGCCCCATCGCGACCGCCTCGCAACCGGCGTTGAACTCGGGGATCCCGTGTGAGGATTTGCCGTGGTCAAATTCAGAGGCCGCGAGGATCGCCGGGCGACCGCCGGAATCGGCGGCAAAACCATCCAGGCTGAGAACAAATCGGGCGACAATGCGCACCTCCGGAGTATGGCGACTTGGGCCGCTTGCCGGCCGACGAGACGGGTAGTAGAGCTCCATGAAATTTCAAGCCCCCGGCCCCGCCGTCCCAACTCCCCAGCCAGGACCGCCAGAACCACCGCGTCCCGATCCCACTCCACCCCAACGGCCTGACCCGGGGCCGCCCGAGCCCCAGCCACCGCTTGATCCGCCCGAGACCAGCCACCGGCTCCGGAGATGAACGGCTCGGGGCCGGGCGCCCCTACAGTGGCTGCAGCCGGGTCTTTTCGACTCGGACAAGCTTGCGTTTGAGTCGCCGCAGCTGTTTGTCCTGCTCGGGCGAGCGCTGATAGCCCTTATGGGCGAGATTCGTTTTCTCCAGCGGGTCGGTCTTTAGGTCATACATCTCCCACTGCGGGCGTTTGCGATTTTCGACGTCGTGGTACTTGGCGAGCTTCCAGCGTCCTTCGCGGATGCTGAGGATGTGGTTCGGGGGTTTCGGATAGGGCCCGCTTGCCTGGCCGGATTGGAAGTCGTCATAGGTGAAGACGACGTAATTCTGCACCGGCTTGGCCGTCTTCGGACGAAGGACCAGCGAGGAGTAGTCGATGCCCTGCCACTCGGCCCGGGCGCGCTGGGGCGCGGCGGCCAGGCTTGCCAGGGTGGGCAGGAAGTCGACGTGGGAGACGAGCGCATCGGTTTGGGCCGGCTTCGGAAAGAGGACCGGGTTTGAGTAGACGAGCGGGACGCGGGTCGCCTCCTCGTAGAAGTTGAAGTTCTTCTGCCGCATCCCGCCATGGGTCAGGCCCATCTCGCCATGGTCGGCGGTCCGGACGATAAGCGTTTCGTCAAGGAGGCCGGTCTCTTCCAATTTGTCCAGAACACTGACCAAATAGTTGTCGGAGGAGCGCATCAGGTTGCCGTAGAAGTTGAGGTAGTTGCGTTTCTGCTGGGCAGTTCTGGGTTTCCCGGTAAGGTTGAAGATCCGCACAAATTCTTCCTGGACCGTGGGCTTGGTCGCGAGGTCTTCTTCGTTGGTCTTCGGCACCTGGATACTGCCCTGCAGCCAGGAGTCGTCGTATCCGGCTTCTTCGAAGACCGAATTCGGATAGAAGAGGACATCGTGGGGGTTGACCACGGAGATCACCATGAAGAAGGGCTGCTGCTTGGCCGCCGCTGAGTCGAGATACTGCAGCGCGCCCTCACCCCCGGCGGCCGGGTCGCCGACCGCTTCAATGAAGCGCCCGTCGTTGTCAATGAAGCCGCCGCCGGCCTCGGGGACGGTCTGATTGGCGCCAGCATCGGGTGGGTTCCAGCGCAGGAAGCCGTACTTCTGCAGATCCGCAGGTACGGCCTCTGATCCAGCCGGTTTTGAACAGTGCCACTTACCCTTGTAGATGACGTTGTAGCCGGCTGCCCGCATCACCGTGGCTAGGTTCGCGAGCTCCGTCGGCAGTTCGACCTGCGGATATTCGGAGGCCGGCATGTTTTCCTCAAGTGTGTACTTGACCCCGTGCTGGGCGGGAAAATAACCACTCATCAGGGTCGAGCGCGCCGGCGAACACATGCAGGCGTTGGTGAAGGCCCGTTCAAAGCTCAGCCCGTGGCGGCGCAGGCGGCGCATTCCGGGCAGGTTCTGGCGCAACCAACTCTGCGGGAAGTGCTGCAGCGCCCGCTCCTGATCGGTGAGAAAGAGAACGATGTTCATCCCGGCGACCTTTCGGCTCGGCTCGCGCGCGGCTAGCGCCCGCTCGACCCCGATGCCCTGGGCGAGCAGCAGTGCCGAGGCGGCGCTGGCGCCGGACCCGAGCAGCTCCTTGCGGGTGAGGCCACCATGCCCATCACTTGAGGAACCCATCTAGCTACCTCCCTTGCGGCGAAAGACATCGACGGCATCACTTTCCGCGGCGGTCGCATAGAGATAGCGACCGTCGGGGCTGAAGGCAAAGGAGCTGACCCCGGCCAGGGCGCGAGCGCGCGAACAACCGGGGACCGAGTGCGGAGCAAGGCAGCCGGCCCGCCCGGGCTTTTGGGCCAGCGAACCCGAGCGGGCCCCGCGATCAAGGACGGCGATCGCATCCGAGGAGTACGCGGCGGCGTAGGCGTTTAACCCGTCGGGGGAGACGACGATCCCCTCAGGGGAGCGCAGTGCGCGACCAAACGAGCAACCCGCGGCGCGCAGAAAAATCAAGCAGCCGCTGGTGCCGGGCATCTGTGCCAGCGCTCCGGAATTGGTCGAGCGCGTGAACGAGGTGACGCTATTGCTAAATAGCGATGTCACATAGAGGCCCTGATCGCCGGGGGCAATTGCGACCGCGTTCGCACCGCTGAGCTGCACGCCGCTGGTGCAACCGGCAAGCGGGCTCTCAACAATGCAGCCACTGCCGTCGGTCGCCTGGGTCAAGGCGCCGCTCGAGGGATTGCGGGAGAAGGTGACGAGCGCGTTTGAGAGAGCGCTCGCCAGGTAGAGATTGGCACCGTCGGAGCTGATTGCCATCCCCTCGGGCGACTTCAGGGCGATTCCGAGCCCGCAACCTTCCGCCGCCGTTTCGGCGATGCAGCCGCCGGCACCGGCAGGCTGGGTCAATGCTCCGCCGGAGGGATTTCGGTCGAAGACTGCGACCTCGTTGCCGAAGAAGGAACCGACGTAGACACTGGTCCCGTCTGGACTGAGGACGATGACGTCAGGGCCGAGCAGAGCGCGACCGGACGCGCAGCCCGGAAGCGCCTCGGCGGCGATGCAGCCGCCCGGCAGCTGGACCAGCGCACCGGTCTTGGGACTGCGGCGAAAGGCGGTCACCGCGTTGCTATCGCGAGAGGTCGCATAGACGTTGTGGCCGTCGGCGCTAACCGCCACCGAGTTTGGGGCATCGAGTCCGACGGCGCTGGCGCAACCCGACCCACCTCTTGCGGCGATGCAACCGCCGGCTCCCTTGGGCTGGGTGAGGACACCGGTCTTGGGGTTGCGCTTGAAGATCGCGATCGCGTCGCTTTCCGAAGAGGCGACGTAGAGGTTCTTCGCGTTCGGGCTGAGCGCGATCGCGCGCGAGCCCATGAACGGGCCCGGCCCCTTGAGCGCCCGCGCCGGGCCGCACGAGCGCCCGCGCTTGGATCGATCGACCAGACAGCCGCTCGGTCCGGGTAGCTGCACCAGGCCGCCACCGGTGCTCGCGTGGCGCTGGCGGGGCGCCGCATCTGCGCCGACGGAAGCCAGGAGCGCCGTGAAGGCGACCAGCGCGCCAATCACCACGAGGATCAATAATCGGGTTGACCGGGCAGAGAAGCGTCGCATCTGGATGCGAGTCACCTCATGGCGCGGCCAGAGCCGGCGCGCGAGGGCATCTGCTGAGCCTACTCCGATCTGGCGGCGGCGCCCCGGGACTGAAGCGCATTCCGCGCCCGCGGACCCCTACCCACGACCTCGCCCGATCCGCATTTCGGCTACGGTCAGCGCAATGGTCTTCGACTTCCGGCACAAAAACGGCGAAGGCAAGTGGAAGAGCAGCGGCCACCGAAATGGGGTCGACCGAGACGCCGCCTTCGCCTCGCTGGAGGAAAAGTGTGGCCCCCTGCCGCCAGGCAGATACATGTCCCGGCCGCGTGATGGTCGCAGCAAGAACTGGGATCTCTTCACACGGCCCTGAAGCTGCCCCTCCCACCGAGGGGCACGCTCACGGCGCGCTGCGACCCGCGAGAACCCGCTGATCGGCGGGGGTGTCGATTCCCGTCCGCCACACATAGGCGACGAGGGCCGCGATCATCGCCGCCAGCACGAAGCTGACCGGGCCGGTGCCGATCGCTAGACCCCCGCGTGCAGAGGAGACCGCCAGCCAGTCGGCAAAGGAGGCACCGAGCGGCCGGGTGATGACGTAGGCAAACCAGAAGGCGAGGATCGAGTTCATGCCAAAGCGGAAGTAGCCGATCGCGGGCACGGCGATGATCGCGGCGAACATCAGACCCGAACCGAAGAAGCCGAGGCCGAAGGTGACGGCGGTCAGATCGCCGGCGGCGGTGCCGAGCGCAAAGGTCGCCAGCACCGCGGCCCAGTAGAAAACCTCCCGACGCTCGGTGGTGATGCTGTGAATCGAGAGTGTGCCCTCGCTCAGGTACCAGGTCCTGAAGATGACGGCGAGGAGGAGCGCATAGAAAATCGTCGATGCGATGTAGGGAACTCCGAGGCCAACGTGCAGCACATCGGCAGCCATCGTCCCGAAGACGCCAACCATTGCGACCGCCAGCCAGTATCGCCACGGCACGTAGCGATCAGAGGAGAACTGCAGGTAGATGGCGATCACGAAGGCGATCCCGCCGAGGACGACGGCGATCTCAGGAACCAACTTATGGACAAGGAAGTCAGATGTCGACTCCCCCATTCCAGTTGTGAGCGCCTTGATGACCCAAAAGAGCGCCGCAACCTCAGGCACCTTCGAGTAACCGTGCCGGGCGTTCTCGGAGCGCAGTCGCCGGATCCTCAGCCCGTCCAGGGCGGGACGGTCTGGCCTGGCTTCGGTTTCGAGTTGGGTGTCCAAGGTCGACGGGAAGAGAGCGCCGGCAGGCTAGGCCTGGCGCCTAAACCGCAGATGAGAGCTCAAAGGGCGAATGCGAGGCTGAGGATCAGACCGGCGGCGATGCAGTAAATACCAAACGGCGTGAGGCGGTTGGTCTGAAAAAAGCGCAGCAGGAACTTGACCGCGAGATAGGTGGTGAGCGCGGCGGCCAGAGCGCCGACAAGCGCCTGACCGCGGACGCCAGCACCGGCCGAGCCCAGCAGTTCAGGTAGCTTCAGGAAGCCGGCGGCGGCGATGATCGGCGTCGCCAGCAAGAAGGCGAAGCGAGCCGCATCCTCGTTGGAGAGCCCCGCGATCAGCCCCCCGCCCATCGTCACCCCCGAGCGCGAGATCCCGGGGATCAGAGCGGCGGCCTGAGCGGTGCCGATCGCAGCCGCTTGGCGGAAACTCAACCTGGTTGCGATCCGCGGATCCGAATCGCCCTCGCCGTCTCCCGCCGCGGGCTGGCGGCGGCGCAGACTCTCGAAGGCGAGAAGGAGGACGCCGTTTAACGTCAGGAAGGCCGCCGCAGCCTGCGGTGAGGCAAAGATCGTGCGCAGTGAGTGCTCGAGCAGCAGGCCGAGGATGCCGGCGGGGACGGTCCCGATCACCAAGAGCCAACCGAGCCGTGCATCGGTGTCTCCCGCCTCGATGCGACGTCCCCGAAGCGAGCGCCCCAGGCCACGGAAAATGCGCTTCCAGTCCTCGAGAAAGAAGAAGAAGAGGACGATCGCGGTCGCGCAGTGGGTGGCGACCAAAAAGGCAAGGAAATATCCATCGTTTTGATGGATATTCCAGCCGAAGACCCGGGGGGTGATCACCGCGTGACCGAGGCTCGAGATCGGGAAGGGCTCAGCGATCCCCTGGATCAAACCCAGGACTATGGCTTGCAAATAGGAGATCGGGTGCACTTGGGCGAAGATCATTTGGGGCTTTCATTAAGGGCAGATGAGAACCGGGCCAGGGTTGGCTCGGCCGACAACGGCAGAGTAAGCCAGACATCGGCGCCGCCGCCGGCTCGGTTTCGCGCACTCGCCGCTCCGCCGTGTGCGCGGGCCACCGTCTGCACGATCGCCAGGCCGAGGCCACTGCCGCTGGTGCGCTGGCTTGAAGGGGCGCGGCTGAAGCGCTCAAAGGCCTGGGCGAGGAAGTCCTCGGGGAAGCCAGCACCGCGATCGCGCACGTGGATCTCGACCGCTCCGTTTGCGGAATGAGCCTCCAGCTCGATCGGACCGCCGCCGTAGCGCAGAGCATTGTCAACCATGCTGCCGATCGCCTGGTCGAGCCGCAGCCGGTCAGCGCGCAGCACCAGCCCTGGGGCTGAATCGATTTCGATTTGCCTGTCGCCTTCCCCGGCCCGCCGTGCAAAACGGCGACCGACGCTTTCAAGCGCCTCCCCGAGTTGCACCGGCTCGAGGCGGAGCGGCAGCTCGCCGCGCTCGGTCTGCGCGATCGTCAGCAGAGCCTCGGAGAGCTGCGTCAGTCGGTCGGTCTCCTCGGCGGCCGAGGACAGCGCGGCCCGTAACTCCCCAACCGAGCGGCCCTCCGCAAGGGCCAACTCGAGCTCGGCGCGCAAGATCGCCAGCGGGGTG
The DNA here is from genome assembly GCA_963753245.1 of uncultured Solirubrobacterales bacterium. Classification (GTDB taxonomy): domain Bacteria; phylum Actinomycetota; class Thermoleophilia; order Solirubrobacterales; family 70-9; genus VRUE01. The sequence goes on from CAVWBK010000002.1 coordinate 928,402, forward strand.
CGCAGCTCGTGACTGGCATCGGCGACGAAAGCTCGCTCATGCTCAAGCGCTTCCCCCAGACGCTCCAGCATCTGGTTGAGGGTGCTGCCCAGGCGTGCGACCTCGTCGCGGGTGGGCGGCACAGGGAGTCGCTGCTCGGGCTGCGCAGCGGAGATCTCAGCGGCTCGAGCCCTCATCGCCTCGACCGGGTGCAGGGCGGCCGCGGCGACACCATACGCGGCGAGCGAGGCAAGGATGAGCGCCACCGGGCCGCCGACCAAGAGCAGTTGCAAAAGATCTGAAAGCGACTCGCTGCGCGCCTCGGTCGAGGTACCAACGACGACGACCCGCTGGCGCCCCCCTGCCCTGACCGGTAGCGCCAAGAGCCGCGAGTGGTCCTGCAATCCCGGCAGGGGCCCCCGATCTAAGATCAGCGGGCCCTGCAGAGCGCGACGAAGCTCAGACCTCGAGAGCAGCACGTGGTTGCCTACTGCCTGGGAGGAGTCCGAGACCCGGCCCCGGGCGTCGAGAACCTCGGCGAAGCTCTCGGTCTGACCGACCAGGGTGCGGTTGCGCTCACCAAGACCGGAGGCCGCCTCTCGGACCAGCGCGGCGACATCGTTGGCCCTCGAGCGCAGGCCGGAATTGATCGTCGTGTCGAGCTCGGCACTGAAACGAAGGTAGACAAATACGCCGGTCGCGCCAAGGACCAGTGTCATGACGGCGGCGAAGACCAGGGTGACGCGGAGGCGAATCGAGAGGCGGCTCAGTGGCCCCCATCCTTTCGCAGTCGGTAGCCGGCACCGCGCACGGTCTCGATCGACCGGACGCCGAAGGGGACATCAATCTTGCGTCGCAGGTAGCGGATATAGACCTCGATCACATTGGAGCGATGCTCGAAGTCGTACTCCCAAGCCCGCTCGAGAAGTTGGGTACGACTGAGAACATGACCCGGGCTGCGCATGAAGGACTCAAGCAGGGCGAACTCCTTTGCGGAGAGCTCGATCTCGGTTTTCTCACGCCAGACCTGGTGGGTGGCCGGGTCAAGCCTCAGGTCCCCGACAGCGATCAGCGCGGGGCGCTCGCTATGACCGCGCCTACCCAACGCCCGCAGGCGTGCCAGCAGCTCAGCAAAGGAGAACGGCTTGGTCAGGTAGTCATCGGCGCCGCCGTCGAGACCGGCGACACGATCCTCCAGGGCTCCGCGCGCGGTCAGCATCAGGACCGGAGCCCAGATTCCCTCCCTGCGCAGTTGGCGGCAGGTATCAAAGCCATCGATGCCCGGCAGGATGACGTCGAGGACGATCGCGTCGTAGGCTGAGGCCCGGGCCAGCCCGAGGGCCTCCTCCCCGGTCCCGGCAACATCGACGGCCAGGCCCTGCTCTGCAAGCCCACGCCGGATCAGAGCCGCCATCTTCACCTCATCCTCAACGACAAGCACCTTCATCACCACAACGTTCTCAGAGAAGATGAACGCCAGATGAGAGTCGCATCGACCTGGGCTCGATTTGCGCAGTCCGGTGAGACATCAACATTGAGCCGAGGCGGTTAGCGCGGACTGCAGCCTCAGTTAGCGCTCAATGCTGCAAATGGGGAAGGTGGTCGAACCGAACTATTCCCCGCCCTTCCGGCTTCGCCGACCGGGCATCACTTGCGGGGCGATCCTTCCCCGGCCAGCGAACTATGAGACGGCGGTGCGGCGTTTGCTACCCAACCCGCGCCCGACCGATTTTCCGATCACCCGGCAGGGCGACTTGGACGCTGACCTCAAGGCGACGCCGCGCCTCGAAACATCGCGACTTGCCTCGGCCACCAGGGCACCCAGGACCCGAGAGTAGTTGTCTCGCTTGCTCATGGCCCAACGGTACGGGCCTCACCTATAGCCGAGCTATGGATTGCCTAACGATCCGCTGAGAACTTCACGGTGTCATCACCACCCGGCCAAAGGCGTTGCGGCCCTCCAGATAGGCGTGGGCCGCAGCTGCCTCGGAGAGTGCGAAGGAACGGTCGATCTCGACCCGCAAACCACCGGCGCTCACCCGTTCGATCAGCTCGGCGATCATCGCGTGGACCCGCGGATACTCGGCGAGTAGCGCACCACCAAGGTAGACGCCACACAGAGTGTTGTTCTTCGCCCATAGAGACTGCGCCTCGATTGCGGAGCCTGCGCGAGCCGCGACCCCCACGCTGACCAGCGTCCCGCGGTAGGCAAGCGCCTCGATTCCGTCGACCAGGTTCTTGCCGCCGATCGAATCGAGCACGACATCGACGCCGCGCCCCTCGGTCAGCTCACCGACCCTTTCGACGAAGTTTTCGGTCGCGTAGTTGATCGCGTGATCGAGGCCAAGCGGCTTGAGCCGCTCGAGTTTCTCCTCGCTTGAGGCGGTCGAGAACACCGTCGCCCCGGCCTGCTTTGCCAGCTGGATCGCGGCCATGCCGACCCCCCCGCCGCCGGCATGGACGAGAACGGTCTGTCCCTCCTTGAGGTCCGCGGCGCGAAAGAGGCACTCCTGCGCGGTGCCAAAGGCAACCGGGATGCAGGCGGCCACAGCGCTGTCGAGTCCCGGCGGGATTGGCCAGGTCATCACCGCGGGCACAGCCCGCCGCTCGGCATGGGAGCCGTCCGCATTGAGGGCGATCACCCTCTCGCCGAGCGCCGGGCTCTGGACGCCGGGGCCGACCTCGATCACGGTCCCGGCGCATAGGTAACCGACGATGTGGGGTGGATGCGCCGGGGGTGATGCGGCACGGGCTAGAAGATCCCCGCCCTCGATGCTGATCGCCTCGACCTCCACCACCACGCATCCCGCCGGACAGCTGGGATCGGGGACCTCCTCATAGCGCAGCACCTCGGGCTCGCCGTTCTCGTAGATGACCGCGGCCTTCACGCCCGAATCCTATGGGTCGGGTGGAGGGCGCTACCCGCTGGGCAAAGGAACGCAGCGCGAATGGGCGGGCCAATTCGAGCGAATCGGCGCTCAGCCATCACGCGGAGCCGGGGTGCCCGCCGAGCGCAACGCCCCCGCGCAGGCGCAAACAACGAGTCCGATCCCGAGCACCTCGATCAGCGCCAAGGCCTGGGAGAGAGCGATGAAGCCGACTAAAGCTGCCACCGCGGGCTCCATACTCATCAGGACACCGAACACCGCGTTCGGCAGGCGGCGCAGGGCCTCCAGCTCCAGCGCAAAGGGGATGGCGGAGCTGAGCAGGCCGACCGCGAAGCCAACGAGAAGGTTGGCGGGCGCAAGCAGTTCGCCGCCGCCCTGCCAGATGCCGAAGGGGGCGACGATCAGCGCCGAAATCAGCACCGCGACGGACAGGCCACTGAGACCCGGATAGCTACTGCCGACCCGGGCGCTCTGCAGGATGTAGAGCGCCCAGAAGGCACCCGCCGCCAGCGCCAGCGCCGCTCCCAGGGGATCGATTCCTGCGCCTGAGCCGTGGGACAAGAGCAGGATCCCGGCCGCGGCCAACAGCGCCCAGATCACATCTCGCCGGCGATGCGATCCGAGTACAGCGACACCGAGCGGGCCGACGAACTCAAGCGTCACCGCGATCCCCAGAGGCAGGCGATCAAGGGCGGCGTAGAAACTTAGGTTCACCGCCGCTAGGGCAACCCCGAACAGCACCACCTCGCGCAACGGGCCGGCGCGGATCGCGCCCAAACGGGGGCGGGCGACAGCGAGCAGCGCCAGCGCTCCAAATGTCGAACGCATCAGCACGGCTCCCTGGGGGCCGACCGAGTCAAACAGGGTGGTCGCCAGCGCGGCTCCGCACTGCACCGAGAGGATCGCGGCGAACGCCATCGTCGCACCGACACGAGCACGGGAAGCGGCGGGCGCTCTCACGCGGCCTTGATCGAGCTCAAGGCCCGCCCTGCCCAAGCCCGCTGGCAGAACATCCCTCCTCGGCTCATCGGGCGCATCCATCGCTGGGACCGCACCGACCGTAGCTCGATCGGGCGGCGCGCGTTTTTGCCGCCGCTTCCAATGCGAACGTATGTTCCCAACGAGAAAGGAGACCCCGATGAAGCGATTTGAGGCGTTTGAGGATATGGAGGACAGGTGGCGCTGGCGATTGATCGCCGCCAGCGGCAAGATCATCGCCAGCTCAGGCGAGCGTTTCGATACCCATGCCGATGCCGTGCGAGCCGCCGCGCGGGTCAGCTCCGAGGCCGCTGGCGCGGCGGTCTCCCGCGAACCTGGGATCGGGTTCAAGGCTCTGCTGGGGCGCCTGATCCGACGCGAGGAAGACAGGCGGTCGCGGGCACTCGCATCAAAGCGTGCTCGCCCGAGCAGACGGCGCACGATCGGCGCCGCGCCAGAGCCGAACCGGATTCGGGCTCCCTGGGCGACCCCAACCGGGTCTCGCCACTAGTCGAGATCCGGGCATCGTCACGCGCGCGCTCCGGGCGCCCGGAGCGCCACCCGCCGCCCAAGTCTAAATTTGGTACTCGCCGCTGCCGATCAGGGTGGCATGGATCGAAGGAGCTCCGCCCGACAGCTACGGGCGATCATCAGCACCCAGACCGAGATCGCGGCGAGTGATCTGAAACCCAGAGCGATCATGCAAATGTTCGCCGAACGCGCGATGGAGCTGACCGGGGCGAGCGCCGGGGTGATCGAGATGGCAGAGGACGAGGAGATGGTCTACACGGTGACCGCCGGCGAGGCGACGCCCTATCTCGGCACGAGGTTGTCGGCAGTCTCCAGCCTCTCGGGATTGTGTGTACGCGAGGGACGGGTGCTGCGCAGCGATGACACCTCTCAGGACCCGCGGATCGACGCAGCCACAAGCCGCCGGGTCAATGCCGGATCGATGATTTGTGTGCCGCTGATTCACCGCGATGAGCCCGTCGGTGTGCTCAAGGTCTACGCGCCGCAACCTCACAGTTTCGAAGACGCCGACGTGGAGACCCTGGAGTTGCTCAGTGAACTGATCGCCGCTCATATTGCCCACGCGAATCTCTACGAGGTCAAGTCACACGTCAGCCGCCACGATGCACTGACCGCATTGCCCAATCGCCGGGCCTTCGAAGAGCGGCTTCCAATCGAGGTCGCGCGCGCCAACCGCTCTGGCGATCCGCTCGCACTCTGCCTATTGGACCTCGACGGCTTCAAGGCCGTAAACGACCGACTCGGCCACCCAGAGGGCGACGAGGCACTGCGATCCGTGGCAAGAATCCTCGACGAATCCCGCGCTTCTGATGATTGCTTTCGGATCGGCGGTGACGAGTTCGCAATCCTGATGCCCGAAACCGCCAAGCCCGAGGCCGAAGGGGCCGGTGAACGGATCGCCGAGGCGGTGCGGGCAGCGCGGATCGCAGACGGCGCGATCACGACATCCTTTGGCGTCTCGGCCGGAACCGATCTCGACGGCGGCGCTCTATTTTCGGCAGCCGACCGAGAACTGCTGGCCGCCAAGGGCAAATCTCCGCGACGCAATTCCTGAGCAAAACCGAACTACATTCCCGGCGGGGTTCGCGGTAGAAGTCAAAGCTGCGCCTCGCGTGCAACTTGTCCCGGTTGCCGTGGGGCTGACCGCCACCGAGCCAAGCATCCGCTGTCCGTGGCCTGTCGCTATCTTGACGCGAAAGGATCCGCCAGCGGGACGGATCGCCGACTACTTAGGGTCACGGACCCAGGCAGCAAAGGCCTCGATCCCGTCCACGACCCTCACCGAACGCAGGGAGCAAAACATGTCAAAGACGTGCGCTGCGCCGGGCAGCTGCGCGTAGATCACCGGGCTGGAGGAGCTGCTTCGCAGCCGTTGGGCGAAGTGCGCGGCGGCGTCGACTGAGGTCACGGTGTCATGGGTGCCGTGCGCAATGAAGAATGGGGGTGCGTCGGCCCGGATGTATGCCAATGGCGATGAGGGCGGTGACCCAGAAGCGCGGTTGCCGTAGTAGCCGTAGAGGCAGATGGCGGCGCTGACCGAGGTGTCATCGTGCTCGAAGCCAGGCTGAAACGCCTGGTCGTTGGGTGTAAGCGCGGCGATCGAAGCCAGGTGTGCTCCGGCGGAGCTGCCGGCCACCAACAGCAGCTCCGGATCGGCGCCATATTCGGGTGCGTGTTTCCGCAGCCAAGCGATCGCCCTCTTGGCGTCAATCTGGGACTTCGGGAAGCTGCCATCACTCCGCAGTCGATAGTTCGCACTTGCGCACACCCAGCCTCGGTTAGCGAGCCCGTAAAAGATCGCGCGAGCCTCGCGACTCTTGGCTCCCATCCGGAAGTGTCCGCCGTGGAAGTGGATCAACAGCGGGGCTCCGGTCGGGTGGGAACGGTGGCGATACAGATCCAGCTGGTTCGCTCTGCCCGCCTCCCCATAGCTGAGGTTCGTGATCCGTTCCACATCACGCCGCCACAAGGGAACTGGCGTCAACAGAATCCGCGCGAGGGAATGTCCGCTCGCCAGCCGAGTACCTGCTCGCCGCTCGCCCGCTTGGAAGCCGCCGGCGCCGAGCTCACGGCCAATCGAGTGTTCGATCACCGGACCAGCCTGTACTCCTCGCCAGGCGAGGGCCGCGAGGCCGATCGACGTCAAGGCGGCCACGCCGAGTGCGGCCAGCCCGCCCGGCGAGCTCAGATCACCTTGTGCAAACGCCAAAAAGGTCGAGGCGATCAGCCAGTAGAGAGCGACAAACGGGAGCTCATTCACCACGATCCCGAAAAAGAAGCTGAGCGGGCCCAGAGGCCACGGGTGTCGCCGCGGTCTGAGCGCCAATAACGTTCCCAGTGCGAGAATCGCGACTGACCAGATATATCCGAGCGGCACACTCACGTCGGCACGGTCTGTGTCGTCAGGATCATGGCCATCAGCTCCCAGTACCTACCCGTGTGCGCCGGCTTAGCCACCATGGACTGGCGCGGGCCGAGGGGGGAGCATCGGCCCACCCAGCCGGGCCCGAGAACAGCCGGCCTGCGGTGGCTCCGAGCCCGCGATTTCGTTGGCGGCTCAAAGTGGCGCTTGTTTCGTTTTGCTGCTTGATAGGCGAAGCGTCCGTTCAGATGGCGCCTTCGGGCCCCCAGGGAGTCCGACATCTCAGCGTGAACAGCAAGCCAATGTCTCACCGATATCGAAGAGGCAATCGAGCGGCTGAGACAGCTGGATGGCCCGCTTCCAAGGTCAGCGCCAGCTTCGCCTTCCCTGGAACTTCGATGCCCGCGCGGGTTCTCTTGCCGGCTCAGTGCGATACGGGAAGGGTGAGCTTCGATGCCACCGTCCACCAACGCCTGCGGTCGGTGCGCTGCTGCAGATCTTCGGCAGCACGCGGTGATCCGTTGAGATGAAGCTTCTTCAGCAGGTCGCCTTCGATCTCGATCCGAAGGGCGCTCCTGGCGCTGCCTCAGCAGGTGCTGGAGCGGAGAGTCACCCTGGCCTTTCGCGTGATCCCATCGAGCTCTACCCGGAACTGGTAGCGCCCCGCCGGGAGCGCCAGCGAAGCCACCTTGTACTCCTCTGCCGTCGCCAGGTCGGCATTGTTGCCGCTGGCCTCGAAGAGGCTGCCCGTCGGCGAATGATCTGGATGACCCGGCCCGCTCAGGTTCAGCCGCTGCTTACCCGGAATCTTCATCTGGGCCCAGCGGTAAAAAAAGGTGATCGAGTAGACCGGATCGGATTCGCAGGATGTCACGGTGTCGCCGCTCTTCACCGCCATGAGGTGATGTCCGTCGGTGTTGGTCTGGATCTTGGTGATCTGTAGCGCCGGGATGGATGCCGCGGTCGCGGTTGCGTCAACGCCCAACGAAAAGACTGCGCCGAACGAGACGGCGAGGCCGATTACAAGGCTTCTCATTCCGGCTCCTTGGTCTGAGGGTCGGTTTGAACGGGTTAGCTCAGCCTACCCTCCCGCTTCGTCAAGACAAGAAGAGGCGCCCAGGGGGCACCCCGGCCGGCGAGCAATGGCCGGGACCGCGGCCCCCCAGCAAGCCCGACGAGGTCTTCGGGATCTCAACGTGCCCGCACACACGCCCACCAATCCGTGCCGGGTGCCCCCCCGCGTCTCACCCGTCCGCGCCGCGCCAAGCCAGGGCCTTGGCCAAGGGTCCGGGGGCTGGGCGCGGTGCGGTGAGACGCAGTGGCGAAGCTGGCGCGGGTGAAAAGGGCGGCACAACCCGACGGGCTGAGTTGGGGGTTTTCGGTGGCCGAGCGCCCTTTTGGACTACTTCACCGCCCGTCCCTTGGCATTGATCGCGTACCAGCTGCCACCGAACTCCTTGGTGCCGACGTATGAGGTTTCCCCGGGTTTGGTGGTTTCGATGTCGATGTACAGCGGGTGGCCGGCATAGACGAGCTGTCGCTCACCAACGACGCTGATGGTCGACAAAAGGGAGGCGCGGACGCCCGGTCCGGCGGTCGGCTTGTCGGTCTCGGACTGCGGGAGCCATTTCGCCATGCAGCCAGCCTGCTTCACACAGGTGTCCTTCCTCGGAGGGTCCTTGCTGAACTCGAAGAGCGTCGTGCCGGCGGTGTTGACCAGGATCTTGCCGAGCTTCGTCTTGCGCAGATATACCGAGCGAAAGCTGGCGGCGTGCGCCGACAGTGTCGCGCTTTCAATCGCCGCGACCGATAGAGCCGCGAGAAGGACGGCAACCAACGACAGATATACGCGCTTCACGGGATCGCCTCCTGAATCGTTGCGGGTCAGCGACGCTCAGCGACGCCAATCTTCCCACAGTTGCCTTGGCAAAGCTCCACACCAGGCTCAGCCGGTGCTCTTAATCACCACCGGGAATCTCTCGTGGAGCTTCATGAAATCGGAAAATGACGTATCGACTCTGAGGGTTGCGACGGGGTTTCCCGATTTCCCGAATAGGAAGCCCTGTCCAACCGACGAGCAGCGCGATTCTTCCCCCTCAACGCATGGCCATTCGATGTGAAATTCGCGGCCCGAGTCAACCTCATCCACTGAGTCTTTCCCTGAGCAGATCAAAAAGTGGATGGCGAGGGCGCTGCAGTCGTCGGTGAAGAGCTCCCCCACCTTCCTGGACCCGGACATCAGTTCGACGGTTGAATGAATTTCAAATTCTTCTTCGACTCTGTGTTTATGGACAGCTGTGACGACCCCTGCAAGGTGCAGCGTCTTTCCCGGCCTCTGAAGCGGGGCGCCCGATGCCCAGGGGGCGCTCGCAATTCCGATCAGCAGCGCGGAGAGTCCGATCGCGCCCAGGAGGCGCCCAAAGCGCCGGCTTCGCGTCCGCAAAGCCGGCGCTCCGCATTCAGCTTGAGACATCGCTACCTCCTTGGAAGCATCACTATTGAACACCATGTGAATTCCGCTTTAGTCTTGCCGGGGTGCGCGCAGCGGCGCCCTCAATGAATCTGTGATGCCGCTGAGCTCGCGAACAGACTACGGGGCAGCGGCGCAGGAATCCAGCGTCCTTGGGTGGGTGGGGACAATGCGAGAGGCGAGCGGTGGCACGGGGAGGCCGATTACGTCTCGCTATTGCCTGGCTGGCGCCGGCATATCGTGACGAAAGCAGGCAGAATTCGCGTGTACTGGGTCCGGCACTCCCTCGATGGCGCCTTGGAGGCTGGCTCAGCAAACGCGTCGGCCGTGCGCTCTCGCCCCCAAGCGGTCTTGGCGCATTGACCGGTGACGCTGATTGCCTGCCCCCCCAGCTGACTCTGATCCTTGAACTCGCGGCAACCGTTGGACCGAAAACTCTGGGTCAGTCCAACTCAGGGGCCCGTCACGGCCAGGTTCCTGGAAGCCGACGTTTTCGCCGGTCGGGATCTCGGCAATCAGGGTCGCCCCGCGCTTGGCTCCGACCATCGATTTTCGATGGGGCCCGCTGCGGTTCTTTGGCCCCTCGGGGACACCGGCCGTCGGCCCTCGCCGATTTCGAGCGGCCAGGTTCGGCGCTGAGCTCAACGGTGCCTGGATGGAGATCGTCTGTAGGAACGGCTCGAAGCCGTCGACCTATTTGCCCTGCGCGACGTAGATGCCGGTCGGCGCCTTGCCTGAGGAAGCACCGTCGTCAACGGGCCAGATTCTCCCTGCCACCCGCCCTTGGTCCCACCGGGCCGCGTTCGCCGCTAGAGAGCTGACCTGCCTTGAAGTCACTCGCGAGCACCGAGCGCCTCTTGACTTTGGCGACGATCACCGCGCCTTTCCTCGCTGGCGGGTGCTCAACCCCGCGCGGGTCGACGGGATTACCGTCCCGCTTCTCTCGTCAAGATGGAATGGCCGCAGTGGAGGTGCCCCAGGACAACACGGCGGATCCGCAAGCCCGACGTACGAGCCTGGCTAACCGCACATCTTTTCGGCCAGGGCGTTCGCCTCCTCGTTGACCAGGTTCACGACTTCCTCGTCGGTGGGCCCGGTTTCGATCTGGGGTCCGTTGATCCTGATTTCTCCGCCCGCTTCCAAGCCGGGCACGGCGGTCTCGGTGTCCCCAGGCTTATGAACCCCGAGTCCAAAGAGAGCTAATGATCGCTCAAGCGCATTCTGCTCGGTTTCTACGCGGTACTGAGGAACGATTGGCTGGTACACAAACGGCGTCGCCAAACGGCCCGCGCGGGAGAGCGCGAGCTCCTGTTGGGCAAACTTGCGAAACGCTTCGGAGGTATCGACAAACGTGATCCCTCGCGATGCGCAGTGCGCAAACAGGTCGTTTGTTACCACGCTGGTGTAGTCCGGCCTGAGGTCGAGACCGGCGCGCTCATCGAGGAGAAAGATCGGGGTCACAGTTACCACTGAGCCTGGAGGCAATCCGCGCTTCGCCGCCGACGCCTTTGCTTTCAGATGCGCCGGAGGGCCCTGGGTTCTGTGGCGGGCCCGGATATGCACCGGGGGGCTGACGGCTGTCAGGGGTTTGTCACCCGAAAGGGCGCTTCCGGTGACGATCCATGTGCCCGGCGCAAGCGCCAGCTTGTATGTGCCGGCCGCGCTGACCGTGCCAACGCCCCCGATTACCCCCTGCGGGTTCACGCCCTCCACGATCTCGGCTGAGGCCCCGTTGGGAATGCCGCTAACTCTTCCGGTCAACGTCCCGGTCGCTGCCTGCGCTGAACCCACCACGACGAGCGCGCATCCCACAGCGCTGAGGAGTCCCCTCAAGATGCTCACCTCACGAGCATATGGAGGCCACCGGGCCGGGTCAAGAGCCGGGACCTCAGAGGGCCGTGGCCCATCTTGGCGCGCAACCGCCGCTCGACCAGGGCGGCCTGTTGCGGGCACCTACCAGTGGAGCCAATGCGGGATTCGATCTCGTTGCTCTCGCTTCCACCGAGACTCGGGCGTCTCGGCAATCACAGAGGAGGGGTGCGCATCGGGCGACAAGCAGGTGCGCGCGCCGCGCCGCGATCCCTGTCGCGATCGGTGTCGACGATCGTGCCGGTGGGCGGCGGCGAGCACCTCGGTAGGTGCTCGACATCAACCGCAGGCTCGTAGACCGCCTTTTTTATAAGGAATTGAGTCCCGATTGAGCCCCCTAGCTCGTCACATTCGTACCATCACGCGGAAACCCCGCCTGAGCGGGGTTTCCAGAGGGGTGGACGACCGGATTCGAACCGGCGACCGCCTGGACCACAAATCTGGAGATCAGGCTGACTCAGGCTGATCCGTGCCTGGCGGAGTTGATTGGAGTTGGTGTGAGTTGGGCGTGGCTGAATCGGGATTGTCCCCTTTTGTACCCCACGTGCGTGAGCAGATCGTCAGCGTGGCGAAGCGATCAAATGGCGCCTGCCATGTAGAGCTGGACAGGAAGGCCTTGGCCGCGGCGTTGGGGCAGGGCGGGATTCCATTGATCGACGGCGTTCACCAGAGTGCACGATGATGACTCCGGAGGCGATTCGCATAGAACATAGACCTTAGGGACGCCGACGGTGTCGTGACAGACGAAGAAACCCAGCGCCTGCTCGGCCACGCCCGGACGACGACCCACGGCGGTGTCTTCTCTCAACGCACCTTGCGGTTCCCATCTGAGAGCAGGCGGTGGCGCAATTCGGCGCCGCGCCCGGCGGCCACCGCGCGTCCGGCGCGCCGCGGGTCCAGATCGACGCCACGATCGTGCGCCAGGTCGATCAGCTCCTGCCGTTCGGTGTCCTCCCGCGCCCAGCGCAGCACTAACCAGGCGAGCGCTCCCAACATCACAGCCCCGCTTTGGACCATCAGCACCACACCGGAGATGCTCTGGTCGGTAAGGGGTTCAATCCCGTGCGCATGGTCGCTCGCGACGTAGAAGGGGTAGAGCACCGAGCCCGACCACATCAGGATGTTGGCCAGGCCCATTGTGGAGAAGTGGACAACGGCGACGTAGATCGCCTTGGCGCCGTTGCCAAACCATTCGGGCTTAGGGAAAGGGCCGAGCAGCGCCAACCACATCACCATCCCGGCGCCGATGAAGCAGGCGTGCTCGCAGAGATGTATACCCTCATGTTCCGCGGCGAGCTGGTAAGTGGACGGCAGATGCCAGCCGTACATGACCGCGAGCCAAATGGCAACGGCCACCACCGGGTTCATCAGCGTTTGGAGGTGGCTCATCCCCGGCCTGGTCAGAAGCGGCACGAGAACCGGACCGGTGAGGCCAAGCGCCAGGAGCAACGCCGCCTCGTCGAAGAGGATTGTGTGTTGGATCATGTGGCCGAAGACGAAGTCGTCGGCCAGCTCGTCCATTGGGCCGACCGTGGCGAGCACGATCAGAGCGATGCCGCAAATAAAGCTCGCTTGACGAATCACGGATGGCTGCCTTCCCTGCTCTCGCAGCTGCCCGACCCGCACGAAGTAGGCGACCCCGATCAGCAGCGGCAGCGTGATCGAGGTGACCGTGCTCCATTCGAGCGTCAGGTCTAGGTTCATCGAGGCTGCCTATCGCAACCAACTCGCCGACGACAGGCGAGCGGATCGAGGCCTTGGGCTACTTCGGGCAGGGCGAGAGGATCGACCTCGAAGGCCGTTGAGTGCATGTTGCTGACCCTTGCGATCTTCACCTGGGTCCGCCTGGGCTGGGCGCGGGAGGACACCGAACGGCAGGAGCTGATCGACCTCGCCCGCGGGACCCGTGAGTGGAGATCAGCTCGGCTTGAGCGGCGGGAGCGGTGGCCGCCGGCCGCGGCGGCGAGCTCCGTGAACGGATCGAAGCCGAGCGACAGCCACAGTAGGGTCATCTCGCTTTCCGGATCGCCGTTTCGATCGCTTCCGCGGATTCGGGGGTGCCGAGCGATTCCTTGCCGCTAGGACCTTCGACGCGGAAGGATGGGGTCCCGGTGAATTCGAGCCGTTCGGCTTCTTCGGTCGTTGCTTCGACCTTGCTGATCAGCCTCTTGCTCTTACGTTCGGTGTTCCATTTCGCCAGGTTTGGAACCTTGGCGCCCTTCGCGATCGAGGTCAGGAACGAATCGGTGACGTAACCGGATCTCTCCTCCTCCTGATTGCGGTAGAAGAGCTCGATGAAGTTCCAGCCGCGGCCCTGTTCGCCGGCCGCCAGCGCCGCAGCCCCGGCGGGAATCGACTGTTCGCTGATGATGGTGAAGTTGCGAAATTCGATCTTCGCTTCGCCTTCGCTGACCTGGCGAGAGATGATCTGGGGGATCACTTCTTCGGAGAACTCTTTGCAGATCGGGCACTGCAGGTCGCCGAACTCGAGCAAGGTCACCTCCGCCTTCGGCTGTCCGAGGAGAGTCCCGTGCTGCGGGATGCCGGCCAGCAGCTTTTCCACCTGACCCACTTCGTTGAGGCTGGCGCTGCGAGGGCTGCTGCTTTCGTTGTTATTGGTCACGACTAGGACGACCGCCCCGATGATCACCACCAGGAGGACGGCGACAAATCCGAGCTGGCCCAGCCGCTTGCGTCGTGCCTCGGCCTCCGCCTCGGTTTCTTCGCGCATCCGATTCTGGCGACGCTGTTCGCGCTCTTTCTTGCCGCTCATGGGCCTTCCTTTCTGGGTTCGATTCGTTTGAGGATGTTTGGCTGTGCACTTGCCCTTCCCGCATAGGCGATCGCGCGGAGCGCGTTGAGCGCGAAGAGGATGGTCATCAGCACCGCGCTCGTCACGCACCACTGGCAGATCGCGTGGATGACGAAGAGCTCCAGGTAGGTCAGGTAGAGGCTGAAGCCGAAGCCGACGAGTGCCGCCCCGAAGCCGCCGAAGCGGCCGAGGTCGCCCGGCATGGACGCCGCAATGGCCAGGAACACGTAGCCGCCGACCCCGAACACCGCGATGTTAATTCCGGCGATGTGTGAATAGGAGCTGCTGGCCACCGTCTCACAACCCCCGCCGCCCGCCAGGCAGGCAGGAGCCCCGCCGCCGGAGTCCGCGATCGTGATGTAGGTGGCGACGCCGATGCCGATCAGTGCGATCGCGAAGGCAAGGCGCTGCAGCAGGATCTCGCTCGGCAATCTCACGCCGGTTCTTTCTGAGCGATTCGCTTCATTGCGCTCCTCGAGCTCGTTTCACAAACTGTTCCGATTTGCGCCCGGAAGGCCAAGGGCGGGCGGCCCACAGGCCGCCCGCCACCCGCTCCTCAAGCGCTGCTTCCCCCTCCCGTCGGGCGCCGAGACCGCACCAACGCCGCCCCGCCGGCGAGCAGCCCGAGGGCGCCGAGGATCAGGGCCGCGATCCCGAGACCCTCGCTCGCGCCTTCGCTCGAGGACGACGACGATGGCGTTGCCGCGGCTTCGGTCCCCGGCACCTCGCCGGGAGTCGGCCCGGCCTCACCGCCGGCCACGTCCTGAAGCACGCCTCCTTTGGCGGTGATGTTGACCGTCGGCGCCGGGAATTCGGCGCTCGGAGCACCGATCCAGTGCACGACTTTGCCGTTGCTGTAGGTCTCCAGCGTCTTGAAAGCCAGCGACTTGCCGGCGATCTTTTCGGGCATCGCGATCGACAGCGGGAACTGCATGAACGTCCCGTTGTCGAGGCGCCCGTCGACCGATTTGTCTCCGGTCCAGATCACCTGGGAGATCTCTTCGCTGATCGGACCGTCTTCGGTGTGGATCGGCTTGGCGAGCTTCTTTTTCACCACCTTGGCGGTCCAGCCCGGGACGTTCTGGATGTCGACGTCGGTGAACCCGGCGGGGAACAGGGTGTCGACTTTGTAGGCGTAGGCGTTTTCTTCCTCGCCGGGAACCCGGATGTTGAGGGTCGCGAAAGCGCCTTCGGGCACCGTGTTGGGATGGACGCTGACGTGCGCCTGGGCCGCCGCCGGGATCAGCAGGCAAGCCGCCGCGCAGAATGCCAATGTTCGCTTCAGCACTGGGAACCTCCTAGCTCGAGATCTGCAAAGGATTCAGGTGAAACGGAGGGGCGGGTGGCGCCCGGCCGGCGAGCGAAGACGCGAGCAGGCGCCCGCCGCGGGGCCCCAGTGCCGCGAAGCTCAGCGCCCGGATGCGAGTGGCCTGTGGTCGCCGCAGGGCTCGCCTGGACCTCGATTTGATCAACCCCGCGCCGGGGTAGCGATCGGCGAGCAGGAAGGCGATCAGGACCAAAAACGGGCAGAGGTAGGCGAGTCCCGTTGTGATTTCGGGCGCTCCGAGGCAGAGCAGGATCGCGACCGAGACCCCTAGCAGTGCCAGTCGCAGAGGAGGGGATGGAATCTGCGGCCTCATCCGATCGGCACCGAGACCTTGGTCGAGTATTGCTGGAAGGCCGAGACCCGGTCGGTGATCTGCACCTGCCAGGTGCCGCCGGGGCTGAACTGGGCCCCGCTCAACACGTAGTGACCAGGGCCCGCAACGGTCGCCGTCAGCGGCAACGGCCCGATCTGCTTGGCGGGCAGCAAGGCGGTCACCGTGAGCTGTTTGGTCGCGGTGAACTGCGATCCGTCCTTGGCGTTGATCAGATAGAGGTGGATCGTGTTGAGGCCGACCTTCGCCGGTTCGACCGTCATCTCGAGCTCGGCCGGGCCGAGCTTGGTGTTGATCGACACCGGCCCCTGGGCGGCGTCGATCGGCGGCGCATAGGAGACGAGCGCCGCGGTGACCCCGAAGACCGCCAGCATCAGCGCGAGCTCTGCGCGGAAGCTACGCCGCGCGGCGACGCCGGTACTGCCGAGTGAGGCCGCGCGCTCGACGATCCGCCTCAGGGCGGGGATGATCCGCTGGCGGTTCCGGAAGCCAAATCCGATCAGGGCCCCGAGCAGGACGACCTTGGCCACGACCAGCAGCCCGTAGGTCGTGTTGAACAGGGCGCTGAGGCTGCGCACGTCGATGTAGGCCTGGATAACGCCGGTGATCGCGATCGCGATCACCGCACCGAGGGCGAACGGCGAGAACCTCGCCATAGTTCCCAGGAGCAGCCGGCTGCGGTCCTCGGGGACGAGCCTGCTGGTTGCGGCGGGCAGCGCCAGCAGGAAGCAGGCGATCCCGCCGACCCAGACGCTCGCCGCGAGCACGTGGACCACGTTGGTCGGGAAGAAGACCGCGACCGGGCTCTGGATGCTCGGGTGGCCGGCGAAGGCCGGCGTCATCGCCAGGTAGAGCGCCCCCACTCCGATCGGGATGCTCAGCCAGCGCCTCGCCCGCGGCAGCTTTGCGGCCACGAGGAGGAGGACGCCGAGCAGGGCCCAGTCGATCGCCCTAAGGCCCCAGACCGTGCCAAAGCGGCTGTGCAGGGTGTCGTGGATGATCGGGCCCTTGAGCGAGGCCCAGAGCGAGACGCCGGCGGCGCTCGCTCCCTGCAGGAAGATCCCGAGGACGCTGACCGCGACCCCGAGGACGACGGCCACCGCGAGGAGGCGGCCGAAGCGCCGCGAGAACGCCCGCGAGGCCTCCGAGGCCGACCCCTGGGCTCCGGTGAGAGCCAAGATCGCCGGCCGCCAGGCGAAGAGCAGGAATACCAGCCCCCCGACCAGCAGGGCGATCGAGAGGTAGTCCAGTGCACGGGTGGCGCCGAAGGCGAGATTGGTCAGCTCACCGCTCTGGTTTTTGGAGATCAGCCCGGCGACCGTGTACTTCGGGGCCGGCCCGGGATGCCCGATGCTGAAGACGAGGCCGCCGTAGACGATGTGGGTGTCCGCCGAGATCACCCGGTAGGTGGCGGTGTAGGTGCCGTCGGGCAGGTTCGGCTTCAACCCGACCCCCATCCAGGACTCGTGGCCTTCGGGATGGGTGACGTCGAGGTTGTCGACCTGGTCGCCCTGGGCGTTGTAGACGCGCACCGCTCCGACGGTGCCGCCGACCGGCTGGTTGTACTTGAAGATCACCTCGTTGGGCTGGGTCTTGACGGTCGCGCCCGTCGCCGGGGAGGTTCCGAGTAGCTGGGCGTGGGCGAAGGCGCTCGCCGGGGCCAACGCGAGCGCAATGAGCGCGAGGAGGACGGCTCGCGTCGCCAGCCGCGACACCTAGCCGACCTCCCTGATGCGAGCCGCAGGGTTCGGGGCATCCTCACCGAAAGCGAGTCGGTTTTTGAAATTTGCCCAGTGGACGAGGGCTCCATCGGCGATGGCCCGCATTGCAGGCCCCGCAGTCGACGCTGACCGTTCGGCACGCGTCATGCCTGCTCCTTTCCTGAGTAGCGCACACGGCGCCACCAGGCGTCGCGAGCGCTAGCTGACGATCACGAAAGGGTGCGCAGGAGGACCGCGCAACGAGCGACTGCCGATGAGGAGGGCGAGTCCGCGGGCGCAGACCGCCAAGCTCGGGCGCAACTGACGGATCGCAGCCGGAGCCTTGGGACGCGCTCTTTGCCACTTCGAGGCAAAGCGGATGATGACGTCCTCTCCGGGATAACGGCCGAGGGCGAGGGCAAGCACGATGAGGATCGCGGGCAGCGCGCCAAGGATCTCCTCCGGGCCTCCGCCCAGCAGCGTGCAGAGAACCAGCAGCGCGCTCAGAACGCCCGTCAAGAGCGGAGTCAAAAACCGGTGCTCAGCAAGTTTGCTTGGTTTCATCACCACGCCTCCAGACTGGGAGTCTGACGGATCGCTCGTCAAGTTGCTAGTGCCCTCGCTACGCTGGGCGCATGTGCGCGGCGTGTGCCTTGACCGCAATGGCCGGAGCCTCGGGTGCAAGGAGCTGGCTGCAGGCCCACCACGCCAGCTGGCTGACTGAGCAACGTCTTAAGAGAGCGACCGTCGGCGTCTTCGTGATTGCGACCATCGCCGGCACCACCAAAATGAGCGGCTCCTCGGCACCCCCACAGCACCGGCCGGTGCATTCGGTCCCGCACGCTGTCGCAACCCGCTAGAGCGGACCAACCCCCACGTGCCCGGGACACCTCCCGACTCCATAGCGCCGCCTTCATTCGCGTTACCCACGCTGCGGGCAATGCCCATGGGCGACCGGCCGTGAAGGACGATTTAGGTGCGGGGTTTGTGCGACAACCTCTAGCCGGAGCCTTCTCAATAGCGGGCAGGATTCGAACCTGCGACCTTAGGTTTATGGGCTTGCTCGGGAAGCTGGCCCGGCTGTGGCTCGTGCCCAGGGAGCTGGTCTGATTTGGGCCGGCGGCTAAGTGCTCGAGCCCTGGCGATCTCGTGCGCGGCAAAGAAACCCGAAGGGTCCCGGCCGCGGCACTCGAGGAGGCGCCTGACGCCCTTCAGAACTCTGGTCGGATGCACAGTCCCGATTGGCCTTCGTGCGATCCGATCACTGTGAAGGTAGACGGCGAGGGGTTCTGGTCCGAAGGTCGTTCGGTGCGAGCAGGCGATAGGCGATCAGCACGATCGCAATCATGTAGGAAATCGAGCCAGGCACCCACATCACGCCTGCCGCGAACTGCTGGTCGGTCAAGGCCGAGATATGACCGGGTCGACTGGCGGCGTCGGCGTAGGGAGAGTAGAGAGGAGAGGTGGCCAGCGCAAGCACGATCGCGAGCATCCAGCCGACCACCAGGGTCGAAGTTAGATAGGCAATTTTTCCCGGCTCACTCAGCGGCGAGCGCCAGGGCGGCGAATAGATCACGCGAGTCCAGAGCAGGAGGGCGCTGGCGAAGAAGGTGAGATGCTCGAGAGCGTGAATGGGCGGCGAACGAAGCGCCGCGTCATAGAGAAAGGGGAGGTGCCAGGCGACGAAATTCACGTTGAAGATCAGCCACGAGACCACCCCGGTGGCGGCAAGTGAGGCGGCCCGACGGAGCCATGCCAGCCGCGGATTGCGCACGAACTCGCGGATTGCGGCCCGCCGATATTCGACCGGTATCCCCCGCCACATTCGATTCCATGGCCGAGCGAGGACCAGCAGTGGAGGCGCTACGGCGATCAGCAGCACGTGCTGGATCATGTGCACCCAGAAGAGTTGGTCGGCAAGACTGTCGATTGGGGAGTCGAGGGCGAGCATGACGGCCGCCAGGCCGCCGACGAAGGCTGCGCTGCGCCAGAGATCGCCCGCTCGGCGCGTCCGGCTGCTCTCTCGTCCCCCGAGCCAATAGAGAGTCGCGGCGGTTAGCACCCACAGGAGTGCCGGGCCGCCGGTCCAGTCCAAGGGCGTGGAGAGCGCGGCAGCCATAGCGCAACCAAAGTTAGATCAATTTTCAAAAAACGGGCGACCTTCGACTACGGGAGTCACGCCGAGGGACTCAACCGCCCCACCCGGGTACTGCTCGCTTCCTCACTTCCCGCCGCCCGCAGCGCGCGAAGCGCCTACACCGATGAGAGGTGATCGCCGGAACCACCGTCTCCATTGCGCCTTCGCTCGCGGCGGTTGCTGAGCCCGAGCCAGATGCCCAAGATCGGAACCGGGGCGAAGAAAATGATTGCCGTGTACCAGTGCTGAAGACAGCCGAGAACGAACATTGCGCGGCTCATCTTACCGCTACTCAACGCGCTCAGCCCCGATGTCGAGCCGTGGAGCTAGTCCTGAAGCAGCTTCGGCAGATCGTGAATGATCTGCTCGGGCTGGAAGTTCTCCGGATAGATCGTCGTCAACTTCCCGCTGGCGCTGATCCCATAGATGAGCGCCGTGTGGGCGACCAGTTCGGGGTTTTCGGAGTCGACGGTCGAACCGACGTTCCAGGCTTCCCAGACTGAGCCGAGTTGGTCGGCACTGCCGATCAGATATTTCATCCTGCCGGTCATCTGATGCGCTTTCAGGAAGTTGGCAACCGCTTCGGGGGTGTCGCGCTTTGGATCGACGGAGATCGCGACGATCTGGAGTTGTTTGCTGCGATATGGCCCCAGCTTTTCGAGGGTGTTATGGAGCTGGGCGGTCATCAGCGGGCAGATGTCGGGGCAATGGGTGTAGAGGAAGGTGACGAAGACAGCCTTGCCGAGGTATTTGTGGAGGCTCACCCGTTCGCCGAGGTAGTTATGCAGGCTTCCGACCGTCGGCGCGGGCTTGCGCGGTGAGAGTAGCTGTCCTTCAAATCCGGTCACAGATTTGCTTTGCACATTGCCGGGAAGTGCCGGAGATTCGTTGTTGTTGAGAAGGAGAATGGTGACGGTTGCAAGCACCACCGCGATGAAAAGGACCGGAAGGAACGCCTCCATGGGGACGTCCCTGCGCAAACCAGGTCGGTGCGGAGGTCTTGGGTTCTCGACAGCCATTGCTCGTTCGACGTTCGGCCCCACCGAAGTCCAGATCGCGGCTACCCACGATAGCGCCATCCGCCATCGATTTTCCGCGCTCAAATTCACATCCCCAATCGCGCATCCAAGGGCGCCGCGACGAATCTTCTAATAAGGCGGAAGGCGGCCGACAAGAAAAAGCGTTTGAGCGCCTTGCGGGACAGGCGGCGTCGCCTTTGCCCCGCCAAGTGCCCGGAAGCGTCAAGGCGGCGATCAGCGCTGCCAACGAAGTCATCGGCAGGCCATACATTTGAGGCGGCGGCCACGCCTCCTGGTACTCGGTCGGCTATGACTGTTCTGGTGCGGCCAGCTAAGCGCTCGGCGGCGCTGGCCTGCTCGCCGCCCCCTTACCTCCACTCGACTGGAGAGCCCTGGGTCCGGGTCGCTGGATCACCGTCTACGCGAACGCGGTTCACGCCTACGCGGTGATTGCCGGCCTTCGCTGGACACCGTCGGCTGCGCGCCGGGGCCCGGCCGGCTGGCACGCGCCTCTGCCGTATCCGGAGGGGCTCGTGGCGCGGCATCCGCTGGGCAACTGACGCCAGTTGGTGCTGCCGCCCTCGGCGGTCGCAAAGAAGTGGACTGCGATTCCTCGCCCGCGGTTCAAGTTGGCGGGAGGAGAGTCGACGCACAACAGGTATGCGAATCACGGCGGGAAAGACAATGCGCTTGGTGGCGATCATCGCGTTCGCTGTTGCCATCGGACCCTCCAGCACCCTGGCCTCAACCGGCGGGGTCGGGACCGAACCCAGCAGCGCCGATAGAAGTGCAACGCCGCCTGCGCCGGATCTGAGCGAATGCCCGACGGAAACTGGCGGCATGGTCATGGGCACCTGCGTTGCCGTCAAAAAGGCACGGCTGCTGAACGGCAAGGCGATCGCGCCGCCGGGGGCCGGCGAAGCGGTCAGGCGGGTGATCGAAGCCGCCAACCGCATCCGCAGCACCCCATACGTCTGGGGCGGAGGCCACCAGCTTTGGCGCTCGGCCGGCTATGACTGCTCGGGCGCGGTCAGCTACGCACTGCACGGCGGCGAACTTCTTGAAGCGCCGATGACCTCGGGCGAACTGATGCACTGGGGAGCGGCCGGTAAGGGCCGCTGGATCACGGTTTACGCCAACCCGATTCACACCTTCGCCGTGATCGACGGGCTGCGCTGGGACACCGTGGGCGACGCGACCGGGACGGGGCCGCGCTGGCACCCCGAAATGGTCTCCACGGCCGGTTTCGTCGCGCGGCACCCGCCGGGCTATTAGGCCAGCGGGGCCGGGAGTGACTAGGCGGGCTGGACGGTCCACCGGAAGCTGGGCGCGTCCCATCACGGAGGTAGACAGCGAATTTTCAAGGCCGACCGTTCAGCAGATGCAAGCAAGCGAATGCGCCACGGTCGTCGGACTTTGTCCCACCTAAGTACCCCCCAATCGCGATTGGGTCTCGGACACGAGAAAAGCGCCGCTGCGGGGCTTTCTCTATAGCGGGGGCAGGATTCGAACCTACGAACTTCGGGTTATGAGCCCGACTTCTGCAAATCGTCCCCCTTTCAACCTAGTTGCGCCCGCCTCAAGACGCGGAAACCCCGCTGCAGCAAGGTTTCCTGAGGGGTGGACGACCGGATTCGAACCGGCGACCGCCTGGACCACAATTGTGGAGATTGGGCTGATTTGGCTTGATCCGTGCCTGGGTCAGCTGGGTTGAGTCGACCCGAGCCAGGCGTGGCTGATTCGAAATTGTCCCCCTTTTGTCCCCCCCGTCAGCGCAGCAGGACCCGGCAGCGCTTCAGCAGCTCCTCGAGAGTTTTCGCACGCAAGCTGCCGAGCCGTCGGCTCAACCGCTCGTGCGAGACTGCGCGCAGCTGCTCGGGCATCGCGAAGCCCTTCTCTCTTAGGCCGCCCTCCGAGGCCGGAATCGCCAGATGGAGAGTGTTGTCGAAGTCGGTCCGCGTAAGAGGCACGGCGAGCGATAGGCCGAGCCTCGTTTGGTTCAGCTGGTCGACCGAGACGATCACGAAGGGACGAGACTTCGCCTGCTCCCTCCCCCGGGTCGGATCGGGGTCGGTCCAGTAGACGTCGCCCTGGTGGGGTCTGGGCTCTACCACTCCGGCGCCGGTGCGTCGAAGCCGGACTCGAGCCCTTCGCTCTCCGAGCGGTAGGCAGCTAGAGCCTCTGGGTCGCCGGCGAGATTCTCGAACCCGGACGCAATCTCGGCCAGCATCGCCTCCTCATCGGCGACATTGACGAGCTTGGAGACGATCTCTCCGGCAGGCTCGCCGCGGCGGGCGGCCAGCGCGTTCAGCCGATCACGCGTCTCAGTCGGAACCCTGATCGTGGTGGTGTCCGAAGAAGCCATGTAGACATGTAGTCTACAGAAGCCAGGCGGACAGTCACGTCGTCCGCTGGGATTTGCACAGGTTTGCGCCGAGACCGCTCTTCCCCAATGTCGCCCGGGAAGAAGTTTGGAGGTCAGGCCGACTCAGGCTGGTCCGTGCCTGGCACCCTCGATCGGAGTTTGGTGCAGGTTGGGCGTAGCTGACTCGGGATGGTCCCCCTCCTGTCCCGCCATGTGCGTGAGCAGATCGTAAGCGTCGGTGATCGCCTCAGGCCTAAACGCCCGCTCGATCAGCTCGGCCTCCTGGTCGCTTGGGGAGTAGTGGGAGTAGATCATCGTCGTCTTGATGTCCTTGTGCCCCATCCACTCCATGATCGTGCGCAGGGGGATGCCGGCGGCGGCGCAGGTCGTGCCGAAGGTATGGCGCAGGTCATGGAAGGTGAGGACGGGCACCAGCTTGACCTTGCCATCCTCGTCCTTCTCCTCGGTGAAGCGACCGATCTTCCCCTTCTTCAGGTAGGCCTTGAACTGTTTAAGGACCCGACTGCGGTCCAGGCGGCTACCCAGTTCGGGGTGGGCGAAGACGAGATCGTCATCGCCCTGGTAGGCCGATCGCTGGAAGTGGCGCTCCAGCTCGCGCGCCGCCCGCTCGGGGAGCGGGACGGATCGCAGCTTTCGGGACTTCGTCTTCTCGACGCGAACGCGCACGGCTCCCCAGTCGATCTGGCGCCAGCGCAGTCCCAGTAGCTCGCCCTGACGCAGCCCGGTCATCGAGGCGAGGAGGTACAGGGTGCGCTGCAGGCGCCCGGTCTGATCATCGGTACAGAGGCGCAGGAGGGCCTCGAGCTCAGCGTGGTTGAGAAAGTGGATTTCTTCCTCGTCGTAGACCTTGGGCCGGTCGACGGCGTCGGCGACGTTGGCCTCGACCCATTCCTGCTTGAGCGAGTAGGCGAGGATCCCGTGCAGCAGGCTCATCCAGTTGAGGACGCTCTTCGGCGAGACCCTCTCGCCCTTGGGGGTGAGCTTGCGCAGGAGCTTCTGCTGGACGCGGTCAACGTCTTGGGGAGTGATCGAGTCGAGCCGCCGCGAGCCGAGCTCGGGATCGAGATGGATGCGCTTGTAGCTGCGGTAGGCCTCGATGGTCCTCGCCTGGCGGCCCATCGCCTCGAGCCGGTTGATGTGGAGGTCGCCGGCCTCGGAGAAGAGGACGACCTCCTCACTCGTCGGCGGCTTGTACTCGAGCATCAGCTCGCGGAGCCGGGCCTCGGCCTCCTTGCGGCTCAGCCCGTCCCTCGACCCCGCCTGTCTGATCCGGCCCAGGCTTCGCTTGACCCGCGTTCCGTTGACCCACCAGACTCCCTGCCACGATTCACCCTTGAGCGTGACCGAGCCGGTGCCGTAGGCGCGCTTCTGATTACGCTTTCCTTGCACTGGAGCCACTACTCCTTTGCCGTGGGCACGCCGTTGGCGCGATGCCGCCGATTGATATGTCTAGGCATCCAGGCATCGTGGCGGTTCGCATCGCTCGTTTCGACCATAGCCGGTTTTGCCGACATCGCGACTAGCTCAATTCGCCCTGCTCGCGTCGCTCGAGCCACTCCATGATGGCTGAACGGCGGAAGCGCTTGACGCGGCCGAAGCAGAGGTGCGGGATCTCGTTCGCCCGGCAGAGCGCCCAGATGTAGTCGACCCGGACCCCGACGACCTGCGCCACTTCATCGGCGCTGAGCAGCGGATCCAAGCCCGCCACCTGCTCGGTGGCAGCCGGTAGGGCGGCTGTCGCCGGATGGCTCATCCTCTCCGCTGCGGCGCGCGGTATCGGTCGGCGTGCATACCGCCAAGACGTGCTCGATGGCCTCGGCGCTACCCCCGCGCCCGACGGACCGCCCCCACTCCCCCACCCCGCGACGGTACGTCGAGGCCGATCGAACCGCCGGCGCAGCCCGCCGGGCGCTGGACGCCTCTGACTCATTTGGATCGTGCTCAACGCTTTCATCGCTCTTCCTAGTCTGTTGATTGTGGGCGACCATTCATGGCCGACCCCTTCTCTGCTCTTGCTCTCCCCGCAGTCCCCGTAGAGCCTCGACGGCAGTCGCGTACTCAAAGCGCCACGGCGCCTTCGGCCCCGCGCCGATCCGCAGTCCGCCGAGCATCCCAACTTCGACCCCGCCCGCTTCGCCGCCTCCGCCGACACGATCTACATCACCGCCCCCGAGCATCGCCAGGCGCTCTGCGCGCCGCTGATCGTCGGCCTGCTCGAGCAGGTTCGCCACGCCGTTTATGAGCGTGCAGCCCAGGAAGAAGAGGACCCGCAGATGCTCTGGGCGCTCGACGAGGTCGCCAACATCGCCCCGATCCATGATCTGCCGGCGCTGATTTCCCAGGCCGGTGGGCAGGGCTTGCAGGTGATGGTCGGGCTGCAGGACCTGAGTCAGGCCCGCAGTCGCTGGGGAGCGGAGGTGGCCGAGGGGTTCATGAGCCTCTTCCAGACTCGTTTGGTGCTCTCGGGCATCGGTGACCCCCGCACTCTGGAGGCGATCTCTGTGGCGCTGGGGGAGTATGACCGCAAGGTGGTGTCGCAGACGCTGGGCAGGAGCGAGAGCGATCGTTGGCGCGATCCCCATCAATCCAGCGAGTCGGTGGGCTACCAGACGCAGCGCCAGCGGGTGCTGGGGCCGGGGGAGGTGGCGAAGCTGCCGGCGGGGCAGGGCTTGTTGCTGCGGGGTGGAGATTGGGGCCTGATCGGGGTGACGCGGTGGTTTGAGTCGGAGCCTTGGAGGACCGTGGGCGAGACGCCCAACAACTCGCTACGCACAGGACGCGCTCACGTGTAACGGAAAAGGCACGGAAGCCCCTTGCTCAAGCGGCTTGCGGGCCAACACAGGCCACAGCTGTTGAATGCCCCGGATCAGCCGACGCCGCTGACGCGGCAGCGACATCAGTCAGAGACCACTAGATGACTGTCCCAAGCTACAGACACGGTCATCAACGGTGCCAAGGTTGGCACCGTTCGGGCCAAGATTTGCTGTCAACATCGAAACATGGCTCGAAGGAAAACCTGGAGTGATCGCGAGCAGCCATCGAGAGGCTGATGATCAGTCTGATGGGTAGGTCCGGGGGCGCTGATTGCCGTTGTCGATGCTGTCGTCCGTTGTGGACTTGTCCGTCTCCGCAAGGCGGTTGCGTTTCTATCGGGCCTGCTGGCCGAGCGCTCGTTGATCATCGCCGAGCCCCGGTGCTTCCCACAAGACCTGCCCGGCAAGGGCGGCCAGCTCGCCTCCGACCGCTCTGCGAGCATGGCATATGCGTTCTTTATCGGGATCATGAATAGGCGTTTGATCGCAGTTGTAGCTCTGGCTATATTTGCCTTGGTTGCTGTGTCGACGGCGGAGGGACGCACGCACCTCGATCGGTGGTTTGGTCATCGGGGCGTCCTCGGAGTCCCAGGTTTGACCCCAATCCTCGCGACACCATCTGGGGTGGGGCACAGGATGGCGAACTACCCCGGTGGGCGTCTGATCGTGGGTGGCAGCAGCCCACTTGGCTTCACCGTGAGACGCTACCTCCCAGATGGCAAGCTCGACCTCAGCTTTGGCGAACACGGCATCGCGACGATTGCGCTGCCAAGTGGGGAACCAAACCGCGAAGGGGCCAGCGGAAGCGCGACAGCTCTAGCTGTGCAGCCCGACGGCAAGATACTCGTTGGTGGCTCCTATCTGCCGTACTCCCCCGAGGAATGTGGTGATGAATGCGAAGAAGAAGCCGATGAACCGATGTGGACAGCGCTCGCCCGCCTCAATCCCGATGGTGGTCTGGATCCGCATTTTGGTGGCAACCGAAAGGGCAGACACAAGGGCAGACACCTGGGCGAGGTTCTGAGCTCAAAATCGAACAGCATCAATGACGTTGCAATTCAGGGAGAAAGAATATTGATAGCCGGCGAGGAGGAATCCACATTCACGTCGACCGGCTATGTGGCGCGCTTCGATCTCAACGGCGCCCCGGATCGGACCTTCGGTGCGGGTGATGGCTGGCAGGAGATCCCCGGACTGCCGAAACATAAGAAAAGGAGCTTTTCACGATTGGCTGCGGTGAGTGGCGTCAGCCTTGGACATGGAGGACGAATCTATGCGGCTGGCTACACGGACGGCCGCTTCATGCTGGCCCGACTCACCCGCCGTGGCCGCCTCGATCATCGTTTTCACCACAGCGGCATCGTTGCGACAAGCTTCATGGGCGGTCACTGTGCATGTTCGTGGGGAGAGGGCATAACCCGAGATCGCCATGGTCGGCTCTTGGTTTCTGGCTATCTCGGGAAGGGAACGGAAGGAATTGCGATTGCGGTAGCGAGATACCTTCCAGACGGATCACTTGATCGAAGCTTCGGCCGTCGTGGCTTGGCCACGAATCGCGTTGGGTCGCGGACGTTTGGGTACGGCGTGGCAGTTCAGCCAAACGGATCGATCGTGGTCGCAGGGTCCTCATCTGGTCCGCGATTGAGAGACGAATCCTTCACCGTGGTTCGCTTCCGATCTGACGGTCAGCCCGACCGAAGCTTCTTCCGCAGAGGGGTCTTTCGCGCCCATTTTCACGACCGCGCGCTGCAGCCGCTGGTCGATCCATCGGGTCGTCTCCTCGTTTCCGGGGAAAAGACCGTCGTCCGGTTCGTCAATGGTGGGCGGGCTCGGAGCCTCCGTAGAGGTACGTGATGCGCAAGCACCTCCACTTGCCGTTCCTTGCGATGCTCGTGCTGGTGCTCTCGCTTGCCACCGGGACCGCCACAGCCATTGCGGGTCAAATCGAAGAATTTGAAGTGCCAGGAGCGAAATCCTTCTTAGAATCTGGGATCACGTCAGGGCCCGACGGTGCTGTCTGGTTCACATTCGCAAACGGCAATGTCAGCTTCATTGGCAAACTCACACCCAGTGGCCAGGTTGCATCCTTCCCCCTGCCCCCCGGCTCGACATATATCGAAGGCATCGCTCCCGGCCCCGATGGGGAAATGTGGATCACAGCCAGCAACGGAGGCACGTCCCACGTAATAGAGAAAATCACCCAGGCGGGGGGCGTCACAGAGTTCGCTGTCCCAAGCACCTCTTACCCTGGCCGCATCGTCTCTGGACCCGACGGCAATCTATGGTTCACCGATCTTGGCGGTGAGGACGTCAGCCGTATGACGACGGAGGGCCAGATCACCGAATTCCCTGTTCCAACGACAAACGGCACACCTGATGCGATCACCGTCGGGCCGGACCGAAACGTTTGGTTCACCGAGACTCACGGAAACAAGATTGCACGAATAACACCTGACGGACAGATCACGGAGTTTCCCCTTCTCCCAGCGCCACGAAACGAAGGGCCCCGTGGAATTACGTCTAGCCCCGATGGGAAGATCTGGTTCACGGAGTTCGGCAGAGAAGCCCTTGCAAGCCTCTCTGTGGACGGAACGCTAACTGAGTTCGCTCTGCCAAGTGCCAGCCGAGAGCAGGAATCAATCACCGCTGATCGTAGCGGCGACCTGTGGTTCACCGAGGGTGATCATGAAGTTATCGGCATGATGACTCCCAAGGGACGGCTCACGGAATTCCTGCTGCCCAGATACAGTCGACCTAGAGGTATCACTCTTGGATCCGATGGGAACATCTGGTTCCCGGTCAATGGAGAAGACGGGCCCCGAGTCGATCGAATTCAGCCGAGTAGCCCACCGCCCGTACCCGTTGCATCGGCGGCGCCGGTGCTCCGCGGGAAGCACGATCTTGCTCAGCGGATTGGTGTATCGAGCGGCAAGTGGTCGGGCACTCCCACCGCCTTTGTCTATGAATGGGAACGATGTGATGCAGGGGGTGAGAAGTGCGACCCGATCAATGATGCGCACGGTCAGAGTTATACCCTCAATACGGCGGACCTTGGACACACGATCCGAGTCGTCGTGGGGGCGAAAAATGCAGCCGGAACGACCTACGCAACAACGTTGCCGACCGGGGTCATCGGACGGGGTCCAAAGCCACTCAGCGTGGCGATAAGTAGTTCGATGGTGCAGGTACGACGGGGCTGGGCAGCGTTCCCGCTTGCTTGTCATCAGGGCGTGCCAGGCAGCTTCTGCACCGGCACGGTGTGGATTGCGCTGTGTGCTCAAGTCCGTGGATCCGCTGAATTCCCTCTGCTGAGCGGAACCGCCGGGATGACGCATTACCGACTCAAGCGGGGCCACAGAACATCGGTTCATGTGCGACTAAGAGAAGAAGTGAATTCGTTGCTCTCGCAATCTCGGAGTCGTCGCATCAGGGCTTGCACGAAGGTAAGCCTTTGGGGCGGTAGGACCAGCCGCCGAGAAGTTGTCCTTACGCGGCCGACTCATGCCTAGCCTCCTCCTCGACGGAGTGAACGCCGCGTCATCACCAATGGTATACGTTGCCAGTCGATCTGGCGAGCGGTGGAGTGAATGTCGCTCCCACTTCGGTGACTGGAAGCAGCAGAGGGAGCGTTTGAGGGCTCTCCGGCCGGATCCGACTGTTCCCCGTCACCTATCGGTGGCAGTCTATGCAGGGCATGGGCACACGACCTTGACTTGCGCAAGTGCGCCCACCCCACCCGTTGGGAGCTGCGCTCAAAGCGATTTGTTGTGGGCGCAAGATTAGGGCGCCGCGCTAGCACGATGCCACTATCCACCACTTCAGATTACGGACAGGGATGCGTGGATCGAGGCGACACCCGCGACAGCCCGGAGACAAATCCGTCGGCAATGAATGTGGAGCTGCACGGCTACCGCCCCACGTTCGCCATCGCGTCGGGACTTCAGGGATCCTTGATTTCTGCCGAAAAGTCTCTAGAATCTCGCCTGCGAGTGGCTAACAAGCTCTCGCAACAGCGTTGAAGCCGCCGCAAGGCGGCTTCGGTGCGTCTAGGGTCCAATCTGGCAGACGATACTGGGCTCGAGGATCTTCCAGAGCGCCGTGATCGCTTGTCCGGAGGCGCTGTCGGGGCTGTCCCGGCCGTCGCGCCGGCGCTGAAAGAGGAAGGCAGCGAGGTCGGCGATTTGGACTCCCGGCGTGTGGTGGCTGTGGACGATGCCAGGAGCCTCGACGATGCGCGGATCAGACCCGTGCAGGAGTTCCTTGCGGTGATGAGCGTGGACGGCTCTGACCAGGGCAGGGTCCGTGCTGCCAGCCTCGTCGAAGATGAGCAAACAGCGATCGCCAAGCTCCTGGCCTTGGCACTCCAGGCACGCCAGCAGCTGATCGACGGCGCGCACCCTGGCGACGCTCAGATCGCCAGCGGCTTCTCCCGTTCGCTCGATGGACACCAGGGCAATCTTGCCGTCGCAGGGCTCGATGGCTTTGAGTGCCAGTCGGTAGGCATGAACTCTCAGCGCCGGCTGATCGCGAAGGGCCCTCCAAGCGCGGCCGGAATGAAATAGATCGGAGCCGTGTAGCTCGGCGTCAGGGTCGACGCCGTGATCGGCGAATCGCCCTGGAATCGAAAGGATCGCGCGCTGCATCCCCGCATCGCGCTCATCGTGCACCAGCAGCGCGGCGAAGCTGTAGAGCGTGTCGGTGTAGGTCTCGTCTATGTAGGCGAGGTAGATGAGAGGAGCCTATGTGGTCTATCTCTATTCGATCCCGAAGCCGTGGTCGAGTTCGCGATCTCGATCGATCTCGCGCTGGAGCTCCGCCCGAAGACGCTCCGCGTGTAGCTCATCCGTGTTCCTGGTGACGCTCTCCTCCTGCGCCCCGCTGCGGCGCATGCGCTCGCCGAGCCGTTCGATCGCGCCGGTATCCATCCCCGCTTCCCCCAGGTCCTCCCGCGCCACATAGACCTGGCTCTGCTCGCGGGCGCGGCTGAGCGCGACGTAGACGTGCTCGCGATGAGTCTGCCAGCCGCCGGTCAGGATGCCCGAGGCCTCGGCGGTGATGCCGGCGGGCCTTGTAGAGGGTGGACGACGTAGCTCAGGGTTGAGGTCGACGAAGCGGATGGTGGCTACCTGGACCTGGCGAGATTCGCACTCGTGATCTCGACTCCGACCCGGATGCTGATATCTACGGCGTTCCCGGCTGCGGCGGGAACCGCTTGGCCGGACAGCCGAGGCCGACTTCAGAAACAGTCGGGCCCACGCTCTATGGGGCTCCGGTTGCCTCGGCGCGTTCGTTTTGGCGTCTCTGCTTCCACGGCAGGACCGGGAGACCCCAGCGGGCGCAACCCAGGCCTTCTGCGTGTGGCAGCAACGGCCATCCACGCGGTGGCCATTCCCCACTCGGCATCGCCGCCGCGAGCTGCCAGACCGACTCGGGGTAGCCACCTTCCTTCGCCATCTCGCGCAGGATCGGCCAGTGCCTCGCGGTCGCCATCGCCTTTTCGGCTTCCGCCGCTCCCTCATGGTCGCCGCTACGGCGAGCCTCTCCCCATTGGCGGAACCAGAGACAGGAGACGATGCCGGTGACCGAGGCGCCCACCTGGTAGCGATTGGTGGTCAGGCCTTGGTCGGGGATCTGCGAGGGCCTGAAGCTCTTGGGCACCGGAATCCCCCTCAGCATTTCGCGCACCGCGGCATCGTGGTCGGCGGCCTTGACCACTTTCGCCGGCATCGCGTCGAGCCAGGTCTGCGAGTCCACCTGGCTGAGCCAGCCGAGCCGTTCTTCGAAGGCGGGCAGGCCGGATACCCAGGCGCGCATTTCGAGTGTGTAGCCGCCTTCCTTCCAGATCGCGGCCATCTCGCGATCACCCGGCCCACCCGATTTGATCCGCGCTTTTCGACCCTTGTTAATGATGTAGGCGGTTTCAGCCCTGGTGTTGACAAGGGCCGTCGTGTCGAGAACGGGCACTTTGATCGGGTGACCAACGGTGGGGCCCGGAAACTCCAGCTTGCCGTGATGCCAGCTCAGTTCCACTTTGCGCTGTCTGACGCTCTTCGGGGCCATTCCGGTGATCGTGCCGTCGGCCGAAAGCGTGGTGCTTTCGTAGGGGATCGCCGGCCCGGTGACAAATTCCATCGACCCTTCGCCCCTGCTGCCACGTGGGTGGTAAGGACCCGCTGGCGCCTCATAGACGTTCTGGACACGCCAGCCGGAACCTTCGAGCAGCAGCAGCGGTGTCGATTCGGCGAAGCGGACCAACTCGGCGCCGTAAGCACGGGAGGGGTGCTCCGAAGTGCCTCCTGCCACGATGACGATGGTGGCGGCGGCGAGGGTCACGGTGCCGAGGGCGAGGGCGAGGCGCCGCGGGTGGCGCCGTCGCGGCAGGTCGGCGCCGGCTTGCGAGGAAGCCGGCTGCTCGCCGTCAAGATCGGCAAGCAGCTCGGCGTCCATCGCCTTGAGGTCGACTCCGTCGAGCCCGTCGAGCCGGTCCTGGCCGACCGGGTCCGCCGCAGCGAGCACCGTCTCGAGCTCGCGTTTGTTCATCTCGCCTTCTCCTTCTCGGGTTCCGGATTACGGTTTCCCGTCGATTCACGGTCCTCCATCAGGGTCCGCAGCCGGCGCCGGGCGCGATGGAGGCGGCTACGTGCTGCGAGCGATGAAATTTCGAGGACCTTCGCCGCTTCGCCCGGTGAGAGCTCCTCCCAGGAGACAAGTAGGAGCAGCTCGCGGTCCTCATCGCCCAGATCAGCCATCGCCCGCAGGACCTCGGCCGCCTCGCCGCCCGGCGCGGGGTGGGTCGCGAGCGTGGTCCGCAGCGACTCGGCGAGGCGTCGGCCGAGGCGGGTCCGGCGTCGCTCGGTCCGATGCAGGTTGGCGATCACCCGGCGCGCAACGGCGTACAGCCAGAGCCTCGCCCCCGCGTCGTGCGGGACCTCGCGGAGACGCCGCCAGGCGATCAGGAAGGTCTCGGCAACAACATCGGCGGCATCCTCGCGGTCCTCGACGCGCCGCAACGCGTAGACGAGAACGGCCCGCCCTTGCTCATGGTAAAGCCGGCTGAACTGGGCCTGCGCAAGCTCACGGCCGATCGCGCCCGCCTCGATCTGACTCTGCGCCATCGTCTCTATATGTCCGGTTCTCGCCCAGCGTTGCATGGCTTCGTCGCTCTCAACAGTGGAGCCGCTCGATTCATGACCTCCAGCACCTCGGATTGGAGGCGTTGCCGCGGCGACTCCAGGCTATGCGGTGTCCCCACGGCTCAGGCCGCCGGTTTCCCGGTTCGCTTCGGCTCTGGCCTCGGAGTCGTTCGTTGGACACCGAAGGTGTATCTACTCGATCCCGAATCCTCGGTCGAGCGCTTGTTCCTGTTCGAACTCGCGCTCGATCTGCGCCTGACGCTCGACTGCCTTCTCCTCGACCTCCCTGGCGATGCTCGCCTCCTGCGCGCCGCTGCGGCGCATCCGCTCGCCGAGCCGTTCGATCGCGCCGACGTCCATCCCCGCCTCCCCCAGGTCCTCACGCGCCACATGGATCTGGGTCTGCTCACGGGCGCGGCTGAGGGCGACATAGGCGTGCTCGCGGTCGGTCTGCCAGCCGCCGGTGAGGATGCCCGAGGCCTCGGCGGTGATGCCCTGGGCCTTGTAGACGTGCAGGGCGCAGAGAGTGGCCTGATCGTCGCTTTGTGAGACTGCCGCGGAGTCAGTTCATGGCTGCCGCTCCTCGTCCGCTGCGATCGTCTACCGTCGGCAGTCGACGCGCTCGCAAATCGAGCGAAGCGAGAGCGATGCACCCCTACCCTGCGCCCGATGTCCGCCGAGCAGGTCGACAGCTACCTGCGTGATCTCGAGGAGCCGAAGCGCGCAACGCTTTAAGAGCTGCGCCGCACAATTCGCGAGGTCGTTCCAGAGGCTGAAGAGGGGATCTCATACCGCATCCCAGCGTTCCGTTTGCACGGACAGGTCATCGCTGGGTTTGCGGCGTTCAAGAATCATGTGAGCTACCTGCCCTTCAGCGGCTCGGTCCTCCACCAGCTTGCCGATGAGCTCGACGGCTACACGATGACCAAGAGCTCTCTGCACTTCCCGATCGACCGCCTCCTGCCGAAGGCGCTCGTCGAGAGACCGATCGCCGTGCGTCTCGCGTATGCAGGTCTGCCCTCGCGCTAAAGCCCTGCGTCCCCGTCGGCTCGCCGTCAGGCTACGAACCGGCGTCGAGCGGCACACAGCAACCCGCTACGACGGACGGGTCGGACACGGCAAGCGCGGCGCCTCAACTCGAAGCGAAGAGGTCCGCCGCCCGACAGCGCATTTCCTCGCTACTGAGCAGCTCGATCCGCCGGCTCATCATCCACTGCTGGCCGAAGGGATCGCGCAGACGACCGGCGCGGTCGCCGTAGAACTGGTCGGCCAGTGGGTAGAGCACCTCCGCTCCAGCCTTGACCGCCCGCGCCCAAGCAGCATCCACGTCCTCCCAGTAGGTGGCCATGATCGCGCTGACGACCCCACCGAGAAACTGCGGCGAGCGCGCCGGCGCTCCATCCCCCGCCTCCTCGGTGATCATGACCACCGAGTCGCCGATCCGCACCTCTGCGTGGATCAGCTCGCCATCGGACCCGTTGAATGGCTCGCCGATCTCCTCCGCTCCGAACGCGTCGCGTTAGAAGGCGATCGCGGCGGCGCCGTCGGGGACGACGAGGCGCGGCGTGACCGTGTGCAGGTGCTCGGGGATGGGGCTGGGCCGCGAGGGTTGGGCTTCGGGCACGAGTTGCGCTCCTCAGAGGCCCGCCGCGGCGAGCGCGTCCTCGGGGTCGGGGTAGTGGACCATCTCCACGGCCCTCCCGTCGCGGAAAGTCGTCAGGTTGGCGACCGGCGGCGCCTGCTCGCCGATGCCCTGGCGGGCGAAGGCCTGGCGTATCGCCGCCAGGGCCTGCTCGCGGTTGTGGCAGGCCGTGGGGTCGGAGGGGTCGCCGCCGTGCCACTTGACGGCGGGATCGAGGAACCGGACGGCGTCGAGGTCCCCACGCAAGGCGGCTTCATAGCCACGCCGGGCCAGCTCCACGTTGGTCTCGCTCACCCGGCCATTGTCTCACTCGTCGTCAAGGCGCAAGCGATCCGCCCCGCTTTCAACGCTCTCGCAACCACGCCTTGGAGCAGTCACCGGGTGGCGGGCGACATCAAACGACAGGCTCGTCTAGATCGATGCGAATCGTCAGCAAGTCGGTGCCCAGAAGCCGGACGAGCAGGCTATTGGACCTGGGCAGTTGCTTGAGTCGCTGTCGAGGGTCGTCGTCAGATAACAGGTGGGCTGTCCCCTCCAGCCAGTGACTGTCGATCCGTATCCGCACACGGGAGTTCTCCTCGATATTGCGAACGTAGTTGGAGCGCTGACCATGGTCAGCGACCAGCCAGAAGCTTGAACCGTCGAGTCGACCACCGACTGGAGTTTGACGGCGCAGGCCGCTGCGGCGCCCGACAGTCTCGATTACAGCCTGGCCGGGGACGAACCGCGCCAACCGTCGCATCAGGGGATTCGCGAGGTACTGATGGAACCAGGTCACAATTCGTCGTTTTCTTTCCACAGTCTCTCCTGTCTGAGGGTGCCGCGCTGCAGGGGTGCGAGACGTATTCCGCCTCGGACGCGGCGTTGTCGAGACTAACGGTCTTGTCAAGTGGTAGGGTCGCAGCCGTGCAAAACGACCCCGTGCCCAGCCATGAGCCCTCCGGCCCGCAAATGGCAGACCGACCGCATACGGGCAGAGCGCGGAACGAGGCCGCACGCCGGGCCATCCTCGCTGCTGCAGCCGACCTGTTAGGCCAGTGTGATCTGGCGGCGCTGAGCGTCGACAAGATCGCGGCGACGGCCGGCGTGGGCAGGCAAACGATCTACCGCTGGTGGCCATCGAAGGGTGCGGTCCTGCTGGAGGCGATGATCGAGCGGGCCAGCAGTGAGGTGCCTCCCATTGATTCAGGGACACTCATCGGCGATCTCGAGGGGTTCCTGACAGCGACCTTTCGGGCCGCCAGTGAGGCCTCGACAGCGCGCCTGCTCCGCACCGTGATGGCCGAATCGCTACGCGATCCACATGCCGGCGAGGTGCTACAAGAGTTCACCGCCCGGCGAAGAGAGGCAATGCGCGAGATTCTCAGTCGTGCCGAGGCACGCAGCGAGTTGGCGAAAGGTGCCGATTGGGACCTCGTGGTTGACCAGGCGTTCGGCCTACTCTGGTATCGGACTTTGATCGGCCACGAGCCGCTTGCCCGGAAGACGGCACTCGGACTCGCCCGGGCCCTGGTAACGCAGGTTGAGGGAGGCTGGTCGCACCCCCAGATGCGGTGAGCCGTTGACTTCCGCTTCGCACGATTTGCGAGCGCGTCGAGTGCGAGTCGCAGACGCCCCCATCGGACGAAATGCAGGCGAGCGGGCCGTGCGAAAAGGTGGCTACTCGATCCCGAAGCCGCGGTGGAGATCTTGGTCGCGCTCGATCTCGCGCTCGATCTTCGCCTGACGCTCCGCGGCCTTCTCATCGACCTCTCTGGCGATGGTCGCCTCCTGGGCGCGACTTTGGCGCAGCCGCTCGCCGAGCCGTTCGATCGCGCCGAGATCCATCCCCTGCTCGCCAAGATCCTCGCGCGCGACATAGATCTGGGTCTGCTCGCGGGCGCGGCTGAGCGCGACGTAGGCGTGCTCGCTGGTCGGTCTGCCAGCCGCCGGTGAGGATGCCCGAGGCCTCGGCGGTGATGCCCTGGGCCTTGTAGACGTGGAGGGCGTAGCCGAGGTTGAGGTCGGAGAACTTGGCGGTGTCGACCGCTACCTCGCGCGGCTCGCGCTCGTGGGTCTCGATCGTGACGCGGTCCCTGTCGCGATCGGCGTCGAGGATCGTGCCCGTGATCCCGTTCTCGACCCGCCGCTCGCCGGGGACGGGGAACTGGGCGGAGAAGATCACCTCGTCGCCGGCGCGCAGGCCATAGGGCTTGCCGGGCAGCTCGACCGCATGCGAGCCGAGCTCGCCTGCCTGCGACACGGCGCTCCTGAGCCATCGCGTTGATCTGGTCGCGCTCTTTGTTGGAGGCGTCGGTGATCATCACCCCCTTGCCGGCGGGCAGGTCCGGCGGGTCTTATCCCAGTCGGCGACCATCGCCTCGACGGCCTGGGCGCGGGTGTCATGGATATGGAGGCGATCGTGCGCCTGATATCGGGCGAGCGCCGGACCTGGTTCCCCATCTCGGCACCTGCTCCCAGGCCCGCCGCTCCCAGTCGTGATTGGCACGGTGGACTTCGGTCAGCTCGGCGCTGGGAACTCGATCGCGCAGCTGCTCGAAGAGCCCGCCGGCGCCGATCGGGCCGAGCTGCGCGGCGTCGCCGGCGAGGACGAGCTTGCTGTGGGAGCTGGGCGGTCAGCTCGGCGAGGCGGGACAGGCGCTCGGTGTCTGCCATGCCGGCCTCGTCCATGACGACGACGGTCCTGGGGCCAAGGTGGATGTGGCCTTTCTCGACGCCGTTGCAGAGCCCGTCGACCGTCGAGGAGCGGTCGAGCTGCGCCTCCTCCCGCAGCCGCTGCGCGGTGGCGCCGGCGACGGCGGTGCCGATCACCTCGTAGTCCTCCAACTGCCAGGCCCTGGCGGCGGTGGAGAGGACCACGCCCTTGCCGGTGCCAGCGTGGCCGACGAGCAGTGAGATGCCGCCAGGGCCGGTGATGGTCTCCAGCGCCTCGCGCTGCTCGGCGCTGAGCGAGCCGTGGATCTGCTTGCCAGTCTCGCGGCGGGCCTGCTTGAGGGATGACTCGTTGAGCAGCGCGGCGTTCTCGGTGGCGCGCCGCTCGGCGATCTGCACCGTTGCCTGCTCCAGCTCGCGCAAGTGGCGGGTCGTCCACATGCCGTCCTCAAGCCGGACCAGCTCGCCGCCGCGCGCCAGCTCCTCGACTAGCTGGTCGGCCTGCCCTGGGCGACAGGCGCCAGCGGCAAGCTCGTAGGCCTTGGCGCGGAGCTCGCGCTCCTCGATCGTCGCGCGCTCGCGGGTCACCTCCTCGAGCAGCTCGGCGCGCAGGTCGACGCCCTTCTGGTTGGAGATTGAGCGCTCGTCGAAGAGCCCCTCGGCGCGCTCGGCGCTCAAGTCCGTGCTCCTCCCCCACCGCCCGCCACGTCTCGTTGACGTCAAGCCGGTCGGCGGCGCTCTTGGAGCCCCGGGTGGCGATCGTCAACGAGCCGAGCTCTTCGGCCCTTGGCTCGCGGCCGTAGCGCTGGCGGAAGAGGCGGGCAGCGCGGTCGACGTCTTCAGTGCGAGAGGACCAGCCGCTCGCCAGTCCCTCCGGCACGCCTCGAATCTCGAAATAGCGCCCGCCGCGGCCGGTGCGGCGTTCGATCGCCAGTCCCAGCTGCGAGGGCTCGGCGGCGAACTCGGCCCGGAAACAGCCGCCGTGCTCGCGGGCGGAGCGGTAGAGCCGGCGCGATTCGATCGCGGCGAGCACCGCCGTCATAGCGCTCGGCGGCGAAGAGGACCAGGTGGGAATGGACCTGGGGATCAGGGACTCCGCCTGCCTCCTTGTCTTGGGCGAGGCGGCTGGAGGTGTGGACGAACTCGGCGGCGAGCAGGCTCTTGGCGCGCTCGAAGCGCACCACTCCCCCACTCCTTCGCCGCACCAAGGCGACCTCGCGCTCGGTGCGCGCCAGGGCGCTGGCCACCGCCCGTCGGTGGGCGGCCTCGATCTGGGCGCGGCGGTAGGGGCTTGAGACAGCCCACAGCGCCGAGACCGACTTCGGGGGGCTGAACGTCAACTCCACCCCGGCGACCCGGGTGCCGTTGGAGCCGGCCGGGCGCAGAGGTTCGCCGGTGAGCGGCGAGAGGCCCTGCATCACCGCGCGCAGGTCGCTGCGCTCGACCGGGCTCTCGGCATCGAGGCCGAGCGATTCCAGCAGGGCGGTCGAGCCGTGCCAGCGGCTCGGCACCGGCTGGTCGATCTCGCCGTCGCGGGTGTAGTAGTCGCCGCGGGTTGCGGTCGAGGTCAGATACTTGGCATACCTGACTGCGGAATCGCCGGGGATCTTGTGGGTGGTTTGCACACAACGAACGTAGACCTGGTGATTACACACACCTCAAGGGAGGGTGTGGATCGGCGACTATCGTCAGCTATGTGTGACTAAGTAGCTCCGTGAGGTGCGTCTAGTCTGCGCGCTTTTCGGGGGTACGGTGGTGACGGGAAGGGTTGCTGCGGAACGGGGACGCCGGGCTTCTCAGCCCCGGAGGGGCGTTGCTGATTACTGTGGTCGCATCGAGCGTGAAACCGACCTCGTCTGAGACAGCAGGAGGGTGCTCAGGACGAGGTCGCGTCAACTGATCGAGGCGGTGATCGGCACGGTCCGGCGGTAGCTGTCACGCACGACACCGTAAGGCGCAACCGACAGATCGGCCGAGCCGCAGGCGAATGACAGCTAAGAGGCGAGGTCGGCTAGAGGTCTGCTCGGGAGGTGAATCCAACCCTCGACCTCGGCCAAATCCGATTGTTCTCCCTCTTCGGGAAGGAAGGTCTGGCCTAGCTCGGCGGCTCGCGCGACATAGAGCGCATAGGAGCGCGTCGAGGTAATCGTCCTCGTCGGCGACAGTCCTGAGCTGGTCGTCCGGGTCATACAACGGAAGCTGCGCGAGCAAGGCTTTGAGCAGCTTCATCCTCGTCTCCGAGTTTTCCCTTTTCTTGTAGGAGGCGCGACCCAGCGCCGCCGGCGTTGCGGCGACCCATTCCCGCAGGGCCGGGTCGGGGTAGACCTCGCAACAGAGCCCCGATCCGTCTCGCTTGACGGCTGCGGGACCCATGTGACCGGCGATCGCCGTGAGCAGGCCGGCGCAACGCATCGCCGGTATTGCGATCCGATCGGAGGTCACCGACAAGGGCCACCGTTTCGACTGCCTGTGTACCGCTCGATCGGTCTCGCGAAGGCGAAGCTCGTCTGGCGCCTCGTCCATCGGACGCGGCCAGTACGGACCCCTCCCGTATGCCTCCATCGCCTCGAGAAACGGGACGGGCCAGCCGAAGGGGTCGTCGATCCCGACTTTCGTGATTTCACCGTAGTCCTTGCGAAGTCCGGCCGCCCTCGTCGAAATCCAGTTGTCGTCGAGTGGGGCGCTGTCCTGATCCTTGCCTCGCGCCAGCAACGCGACGCTTGGCTGCCCGTCGCCCCACTGGAGGATGCAAACCGCCGTTTTCGCCGGCTTCGCCGCGAGGTCGACCCCCATCGTCAGTGTCGTCATGGTCAGAAATTCGATCGGGACGGGCTCAATAGCCGAGCGGGATCGCGGTGAAGGTAGCGCCGACGATCGTCGTACAGAGTTCCGATTCTTCTGGTGGCAAAGTGCAGCTCAGCTTCCGAACGCCGATGGGTTCGAAGTAGCTGATCGCCCCGAGCGACGGGTCCACGCCGCCCGAACCAAGGCCACTCCCGTCGACGCGGGGAGGATCAGAGAACAGGGCCGTCGACTTCGCGGGATAGGAGACTTCCTCGTGCAGCGGCTTTTCGGGGCATTTTGAGCCTCCGATCGTCCCATAATAGTTTTCGACCGGCTTCGCTTTCGGGAAGAGGGTGCAGATCGCTTCCGCGATGCAACCCTGGCAGGCCGTGGCGATGTTCAGACTCACCACCGTTCCCGGTTCCCCAGCAGGTCTTTCGCCGGCATAGGGCGAGTCTTTCGGGTAGGCGGCGACGAATTCGCTGCCGTCGACGCCGATTCCACCTTTGCATTCGTAGCCGACCGGCGCGACCACAATCGTCCCGCCGGTGTTGCGGTAGGCCGCCAACTTGCTCCTGAGCGACGGTGGAATCGGCACCGGGGTCGTCGCGTTGAGTCGGGCGGCGGGCCGCGAGATTCCTTCCACCGTTTTGCATTTCACGGTCGGGATCGCCGTGAAGGCTGAGACCGGGCCGCCAGCGCTGCTCGCGGTGGCGGCGGTGACGGTCGTGGTTGTCGAGGTCCCCCCGCACCCCGTGACCACAAGAGCGCCTAGAACGCTGAGCAGGACCACCGCAAAAGTTGTCGAGCGACCGAGCACGCCGGCATCGTAGGTGACCAGGCTTCCCCCTTGGGTTTCGGTCAGGGCTTCTGATCGGGGTACTCGTGGCTCTCGTCGTGGTCGTCCTTATCACGGCTCTGATGGTCGCTTCAATGGGTTCTCCGATGCATTGGATGACGGCGACTCAATGTTGGAGAGCATTGGTTGACCCTTCCGCCTCAGCTGCTTGACCGACGATCCCGGAGCCGTCGGAGGGCCGGCTGGGCGTGTAGGGGGCTGCCAGGAAGAGGCGTTGCGTGTTGCCGGCGAAGGCGCGCCAGGCCCAGGGGTGCAGAGGATGAGGCCGGAAAAATGCCGAGGCGAAGAAGACCCTGACTAGACCGGCCTTCCGAAACCGCGCCCTCCTCGCCGCCGTTCCAAGCCCCCTCCATGCCAACCACCTTCTCGAATTCCTCCCAGAGCCAAACGCCAACCCGCACGAGAATCCACACCCCTCCCGCCTATCCGGTCTGTCACTGCTTCTGGCATCCGCTCAATGACCTCCGTATTCCGACAACCCATCACCGCAGCCACCTCGCCTCCACCACCCCATGCCCGACCCCGCAGCTGACCCCAACCGCACACATAGTGTGGGGGTGGGGTCAGCTGCGGAGGAGGGCCGAAACGGCTTCAGAAGGCGAGGTGGCTGCGGTGGGTCAACTTCGGGATTCAGGGCGTAGCTCGGTCCGCAGTCATTCCGCCTCAAGGTCTTGGCTAGGTCGATCGAGTCGGCGATCCCAGAGATCGAAGTTCCGCTTCTCGAAGCGGGAGTCGGAGCCCTCGATCAGATCCCTGGCGGCGAAGTGAGCGGGGAGAAGGCGATCAGCCGCATCCATAGGGCCGTGAAGGGGCGTGAGGAAGCAGCAGAGCTAAGGGACAAGGCGACCGCCGAACTCCGGCAGGCACTCCGTGAAGCACAGAAAGAAGGCGTCTCGATTACTCAGATTGCTTCGGAGGCCGGTCTTTCCCGCCAGGGCGTTTACGACCTACTGGCGGAGCGAGCTTAGACAGCGCGAAATCGAACTCGGACCGCGAAGGGACTGGAATCTCCAGTCCCTTCTCCGTTTTCTGCATAGGCTTGCGCATATTCGGCATCGAATGCGAGAGTAGCGGAGCGGGATGGAGAGCCACTGGAGGAAGCTCAACCGAGCACTCGACCACATCCAGGGCCTTGATAACTCCATATGCCGGTGGCTGAACACTGACGCCTATCGCATTGTCAAAAAATACGATTCCGAGACCCGGCGGACCGCAATAGTCGCCCATCTCAGCGATGCGCCGATTGACGATTGGAAGGGTCTCGTCGGAGACGCCGCCCAAAACCTCCGCAACGCCCTTGACAATCTCGCTTTCGCCCTGAACTCCAAGGGATATGCCGAAGCCCACCAAGGGGCCGCGATCCCCCCCAAGGACCGAGTTGATTCCTCCTTTCCGATCATTGGGAAAGAATCGAACCGCGGGAACCCCATCGAAGGTCCGCGCGAGTTTCAGGGCCACCCTGGCCTCAAACACGTCCCCGCCGCCGCCAGGGATCTGATCGAGCGGTTGCAGCCGTATCAGCGTGGGGAGAATTTTCGACAAGACCCCCTCTGGGCGCTGCACCTCTTGAGCCGAATTGACAAGCACCAAATTGACATCGAGGTTTCCGCGGCAATCGGAGAGCAAAGGCTTTCGGTCGGCACTATTCAGGGACCCGCCGCCCTTGGCATCGCTGGCCCGGTGTATGACGGCAAGGAGCTCTCTTTTTGGCATGTCCCCAAGGGAGCCAGCAAAAAGGACACGGATGCCTATGTCTCCCGCCGCATAGCGTTCGGCGAGGGAACGGAACTCGGGGAGGCGCCAGTTGTTCCAGTCCTTCGCGGAGTCCGCAATTACATCCGCTATCGGGTGGCGTTCCCACTGGATCGGTTTCTCTAGCCGTTCGGCGGTAAGCAAATCGGCCCTCCTAGGGGTCGACCCCTTCTACGGAGAAGGGATAGGCGTGAGCCCGCACACAGTGGAGAGCCGTGGAACGGCTGTTAACGGCTCCGAGCCACTGACTCAAGCCTTGGATCCTCAGGCGATGACGATGCCGCCTTGTTCTGCGGCTCGCTCGCAGAAGGAGGTATAGGCAGCCGCAATCTCGAGCATCTCCTGATCGGCGAGGGACCCTTTTGGGCCGGGCTCGACGTCTGCAAGAAAGGTGCGGAGCTTCTTGGCCATCTCGCCAGCTTGAGCGGGCGAGATCACTTCATCGCCCGCGTATCCCGCGACAGGACCGGTTCCGGCCTGTTCGGCGAGGGACTCCAGTTCACTCATCGTGCGGGTTCGAAGCCCAAAGTGATGGGCTGACTCCCGGCGTTCGAAGTCCTCGAGCGACTCGCCAATGCGCAAGATGTAAAGATCGAATCCCAGAAGGGTCGCCTCCTATCGCTTGGCGGTTCGACAGTAATGCCTCTGCTCAGTCACCGGCGATGAGGTCTTGCGGAATCTTGACCGATGTCGGATCCTCGATTCGGACCTCGACCACGCGCAGTTGGTGGCCGAGATAGGCGTCAAGCGGAACCGGGTCGCCTACCGCCGTCGTCGAGAAACGTCGGGGGAGCGAGGTGGGACCTGGTTGGTTGCGCTTCAAGTGCTTCCGCGCCTCGGCCGTATGTCGCCGGAAGAGAACCGGAAAGACATCGCCATGCTCTAAACCCGCCTTTGCCGGAAACAGCTCTCCCCCGGGGCTCCGCTCGAACGCGTCGGGCTTCTCCGCGATACAAAGAAGGAAACCCGCCTTCGCACCCGCCTTGAGGAGGCAGCAGACCTTAGCCACGTCGAAGAGCTGATGTCCGACGTCCCAGACCTTGAGCTCTGCCACCAGCTTCAGCTCGTCGCCACCGACGACCGCGAGATCGACCTGCGTCGTGGGCCGGCTCCAGTCGGCGATTGGCGCCTGATAGCCAAGCACTACCTCGCCACCGACCCCGGAGGTAGTGAGCAGTGGCGTCAAAGCGTCGCGAAGCGCCGGCGCAAATTCCTTCAGCTCATGCGGCCCGAGAGCCGTTCGGTCCGGATCGCGGGCCAGGTCGGCCTTGAGGTCCGCGGCTGCGGCTCCGATCAGCTCCGCGGCTGCGCGCTCATCGCTTACGGGCGCCAAGGACGGAACCGTACCTTGCTGGCCTCTGTGCTGAGACCGACACGCCGTAAACGGCACGTCGGGTCGTGTTAGCGATGACCGATACCCGGCGGGATTCGTCTCTCGCTACCACCCACGGATAGTCGAGCGATCAACTGTGATTGCCTAGCAGCAACCGCGGAACCGAGGCGAACCAGAACCGCTTCCTCGGTCCTCCGACGTCGGTAACGTCAGGGCGTGGAACCTGTCGGCGCCGGAATGGCTATTGCACGCGAGCTGCGCGAGCGGCGTGAGCGACTGAGGAAGGACCCCGCCGAGCAGGTTAAACACCGCCTGGCAATCAAGGGCGAGCTAGTCGGGAAGGTCGGCTCCCCCGCTGCGGGAACGCCGGGAGTGCTGGAAGTTGTCGTGAGGGACGTCGACCGGTTGGACGCCTACCCCAACGGAGACGACTCGTTCCGCAACCGCGTGTCTCCCTGGTTCAGGGCCGGAATCGTCGGCCTCTACGATGGCGGCGTCGAGGTCGTAGGTCACGCGATCAAGGGCGTTGTCGCTGAAGGTGTGGTCACGACGACCGTCGACGGCGAGCTTCTCTTCCCCGGCAGGCTGATCCCCTACGACAAGATTGTCGCGCTGGATTGGGACCCAGACGGCCACTACTCCGCGCCACAGCTCTACTGCGTCTTCGAGCGGGTAACTGGACCCTACGAGTCGAAGGACACGCTGGTCTTCCGCCATCACGAAGACGCCGACTGGTACGAGCGGCTGGAAGGCGTGAAGCTCAAGAAGACGCGACGGTCCTCCGCGACTTGGTGGAGGGACTGGCAACTGCTCCGCCGGATCGTGCGGAGCAACCGCGAGAACAACGCGCGGCTGCGCGAGGAACGGACCCGGACTCGGCTGCCGAAGTAGCGCCCTATTGGAGGGACTTGGTTCATGTAGTTTGGCTTCGAAGACTGGCTCATGGGATAGGAGGACAAAGCCTCGGGCGTGCATCCATCTCGGGTCCGGCCCGCCCAGCAGCATTCGTGAGTCTTCGTGGCTCGGTCAAAACAGCTGGCTCGCCACTAATTCGAATATCTCTCCGGCGCCACGGAAGCGCCTCTGTTG
The DNA here is from genome assembly GCA_963753245.1 of uncultured Solirubrobacterales bacterium. GTDB lineage: Bacteria > Actinomycetota > Thermoleophilia > Solirubrobacterales > 70-9 > VRUE01. The sequence continues at coordinate 973,248 of CAVWBK010000002.1, forward strand.
GGTTCCTCGGGTCTCCGAATATTTGAGTAGCGCTGCGGCATGCGAGCGGCTCGGAAGGCCTTCCATGGCTCAGCGGCTGCGATGCGGGGAGAAGTCCAGACTTCAGGAGCCGAGAGTCGCACGCACGAAGTCGGCGAGCTCAGTGACGTCGATCGCGTCGGCAGGATAGGTGAAGGCTCGCGCCTCCCACCCCACTCCCCATGGCACGCCGTGCTCCTCAAGGTCATCTCGCATTCGCTCGACGAGGAAATCCCATAGGCGACGATGGGCTATGTAGTCGTTGGCGCTCGCAATGCGGAAAACGTGCGCGAGAACAAATTGTTTGGGCTGGGGCGATCGGGCAAGTAGCGGCCAGTACTTGACCAGGTTGGTAAGGCCGCCAGCGCTCTCGAACTCCACGGCCACGGGTGGTGGTCGGTGTTTCGATTCGGAAATCGCCGAACTGGAACTGCTGATTGACGGGCAGCCCCCAGCCTGGGTCAACGCGATTCAGTGCACCGAGGCCGGAGGAGACTGTCGCCTCGGGCAGCGAGCCGAGCGCCTCGCTTAAGGCGTCTATCGCGGCCTTCTCGTGTGAGACTCGCCTCGCTTGCACAGGTGACTCCTCTACCAATGGTCCCCATTAGCGCCGCCTCGGAGGGGATTGCCTTGGTCTGGGGGGACGGTACACGGCGCTTTCTTCAGAGACCTTTCGCAGGGTCAGATTTTGGGTCGTTCGTCGCGACCTCCGCGAACCGACAGAGGGCGTTCACGAGTCGCATCTGCTCGATAGAGGTCGCGCGGATGTCGAGGAGGCGGGGGCTGCAGACTAAGACGGCCAGGCAACGCGCCCTTGAGATCGCGACGTTGAGGCGGTTGCGGCTGAAGAGGAACTCAACGTTGCGCGGCACCTCGGTGCCGCTCGAGGTCGCCATCGAGAAGAAGGCGATCTGTGCCTCCTGCCCCTGGAACTTGTCGACGGTGCCGACGCGAACGCCATCCGGCAGGCGCTCCTTGAGGCAGCGGACCTGGGCGTTGTAGGGGGCGAGGACGAGGATGTCCTCGGCGGTCAGGGGGTGCTGGTCGCCGTCGTAGTCGGTGAAGGAGGCGCCGGAGAGCAGCGGCTCGATCGCCGCCGCGATCCGCTCGGCCTCCTCGGGCGAGGACTGCGAACGCCCCTCGTGCTCGACCGCGAGCCAGCGCAACCCGGTTCCGCTCAGCTCTTCCGCCGCATCGACTCGCTGCTGCTCCCGGCCCGGCGCCGCGTGCAGCCGCCCGTCGTACATCAGTTCCGAGATGAAGTCGGCGACGTCGGGGTGCATACGCCAGGTCCGATCGAGGAAGACGCCGCGCTCGGGTTCGATCGTCTGCGCCTTGCCGAGCAGGTGCTCGAGCACCGACAGCGAGGAGCCGGCCGGGTGGGTCGCCTGGGAGACCTGCGGCAGCTGCTGCGGGTCGCCGAGCAGGATCACGTTGCGGGCAGCGGTCGCCAGCGCGAGCGCGTCGGCAAGCGAGACCTGGCCCGCCTCGTCGATGAAGAGGTAGTCGAGCTCGGCGGTGTCCTCGCGGCAGTAGTGCCAGGCCGTACCGGCAGTCAACTCCACCCCTGACTCGCTCAGTGCGTCGTTGTCGGTGACCGACTCGATCAAACCGTGCGGCGAGTTGAACTCGGACTCCTCGTTGTCGGCGCTGCACTTCTTGCGGCCGACGAATGCGAACTTGCGCGCCTTCGCCACCTTCTCGACCTCCTCCAGCAGGTTGTGGATGACCTTGTGGCCGTTGGCGGTCACCCCGATCCGCTTGCCGGCTTCCAGCAGGTCGATGATCAGCCGCGCCCCGGTGTAGGTCTTGCCTGAGCCGGGCGGGCCCTGGATGAAGAGGTAGCTGTCGTCGAGCGCGGCCGCGGCCGCTGAGATCTCCTCAACAGTCATCCCGTCGCGGCCGATCGCCTCACCCGGCTCGCGCGCCGTCAGGCGCGGCGGCTCGCGACGGAGGACCTGGCGAGCGGCTTCATAGGGGCCGCCGTCCCCGGAGATGATCGCCTCGGCGAGCCGGCGCAGCGCCCCCCGCTGCTCGAGCGTCCCGTAGGGCCCGCCGCTCATCACCGCCGCGGGCATCGGCCGCTGGTCGATCTTCGGGCCGCGTTTCAGCTCAAGGGCTCCTCGCTCGGCGTCGAGCGAGACGATCGTCCCCGGATTGCCGCCATCGGCGACGTCGGCGACCGCGCCAGGGCCGAGCTTCGTCTCCTGCGGCGGGAAGCGCAGCCGGTAGACCAGCGACTTCTTGTCCTGCGCCGGCGGGGTCGACTCGTCGCGCTCGAGGCCGCCAATCGCTTCGGCGTCCTCAAGCAGCGCGTCGGGTTCGGCGCCCATGCGGTCAATGAAGGCCCACCAGACCGGGCGGTCCTCGCGATGGTGGTACTCGAGCAGGGCGGCGATCAGCCGCCGGGCGCCGGCGCGGGCGTCGTCGTCGGCCGGGTCCTCCGGAAGCCCGTCGAGCAGGCTCCGCATCAAGGCCTCGTTCTCCTCCTGCTGGGCGAGGGCTTTCTCGCTGCGCTCCTTCTGCTGGGCGGTGAACCACTCGGCGATGCCGGCCTCGGCCCGCAGCTTCAGCAGCCAGTCGCGGAGCAGCAAGGTGGAGACGCAGTCGTCGCGGTTGTAGTCGGCGATCGCGTCGAGGATCGCGTCGTCGCGCTCCTCGAGCCAGCGCTCGAACTCGATCACCGAGTCGCCGCCGTCGGTGACGCTGGTCTCGCGCTCCTCCATGTAGAAGGCCTCGACCTTCTTAATCGAGTAGCTGGGCTGCGAGATCAGGATCGCCTCGCGAACGACCTTGAAGAGGTCGACGAAGACCTGGTCGCGGAGCAGCTGGTCGAGCTCCTCCTCGCGGGTGCCGTGCGCCCCTGCGAGTCGCTTCAGCGCGGTCACCTCGTAGTGGTTGTAGTGGTAGATGTGGAGGTCGGGGAACCGCCGCCGGCGCGCGGTCATCGCGTCGACGAACTGCTCCAGCGCACGCCCCTCCTCGCCCCGGTCCCGGCCCCAGATCGCGGTGAAGCCCTCGCCGCCGCCGCCCGTGGTGACGTAGCCGAACAGGTACTCGAGGCCGCCTTCGTCGAAGAGGGGGTCGCCCTCCATGTCGAAGAAGACGTCGCCGGCGGAGGGCTCGGGGAGCCGCACGAAGCCGCGGCCCTCCTCGGCAGGACGCATCCGGTATTCGTGGATCCCGGTCTGCCGCTGGGCAAGCTGCAGGGCGGCCTGTTCGTGGAGCCGCCCGAGCACCTCGGGGTCGATCCCCTTGACCTCGAGCCCATCGGCCTCGCCGAGCGCCGCCAGGGTGTCGACCTCCGTCGCGCACAGGAGGTCGCGCTGGCGCCTGGTGATATTGGCGACCAGGCTGAGATGGTCGTCGGCCGCTCGCTGCGCGTCGCAGGCGTCGCGCCAGCGGCAGATCGAGCAGTGGGCGACTGGCTCCGGGTAGGTGTCATCGAAACCCGAGGCGAGCTCTGCGAGGAAGGCATCGCGGACGTAGCGGAAGTAGGCAGAGAACTCGGCGATCCTGAACGACTGCTGCGTGCCGTCGCCGAGGATGACGTGGATCCGCTCCGGCTCGAGGCCCTGAGCCGCGGCGACGAGCTCGCTGTAGAAGCAGAGCTGGAGGATGAAGTACGGCTTCGCCCGCCGCGCCAGCTTCGTGTCGGCGACCTCGTAGCTCCAGCCGCCGAGCCCGGAGGGGCGATCGACCCGGAAGAGGAAGTCGATGTGGCCGCGCATCCCGTTGCGCAGAAAAGCGCCCTGATAGATCACCTCGGTGCCGGCCGCCATCGCCTCCTCGGTTGCGGCGACCTGGGCTCGGAGACCCTCCTCCGAGTGGTCGCTGGTCTCGATCTCCACCACCTCGCGGCCTTCTGCCCGCAGCTGCTCGAGGTGGCGGAGCTCGTGCTCGTCCCCCTTGCGGGCGAGCAGCTCGGCGTCGGCGCCGGTCTCCGGCTCGACCAGACTCTCACCCCGCATCCGCGCGAGGTCGAGCGTGATCAGGTGTGAACACGCAAGGAAATTGTTCAGGTCACTGGCCGAGACGACCAGTTCGCTCCCCACCAACTGCATGCGCCCAAGTGTAAGGTCGGCACCGCTATGCGACGAGTAGATCGAACGCCTGCTCAGCCCTGACCAAATGCCCTCGGTCGAACAGATCGGTGAGCGAGGGATCGGTGAAGTTCAGCTCGTCCGCGACATCGGCAAGCCACTTCTTCTCCTTTTCTGTCAATTCACCGATGGTCGCCAAACCACGCGGATCATCGACGAGGCTCAATAGGACGAGGAGATCCTGGCGGTCTGATTCGAACTTGTCCCGCCTGTGCTTGGCAACAACCCTCGCCTTGATCAGAATTGCGCCAAGCAAACTGGGTCGTCGCATGGGGACGGCTGATTCTTTTGCGAGAGCGATCCAAACGACCTCGGTGCGACGAAGCGCTTGGGTCCCCCCAGGGACCTGAAAGGTCTTGAACTCACCGACCGTCTGAGGGTCTGCCCTCAGACCGTCGGGGCCCAGAATCTCTATCAACTCTCCGTCAACATGGAACTGGTAGCCAAGGTCTGGGTCTGAGCGAGGTGGCTCGGCCATAGTGCCGCCAAGACCTTCCAAGGTCGCCGCGATCTTTTGAGTCATCTGCGGCCGACGGCGAGCGTTGCCGAGTACATCGATATCGGCTGTGAGTCGCGTATCGCGGTCGTGCTCAAGGGCGTGAAGTTGGACCATCAAACCGCCGACAAGAGTCCAATCCTCGGTCTCTCCTAGTGCCTGTGCCACCTCGAGAGCCTTGGCCCAAAGAATGGTGGCGTCCTCACTTGGCGGGTCGATTTGTAGTGGAGTCTGCTTGTCGAACATCTTGGAGAGTGCTCAGGAGGATCGGCCGAGCGAGCGAGCGACTTCGCGATCGATCCGGGCCAGCGCCTTTCGTCCTGCGCTGGCTGAACGAGGGTCAAATTCCTCGGCGAGGTCAAGGGCAACGGCGGCTTGGGGAGCCAGCTTTAGACCATCGAGAAATCCCCAGGCCTCCGCCGGCACCAGCCGAAGGCGAACATTGCCATCTGGCCCGCTTGAGACAAGAGCGTGTCTCGACACAAATCGCTTCACCTCACTGGCTTCGATGTAGCCATCGACCTCACGGCCGGCGACCAGCTCACGGCGTCGCGGTTCTGCGCTCACTCCAGAGAGGACCAGGGCGGGATCCTTCTGCAGATGGCTCAGCTCCCCCGGGTGAGACCTGAACTGCTGGATCTCGGCTCGATGGCCCAGACGCGGCGCGATCCGTCTAAGCCCCTCCATGGCCAGCGCCCTCTTCAGCCGGGATCGATTGCTCGGGTCGATGCCGTTGACTTCTTCTCCAGAGGCCAGGCGCAAGAGCACCCAGGCATTCCGTGGAGAGAAGCGTCTCCCCTCGAGGGAGCCGTTTCTGCGCCGTCGCTCAAGCGCGGCTCGCTCGACGAACCAGCGATCCCCAAGCTTTTCGGCAGAGAGCTGGCCATCAGCAGCCATTGCCCGAACTCGGGCCGGACTTAGATCCAATGCCTCAGCTGCTTCGGGAATCGATACCGGTTCAACCATTGGCAGAACTATAGCGCCAACACAATAGTTGCATTAACTATTTTCTCGACGCAATAGTTGTTTCAAACAAAACGAGGAGGAATCTTTTTTGGTGGCTCAGTTGAGTAGGAGTGTCCGGATGCCGAAGAAGGGCTTGTGAGAGCGAGCATCCATCGCGGAGCCGACGAGGTGGGCGGCTCCTGCGTGGAGGTGGAGTCGAATAGCGGCGATCGCCTCGTGCTCGACCTGGGACTGCCGCTCTCGGCCGACCCAAGCGAGGAGGTTGCGCTGCCGACGATCGAGGGGCTGGACGGCGGCGACCCGACCCTGCGCGGGGTCCTCGTCTCCCACGGGCACCCCGACCACTACGGGCTGATCGGCTCGATCTCCCGGGAGGTCCCGCTCTACATGGGAGAGGCAGCCTCCCGCATCCTGCGCGAGGCAAGCTTCTTTACCCCGCAGGCAAATTTGCAGCTTTGGTGCACGGTTGTTCTTGTCGCGCGTTCCTCATTCCTCGAGAGGTTGACTGTCCCTCGGGAGGGGTGGCGGGTTCGAACTTTGATCGGAGCGCGAATCCTGACTCCGTCCTCGGGGGTTGATCATTGTCATCAGGAACATTGCAGCTAGTCGATGGCGGCAGTTTGCATGAAGAGACTTGGATTCTCAAGGGGCCAAAAGAAAGAATCATCACGGCTATTCCCTCGACTGGGGGACGGCTGGCATAAGGGGATGAAGGTGACATCGCCACCGCGCGGGAATCGGGCAGGATGCCCATATGGACGATTCCGATCTGCAGACCCTTGGCCCGGCGATTCGATCCGGCGTCCCCCTTTCAGCCCTCGCCGTCCATGCCCGTTGGTGGCAGATGGAGCGGTATTTAAGGGAGATCGTCTATACGGAATTGCGGGCGGCGCTCGGCTCCGTCTGGACCGAAGAGCTGGACGCCGTCGTTCCGAAGCGGGCCGCCGATGACCAGATCAACAGCTATATGGCCACGGCCGATGCCGACGAAGTCCTTGCCTACGCCGATGCCAGCGTCCTGTTCAAGCTGATCGATAGGCACTGGGATTGGTTTGAGCCGATTCTCTTACCGAAAGCACGCTGGGACGGCCTTGTCGACACGCTGCGCCATATCCGCCATCGCTCAGCACACTGCCGACGCCCTCATCGCGATGACCTCGGTCGCCTCGAGCAGGCCTTGCGCGATCTTGAAGCCGGGGCGCGGCGTTTCTACGGCAGCTACGGCAGCGTGGACTGGGCTCGTCAGGGCAAGGACCCGCTAATCAAGGCCTGGGTTGACGAGCGCCATGAGGCTGCCGCCCGCCTCATAGAGCACTGTTCCCGGAACTATGGGACGACCTTCCGCCTCGGTCACAGTCTCCGACCGTGGGCGAGTGAGCCGGAGAACGACGACTCGATCAGCGGCACCAGCGGGATCCTTTGGCAATCGACGCTGATCCTCGGCGAAACCAGGACTGACCCCGAAACTCTCTGGGCGGCCCTTAGCGAAGAGACGCGGGACTTGGTCGTCCATTGCCTATTCGGTGAACACTCAGTCGACACGACCTTTGCCGCCACTGATGACCCGGGACGAATCGCCGACGCCATCGGGGAGATCTTTGATGCCACGATCTCGACTCGGCCACTGGGGCCGGCTCCGGGGATTTCAGACCCACCATTAAGCGCCGAGCACTTGCCGCCCAAAGCGCAGCTCAACAGCGCGTTGGCCTTATTCGATCCCCTGAACCCAGGCGCCTTCACACTGTTCTCTGCGTAGACCCTGCTCAGGGTGAGCCACGGCCGGCATTCCGATTGTTCCCTGCAAATCGACGCTGGAGAATGGTCGCTGCGCCCAACAGAGCTGGTCGGATGGTCACCGCCTGGCTGGGTCGATTCGTGGCGAGCTCTTCGAATAGTCGATGGGTCAAGGCCAGAACCCGCGACCGGCGGAGTCCTGACGAAATTAAACGGTGACCTTCCAAACCGAAGGGACCCGACTGATCTCGGCGTTCTCAAGCCGGGCATGCGGATCGGTGATCCACGTCACGCTTGGCCCTTCGTTGACCGTCGTCACCCGCGCGATGACATATCGCTTGGACTTGTCCTTGGCGACACGCCACTCATTCGCGCTCATCTCGAAGGTTGAAGAGCCTCCGCTCGTAGACTTCACCTCGACGAACCTATCGCCGCCGTCCGCCTCAAACGAATGGATGTCATAGCCGAGACTTGTGTCTTCCTGGGCCACCCAAAGCACTTGCTCCGCTAGATCCGGCCGGCCGGCTTCCCTTAGTCGTTCTCTCTCTCCGTCGAGGACGAATTCCTCGCCACGAATGCCGTTGTCTTCCTGACGCTTGAGGATTTCCCGAAGTTTCTGCGGCGAAGTCTTGCGTCTTGCGGGGTCGCCCTTCTCTGCACGCTCCACGTCCGTGTCGCTCGCCGACGTCCCTAAAGGGACGCTGTACGACCTGCTCAACATGATGGTCTTCCCATCCGGAGCCCCATTGGGCGCCTTCAGAACTCGGCTGCCCGTGCGTCTCGGCGCCCCGGCGAACGCTCCCTTCCCTCCGTAGTTGCCGGCGTGTATCTCGTCGCAATTGAAGAGATACTCAGCCATCCGAACTGGCTCAAAAAAAGCATGTCGCTCGATCCCAAAGAGGAACGAATCGTAGGGCAAGGACACAACGCCGGATCGCTCAGCAAGTCGGAGCCCCTCGAGATTGAAAAAGCTTGTGGCATTGCTAGTCTCGCCGCCCTCGCCGAGTCGCCGCCGATCGAAGCCAACGAAGATATCGGTGTCAGGGTCGTAGCCGAGAACCACATCAGCCACTCCATCAAGAGGCTCGAGCCCGCTCTTGTAGGTCGTTGTGATCTCGATGCGGCGCTCGTCAGGCCGGGAGCGGCCGGTCTCGCCGACCTTATAGATCGAGATCCGAAATTCGGAAGTCAGATTTCCTGCTTCCAAACGCAGTAACTGCCGATTATAGGTCAACTTTTCGGGAGCGGCGTTGATCTTCCAGCCGCCAAGCAACAACCCATCAATGACACGACCAGCGTAATCACGACTGTCTCGAGTAACCGTGAACGTCACCCCGGATCGTTCGACGCTATAAGTCGAACACCTTCGTGACCTCGTCCCCATAGTGATTGATCACCTTTACAGCGATCCGCTTTCGCCCTGGGACTGAAAACGGCCGACTCACCGTTGTGTATAGGGATTCCCACTGAGATTCATTGATCTCAGCTGAGAGGGCGGACCTCAGCTTCTTATATGGATCGTTCGAACCGGTGAAGTATGCGTGCCTCACGAAGAAGCTTTCACCATTGTAGTTCGTATCAATGAACCAGCAGGCGATGCCGTCGGTGGAATCAGAACGGACCTCGCCGGTGCCTGGGTCATAAACGTCAACCCCATGCAGAACCACGGTGATCTGCTCACCCTCACGGTTAATCGTGATATCTGGCTCACCGAATACCGTAAAAAGACTCGCCGCTCCACTCTTCTTGAGGAGATTGCGACCCATCGACAGGTCGGCGTTCATCTTGACGAGCAAGACAGGTAGTTTGCCGAGTTTCTGTTCCTGTTCTGCGACCGCCCACTCTTCCCCCGGCTCCGGCGCGAACTCCCTGGCGGCCTCGCTGCTCGACGAGTCGAAAGCGAAGCCGCAAACCAAGAGAAGGTCCGCGCCCTCTCCTTTGACTGCCTCCTTGGCGGCTTCCCTGACGAGATCGGGGCCAACGGTGCCGTACTCAGGTCCGATTGAGATTGCGACACGTTTGTTTGCCTCCTCCAAGTCGTAGCGCCCGTGCGCCTGGATTCGTTGCCCAGGAAACACTTCAATCGACTCGAAATCGATTCGATTGGCCTTCACTCGGCTCTGAACGCCTGAGGTCGCCAGATTTTCGACGATCAGCTCAACGAAGCCGAGAGTCGAATCGTCCCCGCACGTCTGGTCAGTGAGATTCCGGTGGGGCGAGAGGCTCTCGACGGTGAAGGGCCCGGCGACGCGAACCTTCTTCGTGTCTTCGTAGGGTTGATCCACAATGCGCTCTCTCGTCGCATGCCGAGCGATTGCCTGTTTGGCTGCATCTGCATCTGGAGCCTCATCGAGATCCAGGTTACTGCCGATCGTGGAGGGGGAGATTCGTGGTTGCTCGCGAACAACGAATCCCATACGAACGTCGCGACCGGCTGAGGAGGAGGACTCCGGCGCCGCGTGACCCAAGATCTCAGACATTTTCAGGCGGCCTTGTTCGGAATCCCGCAAGAGATAATACGGATGACGAGCACCCATAATTCGCATTCGTGCAAGTGAAGCCGCAACCCGCGAGGTATCGATTGTTACCCATCGCCGCCCCCAACGCTCGGCCACGACTGCAGTCGTTCCACTCCCACACGTTGGGTCCAGCACCAAGTCGCCGGGCTCGGTCACCATCAACATGCAACGCTTAACAACCTCGTCATTTGTCTGAACTACGTAGACTGGGTCGGCTGCGCCACCAAGCCCTGTCCAGACGTTCGAGATACGCCGGTACGGAAAATCGTCGAAGTACCGAACGAATCGCAGGCTGTTACCGACCTTGATGACGCGGCCGTTGGTGATCAGTCGTTCTAGGGACTCCTTCGTCATCCCCCACCAACGTCGGCCGGAGTCATAATCATGACCTTCGAACTCGAGCGTGTACTTGCTGCCGGGTCCAGGCTTTGTCAGCGATACGTCCATAAAGAGTCGACCTTCTCGAGGAATCGGCTCACCACCGGTCCGCTCCTTGCGGGTCAATCGACGGCGCTCTCCGTCTGGTGTCTCGACCCAGGTAAATCCGTCCGCGATTGCTTCAGACTCTTGGCGCTCCTGGAATAGAGGCTGGTAGCGGCTTTCCTCAGGATTCTTTGCGTACCAGAGAATATAGTCGAGTCGGGCTCCCATTCGACTAGTCGACTCGAGCCCTCCTGGGGCCTTTGTGAAGGCGATCTGACTGACGAAACTGTCCGCCCCGAAGACCTCGTCGAGGAGAGCGCGTACGAGATGGACGTTCTCGTCGCCGATCTGGACGAAGATGCCGCCGGACTCAGTAAGTAGGTCCCTGGCGACAGTGAGGCGATCACGTAGGTACGACAAATAAGAGTGAATGCCGTGCTCCCACGTATCGCGGAAGGCCTGAATCTGCTCAGGCTGGCGAGTAAGGTCGTCGAGACGCCCGTCCTTTACGTTTCTAGTATCCGAGGAGACTTGCCAATTGGAACGAAAACTCACCCCATATGGGGGGTCCATGTAGATCATTTGGACGGTGCCCTTGAGATTCTCTCGCTCGGCGAGAGAGGTCATCACTAGCAGCGCATCTCCGACTATCAAACGGTTCGACCAATTTTGCTCGTGCTGATAGAAGTCGACGAGGTCCTCGAACTCGATTCCGTTGAAGTCGTCGAATAGCTGTAGCTCCGAGTTACCTTCAGCGTGATCTCCACGTCGTAGGTCTTCGATCAACGCCTGTGGGTGAACTTTCTCGTGAATATAGATGGGAACGCTAAGAACGTTCAGGTCACCTTCATCATCTGAGTCCTTTCCCTGCCAGACGAGTTGAGGGTCAAACACCGCATCTCGCTCAGCGCGCCAGCGGGGGTATTGGATTGGGATGGGGCGCTTGTCGTCATCGTTCACAAACTCCCTCAACTCATCCGTTGGGATGTTCGTCCGCTTATCGTGGTGCCTTAACGCATCAACCGGGACTCTCTCGCCGCGCTTGGTGGCCACTAGGCGGGGACTCCGGCCAAGTCCGCAAATGCGCCGCGAAGAACATCGGTAGCGCCCCACGGGTCGTCGATCTCGACAAATCCCCAACTCCCGAACCGTTCTGAGTTATTCACGGCGGGTATCCAAAGATTAAGGGCCGCCCCTGTCTTTGCCTTCTTCAAGTCAAGGTCTGCGCCGCTCACCTCAACGATCAACGTGGCCTCTCCCCCGCCGGCAGCTTGGACCTTTGCAAGAAAATCGGGAACATATTCACGTTGTCTTCCTTGATGGGTATACGGAATCGAAAAGCCTACGCGCTCGTTCTTTACGTAGGCTGTGACCTCGTCCAATGACTCGAGCGTGTGCGCAACTTTCTGCTCCCATGACTCGGTGTCGCAGACAATGTGACTGATATGACACTTGTCGGGATCTGTGCGCATTGTCGCCTTTGTAGTGTCGAAGTCGACGACGCTAGTGGTACCGATCTGGTCATTGAGTGCCAGGATTGGCAGGAGTTCGGAGTCTCCGGCTGTTGCTCGCACCACAGCTTGATGAATTTTCTCAGCTGCTCGATCCGCCAAGTCCTCGATGAGTAGAAGCTGCACGAACGTATTGTCCTTGAGAACGAGGCTGCTTCTAATCCAATCTCGACTAATCCTTACGAGCTGGGGGAATACCCACGGCTCGCCGGTCCAATATCGCTGCTGCACCCGTCGCGCGAGTCGGTAAACAACCTCTTGTTCTCGTCGTCGCTGCAGATCTTGAAGTCGATGTCGGTCTGGTTCGCCAACAACGGGCAACATCTCCGTTTCGGTCGGAATCATTTGCGTCGAAACGGAGACGACGCTCTCCTCGGTGAACTCTGACGAGAGGCGCTCGGCAGGGACCTCAATCCGATATCCCCTGACCTTAGGGAATCGGATTTCGAGGTCCGATCGCTCATCGAGAGCCCGCACGCGGGTTACCGGCTTGATCGGCTTCGGCTCGCTAACACTTCCCGATGCGGGGATGAACGAGAACGGGACGCCGTAGATCTCGGCATATTCGGGATCGAAGTGTCCAGTCTCTGGATCAACTGAGTAGCTACGCCTGCGCAGACCACGGCCAACCACCTGCTCGCAAAGAAGCTGAGTGGTAAACGCTCGGATTCCGAGGATGTGGGTGACGGTGCTGGTATCCCAACCCTCCGTAAGCATCGACACGGAGACCACACAACGGATGTGCTCTCCCAGTCTTCCTGGCTTTCCGACCGTATTCATGACCTCACGCATCAGGTCCTCGTCGGGAATGCCTTCGGGATCACGAGCCGGAAACCGTTGAACGTACTCCGACTTGAAGCGTTCGATCTCTACAGCCGCGGCCTCTTTGAACTCGGCCGACATCGATTCGCCCGACTCGAGTTGTGCAGAATCGACAAGAATCGTACGTGGGCTGGAAAGTACGCGGCCATCTGCGACATTCGAAAACAAGTCGAGCTCGCCTGGCACAGCGACGGTGGTCTGCTCGTCGATGACCCTCTCGTAGCCAGCTATGAAGTCATACACCAACTTGGAGACACTAGTGTTACTGCACACCACAATGAATACCGGGGGCGTGGAGTCGGGGAGGTCCATGTTTTGCCACCGTTGAAAGCCGTTCGCATAGTTCTCATACAGACTTCGAAGTGCGCCTTCCAATCTTCCGGGAAGCTGCCGCCGATCGTTTAACTGCTCGTCCTTGACGTTTCGTCGCGGTAGCTCATCTCGAATGTGAGACCAAAGGTTGCGGTATATGGGTCCGCCAGGTACGGATGCATCGTCCGCAACCGGGACGCGAGGAATCTTCACGAGTCCCGCCTCTATGGCATCAATCAGCGCGAAATCCGAGACCACCCAGGGAAACAAGGTGCCCTCCGGATAGCCCGAACCACTCAGAAAGAATGGCGTGGCCGAGAGATCGAACGCGTAACGAACACCGATCTTGTCGTGGACGGCCTGGAGGCCGGTAGCCCATACCCGCGCCTCCTCGTCATGCTGCTCAGCCTCCCTTCGTGCATCGCCTTTGAGATTGGTGGATTCGAAGAAATCCTCGGCGCCGCCTCCGATCCTATGGCGGTAGCAGTGATGCGCCTCATCATTGAGAACGACAATTCCACGCCGGTTTCCTATCTCCCTGCAAACCCGCCGCACCATCTCGTCCGGAGACTCCTCAAAGGGGTTGGGGCCATCGGGATTGAGTACTTCTTTGCTCGCCCTCGCAACACTTGGCTGCGTGTCGCGCGTGCGAAATGCGTGAAAGTTCGTGATCACAATCCGCGCTTTTCCGAGAGCCGCCATGTCGCCACCCGACAGCAAGTCCCGCTCCCGGTAGTAATTGTCGGGACTACTCGGCAGGAGGACGCGCAAGCGGTCACGAATCGTGATTCCTGGCGCCACTACAAGGAAGGCATCGCTGAAACGGGGGTCGCGCGGCGCCGCTACGCGATTCAGGGTCTGCCAGGCGATGAACATCGCCATGACCACGGTCTTTCCTGTCCCAGTGGCCATCTTGAAGGCGATCCGAAACAGGCCAGGGTTTGCATCTTCCGCTTGCCGTAGCAACTCTTTGACGAGCCGAGCGTCCGGATGTGCAGTGCGGGCGGCGATCTCGCAGAGGAAGATCGCCGTCTCGACCGCCTCGACCTGGCAGAAGAAGAGCCTTTTCTCTCGGTCTTCTTGAGTCCAATACTCGAGAAGGCGGCGGGTTGTCTCGGTGATCCCGGGATGGCCTTCTTGGCGCCAATCGCCGACGCGATCGCGGATTTCGTTGATGAAGACGTTCTCCTCGATGCGATCAGCCGTCCACTCCGTCTCCATCTCAAGCTGGCTGGAGCGTTTAGACCGCGCGATCGGCATGAAGTAAGCCGAGCTCCGACGACCCTCCACCCAGTCGCTCGATATGCCCTCGTCAGTGAAACTCCAGTAGCGGGTCGGCTCCTCGAAGGGCCCGTTCAGAATTGGATTCTCGATCAGCGCATCGGCCATAGCTATCCCGCTGACGCTAACGGTCGTCGCCGACGTGCAAGAGCCCGCTTCCGCTCGGTGGGCGAAATTTACGTCCGAAACCTACGCGGATAGAAACTGCGCTGCTAAGGAGAGCCTGGTTGTCCCTCCTTGAACGGAACCCAGTCGTGAGGTTCCTCTGGATCGGCCGAGATTCTCTGTAGGCAGATCCGCCATGCGTCTCCGGCGAGTCGCAGGGTGGCTGTCTGAACCGGCTGAACGGAGACCTACGGCGGAACGGCCGAGGCCGTCCGCGCCTATCGCCGAGGAGGCCCGACCTACTTGTCTTCATACATATTCGGGGACCTTCCCATGCCGAAGCAGGTAGAACGGGGCAAGAAGGTCGACGGTTCCGAGATCTATTCAGGTTGACGAGAATCTCGCGTCGAATCGAGCCCTCAGGGGGCGACCAAGCCCGGACCGAAGAGGCCGCCGGGGCAGCCGGGGCAGCTCTCCATTCCCTTAGGCATACCTCTTCACCGCCCGGTTCGCGAATGGTGGCGACCTAGTCGTGCTGAGCCGGCATCTCGGCCACAACAACCCGTCAATCACCGCGACCATCTAGACGGGCGAGTTCGAACGGGCCGCCTGGAGCGATGAGCGGCGCAAGCAAGTCGAAGGCATGTACGGAGGGGCGCTAGATGCGCACCACCCGCTACTCGGAAAGAGGCGGCAACCGTCACCAGTTCCGTTGATGCAAGACCCTAGCGGCTGCCTCTTTGCTGCTGACTTGAAGGCGGAGGAGTCGGAGAGCCCCCAGCGCCCGAAGATCGATTGGAAGAGCGAGACGAACCCGAACGCTGAAGACCCGCAGGCCAACTCCGCACGGTCTCCCGCGCTATCCGAACTTGCTGGTTTCGTGCCGCTCTACTTGCCACCGCTTTCCCCTTTTCTCTATTCAAATCGCAAACCGGTTCTATCGAATTCCTCGTTGAGAAGGTCTATAGCTAGCGCTTCCCGTTGTCGATAACTGGGAATCTTTGGCCTCAGATCATCTAGCTCAACGTCTGGGATATTCAGCGATGCCTCGGACGGAACCGGCACTAGA